>JALZOJ010000009.1 GCA_030857175.1 Myxococcota bacterium | reverse complement strand
GAACTACTTCTTCGAGTGGTGCTTCTGGATCGGGCTGGTGATTTACGGCGTCGCGTTCGCGCCGCTAGGTCTCATCGCGCTAGTCGGCCAAGCGATCATCTTCGGCTCGATCTGGAGCGTCACCGGAATTCCGCCGACGGAAGCGCAAGCGCTCCGCAGCAAGGGCGAGGCGTATCGCGCATATCAAGCGCGCGTGTCGAGGTTCGTTACGTGGCCACCGAAGCGCACGTGATCGACGCTAGAGGCGACCGCTCAGCGCGAGAACCACAATAATCAGGATGAGGATGGCGGCCGGCGACCAGCCCTTGAGTCCTGCGCGCGAGTGACCGAGTCCGCCTCCGACGAGTGCAAGGAGGACCAGGACCAACAGAATGAGCATCATGACTACGCTCCAAGCTTCTTGCCGGCGTTCTGCGCGGCATGCTTGACGTGGTCCGCTGCGTCCTTCGTTGCATCGGCAACCTTGGCGCCCGCGTCCTTCACCGCATGGCCCGCGTCAACCGCGAACTCTTTCGCTTTGTCTGCAGCGTCATCGATCTTGTCTGTCAGCTTCGTCGTCATGCGAGGTCGACGTGCAAGCGGCTATCCATCGGGGGCCAGTCAGAGCCGTTGAAGACCGCGGCAGTCGGCAAGACGGCGCGTTCTGCTGTGCGCGAGATGGGCGAATTCGCCGAAAGCTGCGTCACACCACCCGCAACCTAACGAGATGACTTTGACGTTCGGGTGGTCCAGATCCTGCGATAGCCGGCGGCCGGGCTCATAGAGGTGCCCAAACTATGATGATGAGAACTACGACGCGGGCCATGCTCGCACTACTCGTTGGCGCTTCCTTGATGGGCGCATGCGGCAGCAGCCGGCCCCCGACAGAGTCGATGGAGTCATCTGCGGCCTCGATCAAAGGCGCGGAGCAAGCCGGTGCGGAAAATGTGCCGCGCGCGGCGCTGTATCTCCAGCTAGCCAACGAGCAATCGGCGCAGGCCAAGGTGCTGATCGAAAAGGGCGGCGACGACAACATGCGGGCGGCCCAAAACCTCCTCATGCGCGCGTCCGCCGATGGCGAGCTCGCAATCGCACTCGCGGAGAGCGATCAAGATCGCATCGCCGCCGAGAAGGCGCAAGCCGACATCCGTGCCTTCCAGCAGACCCAGTAGCCACAGGACTTCCATGACTAAACGAAACTTGATTGTCAGCGCGCTCGCCGCGCTCACCCTTGCTGCCTGCGGATCATCACCATCACGCGAGCTCGTCGATGCACGTGCAGCCTACGCGCGCGCTAGCTCTGGGCCCGCCCAGCAAAGCGTTCCGGCAGAGGTTCACAAGGCCAAGGTCTCGCTCGACAAGGCCGAGGCCGCTTACCGCAACGATTCAGATAATCAGCGCGACCTTGCGTATGTGGCCGTGCGCAAGGCACAGCTCGCAGAAGCGCTCGCGAAGCAGACCGAGCACGCCGCTCACCGCGCCAACGCAGAGGCGAACTTGGTCGCCGCGAAGGATGCCGACGCGCGCGCAACCAAGGCGGAGCTCGGGCAGACGAAGGCCGACCTCGCCCACTCGGAGCACGCTACCGCCGACGAGAAGCGGCGCACAGCGGAGGCCAACAACAAGACAGCGGAGGCCAACGCAAAGGCGGCCGAGGCCAACAAACGCGCGGCCGACTCCGACGCCAAGGTCAAGGCGATGCAGCTAGAGCTCGCGAAGTGGGCCGCCGTCAAAGAGGAGCCTCGCGGCGTCGTGATCACGTTGTCGGGCAGCGTCCTATTCGCATCCGACAAGGCGACGCTGCTGCCCGACGCAAAAAAACGCCTCACGCAGGTCACCGCCGCGCTCCTCGAGACCAAAGAGCGGCGTCTCGAGATCCAGGGATACACGGACTCGCAGGGCAAGGATGCATACAACATCGACCTGTCGCAGCGCCGTGCTGATGCCGTCCGCGTCCATCTCATCGCAGGTGGCTATCCGCCCGATCTGATCACCGCAAAGGGCGCTGGTAAAGCGTCGCCTGTCGCTGACAACTCCACGGCGGAGGGCCGCGCAAACAACCGCCGCGTCGAGATCGTCATCGAGCCACAGCGTCCCGCGGGCTAAGCCGCCGTAGGGTATCTCGGCAGCCATCGCGGTGCGCGCGACGACGTGCAGCGCCAGGGCGATCCACTACTGTTGTCGCGCACCGCGCCGTGGTCCAGCGTTCGCGATTCTCAGAACGCGTGGTTCGCCCCGACGTAGACGCCGATATCTTACCCGTTTCTACGCGGCCCTATCAGAAGCCTTTTGTAGCCTCGGTTGGCCATAATCAAGGTGCGCGTGATGGGACGGTGAAGAAAAGCGTTTCCAGGTTATGGACACGCGCGCATGCGCGACAAGAGTGGATGTGACCGCCGGAGCGGCGTTTGGCAGGATCGATGTCACGACCAACCTCGAGGTGCGTGCCGCGCTACGACTTCCGCTATAGCCAGGCGCGTGCGAGCTCGTACAGGACGTGGAGACCGCAAGTGAAGCGCGCGTCGGCAATCTGTTTACGATCGGCAGCCTGCATACGAGCTCGACGGTTTGGTCGAAGCGACCACGTACCAGACCAGTCGCTTCCCGCGCTGAACGGGCGGTACGTCACTGCGCGAACGCGGCTTCGCCGGACCGGCGGCCGCGATCGCGACTGTAAGGGTCGCCGCGTTGGTTACGTAGACACGGCATCACGCGCGAGTCGCGCTTCATTCCGCTTCCGCCGAAGCACTCGCAAGCGACACACGTCGGATCTGCGATTCCTGATTTCCCCCCCCGTTTCTTCCCCGCCTTTCGTGAGCGCGTGCAACGACAACAGCCGCACGCTCCCCGGTCGTCGTGAACCAGTTGACGACCGTATGCCCCGGCGCCACAGGGAACCGATCGCGGAACGCGAACGCAAGCGCGTTGGCGAAGATCCGCGCCTCCTCTGGCACCTTCAGAAACACCAACACGAACGCCGTATCCAAACGTGCTCCTTGTACGATCAGGGCGATTGTCACGGCGTGTTGGTGGGCCGGTGGTCACGCTTCCCGAAGGTGTCTACGAGCACCTCGTTACCGAGGAGCTGGCGCGCCATCTGGAGGTCGCGACCGCGTGATCGATCCCGAATTTCTCCGCTCCATACCTGTTCCACGCACAATTTCAGGCCGGTTGCGAGGCGCCCAAGCTCGTGATACGCATGCCGTTATGAAGGACGGAGCGAAGGGAGCGCTCTCTCCCATCCTTTGAGACTTGATTGATGAACATACGAAGCCGGTTGGCGATAGGCGTTGGCATGGGCCTGACGGTCGGCTTCCTCGCCTTGATCTCGATCGTGGGCACCGCCATCTGGCTGGTCGAACGCGGGAACAGCCTGATTGAACAAGCTGCGATGCAGCGCTCGATCGGCATCGCGGCGGAGGAGCTGCGCGATCATCTGCGGACCCAGGAGTCGAGCGAGCGCGGCTTTCTTCTAACCGGCAACCAGATCTATCTGGCCCCTTATGACACGGCCAAGGCGGAAGCAAACCGCGAGCTCGCTGAGCTGCCCCGGCTGATCGCGCCGGACGCCCCCAACCGGGCCATGCTGCCGCGGTTGGCGGAGGCGGTGGACGAAAAGATCCGCGAGATGGACTCCTCCATCGCGCTGAAAAAGGCCGGCCGCGACGCCGAGGCCATGTCGTTGGTCCAGCGCAATCGCGGCAAGGCACTGATGGATGAGATCAATGTCTTTCTCTACAATGCGATCCTGATCGCCGACGAGGACAGCGCGCGGATCAGCGCAGAACACCAACGCAATGCATCGCTGCTGCGCTGGATATCGGCGGGCGCCGCCGTGGTCATCATCCTGGTGGTGTGCGTGGTCGCCTTTTCTGTCTCCCGCAACGCGCGGGACTTGAGACTCGCACGCGACGAGGTGAAGGCCATCAATCTGACCCTCGAAGAACGTGTGAAGACACGCACCGCCGATCTCGTCATGGCGCGGGAACGCGCAGAAGTCTTGCTGGCAGAGGTCAATCACCGCGTGGCCAACAGCCTGCAGCTGGTGGGAGTGTTGGTGGGGATGCAGGTGCGCTCAGTCACCGATACGGCGGCCAAGGATGCCTTGCTCGAAACGCAGTCGCGGATCAACGCCATCTCGTTGATCCACAAGTGCCTCTACACCTCGGGCGATGTGACCAACGTGGCGCTGAACGAGTATCTGGGTGCCATGCTGAGCAATTTCGAAACGGCGATGAAGAAGGAAGGCCATACGGCCATCCTGAAATACGATTTGGAGCAGATTTCGCTACGCACGGACGCCAGCGTCAACCTGGGCGTGGCGCTGCAGGAGCTGGTCACCAACGCCTTCAAATACGCCTATCCCGAAGACAAGCCCGGCGAGGTGCGGGTGCGGCTGAAGCGACTCGAGGACGGCAAAGCCGAGCTGACGGTCGAGGACGATGGCGTGGGGATTGCGCCGAACGCGAAGTCCGCGGGCACGGGCCTCGGCAGCAAGATCATCCGTTCGATGGCGTCGGCGCTGCGGACACAGGTGGAATACAACGATCGGGGTCCCGGTACGGCGGCGCGACTGGTGTTCCTTACTGCGAATGCGGCGGAGGTCGGATGAAGTTTCGACTGTCTGCGATCGCTGTGATCGCTTCACTCACGTTCCTCATCTTCACGACATTTGCCTCGGCCGGCGAGGGGCTGACCACGCCAGTCAAGTTGCAAGCGTACGAGGCTGCACGGCCTCGCTGCAAAGCACCCAGTGGTTTGCAGAAAAAGCTGGTCTTCGTGCAGGACAACCGGCGCGAATTCATGCAAGGCGCGGGTCGGGGAATCGAAGCCGCGGCACGAGCGCGAGGCCTCAGCTACAGCGTTGCCTTTGCCAACAATGATCCCGTCCTGATGGTCAAGCAGGTCGTCGACCTGACGACCGATAGAACAGGTGCGATCGTCGTGGCGCCGATCGATCCGCCGTCGCTCGCGCCGACCCTCAAGAACTTGATCGGCGCCGGCGCATATGTGGGCGCCATCGTGCCTCCGCCAGCGACGACGGTGCTGAACGCGCCCCAATACCTGACTGGCAAAGTTCTGGCGGAAGCGGCGGCAAACTACATCCGGGCCCGGCGTGCCGGAAAGGCCAACGTGGTGCTACTGACACACGACAGCCTGCAATTCCTTGCACCGCGGTTCACCGCCATGCGCGACGTCCTTCGGACCCTGCCGGGTGTGAAGATCGTGGCCGACATTTCGCCAGCTACGGTCGATAAGGACGGCGGGTATCGCACGATGAAGACGATCCTGCTGGCGCAACCCAATATCGATGTGGTGCTTGGCGCGGACACGGTCGTGCTAGGAGCACTGGCCGCCCTGCGCGAAGCGGGTAAGGCACGGGCGGACCAGTTTCTGGGCGGTATCGACGGCGAGCAGGAAGCGGTCGTCGAAATCAAGAAAGGCGACGGTCCCTACAAGGCGAGCATCAGCCTTGCTTCATCCATCTTCGGTTATGCGATGGGCCAGCAGGCCGCCGATTGGCTGGAAGGAAAATCCATCCCGCAGGCGATGGACATTCTGCCGATCGCCCTCACCCGCAGTAACATCGCGGACTACGAACGCGATACGGCCGACCCCGGCGCGGTCTACGCCGATGCATCGCGGCGTGCGTCATATTTGAAGATGTACGGCAACATCTGCTCCGACACGCGCGAAAACTATATTAACTTCCCCTGGTCCTCGGAGACCGAATAATTCCATCGCGGTCTGCTAGCCGACATGTCTCGGCGGCCCCCGCTCTGGAGTGCAACCTCGTAGAGCCCGCCCTCCATGACCGCCAAGCCTTTCGTGATCCTTTACGTCGAAGACGACGAGTTGGTCCGCGAGTCGTTTGCCGAAGCGCTCGCCACGGCTGAGCGCCAGATCGTTGCGGTGGCCGACGTAGCCGGCGCGCGAGAGGCGCTCCGCGAGAACAACGTGAACCTGCTGATGACCGACCTCGACCTGGGAGAGGACTCGGGGCATGAGTTGGCCCGCGAAGCCCTTCAGCAGAACCCGAGGTTGCCAGTGATTGTCTGCTCCGGGCATGACTCGAGGGACCTCGTCCGGTCGCTCGGCCCTACCGCTCATGCGCTGAGGAAGCCCATCGCGTTGGGCGAGCTCCAAACGTTAATCGACCGGCTCGCCCGAGCGACCTGACTGCCGACGGATCCGCGCGTTGTCGAAGTGGCTCGAGTTGATGCCAGCATCGTCGAACGTGCACTACGTCAGCTCGGCCTCCGTCAGGTCGGCGTAGTCAAGGATCGCTCTGCGAAGGTCGACGCGGTCGACGCGGACAGCAGCGAACTTCGCGGCCTGCAGATTCGCCGTGGATGCTTCGATACCGGCAACGTCGAGCTGTCCGACTCCTGCCGATCAAAGCGGATCCATTCGGCATGCGCGCGCAGGCTGTCACGATCGATGGTGCCGCGTGATCCACTCATTTCATGTCCTCCAGGCCGACGAGCCGCACGCGCTCGCGCTCGATCGACTGACGATCATAACGCGCTCGCAGATCGTCACTGAGTGTCGGAATCGTATCGGCGTCGAGGAACTTGGCCAGCTCGTTGACAGCGGTCAGCGCCCGCTCCAGACGCGTCCATGCAGTGCTCCGCTCGGCTTCGGCGACCTGCGTGGGCGCCACGACCAGCGGTCCGATGCGCTCGATCTCGCGAACGAGATCGGTAGCGTTCATCACGGTCGACGGTTCGGGGCCACCGAGCTCGTACAGTGGCGGCTCGATGTCTGCCAGATCGAGCTCCGAACGAAACAGGTACGCCCGCTCCTTGCCGCATCCTCCGCACTCGCCATCGCTTCGATACAGGCCGTCTTGTACGCGCCAGCTACTCCAGGACACGTCACTGTGCGCGCGGCAATGCCTGCACTCACGCATGCCTGCGACGAACGCGAGCTCGATCAGCGATCGCGGGTTGCCCTCGATCCGCTCGCCTGTGTCTTCGAACTTGATCATGTGTCTGCTACTGCGCGCGTAATGCGTTCATTGCCTTCAGCACGGTGCTCGGCGTTTGCACGCGCCGCAGGAACGCCGCCACTTCCTCGTTCGCCCCCTGCTTGATCCGCTGCTCAGACGTCTTGCCGCTCTCAGACGTCACGCGGATCTCCAGGTAACGGAGATTCGTCTCGGCATGAGGTGCGTAGCGAAGCGTGAGGTCGGCCGCCTTCCCGACGCGCCCCACCGACTGGGCGAGCTGCTCGAAGTTGCCGAGATCCGGCGTGTGCTCGACGTCGGAGGCGAGCTCGAATGCGACCTTACGGATCCGCAGATAATCCGTATTCGTGATCGCGTCGGTAAGCTGATCGAAGTGGGGTACGCCGCGCCACATCGCCAGATCGCGGCCCAGGTAAAACGCCCACTCGATATCCTCCGACAGCGCGTCGGCGTTGTAGGTCGGATCCGCCTTGCCGGCCAGGTCGTGCTCATCGACAACGAGAACGTCACGACCAGCGTGCGTTTCCAGCAGGACGCCCCGATGGCCCGGGTCCGCGACGTCGAAGAACGTCCGCACGCGTGCGACGCTGATCTCCATCGTCAGGTGACAAACAGGAGCCTTGTCCGACCAGAGTTGCGCACCGTCGCCGTCGATGGCCCAGACGTATTTCGTGTTGCCGAACGCGTCGCTGTGCGTTCCGCCGATACGGGCGCCACTCGCGAGCAATCTCTGATTGAGGTCCTCGCGCTCCTCCTGCGGGACGTCCGCAACTTCAATCAGCTGGGCGCCGGTCCGACCCACCGAGTACACGCGGAGCTCGCCGTCCTTATTGTAGTTCCAGGCGCCGACGCGCGCCCCACTCTGCCGCAGCGCACTCTCGAAGCTCATGTGTTTGCCAGCTTGGTCATCGCGCCGATCAGCGTCTCGACCGCCGCAGGTGCACGCAGAAACGCGAGCAGCTCCCCCTTCGTCCCCTGCTTGACCGTTCGCCTCTCGCTCTTCTTCCCGCTCGACGTTTCGACCTGCAGCTGCAGCGCGTGATGTGCGGCAGCGTTCGCAAACGTCAGCTCTCCTTTAACGCCTCGATCAGAGGACGGTAGCGGCTGAGCGATCGGGGTCAGCGGGCCAAGATCGGGCGCCTCTGACGCGATCCGGTCTGCAAAGTACGCCAGCATTTTCGTCACCGCTTGCGCGAGCGTTTCGTCGGTCCGCTTCTGGCCGGTCTGGACATAGAGCTCGCGAATCGCTTTCTGATCCACGTCTTCCTGCGCGGCCTCGCGCGCCTCACGTTTGGCAGCGACCGCCGGCTCGTCGTACTCGACATGCGCCTGGACAAAGCGCCGCGCGAGGTTCTCAGCATCTGCATCCCACTTCGCCTTGTCTTCGGTCTTCTGCAACGCGAGGACATCCACCTGGGGCACGGCCCAGTTGTTCGCGGCCATGTGGGCGACGAACTCGGCGGGCAGTCGCACGTGGTACTTGTGCACGTAGTGGCCCAGGTCGCCCGGCCAGCTGTAGACGCCGTCCGTCATGACATGCGCCGAAGCGATCTTTGGCTTCTTCGGATCGAGCACGTCGATCGAAGGTCCCGGCGTCGCGACATAGATGTTGCCAGCGTCCAGATACTTCACGACGCGCGCGTCGTCGACACCCGCCTGGGCCTGCCGAGCTTCCAGCAAGCTCGGCCCCGTCGCGTCGCCGCGCCGCATCTCATGGAAGTACCCAACTCGTTTAAGCGTCGTCATCGAGTCTCGCTAAGTTATCGCACTTGCGAGGCGCGTCCTTACCGGTCCTTCGGTGTCACAGGCATTCCACCGACGGAGAATCAAGCGATCCGGCGAAGGGCGACGCGTATCGCGCGTATCAGAAGCGCGTGTCGAGGTTCGTGCCGATGCCTCCGAAGTCGCGCGGCAGCGACGAGTGACCGGATCTCTGAAATCGCCGTGCTCACCGACCCGTAGCGATTAGCTGATACCGTATGGGATGGGTCGGTGGAGCCTCGTGGTCGTGGTCGTGGTCGTGATCGCTGCTGCAGCGGGGTGCGGGGACAACATCGCGGGTCCCCGGTTCACCGATGGCGCGGCCAGCGGCACCCGGCTGAAGCTGCGCTACTACGACTTCGGCAGCGTTCGCCAGCTCGCCGGGGTTCGCGACACGCAGCGCGACGAGGACTGCAATCCAACCGAGTGGGCCGACGGCAAGGCGTATTGCGTGCCGTCGAATGCGTACTCGCCGGTGTACGCGGACGCAACCTGCACGCAGAAGGTCGGCATGGTGTTCGTGCAACCCGACTGCACGCGGCTGCCGTTCGCGTACTTCATCGACTACGTGCACCAGGCGTGCGAATACAAGCCCGCACGGATCTACCCGCGCGGCGCGAAGCTCGCGCTGACGGAGTTTTACCGCAAGAACGACGACGGCAGCTGCAGCGGTCCGAGCGACGGCTCGGAGCTCGACTTCTACGCACTCGGTCCCGAGGTCCCGGTTACCGATCTCGCGGAGACCATGATCACGCAGCCGTCGATGACCGGCCGGCTCGGCGAGCTCTACTACGAGAGCATCGATGGACTGCGCTACCCGACCGGTCGGATGCACGACGCGCTGCTAGACGGTGCTTGCTCGCTGTTCTATGGGCTGGGCGCTAACCTCGGCCGTTGTGTGCCCTTTAACAACGCAAGCATGTACAAGTTCCGCGATGCCGCATGCACCCAGTTGCTGGCGACGCACAGCACCGTGTGCCCGGTACCCAAGCTCGCGGCGAAGTACGGCGAGTGTCCGTACCATCGGACCCGATATTACGAAGTGACCGCGAAGCTGCCGCCGACGACCGTCTACGTCCAGTCCGGCATGACCTGCAGCCCGACGGCCCCGGCGCCCGAGTCGACCAACTACGACGTCGGCGACGAGGTCATGCTCGCGACGACCTCGCGCACGACCGGCACGGGCACAGATCGGATCCAGCCGATCCACTTCACCACGCCCGAGGGCCTGCGAACCCGCGACTCCATGCTGTTCGACGCGCAGCTCGGCGTCGAGTGTAGTGTCCGTAGGCAGGCCGATGGCACCGCCTTGTGCATGCCGGGGGTGTACGACTACTTCGAGACCTACTACACCGACCCTGGCTGCGCGAACGCGATCGAGCTGGTGTTGGTCTACCACCGCCAGTCCTGCTCGCCGCCGCCAACGTCGTCGTACGCCGTCAAGTACACGCAGACCGCGTCGTGCGACGACCTTTCCTACGAGGTGCGGCACGCCGGGACGGAGTTCACCGGCTCGCTGTACTGGAAGAACGCCACGACCTGCACCGCGATCAACACGACGAACTACTCCATGTACCGCGTGGGCGACGTGGTTCCCCTCGGCGAGCTCGCCGCCGGGGCGCTCGTCACTGACCCGTAGCGGTATCCTGGCTGCGGATGCGCGTCGTGATTCTCCCGAACAACGAGGCCGCGTCTCGTCACTTCAGCTCTTTGATCTCCTGATAGTCGCCGTCCGTCTTGAGCGTGATGGTGATGACGTCCTTGGTGCGGTTACGCCAGAACCAGCCGTGACGTCCTTCGAAGGCTGCGACCAGCACGCCCTCGTGAGTGCCGAGGCCTTTGCCCTTGCCGTACCCGTGGTAGGCGCCGGTGGTCGGGTTGTCACTGTGCAGGTCGTAGTTCACGACGCCCTTGTCGGTCGCCCATGAGAACGACACGCGTGCACCCTCTCGCATCGTCAGCTTCACCTCTTTGCCCTCGCCCGGTTTCAGCGTCACCTGGGTGACGTCACTCGGCAACTTGGCGACGGCGGGCGGGGCTTTCACCTCCGGGGCCGCGACCGGTGCTGGGGGCGGAGGACAGGGAACAGCCGCGGCAGTTGCTGGCTGTGCAGCCACCGCTGCTTCCTTCTCGAGAGCGAGCTTGGTCTTTCCCATCTCGGTGAGCCCGAGCACGTCGCCGATACCAGTTGGATCAACACCGTACTCTGCAGGAAGCACGACGGTGACGAGCAGCGCGGTTGCAACGACTGCTGCGATCGCAGTCGAGCGAAGCAGCGTACGCGTGGAGGGCAAGTCGCCGGCCGGTGGAGTTGGTTCCGTCATGTGATGAAGAGCCCCACGAGTTGATAGCCCATGAGCACGAATCCAGCGCTCATCAGCCAGACGTTAGCGGCGTAGGCATGGCGCGCGAAGCTCTGGGTGCGACGCCAGAAACCCATCGCGATCAGGATCGTGCTCAGCGCGAGGAGTTGCCCGATCTCCACGCCGACGTTGAATGCGATGAGGTTGGGGATCAGGCCGTCGGGCGAAATCTCGAATTCCAGGATCTTCGTCGCGAGGCCGAACCCGTGAAACAGCCCGAAGATGAGCGTCGCGACTTTTGTATTCGGCTGGACGGAGAACCACCGCCGGAATGCGCCGAGGTTGTCGAGCGCCTTGTAGACAACGGACAAGCCGATGATCGCATCGACCAGGTACGAGCTCACGCTGACCTCGACGAGGACGCCGAGCAGCAGTGTCGATGAGTGGCCGAGCGCGAACAGCGTGACGTAGATGCCGATGTCTCTCAATCGGTACAAGTAGAAGATCACGCCGAGCAGAAACAGCAGGTGGTCGTATCCCGTCACCATGTGCTTCGCGCCGAGGTACGCGAACGCGATCAAGCGGACGCCCGTACTCTCCTGGATGTAACCCTTGTCGCCTTCGGCGACACCGTGAGCGAGAGCGTCGAGCGGCGTTCCCAGCAGCACCAGGAAGCCGAGACAGAGCACCACGACAGCTCCGTGCCGGTGGCGCCCAAACGTCACCCGTTGCAATTACTATCGCCGTTAGTGGAAGTCAATCGTCGTCGATTTACCCGAGGAGCGGTTCCCGCCGCGCTCACCCGGGCATGAAGAAACAGGCAGCGCTCATGGCAGCGGATAGAAGTCGGCGAGCACGGAGGATGGTGTCGGCCGGCGCGACGGACTTGGGGAGTCGTACGCCACGAGCAAGCCGCGTCGTCCGTGATGCGTGATCAGCGCGACCCCTTCGGGATGATCATCACCTTTGCCGGCGGGAATCTCGAGGACGTGCTCGAGATCCTGCTCGCGAACGATCGTGTCCTGGCGAACATCGAGCGCGTTTCGCCAGCGGAAGATCGCGGTGCGGCCATCGAGGACCATCGTGGGCCCGGCAAGCACGAGTAGATCGCGGCCGTCGATGCAGAGCTCGCGGATGCCGAGGCCGCGCAGGGACAGAAAGTGCTTCGTGTAGCGCCGGTCGTGGTCGCCGCGGGTGACGCGGAGGCGGTCGGCATGCTTGCGCCGCGCACGCACCGAGAACGAAACCACGACCGCATGGCCGCGTAGCACGGGGCCGCGCAAGCCCAGAAACACGCGGCCATCGTTGACGACAAACCCTTCGACGTCAAAGCCGTTATCCTTGCCGGGGATCGTGAGGAAGGGCGCGAGGTGATCATCGTCGGCGAGCAGATCGATCAGTTGATTGCGCTTCTTCCCTCCGCCGAGCCGAGCTGCGGTCAAGTCGCCTTGTTCGGCGACGGGCTTCGCGTGCCCATCGGCGTCGGTGCTCAGCGGGATCCGTGCGAGCAGGTGGCGATTGCCGGCGCGTTCGACGTTCGCGAGGGCCGCGAACGCATCCTCGGTAGCATCATCGCTCGCCGGCTTGTCGCGCCTCGCGCTGTGCGAGCCAGCAACCCACAGGCAGCCGCCCGCGTGTTCGAGCCCTTCGATGTCGACTTCGTCGTCGTCGCCGGGCAGATCGAGAAGCTCGCCGAGTGGGAACGTCGTGTGATGGCCGTAGCCATTGCCCGTCAAGCTGAGCCGCTCGATCGCACAGCCTTCATCGGAGCCCAGGAGCAGGTCCTCGCCGACCTGGACGAGGGCGGAGAGCTGCTGCGGTGTCTTGTCCTCCGGATCGTCGCGGAACTGGAGGACGATTTTCTCGGGGGGCATCTCGACAGCGTGGGTCGTGGAGAGTCGCCGTGCAAGCGTCACAAAGCCGCGTAGCCGACCCACACGAACCACTTGAAGAGTGGTTCTCGTCGACGATCACGCCGGCGTGCTGTTCGCGGGTTATTGAAGCGCCGAATCCGGACGCCCTGCCGCCTTATGCGGCACGGTTGCGCGGGACGCCGAACGAGCACGGATCTAAGTTGATGCCGTGGTGGTGGTTATCGGGTGTGTCGGCGCGCAGCACGCGCTCGCCGACGAAATCGTGCGTGCGCTGCGGGAGCTCGACATCGAGGTCGAGCTCGGTGACGGCGTCGGCGCGGAGCACGCGCTCGCGATCGTCGGAGACGTATCGATCGACAGCGCCGCGCGCGTGCGTGAGCTCGCCGCCGGTTGCGGCCGCCTGCTCGCGATCACGGCGAGCGAGGTCGACCTGCGCCAGGGGCTGACGCTCCTCGAAGCAGGTGCATGCGACGTCATCCCGTGGTCCGCGGGCGCGTCGGCGATCGCCGGCCGGCTCGCACGCTGGGTCGCGATCGACGAGCTCGTCACGTCAGCGGTCGTGCGCGGCAACCTCGTCGGACGCGGACGCGCATGGCGCCGCGTGCTCGAGCGCGTCGTCGAGCTCGCGCGGTTCACGATGTCATCGCTCCTCCTCGCAGGCGAGAGCGGTACCGGCAAGGAGCTCGTCGCGCGCCTCGTCCACACGCTCGACGCGCGACCGGACAAGCGCGAGCTCGTGACCGTCGATTGCACGACGATCGTCCCGACGCTCTCCGGCAGCGAGCTGTTCGGCCATGAGCGCGGCGCGTACACCGGCGCGACGCTGCCGCGCGACGGTGCATTCGCGCTCGCCGACGGTGGAACGCTGTTCCTCGACGAGGTCGGCGAGCTGCCACTGCCGCTGCAGGCCCAGCTCCTGCGCGTCGTGCAGGAGCGCGCGTACAAGCGCGTCGGCGGCAACGAGTGGGTGCGCACCGACTTCCGCCTGATCTGCGCGAGCCACCGCGATCTCGCGGCCGCGGTCCGGCGCGGCACGTTCCGCCACGATCTCTATCACCGTATCGCGACCTGGACCGTCCAGCTGCCGTCGCTCGCGGACCGGCGCGAGGACATCCCGCTGCTCGCGCGCCACTTCATCAACAACGACGCTGTTCAGCTCGATCGCGCCGTCGAGGACTACCTCGTGCAGCGCGCCTATCCCGGCAACGTGCGCGAGCTGCGCCATGTCGTGCAGCGCCTTCTCGACCGCCGCCCACTCGACGGACCGATCACGCTCGGTCAGATTCCCGAGGACGAGCGCGCGGCCGTGCTCGACGCCGCGCCGGCATGGCCCGACAACGCGTTCGAGAATGCGATCCACGGCGCGGTCGCGTCGAACGTCGGGCTGAAGGGCCTGCGCAAGACGACCGAGGATCTCGCGGTCCGCATCGCCCTCGCACTCGAGAGCGGCAGCGTTGCCGGTGCAGCGCGCCGGCTCGGCGTCACCGAGCGCGCGCTGCAGTTGCGCCAAGCCGCATGGCGCAGCGGCGACGACGGCAACTAACGTGGCTCGAGGAACGCCGCGCGATCGATGAGCCCGGTGGTCTCGTCGCCGATCGACGTCCAGTGGTTTGGGTGCCGCGAGCGGCGTAGACGGATGTTTGGCAGGTTCTCGGACACGATCGCCGTCACCGTCTCCGGCTGCGACGCGTGATACCAGCCCGTGAGCGTGCGGTCGGGGTAGCGGCGGGCCCAGGTGAGCCACTTGGGCGGATCGAGCAGCGGGTTGTAGAAACAGTCGAAGCCCCAACACGCGCGGACGTTCTGGACCGCGGCGCGACTCTCGCGTACCGCGAGCGTCGCCATGTGCGTGCCGCCGCCGGAGTGCGCCGCGAGGATGAGGTGACGGAGTGTCGGGTTGGCGCCGCGTGCGACGCCGAGCCCGGCGAGCACGAGTCCGAGAAAGCGATCGAGGCCGCCCTTCTCGACGAGAACACCGGACTCTGATCGCATGCCGAGCGATGGCGCGACGAGGATGATGTTCTTCTTGCTTGCGGCGACGCGCTGGCGAACCGGAGCGTCTTCGCGCCGGAAATAGGACTTGATCGGCGTCGGCCCGGTGTGGCCGTGCAGGTAGAGCATCAGGTCGACGGTCGGCCCGTGCCGGTAGCCGTGCGGTACGAACACGGCCGTCATCGGCTTGATCTTCGGGATGCCGAGGTTGATCGCGAAGTAGTAGGTCGTGCCGAGCGCGCTCTCTTCCTTCTCCAACAACCGTGGCGGCTCGACCGGCAGCGCCTGGACTGCCTGCGCGCGGAGTGCCTTCCACTCCTTGACCGCACCGGGTTCGCGCTTCGCGTCGATCGGCTTGCCGCTGCGCTCGGGATGCAGCGCGTAGAACGCGTCGCTCGCGAGCTTGCTCGGATCGCGCTGGCCGCCCGTGATGAGCGACTTCAGCACGTTCATCACGCTGCCTGCTTCGAGCTCGTCATCGAGCTCGTGCTCGCCGAGCTTCGGGAACAGCTGTGTCGCGCGCGTGCGCAGCTTCGTCCACTCGCGCTTCGCAGCGCTCTCGCTCGCGCGGATCGGCGCACGCTTGCGCTCGGGATGCCGGAGGTAGAACGCCTCGCTGGCGAGATCGCTGTGCGTGCGCGCGCCCTTGGCGAACGACGTCATGATCGAGATGTCGATCATCGGGTCGTAGCCGCCGACCGGCGCGACCGTCGAGATCGTGAACGGCTCGTCGGTCAGCGGGATCGCGCGAAGCTTGGTCTCGCGCCCCTCCTGATCGGGCAGCTTGCCGGTGAGAAACCACAGCTTTCGATCGAGCACGCGCTGGCGGTACTTCGGCCTCGACGTCTCGCTGAGCGTCTCGGCGACCGCGGTGAGGATCGCGCGCTCCGGGAGCGAGCCGCCGTGGCGGATTCGCTGGAATGCGAGCTTCGTGTCGAGGATCGACTGGCGATCCTTCACGGCGTTCCACCACTGGCCGTGACTCGAACACGCGTCGAACATGAAGCAGAACGCCCGCTCGGACCTGAGCCCCAGCTGATCGCAGAACTGTTTCGCGCGCAGCAGGATGCCGTGGACGTAGCGGACCTGGATCTTCTGGAGCTCGGGATCGTTGGCGAGCCGCCGGAAGTACGCCGCCCATGGCTCCTTGATCACCCAGACGAGCTTCTTGTGCCGCTTGCTCATCACGCGGGTGTTCGCCTCGTCGATGACGAACTTCAGCTGGCGCACCTTGGCCGCGTCGTCCTTCGGATCGAGCACGGCCTTGAAGCGAGCGGCATCGGGGCCGAAGGCCGCCGCCCAGCGCGCGGGAAACGCCCGGTAGAAGTCGCGCAGCAGCGGCTGCAGACTGCCGGAGCCGATGTTCCAGTTGACGAGGCCGAACGACAGGCCCTTGCCGTCGAAGTTCGACGACAGACCGAAGAAGCCACCGGCCTCGCCGGTCTCGAGCGTGCTCGTGATCGCGACGGCTTTACGTTCGGCGAGCGTGAGCCCGGCGAACGCCGGCCCACCCAGGATTTCAGCTTCCAGCTCGAATGGCTCGGGATCGATCAAGAGCTCCAGCATGCCGTCCCCCTTGCGAGCGCGTCGCCGACGATGGCGCCTGCCTCGTCGATTGCCGCGGTCTCGTGCGCCGCGGTGATGACAAACCCGAGTCGGTTCTCGCAACGGTTCGCGCGAAGCCGCAGCGCACGCACGCCCCGCCGCGCGAGCGTTGCTTCGAGCCGGCGTGCCGCGCGCCTCGGTAGCGGCGCGCTGACTTGAACCGGAAACCGACCCGCTTCCAACGAAGCGCCGCGCAGCGCGATCTCGCGCCGAAACCGCTGCACGTTGCGGAGTAAGTGCGCGCGGAGCTCGTCGCCAGCGTCGGCGTTGCGCCGCAGCGCTACATCGAGCGCCGCGAGCTCGGCCGCATTGCACGGGCTCGTATGTGTCCGGGTTGCGGACACGCGCTCGAACCAGTCGATCGTCTTGTCGGCGCCGGCGAGAAACGAAACCGGCACGCCGAACGCCTTCGCGCACGAGCCGAGCACGATCACGCGATCGCGCGGCGTCGACGTCCAACGTAGCGTGCCGCCACCACCGTGCCCGTAGGGCGTGCGTCGCGACGGTCCATCGCCGAGGAGGCCGAGGCCCTGACTATCGTCGACGACGAGCCAGCTCTCACTCCTACGCGCGAGCGCATGCAACGAGCGCAGCGGCGCGATGCGCCGGCAGACGACGCAAACCGCATCGCAGATGATCGCGCTGCGCGGCCGGACTTCACATCCGAGCGGCAGGATCTCGACGCCGCGCAGCTTGGCGCGTTCGAGTCCCCACTGCGTGATCGCATACGCGCACGGGTCGAGGTAGATCGTGTCGACCGGCAGCGCCGCGTAGAGATCCATGACGAGATGCAACGTTGACGGTGCGAGCACGCCGCGCGGCATGCCGACCAGTCGCGCGAGCTTCGCCGCGAGCGGTCCCGCGGCGTCGTCGAGCGCGCTCGGCCTGCCGGTCGTGAGCGCGGACCACGGAGCGAGCTCCGCGTGTCCGTGCGCGAGACCGAGGTAGAGCGCGCGCGTCAGATCGATCACGGGATCACGATTTCGCGCACTGTCCCGGGATGCCGAGCGCGACGCATGCGTACAGCTTGTTCACGATCGGCCGCCACGCTTCGCGGTCGCTGCCCGATGGCACGGTCACGTTGTTGACCTGTGCGAAGTCAGCAAGCGCGGCGCGCGCGCGGCTCCAATCGTGCGGCCCCTTCGCCGAGGCGACGTAGTTGAGCCGCTTCAGGCTGTGCATGATGAAGTTCTGCTCGGGCGTGTAGCTGAACAGCTTGCGAAATTTGCCGGTCTGCTCCTGGTTCATGTCGACGTGAAAGTGGTCGCGGTGATTCTCCATCGACCAGTCGAGCACGGTGTGGAACACGATCCGCATCGCGGCGTTCATGCGGATCAGGAGCTTCGCCTGCTCGGGATCCTTCCAGTCGTCAATCACGGTGGTGGGGAGTGAGCTACCGACCGCCTTCGGATCGACCCACCGCACGCCGACGATGTCGAACGCGTCACCGTAGCCGTGGTCGCTGACTCTGGTTCCGATGCATTTGGGCCACGTCGCCTTATCGTGCGTGCACACACCCACCGGTTTTTTGACGCACCGGCAATAGCGACCTCTGCTCAACGTGTAGATCCTCGAGATCGGCATCCCGAAGGTCGTGTTCATCAACGTCACCCACGCGTGCGCGGCTTTCCACGCAGCCGGCACGACGTTGATGCCGTCGTTGCTTCCCTCACTGGCGACCTTGTGACGTCCACCGCGGATGTCCACGACGCTCGCGCCGTAGTGGAGCGGTACGCCCGCGACGTTCAATGAGTGCCACGTCTCTTTCAGTGGCGGGCACCGCAAGTCCGCCCCTGGCTTGCACATGACCGCTTTGTCCCCAGCCATGGGGCCGCACCGGAGTACCTCCGTCGGTGCATCCGCGGGGCACTTCGCGCGCTTGTTCGTCTCGTACTCGAATTCGCTCTCGTCGAATTCGCTCTCGCCGAGCTCGCTCTCGCCGAGCTCGCTCTCGTCGAGTTCGCTCTCGTCCACCTCGTGCTGCCGACAAGCGCTGCAGCCGCAACCGCCGCGAGATGGCGCTTTGGATTGCTCGAATTCGAATGACTCGGGGCGAAAGGTGAGCGCCTCCATCACACGCCACCATTCCGCTGCTGCTCATTGAGCCGGCGCTCGAGAAGGACCGCGGGATTCTCCTTGCGCTCCGCAGAAGCGCGGCTGTCCTTCGGCTCGATCGTCAGATCGACGCCGGTCGCGACGCGGTACGCGTGCGTGTACCCCTGGATCTCCGGCTTGAAATACTGCGCCCAGTTCTGGGCATCGACCGAGGTCCGGTTCTGCCAGTCCGTCCAGCGGATCGAGAGCAGCAGCTTCTCGCCCATCGTGGCGAGGTTACCGAAGTGAACGGTCGGCGTATCGCTCCAGCCCATGAGCACCTTGAGCGTCTCGGCGTTGCCCATCCATGCTTCTGGGTACGCGACCATCGGTCGGCGCCCGAGGAATTCCTTGATCTCGTTGCGACCGAGGATCCACTGCTGCATGAGCATCTCGACGCGCGCGGTCCACGGCAGATCGCCGAACTGATTGCCCGCGCCTTGCGACAGGATCAGGTGAACCTCCTTGAGGCCGTTGAGCAGCGGGAATGGATCGGGCACGTAGTTCATGTCCGAGGCCTGCCGGTAGAAGTCACAGCAGCGGAACAGCAGGTCGTGGAACGCCTCGATGAACTTCGAGCGGCGGTCTGCCGGTCGCATCGTCGCCGGCACGGCCTTGCCGCGCAGCGCGATGCCGTACTCGTGCTCGTACTCGTAGTTGCGCCGCATCATGCTGAGGCGCTGCTGCTCGTCCTGGATGTAGCCCCAGAAGATCTGGCTGAGCGGACGCAGCGGCGACAGCTCGAGGTTCGCGAGTGGGTCACGATCGCCCGGACCGCGCCGATTCTGGAAGCGCAGGCTGAGCGTGTTAAGCGCCTGCACGAGCATGCCTTCCTCGTGCCAGTACGACCAGATCAGCTCGATGAAGCACGGGCATGTGGTGCGCGCGAGGACCATCGCCTCGAAGATCGAATCGTTCTCGAGCGACTCGAGGTTCGCGCCGAGCACCTGCTTCAGGTACGGCAGCTGGTTGCCCGGCATGTACTTCTCGAGCTCGGTTTGCAGCGTGGCCTGGTTCCACGTCCCGCGGATGCTCTCTCGTTCGGCTCCGGGGATGATGCCGTTGCCGTACTCGGCGATGAACACGCCGCATTCGAGGAGGAGAAAGATCTCCGTCGCGGTCTTCAGGAGCTGGTAGGCGTGAAGGCCGTGGCCGACGCCGCTGAGGCAATGGTCCTCGGCGCCGGGACCACCGGCCGTGCGACCGATCAGTCCCTTGAGCGTGCCGACGAGCGGCGACGACGGAACCTTGATGCCTTTGTTCGTCGCGAACGCGCGGCGAACGAACTCCTCGTACGCCGCGTACTTGTTCTGCCGATTGCGGATCGCGATCCACAGCGGCACCGCGCCCTCGACGTCGACGCGCGGATCAGGCGGGCGCCGCGTCACCTCCACCGCACTCCCGATAGGGACCTGATGGGCGTGTGCAAGCGTGTCATTCGGGGGACCTTGAGTCGCCATGATTTCTCCTGAGTCAGTGAAGTGAGCTGCGATCCGGCGTGCCGACACTGCGTCGGATCGCCCACGTAGCGAGAAGATTCGAAACCGCGCGGCGCTCGGCCTCTGGTGTGATCGAGCGCGACCATCGCGCCTGACCGATGACGGCGAGCGCGTGCGCAGGTCGCAGCCGCGCGAGAGCATCGACCCAGCCGCGCCGCGCGATCACCCTGCGCAGCGATGCGGGTGCGCGGTCGGCGATCGCGATCGCCTCGCCGAGCGGAACTGGCGCAAGTGAGGGACAGCGATGCGCGAGGACGCGATCGCGGAACGGATCGATCGACTGCGCGAGAGCCGCGAGCGATGCGCGCACCGCCGGCGCAGCGCGCTCGAGCGGATAGAGCTCGTCCCACAGCGCGTCGAGCTCGTCCCACTGCCCATCGGGATAGAGCGCGCGACCGAACGCGGCAGAGAGCTTCACGCGCAGCCACGGCGGCGGATGCGGATCTGTCGGACTGATGCGATACACGAAGTAGGCCGGCAGCGACAGCACGCCGATCACGCCCATCGTCGCTGCAGGACCGAGGCGAGCAACCGCCCACAGGTCCGCGACGACCTCCGAGATCCAGCGCTCCCAGACGGTGTCGCGCAGGTCGGCACGCAGCGACTCGACGAGCTGCAGCAGCGCGGCGGCTTGATGCCCGGCCTCGTGCGCGAGCGAGGCGGCGATACCGCCGCCCGTCATGCGCTCGCGCGGGATCTGGATCAGTGCGACGGGATTCGGACCGCCGCCGGGAAGCCGCGTGCGCGCGCGCCGGATCGCGGCGCCGGGGCCACGATCGAGAAAGCAGAGCACCGGTGGCGTCTCGTAGTGCGCGGGCATCGCGAGCACGTCCTCGGCGGCGATGTCGAGGCCGGCGAGCCAGATGCCGGTATCGCGCTCACTGCGCTGCGTGATCGCGTCCGCGAACAGATCGAAGTTGTTGAGCGCGTCGTTGAACTGCATCCGCGCGGCGGTGAGCTTCTCTTGCAGCTCGGCACCGCTGGCGTGATGTGCATCGGGCGACGTCAGCCACTGCAGCAGGCGCCGCAGCTCGGCCTTGATGCGCACCTGCTCGTTACGGATCACGAGCTCGATCGCGCGTCGCGTGCGAAGACCGGGCGTCGCTGCGGGCGTCATCGACTCCTGCACGACGAGCGGCCGCACGCGCGACACGCGCGCGAGCAGCGCACGGGCCTCGTCGGCGACCCATCCTCGTGTCGTGCGCCCATCGATCACGTCAGACTCCGACGATCACGATCTTGTTGCCGCGGCGATACCACGTGCCGTGCTGCCCGCCGCCGCCGCCACCGCCGCCCAAGCGCGAGGCGACCGCGCCTGCACGGCGTACGAGACCCGGGGCGTACTGGCGCGCGGCATCGACGACCGCAGATCGGGCCACGTCGGCGGGATTACCCCCGAGCGCGCCGGCCGCGTTCTTGATCGCGCTGCCTGCGAGGCGCACGAGCTGCTTGGCAGCCTCGAACTCTTGATCCTCGGGACTGAGGCCTTCGAGCTCCATGCCGAACATCGAGCTGAGGTACGGCGTCGCCTTGCTCGCGATCATCGCGCCCGCGGGTCCACCGATCATTCCGCCTGCAATCGACGCGACGCTCGGCAGCGTCTTCTTGATCGCGCCCTTGAGGTAGCCGCCGAGGTTCTTCGCGAGCCTGCCGCCGATCGGGCCCAGCTTCGAGACCGCGCCTTTGATCAGATCACCAAGGAACTGATCGAGCTCGTGCTCGCTCGAGACGTTCAGCAGCTCGCCGGCGAGCTCGGACTGTTCGGCGCTATCGAAGACGCCTTCCTCGTCGCCGAGGTCCGCTTCCTCCAGCTCTTCGAGCCCCGCATCGAAGCCGTCCGATTCGAATACGAGGTCACTCCGATCGAGATCGTGCATGGTGCATCCCTTTCCTTGGGATGCACCCGTTGCAGCGCGTGTGCCGCGCTAACTCCGCGACCGCGCGTGCCGCCGCCCGAAGCGAGCTTCGTTTCGGGCGTGGGCGCCGGGCCGGAAGCGAAGTGCGCTTCGCGCGGCATCACCGAAGAAAGGATCGATCCTCGAGGTCACCGGCATCCCGGCGACCGAAGGCCGCCGCGTATAGTCCCGGCAAGAACTCGTGCATGGCCCAGGCTCGCGCAACAAGCTGTCTCCGTCGCACGCGCGCCATTATCCAGGTGACGGCCTCCTCGATGAGCTCGGGCGCGCCATCTGCGCCGTCGACTGCCTGCCACGCAAGGAGCTGCACGAGGCCTGGGAGATGGCTACGCGCATACGTACATGGCTTGCGTCCACTCCGAGTGGGCGCGTGGTCGACCTCTGCGCCGGTTACGGCCTGCTCGCTCAGGTACTCCTGCTGCTCGACGCCACGACGCGATCGACGGCTCTCGCGGTCGACATCCGCCTGCCGAAGAACCACGTGCTCGTCCACGGCGCCGTCATCGCCGCGTTTCCGAACCTCGCCGGCCGTGTGACGTTCCAGCGGGCGCGCCTCGAGGATGTCGCCCTCGGCGTCGGCGACGTCGTCGTTTCGGCACATGCCTGCGGGGCGCTCTCCGATGCCGTGTTGAGTCGCGCCGCCGCAGTGGGCGCACGCGTCGCCCTGCTGCCGTGCTGTCACCTGACGAGGTGGCGTCCTGATCTCGTCGACCGCGCCGATCCTGCCGTATGCATCGACGAAGAGCGCGCCATGTGGCTCGTCGAGCGCGGCTACGAGGTGACCGTCGATACGATCCCAGCAAACGTCAGCGCGAAGAATCGCCTGCTGCTCGGGCGACCGCGCGCAGCGCTGTCGTAGCAGCGTTAAGCCCGCGACGACCCGCGGGTCTGATCATCCACCTGGCACCTGGACTCACCACGCGAGAACCGGCGAGGATGCGGCGATGTTGCGTCGCGCGCTGATCCTGCTCGCCGCATGTCACGCGTCGCCGGCACCGCCGGGTGCCGTGGGACCGGTCACCATCGAGCGCGATGACTGGGGCATCGCACACATTCACGGCGCGACCGACGCCGACGCGGTGTTCGGCATGATCTATGCGCAGGCCGAGGACAACTTCGCACAGATCGAGAGCAACTACCTCGCCGCGCTCGGACGGCTCGCCGAAGCGGATGGTGAATCCGCGATCTGGCAGGACCTGCGTGCGCGCATGTTCCTCGATCCCGATCGACTTCGCCGCGATTACGCCGCGAGCCCCGCACCCTTGCGGACCCTGATGGATGCGTGGGCCGACGGGCTCAATCAGTTCCTCGCCGATCATCCGGCGGTGAAGCCGCGCGTGCTCGTGAGGTTCGAACCGTGGATGGCGCTCGCATTCACCGAGGGCAGCATCGGCGCCGACCTCGAAGGGATCTCCGTCGACAAGCTCGCGGCGTTCTATGGCGAGAAGCACGCGTCGCAGGTCGAGCCCGCCGATCCGACCGGCTCGAACGGCATCGCGATCGCGCCGCGCAATACGCGCGATGGACACTCGCTCCTCCTGATCAATCCGCACACGGCCCTGTTCTTCCGCTCCGAGCTTCAGATGACGAGCAACGAAGGACTCGACGCGTATGGCGCCGTCACCTGGGGGCAGTTCTTCATCTACCAGGGCTTCAACGCGCGCGTCGGCTGGATGCACACGTCGAGCGGCGTCGACTCCGTTGACGAGTGGGCCGAGACGATCGAGCACCGCGGCAACGAGCTCGTGTACCGCCACGGCGCCGTGCTGCGCCCCGTCGAGCAGCGCACGATCACGCTCTCGTATCGCACTCGCGATGGCAGGCTCGCGCAGCGCACGATCACGACCTATCGCACGCATCACGGACCGATCGTGCGGTCGGCCGACGGGAAATGGATCGCCACGAATCTGATGGTGAAGCCGATCGAGGCGCTCTCGCAGTCCTATCTGCGCACGAAGGCCACCGACCTCGCGGGCTTCCGAGCCGTGATGAAGAATCGCGCGAACTCGACGAACAACACGATCTACGCGGATGCCGATGGCCACGTCGCGTACTTCCATCCGCAGTTCATCCCGGTGCGCGACGACCGCTTCGACTGGACGAAGCCGGTCGACGGCAGCGATCCAGCGACCGACTGGCGCGGCGAGCACGGCGTCGACGACCCGCCGCACGTGCTCGATCCATCCGTCGGCTGGGTGATGAACACGAACAACCATCCGTACAGTGCCGCGGGTCCCGACAGTCCCAAGCGCGAGACGTTCCCGCGCTACATGGACAGGCACGGCGAGACGCCGCGCGGCTGGAACGCGTTGCGCCTGCTTACCGGCGCGAAGGGCTGGACGATCGATTCGCTGCGCGATGCCGCGTACGACTCGTACCTGCCGCTCTTCGAGAAGCTCGTTCCACGCCTCCTCGCCGCGGCACGCGACCTACCTCCCGCGTACGCCGAGCCACTCGCGCTCCTGCGTACATGGGATCTGCGCTGGTCGGCCGAGTCGATCCCGACGACGCTCGCCGTGTTCTGGGGAATGATGCTCCTCGAGCAAGCGCCCGACCCAGATCTCGCGAAGCTGAATCTGTTCGACCGCTACGCGCGCGATGTCGATGCACGCAAGCTCGTCGATGCGTGGGTCGCTGCCGTCGAACGGCTCTCGAAGGACTTCGGCACGTGG
The DNA here is from genome assembly GCA_030857175.1 of Myxococcota bacterium. GTDB lineage: Bacteria > Myxococcota_A > Polyangia > Haliangiales > Haliangiaceae > JABFXX01. The sequence goes on along the minus strand of JALZOJ010000009.1, from coordinate 212,813 downwards.
CGCATGCGCTGGGGCGACGTCAATCGGTTCCAACGCGCGACCGACTTCGACGACGCTGCGCCGAGCATCGCGGTGCCGTTCACCGCGTCGATGTGGGGCTCGCTCGCGGCATTCGGTGCGCGCACCGGCGCGACGGAGAAGAAGCTGTACGGCGTGAAGGGGAACAGCTTCGTCGCGATCGTCGAGTTCGGCCCGCGCGTGCGCGCTCGAGCGATCATGGCGGGCGGCGCGAGCGCCGATCCGACCTCGAAGCATTTCGCCGATCAAGCCATGCGCTACACCCGAGGCGAGCTGCGCGACGTTTACTTCTATCCCGACCAGCGCGCCGGCAAGATCGAGCGGCGCTACCAGATCAGCTCTTGGTCGGCGCGACGAGCGCGCGCAGCGTCAGCAGCACCTTGAGCGCGCACATCAAGCTCGCCGAGCACCTTGGCGTATCCCGTTGGCAACTCCAATTTGGGCGGAGGCGTCGGGAACAGCGCGTCTACCTGGGCGATCGCCCGAGGGCACGCCGCAGCTCGACGCTGCGAAGACCGTGAGGACATAATTTTCCAAACGTGCTCAGAACAATCGTGTCCTAGCTAGGCAAATTCCTGACGACTGCGAAGTCAGCTCGTTTTCTTGAAGCCAACGCCTTGACCGCGTCTCTGTCCCTGCGAAGCTGATGGGGCTCGCTTTGGTGGAGGCGAGCTGGGGGGGATCATGTGGATCGACTTTGCGTCGCCAACGGTCGTTGACGTGGCGAGGCGTGTAGAAAGTAGAGGGTTGTCGTGAGCGGCACCCTTCGAGTGCTGGTCGTCGAAGATTCGGACATTGACGCAAAGCTCAACGTGGCGGCGCTTCGTCAGGCGGGGCATCAGGTCGAATTCGAACGCGTGGACGCTGCCGATGCGATGCGTGCAGCTCTCGTAAGAGCAACCTGGCACGTCATCACCTGTGACTGGGCAATGCCGGGATTCAGCGCACCTGCTGCGCTGACGCTACTGAAGGAGAGCGGGCTCGACATCCCCTTCATCATCGTCTCGGGCACCGTGGGCGAGGAGCTCGCTGTCGATGCGATGCGAGCGGGCGCCCATGACTACGTGATCAAGGATCGACTCGCGCGCCTTGCGCCCGCGGTCGAACGAGAGCTGCGCGATGCGCGGACTCGCGCCGAACAGCGGCAAGCCGCCGCCGATCTAGTCGCAAGCGAAGCCCGTTACCGGCGAATCGTCGAGAACACGAACCAAGGCGTATGGGTGATGGACGTCGAGGGGAAGACGACCTTCCTCAACCAGCGCATGGCGCACTTACTGGGCTCGACGGTCGGCGATGTGATGGGGCGCTCACCGACGGAGTTCATCGACATCGAAGGCAGTGGACGTCTGATGAGTGCGAGCGACGTGCACAAAGCGGGGGCTTCGAACCAGGAGGAGGTGCGATTCGTCCGATCTGACGGCTCATTCATCGAAACGTTGCTGGAGTCGAACCCGGTCGTCGATGCGGCTGGACAATACGCGGGCGCGTTCGCGATGGTCATGGACATCACCGATCGGAAACGTGCAGAGGCGTCTCTCCGGATCAGCGAAGAACGATTTCGATGTCTCTGGGAGTCGGGAATCATCCTGATCGCGATCACCGACATCGACGACAGGATCGTCGACGTGAACGAGGGGCTGGAACGCAGGCTCGGGTACTCGCGGGAGGAACTAGTGTCCGGTCATATGCGCTGGTCGGACATCACGCCGCCTGAATGGATGGAGGCAGATCGCAACGCAAAGGAGCAACTGCAGTCCGCCGGTGTCGCAGCGGCGTGGGAAAAGGAACTGATCGCGAAGGATGGTAAGCGGGTCCCGATTCTTTCCGGTGCGGTAATGCTCGGTGGTGTCGAGGCGATCGCGATCGCGATCGATCTCTCCGAGCGCAAGCGCGTGGACAAGGCGCTGTACGAGCGCATGAAGTCTTCGGCATTGACGGCCGACGTCGGCGTCGCGCTGACGCATCAGGACACGCTGTCGACGATGGCGCAGAAGTGCACCGAAGCGATCGTGAAACACCTCGGCGCGGCGTTCGCGCGGATCTGGACGCTCGAACCAGGTTCGAGCGTCTTGGAGCTGCAAGCGAGCGCCGGCATGTACACCCATCTCACCGGCGCTCATGCTCGTGTGCCGGTCGGACAGTTCAAGATCGGAATGATCGCGGAGAAGCGGCAACCGCACTTCACAAACGACGTGCAGAACGATCCACGTGTCGGCGATCCTGCATGGGCCGCCCGCGAGGGACTGATCGCCTTCGCGGGCTATCCGTTGATTGCCGGCGGCGATCTCGTCGGTGTTGTCGCCATGTTCTCACGCGAGATCCTCACCGACACTGCGCTCGAAGGTCTCCGCACTGTGGCTGATGCGATCGCCGTCGGCATCCGGCGTAATCGCGCCGAGGCGGCGAAGGAGTCATTGGAAGCGCAGCTTCGGCAGGCGCAGAAGCTCGAGGCGATCGGCAGTCTCGCGGGTGGCGTCGCACACGACTTCAACAACATCTTGTCCGTCATCCTGAGCTACAGCGAGTTCATCAAGAGTGATCTCGAGCCCGGCCACGAGTTGCTCGGGGACGTCGAGGAGATCAACGCGGCGGCGCTTCGAGCAGCGGGCTTGACGCGGCAACTTCTCGCTTTCAGTCGTCAGCAGGTGCTGCAGCCGCGCGTGCTGAATCTCAACGAAGTCGTTCGCGATCTGAAATCAATGCTCCGGCGGCTTCTGTCCGAAGACATCGAGCTCGAGATTACAGGCGACCCGATGATCGGGAACGTCCACGCCGACCCAGGCCAGATCGAGCAAGTGCTGATGAACCTGGTGGTCAACGCGCGCGACGCCATGCCTCGTGGGGGAACCGTCACGATCGAAACAGCGGGCGTCGATCTCGACGCGGCATTCGCGGCAGAACACGTCGGTGTCACGCCCGGGCCGCACACGATGCTGACCGTGACAGATACAGGGCAAGGAATGGATACGACGGTACGTGCGCGCATCTTCGATCCGTTCTTCACGACGAAGGAGACCGGGAAGGGGACCGGCCTCGGCCTCTCGACCGTGTTCGGAATTGTGCGTCAGAGTGGCGGTACGATCTGGGTCGACAGCGAGCCGGGGGTCGGCACGAGCTTCAAGGTCTATTTGCCGACCGTCGCCGCGGGTGTTGGCGTGGTCGAAACATCTCGTCGCACAACAGTCGCGCGCGGCACCGAAACGGTCTTGTTGTGTGAAGACGAGGAACGTGTTCGCGTGCTCGTTCGAGCGATTCTGACGAGAAACGGATACCACGTCCTCGAAGCCAAGAATGGCGCAGAGGCACTGATGCTGTGTGAGCAGCACGCGAAGATCGATCTGCTTGTGACCGATGTCGTGATGCCCATGATGAGCGGCCGGCAACTGGCCGAGCGCCTGCTCCTGATTCGTCCGGATCTGAAGGTGCTCTACATGTCTGGCTACACCGACGATGCGATCGTGCACCACGGCATCTTGAAGGATGAGATCGAGTTTCTTCAGAAACCGATCACGCCAGACGCGTTGGCACGGAAAGTACGCGAAGTGCTCGACGCGGGACAAAGACTTCGATGAACAGCTCGTACTTAGATGCTGAGATGCGCCTTCGGATTGTCTCCGACACGACGCGAGCGTTCCTGGAAGCGACAACAGATCTGCAGCTGCTTCTGGAGACCGTCGTTGCCCGCATAGCTGAGGTGATCGGCGATTCGTGCAGCATTCTGATGTTGTCGGACGATCGCTCGGTGGTCGTTCCCGCGGCTCTCTCCGACCCGGATACCGACGCTCTGGCCAGCGCTCGGCAAGTGCTGATGGAGCCGCTGATGCTTGACCGTCATTCCGTCATTCGTGACGTTGTGACAACCGGCAACCCGTACCTTTGCGAGGTCGTCGATGTAGAGGCGATGCGACCGCCGCGCACGACGCAGCGCTACTTCGAATTCGTGCAGAGAATTGGCCTACACAGCGTGCTGATGGTCGCGCTTCGCGTCCACGGCCAAACGATCGGCCTACTCGGGCTCACCCGGCACCGCGCCACGAAGACTGGCTACGGCGCCCAAGATCTTGCGGTCGCACAAATTCTCGCCGACCACGCTGCGCTCGCGATTGCCAATGCACGTTCGTACGCCGCGGAGCGAGCAGCCCGAACCGCAGCGCAAGAGGCAGAGGCCGCGTTGCACGAGACCGAGCGCTCGCACCAGCGCTTCTTCGAACTGAGTCCGCTGGCGAACTTCATCTTTGACTCACGAACTGAGCGCATTCTTGCCGTCAACGATGCCGCGCTCAGATTGTACGGCTACTCGCGCGAGGAGTTCTTGAGGCTGAACCTCTCCGCCCTCAGAGAGCCCGAGGACCCCGCCGTGACAGCGGCGCGCCTCGCTGCGATCGGAGATGCGGATGTGACCGGCGTGCGACGCGTACGCCGGAAGGATGGCGTCACGATCGACGTCGAGGTCTGGTCCAACGTGGCGATGTTCGAGGGACATGTCGCACGGTTAGTCGCAGTCAACGATGTCAGCGATCGAACAAGTCTTCGCGAGGCTCGAGCTTCCGAAGCACGGTTCCGGGGTCTGCTAGAAGGTGCTCCGGATGCCGTGGTGATCGCCGATGAGCAAGCCCGCATTGTTCTGGTGAACGGGCAGGCCGAGTCTCTGTTCGGCTATGACCGCACCGACCTGGTTGGCAAGCCGGTCGAGACACTCATTCCCGAGCGGTATCGCGGGAAGCACCGCGCGCGCTACTCCGCAGAACCCACGGTGCGCACGATGGGATCAGACCTGGCGCTCTACGCTCTTCGCAGGGACGGAACGGAGTTTCCGATCGAGATCAGCCTCACTCCGCTGCGTACGGAACACGAAACATTGGTGATGAGTGTCATCCGCGACGTCACGCAGCGGCAACAGTTACTCCGCGAATCCCGAGCCGCGGAGGCGAAGTTCCGCGGGTTACTCGAAGGTGCACCCGACGGGGTCGTCATCGTCGACGAGAGCGGCATCATCATGCTGGTCAACGGTCAAACGGAGGCGCTCTTTGGGTACCAGCGAACCGAGCTGATCGGTCAACCGGTCGAGACGTTAATCCCTGCACGCCATCGCGGAAAGCATCCGGGACACCGCGCCGGCTACTTCGCCGAGCCCAACGTGCGATCGATGGGCTCCAGCCTCGAGCTCTATGGCCTCCGCAAAGATGGGACTGAGTTCCCTGTCGAGATCAGCCTGAGCCCGCTCAAGACCGAGAGCGGCACGCTCGTGATGAGCGCGATCCGGGATGTCACCCAGCGTAAGCAAATCGGGACAGCCTTGGAGGTCGCGAACCGAGAGCTGGAAGCCTTCAGCTATTCCGTGGCACACGATCTTCGCGCGCCTCTCCGTGGCATGGCCGGCTTCGCGCAGATCCTCTTAGAGGAACACAAGGACAAGCTCGATGACGAGGCGGCTGATTGCGTCGAAGTGATCCTCGCGAGCTCGCGCAAGATGTCGTCGCTCATCGAAGCGTTGCTGTCATTGGCCCGTACGTCGAGATCCGCTTGCAACGTTCGTGTTGCAGACCTGTCGGCAATGGTTCGTGCTGCCACTGCTCAGCTCGCGTCGAGTCATCCCGAACGCACTGTCGAGACCGCAATCCAGGATGGATTGTGCGCCGAATTCGACCCGCGGCTCGTCGAGGCGCTTCTCGACAACTTGCTGGCCAACGCATGGAAGTTCACGGCCCGAGTCGCGCACGCACGCGTCGAGTTCTTTGCTGAGGAAGGCAACGGCGTACGTTCGTACTGCGTGCGCGACAATGGCGCCGGCTTTGACATGAAGTACGCGCAGAAGTTGTTTGCGCCCTTTCAGCGCCTTCATTCTGAGAGCGAATTTCCCGGGACGGGTGTGGGCCTGGCGACGGCTCAGCGGATTGTCCATCGCCATGGGGGACGCATCTGGGCGGAGGCAGAACCTGGGAAGGGCGCCGCGTTTCGTTTCACGCTTTCGGGGGGCGGCATGAGCCGGACTGAGCGTGAGCGGTCCTGAACCGAACGATCGAAGGTCTTGGTGCCGAGGCATTCCGCTCCACGCTGCACCGAGCTTCGTCGTTGCGTTATGGATCTCGAAACAGCGCTTCTCACGTACAATGATCGCGGGGGGCCGATGGTGACGATTAGGGACAATCGCCGGCGATGAGCTCGTCCAGACAAGGTTCGAGACTCACCGAGGCGCAACTCCGCGAGCTCGTCGAGGCGCTTCCGCACCTCGTGTGGACCTGCCTGGCATCAGGGCCGTGCGACTACTTGAGCCCGCAATGGCTCGAGTACACTGGCGTCGATGAAGCTGACCAGCTCGGCTACGGCTGGCTCACGCAGCTACACCCCGACGACCGCGAACGCGTGAAGGTGGAATGGGCGACCACGGTGGGCCAAGGAGTCGCGTTCGACATCGAGTTTCGCATCCGCCGCGCTGACGGCGTGCACCGGTGGTTCCGAACGCGCGCCATCCCGCTCCACGATCCCAGCGGAACCATCGTGAAGTGGTACGGGTCGAACGCCGACGTCGACGACTACAAGCAGGCACAGGCCTCCTTGTCGGCGAGCGAAGCGAGCCTCTCGGCAACGCTCGAGAGCATTGGCGACGCGATGATCGCGACGGACGATTCGGGTCGCGTGGTGCGGATGAATCAGGTGGCGACCAACCTGACCGGTTGGCTATTCTCGGAAGCGGTCGGTCGACCGCTTCCCGAGGTGTTTCACATCATCAGCGAGGACACGCGCCAGATCGCCGAGAGCCCCGTGGAGCGCGTGCTTCGCGAAGGTGTGGTCGTCGGCCTGGCAAACCACACCGCGCTGCTCGCGAAGGATGGCGTCGAGCGACCGATCGCCGACAGCGCCGCGCCCATCCGCGATGCCTCGGGCAAGGTCGCCGGGGTCGTTCTCGTGTTTCACGACATGACCGTGGAACGCGCGGTCGAGCGGAAGCTACGCCAGAGCGAGCAGCGATTTCGCCGCCTCTTCGAGTCCGGGGTCCTCGGCATAATCGTGGCTGACCTCGTCGGGAATATTCGCGATGCGAACGACGCATTTCTCTCGTTGTTCGGGTACACGAACGACGATCTCCGCGCCGGGCACGTTCGCTGGAGCGAAATGACGCCCCCCAAGTGGCAGGCGCGCGATGCCGAGGCGGTGAAAGAGCTCGGCGCCACGGGCGTGCTCCGGTCTTACGAGAAGGAGTATTTCCACAAGGACGGGACCGTCGTTCCGATCGTACTGGGCGCGGCGATGATCGAGGGTAGCGACGAGTGCATCTGCTACGTCCTCGATCTCACGGAGCGAAAGCGAGCGGAGAGTGCGGTCCTGGCGCTCAATATGGAGCTCGAGCTGCGAGTCGAGCAGCGGACTGAGCAGCTCCGACAGTTGAATCGCGAGCTCGAGTCGTTCAGCTACTCGGTCGCGCACGACCTCCGTGCGCCGCTACGGGGCATCGCCGGGTTCGCGGAGGTGCTCGCAGATGACTACGCCGACAAATTCGACGCGGAGGGACTTGACTGCGTCGCCGAGATTCGCAGCAACGCCTCGCGGATGGCACAGCTCATCGACGCCTTGCTCTCGCTCTCTCGCGTCAACCGGACAGATCTTCATCCGGTCAACGTCGACCTGGGCGTGTTGGCACGCGAGGTCGCAGATGAGCTCGAACGCCTGAATCCACGACCTGCGCTCGAGCTCGTCGTCGGTGACGACCTCGAGGTCGTGATCGACCCTCTCCTCGCACGCACGGTGGTCGAGAACTTGGTTGGCAACGCATGGAAGTTCACGCGCGATGTCGCGGCGCCCAGGATCGAGGTTGGGTCCACACGAGAGGATGGAGCGATCGTGGTCTTCGTTCGCGACAACGGGGTCGGATTCGACATGAAGTATGTCGAGAAACTCTTCTCGCCGTTTCAGCGACTTCACACATCGACCGAGTTCCCGGGAACTGGGATCGGGCTCGCGAACATCCAACGGATCATCAAGCGCCACGGTGGCAAGGTCTGGGCAGAGAGCGCCGATGGTATGGGCGCGACATTCTTCCTCCAGCTGCCCGGTACGACGGAGAAGACGTGATGAACAAATTCATCCTGCTGGTGGAAGACAACGCGACCGACGAGAAATTAACGCTCCGCGCGTTCAAGAAGAGCGGCGTCTGGAACGAGGTCGTCGTCGTGCGCGACGGCGCGGAGGCGCTCGACTTTCTCTTCGGCATGGGCGCATACGAGGGCCGCGACGCAAACGTCCCGCCCACCATCGTCCTCTTGGACCTCAAGCTTCCAAAGATTGACGGAATGGAGGTTCTTCGCCGCATGCGCGCCGATCCGCGCACGCGCCTCATCCCTGTCGTCGTCTTGACGGCATCGAGAGAAGAAGAGGACGTCATCGGAAGCTATTCGCTCGGCGCCAACGCGTACGTTCGCAAGCCGGTCGAGTTCAACGAGTTCATGACCGCGGCGAAGACGCTCGGCCTGTTCTGGTTGCTGTTGAACGAGCCGGTGCCACCACGGCGAGGCGCATCGTGATGGATGCGATCCGCGTCCTCCTCATCGAGGACCGCACGTAACAGGATCAGGGCAGCGGAGCGCCCGACGGATCGCGAGTCATTCGGCGGAGATGAGCGGGGCGGCGGTGAGTGCTTTTGTTTTTCGCTTGTGCTCCCCAGCTCGCCTGCGTTAACGATTACCGAATGAACATTCAATCGGCTATCTGCTACTCGCTCTTTATCCTGTCTTGTTCAGCGGTTACGGATAAGGAACCGGTTCCCGCCGATGACATCCAGCCGTTGACCTGCGCGCTGATCGCCGGTCCCAACTGCTGGAGTGAAGCGAAAGCCATGGTCGCCTCGTGCGCACCGAAGGGGACCGGGGTCCTCACCGCAGACAACACACGGTGCACGTACGCCTCCGGCGCCGTCGTCCGTTCGGCGTGGCCGCTGACGACCCTCGGCGAGGAGGAGATGATCGACTTCGAGCTCGACGTCGGAGGAAGCGTCTGCGCTTACTATCAGGAGCGCGAGTCCGAGACCGGCGGGGACACGCGCTCGCTGAGCACCTCGCTTGGCACGGTGACATGGACGTTTGACGACGAGATCTCGCTGACCTGTCCCGATGGGTCGCGGTACGCGGCATCGCTGTTCGACCTCGAGTGTGACGGGTTCTTTAGCTCGGTCGGTTGGGTCCGTACCTTCTCGCCGACGTCCGTCGCATTCAGGTTCCTCCAACCACCGATCGAGGTGTTCGACTGCGCGCAGCCGTGACCGCCAGTTACGGTCCCTGGAGCTTCGTGACTTCACCGGTGAACTGGTTCACGCGGTAGACCCAGACATCGCCTTTCGAATGGCAGGTTCTGCACTCGTAGTACCGATTGGCCACCTCGACCCCGTCCACGAAGATCTGCAGTCGCATTTCAGACTGCGAGGCTCCGAGGAACCACGGTTTGTCCACGGTCACGCCAATCTTGATCTGGTCATCGCCGCCGACCAGGAATGAATTGATCTGGACCTCGGAGAAGTCCTCCGTGTCGATGATCTTCTCGTAGTTCAAGCTTCCGGTCTTCTGCACGCTGAGCGTCGCCTTCTTGTACACCTCCGAGAGGCGCACCGAGATCTTGTGGACGCCCGGGCACGTTCGCTCGGTGTAGCTCGTCGTGCGCTGCATCGTCGCGAGCTGATCGTCAAACCGGCGCACCTCGTAGCCAAGCGGCTTCAACGAGGTCAGCGGCACGTTCTGCAACGTGAAGTAGCTCAGGTAGTCGCCGGCCTGGATCGCCGAGATCTGCGGCTCGGCGGGACCGCCGTACCCGAAGACCTTCAACGTGCTGTCGGAGATCACCTTCTTCTGTGAGGCCGACGCCGCGACGCTCGTCTTGCCGTAGACCGCGTTGACCGCCGCCTCGAGCTCTTCCTTCGAGCTCGTCGACGTCACCGAGAACAGCAGCATCCGGCCATACGTGACAGTGCGGACGTACGTCGGCAGGTTGTTGTACGCGAGCTCGCCGGTCGCCCCGAGGTTCTCGAGGTCCGCGACGGTCAGCGTGTTGTTGAACTGCGCGCCCGGGGGCGGGTAGCCGCGGAGATCCTGCTGCACGTTGAACAGACTCTGCGTGAACCGCACGAAGACCGTGTTGCTCTGCTTGCTCCCCGAGACGCTGAGCGACGCCGACAGGCTGCCGCCGAACAGCTTGGTATCCAGCTTGACCTTGGCCGCGTACTCCTCGAGCGACGAGGCGCTCTGCTTGTCGAACACGACCTTCGAGGGACTGATCGTGCCCTGCGCATGCGCGGTTCGGATCATCGTGCCGATCTCTGCGTAGACGTCTGTCGCGGTCGCTGTCGGCGCGGTTCCTTGCACCCAGATGTCCGAGGTCAACCGTGCCGGCTGACGCTGCGTGTACGGCACGTGCAACGGCGTGAACGACCCGACTCCGAGGTTCACGAACTGCCCCTGCGCGATCGCCGACGGGAACAGCAGCCCCGCGCCGGCGTCGAAGCTGACGAACTCCTCCGGGTTATACGTGGCATCGACGCGCTTGAGCTGGCAGCCGTTGGCATCCGGTGCGAGCGGCGTCACGACGACGTTCGTCGTCGAGGCCCAGATACCGCTCTGGAACAGCTTGTTGAAGAAGTCCTGCACGCTCGTCGCGCCAACCGGGTAGCTGAATGCGATGCCAGGCTGGTTCACGAAGTCGACGATGTTCGGTGATCCCGCCATGAGCGGGGTGACGCCGAGCGACTGCGCGAGGGCATCGACCTCTTCGCGCGTCACCAACTGAGGCACGCCGGGAATGTTGAGCGTGTCGGGGTCCCAGCAGACTCCGCAGTCGGTCGCGCAGCTCGAGCATGACTCGTTGCCGCTGCAGACCCCGTCGCCGCACTGGTCGGACGGGCAATCGTCGTCGGGATCGATCAGCCCGGACAGCGCGGGCTGCGCCTCTTGCGGGCAGATATTCCGCGCGCTCGTGTCGGAGTCGTCGCTGCCGATGCAGCCAGACGCGAGTAGGAAGGTGATAGCTGCGAGTGGTCGCAAGCTGGTGCAGAGAGCTTTCATCATCATCGTCGGCACTGCTTTCGTTGAGCGGTTGCTTCGAAATGCGTGACGGCGTGATGTCATGTCGAGTTGACGATCATTGCCGATAGTTTAGGCAACCACCGACAACACAATTCACTACGCATCAGCGCGTACAACACGAACGTCCGCCGTGTGATCAAAGTGATCTCGACGTGTGATTTTGGTGGAGCACGACGCAACAGATTTCTGTCGAGCGCGTGTTCGTCTGGATACACCGGCGCGCAAATCGCGTTTTCGTTGCGATTCGGATACGCGTGGGCGACAAACTGGGCAAGGCGCGTGTCGTAGGGTCCCCGTTAGCGCTGCGAGTCTCCAGCGCATCCGGAACCTCGCTCCGGCGTGAATGTCGCACTCGCTCGGCGACCTATCTACCCCGCATTGGGAGCTGGGCCGCTGGCCTTCGAACGGAGGGTGGCGAGGATGAACGCGTCAAACCCGGCTTCATCCGTTGGCGCGAAGGACGCCTCCCAGTTTTGGTGTCTACCGTGTGGCGAAGGTTCGCAGACGAGCGCGGTCGGTCTACCCGAACTTTCGGTTGCGTACTCGCTGTGCTCGAGGAGAAAACACCGCGTGTAGCCATTCGTGCCGTCGGGATCGGGATCGCGCACAAAAAACCGAGCGTGCCACGGCTCGCCGGTATAACGGACGTCCCGAAACTGCATGTAGACGATCGCCAGACCCGCACGCGGCCGTTCGATGCTGTACCTGAGCGGCGCCGTAGGCGCGCCGCCGCCAGCTGACTGCAGCGCCCAGTTCCAGAGTTTCTCGAGGAAACTTGGCGCGGCATGGCCGTCGAGCGTTCTGACAAACCGCGCGGGATCTTGCAGAAACATCGGCGTGAGACCGTGATGGACGAACGTCCACAAAGAGGAGGGCGCCATCGGAGGAACGTACCAAACAGGAGGCGTGCACCTCCGTTGGCAGCTGCAAATGCGGCGCGCCCGTCGCGAGCTCCGCGTCAGACATCGTGCCGTCTATGGAGGCCGACAAGTTCTGCGGCGGCTGACCACGAGAGGACTTGCTTGCGCTTGGAGCTCGACAGATGCCGTACTGCTCGCGGTACTGTTTGGTGGTGGGTGCGCGACGAATGCGGGCACCCAATCCCAGCGGCTCTCGCCATCGCGGTTGCGAACGCGCCGGCAGAGTGTTGACGGCGGCGCGCATGCCGTCGTGGCGACGCTTGCGATCGTGCTCGGGAACACGAAGAAGACGATCGACCCGCGCCGGTTCTGAACGCGTCAGGATCGCTGACGGCGGCGCGTAATCACGGCCGTCCCCACTCGTGGACCGGGGTGCCGTCCGCGCTGGCATCGCCGTACGTTCGCGCGACCACGCGCCCGGCCTCGTCTGCATCGGTGGTGCGAAGCGCGTCCTCGAACACGCGGCGTTGCCAGACCGAGCCGGTCTGGCCGATGGTGAGCCTCCCTGCGATCAAATCGAGGTGACGATCGGCATCCTCGGGGTCGACGCCCGCGGAGAGCAATCCCGCGCGGGCGACCGGCAGCAACCGCTCCGCCAGCTCGCGAGCACCGATCGCGCGCACGCGCTCTCCCGCGGCCGCAGGCCACAGCAGCTCGGCCGCGAGACCGCGGCGTGCGGCGGAGTAGAAGTTGCGACGCGCGTGGCCGAACGTCAGGCCAGGCAACCAACCTTCGATCTCGGGTGCAATCGCGAGGACGAGCCCGACCAGGAACGCGGCGTTCGCCATCATGTCGCGCACCGTCGGACCCGACGGCAAGCTGCGCAACTCGATGCGAAGATGACCGTCGGCCGCGGGGTCGTAGACCGCGCGATTCCACCGCCACACCGTGCCGTGGTGCAACCTCAGCTCCGCAAGCGTCGGAACCCCACCACCGCGAACACACGCGAGCGGATCTTCGGGACCGACGATCGGCAGCAGCGGTTCGTACAGCGCGACGCTCTCGGCGAACAGCTCGTGCGCCCCCGTACGCACCCAGCCATGACCGAACGACACCCGCGAGGGGCGCCACTCATCGATCTCACCGAGCGGCCGGTCGTCCACCGACTGCCGGAACAAGGCGATCCGCGTCTCTTCCCACAGGCGCTTGCCGAGCAACAGCGGTGAGTTTCCGGACACCGCGAGCACCGGCGCCGTGGCGATCTGCGCTGCATGATGCATGGCCGCGAACTGCTGCGGCGGAACGCGAAGATGGATCTGCAGCGAAGTGTTCGCGCCCTCCATCGTGACGTCTTCGCATTCGATCTCGAGGTGATCGGTCCCCGAGATCGAGATCTGGAACGGGGCATAACGCAAGCGGCGCAGCCCCGCGCCCAGCGCTCGGTACCGCGGGCGATCGGTGATCAATGCGGGCGACTGGACGTGTTCGGTGCGGAGCGACGGCAGGATGCCGATCGCGAGCGCGCGAGCACCATGGTGCGAAGCGGCGACCTTGCCGATCGCGGACAGCACACGACCGAGCTCGAGTCCGATCGCGGCAAACGGCGAGCCGACGAGCGCAACCGGGCTGGCATTGATCTCGAGGTTGAACCGATCGATCTCGAGCGTGACCCTCGGATCGTTGACCGCAGCCAGGATCTCGCGGCTCTTGGGGAACGGGTCGCCCTTCGCGTCGATCAGGTCGAGCTCGACCTCCGCGCCGAGCGATAGCGGTGCGACGCCGAACCCCGGACGTGCCATGAGCTCGGCCAAGGCGTCGAGGCAGGCCTGCAGCCGCGCATCGAACGCGACGTAATCTGCGTCGTCGAAGGATTCCCGATCGACCTCGAGGCCCATCCCTGCTGGATAGCACGGCGATTCTGACTTCTAGCCCGGGTCGGCAGAGCGCGGGTCCAGCCCCAATTGGTGCCGCCCTTCGATGGCGATCAGCCTGGATCGCAGGGTGCGGTCGGGTGACTTGTTCGAGGGTCGCCTCGCTGTGTCGGTAAGCGCCGCGCGACTACACGTGGGCCTTCGAATGACTCGTCGCGTGCGCGGAGACAGTGCATGGATGGGCGTTATGGCTCGCGTGATCGGTCACTCGTCATGCGCGCCGCCCCGAAGCGACGTATCGCCTTGGCATCCGAGCAGGCACGTATGGTGCTCATGATCGTTGGCAACTCTCCATGAACGCCAAGGCTTACATGACCCACCCCACCTACACGGCCAAGCGCAATACGATCGGTGCTGGGTCGAGCATCGGCTCCTATCGGATCGTGAAGCAGATCGGATCCGGTGGGATGGGAAAGGTGTTCGAGGCGACGCACAGCATGCTTGCGCGTCGGGTGGCGATCAAGTTGCTGCTCCCCGAGCTCGCCGCGGTTCCGACCATGAGCTCGCGAATGGCCCAAGAGGCAGCGATTCTCGACGGCCTCCGCCACCCCAGCATCGTCCGGATCTTCGACTGTGGTCTGCTCGAGGATGGCCGCCCGTGGATCGCGATGGAGCTCGTCACGGGCGAAAGCCTCTCCGCCAAGCTCGACAGCCAGACGAGGTTGTCCTTGGCTGAGGTCGTCACTCTGCTGAGCCACCTCGCAGACGTGCTCGCGACCGCGCACGCGCACGGCATCATTCATCGCGATCTGAAGCCCGACAACATCCTGTACGCAGATGATCGTGCGTATCCGCTTCGTGTCATCGACTGGGGCGTAGCGCGCCACGGCCGAATGGGACGGCTCACCCTCGAAGGAACGACGTTCGGAACTCCGAGCTACATGTCGCCCGAGCAGATCCGCGGTGAGGGCATCGCGTCCGCCTGCGATATCTATTCGCTGGGTGTGATCGCCTACGAGGCGCTTGTCGGACACCGGCCGTTCGCCGATGACACGCTCGCGATGATCGTGTCGTCGACCCTTCACGACACCGAGTTGCCGCTCGCGCCCCAGTGCCCCACTGCCCCGCCGAGCTTGTGCGAGCTGATCCACCGCATGCTGCGAAAGGACCCGAAAACCCGACCGACCGCGAGCGAGATCACCGTATGCGTGCGCGCGGTCGCCGCCGAGATCGCCGAGTCAGCGACCGAGTTCGAATCCTACGACCTGACGAACAACGAGGACTCTGTTCCCGTGGTGGATCCCAGCGATGTGGTGAGCGAGAGAGCGGTCACTTGCGTCGGGCGCGTTCCCCGTTAGCTTCTCGGCGACAACGGCTGGGACAACTTCGCCACCAAAGCTCGGGCTCGCGGGGTGAGCTTCGTGGAGACGAT
Organism: Myxococcota bacterium; assembly: GCA_030857175.1. Lineage (GTDB taxonomy): Bacteria > Myxococcota_A > Polyangia > Haliangiales > Haliangiaceae > JABFXX01. The sequence continues at coordinate 197,569 of JALZOJ010000009.1, read as the reverse complement.
GCCTGACGCTCGTGGCCCGAATCGGTGCATCGGGTGCTATCAACCACGCCCGTGCTGGAAGTCGGACAGCCGCCACCGAGCCTGCGTCCCGGGCTGCGCCTGAGCGAACGCGTACGGTTTCCGGACGAGCTGCCGATCAGCGCGCATGTCGTGGAGTTGGCGAACGCGATCGACGAGCACCAGGTCGTGATCGTGGCGGGCGAGACCGGCTCCGGCAAGACCACGCAGCTGCCCAAGCTGTGCCTCGCGATGGGACGCGGCGTGGATGCGAGGATCGGCTGCACGCAGCCGCGACGCATCGCTGCATCGAGCGTTGCCGCGCGCGTCGCCGAGGAGCTCGAGACGCCGCTCGGCGATGTCGTCGGCTATCAGGTTCGGTTCACGGACAAGATCAAGGCGACGTCATCGATCAAGTTCATGACGGACGGCATCTTGCTCGCGGAGATCCAGAGCGATCCGCTGCTTCGTCGGTACGACACGCTGATCATCGACGAGGCGCACGAGCGCAGCCTCAACATCGACTTCCTTCTCGGATTCGTGAAGCGCCTGTTACCGCGGCGCCGTGACCTGCGCGTCATCATCAGCTCGGCGACGCTCGAGATCGAACGATTTGTGGCGTTCTTCGACGGTGCGCCGGTGATCCAGGTGTCGGGTCGCACGTATCCCGTCGACGTCATCTACCGGCCACCGCGCGAGGACGAGATCGATCTGGCGGAGCTGGTGGCCAATACCGTGAACGAAATCACCGAGCTCGATCCGCGTGGGGATGTGCTCGTGTTTCTGCCGGGCGAGCGCGAGATCCGCGAGGCGATGAGCGAGCTCGAGCAGCGCGCCCTGCCCCACACGACTGTGTTGCCGCTGTACTCGCGGCTATCGCCGGCCGAGCAGCAGCGCGTGTTTCATCCGGGACCGGGGCGTCGTGTCGTGCTCGCCACGAACGTCGCGGAGACGTCGCTGACGATTCCGGGGATCGCGTACGTCGTCGATCCGGGGCTCGCGCGGATGAACCGCTACGACGTACGGACCGGGGTTTCGCAGCTGCTCGTCGAGGAGGTTTCGCGCGCCAGCGCCGACCAGCGCAAAGGACGGTGCGGCCGCGTGCAGAACGGTGTGTGCTTTCGGCTCTACGACGAGAAGGAATTCGAGGCGCGTCCGGCGTACACCGACCCGGAGATCGAGCGCGTCGGCCTCGCCGGCGTGATCCTGCGCATGAAGACGCTGCGGCTGGGTGACATCGCCGATTTCCCGTTCCTCGATCCACCGCCGAAGCGCGCGATCGGCGAGGGCTATCGCGTGCTCGAAGAGCTCGGTGCGATCGACGAGCAAGGAGAGCTGACGAGGCTGGGTGAGCAGCTCGGTCGACTGCCACTCGATCCGCGACTCGCGCGCATGATCCTCGGCGGTCACGACGAGCACGCGCTACGCGAGGTCGTGATCCTCGCATCGGTGTTGGGGCTTCAGGATCCACGCGATCGACCGCAGGCGATGCAGCAGCAGGCCGACGAGGCGCACCGAAAGTGGAAGGACGAGGGCAGCGACTTTGCAGGGCTGTTGAAGATCTGGGCGTTCTGGCGTGACGCGCGCAAGCGGCTGTCACGCCGCCAGCTGCAGAAGCTGTGTCGCGACAACTACCTATCGTACCGCCGCATGTGCGAGTGGGACGAGATCCACGAACAGATCGTCCGTATCATGCGCGAGCTGCGCTTCGAGCCAAACGCGCAGCAGGCATCGGCCGACCAGATCCACCGCGCGCTGCTGCCGGGTCTGCTCAGCAAGATCGGGATGTGGAACCCGGAGGCGCGGAACTATGTCGGCGCGCGGCACGTTCGGTTCGTGATCCATCCGTCGTCCGCGCTCGCGCGAAAGCCGCCGCAGTGGGTGATGGCGGCCGAGCTCGTCGAGACGTCGCAGCTGTTCGCGCGATCGGTCGCGAAGCTCGACCCGGCGTGGATCGAGAGGGTAGCCGGGCCGCTGTGCCGGCGCAGCCACTCCGATCCGCACTGGGAGCAGAAGGCCGGCCAGGTCATGGCGCGCGAGCAGGTGACGCTGTTTGGACTGCCGGTCGTCAAGAACCGATCGGTGCCGTACGAGCGGTTCGATCCGGCGACCGCGCGCGAGCTGTTCATCATGCACGCGCTCGTGCGCCACGAGTACACGACGAAGGGCGCGTTCATGGCGCAGAACCAAGCGCTCGCGGACCAAGCGCACCACCTGCGAGAGAAGGCGCGTCGCAGCGACATGTTCGCGGACGAGTACGAGGTCTTCGCGTTCTTCGACAAACGGGTGCCGCCAGGCGTCTACAGCGGCAAGACCTTCGAGGCGTGGCGAGCGGAGGCCGAAGCGCGCGATCCCACGATCCTCCGGCTGTCGCTCGCTGACATCCTCCTCGACGAGGCGCACGAGCTGTCACCGGAGCGATTTCCCGACGAGCTCGTCGTCGCGGGCGTCGCGCTACCGCTCGTGTATCGATTCGAACCGAGCGAGGACAACGACGGCATCATGATCACCGTGCCGCTCTCCGTGTTGCCGCAGCTCGACGCGGAGCGAATGGCCGCGACGATTCCGGGCTGGATGCAGGCGAAGATCCGCGCGCTGCTCGAGTCGCTGCCGAAGGCGCTACGCAAGGCGCTCGCTCCGCTCGACGAGCGTGCGGCCGACCTCGCGATGCGCGTGCGTCCGTTCGAAGCGCCGCTGCTCGCAAGCCTCGAGCGCGCCATCTTCGAGGCCACCGGCGAGCGCGTCGGCCGCGATGTGTGGGACGTGCGCAGCATCCCGCCGTATCTGCAGTTCACATTCGAGGTCGTCGACCCGCGCGACAAGCTGCTCGGCGCCGGCCGCGATCTCGCGGAGCTCCAACGGACGCTCGGCGGCCGCGCGCGCGACCTATGGGCCGCGACGCCACGCGCGAGCCACGAGCGCACGGGACTGCGCGGGTGGGACTTCGATGCCCTGCCACGCTCGGTGACGATCGAGATCGGCGGTCGTCGCGTGCTCGCGTATCCGGCGCTCGTCGACGCCGAGCAGGCCGTCGACCTGCGCCTGCTCGAGTCTCCCGCCGCCGCGGACGCATCGACGCGTGACGGTGTTCGCCGCCTCGCGATGTTCGAGCTCGGCACGTCGCCGGCGAAGCTCGCGGCGCAGCTCCCCGGCGCGATCGTGAAGGATGCGCGGCGCGCGATCGTGCTGCGCGCCCTCGATGAAGCCCTAGAAATCGTGGCGGACGTGCCCCGCGACAAGGCCGCGTTCATCGCGCGGCTCGCCGGCGGTCGCGCGCGGCTTCCCGAGCTCGTCGCGCAGCTCGGCCAACTCGCGGTCGACCACCAGATCGAGCACGCCCGGATCCAAACCGCGCTCGGGCCGCTGGTCGGCAAGTCGAGCATCGTGCGCGCCGTCGTCGAGGACGTGCAGAGCCAGCTACGTCACCTCGCACCGTCCGATCTGTGGTCGCTCGCACCATTGCCACGGCTCCACCACATCACGCGCTACCTGCGTGCGCTTACGGTTCGGCTGCAGCGTCAGGCGCATGACCCGCAGAAGGATCAGCAGAAAGCACAGGCGGTCGTCCCGCTGTGGCAGAGCTTCGTGGTGCGGCGCGACGAGCTACGCGCGAAGGGTCTCTCCGCCGTCGAGCTCGACGACTTCGGCTGGCTGCTCGAAGAGCTCCGCGTGCAGGTGTTCGCACCCGAGCTCAAGACCCCCGTCGCGATCTCGCTGGCTCGCGCGCAGACGCTGTGGACGGCGCTCACGCGGTAACGGCGCAGCAGCGGACCTACCTCATATGACGCCGGGACCAGCGCAGCGAGCTTTTCCGCTGTAGAGGTTCATTCGGCATCATTCACATCAATTCGCCCAGAGGTGCGAGGGCGCGAAACTGCGGACACCGAATGGAGGCGCGGAATCGATCGCAACGCCGACTTTCCCCAGTCCCTTTGCGAGCAAGAGCTGCACGACGAGGCCCCCATCGAGTGGCCGATCAACACCGGCGGTGTCGATTCAGCCGGTAACCCGCGCTCGAAAACCGCGCCGTCCAACGCGCCCAAGACTTGCCCGTCAAGAACATGTCGTGAATCAAGATGATGTTTGGCCTCGTCACGGGATTCGAGGGGGGTGCGATCAATCTACTAGATAGTTCCACTCTCCAGTGAGTGACTAGCAGAGCTGGCGGCGACTCCACCGGCCGTCGTCTCGAAGCATCGTCATGTCGGAAAACGCGTCAGCAAGTTCAGCGCGCGAGCTCGTCATAGGTGGTCGCAGGCAGCGAGCCCTTCACCGACGCGAGCAGCCGTGCGATGCGCGGGGCCAGCGCGGTTGCCTCCGTCGGCTGACCATGGATGCGCAGCACGGTAGCGAGCGTGATCGCGGTCCGTGCCGCTTGCAGCCGCGCTTCGATCGTCTCGAAGCGGTCGAGCGCCTCGCCGAGCAGCCGTGTGGCTCCCGCGATCGAGCCCTCGGCTGCCGCGATCAGACCGAGCACGCGTAGCGCCCAACCTTCTCCGTATCCGAAGCCGACCTCGCGGCACTTCGTCAGTGCTCGCTCGGCCTCGGAGCGGGCCGTGCTCAGCTTGCCCCGCTGGAGCTGCGCGTCGGCGAGGAACGCCCGGAAGATTCCCTCCTGGTGCCACAGTCGCATCGCCGCGAGTTGCGCGACGCCGCGATCGAGCACGTCCACCGCAGCGTCGAGCTCGTTGGCCGCGAGCAACGCGTATCCAAGGAACGACTGTGCGAACGCGGCACTCACCGGATCTGCCGCCATGGCGCATGCCTCGCGGCAGCACACCAGCGCCTGTTCGATCTCGCCGCCGCAGGCGTGTGCGTAGCCTGCGCTGAAGCGAGCGTAGACCTGCATCCGCACGTCCCCGGTCGCGCGGCCGACGTCCGCCGCACGCTCGGCAGCCCCGAGCGACTCGAGGAGCTCGCCGCGCACGAAGTGGTTCCACGAGACGATGCAGTGGGCCTGACCCAACCACCAGCGGTCGGTGGTTGCCGAGAGCGCCTCGATCGCGCGCTGGCCGCTCGCGACACCATCGGCGAACCGGCAGCCAAAGAACCCCTCGCGCGACAGCACGTAATGAGCGCGGCCTTCCGTGATTCGATCGCCGCATCGTTGTGCGAACGCGAGACCGCGCGTCGCGCGCTGCTGCGCCTGGACGCTCTGCCCCAGATAGCTGTGCATTGCGGCGCACCACACCGAGTGCGGACCGAGGACCTCCGGAGCCCCGATCGCGTCGATGTCCGCGCTATGTGTGGTCAGCCGTTCGAGTGCCTCGTTGAACCGACCGAGCAACGACAACACGTGTGCCTGTCGGAACAGGACGGACGGCAGCGCGGTCCGGCGAGCGACATCGTCGAGAGCACCGAGCCGCACGCTCGCACGTTCGAGCGCCGACAGAGCATCGAGTAGCGCGTAGGCGCCACGGGCTCGGTCCGCGAACCGCACCAGCGCTTCGATCGCGCGTGCGTGGTCGCGCGATCGCTCGGCGTGATGCGCGAGGGAGTCGGCGACATCGTCGAGCCGGCCGGCGTGCGAAATCTCGAGTGCACGCACCGCGAGGGCGTGAAGATCTTCGCGCTCGGCGATGGGCAGCAGCTCGTACGCGACCTCATGGGTGAGCGCGTGGCGGAACGCGAACAGCTCTCTGGATCCTCGCTCGACGAGGAACTCGAGCCTGCACAGCGCCGCCAGCGAACGGTCGAGATCTCGATCGGGGCCGAGGGCCTGCAGCAGCGCCCGCGAAACGTCTCGCCCCAGCACCGCGGCGCGCAGCAAACAGCGCTCGAGCGGTGGATCGAGCCGAGCGATGCGAGCGGCGAGCACGCCCTGCACCGAGTCGGGAACATCGGCCGCGTCACCGGATTGCCCGATCGCGTGACGGGTCAGCTCCTCGATGAAGAACGGGTTGCCCTCACTCTTGTCGAGGATCGCGCGCTCGCGGCTGCCCAGCGGTGCCGAGCTCCCGACCGCGGCACGCAGGACGACGATCGATTCGCGCTGGGAGAGCGGCGGAAGCGAGAGCTGGCTCGCGTGCGAACGACCGAGCCACGGCGGCACCTTGCCGATCCGTTGGGTGGTGATCAGCAGCACCGCATGGGATGCGACTTGCTCGGCGAAGCGCTCGGCGAGCTCCTGCGTCGTGCCGTCGGCCCAGTGCAGATCCTCGAGCACGAGGACGAACGGGCGCTCGCGGCTGGTCATGAACACGGCCGCGGTGATCGCCTCGAACAGACCTGCTCGTCGGCCGTCGGGCGCGAGCAGATCCAGCTCCGGGCTCGATGCGCCGAGCAACGAGGCGAGCAGGGCCGCCTGGGGCGACGGGATCCCGAGCTGCGACGTACGCGCCGCCACGATCTTCGAGATCACGTGCGCGGGATCGAGCTCGTCGATGCCGAACAGCGATCGCAGCGCGCTGGCCAGGGGCGAAAGCGGCGTCGCGCTGTCGAACGGCAAGCACCGAGCCTCGAGCCACCGAGCCTGGTTGGCGAGCTGCTGGCGGAGCTCGTACAGCAGGCGAGACTTGCCGATTCCCGCGTCGCCGAAAACGGAAACGACCTGGCCCCGTCCCTCGGCCACTTGCGCGAACCTGCCGCGCAGCAGCGCGATCTCGCCCTCGCGACCGACGAACGAGGCGGCGGAGCCGAACATCGCATTCGCCGCCCGCTCACCACCGCGCAACCTGAACGCATCGGCGATCGGCTCGAGATCGAACCGGCGCTGGAGAACCGAGGCAGCCGCACGGCTGATCGCGACGTGCCCCGAACCGCTGGTCGTCACGAGCGACCGCAAGACACCGAGGGCTGGATGTTTCGCTTCGGGGTCGATGATCGCGTCGTGCCCCGGTCCCGTACGTCCGACGCGCCCCGGTTCGCAGTGAACGGCGAGCGCGAGCAACGGAGGCGACACGTCACGCAGCGACGAAAGGGCCGCGAGCGCAGCCCGGCGTGCAGGGTCCTCGACTGGATCGAGACCGAACACCGCGACCAGCGAGACTGGTCCGATCTCCTCGACGCGACCGCCGAAGATCAGTGCCTTGTCGGCCACGCGTTGCAGGGACTCTGCGACGTGCAGCGGATCGGCAGTCGCGGTCGCGGTCGCCTGGAGGTAAACGAGCAAGCGCCGCTCCCAGCGCAGCGGACCGATGTGGGGACTCGCTGATTCGGTGGGCGTGACCGGTCTGAGGTCGACGCTCACACGCACGCCATACTTCTCGAGCCGCGACTTGAGGGTGTTGCGCGCGATGCCGAGCACCTTCGCGGTGCGGGACAGGTTGTTGTGGTTCGCCGCCAGCGTCCGGAGGATCTCGCGGCGCTCCGTGTCCTCGAGCGATGGCTGACCGTCCGCCTCGTCGGCGCGCTCGGGCGCCGGGCCGGTCGGGATACCGAGCAGCGCGGCCGTGATCTCACCGGTGTCAGCGAGCAGCGCGGCGCGCTCCATCGCATTTGCGAGCTCGCGGACATTGCCGGGCCATGTGTGGTCGCGGATCGCGCGCTCGGCATCCGGGCTCAGCTGGCGCTGCGAGATCCCGTAGTCATCACAGGTTCGCCGGAGCAGGTGAACCGCGAGCTCGAGCAGGTCGCCGCCGCGCGTGCGGAGCGGAGGTACCGTGAACGTCATCACGGCGAGACGGTGGTACAGGTCCTCGCGAAACCTGCCGTCGCGTACCGCGCGACGCAGATCGACGTGGGTCGCCGAGACCACCCAGACGTCGGCTTGCTCGGACCGCGTTCCACCGACCCTTCTCACGACCTTGTCCTCGAGCGCGGTCAGGAGCTTGGCCTGGATCACGAGCGGCATCGCCGCCACTTCGTCGAGGAACAGCGTGCCGCCGTGCGCCTGTTGAAACAGACCGGGCTTGTCACGGTGCGCGCCGGTGAACGCGCCGCGCATGTGGCCGAAGAGCTCAGCCTCGAGCAACGCCTCGGGGATCGCGCCGCAGTTGATGTCGACGAACGGTGCTTGCGCACGCGCGCTCGCTCGATGCATGCCCCGCGCGAGCAGCCCCTTGCCCGTGCCGGTCTCGCCCTGCAGCAGGATCCGCGGCAGCCGGGTGCCTTCCTCGCCGCGAGCGACGACGCGTTCGACCTGTCCGCGCAGTGCTTCGATCTCCGGCGCCTGGCCGACGAGCTCGCTCAGAAAGGTCATCTCCACATCTTCGTCGTGATGGTCAGGTTGCTCAATCGAAGACCAGCGACAACCGTGGTGGTGGTCAAAGCTGGACCAGTGACACGCCGAGCGAACGGCTCAACTGCCGGTAACGAGCGGGATCGCGGAGTGGAACGCGGGGTGCTCGAGGGACGAGGTGCACACCGCAACTTTGGAGCCCATCATGATCTCGACCCGCATCGTCGCCGCTGGCGCGTTTCTGCCCGAACGGGCGATCTCCAACGAGCGCCTCGTCAAGGCAATCCCTGGATGGCAACCCGAGAAGATCGCGCTCAAGACCGGGATCCTCGAGCGTCGGTTTCTGTGGGACTTCGACGACGAGACCGGCCGAGCGATCGTCCCGAAGGATGGCTCGATCTGGCCGCGAACGAACACGGACATGTGCGAAGCGGCGCTGCGCCAGGCGCTCGAGCGCGGGGACGTCAAGCCGTCGGAGATCGACGCGATCTTCGTCGTGACGTGCACGCCCGACGAGCTCAACTTCTCGCACGACGCGGTGGTGCTCCACCAGCGGCTCGGCTGCCGCGCGGATGCGATGGCGCTGGTGATCGACAGCGGGTGCGGTGGTGCTCTCTATGTCATGGACCTCGCGCGCAAGCTGATCGAGGGTGGCCAGATCCGGACCGCGGCGATCGTCGCCTCCAACTTCACTTCGGCGTACGTCGATCGTGACGTGTTCACTCGGTCCGTGCGGATCGGCGGTCGCGAGCTCGGCGCATGCCTCTCGATGTACCTGTTCGGTGACGGTGCCGGGGCGATCCTGCTGCGGGCGGACCGCACCGCCGAACGAAATCCCCGCGCACGCCAGCCGGGGATCCTGCGATCGTGCAGCGGCGCCGATGGTCTCGAGCTCGTGGTCCGGCGCGGAGGTGGTGCACTGCATCCCCCGCACAGTGGTCGGCTCACGCCGGAGGACGCAGCGTTCGTCGTGAATGGACCGCTCGTGGCCGAGCGGTTTCCAGAGTTCATGCGCCGGGGGATCGATCACGTGCTGGCCGACGTGCCCGACCTCGTCCCGGAGATCGAGCGCTACTACCTCCACCAGGCGAACAAGCGCCTCGTCGAAGGCTTCGCGATCGAGGCCGGCATGCCGCTCGCCCGCCTCGCGATGCACATGGAGCGATACGGGAACATTTCGGCGGCTGGCACCCTCGTACTCCTCGCCGAGGATCTCGAGAGCGGCGCGGCCCGGCTCGGCTCCGGCCAGCTCGTGTTGTTCGCCGCGATCGGCGCCGGCGTGCACTACGGCGCGCATCTCGTTCGCCTGTGAGCATGATCATGCCGGCTGATGAGAAGTTCCTTACTTCCGGTGGCTTGGCTAGCCGTAGACGCTTTGCATGCTACGGTAAATCACATTCATGAACAAATTCCGCGAGACGCTCTGGTTCAAGAAGGGTCTTCCCGACCCGAGTCTTCCTGACGCAGGTCGTCCCGACGCGGATCTTCCCGACGCGAACCTTCCCGACGCCCCTGCGGCCGATTCGCTGCGGCCGCTCGAGGACCGCTACACCGATGATGGCAGCGTCACGGCGGCTGACGTCGAAGAGCTCAGCCTGAACACGCCTGCGAGCAGTCCCTCAACCAAGCGGTGACGCTCCAGAGTCCGCCTCCGCTTCAGCGGCGGGAAGAGAGTACTCTGCCGCCAGGAGGACTCATTGAAGACGCACATGCTGACCTTGACCGGGGTTTTGGTCGTCGCGCTTGCGGGGACCGCGAGCGCGCAGCTTGGTGACATCAAGCTGCCAGACAAGGTGCCGGGAGCCAGCAAGCTGCCCGCCAATCCGACCAGCTGTACGGGCCTGAAGGGCGACAGCGGCGCACGCATCGAGGCGTTCATCGCCGCGTCGGCGCGGCTGCAGCAGTCGGCCGCGTCGCTCCAGGCGTCGGTGACGGACGCATGCAAGCAGATGGCGGGAGAGCTGAAGGTGTCGACGGCGGGGAACACAAAGGCGGTCTGCGGCCGGGTCGCCACCGCCCTCAAGGCCGGCCTCAGGGTGACCGCCAAGGCCAAGAGCAAGAGCGTCGTGACCTACACGCCGGCCACGTGCACCGTCGACGCGGCGGCGTCGGCCAAGGCGTCGGCGGAGTGCTCGGGCTCGGGCAGCGGCACTGCGGGCACCGGTGGCAGCTCGGGGTCGGCGGCCGGCGCGTGCAAGTCGCAGGGCGAGGCGAGCGCCAGCCTCGACGCGCAGTGCACCCCTCCAAAAGTCGACGTCCAGAGTGACACCTCGGTCGCGGTCGACGCCAGCGGCTTCACGCGCGCTACCAAGGCGGTCGCGATCGGCCTGCCGGCGCTGCTCACGGCCAACGCCAAAGCCAAGCTGGCGCTGAAGTCGGCCACCGCGTTCGCCGGCTCGGCCGGGGGCGCGGTCAAGGGTATGGGCTCGCTGGCCAAGGAATTCGGCGCGCAGATGGTCTGCGTCGTCAACCGAATGAACGTCGCCGCCCGCGGCGCGGTGCAGGCGAAGGCGAGCATCAGCGTCAGCGTGCAGGCGTCCGCGTCGGTCTCGGGCTCGGCGAGCGCGCGCTGACTTCGCCGCCGCGTCGCTAAGCATCCCAGTCGTCGGACCCGTAATAGATCGGCGCGCATGCATCGCAGATCCCGTGACTGAGGTTTGGTGGTGGGTGCGCGACGAATGCGGGCACCCAATCCCAACGGCTCTCGCCATCGCGGTTGCGAACGCGCCGGCAGTTCGAGCACATCGAGATCACGCCGTCGCTCACGTAGCGTGACTCGTCCGGAGACGACACCTCGCGATCGTGTGCGACGTCCTCGATCACCGCATTGACCACCACGAGAAACGCGTGATCGATCGGATAGGCGAGCATCCGGAAGCGGCGGTGGCGGTCCGGCGACGAGCACTCGTAGTCGTGCTCCCAACGCTCTCCGGATGTCCACACCTGCGCATAGCCTCGCTTGTAGAACGGCTGGAGGACGGGCGGGACCGCCGACATGATCGAGCAACCTCGCCCGAACCGATCGAGCATCTCGAGCCCATCGTTCGCCTGCGCGAACCGGGTCCACGCGGCGTTGTGTCGAACCAGCACGAGCTCTCGCGACAGCACGAAGGTGGTGTCGGCACTGTCAGCCAGCGAACGGAGAACCTGGACGACGCTCGGCATCCTTATGCCGATACCTCGGATACGGGTTCACGCAACCGAGCGACTGGCTGTCGAAGATTAGCTGCCCTCGATCCAGGTCGTGTAGAGCGGGTAGAGCGTGGCCTCTTCGCTGTAGATCCGATCGGCGAGGAGCTGCGAGACCAAGGGCCAGTCGCGTCGGAAGTCAGCCATGACGAAGGCGCGCGAGTACTTCTCCAGGAACGCCTTCAGTGCGACGCTGATCGTGGTCATGTTGTGCTCGTATGTGCGAGCGATCCTCGCCGGGACTTCGAGCTGAGTCTGCTCCGCGGCCTGCGTGAGTGCCGGATACAAGTGAGCGTCTTCGACCGCGAGGTGCGCGAGTAGCCCCGCGGCCAGCGCATCGAGTGCGGCACACACCGCCGGCACGTCGTCGCGGTCCGCGGCCTCGGAGACTCGTGCTGCCGCGCGCCTGATCTCTTGATGCTGCACACGGAGCGTGTCGATCAGCTTGGGCACCTCGGAAACTATTGCACGCGCAGCTGCCGATGGTTCGTCGAGCGCGCGGCCGTGCAGGGATTCGAATCGTTAGAAACGACTCATCCACCGAAACGAGGCACCGACGTCGTATCGTGGAGCAGGTAGCCATGAAGCTCGACAGTGAAGCGGAACGGCAAGCATTCCTCGCGACGACTGGGCGGACCTTGCTGTCGTCCCTCGACTATCGCGAGACATTGCAGAAACTCGCCGACCTCGCGGTGCCCGCCCTCGGGGATTGGTGCGCCGTCGACATGGTTCGCGAGGACGGCACCTTCGCGCGGTTGGCCGTCGCACACGCCGAGCCGGCGAAGGTGAAGCTCGCGCACGAGCTGTGGGATCGCTATCCGCCCAAGGCGACGGATCCGAATGGGCTCCCAAATGTCATCCGCACGGGTGTCGCGGAGCTGGTGGGCGAGATTCCGACCGGCTTGCTCGAAGCCAATGCACAGGATCCCGAACACCTCGAGATCCTCTTGAGCCTCGGGCTGAAGTCGTACGTGGTGCTCCCGCTCATCGCGAAAGACATCGTGCTCGGGGCGCTGACGCTCGTCCAGGCTGAATCGGGTCGCTCCTATCGCGGGGACGAGCTGCCGTTCGTGGCGGAGTTCGCGCGGCTCGCCGCGATCGCGGTGGACAATGCCCGCCTGTTCGAAGGGCATCGTGCAGCCCGCGCACGCGCCGAAGCGAGCGAAGAAACGTTTCGCACGTTCATCGATAACCTGCCCGAGCTCGCGTGGACCGCGCTCGCCGATGGCTACATCGATTTCTACAATCGGCGCTGGTACGAGTACACCGGCACGACGTTCGAGCAGATGCAGGGATGGGGCTGGGAGACGGTTCACGACCCCGAGTACCTACCGAAGGTCACCGAGCGCTGGAAGGCATCGATCGTGACGGGCGAGCCGTTCGAAATGGAGTTTCCGTTGATCGGCGCGAACAAGTTGCCGCGGTGGTTCCTCACGCGCGTTAACCCTTTGCGCGACAGGAGCGGAAAGATCGTGCGCTGGTTTGGCACGAACACGGACATCGACGACATCCGCACGGCGCGCGCGCTTGCTGAGGAGATGGCGGAGCTGAGCCGCGACACCGCGCGGGAAATGCTCGAGCTTCGTACGGAGAGGGATCGAGCGCTGCAACGCGTGACGCAACTCGAAGCGGAGAGCAAGAACCTCCGGTCCTGATGCCCGAGTCTGTGCCCACGACTGCAGGCAAGTTCCACGAGCTTGCGCTGACGAAGATGACTCGCATCCTGGGCGAGCGACGGGCCCATCGCCTGATGAGCCAGATCATGGCGTCGCTCGGCATCGAGGTTCGCGATGCAGACGAGCTGCTGCAGTTTGCCGGCGAGCTGTCCAAGCTCGGAGGTTTCGAGGGCGCGGTCGGCGCGATGCTCAGCGTCCAGGCGATCATGCATGGGGCGGCCGCGGAGCGAATCGGCCCAAAATAAATCAGCTTCGGTCCGTCACAAATCGATCGGTTCTGTGGCTGCGATGGCGGCGGCGGCGGCGGCATCGCCTTCTAGCCACCTTCTTCATCGTCTTGCCGACGCTGCGACGTTGACGCGCGTATAGAATCGGCGCGCGTGCAGACTCTGACGACGACCGATGCCTTCTTCGTCGCGTATCAAGAACGCGCCGGCATCACCATGCACCTCGGTGCGGAGCTCGAGCTCGCGGGTGCGCTCGATCGCGCGATGCTCGATGGTGCGATCGCGGCCGCGCTCGCGCGGTGGCCTGCCCTCGCCTGCACGCTCGCGAAGACGCTCGGTGGGCTCGCGTGGCGAGGCCAGCACGGCGTGCTGACGGTCAGCGACGACCCGGACCGCGTGCTCGCGTGGCGTAACACGCCGATCGATCCGTTTCGCGAGCCGCCGTTCGGCGTGCTGTGGATCCCGCGCGGCGAGAAGCACGTGCTCGCGTTCCGCTGTCACCACGCGGCGGCCGATGGAATGCTGTTCCTCGCGATCGTCGGCGAGATCCTCGGTGCGCTGCCGGCGACGCCGCCCGCGGCGCCTGCGGTGGACGCGGTACATCCGCTGTCGTTCGGCCAGCTCTGGAAGGACACCAAGCTCGCCGCGAGCTGGAAGCACGCGCGCACGCTCGCGCGCGAAGCGAAGCAGGACCGCACGGCGCGGGTCGCGCTCCGCGCGGAGACACCGGGAGCGATCGCGAGCCTCGATCGCCGGCTCGATGCGGCGGGGCGCGCGGCGATCTTCGTGCGGGCAAGCAGCGCGGGGGTGCGGCCGCCGTGGCTCATGGCAGCAGCGTGGCTCCGCGCCGTCCATGCGTGGAATGTGCGGCGCGGCGGCGAGAACGCGCTGATGTCGCTCGAGGTGCCGGTGAGCTTGCGGCGCGGGCCGAACGCGCTCGCGGGCACGGGAAATCACCTGACCGTACTGACGCTGTTCGGCGATGCGCGGCTCCCGGCGGGCGAGCTCGCGCGGTCGCTGTGGGATGACTACGTCGCATCGATTCGCCGGCGCGATCACCTCGCGATCTCGCTCCTCGGTGCGCCGGTGCGGTGGCTGCCGTGGTCGGTGTTTCGCCGCGTCGCGGTGACCACCACATCGACGGGCTTCGCGACGACGCACTTCACGTGGATCGAACACGAGCGCGACTTTCGCGAGCAAGTGCGCGAGCGATCGAACGGGGCGCTCGTCGTCCGCGACCAGAAGTTCTACACGCCGGTGTGCTTGCGGATGGGCGTCGCGCTCGGCGTGATGGCGTGGCCCGACGAGCTCCAGCTGTCGATCACGTATCGCCTCACCGGGCTCTCCGCGAGCGACGCCGACGAGCTCGCGACATTGCTGGTCGAGGAGCTCGCGTGAGCGCGGGCGAGCTGTGCGCGTGGCTCCGCGAGTACGCGGCGACGCGGCTCAACTCGCAGCTCATGGACGAGCGGCGCTGCATGCCGCCACACGTCGTGATGGATCTCGGCAATCGCGGCGTCCTCGGCCTGCTCGCCGACACGCAGTACGGCGGCCTCGGGCTCTCGCAGCCCGAGAGCCTCGCGGTGTTCGAGCAACTCGGCGCGATCGACCTGACGCTCGCGGTGTTCGTCGGCATTCACAACGGCCTCGGCATCCGGCCGATCGAGCGGTTCGGCGGAGACGCCCTCAAGGCCGAGCTCCTGCCGCAGCTCGCGACCGGGCGCATCCTCGGCGCGTTTGCGATGAGCGAGCCAGCGGCGGGCTCGAACGCGCGGATGATCGAAGCGCAGGCGATCGCCGACGGTGACGGCTGGCGGCTGCGCGGCACGAAGCTGTGGGTCGGCAACGGCTCGTGGGCCGGCGCGATCAATGTCGTCGCGCGGCGCAGACCCGAAGAGGGCGGCGGAATGTGCGTGTTCGCGGTGCGCGCCGGCGTGCGAGGGCTGCGCATGGGCCCCGAAGCGATGACGACGGGCATGCGCGCGATCGTGCAGAACGAGGTCGTCCTCGACGACGTGCGCGTCACGCAGTCCGACTTGCTCGGCGTCGCGGGCGATGGCTTCGAGGTCGCGAACGACATGTTCGGCGTCGCGCGGCTCGGCATCTCGGCGATCGCGCTCGGTGGCCTGCGGCGCTGCGCGCAGCTCGCGCACAGGTTCGCGAGCCGCCGCGCGATCAGCACCGGTCCGATGCTCGCGAACGCGCGCACGCGCGAGGTGCTCGCGGAGATGATCGCATCGGTGACGGCGGCCGAGAGCCTCGTGCGCTACACGGCCGCGCGTTGCGATGGGCTCGCACCGCCGGCGCACCTCGCCGCGATCTGCAAGGCGGTCGTGCCCGAGCTGCTGTGGCAGGCCGCGGATCGCACCACGCAGCTCCTCGGCGGTCGCGGCTACATCGAGAGCAATGGGCTGCCGCAGCTCGTGCGCGATGCGCGTTTATTACGGATCTTCGAGGGCCCGACGGAGACGCTCGAGATGCACCTCGGCTCCGCGGTGCTCGGCAACATGGTCGAGATCTTCGACGGCGCGAGCGAAGCGCGCACGCGCGTCGAGGCGTGGACGCGCAAGCTGTCGGCGGCACTCGAGGACACGCGCGGTGATGCGCGCATCGCGGCGACGCAGCACGCGAAGCTCGCCGTCGGTCAGCTCTCGGCGTGGGGCTTGCTCGCGGCGGTCGTCGAGCAGCGCGGCGACGATCCGCTCTCGCAGCTCGCGAAGCGCTGGGCCTTCGCGCAGCTCGAGTCGCGCGCGGCCGCCCTCGCCTCGCCGCTCGTCGCCGATGTCGATGTCGTCGAGCGCGCGATCGCAGACTATCGCGACGTGATCGGCGACATCGAGCAGACGCTTCCCGGCGAGGACCACGCGCTCGACCCGATGCTGAGGCGCTCGTGACCGCGACGCAGATCGAAGCGTGGCTCGTGCGCGCGATCGCGAAGTCGCTACGCATCGACGAGAAGCAGGTCGATCCGGCGCGGCCGTTCGCAGAGCTCGGTATCGACTCGGTCGCGGCCGTCGAGCTGTCGGGCGATCTCGAGGACTGGCTCGGGACGCATGTCGCGCCGACGGTGGTGTGGGACTACCCGACGATCACGCTACTCGCCTCGCATCTCTCCGGCTAGCCACGCCTCCTTGCAGGCGTGGCGCTGGACCTTGCCGCTCGAGGTCTTCGGGATCGTGCCGGCGGGCACGAGCTCGATCGCGTACGGCGCGATGTCGAAGCTCTCGACGATCGCGCGCGTGATCGCCGTGCGTGCCGCATCGTCGACGCGATCGACCTCGTGTACGAGCACGAGCCGTTCGCCTTCGAGGTCGACGCCGAACGCGGCGACGGTCGGACGCAGCGACGGATGCGCGGATGCCGCGACCTGCTCGAGGTCGTCGGGAAACAGCTTGCGGCCGCTGAAGATGATGAGGTCCTTGCAGCGTCCCGTGATGTAGAGCTCGCCGTCGACGACCGCGCCGAGGTCGCCGGTGCGCAGCGGCACTAAAAACGGCTCGTGGCCCCAGTAGCCGCGACTGATGCTCGGTCCCGCGAGCACGATCTCGCCGCCTTCGATCGAGGCCTCGACGCCACGCGCGGGCCGGCCGCACGAGACCCGCTCCGCGCCGTCGAGCATGCGCGTCGTCGCGCCCGCGCCGCGCGCGACGCTGGTCGCGAGCAGCGTCGCCTCGGCGAGCCCGTAACACGGGAACAGCGCGCGCTTCTGGAACCCCACCGCCGCGAACTTCGCTGCGAAGGCGGCGAGCGTCGACGGGCGAACGACCTCGGCACCGTTGTACGCGACCTCCCACGACGACAGATCGAGCGTCTCGCGATCGAGGTCGACCTTGCGCACGCAGAGATCGAACGCGAAGTTCGGCCCGCCGCTGATATGCGCCCTGTACTTCGTGATCGCGCGCAGCCAGCGCGCGGGGCGCTGCAGGAAGTGCAGCGGTGACATCGAGACCAGCGAGCCGCCGCAGGAGAGCGGCGCGAGGACGGAGCCGATGAGGCCCATGTCGTGATACGGCGGCAGCCAGCTGACGACGCGCTGATCGGGCGAGAGCTCGAACGCGTCGCTCATCGCCGCGAGGTTCGCGAGGATGCAGCCGTGGGTCAGGATCACGCCGCGCGGGGCCGCCGTCGATCCGGACGTGAACTGCAGCATCGCGATCGTGTCGCGACCGATCGCGGCGCGATGATCGCCGCGTGCGTCTTCGATCGAGATCGTCGGCAGCGGCACGAGCGACGCTACGGCATCGTGCAAGTCGCGTGTGGTCAGCGTGACGCGCGCACCGGCGGCCTCGACGATCGCCTGCAGTCGCGGCAGCGTGCGCGCGAGCCGCCGCGGATCCGGCGGATACGCGGGCACCGCGATCACGCCCGCGTAGAGGCAGCCGAAGAACGCGGCGATGTACTCGAGCCCGGGCGCCGTGAGGATCAGCGCGCGATCGCCGGGCTGCGCTATGCTCGCGAGCTCGCCGGCGATTCGCCGCGCGTGCGCGTCGAGTGCCGCGGCGGTGAGCGTGCGCACATCGTCGTCGCCGTCCGCGAGGAACGTGTACGGCGTGTACGCGGCATCTTCTGCGCACGCGCGTAGCAAGTCGACGAGCGTCTCCGTCACGTGCCGGCAGCTTAGGCTAGAGTGCCGGCGTGATCGAGAAGGTGATCGATCGGCTCGTCGATTCGGGCCGGATACCGGAGCCGCTGTTGCGTGCGGGCATCCGCGCGATCTGCGCGCAGCGTCTGCGCGGGCAGCGCGGCTCCGTCGAGGATCAGCAAGCGCGTCACCAGACGCTCGTCGCCTCGCTGCGCGGCAGTGACATCGCGATCGAGACCGCGGCCGCGAATGCCCAGCACTACGAGGTGCCGCCGCGGTTCTTCGAGCTCGTGCTCGGCCCGCACCTCAAGTACTCGAGCGGTTACTGGCCGACCAGCGTGCGCGAGCTCGGCGCCGCCGAGGCCGCGATGCTCGAGCTCACCGCCGAGCGCGCGCGGCTCGCCGACGGCCAGCGCGTCCTCGATCTCGGCTGCGGCTGGGGCTCGCTGTCGCTGTGGGCCGCGGCGCGCTATCCGAAGAGTCAGCTCACCGCGGTCTCGAACTCGCGCACGCAGCGCGACTTCATCGAGGACCAGGCGCGCCGCCGTGGCCTCCAGAACCTGACTGTCCGGACGGCGGACGTCCGCATGCTCGAGCTGCCCGACGCGAGCTTCGATCGGATCGTCTCCGTCGAGATGTTCGAGCACATGCGCAACTACGAGCTGCTGCTCCACCGGATCGCGCGCTGGCTCGATCGCGACGGCTCGCTGTTCGTCCACGTGTTCGCGCATCGCCAGCACGCGTATCCGTTCGAGGACGGCGGCCGCACCGACTGGATGGCCCGCGAGTTCTTCACCGGCGGCATCATGCCGTCCACGCAGCTCCTGCATCACTTCCAGGCCGATCTGCGGATCGCCGAGGAGTGGCACCTCGCCGGCACGCACTACGCGAAGACCGCGGAGGCCTGGTATCGCAACCTCATGGACCGCCGCGTCGAGGTCGAACGCGTGCTCGATGGTGCGCGGTTCCAGCGCTGGCGCGTGTTCTTCCTCGCGTGCGCGGAGCTATTCGGCTATCGGGACGGCCGTGAGTGGCTGGTCGCGCACTATCGCTTTACGCCCCGATGACTCGCATTTGCACGAACTGCGCATCGGCAAACCCTCCTGTCGCAAACACATTTATTCGGTGGAATGACCCGCCTGCGATGGGACGTAAGATGACTGGTGCCCTTCGAGAACGTGCTGCCGGTCCTGCGAACGTCGGCGATCGCGCGCGCCGAGGGAAAGGTCTTTCATTGCGAGGTCCCGGCGGACCGGGAGCTCGACACGCCGCTGCTCGCCTTCGCCTGTGACGGGATCGTCCTCACGCGCGCGGACGTCGCCGCGGGCGGGACGACCCCCGACGATCTCTATCGCACCGCGCTCGCGAACCTCGCGAAGCGGCGCGGGAGCTGGCGCGTCGAGCAGCTCGCCGGCGGCTTCATGGGTCTCGGCAAGAAGACCGCACAGGTCATGTCACTCGTGAACGAATACGCCGTCGAGCACATCTTGCTCGACGGCTTCATCGACGAGGTCGAGCGCATGATGCCGGGCGCGACCTTCTTCGCGCCGCGCCGAGGCACGCTGCGCTGCGCGACGCCGCAGTTCGTCGCGCGCGAGCGCGAGATGGCGCGCGTCTCGTTCGAACGGGCAGAGAAAGACGGCAAGGCGGGCAAGGCCGGGATCGCGACCGTCGTGTGCCCGATGGAGCTCGTGCGCTCGCCGATCGTGGGGCAGATGTTCGCGCTGGGTGCGCGGTTCGCCGGCACCGAGACGCCGTACGCACCGGCGACCGGACCGCGTCGCGCCATCACGGCGCACGACGGGCCGCCCTCGAAACCGCGCTGATTTACATACGCGCGTATTCGCACGGCGTGCGCCGCTCCGTGAGGTCGCGAAAACGGCGTACACCTAAAGCCATGAAGAGTCTCCTCGCTGTGGCGATCCTCACATTCACGAGCAGTCTCGCGCTTGCCGAGACGAAGGTCACCGTCGCGCCCAAGAGCGCGCGACCCGGCGACGCCATTCTCGTCACCGTTACCGGTGCGAAGGAGCTGCCGAAGGGCGACGCCGGCGGAACGAAGCTGCAGTTCTTCCGGGCACGCAATGGCCGCTATCAGGCCGTGTTCGCGGTGCCAGTCGGCGCGAAGGACGAGGCCGTCTCCGTCGAGATCGAGAGCGCGAAGCTACCCGCCCGTGTCGCCGTGCGAACCGTGACGTTCCCCGATGCGAAGGTCGTCGTCGAGGAGGAGTTCGCGAACCCGCCGGCCGCCGAGCGTACGCGCATCGACGAGGACAACCAGGCGATCCTCGCGGCGATGGCGAAGAGCGACGGCATGGAGCCCGCGTTCGCGGCGCCGTTCCGTCGCCCGCTTGGAAAGGTGACGTCGATGTTCGGCGAGTGGCGGACGTTCAACGACGGCCATCGCAGCCAGCACCTCGGCATGGACGTGCACGCGAAAGAAGGCGCGCGCGTGAGTGCTTCGAACGCGGGCACCGTCACGCTCATCCGCGACACGTTCCTCGCGGGCAACATCGTCGTCATCGCCCATGGCGGCGGCATCGCGACCGCGTACTTCCACCTCAGCGCCACGACGGTTATTGAAGGCGATGTGGTCATGGCGGGCGCGGAGCTTGGCAAGGCGGGCAAGACCGGACGCGCCACGGGTCCACACCTGCACATCTCGACGCGCGTGCCTGGTGGGATGGTCGATCCGGCGAGCGTGTTTCGCCTGAAGCTCGCGCCGGCCGCGAAGCCCAAGCCGGCAGCAAAGCCCGCCGCGAAGCCCGCACCGGCAGCGAAGCCCGCGCCGGCAAAGCCCTAGCCTTCGCTCAGGCCGTCGCGAGCGAACGCTCGAGGAACGCGCGCGCTGTCGACGGACGATCGTCGGGTGACTTCGCGAGCGCGGCGAGGATTGCGGCCTCGAGGTTCGCCGGCATGTCGCGCCGGATCTGCTTCGGTGCCGGCGGCTCCTCGGAGCAATGCGCGAAGCCAATCGCGATCGCGTTGTCACCGTGGAACGGCGGGCGACCACACACGAGGTGGAAGGTGAGCGCGCCGAGCGCGTAGATGTCCGTACGCGCGTCGACGGCTTTGCCGCGGATCTGCTCCGGGGCCATGTAGTGCGGCGTTCCGAGGATCGCGCCCGTCGCGGTGAGGCCATCACCCATCGCGGTGGTCGCGAGACCGAAGTCGATGATCTTCACCGCGCCGCGCTCGCCGATGAGGATGTTGCTCGGCTTGAGATCGCGGTGGATGACGCCCGCTTGATGCGCGGCCTCGAGCCCGTTGACGATCTGCTTGAGGATGTCGCGCGCGTCGTCGAGCGGGACGATGCCGCGCTGAGCGATCAACTCCGCGAGCGTGCGGCCGGCGAAGTACTCCATCGAGAGATAGAGCAGACCCGGGCGCGCTTCGCCGAGGTCGTGAATGCGGATGACGTTCGTCGAAGACACCTTGCGCGCGGCGGCGGCCTCGCGGCGAAACCGCGCGATCATCGCGTTCTCGTCGCTCGCGAAGGCGGACGAGATGACCTTGAGCGCGACGAGCTCTCCGAGCACCTCGTCGTCGGCGAGGTAGACGGCACCCATGCCGCCCTTGCCGAGCAGGCGCTGCACGCGGTAGCGCTGCGCGAGGACCTGGCCGGCCTCGAGCGAGGTCGTGAGCGGCCGGCCGTTCGGCGACGGCGTGCCATGCGAGGTGGCCGTGCGCTCGAGCGGATCGGGCTTCGCGGCCGACTTGTTCTTGTCACCGGGCGGCGTCGGCGCGTTTGCAGCCACCGGTGGCAGCACGAGCGAGCGCTGATCGTCGATCATCTTCGCCAGCTTCTGGTTCAGCTCGAAGTCGACGCTGCACACGATCGTCTCGAGGTTCTCGACGCGCTCGCGCAGGAGGCGGTTGTCCTTCTCGAGCTTCTTCATCTCTTCCGGATCACCGGTGAGCTGCTTCTGCTGCGAGTGCTCGAGCTCGAGTCGCCGGCGACGCTCCTCGTAGCGGACCTTGAGCGCATACAGCGGCACCGCGAACGCGCCCATCACCGCGATCAACCCCACCAGGTCCATCTAGTTCACGCGTAATCGTCGATTGGAGGACACGAGCAGACCAGGTTGCGATCGCCGTACGCATTGTCAACCCGCGCGACCGGTGGCCAGTACTTGTGAACGCGCAGCCACGGCGCTGGGAACGCGGCCTGCTCGCGCGTGTACGGACGGTCCCACTCCGTCGCAGTGACCGCGGCGGCCGTGTGCGGCGCGTTCTTGAGCGGGTTGTTCACGCGGTCCATCTTGCCGGTCGCGACGTCTTCGATCTCGTTGCGAATGCCGATCATCGCCTCGCAGAACCTGTCGAGCTCGGCTTTGCTCTCGGACTCGGTCGGCTCGATCATCAGCGTGCCCGGCACGGGGAACGACATCGTCGGCGCGTGAAAGCCGTAGTCCATGAGGCGCTTCGCGATGTCTTCGACCTCGATGCCGCTCGTCTTCTTGAAGCCGCGGCAGTCGAGGATCAGCTCGTGCGCGACGCGCCCGGTCTTGCCCGCGTAGAGCACCGGGTAGTGCGACGCGAGCCGGTGCGCGATGTAATTCGCGTTCAAGATCGCGACCTCGGTGGCGCGTCGCAGCCCGGCCTCACCCATCATCGCGATGTACGCGAACGAGATCGGAAGAATCGACGCCGAGCCCCACGGTGCGGCGCTCACCGCACCGACCGACTGCGTGCCGGGCAGCGCGAGCGGATGCCCGGGCAGGTACGGCGCGAGGTGCTTCGCGACGCCGATCGGGCCCATGCCGGGACCGCCGCCGCCGTGGGGAATACAGAATGATTTGTGCAGGTTAAGATGGCAAACGTCCGCGCCGATCGCCGCGGGAGACGTCAGCCCGATCTGCGCGTTCATGTTCGCGCCGTCCATGTAGACCTGCCCGCCGTTGCGATGGACGACCTCGCAGACGTCGCGGATGCCTTCCTCGAACACGCCGTGCGTCGACGGATACGTGACCATCAGCGCACCGAGGTTCGCCGAATGCTGCTCGGCCTTCTTCTTGAGATCATCGAGATCGATCGTGCCGTCGCTGCGCGATGCGACGACCACGACCTGCATGCCCGCGAGCACCGCGGACGCCGGGTTCGTGCCGTGCGCGCTCTGCGGGATCAGGCAGATCGTCCGATGCGCGTGGCCTTGCGCGCGGTGATAGCCGCGGATCGCGAGCAGGCCCGCGTATTCGCCCTGCGCGCCGGAGTTCGGCTGCAGCGAGACCGCGTGGAAGCCCGTGATCTCGGCGAGCCACGCCTCGAGCTGGTCGAACAGCGCGCGATAGCCGCCCCACTGCTCTGCCGGCGCGAACGGGTGCATGCGCCCGAACTCGGGCCACGTCACCGGAATCATCTCCGTGGTCGCGTTGAGCTTCATCGTGCACGAGCCGAGCGGGATCATCGACGTCGTGAGCGAGAGGTCCTTCGCCGTGAGGCGATTGAGGTAGCGGAGCATCTCGTGCTCCGCGTGATAGCGATGGAACGTCGGGTGCGTGAGGAACTTCGACGTGCGCGCGAGCGGCAGCGGCGGAACCTCGGTCGACTTGATGAGGTCGCCGACCTCGAACGGCAGCTCGTCTTTGGCGACGGCGAACGCCTCGAGCACGTCGTGCACGTCGGCGAGTGACGTGGTCTCGTCGCACGAGAGGCCGAGCCCGTCCGCGTAGCGGCGCAGGTTGATGCCGCGATCGATCGCACGCGCGAGGATGTCGGCCTGCGCGTGTGCGTCGACGTCGATGCGCAGCGTGTCGAAGTACGAGCCCGTGCGTGGCGTGTAGCCCAGCTTGCGCAGACCCGCTTCCATCACGGCCGTGAACGCGCGCACGCGCCGCGCGATCGTCGTGAGGCCCTCGGGCCCGTGATAGACGGCGTACATCGACGCCATCACGGCGAGTAGCACCTGCGCCGTGCAGATGTTGGAGAGCGCCTTCTCGCGGCGGATGTGCTGCTCGCGTGTCTGGAGCGCGAGACGGAACGCCGTCTTGCCCTTCGCATCGCGCGACACGCCGATGATGCGTCCCGGGATCAACCGGCGGAAGTCGTCGCGGCACGACATGAACGCCGCGTGTGGTCCACCGAAACCCATCGGCACGCCGAAGCGCTGCGACGAGCCGACCGCGATGTCCGCGCCGACTTCACCCGGCGGCTCGATCAGCGTGAGCGCGAGCAGGTCTGTCGCCATCACGACCGCCGCGCCCGCCGCGTGGATCTTTCCGACGAGCGTGCGGTAGTTGTCGATGCGCCCGTCTGTCGTCGGATACGAGAGCAGCACGCCGGAGACATCGACATCGAGCGCGCCTTCGATCTCGGCCGCCGTCCCGACCCTGAGCTGGATGCCGAGCGCTTCGGCGCGCGTCGACATCACAGCGATCGTCTGCGGATGCGTCTCGGTCTGCACCCAGAACACCGGCCGCTTGCGGTCGACCTTTTCGAACGCCATCAGCATCGCCTCGGCGCCCGCGGTCCCTTCGTCGAGGAGCGACGCGTTCGCCATCGGCAGACCCGTGAGGTCCTCGACCATGGTCTGGAAGTTCACGAGCGCTTCGAGGCGGCCTTGCGAGATCTCGGCCTGGTACGGCGTGTACTGCGTGTACCAGCCCGGGTTCTCGAGGACGTTGCGCAGGATGACGGCGGGCGTGATCGTGTCGTAGTAGCCCTGCCCGATGAACGACCGCATGACCTGGTTGTCGGCGGCGAGGTTCTTCAGCTCTTCGATCAGCTCGTGCTCGCCGAGCGGCTCTCCAAGCTCGAGCCGCTTCGACAGCCGGATCGATTGCGGCACGGTCGCATCGGCCAGCTCGTCCAGCGACTTCACACCCAGCGCGGCGAGCATCTCGTTGATCTCGGCCTCGCTCGGCGAGATGTGGCGGCGCGCGAACGTGTCGGAAGGAGTCAGAATTTCGGGCTTCACGGCAGGGACAAACTACCGTTAAAGCCCTGTGCTCGCTAGCGGCTGCGGAACATGCTCAGGTAGCGCTCCGGGAAATCTCCGAGCGCCATCGCCGCCCCGCATTCCGGGCAGGGTAGCGGGGGCGCCTTGAGGTTCTTGAGACCTTCGGCGTGGGTCGCGACGTCGACGAGCGGTGCAGATTCATGCCCGCACGCGGCGCACACGTACTGCGCGTGGAACGAGGCGACTTCCACACTCGTCGCGAGCTCGCGGATCATGTTCATCTGGGTCATCAGCACGTCAGCGACGCGCTCGAGCACGACCGGGCCGCGCTCGCGCAGCGCACGGATCAACCGGATCCACTCGCGCATCCCGACCGAGTTCACGAACGTGACGCCGCTCGTATCGATCGTGACGCCGCCCGCGGGGAGTTGCGCCTGCAGCTCGGTGAACGAGCTCGAATCGTCGATGCGACCCGTCAGCGCAACGCGCGCACCCTCCACGCGCAACTCGAGTCGGCTGTTTCGCGTCATGGGGCCTCTCCTTCGAACGCGTGAAACGAAGCCGCGCGGCCGAGCTCCGTCGGTTTGTAGCGAACGTCGAGCAGCGCGATCACCTCCGTCATCTTCGACGGCGCGCAATCGATCACGAACTGGTTGCAGCATGCGTACGCGAGCGCGAGGCCCATGCCGCCGTCATCTGTCTGCTTGCCGCCGCTCGCGAGCTTCTTCGCGAGCTCGACGAGCGCCTGCGTATCGAGCGAGCCCCAGCGATCGCGGACCTCGATGCCGACGTAGCGCGCGTCGGTCGCCCACCGCACCGTGACGACATCGCGATCGACGAGCGCACGCTTGGTGTCGCGCGGCTCGTTCGCGCGGAAGCGCTCGCCCTTGTCGTCGACGGGCGCCGAGTACAACGCGTTCGCGATCAGCTCGTCGGCAATCACGCTGACGAGCGAGCCGATGCGATCCGGCAGCCCGACCGCGACGACGTCCTTCGCGAGCTCGATGACCGCGGTGTCGCGATCGAGCGCGTCCTCGAGCTGGTAGCTGCGGACCTCCGCGCCCCACGCCATGTACTTCTCGACGCCGAACGCCTCGCCGCGGATGATCTTCTGCACCGTCGCGAGCAATTCCTCGGCGAGGATCGGCATCGGGTGCGCGAGCACGTGCGTCCAGCCTTGCTCGAGGAGGCTCGACACGGATGCTGCTTCCGCCGGCGCGAGCCCTTCGCCCGGCACCGCGATCCACGCGCGCGCCGGCTTGTCGCGCAGGCCCGGCGTCATGTTCGCGAGGCTCGCGTCGACGATCGCGATCGTCTGTGCATCCGTGGCGGCGAGCAGCGCGTCGACGTTGTCGACCACTTGCACGGGACACAGCGACGCGCCGACGAGACGCTGCAGCGCCCGCTGCGCCTTGCGTTCGGGGTGCGCGACGACGAGCTTGCCCGGCGGAGCCGAGGACGGTTGCACGCCTCTATCGTATCAGTACAGAACGGCGGCCGTGATGACGCCGCCGATCGATCGATCGGTCGCGCCTCCGACATCGATCGTGCCCGGGTCGCCGTCGCGGCTGTTCGCGAGCATGCCGCCGGTGCCCTGGAAGTCGTAACCGAACTGCGTGAACTCGAACAGCGCGCGCACGGCGAACCGATCGAAGATCACGACCTCGAGGCCACCCTCGGTGGAGACACCGAAGATCTTCGCCTTGCCATACGACTCGGCCTTCTGGATCGGGCCGGCCTTGCTGACGAACAGCGCCTCGCCGTACCCGACGATCGCGATCATCCCGCCGATCGGGATGCGGAAGCCGAGGCCCGGCGCGACGAACTGATAGTTGGTATCCGGCAGGTCGAGCGAGCCGAGCCCGCCGTTCGACGTGCGGTCCATGAGCTTGCTGCGGTCCGCCTTCCAGCGACGGCGACCGAAATCGACGCCGAGCGTCACCGTCGGGCTCGTCGGCTTCTTGCCGAACGCGAACCGGAAGCGGCCGCCGAACGAATACGCCGTCTGATCGACCGGCACCTGGACGCCGCGCTCGGCGCTGGTCTCGAGGTTCATGACGAGCGTCTTGTCGTATTCGGCGGCGCCGCCGAGGCCCGCGAGGATGCTGTCCGGGTTGATGAACGCGAACGGGAACAGCTCCGCCTCGAAGCGCATTCCCGGCACCGGCGAGCTGCGGAACGGCTGCGGGCCCTCGGGGAAGTTCGCTCGCTGCTTGAAGACAAGCGAGCGATTGCCGAACGACACGCCGAGGTCGGCGCGCGCAGCGGCGCGGTTCGCGGTGTGCTTCGGCGCCATCCGCGCCTCGATCGCGGTCTCTTCGACCTCCTCGTCGTCGCGAGCGGCGGCTTTCTTCTTCTTCTTTTTCTTCTTCGAATCCTCGTCGTCCTCTTCTTCGCCTTCGCCTTCGTCCTTCGACGTCTCCTTGGCGGCGACCTTCTTCGACTTGGCCGGCTCAGATCGAGGATCTTCTTCGTCGGCCGCTTCTTCGGTCTTGACGGCCTTGCGCTTCTTGACCGTGCCGCCCTCTTCGTCGTCGACAGCTTCCTTCTTCGCGACCGCCTCTTCGCCGGAGAGCTTCTCGACGAGCTTGTCGCGGAGCTTGGTCTTGAACTTGTTCGACTTCGCATTCTTGAACTGGACGGTGAAGCCCTTCTGCTTCTTGCCGTTCACGAACAAGCGGAACTTGAGCGTCTTGGTCTTGCCCTTCTTCGCGAGCACGGCCGTGACGACCGCGTCGGCCTCGAGATCCGTCGAGAGCTTCTTCGCTTGCTTCTCGCTCAGCTCGGACAGGTTTTCGAGGTTCAACCGGTCGTAGACGCGGTTGACCTCTTTTTCACCGAGGAGCGTGAGCTCATCGCCCTCGAGTGCCGCGGCGACGTCGTCGCGCATGTCACCCGTGACGTCACCTTCGATCGCAGGCAACGCGACCTTCGGCGCCGCTGACGCGGTCACCGCAAAACCCAGGATTGCCAGGAGGCTGATCAGTGCTCGGATCATCGTCACCCGTTCTCGCTCGGTCCCGGCGAGGCCCGAGCCCTGAGTATACACGACGATTACGCTGCACTACCTGTCTGTTCACGAGGCACGACGCACTGCGTGCTTGCCAAGTGCTCGAAGCCATAGTCAGCTCGCCTGGCATGGACCCCGTCGACCGCTCGAATCTCTCCATCACGGGCCGTCACCGCGCGGTGACCGGCCAACATTTGGCGGTCGAAGGCGACGTCACGGTCATCGTGACGCAGGCCTTCGGGCCCAAGGGCGACAACCTCGTGGGCATCGCCGAGGGCATCAACTTCGATAGCCACCCGGCGGTCACGATCGGCCTCCGCGCGGACGGGCGCGAGGGCCTCGTGCACCTCTCGCCGATCCACGGTGACGGCCGCAAGTGGAAGCCGTTCGAGATCGCGGCCGGGACGCGGTGCGAGCTGTTCTGCCCGGTCTCGAAGCAGCCGCTCGATCTGGTCGGCGAGGTCGAGGACGCCAGCGGTGCGCGTTACTACGCCATCTACCTCACGCCGCAGCTCTCGCGCGGATCGATGGTGATGATCAGCGACATCTGGGGTCACAACCACTCGCGCATCATCGATGACTTCGAGCTGATCAGCGCGTGGGCCGCTCGGCTCGACTAGAGCCTCAGAGCTCGAAGAGATAGAAGTACGCGCGTAGGTTCGCGTTCGCGAGCGGCTTCTTGATCCGCGGGCGACCGATCACGTGAAAGAACACCTCCTCGAGGATCGGACTGCCGACGAGAAACGCCGCACGCCACGGCGTGCCTCCACGGAACCGCGCGCAGGTCTCGGCGAGCGCGCCGTAGATGTCCTCGAGGTCGCGATCGTCGAGCCGCTCGCCGTACGGCGGATTCGAGAGGATGAGGCCGTTCTCGATCGTGCGACCGCGTTCGCTCGCGATCGCGTGGATGGTTTCGGGGCGCAGGTGGGCGATGTCGCTGCGTTGCCACGTGACTTGATCACCGATCCGCGCCGCGCGTCCGTTGTCGCGTGCCGCGGCGAGGACCTCGATGTCGATGTCGCAACCGATCACGAGCGGGTCGGCATCGGCGAACAGCGGCTGCGCGTCGCGACCTAGTCCGAGCACGGCGAGGCCGGGTGCTTCCCGGGGCATCGCGCGCGCGGCGTGCACGGCCTCGATCGGAATCGTGCCGGAGCCGCACATCGGATCGACGAGCGTGTCCTTGCGCGGATCGAAGCGCGCGAGCATGAGGAGCACCGCGGCGAGGTGCTCGCGCAGCGGCGCGTCGCCGGACTCGCGTCGCCAGCCACGCTGCGAGAGCGAGCCGCCGCCGAGATCGATCGAGATCACGATCTCGTTCTTCTCGTCGAGCCGCGCCACCCAGCGCGTCGCCGGCCGCTCGGGATCGACGCGCAGGCGCTTGCCGCGACGCCCTGCTCCGTCGATCAGCGCGTTCTTCACCGTGCCGACGACCTGGCGCTCGCCCGCCGCGAAGCTCTCGACGCGACGCGCTTCGACGGAGATGCCGTCGCCGTCGCGCCACAACGTGCGCTGGTCCTCGAGGATGTCGTGCAAGAGCTCGTCGTAGAGCGGCTCGAGGCGCGTCGCCGTCGAGCGATAGACGTCCCACAGCACGCGGGTCGGCGTGCGCATGTACGTGACCGCGGCCCACGCGAGCTCCGCGTCGAACGGATAGACGAGCTGCCCGAGCCCTTCCTTGCGCGGGTTGCCGGGGCGTTGCTTCACCGCGCGCTGCGCGATGCGCTTGAGCTCGGCCTCCATGACGACGTTCGTCTGTGTGGAGCCGACGATGCGAAGCTCGTCGATGATCATGGCTGTCCGTTCAGCGTTGCGAGCAGCCCGGCATCGGCGAAGAACCGCTTGTGGAGATAGAGGCCGCGCTGATCCGTGCCGCGTGGACCTTTCGGCCGATCGTGGAGGTAGCGCCGCACGAGTCGCGCGATGTCGGCATCCGACTCGAGCAAGTACCACGACAGGATCGTGGCGTCGCCATCGGGCAGGTTCGCACGCACGAGCCACAGCGTACGCTGCAGCTTCGACAGCGCGACGCCGCTCTCGTTGAGCATGGCGATCGCGGGATCCTCGGCGATACGCCACGCGCCGCTGGCATCGAGTGCGACGGGCACGGTCTTGACCTCGACATCGCCGCGCCAGTCGGGCTCGTCGTGCCCGCGCTCGACGATGCCGATCAGCGCCGCGGCGCGCATGCCCCACGCGCCCTTGTCGCGGCCGCGCCGGCCGAGGCGCACGCCGATCGCGCGGTCCGCCGCGGCGAGCAGGTCGTCGAGCGTCTCGGGCTCTTCGTCGGGCGGCGACGCGAGCACGGCATCGGGCAGCGGCCGAGGCCAGCGCGTGGTGCGCGGAAACATCCCGCGCGGTGCGGCCTGCACGACGAGGTGACCGCCGAGCACGATCGGCCGCGGCTGCACGAAGTCGGAGACATCTGCATCACCGCGCTCGAGCTGCGCGCCTGCTTCCCACAGCCGCACGCGGAGGTCGGGTGACTTGCCTGCACCGTCCAGGTTCATCGCGATCGCGAGCTCGGCGAGCTCTCCGCGGGTGAGCGCGTTCAAGAGGCCGCATAGATCATCGGCCCAGCGATCGATCGCGTGTGCGCGTGCCTCGTCGGTGTCGAGCGTACGCACCGTCGACGCGGCACCGAGCTGACGCGGCGCGAAGCGCTGCACGCGAAGCGCTGCGATCCGCCGCACGGTCTCCGATGGAAGGAGACCGGCCATGTACTCGACCGCATTCACGACGAGTCACACTAGACGAAAACGAGCCCGGGGTTTCGCGGGATCTACACGAGTGGTCTGCGAAACCAACCGATGAAGCGCGCGAACGCAGACGTGCGATCTCGGCTCGCGCGATACGCCTTCTCCGAGACCTCGCCCATCTCGGAGAGATCGGACGCATCGATCCCGACACCGTGCCGTGCACGCTCGAGGATCGCCGCGGCGCGCTCGACACCATCGATGTCGAGTCGCTTCGCGAGCTCGCGCGGCGCTTCACCCGACGTCGTGCGCCAGCCCGCATCGCGGAGGCCAACGAGCACGAGGTGCCACAGGTTCGAGATCCGCTGATCGACGGTCTCGTTCCAGAACGGCCTGCGCAGGTGGCGCAGCGTCAACGCGCGGCGCACGGGCCGCATGCCGAGCACGAGCAGCTGGAACGCGAGGCCGCTCGCGAGCACGACGATCACCCAGAAGACGATCGGCGGACTGTTGCCAGGTGCGTTCGAGGCTTGCTGCGCGTTCGTCGTCGCCGTCGTCGTCGCGGTGCTGCCGGTCGCCGGCGGCGTCGCGGACGGCGTGGTCGGCGATGGCGTCGGCGCCGCCGCGATCGGCGGTGCTGCGGGCGGCGTCACCGAGGGCGGCGGCGCGACGGGCGTCGGCGTCGTCGGGGGTGTGATCGCGGGTGCCGGCGGCGGCGTGTATTGCGGCGGCGGCGTGTACTGCGGTGGTGGCGTGGGTGGCGGCGTCCAGGTCGATGGCGGCGTGTACGAGCCTGTCGATGGCGGCGTGTACGAGCCCGTCGACGGCGCCGTGTAGCTGCCGTCGCCCTCGCCCGTCGCGTAGCCCTCGCCCGTCGCGTTGCCCTCACCACTGCCGATGTGGCCTTCGCCTTCGTACGCCCAGCCATCGTCGTAGCGGCCGTGGCGAGCGACATCCATCGGCAGACCGTCGGGCCCGCAGACGACGCACTCTTCCATCTGCTCGTAGGAGGCGTGCTCGTCGTCGTCGTGACCACGACCGATGTCGAAGTACTCCTTCACACGCGAGCGCTTCGTCTCGTTGATGTGTACGTCCTGACAGCAGCGTGCACGCGGACGACCCGCGCCATAGCCGTGCGCACGATCGTACTCGGGTGCACGCGCCGTGGTGGTCGCGTAGAGATCGGGAACGAGCGGCTCGACGTGCCAGAGGCGCGGCGCGAGCCATGCGCAGATTCCGAACGCGGCGGCGCTCACGAGCAGCGACCAGCCCGCGAGACCGACCTTGATGCGCGGGACCTCCTTCAAGATCACGTGCGCCGTCTCGGGCGCGATCGGCGTCGGGGACACGGTGCGCCAGAGGCCGATGCGCCGGGTCTCGCGCGCGTAGAGGAACGCGATGAACATGAAGGCCAGGCCACCGAGCAGCGCCGCGCTCCCCGTCTCGACCTCGAGGGCACCCTGGCCGCGGTCGAGGATCGTGAGCATCCACACGACGACCGGAAACCAGAACGCGAGGAGCGAGCCGCGATCCGAGAGGCTGAGCCAGCCGCACAGCGTCGCGGGGATGAGCGCCATCCAGAACAAGAGGCCGCCGTCGTGCATCGGCGTGAACGGCCCGCAGAGCACGACGAACATGACGAGCACGACGCAGACGAACCACAGGCGCAGATCGCGCGCGGCGAGATACTGTCCGAGTGCCGTACCGCCGACGACGCCGATCCACATCCCGGCGAGATCCATCTCGTCGGTGCGGGTGACGCTGTAGAGCGTGAGGCCCGCGAGGATCGCGAACCAGTAGACGACGATCGTGGTGAGCGAGATGAGGCGGGTGATCTTCATGGCACCACCTCCAGCGCGACCTTTCCATCTCTGGGTCGCGCCACGAACTGGCCCGCATACTCCTGCCAGTCGATGCAGCCGAGCAGCATCGTCAGCTCGCTGCGATCATCCCATTGCTTCAAGATGCGACGCCTCTGCTGGCGGCGTCGCGACAGGCGGTTCTCCGCGGAGCCTGCGGGGAACGGCAGCACCATCCACAGCGAGCTCGGCAGCGGCTGCCAGCCGTGCCCGGTCCACGCGACCTCGGGGACGACGATGTACGTGACATCGGGCAGCGGCATGCGCGGTTTTGGCCGGCTCGTGACGACGAGCGTGCGAATGCCGTCGCGCGGCTTGCCGACGAGCGTGGCGAGCGGGACTTGCGGTTGCCACGCGACCTTCGCGCCGAGCTGCAGCGCCTGCCGCGACGAACGCTGCACGAGCGCGCGCTCGACGCAGGCGTAACCCTCGCCGCTCTTCGCGCCGGTGACGAGCGTGACGCGCGTGCCGGCGTCGGTGAGTGCGTTGCCGATGCCGATCCAGATCCGCACGAGCGAGTCGAGCAGCTCGTCGTGTGCGACGCACGTGAGCGAGCCGGTGCCGGCGAGACAGTTATCGAGGACGAGGCGCACGGACTTCTCGGCCTGCGGAATCTCGTCGGGCAAGCGGACGACGAGCTGATTCGCTTGCAGGGAGCGCACCCAGTGGATGCGGCGCGCGTCGTCGCCTGGCACGTACTCGCGGATGCGGAACGTGCCCTCGGTGGGCATGCGATGCGTCGGGATCGTCTGCGCGTCGTCGCGACCGGCGCCGAGCAGCTCCTTCGCGTTGTCGACCTTGAGCGGCTTCGGCATCGCCGAGAACTGTGTGGAGCGTGCGCGATCGTGCACGACGCTCGTGCGCGAGATGCCGAGCACGTCGGAGAGCCACATCGCGAGTGGCGGTGCCGTGTGATCGCCGCGCGGCGCAGCACCGAGCTCGCTCTCGAGCTTGATCTCGGCGCCGCTGCCGTCGCTGCCTATGCAGTAGCGGGTGGTCACGCCATGCGGCGTCGCGCGGCCTTGCACGAACAGCCGCAGGCCGGCGGGGATGCGCACGTTCGCGATCCGGAGCTCCTCGCGAAGGAGGTCACCCTCGGTCGATTGCCGCGGCAGGATCTCGCGCGTGATCGCGGCTGCGCGCCACGGCAAGTCACCACCGGCGACGATGCTCGTCCAGGTCGCCGCGATGCACGCGGTGCCGATGCCGAGCATGCCGACGACTGCGAGGCTCGCCCAGCCGGTCTTCGTCGACAGCACGATGGCGAGAAAGCCGGTCCACATGATCGCGCGGCCGGTGCCGGTCAGCACGTCGAGCTGCTCGAACGAATTCGGCCGATCAGCCTGCTTCGAATTCGTCACCTCGAGGTAGCGAATGACGAGCGTCGCAGACATCACCCACCACATGAAGACGAGCGCGCCGACGACGTCGAGCTGACTCGCGCCACCGGAGCGAAACGCGATCGCGCCCGCCGCGATCGGCGGCACGAACACGGAGGCGATACGCCACGCGCGTGCACCATTGGCTCGCGCTCGACTCGGCCAGACGGCCTCGCTCGCCTCGGTCACTGGCCGCCTCGCGCAGCCTTGACGACGACGCTGCGCAAGCGCTCGCGCACGGTGGTCGCATCGGTCCAGAGCCGGTGCCGCAGCACGTCGGGCGCGACGTCGAGCAGGTCCTCGATCGTCACGAACTCGCGCCCCGACAACATCGCACGCGCTTGAGATGCGCGAACCCACGCGATCGTCGCGCGCGGGCTGATCGCGTGCGCTTCATCGGTGCCGCGCCGAAGCCCGTTGATGTACTCGACGGCGACGCGCTTGAGCTCGGGTGTCACGTGGATCTGCGCGACCGTCTGGCGCCACGCGATGAACGCTTCGCGCGAGATCACGGGCCGCACCGACGCGAGCGGCGACACGGCGCCGAGGTGGAAGTCGAGGACCTTCACCTCGTCGTCGGGTTCGGGGTAGCCGAGCTCGAGCATCACCATGAAGCGATCGATCTGCGCGGCGGGCAGCGGATACGTGCCCTGGTGATCGATCGGGTTCATCGTCGCGAGCACGCTGAACGGCTCCTCCATGCGATGCGTGTAGCCATCGACGGTCGCGCACCGCTCCTCCATCACCTCGAGCAGTGCGGACTGCGTCTTCGGCGTCGCGCGGTTGATCTCGTCGGCGAGCAAGATGTGCGTGAAGATCGGTCCCTGTCGGAAGTGAAACTGCTGGTCGCGGACGTCGAAGACATTCGCGCCCGTGATGTCCATCGGCAGGAGGTCCGGCGTGAACTGGATGCGTCCGAACCGCGTATCGATCGCGGCCGCGATCGACTTGCAGAGTTGCGTCTTGCCGACGCCCGGCACGTCGACGAGCAACACGTGCCCGCCCGCCGCCATCGCACCGAGCACGCGCTCGATGACATCGCGCTTGCCGACGATCACGCGCTCCACCGTCGCGATGACAGCCAGGAACTCCTTGCGGATCTGCTCGACGCGCTCGCGCAGCGGCGACTTCTGTTCGACGACCGCATGCTGTACGTGACCACCGCGATATGGACTGTCGTCGTTCATGATGACCCCTTCCTCAGGAGAGCGATCCGCTTGATGCCTCGGCAACGTTCCAATGAGCCACGAGACGATCGGCCCACCCGTTCGACGCTCGGCATCGGGTTCCCGTTCCGCGTGCCAGAGCCCCGCGTACGAATCGGCCATGCGCTTGCGCATCGGCTCGTCGCCTGCGAGTACGTATAAAAGGTCGAGCACGCCATCGCGCAGCTCGACCGGCACGCACGGCGCCAGCACTTCCGGCGTCTCGCCGGTCACGTCTTGCTGCGCCAAGTGCGGTCGCCCGAGCGCAGACAACCCTGCGTTCGCTTGCTCGAGCTCTGCCGTCGTCGCGGTTCCGGTCGCGAGCAACACGCTCGCCACCACACGCCCCGCGAATCGCGCGTCTGCCGCCGCCATAAGCAGAGTACAGACTGACTCGCTTGTGCATTCCTGCAATGGATTTCCCGTGGAGAAACCCACGAGCTCCCGCCAAAAGCGTTAGCGTTGATCCAAGCGATGCGCGCCGCGATTCTCGTTGCAGTTCTAAGCGCCTGCGCTCCCTCTAGCGACGGCCCCGTGGAGCGCCAGGCCGCGGTCGACCGCGCCGATTCGGCACGCCTGACCGCGCAACTCGTGGCGCTGCCGGGCGTCGTGCGCGCCGAGGTCATCCTCCACCGCCCCGCGGGCGATCCCCTGTCGCTCGCGGCCCCTGCCCCTCCCGCCTCGTCGATCGTCGTGATCGTCGACGATCGGGCCGACCGCACGCGCATCGAGACCTCGGCACGGTCGCTGACTCGTGCGCTCGCGCCGGCCGTCGATCCGACGATCGTCGTCGAGGTCGGTGCCACACGCGCCGACCTGGCAAAGGTCGGCCCGTTCACCGTCGAGGCCTCCTCGAAGGGCGTGCTCAAGGGAACGCTCGCGATCGCGCTCGCGCTGATCGCCGCGCTCGCAGGCTTTATCGCCTGGACCTATCGCCGCGGGAACAGCGCCCAGTAGTCGAGCTCGAGGACGATGCGCGGTTCCTTGGTGCCCGACATCAGCGGCGGCACCGACGCGAGCTCGGCCGGCGTCACGTTCTTCACCGCCGAGAGCCGCAAGCGCATCGCGCCGACATCGCGGCGACCCGGCAGCTCCGCGCGCTCGACGACCTGCGTGAACGCGCGCAGCGTATCGCCCGCGAACGTGGGCGCGACGTGCGCGCCGCCGTTCCACGCGGCGATCTTGAGCTGCGTCTGCAGACCGTTCTGCGCGAGCGCCATCGCGACGCTGATCACGTGACCGCCGTAGACGATGCGCTTGCCGAACCGCGAGTCCTGCGCGCCGTGCGCGTCGAAGTGAACCTGCGCGGTGTTGTGGTAGAGCCGCGTGGCCTGCACGTGGTCCGCCTCTTCGATCGTCATCGCGTCGGGATGGTCGAGACGCTCGCCGGGATCGTAATCGTCCCAGCGCGCCGTCGAGCCGAACGCCCACGCGAGATCCGGGAAGCGCTGCAGATTCATCGCCTCGGGCACCGGCAGTCGCTCCGCGCTGACGACGGGCGGCAGCTGCGGCACGTTGTTGACGCCCTTTGCCTGATCCTTGTCGCGCTTCGGGACCATCACCCAGCGCACGAACGAGAGGACCTCCTGGCCCTTCTGGTTCGTGCCGCGCGTGCGCACGTAGACGACGCCCGCTTCGCCGCTCGAGACCTCGCGCAGGCCGATGACCTCGGACTCGGCGACAAGCGTGTCGCCCGGATACACCGGCCGCATGAAGCGAACGTCCGCGTAGCCGAGGTTCGCCGTGGCGTGGTGGGAGATATCGGAAACGGACTTGCCGAACACGATGTGGAACACGAGCAGGTCCGGCATCACCTCGCGCATGAAGCCGAGCGATCGCGCCAGCTCCGTCGAGGACGAGAGCGGCGGTTTCTCGCCGGTCAACGCCATGTACATCGAGATGTCGCCGCCGTGCAGGGTCCGCGGGATCGCGTGAATCAGGTGCTGCCCGATCCCGAAATCCTCGAAGTAACGACTGGTCGTAGCCTTCCGCATCACAAGAGGGGGACCCTATACCGCCGAGCGAGGCGCGGACAAGCCCCTCCGAAAACGACGAAAGCCCCCTCAGGGGCCGTCGTACAGGCAGTTGGGACCTTACTCGGCCAAGAGGTAGCTGTAGCCGAAGCTCTGCGGGCCGCCGTCCCACGCGGGGAACGTGGCGCCCTTGACCGCGGTCTCGACGCACTTGGCGACCGGGGTTCCGGCGAACACGCCGGTCACGGCGACCTTCTGCACCGCGCCCTCGGGCGTGACGGTCAGCTTGAGCTGCGCCGTCCCCTGCGTGCCCGCGTAGCAAGCTTGCGCCTTGCCCGCGACCGCGCTCATGCCCTTCTTGAAGTCCGCGCCGGAGAGCGACTTCTTGTCGAGCGCGACCTTCGCGGGCTTCTTGTCCTGAACGCCGGCTTCCTTGAGGAGTGCGTCGAACGAAGGCTCGCCCTCACCCGCCTCGTTCTTCTTGCCGTCGCCCTTCGGGGCATCCTTCGGCAGCTCCGTCTTCTTGTCGACGGCGGGCTGGGCAGCCTCTTTCTTCTTGTCGGGCTTCGCAGCCGACTTCGCGTTGCCGCGCTTCGAACCTTCGTCGAGCGCCTTCGCATCACTCAGATCGGCGCCGCTCGTCGCACCGCCCATCCCGCCGATGCCAGTCGCGACGCTGTCGTCGGCCTTGGTCTCGGCGGGCGGCGGCGCGGTGGGCTCGGCGATCGCGGTCACGGTGGCAGAGCCCGCGGCGGGTGCAGCGGCCGGTGCTGCTTGCCCCTGCATCTTCTCCTCGTCGCGAGGTTGCGACACGGACGCGACCTGCTCGTTCGACGAGCTCTTCATCTGCGTCGACACGTACCAGCCCACGCCAGCGGCAGCGGCGAGACCGACACCGATCATGGCGTAGAGGCCGCCCTTGCCGGACTTCTTCTGCGGCTGCTTGAAGCGCGCGCCGATGATCGGCGTGGCGATGTCGGCCTGGGCCGAGATCGACGCCGCGGGCGCGGGCGCCATTGATCGAGAGCCCGAGGCCGAAGCCAAGCTCGAACCCGAGATCGAAGCGGACGTCTCGACGGCGATCGCTTCCTTCGCGATCTTGCTCGCGCTCGTGCGCTCCGCCTTGAGCTCCTTCTTCGACTTGCGCTCGCTCGGGGCGTCCGCAGACGGAACGTCCATCTCGGGCAGCGAGACCATCCGCGCGGGCTCGGGCAGCGCGACGGCTTTCCAGCCTGCCGAAGACGACGCGAGAATGTCGTCGTCGACTGGTGGATTGGTGGTGATCCGCTTCGACGAGATCCGCATCTTCGCGGAGCTCGCCATGCTGCGGATGTCATGCAGTCCTGAGTCCTCGTCGCGATCTTGCGGAGGAACACCCGTGGGCGCGCTTTTATCCGAAGTCCCCGTCGTCTGCATAATGTCGTCCTCCAAACGCATGAGCGTTCGATTCGGAAGGCCCTCGAAATAACCCGACGGCACCTGGTCGTCCAGGGTTTTCATCGCAGCGCGGAGGAGGTCATCCAAATCGTCAGACATGGTGAGAATTCACTTGGCAGCCGTCGCCGGTTCTGCCGTTGCGAGCTTGAGCTTGAGGAGGCGGCGAGCTTCGTTGACGCGCCACGCCACGGTGCCTTCGGGGATTTCGAGGATCTCGGCGATCTGTTTGTGAGGCAGATCCTCGACGGTGGCGAGCACGAGTGTCACCCGCAGTGGTGCGGAGAGCGTCGCGATCGCCTCGAGCACGCGCGTGACCTCGGCGGTCTGTTGCGCTTTCTGCGCAGGCGTTGGCGCGCCTTGTCCGAGCGCCTCGGGCTTGCCGCCGACATGCGCGGACTCGGCGTAACCTCGCTGATGAAGTGCGGCGCCGCGCTTGTCGGATCGCAGCGCGTTGAGCGCGGTGTTCACCGTGATGCGGTAGAGCCACGTGAAGAAATCGGCGCGACCATCGAACGTCGAGAGTCCGCGATACGCGCGAACGAACGACTCCTGCGCGACGTCATCCGCGTCACTGTGGTTGCCGAGAATATGGAGAGCGGCGGCGTACACGCGTCGTTGATGGCGCCTGACAAGGCGACCGAAAGCTTCTCGGTCTCCCCCACGTGCCCGTTCGAGGTCTGGATCCTCGTCAGCCATCTCCGGAGCACTATAAGGTGACCAAGAGATAGACAACAGAAGTGAGGCGGGCTTTGGGTGCGATCATCGGGCCCATGCGCCTGGAATCACGAGCGGCGCCGGTCCGCCTCGAAGAGTTTTGGGACGAGTGCGGCGGCGAGATCGGCGAGCCGCGCCAGGGACCGCGCCGCATCGGCCTGCGACGCGAGCTTTTCGCGCACGCGCACGGCGCCGGCCGCGCCCGCGTCGGAGGCCCGCTGGCGAACGCTGACATCGAGGATGTTGAGCGGATCTGGGCCTGCGAGTTGCGTGCGCAGCGCCGCGATCCGCGTGCGCGCTTCCTTGAGTGCGTCGGCGACATCGTCCGCGAACACCGCGACCAGGTCCGCACGTTCGCCGATCACGAGCGCATCGAGCTCGACGAGGCAGAGGTCGCGCAGCCGCGTCGACAGCGCTTCGTCGACGTGCGGTGCATCCGGCCCAGCGCCTCCGCTCTGCCGGATCGCGATCACTTCGGTTCTTCCTTCTTCTCGTCCTTCTTCTCGTCCTTCTTGTCTTCTGGCTTGCCCGCTTCGAGCGTCTTCTGCTTCGCCGCCTTCGCGTCCGCCATCTTCGACTTGAGGTCCGCGAGCGGATCGTTCTCGCCGGGGAGCGCGAGCTGATCCTCTTTCTTCGATGCCGCGAGAATCTTCGCGTCGAGCGCGGCCACGTCGATGTCCTCGCCGCGCATCGCCGCATCGACCTCGGTCTCGATCGCTTCGCGGTCGATCCGATCCTCGGCCGCCTGGAACCTGTCCCACACCGACGAGTCGTTACCGAACGCGTCGCCACCCGCCGAGCGCGCCGAGGCGATCTGCGTCGCGAGCGTGCCCTTGCGAAGCTTCAGGATCTGCAGCTTGGTCTCGAACTCCTTGCGGCTCTTGTTGAGCTGGATCGCGTAGCTCGCGGCCTCGTGCTTGTCGCGATCGATCTTCGCGTATTCGGTCTCCGCCGACTTCTTCTCCTTGAGCGCGAGACGCGCGGCGTCGTCATCACCGGCGCGCACGGCGACCATCGCGCGCCGCTCCCACTCGGCGATCTTCGCCTTGTACTTCTCGAGGTCGTTCTCCATCTGCTTCGCCGTGGCCTTGTACGAGATCAGCTCGGCGAGCGCCTTCTTGCGGCCTTCGTCGAGCTCGAGGATCGCCATCTCGATCTCTTTCTCCGGATCGATCGCCTTGTCGAGCGCAGCGTTCGCCTTGCTCGAGATGCCCTGCTTGATCTTGGAGAAGATGCCCATGCGCGAAATCTAGCTCAATCCTTGCCCAAGCCGTACTTGCGGTAGCGCTGGCGGAACTGGTCGTAGGTAATCCCCAGGAGCGTCGCCGCTTCCTTCTGCTTGAACCGGGTACGCTCGAGGGCGTCGCGGCAGAGCCATGCCTCGTACGCGTCGACGCGCTCGTCGAGCGGGAGCCGCGAATCGTCGACGAAGCTCGAGCCCGACGACGCCGGCCCGTGGGCCTCGGGCGGCAGGGCCGCATCGACGTCGGCGGCGGTCAGCACCTCGCCCGTCGCCATGTAGACCGCGCGCTCGACGATGTTCTTCAGCTCGCGGACGTTCCCCGGGTACTCGTACTGCGCGAACCGGTCGAGCGCGCCGGCGCTGATCTCCTTCACGGTGATCGGCACTTCGTTGCGGAACCGCGAGAGGAAGTGCGCGGCGAGGACCGGCACGTCCTCGAGCCGCGAC
Source organism: Myxococcota bacterium (assembly GCA_030857175.1). Classification (GTDB taxonomy): domain Bacteria; phylum Myxococcota_A; class Polyangia; order Haliangiales; family Haliangiaceae; genus JABFXX01. The sequence goes on along the minus strand of JALZOJ010000009.1, from coordinate 156,918 downwards.
GACAGCGACGGCAGCGCGATGACTTCGAACGCGAGGCGGTCGTAGAGGTCCGCGCGGAACTTGCCGTCGGCGATCGCCTGCTTGAGGTCCGCGTTGGTCGCTGCGATCACGCGCACGTTGACCTGGATCGACTCGCTGCCCGCGACGCGCTCGAAGCGCTGGTACTCGAGGACGCGCAGGATCTTGGCCTGGAAGTCGAGCGACATGTTCCCGATCTCGTCGAGGAACAGCGTGCCGCCATCGGCGAGCTCGAACTTGCCTTCCTTCTGCTTCGTCGCGCCGGTGAATGCGCCCTCTTCGTGACCGAACAGCTCGCTCTCGAGCAGGCTCTCGGCGACGGCGGCGCAGTTGATCGTGATGTACGGCTCGCTCGCGCGCGGCGACAGCGTGTGGATCGCGCGGGCGACGAGCTCCTTGCCCGTGCCGCGCGGACCGAGCACGAGCACCGGCCGCGGCACCGGCGCGACCTTCTCGATCTTGGTCATCACGGTGCGCATCGCGCCCGAGTCGCCGACGATCTGCCAGCGCCGGCCGGCTGCCTTGCGGAGCCGCTCGTTCGTCGCGCGCAGCTCGCGGTTCTCTTCCTCGAGGCGCTTGCGATCGAGCGCGTGCTGCAGGATGCGCTCGACCTTCTCCACCGAGATCTCCAGCTTGTCCTCGAGGTACGGGTCCTTCGTGATGAAGTCGACCGCGCCGGCCTTCACCGCCATCACGGCGTCGTCGATCGTGCCGTGCCCGGTGAGGATGATGATCGGCAGGTCGGGCAGCTTCGCGCGCATCGCGCGGCAGATCTCGATGCCGCTGCGCCGGTTCGGTCCGAGGTCGAGATCGAGCACGACGAGGTCGGCCTCGTTTGTCTCGAGCCAGCGGATGCCGTCCTCGCCGTCGTCGAAGCTGACGACGTTCGAGCCCTTCGCGCGGAACACGTCACCGAGCAGCCGGCGAACCTCGGCTTGATCGTCGACGCAGAGGATCGTCCCGATCATCGCTCGGCGATGCTCCACAGCGGCAGGGACTGCAGGCCGGTCTTGTCGGTCGGCAGCGTGATCGTGATCGTCGTGCCGCGGCCCTCCTCGGAGTCGACGGTGATGCGGCCGTGGTGCGCCGAGACCACACGCTCGGCGATCGCGAGGCCGACGCCCGAGCCGGTCTCCTTCGTCGTGAAGCCCGGCACGAACAGCCGGCCGAGGTGCGAGCGCGGAATGCCCGGGCCCGAGTCGGTGACGACGATCTCGACGATCGGCGCCGTGCTGCCACCAGGCGCCGCGACCGCGCGGACGCGAACGCTGACCGCACCACCTGCGGGCGCGCACGCTTCGGCCGCGTTCGAGATCACGTTGAGCAGCGCCTCGCGAAGCAGCATGCGATCGCCGCGCACGTCGGGCAGGCCCGCTGCCGTCTCGAGCGCGATCGGGATCTGCTGCGTGCGCGCCTGCGCGGCGACGACGACCTCGTGCAGCAGCGGCGCAAGCGTGACGAGCTCGACCGTCGGCGTCGGTGCCTGCATCGAGCGCAGGTACTGCGCCCACTCCTCGTAGAGCGCGGTCACGTCGGTCTCGAGATCCTTCAAGCGATCGTGGAGGTCACCGTCGCCTGCGATCTTGCGCGCGCTGCGAGCCCGCGCGCCGATGATGCCGAGCAGATTCTTCACGCGGTGCCCGTGCGCATACACGCCGGCGAGCACGTCGTGACGAGCGACCTCCGCCGTCGCGGTCACGAGCCGCGGCGCGACACCACCGGCCACGCTGCCTGCACCGGGGTTCGCCGCGTCGAGCAAGCGCCCGACCACGACGCCCAGCGACGGGGACTGCGCGTCGAGCATGCGCGCCGCGTTTCGCCATGCGAGCCCGTGGCTCGAATCGATGCGGAGCGCGCGCTCGATCTCGGCGAGCGCCCCTGCTTGATCGCCGCGGTCGAGCATCAGCAGCGCGAGCCGGCACGCCGCACCGGTGTGCCCGGGCTGGAATGCGAGGCCCTTGCGATACGCGTCCTCGGCGCGATCACGCTTCGCCGGATCATCCGAGCACACGGCGGCATAGAGAAACCACAGCCGCGCGCGATCGACCGCGGGCATCGCTTCGCCGGCCGCGATGACGATCAGCTCGTCGAGCTCGGTCAAGATCGTGCCGGCTTCGCCCGAGTGCTTGCGCACGCGCCGCTCGAGCTGCCGCAACCGGATCGACACGCGACACGCCCCGAGGGGGTGTGGTGTCACCGCCTCGAGCGCGTCGTCGATCTGCCGGTCGGTCACCGTCGCGTCGCCCGCCGCCTGCCGCGCGACGAGCAGCGACGCGGCCGCGAGCGCGACGAGCGGCTGGTTCCCGTTCGCCTTGGCTTTCGCGGTGTCGATACTCGCCGTCGCATCGCTGGCGCGCCCGTGGGCGACGACCGCGGCGCTCAGCTCCTCGACGAGCGACAGGTCGATCGCACCCGTCGCCTCGAGCAGCGCATCGAAGCCGGCGCTCGCCTGCGCCGCCGCTCCCTGCGCATCACCCTGCCCCTGCGCCACGCGCGAGAGCTCGAGGTGCACGCGCGGCCGTTCCCACGCGGCGAGCTTCGGCGAATCGATCGCGACGAGCAGCGACATCCGAGCGGCCCCGAGCTCGCCGGCCGCCAGCTGCGCACGCCCGAGCAAGATCTTCGTCGCCGGTCCCGGTGCCCGCTTCGCCGCTTCGGCCGCGAGCTCGATCGCCTTGCGTGCGTCACCTTGCGCGAGCGCGATCTCGGTCAGTCGCAGGGCGGGCGCGGCATCGCTCGTCTCCGCGAGCGCACGCGTCAGCGCGCTGCGTGCCGCGGCCGGGAGTCCGAGTGCCCAGTACCGATCGCCCAGCTCGAGCAACGCGGTCATCGTCGCGGCATCGTACTCGAAATCACTTGCCGGCTGTCGGCTCGGGCTTACGCGTTGCGCGGTGGGAAGTCGGTCAGCTTCGACTTGCGATCGGCGACGTGCTTCTCGAGCGCCTCGAGCGACTCGGTCAGGCGCGAGGCCGCATCGCCGCGGTAGTCGCCGGTGCTCTGCGCATCGCGCAGCGTCTGCACGGCCTTGTCGAGCGACGCGACGTCTGCCTGCGCGCGGGCGCGAACAACGTCGTGCATGTCTTTGAAGCTCGTGAAGAAGTCCACGAGCATGTCGCCTTTGCGTAGCGGCGTCACGATGCCGAGCCTGCCGTCGGCCATTCGTTCGAAGTACATCGAGACCTTGAACAGCGGACCCGCGACCTTGTGGGTCATGAGGATCAGGTAGAGCGAGAGGATGATGACGAGGCCGATGCCGACGCCGACCATCGCGTAGACGAGCGCTTGATCGTCCGACTGGAGGTCGCTCGCGATCTGCTCCTGGAACTGGTCCTGCGACGCATCCTTCTGCGTCAGCACCGCGAGGTCCTTCTCGATCGACTCCGACGCCGCGCGGCGCTGCTGGTAGATCATGAAGCCGAGCGCGCCGGCGATCACGCCCGAGAGCACCGTGACGACGATGACGTAACGAAGCTGCAGCTTCTTGTCGAGCAGGTAGTTCGACAGCTTGCGCTTGTAGCGAGGGCGCGGCGCGGGCGACGACGGCGCGCCGGTGGCGGCGGTCGGATCACTCAAGGGATTTCTCCTTCTTCGCCACCATGTCGCGCAGCTCGACGACGGTCGCGTGATCGCCGAGACCCGCGCCTTCGGCGGATGCGATCACGGCCTTGATCCGCGCGATGTCATCCTTCTGCATCTGCACGACGCCAGCGTGACCGTGCTTGAAGTGCTCGTAGAAGTCGACGAGCTGATCGCCCTTGCGAAGGTTGTAGACCTTGTCGAAGCGGCCGCCCTTCATCTTGCCGAGGTAGAGGCCGACCTTGAACAGCGGGCCCGCCACCTTGTGCGTCATCTTGATGCCGTACGCGGCGAGGCCGAGCACGAGCAGGAGGCCCGTGCCGATCAGCACCCAGAGGATGCGCAGGCGACCGCGCTCGAGCCCGTCGAGGCGCGCGGCGAGCTTGAGCTCGCACGTCCAGTGCGCGACGACCTTCTCGCCGAGATCCGCGGGCACCACCGGCATCGCGGCGGGCGTCATCGTCATCGACGACTCGTCGATCTGCACGTTCACGCGCGGGCGCTCGCCCTCTTCACCCGGCTCGGGCGGCGGCTCGGGCGCCTTCGGATCCGGAAGCTTCATCGGAACCGGCGCGAGCTCCTCGACGACCTCGATCGCCGGAATCTTCGGGCACGGCGTGCCGCGCACGCTCGTCGCGCTGACCTCGGTGGTCTCGTTCGCGACTCGCATGACCCAGATGCCGAGGCCGACCATCAGGAGGGTCGACAACCCGACCATGAACAACGTGAAGCGGAGCTGGTACCGCTTGTTGATGAGGAGGTTCTTCCAGCTGCGCTTGTACGGCGCGGCCGCCCGTGGCTTGGGCGTTGGCGTCGCGTCTTTGCGCTTGTCCTCACTCATGGCTCTATTGACCGACCTTGGATTTGATCGTCGGAACAATCTTCTTCGCGATCAAGTCTTCGATCACCGCGGACACACAATCTTCACTTCCCAGATCGATATCGCGTTGGGAGGTGCTTCCTTGCACCTTGGCGCCACCATTCAAGAAGCCGAACACGCTCTTCTCGGGAAAGCTTGCGAGCAACATGCTGACCTTACAGGAAATGGTCGCGGTGTTGCCGGCCTTCTCGATCTTCACTTCGTTAAGCGTCCCGTCGACGTAGAACCCAGAAAACCCCTTGGAGGCGAGCTGCTGCTTCGTCGGCGCGCCGCCGGCCCACGTCTGCTGCATGGTCGAGGCGACCCGCGTGAGCGTCTTCGTGGAGACGCTCACCATCATCGTGCGGAACTTCGCATCGTTCGGTCCGCCGGTCTTCGACGACATCGGGCCGACGTTCACGTAGATCGAGCCACCACCGGGCGTGGTCGGTGCGCTGCCGCCGGCCGCGCCGATCTTCTCGAGTGCCTTCTCGGCCTGCACCTTCACGAACTCGGACGGGTCATCCGACTGCGCCCTGCGCAGCGCTTTGATCGCGAGCTCGCGCTGGCTGCCTTTGACCTTCTCGCTGATGAGCGTGCCGAGACCGACGGCCGCGGCGCTGCGCACGTTCTTGCTGCTCTCGTTGTTCGAGTCGAGGCGCTTGACGAGACCGAGGATCGCTTTCGGATCGCCGAGCTTCGTCAGGTTGAGTGCGGCCGAGAGGCGAACCTTGTCGGACGAATCTTCGAGCTGGCCGATCAGCGTGTCGACGTTGTTGGCGTGCGCGACGCTCGTGACGAGCAGCACGACAAGCGCGAGCACGCGTGCGGCGATCCTCGTTGAACGGTGTCTCGTCATGCCCGCGAGTGAGACGGCCGCGCGTGCGGTCGCTTCAACTCGATGTCTCTACGCTACCGAGGAACCGTCACCGCTTGCAAGGTAGGCACGGGTTAGCTCGACGTAGTGCGCTGCGCCGTACGCGATTTGCTCCCGCTCCTTCTCGCTCACGGGTCGCTTCACCTTCGCCGGAGATCCGATCACCAAACTACCCGGTGGGATATCGGTGCCCGGTGTCACGAGCGCACCTGCACCGACGAGGCTGCCGCGCCCGATGCGCGCACCGTCGAGAATGATCGAGCCCATGCCGATGAGGCAGAAGTCTTCGACGGTGCACGCGTGAATGATCGCGCCGTGACCGACCGTGCAGTCGCTACCGATCGTCGACCCGAACTTTCCCGAGGTCACGTGGATGACGGTGCCGTCCTGGATGCTCGTGCGCGCGCCGATCCGGATCGGCATCACGTCACCACGCACGGTGACGCTGTACCAGATCGACGATTCCTCGCCGATCTCGACGTCGCCGATCACCGCGCAGTTCTCGGCGAGAAAGGCGTTGCGTGCGATCAGCGGCCGCTTGCCGCCGTACATGCGAATGATCGCCACGGCTACTTCTTGCGCGCTGCTTGTTCCGCGGCGGCGTACAGCTCGTCGAGGACGGCGTCGGCGTCGTCGGAGCTCGGCACCACGGGCACCGCGTACTGCACGATGCCGCGGCAATCGATCACCATGAACTGCACGCGATCGCCATCGCCGATCGCGAACTGCTCGTAGGTGTCGGCGTCGGCGATGAGCAGCGGCACGTCGAGCTTGTGGCCCTCGTGCTTGAGGAGGTCGAGGTTGTCCTTGATCGTGCGGCGCATCCGCAGATCGCCGGCGGTCGCAGCGCTGACCTTGATCGGCATCGTCTTGCGCTCTTCACGCGTCCACTTCGCGACCGCGGCGAAGATGCGATCGCAGCCGTCGCAATTGGTGGGGTACCAACCGACGATCGTGGTCTGTCGCTTCAGCCCGCTGAGATCGACCTCGGCGCGATCGTCGACGCGCACGAGCTTCGTCGTCGGGACCGGCAGACCGCCGAACCGCTTGCGCAGGATCTCGTCGCGCGACATCAGTGTCGCGTTGATCGTCACGTTGATGGGCTGGTTAGGCGGGCCGCGCGTGACGACGAGCTTCACGACATCGCCCGGGGTCTTCGCCTGGATCGCGGCGACGAGCATGTCGCAGTTCGCGACCACCCTGCCGTCCATCGTCACGAAGACATCGGACGGTTGCAGCCCAGCCGACTCGGCCGCGCTGTCCTTCGTCACGCCGGAGATGCGACATGGTCCGGCGCCGCGGCCGCCGATGTCATCCATCTGCACGCCGAGGAACGCCGGATTGCTCGATTTCGCCGACGCAGTCGACGCGAAGAGCAACACGAGGAGTCCGGGCCAGCGCACGCCGAGAGACTAGCGAAGCACCTTCGTCAGGGCCAGATGATAGTCCATGTAGGATAATGTGAGATTTTTGACTTCATGGGCGGCCGAGCCGGATCATTAAATGAGTGAAGCGCCGCGAACCGTTGCCTGACCTATCCCGCGTCCTCGAAGACAGCCGGCCGAACCGAGGACAGCCAGCGATCCCGGTCTCGGGCGTCGAGAAGCGGATCCATACCCGCTTCGATAAGGCGTTCCTCGTCGTGATCGGGAGCGAGCTGTACGGAGACTCGTTCGGGATCGCGCGGAACGTGTCGGCCGGCGGCATCCTCGTCGAGATGAGCTACGCGCCGCCGCTCGGGACCATCGTCACGGTCCACTTTCAGCACGCGCGGGGCGAGGACCTGCTCGACGAGATTGTCGTACGCGCGGAAGTGAAACATCACCACTACCTGAACTTCTCCGGCGCCCGTGACGAGGCTGCCTCGACACGCGCGATCGGCCTTCGCTTCCTCGAGTTCGTCGATGCCGGCGAGCGCGTCGATGCGAAGTGTTGGCACTGAAATGCACGTACCGGCTGCCGCGTTCTTCGAGCGGGATGCCATTGCGTGCTAATTCGTTCTCGATGCGCGCGGTGCTTGTTTGTCTGTTGCTCGCGACGGTGACGGTTCACGCCGAGCCAAAAGCGAAGAAGGACAAGGCCGAGCAGGTCGAGAAGAAGCCCGAGCAAAAGCCGCCCGAGGCGAAGCCGCCGCGCACGCCGGGTCCGGACGATGCGAAGGCGAACGAGATCCTGAAGCGGATCGAGACCGGGCCGGATCGCAAGGCGGCGATCGACGAGCTCGTGAAGATCGCGCCGCATGCGGTCGAGATGCTCGGCGAATGGCTCGCGCGCCCGCACGCGACCGACATGGATACGCGCCGCGCCGCGCTCGTGCAGATCAACGCGGCGGTGCCCGACAAGAAGGGCAAGTTCCCCGAGCGCAAGCGCCAGAGCGCGAAGGAGATGAAGGCGGACGACGAGATCGACTGGCAGGCGAGGCTGCTCGAGCTCGACCCCGCGACGCCGGGCGTCGGTGAAGTGATCGCCGACATCGCGGCGATCCGCGCGCTGTCGACGACGAAGGACATCCGCGCCGCGCAGCTGATCTTCGATGCGGCGTTCTTGCCCGAGACGATGATCTATCGCGACGAGTGCGGGCGGTACGTCCGCAAGATGGAGCCGTACTCGATCCCCGCGATCACCAAAGAATCGCAAGGCCGCCAGGATCGCCGGCGCTACGCGACGTGGCAGCTCGAGCGGCTCGATCGTCAGGATCCGACCAAGGCGCTCTCGGCCGCGAAGGGCAACGAGGAGCTGCAGATCGCGATCCTCGAGGTGTTTCGCACGACCAAGCTCCGCGAAGCGGTGCACGCCGTGTGGACAAAGGTCAACGACGACGCGCCGCGCGTGCGTGCGGCCGCGCGTGCGACGTGGATGGACTACATCGTCGGGCCGGCGCCCACGCCCGCGCCGAAGGTCAAGCTGAAGCTGCCCGGTGGCAAGCTGACGAAGAAGCCGAAGCCGCTGTGGCTCACGTATCGCGAGCTCGCCGACAACGAGCTGCGCATGGCCGCGAACGAGCTCTTGCACGAGGACTATCCGATCGAGGACGAGACGCGCCTCGACGACAGGGAGACCAACGTCAAGGTCGTGAAGATCGATCTCGAAGAAGTGACGAAGCGCTTGTTCGAGTACTACGACGGCGAGCGCGGCAAGCGTGAGCGCGAGCAGTGGACGGCCGCGAAGGTGAAGGCCGACGCGGGTGACCTCGCGGGCGCGACCGCGATGGTCGATCGCTTGATCTCGACGAACCCCGATCGCGCCGAGCGTGCGGAGATGTCGAAGCTCTACGTCGCGTGGGGCAAGCAGCTCGAGAGCAAGCAGCAGTGGGCCGAGGCGTCGGGCGCGTACTCGAAGGCGCATGGCCTCGATCCGCAGGGCTCGCAGGCGACGGAGATCCTCGCCGCGCATCACTACGCGCTCGGCAAGTCGCTCGAAGCGCTCGGCAAGGACGGCGGCCCCGACTTCCGTAAGGCGCAGCAGCTGAAGCCCGACTTCACGCCCGCCGTGATCGCCGCGACGCGCGCCGAGAGCGGCGGCAAGCCGACGTGGATGCTCTACGCCGGCGCGCTCGCCGCAGCGGCCGCCGCCGCGCTCTTCGCGGTCGCGTTGATGCGGCGACGCACCGCCTGACTAACCCTGTTCGGAGTAGAAGATCGAGTCGAGACCGTTGTAGTAGAGCCGCGCGCAGTCCTCGGTGAGCTGAGCCTCTTCCACTGCCGGTGCACCCTCGAGCGGCAGCGGGTCGCCAAACCAGCTGTCGAGGTCCGGACGACTGACGTAGAGCAGGGTCTTGCGGTCCTCGCCGAGGTACACGGCGCGCAGCCCGTCGGTCGTGAGCGAGAACGCGAGCGAGCCGTTGAACATCGTCGGGCGCAGGCGGGTCGGCCCTCGCTGCACCCAGCTCGTGCCTTCGCGCTCGTATTCGATCATCTCGTCCATCGCCAAGTGGAGAACGATCAACCGATCGCCGGTGGCGCCGCGAAACACGCTGCTCTTGCGATGGGCATTCGTGAACGGGATAGGGAGCTTTCCGGTCTCGATCCACGCGCCCTCTGCCATCTCGTCGAACGTGACGACCTCGTGCGTCGTGGGTGTGCCATTCACGACCTTTTGCATGTAGATGCGCCGGCTCGCCGGCGCTGGGTGGGCGCTGAAGTAGAACGTGCTCGTGGGCGTCACGGGCACGACTTGCAACTCGAGCATCTCGTCGCGCCTCCCGACGAAGATCTTGGCGGGGTAGCCGCGACACAGCGCGGTCGCCAGCGAGGCGTCCGCATTGAAGTGATACTGACTGCAGTCCTGCTGAACGGCCTGGTGGATCGCGGGAGAGAACCGGGGCGCTCGCCCCTCCGGGCAGCCGACCACGAGCGCGTCATACGGCAAGCGTGTGGACTCGAGACCGTAGAACTGATTACAGCCGCACGCGACCAGGACCGCGTATCTCGCGACGCTGTTCATTGTTGTTGCGAGTAGAAGGTTGCGTTGAGGCCGCTGTAGTAGATCCGCGAGCAATCGTCCGTGAGCTGCGCGTCGCCGACCTTCGGAACGCCGACGAGGATCTGCGGGGGCCCGAACCAGCTCTCGAGGTTCGGGCGGTCCGCATAGAGCATCTGCGTGTTGTCGTCTCCGCGAAACACCGCGCGCAGACCATCCGACGTGATCGCCATCGCGACGTACAGATCGATCCGTAGCTCGCTGCGGCGATGCGCAGGTCCGCGCATCACCCACGCGGTTCCGTCCTGCTCGTATTCCTCGAGTGCCAACGCGCCGTTGAAGATCATGCGGTCGCCGGTGGGCCCGCGGAATACCGTGCTCGGCCGACCCTTCGCCGCGACGGTCGGAGGCAGGTTCTGCTGGAGCCTCCACGCTCCCGACACCTGCTCGTAGACGGCGATCCCGCTGCCCGCAGCCCCGCTGGCGGATGTCGGCTCGAAGTTGGACTGGATGTACAACCGATCGCCGGCGGGATTGGGGTGCGGATCATCGAAGTAGTAGCCGCTTTGCGGCACGATCTCGGTGCTGAGCGTGAGCGTCTCGCCGAATCGGCCCAGGTAGACGCCTTCGTACGTGCTGGCCACGGCGAGCGTGCCCGTGGTGTTGAAGTGATAGCTGGCGCTCTGCTGCGTCGACGCCTGGAAGATCAGCCGCGAGAAGACCGGTGCAGGTGCACCGATTTCGGGACACGCATATGGCGCGTCGGGCGGCGGCAACCGCGTCTGCTCCAGGCCATAGACCTGGTTGCACGCACACAGTCCCGCAAGCGCGAACCCCAACCGCACGCACCATCGTACCGCGGCGAAGGCGCAAGCGGCGAATCACTTCCGTCAGATTACCCTCGCCGAGCGGTGCGATCGTATCGTCGGCGCAGATGCGCCTGATCGTGATCGAAGGCCTCGATGGAGCCGGCACCACCACGCAAGCGAAGCGGCTCGTCGAGCACGTGCGTGCGAAAGGCGGCAAGGCGCACGGCACGCGCGAGCCGAGCGACGGGCCGGTCGGCCGCTTGATCCGCGAGATGCTCACCGGCGGTCACGTGATCCCGGAGCAGAAGCTGTCGCAGAGCACGTTCGGCCTCCTGTTCGCCGCGGATCGCCTCGACCACCTGCAGCGCGAGGTCGAGCCCCGGCTCGCGGCCGGCGAGCTCGTGGTCTCCGACCGCTGGTACCACTCGTCCCTCGCCTACCAAGGCACCGGCGCCGAGCGCGACTGGATCGCGATGCTCAACGCGCGCGCGCGCCGGCCTGACCTCACGATCTTCCTCGAGGTTCGGCCCGAGGTCGCCGCGCATCGGCGCGCCGCCGCCGGCCGCGTGCAGGAGCTGTTCGAGGACATGCGGATGCAGGAAGAGGTCGCAGCCGGCTACAAGGCGACGATCGCGGAGCTGACCGCACAAGGTGAGCGCATCGAGGTGATCGACGGCGAGGCATCGCCCGACCACGTGTTCGCCGCGATCGTCGCGCTCGCCGGCGTTTAGTTGCGTTCGGGCGGCATTCCCGCCAACTTCGAGGCATGCGCGCCGCCCTGCTCGCCGTCCTCCTCGCCGCTTGCGGTCCGAAAGTCTCGACGACACCGACGACGTTCGACGAGGAGCTCGCCACGAAGCAGAAAACCGCTCCGCCCGTCGCCGACGAGGTGACGATGGAGCGCGCCGTCGCACCACCCGGCAAGGGCCTGCGCGCCGGCACGATCCCGCGCGACCGCTTGCTCGCCGTGCTCGATGCCGGCCCGGGCACGTTCCTCCGCCAGTTCGAAGTGACGGCGCGGATGACCGGCAATCGGTTCATCGGCTGGGAGCTGGTGCAGCTCATCGGCACGCGGCAGAACCCGCTCTACGACGTCGATCTCGTGCCGGGTGACGTGCTGCTCTCGATCAACGGCAAGATGATCGCGCGGCCCGATCAACTGCAGACGGTCTGGGACAGCCTGCGCGTCGCCGACACGGTGACGGCGCAGCTCTGGCGCGGCCAGACCAAGCTGACCCTCGAGTTTTCGGTCGAGCCGAAACTAGCTGCGCGACCGCAGTAACGGTCGCGTCACTGCGCGCCGAGGATGTAGAGGAACGAGAACTTCGCGTCGACTGCAAAGCCGAACACGCCGACCTTGCCGGCGGCCGGCGCGGGCATCGGCGTACCCGCAATGATCGCGCGGTTGCCGGGAACGCCGAACGCGCACGACAGCGACGGCGTCTGGCCGCGTGCGTGCGATGCCTGGATCACCGCCTGCTTGAGGCCGCTCAGGTAGAGAACGGCCTGATCGGTCGCGAGCGTCTCGTCGGCGGCCGGCTGCTGGCGCGTGAAGACCTCGATGTAGTCGGTGCCGGGGTTCGGCACGTCGGCCTCGCCGACCGCGCAGTACGTGCCGTTCGGTAGCAGCTGCGGGACGGGCGTCGCGTCGACGACGATGCCGATCTCGCGAAAGCCCGTCGGGTCGATCGCGTCGACCGTGACGCCGGCGACGACCCACACGCGATCGACATTACTGCCCCAGAGCGCGGCGCCTGACATCGAGCCGCCCTTGACGTGAAACGTGTCGTTCTCGACGGTGCCGCCGGTGATCGTCAGGTCGCTGTCTTCGCCGCCGAAGCCGGCGAACTTCAGCACGGTGTTCGGCGCGAGAGGATCCGGATCGCAGACGCCGGCGATGCCATCGCCATCGGCGTCGAGCTCGTTGTCGTCGGCGAACGGGCATGGATCGCAGCCGTCGTCGCGACCGTCGCCGTCCTCGTCGTGGCCGACCTCGCCATCGCATTCCTTGTCGCTTCCGCCACACGCGGTCGCGAGGGCTATGAACAGGGTCGCCAGTCGGCGCATCCCCACATCCTAACTCAGAGCTTGGCGAGGACGGAGACGGCGTGCGCGACGTCGTTCGAGAACACGCCATCGACGCCGAGGTTCGCGAGTCGGATCAGCTCGGCCTCGTCGTCGACGGTCCACGCGTTTACCGGGTGTCCGGCGGTGTGCCAGGACTTGATGGTCGCCGCGGTGCACAACGAGTGCTGCGGATGGAGCAGGCTCGCACCCGACCAGCGCCCGACCCAGCCGCGGCGCAGCGGCAGCGGCTGATCCTCGTGGAACAAGTACGCGAGCGCGATGTCGGGCAAGTGCCGGTGAAACTGCACGAGCGCGAACGGGTCGAACGACGAGATCAGGATGTGATCCGCGCGGCTCGAATCGCGGATCACCTTCGCGGTCGCAGCGACCAGCTCGCCCATGCGCGCCGTCTTGTTCGATTTGATCTCGACGTTGATCTCGAGATCGATCGCGTGCAGCACCTCGGCGAGCAGCGGCACGGGCTCGCCGCCGACGCGTAGCGCGGCGCGGTCGACGCTCGACGTCTCTTCCATACGACCGGGCCGCCCCGTCAGCCGCTCGAGCGCATCGTCGTGAAACACGACCACGTTCTTGTCGCCGTCGAAGCAGACGTCGAGCTCGATGCCGTCGGCGCCTTTCGCCCGTGCCTGGTCGAATGCGCGCAGCGTGTTCTCGGGCGCGTGTGCCGAGTCACCGCGATGCGCCCAGACGCGCGGCCGGCCGGCGCGCGAGCGGCGCCAGCGGGTTGCGCGCCCCAGCCGACCGATGTGGGGCACGAGGTTCGCGAACGGGGACTTCGGCATGCGGCGACAGCTTAGAACGGAATGTCGATTACCGCTTCCTGTCGGATCGAGAACTGCCCAGCTCCGCGACGAGCTTGCGGCGCGCTTCAGCGCGGCCAGGCGAGCTGCATCCGCGTCTCTCGAGCGAGACGGTCGCTCTCGCCGATGCCGGTCGAGCGCTCGCGGATCTCGTCGTGGACTGCCTTGACCGGGGACGTGATCGCCTCGCGTCCCCACACGTAGCTCTGCTCGATCACGTTTGCGAGGTACGCGCGGTCGAGCGCGGCCGCGCGATCGCGCGACGGCAGCACGAAGTGTGCGAGGTCGGCGACCTCGGTCGGCTTCGCCGGATCGACGGCGCCGTCGTGGAGGTAGCGCGCCGCGAGCTCGCTGTTCACACCGAATGCGTCGCCGTGGCCGGTGCGGCGCAGGTACTCGGCGTATTCACCGACGGTGTGACCGACCTGCGGGACGTCGGGAATGCCTGTCGGATCCTGCGGGCGCCAGCCCGGGAGCCCGGGCACCTTGCGCGCGAGCGCGAACGTTTGATCGACGTTGATGCCAACGTTCGAGTGGCAGCCCATACAGAACTGCGTCTCTTCCTCGCTCTGCTTGCGGAGCCAACCGTTCCCGTCCTCGATATAAGCTTGGAGCTGCCAGGTCTGCGCGTTCATCATCCCGACGAGCGCGTTGCCGGTCATCGCTGGCGGCTCGGCGAGCTCGAGGTCGGCGTAGGCCTTTGCGATGTCGCGGTCGGCGAGGAAGCCGGTCTTCGTCGAGTAGCGGACTTCCTTCATGCGTAGCGCGCGGAAGCCCGGGCCCTCGGGATCGAGATAGCGGACCGTGTGCAGGAACTCGACGCCGCGAGGATAGAGCGAGCGCGTGACGGCGACGGCGACGGCACCACCGGCGTAGTGCGCCGGGAGCCCCACGATGGTCGTCGCGATCGCGAGCTTGCCATCGCCGTCGAGATCGATCCCACCGGCGGTCTCGTCGATCGACTCTATCTCGCGCGCGAGGGACGCGATCGGCACGTCGGGGTTCGCCGTGATCGCGGCCTCGAGGATGGCGAGGTTCGTGCGGTAGATCGCTCTCGACGACTCGCCGGTCGACGTCTGCTGGAACGCGGTCGGCAGGCGCACGAACACGTCGTCGGTGCTTCCGTTGGTGGCCCAGAACGCGCCGACGAATGGCTTGTAGCGCAGCGCGCGCCAACCCGAGTTGTCGCTCGCGAAGCCTTCGGCGTCGAAGCCACGCGCGAAGTCGAGATCGGGATGCCAGCCCGGCGCCTTCGCATTGGCTGCGAACCAGGCCTGCAACGGCTTGTAGTTATCGCGACGCACGTAGGCGAGCACGTCGCTATCGGACAGCTTCGCGACGACCTCGCTTCGCTCGCGAAACTGGTTCTTCCAGTGGTTCACCCGCGCGTAATCGGTGAACGAGTAGTTCTGCTGGAGCTCCCAGTCGTCGGCGAAGTTCGGAGGCGTCGAGTGCGTGTGACACGACGCGCAGGGGTTCGACTTGCCCTCGGTCTTCGCGTAGCACTGCGGCGGCGTGCCGGGCTCTTCGTTCCACATCGGCTTGCCGACGGTCGCCTGCGCGACGGCGAGTGGCTGGTAGTCGGAAGAGGGGGCGGTGGCGGTGATGTCGAACTTGACCTTGCGCGCGAGCTGCATCTCGATCGGCTCGCTGGGCGTGCGGGACTTGGACGACCCGCACGCGACCAGCGCAAACGCGCCAATCGCGAGCAGGATGTTCATTGCTGGATCACCAGCGAGTCGAACTCCACCCCGGTCGCATCGACAGCATGTAGCGTCAGCTGAGCGCCCTCGATCTCGCCATAGACGAAGTGGATGACGTCGGCGGAGTACCCGGTGAATGATGACTTGCCGACGGGGCGCGTGCCTTTACCACCACCGCCGGTGACGACGTACGTGACACCGTTCTGCGGGGTCGTGCGCTCGTAGTTGTGATCGTGCCCTGCCAACACCAGTTGCACGCCACGGTTCTGGACGATCGGCGCGAGCTTCGCGCGCAGCCCGGTATCCGAGCCGTGCGCGCCCGAGGAGAACGGCGGACGGTGGAGGTACACGATCTTCCACGGTCGGTCCGAGCTCGCAAGATCGTCGTCGAGCCACGCCATCTGCGTATCGTAGTCGGCTTCCGTATCGAGCGCCGCGAAGTGGACCGGGCCCCAGTCGAACGAGTACCAGCTCTCGCCGGTGACGCCGGGCAGCCTGAACACCGAGCGGAACGGCGCGGCGTTCGGAGAGTTGCCGTACTCGTGATTTCCCGCCGCAGGAAAGAACGGGATGCTGCGAAACAGCCCGGCATACACGCCGAACACATTTGCTTCGAACTCGCGGAGCGTGCCGTTGTCGTAGGCGATGTCGCCGGTGTGCACCATCAGATCGAACGGGAAGTCGGTCATCTGATCGAGGAGCGCGTGCTGCGCCTCGCCACCACCACCGGAGTCGCCGAACGCGAGGAAGCGAACCGGCGCCGTGCTATCGCGCGAGGGCGCGGTGCGAAATCCAGCACGCGCGGTCATCTGCATCCCGCCATCGATGCCGTAGCAGTAGATCGTGTCGGGCTGGAGTCCCGTGACCGTCGCCCACATCTGCCGCTGATCGCCGACGTGCTCGGCGGCTACGTCGACGACACCGCCGGCGTCCATCACTTCCGTGCCGTCGGGCAGCGAGAACTTGACGTGCTCGAGCGTTCCGGAGCTCGTGACCCAACCGACCTGCGCGGAGGAATCACTAACTTTCTGCACGTAGGGCCGACGCTTGATGGCCAGCCCGGCGGTCAGCACATCGCCGCCGCCACAGGCCGCCTCGAGGTCCTCGGTGGGAGAGCCACGCTGCGCCTGGTGAGACGTGTCGCCCGGCGGCGCCGCGAGGTTCCCACCACTGTCCGCCATGCCTCCGTTGCATGCCGCGACCGACAACATCAAGGCAGCAAGTTTGAAGCTTGTGGTCATCTCGGTGTTTCTCCCGTGTGTTTGCGCACGCCCGAAGACACACCGTGGTGTCTGCGCACGCTCGTGGCAAGCCGTTTGTGGGTAGGTAACCTCCGGCAGTTCTAGGCTCGTTAGACGGACTATCTCCGTCGAAGAACACCTTGCATCGCGCGCTCTCGGACCGGTCCGCGACCCGAGTTTCTCGCCGGGATCAAATGAAGATGCAACGTGCCGCTTGTTACCCGAGTCTCTACCCTGTCACTTCACCGGCCGGAACGCTCGCTGATGCATTCGCTGTCGTTCGCTGTCGTTGCGCTCACGCTCGCATTCACGGGCGCATGTGATCAAAACCAGTCGGGGAACACCGGCGCAACGAAGCTCGGCGACACGTCCCACCCCGCGGAGCGCAGCTCGCCGCTCGCTCCGCTCGAGCAAGCCTGCGGCGCGCCCGGCGCGATGCTCGCCGGCGCATCCGCCATCGAGCGCATCCCGTATGACCAGCAGGTCACGACATCATCTGCATCATTTGGCTGGGTCTCTCGAGCAGCCGAGGGTCAGTCCATCGTCGTCTACAAGCCGAACGGCGAGATGATGAACGACGCGTTCATCGCAACCTGGCGAGGCAGCGCTTGATGATTGCCGTTAGTCGATGAAGGTCTTGTGGATCGCGCGCGTGAGGTTGTCCACGTGCGGGCGATCGCACCAGAGCGTCACGCGCAGCGGCGAGACGCTGACGGCATTGAGCGGCACGCCCGCACCGACCGCACTCGCGCGCGCCTTGTTGATGACGCTCGGGTTGCTGCCGATACCGTGACCGACGAGCGTGACCGCGCCTTCTTCGCCGAACTCGGCCTGACCCGAGAGCACGTTATCGAGGCGCTTGCGCACGTCGGCCCAGTCGGGGACGTCCGCGATCGTGAACCACGCGCGCAGCTCCTTGCCCTCGAGGTCGAGGTGCGTGAGCGGGATCGATGCCGCCTCGAGAATCTGCAAGCAGTGCTCGACGGCGGCGCCACCCGAGACGCGGATGCGGATCAGCGAGTTCTGGCCGGTGACCGCGGCGACCTGGCGCTCGCGATCCGGCTGGAAGTCGATTCGCGTGCCGCCGCCATCCTTGTTGGTGGCGCGTGCGTAGAGGGCGATGCCGCTCTTGCGCGCGAACTCGACGCTCGCGTCGTGCAGGACCTTCGCGCCTTGTGCCGCGAGCTCGAGCATCTCGTCGTGGCTGATCGAGTGGAGGAGCTGCGCGGTATCGACGATGCGCGGGTCCGCGGTGTAGACACCGTCGACGTCCGAGCAAATCTCGCAGTAGTCGGCGCGCAGTGCGCCGGCGAGCGCGACGGCCGTGGTGTCGGAGCCGCCGCGCCCGAGCGTGGTGATCTCGCGCTTGTACGAGACGCCCTGAAAGCCGGCGACGATGACGACCTTGCCCTTGTCGAGCTCGTCCTCCACGCGGAACGGCCGCACCTCGACGATGCGCGCGCCGGAGTGGCGATCGTTCGTGAGGATGCCGGCTTGCGAGCCGGTGAACGAGATGGCCTCGAGGCCTTCCTCGGTGCACGCCATCGAGAGGAGCGCCATCGACTCGCGCTCGCCACACGTGAGCAGCATGTCGAGCTCGCGGCGCGACGGCGAGGCCGAGACGGACTTTGCCTTCTCGATCAGAGAGTTCGTGGTCTTGCCCATGGCGGAGACCACGACGACCACCTTCTTACCGGCGGCTTTCGTACGTGCGATGCGCTTCGCAACCAGCTTGATCTTCTCGGCATCTGCGACAGAAGACCCGCCATACTTTTGGACCACAATTCCGGTCGGCGTCACGTCGGTCACCATACACGATCAGAACGCGCGAGCGAGGTAAGCTTGTTTCGATGATTCGTGTCGTCGTCATCACTGCGCTGGTCGTCGGTTGCGGCGCGGGGAATAAGCCGACGCCGAAGTGGCCCGACGCGCCGCTGCAGCTGCGCGACGACTCGGATCGCGACGCCGCTATAGATCAGCTCTGGGTGTTACCGATGGGCGCGGAGCGCGATCGCGCGCGCACCCAGATCGCCGCGGCGCTCGCGAGCCGGATCAGTGACGCGGTCGAAGAGGATCGGTCGTTCGCAGCGGCGCGCCTCTTCGATCAGCTGACATGGTTGTGGCACGCCGATCCGCAGGCGATCGGCCGCGGGCTCGCCGCGCACAAGGACTTGCTCGGAGAGCTGCGCGGCTTGTTCGCCAGGACGGGCGCGCTCGAGCCCGCGGTGCAGACGCTCGTCGTGCTCGCAGAGGTCGAGCCGGAGCATCGTGCGGCACACATCGCCGAGCTCGACGAGATCCTCGCGTTCTCGGACGACCTCGCGCTCGCGGAGAACGGCGCCAACGCAGCGCGCGCGCAGCCGATCGGCTTGCTCGCGCCGGCGGCGACCGCGCTGCCCCTGCCCTGGCTCGTCGACCGCTACGTGAAGCTTCTCGTCGAGCGACAGGCCGTGATTTCCGCGCTGATCGACAAGGAAGGCGCCTCGATGCAGCTCGTGCGCGCGCACCAGGACATCCTGACGACGGCGCGCCGGGTCGCGGTCGTGCTCGCGCGTGCGGGTCGCGCATCCGAGATCCACCGGCACATCGAGAACGTCAAAGGCATCGGCTCCGATCGCGAGCTGACGATTCACTCGGAGATGGTTGCCGACGCGCCGTCGGCGGACGCGTACCTGGATCTCGCGCTCACGCTGCGCACGCACGAGCACCTTCCCGACGCTGCCGCCGCACTCGGCGTCGCCGTCACCGGACTCGCGAAGTATCCCAAGGATCCGGCGCTGCTCGCCTCGGCGGGTGCGGATGCGAAGACGCTCGGTCGCGTGGATCAAGCGATCGCATTCTACGAGCTGTCGCTGCGCGCGGGCGCTGTGGTCGACACGGCGGTCGCGCTGCGCCTCGGCAAGCTCTACGGCGAGCGCATCGCGCGGCTCGCGACCAACGGCCGGCCGAACGCGGCGACGCGCGCATGGGAAGCGGTGCTCGACTTCACCGGCACCGCCGCGAAGAAGCGACCGCACATGGTGTGGCAGCAGACCGCGGCGATCGCGGAGACCGCGCTCGGCAAGGGGCTCGCATCGCAGGGCTTCGTGCGTGACGGGCGCGGCGCGCTCGAGCAATCGCTCGAGCGCGCGCCGTCGATCGACGCCTACGAGACGCTCGCGACGCTCGACATCCAGACCAATCGCTATCGCGAGGCGAACAAGTGGGTCGCGTCTGGCATCTCGCTGCTCAGCGACGCGACAATCGGCGATCGCTATCGCCGCGCCAAGCTCGAGCGGCTGTCCGCCGATGCGCTGCGCCGCGCGGGCAAGCCTCGCGAAGCCGCGACACGCTACCTCGACGCACTCCGCACGTGGGCGTCGCTCGGAGAGGACAAGGATCTGCCGAGCGCGATCGTTGCCGAACGGCGGCTCGAGTTCGCCCGCGCGATGTGGTGGCTCGGTGACTCGGGCCGCGCCGTCGAGTTCGCGATGGGCGCGATCGAGGTCAATGCCGAGTCGCCGGCGACTGTCGCCGGTGCCGTCGCGTTCTTGATCGAGGCGGGCCGTTACCGCGACGCGCTCGACGCGTTTCATCGCGGCGTCGGCGAGCAGAACGTCGGCGAGCTCTACAAGGTCTACATGTCCCTGTGGGTGATCGCGGAAGGCCGCCGTCTCGGCGAGCCGCGCGATCAGATCGCGGTCGATTATCTGACGAGCCGACGTGGCGACCTTTGGTACGAGCAGCTCGCGAAGGCCGCGACGAATCGGTTGTCCTTCGAGGAGCTGCGCGCCGCCGCGACGACGGGACCGCGCAAGGGCGAGCTCGCGTTCTACGGCGCGGTGCTCGGACTCGATCCCGAAGCGGTGACGCCCGCCGGCCGCAAGAAGCTGCTCCAGCAAGCGATCGACGCGAAGGTCATCTTCGACGCCGAATACGACCTCGCGCGACGTTACCTCGTCGCACCCTGAGCGCATGTCCGAGCTCGGCAAGCTGCTGCGGACACAGGGCCTGACGCCGCGTGCGCTCGCGGCGTGGGCCGGGACCGATCGCATCTCGGCGCTGCCGATCGAGGCGCTCGTCGAGCGCGACCCGACGCCCGCGGCCATCGCGCTCGCGCTGTTCGTCGCCGGCCGCGATGTCGAGATCGATCGCCTGCACCTGCCGATCGACGAGCTCGTCGCGCGCGGGCTCGTCGAGGTCACGGGCAGCACGGTCCACGCGGAGGTCGCGATCCTGCCCGCCGGCGCGTCGCTGATCGTCTGCGATCGCGCAGGCGCGCCCCCGACGAGCGACCGCGTGTGCTGGCCCGACGACTCGAGCTATCACCTCGCGGGCGCGATTCCGCGGGGTCGCGTCGACCACTGGCTCGACCTCGGCTGCGGCTCCGCGTTCGCCCCGCTCGTCCGGCCCGACGCGGCGGCCGCGATCACGGGTATCGAGCTCAATGCCGAGGCCGCGCGCATGGCGGCGCTCGGCGCCGAGCTGTCGGGCGTGCAGCACGTCGGGGTCGAGGTCGGCGACCTGGCGACCCAGCAGCCCCCGGCGCAGCTCGTCACGTGCAACGCGCCGATGCCGAGCTTTGGCATCGAGATCTGGCGGCACACCGACGATGACTTTTTCCAGCGGCTGTGGCGCGTCCTGCCCGAACGCGTTGTCTCTGGCGGGCTCGCGATCGTGCACGCCGCGCTCTCGGCCATTCCCCACGAGCGGCTCGAAGGCGACCGGCGGATCGTGGTCTACACGCCCCCAGACGTCGCGCACGCGTTTGCCGTCTTGTGGTGGCGCCCCGACGCACCCGAGCGGCTCGCGATCTCGCACCGCCCGCTGACCGCGGAACGGCCCCACGTCGACGACGGGGATCGCGAGCCGTGATAGCGTCGGCGCGCGGGGGCAATGCGCGCGCAGCTCTTGATCATCGCGGCGATCTTCGTCGCCTTCGCATGTAACGGATCGCGCCGCACCGACGCGCCGTTGCCGCCGATCGATCCGACGCGCCTGTCGCACGCCCGGCACGCGCAGATTCCGTGCGACGGCTGCCATCGCTCGAGCGAGCAGCGGCCCGGGGCGGACCAGCACAAGCCGTGCGACGACGGCGCGTGCCACCGCAAGGAGTTCCTCGCGCCGCCGGGTGACTTCTGCAAGGTCTGCCACGAATCGATCACGTCGCCGCCGCTCGCCCACAAGCTCCGCAAGTATCCGAGCCAGGACCTCTGGCAGTCACTGCCCCCGGTGTTCTCGCACCGCAACCACATGGACGCCGGCAAGATGGAACGCCAGGTCGGGTTTCACGTCGCCTGCACGGACTGCCACGTGCGCGATGGCAAGCGCGTGACGCCGAACCACGCCGCGTGCGCGCGCTGCCACGCCGCCGAGGTCGGGCTGACGAAGGCACCCGTGATGGAGGACTGCGCCGGCTGTCACACGGTCGGGGCGCGGCCGCGCAAGCGCGTTCGCCTGATCACGAGCGAGCTCAAGTTCTCGCACGAGCGCCACATGGCGGACCGCAAGAACCAGGCGATCCGCTGCGAGACGTGCCACACGGTGTCCGCGCAGTCGACGAAGTACGACGATCACGGCGCGCCGCGCGTCGAGAGCTGCGTCGGTTGTCACGATGACAGTGACCGGACGCCGGTCGCGAACCGTATGCGGGCCTGCGAGACCTGCCACCGGGCGCGCGTTGCGGGTGTCGCGACGCTCGCGCCGCGCAATCACCTGCCGGCGAGCGAACGACCCATCGATCACACCCTCGCGTTCCGTCGCGACCACGCCGAGATCGCGGCGCGCGAGGCGCAGCGCTGCTCGACGTGCCACACGCAGATGTCGGGCAACGCGATGCAAGCGTGCGACGAGTGCCACCAGACGATGCTGCCGCAGGACCACCGCATCACGTGGCGCGAGCTCGATCACGGCCCCGAGGCGGCGGCCGCGCGCAACCGCTGCGCGACGTGTCACGTCGTCGAGTTCTGCACGGCGTGTCACTCACAACGGCCGCGCTCGCACGGGCTTCGCCACACGTTCGCGAAGGAGCACGGCCGCCTCGCACGCGCGAACGTGCGCTCGTGCATGACGTGTCACGTCTCGCGGTTCACGAATCAGGTCGGCATGGTGCCGATCGTGTCGTGCGCCGACTGCCACGAGATTCCCGGGTCACTGGAACCCGACGCGCCGTGACGCGTTTGATGCTGATCATCTGCGCGCTCGCGGCGACCGCGTCGGCCGAGACGCCGCGGCTGAGGCTCGAGCGCGAGCCACCGCCGCGCAATCTGAAGATGCGGCGCGCCGCGCAGGTTCAAGCGCCGGCGGCGCCCGTGCGCGCGAAGACCCCGATGCCGTCCGCGCCGATGGTGAACGCGCTCGATCCCTCGCCGATCGTAGGCATCGACGGCGTGCGCGACGTCAAGCAGCCCGTCTCGTTCAGCCTCTCGGTCGGCTATCAGATCGACGGTGCGCGCCCGACCGGCCGCGCGACGCTCGGTGGCCCCGCGCCCGCGACAGGTGTCGACTTCCAGACGCTTCGCTCGTACGGCTTCGCCGAGGGCTTTCTCAGCACGCGCGGCATCGGGCTCCAGAGCCTGTCGTCATACTTCTCGGTGCGGTTCCAAGCGGCGCGCCGTCTCAGCGTCGATCGCCAGCGTCTCGATCCGAACGATCCGCCGCAAGAAGACGGCCGCATTCCGCTCGCGTCTCCGATCGCGACGTGGTTCGAGCGCAGCGGTGCCGAGCTCCGCACCGGTTGGGCCGAGGTCAAAGACTTCCTGCCGAAGCGCTGGGGTCTGCAGCGCATGCGCATCCGCGCCGGCGATCAGCACATCTACGGTCCGTGGATCGTGCACATGTTCGGCACGAACGTCGCCTACGAGGGCGACACCGTCACGCTCTCGCTGTTCAGCGGCTTCCGGCGCTCCGACTACACGCGCGAGCAAGAGGACAACCAGCCGCTCGTCAACGGTGGCACGTTCCGCTTCGATCTGCGCGGCCTCACGAGGAAGGTGCCGATCGCCGTCGACGGCGAGTTCCTCTCGCTCAGCGATTCGACCGCGACGGGTCAGCCCGCGACGTCGAGCTCGCAGCTGCAAGTCGACTGGCGGCCGGTGAAGGACACCGTCGTGATCGGCGCGCAGCGCTGGCTCGACGGCGAGCCCGCGAATCAGCGCCTCGAGCTGCGCACGCGGTTTCGCCAGGTCACGAACATCGTCGTCGAGATCGCGCGCCGGTTCGACTCGGACTGGCGATGGGACCCGACACTCGTACGCCGCGACAACCGCGAGACCGACTACACCGAGGCGCGGCGCTATCTCGATCTCGGCCCGCCGCGGCCGCAGACGCTATTCTCGGTGCGCGCCGGTACGCTGATCGCCGAGAACATCGACTTGTTCGCGCGCGTCGCCGCATCGAACGATCGATCCGACGAGGGCACACCGCCGCAGGCGTACACGGCGTCGTATCTCGAGCTCGCGGGCGCCGCCGAGATCCGACTGCGTCGCACCGTGGCGATCGGCGCGAGCGTGCTCACGCGCACGACGGAGCGCATCGTGATGGCGCCGATCGTCGACGAGCGCAACACGATCCAGCCGCTCCCCGAGAGCAGCGCGATGGGCGAGGACCGCTTCGTCGAGATCGGCGGCACGCTCCGCATGTCGCTCGGTGCACGGCGGTTCTCGTCGCTGCTCGAGATCTACGGCCGCCGCACGCGGTTCGCGCAGGCGTACGAGGATCCGCTGCTGCCCCAAGAGCAGTTCGACACGCGCGGCGGCGGGCGGTTCTCGATCGACGCGTGGGTCGGCCGGCGCATCCGGTTGTTCGCGTCGTACGACGTGTCGAGCGCACTCACGAGCACGCCCGACATCACGGGCTACAAGAGCCTGCGGCTGACCCTCACGGGGGTGTACTGATGCGCGTCATCGTGCTGGCGAGTTGTTTGCTGCTGCTCGCGACCGGCTTCGATCACCTGAAGCACGACAGCGCCGCGAACAGCGTGCTCGTCTGCCAGGACTGCCACGCGGCGGCGAAGACCTCGCTCGCGAAGCCCGGCCACAGCGCGTGCTTCGGCAAGTGTCACGGCCCGCCGCCGACGCTGAAGCAACCGGCGATCGGGCAACGCAAGGGCGTCTGCCTCTCGTGCCACACCGAGGCGGCGCTCGCCGGCGTGGTGAAGCAAGCGTTCATGCACCGCCCGTCGGCGACGCCGGAGTTTCAACTCGCGATCGGTCACAAGCGCCACGCGGCGGTCGCGTGCGCGCAGTGCCATCCGGTGAAGCCCGCCGCGCCGCACGTGCGCTGCGCGAGCTGTCATGTCGGTTCCGCCGGCAAGGGCCCACCGATGTCGCTGTGCACGGGCTGCCACCTGCCCGCGGACCCGACGCAACTCGCACCCGATCCGCGCGTCTCGGTGCGCTCCGCGTTTTCGCACCCCAAACACGCCACACGCGGCCCGGTTGGCGCGAAGTGCGCGACCTGCCACATCGTCGATAGCGACGCGCGCGACCTGCCGCACGCGACCAAGCAGATGTGCTCGATCGCGGGCTGTCACGACGCGAAGGTCGCGTTCCCGACGACCGAAGCCTGTACGCGGTGTCATCAAGACGTCCCGGCGATCAAGTTCATCGTGCCGCGCCCCGACAAGCCGTTCGATCACACGCGGCACTTGCCGATCGTCGCATTCGTCGCGTGCAGCACGTGCCACCCGCTCGAGAAGTCGGGCGAGGTCGGGCTCGCGCATCACGCGCAGTGCGCGAGCTGCCACGACGAAGACTTCGGCAGCCGCGATCCGCAGACGTGCGGCGCCTGTCACGACGCGACCGAGCCGTGGCGCAAGCTGATCCCCGATCGCCCATCGCGATCGAGGACCGACTTCGGCGCGTCACTCGATCACGCGAAGCATCCCGCGACCTGCGCGAGCTGCCACACGCTGACCACGCCCGACGTGCAGCTCCGGCCACCACGCGGCCACGCGGCGTGCACCGGCAAGAGCTGCCACGCGAACGCGGGCGGCCCCGCGCCGTCGTTCACGCATTGCGCGGGCTGCCACGATCTCGGGATCGCCGAGCGCCGCGTCGCCGATCGCATGACCGCGAAGTGGTCGGCGCGCCGGAACTTCGTGCACGCGAAGCACGCTCGCGGGCTCGACGGCAAAGACCTCGCGTGCACCACGTGTCACGTCGACATGAGCGGCAACGATCTGCTCTCGATCGCGACGCCGCCGAAGTCGACGTGCGCGCCATGCCACGACGGCGCCGCGGCATTCAAGCTCACCGGCACCACGTGCAAACGGTGTCATCGATGATGCCGCGCCAGCAGCGTGCGTACGTGATCGCGATGTGCGCGATCATCGGCGGCGCGTTCGCGTACGCCGCGTGCGAGTGGGGACAGTGGCCG
The DNA here is from genome assembly GCA_030857175.1 of Myxococcota bacterium. Classification (GTDB taxonomy): domain Bacteria; phylum Myxococcota_A; class Polyangia; order Haliangiales; family Haliangiaceae; genus JABFXX01. Next base: position 131,171 of record JALZOJ010000009.1, on the reverse strand, counting down.
CGTCTCTCCTATCTGCCGCTCAGAGGTGAGCTCACGTTCGAGCGCTCGCCGGCGATCTCCATGGTCTACATGGGCATCGTGCTGTGGGGCCTGGGCGGGCTCGTGTGTGGCGCGCTCGTCGGCGCGGTGCTGTCGAAGATCTTCCCTCGACCGTGGTCGGATCTCGTCCTCCGTCTTTTCGGTGCGTGGGCGATCACCGCGGTGCTGCTGGCCGGCGGGTATTTCACTTGGAGTCTGTGGCCTTGGTAATTGGGCTGTAAGCGAGGCCCGGCGAGGTCGTTTATCGGGCACATGACGACGACGCGCTTTGCCTCCCTCGCCTTGCTCGGACTGACTGCCACGGCTTCCGCGAACACGGTTGCCACCGACGGCGCGGGCACCCCGCCGACACCAGCCCCCGTCGTACATGTCGCGAACACGCCGGTCGCGAGCGTGTCGGTCGCGCAGCCGATGCCGATGGCGAGCGTGACGGTCGCGCAGTCCGAGCCCGAGACGCCGATGTCGAAGCGGCTCGAAGGCCGGCTTGGCATGTTGATCGGCGGCGCGGACGTCGGCGATGCCGATGGCTTCTCGGTCGGCGTGTCTGCATCGATCGGCTATCGCCTCGGTGATGCGACGGTGCGCGCGCTGTTCGATCACTATCGCGTCGGCGATAGCGAGACCGAGACAAACATTCGCCGCGGTCGTGGCTCGCGTATCGGTGGCGCCGTTCGCTACTCGTTCGCGAACAGCAATCCCGATCACGAGAAGACGAGCGGCGGCCTCGGCCTGGATTTCTGGGGCGAAGCCGGCATGGGCCTCGAGCACATCACGTGGCGCCAAGGCGGCGTGATGGATCGCCCGAGCGGTGAGATCGCCGTCGGCTTCGACCTCGATGTCTACGGCAAGCAAAAGGCCGGCAATCGCCGCCGTCACCTCGGCTACTTCATGGCGTTCCGCACGCTGATCGCGCGCGGTCCGGAGATGGATGGGCCCGCGGTGTGTGGTGGCCCGTGCACGGAGGCGACGAAGCCTTCGCGCATGGACCTCAGCATGTTCTTCGAGATGGGCCTCCACTGGGGCCGCTAACAGAAAGGATTCATCATGACGATGTCATTGCATGGGGCGACTGCCCCACGGATCGGGTCTGTCCTCTGTCTGCTCGCAGCCGCGTGTGGCGGCATGGGCGCGAGGAAGTCAACGTCGCCCGTCGCGTACGAGAACAGCGGCTACCGCGGCGGCGGCTATAGCGGCGGGCAACCGACCGCGGTCGAGCCTTCGCACGGCGCGGTCACGCCGTACCAGCAGCCAGCGCCTGACCGGCCGGGTCTGGGAACGTCGTGGGGCGAGCACGTCGATGCGCCGATCTCGTTCGCGCCGTTCGTGCGCTCGAGCTCCTCGCCGTGGGCAACGGTTGGCCTGCACTACAACGACGCGCAAGGCGTGGGCGCACACGCGTCGTACGTCGGAGCCCGCCCATCGCCGATGGAGGTGAGGGCCGGTGATGGTTCGCTGTCGGTCTCACTCGTCGACGACTACGGCCGCCTCCTGCCCGGCTTCCATGCGAGCGGCCGCGCGCTGATCGTCGGTGAAGACGGCGCGCGCTACCGCATCGTCGTTCGCAACGGCACGACCGCGCGCTTCGAGGTCGTGACCTCGGTCGACGGCCTCGACGTCATCGACGGCAAGCCGGCGGATCCGAATCGCCGCGGCTACATCGTCGACCCGCACGGCGAGCTCGTGATCGACGGCTTCCGCACCTCGGACAGCGGCGTCGCCGCGTTCCGGTTCGGGAAGGTCGCCGATTCATACGCCGCGCAGACCTCGGGCGATCGCAACGTCGGTGTCATCGGCATCGCGATCTTCTCGGAGCGCGGCGCCGTGTGGTCGCCCGCCGAGCTGCAGCGCCGCGACACCGCAGATCCGTTCCCGGCGCGTGGCTACTCGACGCCGCCGCGTTGATAATGTCGAGGTGCGCCTCGTCTCGCTCCTGATCGTAGCCGCGCTCGTGCAGCCTGCACGCGCGGATGACTTCGACCCGCGCGACTACGACAAGATCGCGCATATGTCCGTGAGCTACGGGATCACGTTGACGATCGCCGTCGTCGCCCGGCGCTACGAAATGAAGCGATGGCAGTCCGTGCTCCTGGGTGCGGCAACAGCGCTCGTTCTCGGCACGGGTAAAGAGCTGATTCACGACGAGACGTACTCGTGGGGCGATCAAGCGGCCAACACGATTGGGGCCGCGACCGCCGCGGGCGTTGTCTTCACGTTCCGTCTCTGAGATTTTCCGACGGAACGCGCGTTGCAGTACCCCGATGCATGTTGATCGGACTAGGCATCCTTCTTCTCGTTATTTGGTTGCTCACCAAGTTCGTGTGGAACATCGCTTCGGTCGGCGTGCACGTCCTGCTCGTCGCTGCCGTGATCGCGATGATCTTCCACTTCGTCAAGGGAGGTATTGGTCGTCGCGGACGTGGGTGATCTTGCCCTTCGACTCGGCGAGCCGCACGACGCCGTGGATCGTTTGATAGCGGAGCGCCGTCGCGACCCGCTTGATCGTCGACTCGTGCATGCCGACGGCTTCCGCGACTTCGCGGTGACCGACCGGCGCTAGCGTCTCGGGCTCGAGCGAGATCGCCATCTGGGGTCGCAGCGTCAACAGCGCTGCGACCACCTTCTCCATCGTCTTCGCTCGCATGCGAAGCGATCGCGCGAGCCACGATGCTTCGCGCACGTCGGCCGCGCTGCGCGTCATCGCGGCATCGTCGAACACCGCCTTGATCCGCGGTGTGGCCGACGGATTCGCGCGCGCTTGCGGCGGATTGCCAAACACCCAGACGTCCGGGCATCCGGCGAGCGTCGGCAGTGGCGGTTCGGCGAGGAACGTCCAGATCGGGATGCCGCGCTCGTCGAAGTCGTCTTGCTCCTCGATGCTGACAGGCTCCGGATCGCCGGGCTCGAGATCCGCGATCGCGCCCGGATGGGTTTCGCGCCACTCGGCGACCATCGCGAACAGCTCCGCTTGCGACATCGTGAGCATGCGGATCGCCATCTGCAGCTGCGGCGTCATCACGAGCGCCTTCTCGAGCTTCGCGTCCATCGGCCGATCATGCCACGGGAGTTTCCCGAGTCTCGTGGCCCGTGATGTGCTAGTTCTTCCGACGTTGAGCTTCCTCGCCTGGATGACGCTCGTCAGTGCGCTGCTGCTCATGATGGCGCTCGCGTCGTCGTACGTCCGCGACCTGCCGATCACGACGTCGGCGCTCTATCTCGTGGTCGGTGTGCTGATCGGCCCGCTCGGTGCGGACGTCATCTCGATCGATCTCGTCGAGTCGGCGGACATCCTCGAGCGCGTTGCCGAGGTCGCCGTCGTCATCGCGCTGTTCGTCGGCGGGCTCAAGCTACGGCTGCAATGGTCAGATCCGGCGTGGCGCGCCGCCGTCATGCTCGCAGGACCGGTGATGGTGCTCACCATCGCGGGCGTTGGTGTCGTCGCGCACGTCGTGCTCGGCTTGCCGCTCGCTGCCGCCCTGCTCATCGGCGCCATCCTCGCGCCGACGGATCCCGTGCTCGCGTCCGCGGTCTCGGTCAACGATGCGAAGGATGACGATCGCATGCGCATCGGCCTCTCCGGTGAGGCCGGTCTCAACGACGGCACGGCGTTCCCGTTCGTCGTCCTCGCGCTCGCGTGGCTCGAGCACGACGGCGCGGGCGGCTGGCTCGTCGAGTGGGCCACGCACCGCTTGTTGTGGGCGGTTCCGGCGGCGCTCGTGCTCGGCTTCGCGCTCGGCCGCGTGATCGGCAAGCTCGCGATCCGGCTGCGCACGCGCCAGCGCGATGTCACGGCGCCGAGCGACCTGCTCGCGCTCGCGCTGATCGGTGTCTCGTATGCCGCCGCCGAGGCGGTCGGGGCGTGGGGTTTCCTGAGCGTGTTCGCGGCCGGCCTCGGTCTGCGCGCCGCCGAGGTCTCGGTGGTCGCGGAGTCCCCGCATCCCGAGGCGGATCCGGGCGAGCATCCACCGGCCGAGGAGCTCGTCGCCGCACGCGTCGAAGCAGAGCAGCTCAAAGAACCCGCGGTCGCAGCGGGCGTGCTGGTCCACGAGACGCTGTCGTTCGGTGACACGATCGAGCGCCTCGTCGAGGTCGGCATGATCGTGGCGATCGGGGTCACGCTCTCGACGTACTGGGATAGCCGCGCGCTCGTGATCGCCGGCGCGCTGTTCTTCGTGATCCGTCCACTCGCGGCGTCACTGCTCGTGTTCACGCCGACGACGAAGCACCAGCGCCGCTTGATGGCCTGGTTCGGGATCCGCGGGATCGGCAGCCTCTACTACCTGGGCTACGCCATGCGGCACGGCGTCGACGGCAAGCTCGGTGCCGAGCTCGTCGGCCTCACGATCTCGGTGATCGCGCTCAGCGTCGTGATCCACGGCATCACGGCGACGCCGCTGCTCAAGCGCTACGAGCGCTCGCTCGCTTGAGCAACGGCCGCGCGCACCTCTTCGATCGAGTGCCCGCTCCAGTGCTTCGTGAAGTTGGGCAGTGTGGTCAGCGTGCGCGACTCCATGCGGTCGCAGCACACGATGCCGTGCAGGTGATCGACCTCGTGCTGGAGGATCCGCGCGTACCAGCCGGTCGCGACCTTGACGAAGCGCTGCCCGTGCTCGTCGAGAGCCTCGACGCGGACCTTGCGTGCACGGGGCACGATCATGTTGAAGCCGCCAAAGCTGAGGCAGCCCTCGAACGCGGCGACGATCTCGTCACTGCGCACCGTCAGCGTCGGATTGATCAGCACGTGAAAGGGCACGGCCTCGCGCTCGCGCGCGCCGCGCTCCTCGGGCGTCAGCTTCGCGACATACGCCGGAGCGTCCTCGATCACCACGAGCTGCAAGGGCTCGCCGATCTGCGGCGCCGCGAGCCCGACGCCCGGCGCCGCGCGCATCGTCTCGCGCATGTCCTCGATCAACTGCTGGATGCGCGGTGATCCGATCTCGTCCGGTGCGAGTGGACGCGCCTGCTGGCGCAACACGGGCGTACCGACCTGCACGATCTCGAGCTTCGCCATCCGCGAAAGCTACGCGATGCCGAAGTGCTCGGCCAACTGCTGCGACCAGTCGCTGATCGGCGTCTCGGTCTTCACACCCGCGAGGTCGGTCGTGATCAGCCGGCCTTCATTCAGCGTGATCCGGCCCTCGGGTGTGAGGCGCGAGACGACGCGGCCCTTCGCGAACTGCGATGCCGGCGACTGATGAAATGCGCAGCCCGGCGCGAAGTCGGCGAGCGCGTGGGGCGTGAGCTCGAACGTGTAGACGCGCCGGCCCGCGTCCTCGACGAACAGCATGCCGGCGTCCTCGACGATACGGAAGCTGCGCCGCCCGTCGTGCTGGACCTCGCGCGAGTCGAGGCGTAGCGGCGTGATGAAGTTGTCACCGAAGCCGACGTCCGCGAGCCAGACGTCGTCGACGCGCAGGCACATGTGATCGAACGGAATGCCGAGCGTGCCGTCCGCGTGCAGCACGCGCGCGGCGAGCAGGTCGACGCGGTGCCCGGTCGCGCGCAACAGCTCCGCGAACAGGCCGTTCAGCTCGTAGCAGAACCCGCCGCGGCGCCGCGTCACGAGCTTGTCGAACAGCCAGTCGACATCGAGCTGCACGCGCTCGCCGCTGTGGATCGAGAGGTTCTCGAACGGGACCCGCAGCAGATGCGAGACGTGAAGATCGGCAAATGCGCGACTCGTGCATCCGAGACGCTCGAGATACGCAGTGACGTTCACCGCGCGAGCGTACCCGATGGCGCACGTGATGCAGCACGCGACGTCATGCATGAGGGGACCACCGCCAACACGGCGGCATCACGTAGTCACGCACGCTCTCGCACTGGGGCACTGCAATCGCTCGTGTGCACAGCTTTGCTTGCGACTGTCGGTGCGTGTAGCGCGCCGCCTCCGCATGCCGACACGATCGCCGACGAGGAAATGCCGGAGCGCTGGCTCATCGGCGTCGACGCGGACAGCGATCTCTCCGGCGATCTGCGGCCCGCAGCGCGCGCGCTGATCGAGCTGCGCGCCGCGGGCGGCGATGACATCCAGCCCGACATCGCGTTCGCGTGGCAGCCGCCGTCGACGATTCGCGTCTGGCGGCGCGGGCTCGACGGCTCGACGGCCTCGTGCTCCGGCCGCGTCGACGTGTTGCCGCTCGAGAAATACGTGAAGGGTGTGCTGCCTCACGAGTGGATTCGCAGCTGGCACGGCGAGTCGCTACGCGCGGGCGCGATCGCGATCCGCACGTACGCGGCGAGCTGGATCAAGAACGGCGGCAAGTACGCGTGCGCGGACCTCGACGACACGACCGCATCGCAGGTCTACAGGGACGAGACATTCACCGTCACGAACAGCGCGGTCGATGCGACCGCGAGCACGTTCGTCATGAAGAACGGCGTTCCCGTGTTTGCCGAGTACTCGGCCGAGAACGGCCATCCGACCGCGACCGGCATCTCGGACTCGCCGTGCGCCGGCCGCGCGCGGTTCGGGCACGGCCGCGGCACCTGCCAGTGGGGCAGCCAGCGCTGGGCGAGCCAGCACGCGAAGAACCACGCGTGGATCCTCACGCACTACTACCCGGGTGCGAGCGTCGTGAAGGTGGGCGGCGGGACGCCGACGGCGATCGTCGTCGACAGTGCACCCGCGAACAATGATCCCGCGAAGGCGAAGGTCGAATACGCCGGCACGTGGACGTCTTCCACGGGCACGCCCGGGTTCCACGGCAGCGACTATCGCTGGGCCGCGACGGAGAACAGCTCCGCGCCTGCGACGTTCTCGTTCTTCCTCTCGGCGCCGGCGTCGCGCACGATCGACGCATGGTGGGTCGCCGGCACGAACCGCTCCACGGCGGCGTCGTTCATCGTCTACAACGCCGCGGGCAACGAGCTCGGGCGCATCGCGAAGAACCAGCAGACCGGCGGCGGCGCGTGGAACGCGCTCGGAACGTTTGCGTTCACCGCGGGCTGGAACCGCGTCGTGCTCTCGCGCTGGCAAGCGGCGGGCAGCGTCGTCGTGGCGGATGCGGTCCGGGTTCGCTAGCGCTCGAGTCACTTGCGTTGATCCGTGCTCGTGCTCGTGTCACGTGCACGTGCTCGTGCTCGATCTGGCCGCCACGAACGACGACGTTGTCGCGTGGCGCTCGCGAAACATGACGGGACCACCGTTAGAGTCGGCCGCAAATTGAACCTTCGTGTCGTCTGAGTGTGCAGCCGGAGCTCACGTTCCCGGTGCAACCACTGGCGCCCGCCAGGCTTTGCGGCGTCGGGTTGCTCGACGAGGGGCTCTGGATCGTGCACGAGCACGAGCACGTGGCACGTGGCACGTGCACGTTCGGCTCAACTCAAGTGCTCACTGCGCTAAAGCAAAACCCAGTTGCGGTGAACTTCACGTGGGTTTGCGTAGATATGAAGCGGGAAGCCAAATCGAATTGCGTTAGCACGCCCGCAACGAAGCGCTCGATCGCCGTGGTGTCGCTGGAAGCAGCCGCGATTCCAATAAGCTTGTCATCAACCTCGTGAAGCTCCGCGCTCGTCACACGCGATCGAACGTAGAACGCGGACGTCTGCAGAGGCTCGGGACCGGGGACGCGTCGAGTGTGGATCGATCCACGTCGGTCGAACTTCCTCTGTGTGAAGAGCCGCGGGACGATCGATCCGCGGGCGTGATTCTTCGAACAACTTGTTCAAACAACTCCCTTGACAGAGTTCGACGTGCGCCGCGATCGACTTCGACGAGTCGTGCAGGATCCTCGTCGAGGATCGCTGAGCTTGCGCGTGCGCGACGTTCGCAGAGCATTTGCGAAGATCGCGGCCGCGACGCCTTCAGCGCCCGCAGATCGCACGCCAGAGCGCCGAAATTTCGCGTGCTAGAAGTCGAAAGCGCACGCGCACATTAACGCGCGGCGCTCGGAGGTTGCGATGCTCGACAGTGGTTCGATGACTCTCGATCGAGATGCGATGCTGGACACTCCATCGCTCGGTGGTCCGCGCGAGGCGGACTGGAAGGCGCTGCACCAGCGATTGCGTGGGATCGCGAAGCGCCGCGTGGCGCTCGAGGCCGAAGAGGCGAGCTACCTCGTCGAGGCCGAGGAGACCCAGCTGTACCGCCGCCTCGGCTACACGACGATGATCGAGTACATGGAACGCGAGCTGTACTGGGGGCCACATGCGGCAAAGGAACGGTTGCGCGTGGCACGCGAGCTCGAGGCGTTGCCACTGATCGCCGAGCTGTTCCACGACGGCGAGCTGTGCTTCTCCGCCGTTCGCGAGCTGACGCGGGTCGCGACACCGGCGACGGAGGAGGCGTTTCTCCGCAAGGCGCAGGGCAAGACGGCACACCACATCCAAGAGATGGTGGCCGGGCTCAAACGCGGAGACGAGCCGGACGCCAAGCCGGACCCACGCCGGATCACCAAGCGAGTCGTCATCGAGGTGTCGGCCGAGACGTATGCGATGTGGCGGCGAACGCGCACCGCACTCGAGGATGAGGCGGACGAGCGCCTCTCCGACGACGCCTTCCTCCAGACCGTTTGCCGCCGTGCCACCGAAACCTCGGCCGCGACCGACGACGTGCCGCGGCCGGCGGTGCAGACCGCGGTCACGACGTGCAAGGCGTGCAAGCAGAGCTTCGTGGAAGGCGCGGGCCAAGCTCTCCCGATCGACGTGGCCACCGCCGCGCGCCTGACCTGCGATGCCGAGCACATCGGTGACCTCGAGAGCAACGAGCTCACGCGCGTGACACCGACGGTCCCCGCTGCGATTCGTCGCAAGGTGTTCCACCGCGATCACTTCGCCTGCGTCGTGCCTGGTTGCCGCGCGACCAGGCACCTCGATCTGCACCACCTCGTTCATCGAGAGCACGGCGGCGATCACTCGATGGGGAATCTTTCGGTGATGTGTTTCGGCTGCCACCAGCGACATCACGCCGGACAGCTGACGATTACGGGACGCGCGCCGGACCTCCAGTTCACGTGGCAGCGCGACGACGACGTCGAGAGTGCAATGGCGCTCAGTCCCCGCTGGGACTGGGTGCCCCCAGATCTCTCCGAGCCCGGTCGAACGCTCAACGAGGTCGATACTCGCAGCTCGGAATGACCACCGCATCGTTGGCGGTGCGGGACGCCAGTCAGCCTCGTCCCGAGCTTTCTTCGTGTTCGCGTTCTACGTTTGGTCGATCGAGCGAGCACGATCGTTGGCTGCACTTCTCGGGATCAGACCGAGAAGCCGGCGGCACGCCGACCACATCAACTGGGTTCAGCGCTAGCGCTCGACCGGATCGAACCGCACGTGCTCGCCGGTCGGCACGGCGATGAACGTCTCGACGCGCAGGCGTGGGTGCGTCTCGAGCAGCTCGCGCTCGGCGAGCCGCAGGTCATCGTGCTGGCGCTTGCGGATCTGCTCGGGCGTGAGATCGGGGAACTTGCGGCCGTAGAAGCGCAGCCGTCGTGCGCGAGCAAGACGACCGTCGTGATGTGGTGCTCGCGGATCAAGAAGTCGGCGGAGCGCGAGAACGTGTCGCAGTCGGTGTAGCCGCTCGTCTTGTGGTTGAGCAGGCCCGGTCCACCCGGGATCGTGAGCGTGTCGAGGCGCGGATGTCCGAGGTGCTGGAGCAGCTCGTCGACGGCATTCGTGAAGCGGCCGTCGGAGCAAAACACCGCGAGTGCACTCGGATATGACGCCTCGAAGTGCCCCTTCGTGGTGATGCTCATCGCGCGGCAGCATACACGCTGCTCGCGATCCGCGACGCGAGCCTGCTCGCGATCCACGGTGACATGCGCGCGAGCCGCCAGGCCACGTGAGCCTCGAGCGTGACCGGAATGACGGCGCGATCGCGCGCGATGCCGTCGGCGATCGTCTCGGCGCACGATGTCGCCGAGGCCGGCTTCGGCATCCGTGCGAGCAGACGCGCGCGCAGCGTGCCGAGCGCGCCGCGCACCTCGGAGCGCTCCCAGATCGGCGTGTCGATGCGTCCGGGGCACGCGACACCGACGCGCACGCCATGCGCGCGTGCCTCGGCGCGCAGCGCGAGCGAGAGACCGACGACCGCGTGCTTCGTCGTCGTGTACGGCAGTGCGAGCGGATACGGCGCGAGGCCCGCGACCGAGGCGATGTTGACGATGTGTCCGCGGCGGCGTCGGACCATGCGCGGATAGATCGCGTGCACGCCGTGCACGACGCCGAGCAAGTTGACGTCGACGACGCGGCGCCAGTCATCGAGGCCGAGCTCGTGCGTGGCACCGCCGATCGCGATGCCGGCGTTGTTGATCCAGAGGTCGACGTCGTCGGTCGCGAGCGCGTCGAGGTCGGCGGCGATCGTGACGTCCGCGCGGGCGCTCGTTGCCTCGCGGCCGAGCATGCGGATCTCGCGGGCGACCGCGGCGGCGGCTCGCTCGTCGATATCGGCGCACACGATGCGCATCCCTCGCCGCGCGAGTGTGAGGGCGAGCGCGGCGCCGATGCCCGAGCCGGCACCGGTGATCACGGCTGTCTGCATCAGTGACTCCTCAGCAAGAGCTGTTTCGCGTACGCCAGCGGTGACACGGCGGCGACCGGCAGCGGCGGCAGCGAGCCGCCGAGATCGACGCGATGCAGCCGCGCTGCGAGCACGCGGCCGAAGCCCATCTCGTGCAGCGGATCGCGCGGCGAGCCCACGATCTGCACGTCGAGCGTGGCGGCGCGCACTTCGCAGACGCGCTCCTTCGGCGAGAACGCGATGACCTTCGGCAGCGCGATGCCCGCCGACGATCGGATGTTGCGATGCGGCCGGCCGAGGATCGGCGGCGGCACGGGGAGCGCGGCACCGAGCGTGCCGGTCATCGAGAGGACGGTGTGGCCGCGGCGCGTGGCGGTCGCCGCGATGCGATCGCCGTCGAGCTGCCACGAGAGCTCGCCGAGCTTCTTTGGATATCCGAGCAGCTCGCGCCCGAAGATCAGCGCGACGTCGTCGTCGACGAGCATCCACGGCGAATACACGGCGCGACGGCAGAAGTGCGTGACCTCGAAGAACACGCCGGCCTCGCGGTAGACCGAGCCGAACGTCGTGTGCGGGAAGTATGCGAGGAAGATGTTCGCGCGCGCCGGCTTCGCGAGCCGCAGGGGCCACGGCACGAGGCGGCGTGCCCGGTCGGCGTCGAGCTCGACGTCCGCGACCAGGTAATGCGCGTCGCGGTAGATCCAGCGGCCGCCGACCATGTCGCGCAAGCGGCGCAGGCTCATGCTTGTCTGTATACACCGTGTATCCTCGGGATCAACACCGAAGAATTTCCGTTGTCGCAGCTGGGATACACCGTATATACCGCCGTCATGAGCGTCCTGCGGCACTTCCACCCGCACGTCGTCGTCGACAACTTCAGCGAGAACGAGCACACGCCCTACGTGCACGGCCGCCTCGGCTGGCGCGAGGAAGACGCGCCGCGGGTCTCGATCGACGTGCGCTGCCACGCCGATCGCACCGAGGTCACGTACCGGGCGCCGCAGCGGCCGAGCGCCCTCCTGCCGCTCGTGCTCGTAAAGAACGGCGACATGCTGCAGAACGAGTGGGTCACGCGGTTCTCGCCAATCCACTCGATCTACGAGCTCTCGTGGCACGAGCCGACCACCGGCGCGCGTCGTCCATTTTCGCTGCGCGTCGGGATCGTGTTCGTGCCGCAGAGCGAGCGCTCGACGCACATCGTGTCGTTCCTGTTCTCGCGGCTCGAAGGTCGCCACGTCGTGCCTCGCCGGATCCTCGATGCCGCCGCCTACGCGATGGGCTGGAAAGAAGTCTGGGACGATGCGCGCTGGGTCCGCCACGTCGCGGACACGCAGCGTGGCTTCGAGGGAATGCGACTCACGCGGTTCGACAAGCCGCTCGCGCACAACCGCAAGCTCGCCGACGCGCTGTACTTCGGCGAGCCGGTCATCCCCCTGCGCGCGCGTCGGTAACGTTCGGAGTGGCGCTCGGGTTGCAACGCTCGGGCGCATGGCCAAACACGGATCGAACGGGTCGCATGGATCGCCCGAGCACGCTCGCACCGAATCACATCCACGCCCGCCGTTTCCGGCGCAGAAGCTGGGCAAGCCGGGCCTCGAGTCCGAGCTCGATCCGAAGCCCCGCTACGAGGCGCCGACCTACAAGCCCGCCGGTAAGCTCGACGGCAAGCGCGCGCTGATCACCGGCGGTGACTCGGGCATCGGCCGCGCCGTCGCCGTGATGTTCGCGCGCGAAGGCGCGGACGTCTCGATCAACTACCTGGCCGCCGAACAAGAAGACGCGGAAGAAACGAAGGCGGCCGTCGAGGCGGTGGGCAAGCGCTGCATCTTGCTTCCCGGCGATCTCTTCGACGCGGAGCTCTGCAAGCGCCTCGTCGACGAGACGGTTGATCAGCTCGGTGGCATCGACATCCTGGTCTCGAACGCAGCGCACCAGAACCGCAAGAAGCTCGACGAGCTCGATCCGGAAGAGTTCGACCGCACGATGAAGGTCAACGTCTACGCGTACTACTACCTGACGCAGGCCGCGGTCCCGCACATGAAGCCGGGCTCCGCGATCCTCGCGACCAGCTCGTCGACTGGTTACCGCGGCTCGGAAGACCTGCCCGATTACTCGGCGACGAAGGGCGCGATCAACCAGTTCACGAAGGCGCTCGCGAAGCAGCTCCTCGACAAGGGCATCCGCGTCAACGCGGTCGCGCCCGGTCCTGTTTGGACGCCACTCAACGCCGCCGACGAGGGCATGAAGCCAAAGGACGTCGCCGTGTTCGGCGAGAAGACGCCGATGGAGCGGCCCGCGCAGCCCGAGGAAATCGCGCCGGCGTTCGTCTTCCTCGCATCGGAAGCAGACTCGTCGTTCATCACCGGCATCGTGTTGCCGGTGCTCGGCGGCGAGACGATCGGGGCGTAGACTGTGGCATCCTGCGCGGATGGCCGACTCCGATGAGCTGATCAAGAACGCCGGCAAATTCTTCCGCAAGCTCGGCGGACAGATCAAGGACACCGCGCAAGCAGCGGGCACGCAGATCGAAAAGACGGCGAAGCAAGTCACGGGGCTCGGACGCGGCACCGTCAAGCTCGAGCTCGATCAGATCAAGGCGGCGCCCGGCGCGACCATCGTGGGTCGCGTCGTGCTCGCACTCACCGAGCCTGTCGATGCGAAGCGGCTCGTGGTCTCGCTGCGTGCACGGCAGAAGCATCTGACCGTGAAGCGCGACTCGAGCGGCAAGACGGTCGGCACCTCGCACGCCGAGGTCTACCAGTTCGAGCGCGAGCTCGGCGGCGCGAAGCGCTACGAGTCCGAGACGCTCGCGTTCGAGCTCGTCGTCCCGCCCGACGCGCTCGACCTCAAGGCCGGCGCGCCCACGTCACCGCTCGGCGAGGTCGTGCGGACCGTCGCATCGGCGGTGTCGCCGACCATCGGGCCCGTGGAGTGGCAGATCGTCGTCGAGCTCGAGATCTCGTGGGGCCGGAACCTGTCGCACGACGTCGATATCGTCGTCGCTTAGCGCTTGAGACCGAGCGCCCACTTCTGAAAGATCGGGTCGAATTCGGCGAGCTCCATGCCGAGCACGGCTTCGAGCGCGGCCTGGCCCGTCGTGTCCTTGTCCGCGACGAACTTCTTGTAGAAGTCGCGCAGCTTGCCGTGGTCCTGGAGGTACTGGCAGAGGAACCGCGCGTACGCGTACGAGTCGTAGCTCGCCTCGTAGAAGCCTTCACGCGTCGTCGTCAGCAGCGCCTTGACCGTCGGCAGCTTCTTCGCCTTGATCATGTTCGTGAGGCCGGGCAGCCGCCAGTTCGTCGTGCCCCACATGTGGCCCTCGCGCTCGCGCGGCTGCTCGTAGAGCGACGCGAGACCTTCGTTGAACCACGACGGCGCCGCCGGGAAGTTCGCCTCGATGTACGGGTGCACGATCTCGTGCGAGAGCGTGCCCGCGCCCGGGCCGATGTTCATCACGAGCGCGTTGTCTTCGGGCGAGTAGTAGCCGTACGGCGTCTCCGGCTCGTCGTCGAAGAACTTCTTCGCGCCCTTCCGGTAGGTCTTCTCGTTCCTGAACAGCCAGACCTCGATGATCTTGTCGGGCTGCTTCGAGAAGTAGTCGGCCTCGATCAGGCGCACGACCCAGCGCACGAAGCTCGCCCGCGACTTCACCTTCGGCAGTGCCTCGTCGCCGATCACCACAAACGGGGCCTCGACGAGCACCTTGAAGCCCTGCCCGTCGAGCTTCTTCTCGAGCGCTTTCGCGTGCGTGGCGAGCTCGTCCTTCGTCGGGGCGGCGAGCGCGGGGGTCTGGAGCGCGAACACCACACATGCGGCAGCGAGCAGCCGTGTCGTCATGTGATTCGAGACAGCGCGACGAGCCGACTTATTGCACGCATCTTTGTAAAACGACGGTCAAGATTGGAGCCAAGGTTTGCTCACTTCGTCGTGTACGTGCCGCCGTTCGCCTTGCACGTCGCTTCGATCGCCGCCGGCGTCTCGACATAGCCCGTGTAGTAGAGGTCCTTGCCCTCCGACTTCGCGCAGACCGCGATCACGTTCGCCGTGGGGCACGGCGCGAGCGTGAACTTCGCGCTGCTGACGACAGCCGTGCACAACTTCTGGAGCGACTCGGTGCCGAGCGCGAGGTTGCCGTCGCGGTATTCGCGGCAGCTCTGCACGGACTCGACGTGACACGACGCGACCTTGCCGCTGTCTTCCTTGCCGCCTTTGCTGCAGGCCGCGAGCGCGACGACGAACCACAGATACTTCATGCGCCGACTATCGCCTGACGAGTCGGGCGACGGAAGGTTCGAGCGCAGCTAGCGCCGATGTTCGCGTAGCCAGCCGGTGGCATAGGTGACCCACTCGGCGTACTGCGTGGGCTCCTTCTGGAAGAACGCGAGAGCCCGCTCCGCTTCCGCACGTGCTCGCGCACGGTCGCCGCGGCTCGCGACGAGCGCCTCCGCGAGCACCATGCGCGTCTCGGCCACACGTGCCGTCACCACGCCGGCGCGTTCGAAGACCTCGAGTGCACGCGTCGCAGCAGCGATCGCGTCCTTCGGGCGACCGAGATCCGCATACGCCGTGGCGAGTCCCTGCAAGTGATAGCCGAGCTGCGGATGCTCGAGGCCGAGGTGCTTCTCGTCGATCGCCATCGCGCGCTCGTAGAGCGGCAGCGCGTCAGCCGGTCGCTTTCGCTCCGTCGCGAGCCGCGCGATGTTGGTCAGGTGAATGCTGACGCCGGGATGCTCTTTGCCTCGCCCGCGCTCCGTGATCGCGAGCGCGCGCTCGTACATTGCTTGCGCGCCATCGAGGTCGTGCTTCGCCGCGAGGACGCTCCCGAGATTCCCGATCACGATCTCGAGATCGGGATGCTCGGCGCCGAGGACCTTCTCGCGGATCGCGAGGCAGGTCCGCAGCGCGGCTTCTGCTTTGGCGAGCTCGCCACGCCCGAGGTGAATGTTGCCGAGATTGAGCAAGGACGTCGCGACGTCGGGATGCTCGGGACCGAGCAGCTCGCGCCGGATCGCGAGCGAGGCTTCGACCTCGACGCTCGCTTCGTCGAAGCGTCCGGTTCGCTCGAGCATCGCGCCGTAGTTGTGGCGCACGAGCGCGACCTCGGGATGCTTCGGCCCGTAGGCGGCGACTGCGAGGTCGAGAGCCTGCTTCGCGGTGACGAGCGCCTTCTGCGAATCTCCGACGAGGAACTGGGCGTTCGCGAGGTTCTGGAGCGCCTTGCCCGTGAGCGGATGCGCTGCACCGAGCTTCGCGCGGCGGATCGCATGGACGCGCTCCGCGACCACCAGGTGCTCCTTGTAGTTGCCCGTCGCGAGATCGAGCGCGAGCAATCCGTCGAGCGCGGTGCTGACCGACATCGCGTCGGGACCATCGAGTCGTTCGAGCGTCTCGATCGCGCTCTGGCTGCGCTCGCGCGATCGCTTGTACTCTCCGAGCTCCGAGAGCACACGCGCGACGGCCATGTCGAAGTCCGCGCGCAGCCGCTCGTCAGCGACGCGCTCGACAACGGCTCGCGCTTCGGGCTCGAGCGCGATCGCATCGCGGGGCTTGCCGCGCTGGTTGCCGACGAGATCGATCAGCGCCGCCCACGACTTCGCCTTGCGCTTGTCATGCCCGCCCGACTCCGCAGCGAGGATCGCCGCGCGCAACAAGCGCTCGGCCTCGACGAAGTGGCCGAGGTCCTGCTCGACACCCGCGAGCGTGGCGAGCGTGTCCGCTTCAAACGGTCGATAGCCGAGCTCCGATGCTGCGGCCATCAGCGGGCGGGCGACCTCGACCGCTTCGCGATAGCGCCCCGCGTCGCTGAGCGCTTGCGCGCGTGCATGCGTTGCCTCGAGCTCGGCGAGGCGCGCCCGCTTGGCGGGAGCGATCACGGCGACCGTTCGCAGGCGCTCGAGGTCCGCACAGTCCGCTGTCGCGGGCAGCTGTGCCACGGACCTGGGTGCGCGCTCGACGAGATCCGCATCGGCCGCGGAGAGAAGCTCGACGAGCGCGGCGAGCTGCACGCGGTGCCTCCCGAGGCATGCCATCCGCAGATCGAGGAGCTCGGGCGACTGCTCGTGCCGCACCGCGCTCGCCTCGCAGGTCTCGCGGTGAGCGGTGGCCCATTGACCCGCGTAGCGATCGAGCGCGCCGACCACGCCGGTGAACGCGTCGTCAGCGAACGGCTTGCCGGTGTTCAGGAACGCGGCGCGCACACGTGCCTTGACGCCTTCACTCCACGCCTGTGCGATCTGCGCCGCACCGCCGGCGCACGGGTCGGGTTCGGGACGCATGAGGATCGCTGCGGAGATCACGACGGCGACGCCGGCCGTCGCGGCGATCGCGAGTGTTGGTTTGCGCGCAACGCCGCGTGCGAGCGCATCCGCGATCGCGGCGAGGCTCGGATGGCGTGCGTCCGGCTCGCGGGCGAGTCCTCGCTCGACGAGTCGCCGCAACCAGCGCGGCACGCGGCGTCCCGGCAGCGGATTCGCCAGGCGTCCCTCGAGCACCGATGCCGCGAGCGCACCCCGCGTGTTGCCGGTGAATGGACGCACGCCGTAGAGCGCTTCGAACAGCGCGACCATGAAATTGAACTGATCGCTGCGCGCGTCGCCGGGGAGTCCGAGGTGCTGCTCGGGAGACATGTACGCCGGCGTTCCGAGCAGCGTGCCGCTCGCAGTCAACGTGAGCCCGCTGGATCCCGTGCTGCTCGTGGGTAGAAGCTCGCTCGCATCGAGCGGCCGTACGAGCCCGAAGTCGGTGACGCGCACGCGCTCGTCGGTCCCGATCATCACGTTGTCGGGCTTGAAGTCACGATGCACGAGCCCGGCGGCGTGCGCAGCGGCCAGTCCACGCGCCGCTTGCTCGAAGACACGCACGACCTGCCGCCACGATCGCGGCTCGTCGCGCAACCAGTCGCGCAGCGTCGTGCCGCGGATGTACTCCATCGCAAGGAACGCACGGCCCTCGTGCTCGCCGACGTCATGCACGGTCACGACGTTCGGATGTGCAAGCTGGGCGAGCGCGCGTGCCTCGCGGACGAGCCGCGCCGTGAGCCCATGCTCGGCCGCGGCAGCACTCTCGTGCAAGAGCTTGATCGCGAGCGTGCGCGCGAGCTCTGGATCGCGCGCCTCGTAGACAACACCCATGCCACCGGCACCGAGGAGGCCGGTGATCTGGTAGCGGCCGATCACGCGCGGCGCGTCGGGCGCGCGCGCATTCCCCGCGGGCTCGGTCGGGGCAGACGCGGAATCGCGTTGCACCTTCACCAGCGCGGCGATCACGCTGCGGCAGCGATCACAGGCCTCGAGATGGACGAGCCACGTCGCGTGTTCCGGATCCGGATCACCCGCGACGATCGCAGCGAGCTCGTGATCGTCGAGACACGCGTCCAAGCGCTACTCGCTCTGGGACGCTGCGTAGAGCGCTTCGATCTGCGCCGCGTACTTCGCCGCGATCGGCTTGCGCTTCAGCTTCATCGTCGGCGTGAGCTCGTCACCGCCGGGCAACCACTCCTCCGGCAGCAGCGCGTACTTCTTGATCTGCTCGACGCGCGAGAGCTGCGTGTTTGCGGCGGCGATCGCGCGATCGATCTCGGCGCGCACGGCTTCGTGCTCGACGAGCCGCGCCAGCGGCAGGTCGAGACTCGCACGCTTGCTGAACGCCATCGCGCCGTCGGGATCGAGGACGAGTAGCGCGACGTTGTACGGACGCGCATCGCCGATCACGCACGCTTGCCCGATCAGCGGGCTCGACGTCTTGATCTGCGCTTCGATGTTCGCCGGCGACATGTTCTTGCCGCCGGCGCTGATGATCAGCTCCTTCTTGCGGTCGACGATCTTGAGATATCCCTCCGCATCGAGCTCGCCGACATCGCCGGTGCGCAGCCAGCCGTCGCTGTCGATCGTCTCGCGCGTCTGCGCCACCTGATTGCGATACCCGCGCATGACGATCGGACCGCGCACCATCACCTCGCCGTCCTCGGCGATGCGCAGCTCGACGCCGGGCAGCGCCGTGCCGACGGTGCCGATCCGCGTCTGCCCGAGCGGCATCGCGGTCGCGACGCAGGAGAGCTCCGACATGCCCCAGACCTCGGCGATCGGAATGCCTATCGCGTGGAAGAACTCGAGCACGTCGCGTGGCGTGGGCGCGGCGCCGGTGAAGAACGACCGCGCCTGGTCGAGCCCGATCGCGGTGCGCAGCGGCGCGAACATCATTGCCTCGGCGCGCGCGACACCCTCGGCGAGCGGTGCGGGTACGGGTTGTCCTGCTTGCTCGGCGCGGACCTTCGCGAGCGCCGCGTCGAGCGCGCCCTTGATCATCGCGCGCTTTTCCGGCGACTCGCCGGCGAACTTCGCCTCGAGCCCGGCCTTGAGCTTCTCCCACACGCGCGGCACGCCGGTGAACTCCGTCGGGCGGACCTCGATGACGTGCTCGAAGAGCTGCCGCGGATCCGGGCACGACGTGACCGTGCCGCCGAGCACCATCTGGAAGTAGTGCGCGCCCGTGCGATCCGCGACGTGCGCGTGCGGCAGGTACGAGATCGCGCGGCCGGCGGGCTCGACCTTGCGCACGGCCTGCAGCGCGCGCAGCTCGCACATCATGTTCGCGTGCGTGAGCTCGACGCCCTTCGGCGCGCCCGTCGTACCACTCGTATAGATGATGGTGAGCAGCGACTCGGGCGACACGGCCTTCCACGTCGCATCGAAGTCGAAGTCGGGGCGACCCGCGGCTTCGAGCTGCGCGAGCGACTTCGTTCCCTCGACCTCCGCGTCGACGACGACGATCGTCTCGACCTTCGTGCCGACCGCCGCGGCGCGGAGCAGCGGCAACAGCGCCTGCTGTGTGAACGCGAGCCGCGCGCCCGCATCGGTCAACAAATACCGGATCTGCTCGGCCGTCGACGTCACGTAGACGGAGAACGGCGCGGCACCGAGGTGCATCGCCGCGGTGTCGACGATGTTGAACTCCGGCCGGTTGACCATGAGGATCGCGACGGTGTCACCGCTGCGGACGCCATGCGCCGCGAGCCCCGCCGCGCAGCGTCGCACGCGCTCTCCATACTCGCGCCACGTGATGCGCGTGGCGTCGCCCTTCGTTCGCAGTGCGACCGCGTCGCCACGCTCGGCAACGGTCGCTTGAAATGCACCACACAGCGTCGATGCAGAAATTGCGTTCTCCATGGTCCCCACCTCGCGGGGACAGTACCCGATTACTTCCCGTGATAGCCCTTCTCCCCGATCGCCTTCGCGAGGGGACTCTTGACGTCGCCGGTCTCGCGCATGCGGGCGACGACCGCCGCGAAGTCGTGCTTCGGCTGCCAGCCGAGCGCGGTGCGTGCGCGCGTGTTGTCGTAGACGCGATCGATCGACGGGGCCATGCGCCAGTCGCGCTGCGCATACACCTCTTCCCAACCCGGCACGCGCGCTCGCACGACGGCCGGCGCATCGCGGCGGAGCATCGCGATGTCGTCGCTGCGAAACGGCGTGGTCGCGCTGATGATGTAGCGACCGAAGCCGATCCGTTGCGCCGCTTCGAGCGCGACGAGGTGCGCGTCGACGACGTCCTCGATATCGACGCGACGATGGAGAAACTCGTTCGTCTTGAGGTTGTCGCCGGCGTACGCCTTGCGTGCCGCAGGCTCGTCATCGTCCTCCGGAAAGAACCGCGAGGTCCGTAGCACGAGGCACGGCAACCGCTGATTGCGGGCCGCGAGCGCGCACAGGTCCTCGCCGGCGACCTTGGTGACGCCGTAGATGTTCTTGGGGATTGGCGCGATGTCCTCGGTGATCCACGAAGCGGGCGCACCTTCGGCCGGAACGAGCGCGTCGCCAAACGTGCTCGTGGTGCTCGTGTAGAGGAACGCGCACGGACGAGCGCGCGGCCGCCTCGAGCAGCACGAGCGTGCCACTGACATTCGTGTCGACAAACGCCTGCCGCGAATGCGTCGCAACGTGCGGCTTGTGCAGCGTCGCCGTGTGGATCACCGCCGTCGCGCCCTCGAGACACTGCTCGACGAGCGCGGCGTCCGTGATCGAGCCGACGACGTCGGTGAACGGCGATGCGACGATGTCGATGCCGCGCACGGGGCGGCCTTGCGCCCGCAGCACGCGCACGAGCGCTTCACCCAGATGGCCCGTCGATCCGGTGACCACGATCATGCGGGCAGCATAGCTGCTAGCACTCGCGATTCGTTGCCTTGCACACGCACTTGCAGCTCGGCTCGTCCTCGCAGCGCGGATCCGCGTCGCGGTAGCACGCAGCGACGGCGTCGTTCATCGCGTCCTTGAGATCCTCGTCGTCCGCGCAGACCTTCTCGGTGACGCTGAACTTCTCGTCGTCACACGTGACGCTGCACGTGCACTTCCACTCCTCCTCGTCGTCGTCCTCGTCGTACGACAGCCGCTGGGCCGACGCGACCGAGTCGGCAGCGCCGCCACGGGGGGCAACAGCAACGACACCAAGAACAACGAGGATCGCAATCAACATGTGTTTCATGAACAAGTCTCCTTGGTCCCCCAGATGTCGGTCGCACCCCGATGTCGCGCCTCGGGTCGCAGATATCTCCGGTGTAACAACGATAGTGTCGACCCATGCGAGCGTTACGCGTAGTTAGCGGCACGGCGGCTCTTCGCGAGGTCGCTTCACCCGCAGGGGAAGGCGAAGCGGTCGTGCGCGTGACCATGTCGGGCGTCTGCAACACGGACCTCGAGCTCGCGCGCGGCTACATGGGATTTTGCGGCACGCTCGGTCACGAGTTCGTCGGTGTCGTCGAAGATCCCGCCGATGGCGCATTCGGCCGCGGCACGCGCGTGGTCGGCGAGATCAACGCCGGCTGCGGTACGTGTGCACGCTGCGCGCGTGGCGATTCGCGGCACTGCCCGACGCGCACGGTGCTCGGCATCGTCGGTCGCGACGGCGCGCACGCGGACTTCTTGCGCTTGCCCGCGAGGAACCTCCTGCGCGTACCCGACGAGGTGAGCGATGTGGCGGCGGTGTTCGTCGAGCCACTCGCCGCCGCGTACGGTGTGCTCGAGCGTTGCCCGATCGCGGCGGGGCAGCGCGCATGCGTGATCGGCGACGGCAAGCTAGGCCTCCTGTGCGCGATGGTGCTCGCGCACGAAGGGCACGCGCCGCTGCTCGTCGGCAAACATCCCGAGAAGCTGGCGCTCGCTCGCGGCATCGAGACCGCACTCGTCGACGAGGCACGCGCACGCGGCCGGATCTTCGATGTCGTCGTCGAGGCGTCGGGCGGGGCGTCGGGCTTCGAGCTCGCGCTCGCGCTCCTCGTCCCGCAGGGCCGTCTGGTCTTGAAGTCGACGTTCCACGGCACCACGCCAATCGACGCCGCGCGGATCGTCGTCGAGGAGATCGAGGTGATCGGCTCGCGGTGCGGCCGGTTCGCGCCGGCGATCGAGCGTATCGGGGCGATCGATGTCGCGAGCCTGGTCAGCGACGTGGTCTCGCTCGATCGCGGCGAGGAGGCGATGCGGCTCGCCGCGAAGCCCGGCGTGCTCAAGATCCTGCTCGCGCGCTAGCTGGCTGTGCTACGAGAATCGTTGCTCCGATGACCGGTTCTGCTACCTCCGAGTGCCTCCCCGCCGAGCTCATCGTGGGATACGTCGAGGGCACGCTCGCGGTGACCGAGCGCGCCACGGTCGAGAGCCACACCGACGGCTGCACCACCTGTCGCGTCGCGCTGTCGGAGCTCGCAGCGGGGTCGCTCGCGCAGCGGAGCGAGGTCACCGATTCGGCGGCGCCCGTTGACGAGCCGGTCGTCGCGCCAGGCGATGCGATCGATCGATATCTGGTCCTCTATCGGATCGGGCGCGGCGGCATGGCCACCGTGTACGCGGCCTACGATCCGGAGCTCGATCGCAAGATCGCGCTCAAGATCTTGCACGGCCGCGGCCGCCGCGATCACGAGCGGCTCCGGCGCGAAGCGCGCACGCTCGCGGCGCTCACGCATCCCAACGTCGTCGCCGTATTCGATGTCGGCGAGCACGACAGCCTGCTCTTCCTCGCGATGGAGCTCGTCGAAGGCCAGACGCTGCGCGACTGGCTCGCGAAGAGTCCGCGCACGTGGCGCGAGCTCGCGCCGGTGTTTGTCGGTGCCGCACACGCACTCGCCGCCGCACACGCGAAGGGCATCGTGCACCGCGACGTGAAGCCGGAAAATCTGTTGCTGGATCACGCGGGCGTCGTGCGCGTCAGCGACTTCGGCCTCGCCGCGATCTCGACGGGACCCGCGCTCGATACGCTCGCCGGCACCCCGGCGTACATGGCACCCGAGCAGCTCGAAGGCGTCGTCGGTCCCGAGAGCGATCAGTACAGCTTCTGCGTCACGCTCTACGAGGCACTGTGCGGCGAGCGGCCGTACGGCGAACCGGCGACGCGCAAGCCGATCGCACCGTTCACCGTACGGGGCGTGCCTCGCCAGATCACCGATGCGGTTCGTCGCGGCCTGGCACCACGCGCGGAAGATCGGCACGCGTCGATGTCCGCGCTCGCGAGCATCCTCGCGTTCGACCCGGCGCGCCAGCGGCGGCGGATCGCGCTCGGCGCGCTGGCTGTCGCCGTCGTCGGCGGCGCGGTCGCCGTGTCGCGGCTCGTCTCGTCTGGCGCGCAGTGCGAGGCGTCCACGGATCGCTGGAGCGTTGCGCAGCGCGATGCCGTACATCGCGCGTTCGCAGCGACGAAACATCTCGCCGCCGAGCCGGCGTTTGCCGCAGTCGATCGCGGCCTCGCGGCGTACCTCGACGCGTGGAGCGCGATGTCGACGGAGTCGTGCGAGCGTACGCGCGTGCGCGGCGATCAGTCGGACGCCCTGCTCGATCTGCGAGCGCGCTGTCTCGATCAACGGCTCGCCGCCGCGGGCGCGTTGATCGACGTGCTCGCGAATGCAAAGATGCCGGCCGTCGTCGAGGGTGCGGTCAACGCGGTTGCCGGCCTGCCGCCGATCGCGGGATGCGCCGACGTCGACGCGCTGACCGCGATCGTGCCGCGCCCGCAGGATCCGAACGTCGCAGCCAAAGTCGACGCGCTGCAGGCGCGCCTCGACAAGGCGGCTGCGCTGCAGCTGACCGGGCAATACGCGGCCGCGAGCGCGATCGTCACGCCCGCGCTCCCCGAGGTCGTCGCGCTCGACTACGCACCGCTGCTCGCGCAAGCGCGCTGGCTCGACGGCGATCTGCAGTACCGCTCTGGTGACTACCCCGCATCGGCGGCCGCACTGCGCGAAGCCGTCTCGCAAGCGGCGCGCGGCCGCGACGATCGCACCGCGACCAGGGCCCTGACGCTGCTCGCCGGCGTCGTCGGGTACGTGCAAGGCAAGCCCGATGAAGGCATGGCCCTCGCGCTCGATGCCGACGCATGGTCGGCGCGCGCCGGCCGCATCCCCGAGGACGAGGCCGAGCTCGCCGACATTCGCGGGCTGCTCCACGACGCGAAAGGCGAGCCGCTGCTCGCGCGGCCGTACTACGAGCGCGCGCTCGCGCTGCGCGAGAAGCTGTACGGCAAGGATCACCTGATGGTCGCGCTCTCGCTCAACAACCTCGCGGGCGTGCCGTACACGCTCGGCAAGTACGAGGAAGCGCGCAAGCTGCACGAACGAGCGCGCGAGATCCGCGAACGTGCACTCGGCCCCGTCAGCTCCGACCTCGCGGTCTCGCTCAACGCGATCGCGGCGATCGACGAGAACGAGGACAAGCTCGACGAGGCCGAGCGCGGATTTCGGCGTGCGATCTCGATCTGGCAGACCGTGCTCGGCCCCGATCACCCCGACGTCGCCGCCGCGCACAACAACCTCGGCAATCTGCTGCGCACGAAGAAGGACTATCCAAACGCGATCGTCGAGCTCGAGCGCGCACTCGCGATCTGGTCACCAGCAGGCGGCCCCGAACATGCGAGTGCAGCGAGCGCGCTCGGCAACCTCGCGATCACCTACTACGCGCAGAAGGATTATCCGCGCGCACTCACCGCGTTCACTACCGTGATCGATCGAACGAAGAAGGCGCTCGGCGAGAACCATCCGTCGATCGCGAAGGATCTCGTCAACCGCGGCCAGACGCTCGACGCGCTCGAGCGCTACGCCGAGGGCGGCGCCGATCTCGCGGCCGCGGTGAAGATGTTCGACGCCTCGGTGCCTGCCGGCGATCGCCGCATCGCGTGGGCGCTGACGATCTTCGGCAAGCACGAGCTCCAGCAAACGCGCGTCGCACCGGCGGCCGTGGCGCTCACGCGCGCGCTCGCGATCCTCGAGGCCGACAAGGAAGCCCGCCCCGAGGAGCTCGCCGCCGCGCAGTTCGCACTCGCGCGCGCGAAGTGGGAAGCCGGCGATCGCCCCGCCGCCCTGAAGCTCGCGCGTGCTTCGCGCGCCGGCACGAGTCAGCAGCAGGTCGTCGACGACTGGCTCGCGGCACGGGAACCGAAGAAATGAGCCTCGGCGCCGCATTCCTGGCCGCCCTGCCCCGCACCGACAGCGACGATCCGGAAGCGCTCGACGAGGTGCTCACGCGCGCGATCGCAGCCGCGCACGCGCGCTGGCCGAGCGTGCGCCTGTCCGCGCATGACTTCGTCGTCTACCTCGCCGCACGGATCGGCGCCGGCGAAGCACCGAGCGAGCAGCTCGCGTCGCGCCACCTCGAGGATCTCTACCTCGCGTTCGGCTGCAGCATCGGCGACGCCGCCGCGATCGCCGCGTTCGATCAGGCCGTGCTGCGCGATCTCCCGCGCGCGCTTCGCCGCGGTGACCTCGATCAAGCGCACCTCGACGACACGCGCCAGCAAGTCGCGACCAAGCTGCTCGCACGCACGACGACCGCACCACCCGCGATCGCGCAGTACGCGGGTCGCGGCAGCTTGCGCGGCTGGGTCCGCGTGATCGCGATCCGCGAGAGCGGCCGCTTGCTCCAGGGTCAGGCCCACGAGCGCCCCGCCGGTGACGACGCGCTGTTCGATGCGGTCGCGCATGGCATCGCGCCCTCGCAATCGCTGCTGAAAGAAACGTATCGCCAGAGCTTCAAGCGCGCGTTCGAAGCGTCGCTCGCCGCGCTCTCGATCCACGACCGCCTGCTCCTCCGGCAACACTTCCTCGACGGCCTCGGGATCGATCGCCTCGCCGCGGTCCACGATGTTCATCGCGCGACGGCCGCGCGCTGGATCGCGAAGCTCGTCGAGCGCCTGCTCGCCGACACACGCGCGCGCCTCGAGACCTCGCTCGGCATCCAGAACGAGGAGCTCGACAGCGTGCTGCGCCTGATCCAGAGCTGCCTCGACGCCAGCATCGGTCGCGCGCTTCGTTAACAAACACGAGCGCGCACGAGCGCTTAGCGCGCATTTTGCGACATTTCGCGAGGCGGCGGCTCTTCACGGACAACCAACCAGGTTTTTTTCGTGAAGGAGCAAATCATGAGCAAGTCTTTCGTCTATTCGCTATTCGCCGTCACCGCCCTCGCCACCGTCGCGCACGCGCAAGAGCCCGCCGCGCCCGCACCCGCCGCCGAGGCGCCGAAGAAGATCCAGCTCAGCGCTGGTCTGTTCTATGGCCTGCCGCAAGGCGACTTCAAGGAAGAGTCCGGCATGGACGTCGTCGGCAGCTCGCCGGGTCTCGTGCTCTCGGGCGGCTATCAGGTGATCCCGAAGCTCTCGGTGCTCGCGCAGATTCGCTACTTCGTGATGTCGAGCGAGATCGACGGCGTCGATCTGTCGATGTGGGACGTCGGGCTCGGTGCGCGCTACGCGCATCCGATGTCGCCGGTGCTCTCGGTCTACGGCGAGGGCTTCGTGAACCGCGCGAGCTACTCGATCGACGTCGGCGGCGGCGGCTCGGACTCGAGCGGCATCGGCTTTGCGGTCGGCGGCGGCGTTCTCTACTCGCTCAAGCCGAACGTCTCGCTCGGCGGTGGCCTCAGCTACTCGTCGACGAGCCTCGAGCCAGAGATGGGTGACTCGGTGAGCTCGGGATGGGTGAGCTTGAACGCGTTCGCGTCGTACCACCTGTGAGATCGTCTAGCACCGCGAGCGTGCCGCGCAGCGAGAGCTCCGCGAACAAGCGCGGGCGGATCTCTGCGAGCAAGTGGCCGAGCACGTGTCTGTGCCGGCGGCTCATCGTCACGCCCCGACGCTCGCCACGCTTGGCGACGTTGCCGACGACGATGGCCCGATAAAGTGCGACGCGCTCCTCGTCGGTCGGTGTTGACGGCCCTCGGCCGGCGAGGAGCGCGGTTGCTTCGCGAAAGATCCACGGATGATCGATCGCGGCGCGTCCGATCATCACGCCCGCGCAGCCGGTCTCGGTGAGCGCGCGCACGACAGCGTCGGCACTCGAAATGTCGCCGTTGACGATCACCGGAATCTTCACGACCTCGCGCGCGCGGCGCGCCCAGCTCCAGTCCGCAGGACCTGTGTGACCGACCTGCGCGGTGCGGCAGTGGATCGTCAGCGCGGCAACGCCGACATCTTCGAGCCGGCGCGCGAGGTCGACGATCGGCATGTGTGATTCGGGTCCCCAGCCGATGCGCGTCTTCACGGTGACGGGGAGCGAGACCGCACCCACGATCGCGCGCGCCATCTCGATCATCGCGTCGGGATCGCGAAGCCAGCCGGCGCCAGCGCCACGCGCGACGATCGCGGGCACCCAGCAGCCGCAGTTGATGTCGATGAACGCGGGCCGCGCGGCTTCAGCGATCCGCGCCGCGCTCACGAGTCGCGCAGGGTCCGCCCCGTAGATCTGGATCGCCGTCGGCGAGTCCCCGTCGGAAAGCACGATCTTTTTTCGTGCCAACTTCGATTGGCCGGCCAATTGGTCGGCGTTGACGAACTCGGTTACGCACACATGCGCGCCGACGGAGCGGCAGATGGCGCGAAATGGCGCGTCCGAGACGTCCTCCATCGGCGCCAGCCACACCGGCGACGCTGCGAGGGACTCCGTGATCGCCAACATGACCCAAGCATGACAACGTTCGGGCTTCTAGGCGGGCTCCGAACCACCTAGTTTCGTCGCATGTCGCTAACTCGCATCACCACGGCAACCGCGATCACGGGCTCGGGTGTGTATCACCCCGAGCACGTCCTCGATAACGAGGAGCTGTGCGTCGCTTTCAACGAGTTCGTGCGACGTGAGAACGACAAGAACGCGGCCGCGATCGCAGCCGGCACGATGCAGCCGCTCAAGCCGTCCTCTCCCGAGTTCATCGAGAAAGCGTCGGGCATCAAGCGCCGCTACATCATGGACAAGTCGGGCGTGCTCGATCCCGATCGCATGTGCCCGAACATTCCCGCGCGCCCCGACGATCAGATCTCGGTGCAGGCCGAGTTCGCGGTCAAATCGATCGAGCGCGCGCTCGTCGCGGCAGGCCGCGTCGGTGAAGACGTCGACCTCGTCGTGTGCGGCGCATCGATGATGCAGCGGCAGTATCCGGCGATGGCCGTCGAGATCCAGAACGCGATCGGCGCACGCGGCTTCGGCTTCGACGTCACGCTCGGCTGCTCGTCCGCGACGATGGCGATGCAGCTCGCATCGCAAGCCGTTCGCTCGGGCGCCGCGACGTGCGCGATCGCGGTCGCGCCGGATCTCATGACCTGCCACAGCAACTGGCGCGAGCGCGACGGTCACTTCTTGTTCGGCGATGCGTCGGTCGCCGTCGTGATCGAGCCGCTCGAGCGCGCACGTCCCGGCTCGTGGGAGATCCTCTCGATCCGCTCGATGTCGAAGTTCAGCACGAACATCCGCAACAACTACGGCTTCCTCAACCGCTGCGATCCCGAGCAGCAGTTCGGTGACGACAAGCTGTTCTATCAAGCGGGCCGTCGCGTCTACAAAGACGTCATCCCCGCCGCGTCGAAGTTCATCTCCGATCACCTCGCGCAGCACGAGCTCGAGCCCGATCGCGTCTCGCGCTACTGGCTCCACCAGGCGAACCAGAACATGAACGACCTGATCGCCGAGCGCGTGCTCGGGCGACCGGCGACGCGCGAAGAGTCACCGGTCATCATCGCCGAGTACGGCAACACCGCATCGGCGGGATCGCCGATCGCGTTCTCGCTGCACAACGACGATCTCCCGAAGGGAGCGCTCGGCCTGATGGTCTCGTTCGGCGCGGGCTACTCGTTCACGTCGCTGATGCTGCAGAGAGCTTAGCGGCGCGTACCGGTCGAGGACGGCGGCGTCGTCGAGGCGGGCTTCGGCGCATCGGCCGAGCTCTGCTGAGTCGTGGTCGTAGGCGTAGTCGTAGTCGTAGGCGGAGGCGTCGTCGTAGGCCGAGGCGTCGTCGGCCTCGGCTTGTTCGTGAGGTGCTTGCTCGGAACGTACATCGGGCTGGGACCCGTCTTCGCCGGCACCGGTGGCGGGCTCGGAGGCGCGACGGGGGTCGGGCTCGGGCTCGGCATGCGCGGCCCAGGGTTCATGCCTCTCGGACCCGGACCCCGTTGCGGCCGGTAGCCCTGGTTCTGTGGGGGCGGCGGAGGCGCCGCGTTCGCGGTCGGGCTCGCGGTTCCATCACTCGCGCCCGTGTCATCGCTGCCCGTGTTCAGCGGCAGTCCATCGGGGCCGCGCTCGATCGGGCCGCCCTGCTGATTTCGCTTGTCGGCACGACGGCGCTGTTTCGCGAGCGCCTTGTCTTTCAGGTCGGTCTCGCGCTGCCGCTTTTGAAATGTACTTCGTTTCGTTGCCATACCTGACCTACTAAAAAGTGAAGGGGTGAGGCTAGCGCATCTGATGCGCCTTAGGTTGCGGCGAGGGAGAAAGCCTTTTTGATCGGGATCCTTCGTGCATGCAAGGGAGGTTTTCATCGACAAGTGAGCACACGCACTACGCATGTGTGGCCCTTACGATTTTCGGCATCTAGCCGGGCTGCTCGGGTAGCTCCCGGCTTGCAACGCTCCGTTGCGCCAGCGAGTCAGTGATGCATGCAGCGCGTGCTTTTGGTGGTGCTCCTGGTGGGTTGCAAGACCGCGCGCCCGGGCATGCGTGAAGGCACCGCGGGCCCGTTCGATGATCTCGAGCTGACCGTCAGCGCGTCGCAGATGGTCGACGGGCCGCTCGAGGTCACGGCGATGTTGACCCGCGACAGCGAGGAATGTTTCGTCGCGCCGGCGGGGATGCGGATCGTGGTCGACGGTCAGCCGCTCGAGCTCGCGTCTCCCGGCGGCAAGTCGCGCGGCCAGATGATCTCCGGCGTGCGCGTGGCGTTCTCGACATGCAATGGCGCGATGTTTCGCGCGGCGCAGATCGAGCCGCGGCCGCGCAGTCAGATCACCGTCGAGCTCGGCAACCTTCGCGCACACATGACCGTGCAGAACCTCCTCGTGACCCGCGTCCTGCGCGTGTTGCCGTCGGCGCAGCTCCGCGCCGGCGACCGCGTGACGCTCGAGTGGACACCGGCGAGCGACGAGTGGGGCTCGGGCTCGACACCAACGGACGTCTTCATCTATCACCCGAACGAGGTCTCCGTGCATCCGCCCGTCGAGAGCAAGCCGCCGCACTTTCACTTCACGATGCCCGCCGTGCGCCCCGGCGTTGCGAAGATCGACCTCGATGCCGGGCGCGAGGCGCATCCGAAAGTCCTTGGCTGTCATGGCTTCGAGCGCTGTCGCGCGACGGCACACACCGGCCCGCGCGATGTCGACATCGTCGTGCTGCCATAAGGCGTATGCTCGGTGCATGCGTCACGGCGTTTCATACCTCTGGCTCGTGGTCGCCCTGTCTGCCTGCGAAAGCACCTCGCCGTCGCGGATCGACGCGAACACCGGCGATGATGCGCAGATCATGATCGACGCACCCTCTGGACCGACGCGGTTCGTCGCGTACATCAGCGGCGGCGCCGACATCGCCTGGTACGACGTCGACAAGACCACCGGCGCACTGACCACGATCTCGTCGATCGCGGCGTTTCGCACGAACGCGAACTTCCTCGCGTTCCATGGCAACAAGCTCTACGCGGTCGCGTCGGGCAATCGCGTCGGCGCGTATGCGATCGATCCGGCGACGGCGGCGCTCACGTTCATCAACGATGTCGGCAGCGGCGGCACCGGACCGGCGCACGTCGCCGTCGACAAGACCGGCAAGTTTGTCCTCGTCGCGAACTACGGCAGCGGTCACATCGCCGCGA
Organism: Myxococcota bacterium; assembly: GCA_030857175.1. GTDB lineage: Bacteria > Myxococcota_A > Polyangia > Haliangiales > Haliangiaceae > JABFXX01. Next base: position 100,589 of record JALZOJ010000009.1, on the reverse strand, counting down.
TGCCGGTGCAACCCGGCGGTGGCCTCGGTGCGGGCACGCCGATCCTCGCAGGCGGGATGGCGCATCAGATCGAGACCGACCCGACGAACAAGTTCGTCGTCGTGCCGTGCCTCGGCGACAACAAGGTCGCCCAGTACCTGTTCGATGCGACGAGCGGCGCGCTCACCCCGAATGCGGTCCCCGCGTTGATGACCGCGGCGGGCGCCGGTCCCCGGCACATCACGTTCGCGCCCGACGGCAAACACGCCTATCTCATCAACGAGCTGAACAGCACGATGCAGGCGCTCGCGTATGACTCCACGACCGGGCGCCTCACGTCGGTGCAGACGATGTCGACGCGCGCGAGCGGCGCGATGGGCACGAACACGACCGCCGAGATCGTCGTGCATCCGACCGGCAAGTTCGTCTACGGCTCGAATCGCGGCGATAACAACATCGTCGTGCTCGCGCGCGACACCACGACCGGCATGGTCTCGCTCGTCGAGCACGAGCCCACGCAAGGCATGACGCCGCGCAACTTCACGATCGATCCGAGCGGCAAGTTCCTCTACGCGGCGAACCAGAATTCCAACACCGTCGTGCCATTCGCGATCGACACGACGACGGGTCGCCTCAGCCCGGCCGCGACGCCGATCAGCGTACCGACGCCGCAGTTCGTCGGCATCCTTACGCTCCCACGGTAAGCGAAGCCTTTCGCCCCACCCTGTTGCGGCGCGCGCTACACGTTCGCGCCAGTGGTCGAGACGTTAGGTGTGGCATGGAGAATGCCACTGCGGCGGCCATGCAGATCAGACTCGTGTTGTGCGTGCTCGCCGCGTCGGGATGTCTCGTCGGCGAGACCGCTGAACCAACCAAGCCGGGCGCCACGCGCTTCGCGCTCGCCGATGGCATCGGCATCAACGTCGCCGCGGATGGCGCGCCCGGAGGCGCCGCGGTGCAAGACCTCGGCGCGCGGTGGGCGCGGATCGAGATCGTCGATGGCCAGCCCACGGGCGCGGCGATCGCGGACCTGCGCGCGCACGGTGTTCGAGTGCTCGCGATCGTGAACTACTCGACGGTCGGCAACTATCCCGGGCACTACGAGTGCGGGCCCGGCAGCGGCTTCGACCAATGGCGCGCGCAGTGGGTCGCGCGCGTCGGCGAGCTCGCCGCCACCTACGGTGACGCGATCGATGCGTGGGAGGTCTGGAACGAGGAGGACCATCCAGTCGCGCCGTGTGACGGCAAGCCCGTCGAGTACAACCCCGGCATGCCGGCGCACGTGTTCGGCCCGCTGCTGCGCGACGCGTACATCGCGATCCGCGCGAGCTCGAGCGCGCCGATCGTGATGGGCGGCACCGACAGCGGACAGGTCTCGTACGTCACGGATGCGATCACCGACGGCGTGCTGTGGGCCGACGCGGTCGCGATCCATCCGTACGGCGTCGTGCCGGATGGCTCGTGGTGCCCGAACCCAGGCGAAGACCTCAACTGCGAGTGGGGCACGTTCCACTCGAAGATCGACGAGTACGGCGCGGCGACCGGCCTCCCGATCTGGATCACCGAGTTCGGCGTGAGGTCGCAGAACGTCGTGCATCAGGCGGACTACCTCGAGGGCGGCATTCGCGCGGCCGCCGCACATGGCTCGCCCGCCTTCTACTTCTGTTACTCGGACGCGATGGTCCCGCCGTTCGGGCTCACGTTCGCGGACGGCACGCCGAAGCCGGTCGCATTCGATCGCTTCCGCGCGCTGACTCAGACGCCGGCGACGATGAACGCGTCGCGCATGCACGGCACGGTCGTCGTCGACGGCATCGGAGTTGCGGGCCTCTACGTCACGGCGTGGGGGCACGGCGGCGATCTGCACGCGACGTATACGGATGCCGCGGGCATCTACGCGTTCGAGGATCTCGCACCGTCGTCGCTCTACAACGTCGTCGTCAACGCGACGTTCGGTGGCGCGGGCTTCGCGCCCGTCGACGGCGCGCACGCATTCGAGGTCCGCGACAACGTCACGCTCGTCGCCGGTCCCGACAACTGGCATGGCGAAGACTTCCAGCTGCCGTTCTAGGATGTAAGACGGACCACGTGGCTTGCACGAGGCGGCTACTGCACTGATGGCCAGTCGACCCGCCATCCGGGGTTCTCGAGCCGTCAGGCCGTCGCCGCGGCGGCGCGAAGCTTGCTTTGCCATCGGGTATGTCGCGCATCGCCCTCGCCGCCGCCGTACTCGTGACGAGCATCGTTGCATGCGCGACTGCATCCGACGAGGACCTCGCGCCATTCGGCCCGTTCGGAAAGGGTGACTACTACGGCAACGACGATCGCCAGCAGATCCTCGACGCCCGCGATCCGCGGGTCGCGCAGTGGGCGCGATCGATCGCGATCCTCGTCAACCGGAGTGTCCTGACCTCGGCCGGTCCCGGTCGGCTCGCCGCGAGCGTGCTCACCCTCGGACAGAAGCACGACCTGTGCAGCGGCGAGCGCTTCGCCGACGAGCCCGTGCTTGGATTCTGCTCGTCGTACCTCGTCGGTCCCGATCTCGTCGCGACGGCAGGACACTGCTTCAAGTCAACGCTGTGCGAAGAGACGGCGTTCGTCTTCGACTTCTATCGAGGCGGCGCGAGTGGCGATGTATCCGCGATCCCCGCGTCCAACGTGTATCGCTGTAAACAGGTCGTCGCCCGCCAATACGATGGCCAGCACGACTACGCGCTGGTGCAGCTCGATCGGCCAACCACCGGCCGCGTACCGTTCACGCTGCAGGCAACACCGCCCGCCGTGGGTGCGCGCGTCGCGCTGCTGGGCTTCCCGTCGGGGATTCTCGGGAAGGTCGATCTCGCCGGCAAGGTCGTGCGCGTCGAAGGCAATCGGATCCGCACCAGCGTCGATTCGTTCCCCGGTCACTCGGGAGGCGTGATGCTGGATCTCGCGAGCGGTCGCGCGTTCGGCGTACATATCGAAGGCTCGACGCCGTCGTACGTCGGCACCGGCACGTGCTCGCGCGCCGCCGGCTGTGCCGCCGTCACGCCGGATGCCGGCAGCTGCCAGGGCGCGGTCGAATCGAGCGTCGAGGCGTTCAGCACGTGTTGCGGTGGGACACCACCGACACCACCGGCGACGCCGTCGAGTTGCAACGATCGCTGTGGCGCGACCGATGGCGCGTGCGCGTGCGATCTCGCATGCACGAGTCGCGGCGATTGCTGCCGAGACTTCGCCACCACCTGCCGCGCCGGCTCGACGTCGGGCGTGTGTCTCGGCGGCGGCGCGCCGTGCGATGCGAGCACGGACTGCGCCGACGCGGTGTGTGCGTGCGATAGCGAGCATGCGGTCAGCGAATCATTCTCCGTCCCCGGGCGCTGCTCGCTGAACACCTGCGAGGATCTGCAGCAGATGTGCGCCGCCGCATGCGAACACATGGATCCCGTCGTCGGCAACGAGCGCTTCACGCTCGGCTGGTGGATGGTGGACTGCGAGTCGCGCTAAGTTCGGCCCATGAGGCTGGCATTCATCATCGCGATCGCTGCCGCGTGCGCTGGCTCCCCCAAGACCCCCGCGCCTTCGGGCGGATCGGGCTCCTCGTCGGATGCGAACTGCACCGAACCGAAACCCGCGGCCGATTCGGTCTGTCTTCAAGACTGCGGTGCGCCTGCACCGCGTGACACCGATCCGCCACCGGGCTGGCGGTGGGTCAGCCCGGCGGATGCAGAGAACCGCGCGAAGTTTGGCTGTCCGATCTGCTTGCCGCCCGATGCGATGATCGCGACGCCGCGTGGCGACGTCCCCATGAGCTCGCTGACGGCCGGCGCGATCGTGTGGTCGACCGACGAGCGCGGGAACCGCGTCGCGGTGCCGATCGTTCACGTCGGATCGACGCCTGCACCGCGCGAGCACACGCTCGTCGTCGTCGAGCTCGCCGACCGCCGCGTCGTCCGCGGATCGGCAGGACACCCGACCGCGGATGGCCGCGTGCTGGGCTCACTCGCCGTCGGTACGACGCTCGACGGCGCACGCGTGACAGCCGTGCATCGCCAGCCGTTCGGCGGAGAGCGAACCTACGACCTGCTCCCCGCCAGCGCAACGCGCGCGTACTGGGCCGACGACGTGCTGCTCACGAGCACGCTGCGATCTGACTAAAACAGAAACGCATGGGTCGAGATCCAACTGACCCTCAGTGTCGCCGCAGCCCGATGACGCGGAGCGCGCGGGTCGCGGGATCGCGCGCCACGTGCACGAACACCGCGGGCAGCTGCTGTCCTTGCCGCGAGGTCTCGATACGAACGATCGTGTAGCCGTCGGCGTCGGGTGCCACCGGCAACCGAATCGCGCAAGTGCGCCCGCCGTCCAGGCCGCTCGCCTTTTCGTGCGCCCACGCGAGCCGGCGCCCCTTCACGTCGAACGCGCGGTACCGATAGATCGTCTCGCTCGCGGACTTGCCCGCGAGTCCGTGGCGGATCCCCAGATCGTCGAAGCAGAGCTGATCGCCCCTGTCGGTTGCTTGCACCGCGAAGCGATCGAGCGGCGCGACCTCCGAGAACCAGTGTGCAGCCGCCTTGCGCTGGCGTTCGAGCAGCACGCGCGTGATGTACTCGACGGCGCGCGGGTCGCTGTAGCGTCCCTGCTCGGCAGCGGCGCGGATGTGCTCGGGCGTGAACCGCATCATGATCTTCGCACCCCAGAAGCCATCGAACCGATCGACGTCGAGGAACGGGAAGTAGTTCGGCGTGTTCGCTTTCCACTCGCCGGGATGAAAGGTCTCGCTCTCGAACACGCCGACGCCGGTGATACCCTGTGTCCACTTGCGGTCCTCCCAGGGGCGGCGCCACAGGCCGAGCGTCAACAGCGAGATCGAGATGTCTCGGGGATCCAGAACGTGGGCTCGCCCGAGCGCGCGGTTGCGAGACGTGTGGGCTTGGGCGCCGAGCGACTTGCCGAAGTCGACCATGTGATGCATCAGGTAATGCACCTTCGGGTCGGCGGGATCCTCGACGTACATGTCGAGCGTCTGGTCCTCCTTCATGTCCGTCAGATCGAGCCACGAGAACAGCACGTACGCGCCGCGCAGCACCCGCCGCTGCTGGTGCGGGATGCGATCGTTTGGATCGTCGTCGCGCACGCCGTCCCGGGAGTGACCGCCGACCGGGATGCCTTCGAGGAATTGGCTCGCCAGGCCCCGGATCATGCCGTCCTTGTCGGTGTGGACCAGGGACAACATCTGGTCGAGGAACGCCTCGGTCATCGGCTCCTTGCGACCACGGGAATCCACGATCTTTGACTTCTTCGAGAGCACCAGGTCCTCGCGCCGGAACTTCACCACGTAGTTTTCGGGAACGTGATAGCCGGACGCCCACAGCAAGCGATGCGACACCGCGTCCGCACCCGACTCGATCTCGGGGAACTGCTTGAGGTCGAACTTGAGGATGTATTTCTTGCCGCGCTGGTCCTCGACAACGATCCCGAGGGCCATGCCGGCGCCCTTCGAGCTCTTGACCACGAACGGCAGGTGGGCCTCGGGCGTCCCCGTCACGTTCGGCCCGCGGCGGATGTCGTCGGCCGACATGTCGCGCTCGCCGATCCGGTTCGTGAACCACGTCGAGTTCGGGGCCTCGTCGATCGAGTTGACGTCCCGCGCACGGGTCACCGGCCGCATCTCCATCCAGCGCGTCAGCCGCTTGTGGAACACGACGTCGAAGTTAGTGATGTTCTTGTAGCGCTTGCGTTCCTCGGGGATCTTCGGGACATCGCGCCGGTCGTTGACCTCGGTGACCGGCGGCTGGTTGTGAAACCGGATGTGGCCGGCCTGCGGTGTGGCGCACGCGGCGCTCGCCACCAGGACAACCGCGACGAGGATTCGAACGGGATCGATCGGCGTCATCAGTCGAGCTCCAGCCGCTTCTGCGGCTTGTTGATCGGGTCGAAGCTGAGGTTGAGGAACAGGCCACCGTCGGTGCTCGACCCGACGGTGAGCCGGCCGAGGTAGGACCGCGAACCGTGAACCTGGAGCCCGCCGCCGAACCCGATGCGGAGGTCCTTCGTGGTGACCTCGGTCAGCGTCGGGTACACGCGGCCGAGATCGCTGAACAGGAAGCCGGCCATGCTCTGGCCCAGATCGAACTGGTACTCGACGGACGCCATCGCCATCGCGCGGTCACGGAACCGGGCCTTGGCGTAGCCGCGCAGCAGCTGCGGACCACCGAGCGTCGGCAGATCGACGAACGGGATCAAGTCGTCCTCACCACGGACCTCTTCGGCCGTGAGCCGGAGCGCCAACAGGCGCGGACCCTCGGCGAGGCGGATGTAGCGCTGGACGTCGCCGCCGAACCGGATGTATCGCACCTGACCGCGGTCGAAGCCCCGCGCGACGCCGCCGTAGCCAAGAAACAACCACCCCGTCGACGGCAGGCTCGACCGCTCCCAGATGTTGGAAGGCCGGCGGGTGTCGTAGCGGAGCTCGAGCTCGTTGTAGCTGTACGCCACCCCTTGCTCGAAGCCGGGAATCGTGGCGGTGAGGTAGTGCTCCGCGATGTCGTCTCCCGGCATGATGTCGTCAGGCGAGCTGCTGCCGAAGCGCCTCCAGAGCACGCCCGAGGTCAAGCGCGCGGACACCGGGCCGCCGAGTCGCACCCGGGCACCGCCATACACGCGCGTGGCCGTCTCCTGATAGCGGGTGTCGATGGCGATCGGCGCGGCGTATGGATCCACCGGCATCCCGGAGGCCGCAACCTCGTCGCCGTTGCCGATCCCGAAGAACCGATCCTTTGGAACGATGCTGTACTCGGCTTCCGCGGTGAGCTTGAGCCGGCGCCCGAACCGCCGGCCACTCGACAGCTCTGTCGAGTACTGCTGGTTGAACGTGCCGCCGAAGCTGGCGCGCACGCTAAACTGTTCGCGATCGCCGAACAGATCGCGGTGGATGAACCGAGCCCCGATCGTCAACCCGAAACCGGAGGTCAGCGCACCGACCGGATACACGCCGACGGTGCGCTCGTCATTGAAGAACACGTCCTTGGTCCGCTCGCCAAGCGCGTAGCGATCCATAACGTAGAGCGCGCCACGTATGGGCGCGTTGACCACCTCGACCACGAGCCGCGGCACGAACAGAAGGACGCGCGGGACCACACGCAAGTGGTTACTACCGCTCTCCGGCTCCCCCTCCGAGATGCCGCTCGCCTGGTCCGGCAGCGGAGCGGGTGCGACGGAGCGAGACGTGCGCACCGGCCCGGTATCCGGCGGCGGGGTTGGCGGCGGGACCTCCTCCGACGGCGCCGGCGGGCTGGGAGCTGGTTCGGATGGCTGTTTCGGCGGCGCCGGCTCCGGCTGGGCCGCGACCTCATCTCGCCCGACCAGACAGAGGACGAGAAGGGATGCGAGCCAAGCGCCCCGACAACGGCGTCCGCAAAAACTTGGGCGTGACAAAGTGTGTTCGCCCTTAAGCAAAAGCGGGACCAGCGAAGCAAGAGCTGGACCACGATACGCAGCCATATATCTGTGAAATATACGCTCGCCTGACGCATTTTGACACACGGAACCGCCCGCATCGTGTCGTCAGCGCTCGCGAAATACCACCCGGCGCACGCCGCCTCCAAGAAGTCGGCATGGGAGCTCAGCCGGACCCGGATCGACGAACGTCGCCATCACCGCATCACCGATCGTCTTGACCATGGCACCGCGATGCGCGGACACGATCGCGAACATCTCGGGCTCGGGCTCGACCGGAAGCGTCGGGTCAGTCGCCTGTCGCGTGCGGTCACTCCGCTCGCGGGTGCCGCGAAGTATACGGTCATGCAGATGCAGACCACGCAGAAAGTCGTCGTCCACGCCGCCGGCGGCTACGACCGCCTGAAGCTCGAGACCAGCCCGCTGCCCGTGCCCAAGCGCGGTGAGGTGCGGATCGACGTTCGCGCGATCGGCGTCAACTACGCCGACACGATCGTGCGGATGGGCCTCTATGCCTCGGCGAAGGAGTACGTCGGCTGGCCGATCACGCCCGGCTTCGAGATCGCGGGCGTCGTCGGTGCGGTCGGTGATGGCGTCGACGATCTGCCGATCGGCACCGAGGTGTTCGGCGTCACGTTGTTCGGCGGCTACAGCTCGCACGTCGTCGTCGATCGCACGCGCGTGTTTCGCCGGCCACCGTCGATGAGCTTCGAGCAGGCGGCCGCGTTGCCGGCTGTGTACATGACGGCGTGGTACGCGCTGTTCGAGCTCGCGCATCCGCGCGCGGGCGCGAAGGTCCTCGTGCACTCGGCGGCGGGCGGTGTCGGTAGCGCGCTCGTGCAGATGGCGAAGCTCGCAGGCTGCGAGGTCACGGGCGTTGTCGGCAAGACCGCGAAGGTGCAGGTCGCGAAGGCGCTCGGCGCAGATCACGTGATCGACAAGTCGGCGCAGGACCTCTGGCGCGAGGCGAGCAAGATCGCGCCGCACGGCTTCGACGTGGTCCTCGACGCGAACGGCATCTCGACGCTCGGCGCGAGCTACAAGCACCTGCGCCGCGCCGGCAAGCTCGTCGTCTACGGCTTTCACTCGATGATGCCGAAGACCGGCGGCAAGCCGAACTGGCCGAAGCTCGCGATCGATTACGTGCGCACACCGCGGTTCAACCCGATGGACATGACGAACGACAGCAAGAGTGTGCTCGCGTTCAACCTCAGCTACCTGTTCGATCGCGCCGACCTTCTGCGCGAGGCGATGACGCAGATCCTCGGGTGGATCGAGGCCGGCAAGATCACGCCGCCGGCCGTCGCGACCTACCCGCTCGCGGATGTCGCGCGCGCCCACGCCGATATCGAGTCGGGGCGCACGGTTGGCAAGCTCGTCCTCGTCCCCTGACGATTTCTGTCTGAAAGTTCGGCGAAGAAGTAGCGCGCGCTCACGTGTGAGGACGGCCACCTAGCTGCTAAGACGTGGCATGGGTTTCGAGCAAGAACAGCGTGCGGCGCTCCGGATCCTCGAAGGCATCGAGGAAGGCACGATGAACACGAACGATTCGTACGGGCTGGTGGAAGACGCGGACCCCGCCCTCGTCTATTTGATCTTCACGTGGCTGCGTAAGCGGTACGCGGAGCACACGAACTCCGACGCGGTGATCGGCCGCCTCGTCGAGGTCAGCAACCGCCCCAAGGTGGCGAAGATGATGAAGGAGGGCCAGGCCGACCCGATCGTGCAGTGGTTCGAGGAGACCTACTCGTACAAGGACCTCGACAAGAAGCAGTTCGTCGAGCTCGTGATCGAGAAGCTCGAGGGTTGATCTTCGACGCCTAGCGTCGCCAACCGGCAAGAAACCGCCGGAAGTCCTGACGCGCGATCGGATAGAGCTCGCGCCACTCGAGCTCGAGCGCGGCGATGTCGATCCCCGCCGCGCTGCGCAGATGTTCGAAGTAGCGATCGAGGTGCGCCGGATCGTTCTCGTCGCTGCGACCGTAGAGGAGATAGGCGACGTCGACGATGCCGCACGCGCGGCCCGTGTACTGAAAATCGACGGCCGCGACATCCGCGTGATCGGCCGTGAAGCAGAAGTTCGCTTCCTTCGGATCGCCATGCACGATCGTCTGGTAGCGAGCGGACGCCAGCCGGCGCGCGAGCTTGGGTGCGGCGTCGCGGAGCGCGGCGTCGGCGATGTTCGGGAGCTCGTCTTTGCGCGTGTCGAGATGCCAGTACGTGCCGATGCTCCAGAGCTCGCCGGCGGACTCGCCGAGAAAGCGGGCGTGAAAGCTCGCGAGCCAGCGCAGCGCCGCGTCGAGCGCGGTGCCGGTCGCTTCTTCGACACGCGAGCCAAATCCCGCCGCATCGAGATCTTCGAGGACAAGCACCGACTCGCGCGCATCGCGGCGCGCGGCGATCAGCGCCGGGACGCGGCAGCTGCGATCGCAGCGCGCGGCGATCGAGCGATAGAACGCGAGCTCGACATCGTACGAGCGGCGCTTGCGCGTCGAGGACGTGTCGGTCGCCGCGGGCGGGCGGGCCCACTTCACGATCGCGGTGCGTCCGTCGTCGAACGCGACCCGGAGCAGCTCGCCGTGGCCGCCCCACAGCGACTGGATGCACTCGACGACGCGTCGCGCGCCGATCCATCGCAGCAAGTCCTCGGGCATTCGAGCACCGAGGCTAGCGCCCGCCCGATCGGGCTGTTCAAAGTCTGAGCAATCATTGTTCAGAGACGCGACGACGCCGAGCCGACATCGGGGCGTCAAGTGGTCGGAATCGCTGTACGGGCCAGGTGGTCCCACAGTTGCGATGAGAGATTTCCATGCGCCTCCTCGCACTCGCTCTCGTCGCGGCCTGCACGGTTCCGTCTGAAGCGCCGGTCGCGATGCCCGCGGCGCCTCGCGAGTCGACGGTCGACGTCACGTTCGTCGACACCCTGGACGGCACGCCGGCGACGCACATCGCGGTCGGCGGCAAGCTCCGCGTGCGCGTGCCCGATGCGCCCACGGAGACGACGGCGTCGGGACCGTTCGCGATCGCGACCGCCGGCGACACCCTCGTGATCACGGCGACCGCCGCGGGCGCGGGCGAGATCGAGCTCGAGACGCCGTTTGGCTACGCGCGGTTCGCGGTGACGGCGGCGCCGATCGAGAGTGTGGGCATCCTCGTGGAGAGCTCGGGGCGCGGTCGCGTCGCCTTGCGCGATGCGAGTGGCAAGCGCCTCGTCGATGCGAGCCTGCGCGTCGCCCCCGGCAGCGCGCCGGTCGCGTTCGATCGCGATGGCTGGGATCGCATCGAGCTCGACACGACGTCGCCCGGCCACGTGCTCGTGAAGACCGATCTTCTCGCCGCGACGCCCGGCGTTTTCGAACACGGCGTCGCCACGGCCGACTGTCCGGTGCTGGCCATGGTTAACTCCTTCCGTGCCCGAGTTTCAGAGAGCTCACCTCACCTGGCTGCAGGAGCTGGCGACGCGCATCCTCGACGTGCGTCCCGTCGGATGTAGCCAGGAGACCGTCGCGCGCGATCTGCTCGCCGGGTTCTTCGATGTCTGCATCCGCTACGGGCTCGACAAGATCCTTGTCGACCTCGGGGTCGTCGACTTCGACGATCGCCTCGGACTCGCCGAGCAGCCCGAGCTCCTCACGGCGCTCGCCGCGCGCAGCGAGCTGAACCTCGACGACGGCGGCCCTCGCAACGCGAAGCCGCGCTTGATGGCCGAGGCGCTCGTCGCGAGCCTTGGCCTCACGCTCGTCGAGCCGGCCGATCGAACGATCACGCTGCCCGGTTCGGCACGCGCCGAGGTCGCCGCCGCGATCAAGTCGGTGCTCGATACCGAGCTCGCCGTGCCGCAGGTCCGCACGCGCATCGTCGCGAAGGCGCGCGAGCTGTGCTCGGCGAACTATCACGGGTCCTACGACAAGATCACCGCGCAGCTCGACGACACCGGCATGCGCCTGATCAAGCAGCCCAAGGTCCCGCTCGATGCGATGCAGGCCGTCCAGCGCGTGCTGTTCGACGCGCGCACCGCCGTGATCGAGCGCGCCTGCAACACGGCGATCGATCGCGCCCTGCCCGTCCTCGTTCGCGCGAGCGCCGACGCGGCCGCACGCATCGATCAGCCGATCACGCATCGCCTCACGCCGCGCGCCGTCGCGATCGCGCGCGTGTGCGAGGTGCGCGTCCCCAAGTCGATGGGCACGACGACCGCGCCGCCGCGGTTCGCATCGCTATTCGACAACCTGACCGAGCTCGCGCAGATCGCATGGCAGGCGGCGGAGAAGCCGGTGCGTCCGTATGCAGCGAGTCAGACGTTTGCCGTCGGCGACCTCATCGATCACGTGAAGTTCGGCCGCGGCACCGTGACGGCGTGTGCCGGGCAGCGGATCGACGTCGAGTTCGACGACGGCAACCACACGCTCGTGCACGTGCAGCCGAAGAAGATCTAGCGGGCGCAGTCTCTGACGCGATCACCTCGGTGATCTCGTGATCGAGCGCGACGAATTCTGCGTCGTCCGGCGCGCACGAGCGCGACGCGCGCACAGGCTGGCGACCCTACCTACGGCGTGGCCATGCACCGACCGGACACGCAGCGTGATGTCCTGCAGCGACATCGGCCGCCGTTCCGCGTGAACCTCTTGCGCGATCCTACGCACGCCGTCCGACGTAGCGGCGAGAACGTACGCGCGAGCCGCCGTAACGGATCGGCGGCGCCGTCGAAATCCGCGGCTTCGATTTTGCTCGTAAGCCTCATCATGTCTGCGAACCGAACCGACGCTCTACGAGGACTACTCGCGATCGCGCTCGTGGCTTGTGGTCGCGAGCCGGCGCCCGCTCCACCCGAGCCGCCGCCGACGTCTGCACGCACGCTCGATCCGAGCAAGGAGCTCGCGCCCCTCGTCGCCCGGCTGGACCGTGAAGCTCGAGAGCGCACGTCGTCCTCATTGCCGGCGGACCGAGTGCTCGACGCGCTGCACGAAGCTGACATTCCAGTCCTCGGCCGTCGGCAATATCTCGGCCTCACCGTCGGTGCGAGCTATTGCCTCGGAGGCGCGACCGACGACGGCATCGCGATCGCAGTGTGCGAATACGCGAGTCCCGAGGCTGCGGTCGCGGGCAAGTCGTTCATGGAGTCGCGGTTCGCGGTGATGACCCCGACCGCCAAGCGCGCCGTTCGTGGCGCCACGGTGATCACGGTCGTCGATGCGCACGAACCTCGATCACGGCGCGTCGAACGCGCGCTCGAAGTCTTTGCGGCGATCTCGCCGCAACAAACCAATTAACAGAGGAGTTGCAGATGAGACCGGGAATATCACTACTCGGCGGCGCGACAGCGCTCGCTGTCATGCTCGCGCCGAGCACGACTTGGGCCTCGAGCCATCGAGAGGCGCCGTACATCACCAAGATGCCCAAGGTCGACGGAACCGATCTGTACGCCTTCTCCAGCTACGAGGCGGGACGGAAAGGCTACGTCACGATCCTGGCGAACTACTACCCCCTTCAGGATCCAGCCGGCGGGCCAAACTTCTTCATGCTCGATCCGGATGCGATCTACGAGATCCACATCGACAACAACGGCGATGCCAAGGAGGACATCACGTTCCGCTTCGACTTCCACAACGTGCTCGTGAACGGTACCGGGATCCAGCTCGATGTCGGTCCCGCCGGCAACACGAAGAAGACCGCGGTTCCGTTCATCACAGTGGCGCCCGTGAGCGCGACCAAAAATGCCGGCCAAAACGTCTTCGAGCACTACAAGCTCAGCGTCATCAGCGGATCGCGACACGGGACGAGCAAGGCCGTCGAGGCCTGCAGCGGCGGCGAGACGTTCAGCAAGCCGCTCGACAACATCGGAACCAAGGCCATCCCCAACTACGACGCGTACGCGCGGTCGTTCATCTACGAGGTGGACGTGCCGGGCTGCAACGCACCGAACGGAACGAAGGCACGCGTCTTCGTCGGGCAACGCCAGGAAGGCTTCGCCGTCAACGTCGGTGGAATCTTCGATCTGCTGCACTTCGACACCGGTGGTGACGCGGGCGTCGCGAACATCCTCGGCGGCCAATACCAAGGCTTCAACGATCTGACGCCGAAGAGCGTGACCACACTCGCGCTCGAGGTCCCCGCGGCGTGTCTCACCAAGGCGGGACAGCCGATCATCGGCTTGTGGACGACCTCGAGCGTCCGCCAGGCGCGCGTGATCAACCCCAAGCCCACGTTTGGCAAGCCGACCCGCGAGGGCGGTCCGTGGGCGCAGATCTCGCGGCTCGCAAACCCACTCATCAACGAGGTGATCATCGGTCTCAAGGACAAGGACCGGTTCAACAGCAGCGAACCGCGCGATGACGGCCAGTTCGCCGACTACGTCACCCATCCGTCGCTGCCGGAGATCGTCGAGTTGCTGCTCGGCGGCGCGGGTGTCGTCGCACCGAACCGCTTCCCTCGCACCGATCTCGTCGCGACGTTCCTGACCGGCTTCCCCGGTGTCAATGCGAACGGCTCGACGGCGGAGATGATGCGGCTCAACACGGCGATCCCAGCGACGCCGATGGCGAGTCAAAACCCGTATGGCGCCGCGCTGTGCTTCGACGCACCGACGGCAACCTCGGACGCCAAGCTCAACGTCATGCGCGCAGGCTGTGACCCGGCGGGGTTCCCGAACGGGCGCCGCCCCGGCGACGACGTGACCGACATCGAGCTGCGCGTCGCGATGGGTTATCTGCTCAACACGACCGATGCACCTTCAGGCCAGCTACCGTTCGTCGACGGTGCCGGCGTCAACGCGGACGCGTTCTCAGCATCGTTTCCGTACCTGACGACACCGCGCCCCGGATCGCCTCAGATGCCCAAGCCTGGGGACCTTCCCCGCGGGGCGGTGCACTGATGCGCCGCTCGATAATCGGGTTCGTGATCGTATGCGCCATCGCGTCGTGTAGCGGTACCACCCCAGGCACCGACGACGACGATGACGACGGCGACGGCGACAGTCCTGCCGGTACGCTCACGACCTTCGTGATCGACATCATCGAGAACCAGACGGTCGACAACATGCCCGCGATGTCAGAGACCGAGTTCGAGTCGCTCGCTGATCCGGATGCTGACACGAACAACCTGGATGCTTACAACGGGCTGTTCTGACCAGGCAGCACGCGACAAAGCCACGATCGATTGCGCCACGAGCTCGGACACCGTCCGAGCTCGTACGCATTTCGGTTACGGTGCGCGCCATGTCGCTCCTGCGAACGATCGGCTGGGCATCCGCAGGGTTTGCTGCGGCGCACGTGCTCGAGTCTGCGTGGCACCGCTGGATCGCGCACGGCAAGCGCCCGGATCCGACGCGCACGCAACACCACGAGCATCATCGCAAGGCGAGCGAGCCGGTCGATGTCTGGAGCGAGCTGCGCGATAACGCCGGCCGGTTCGGCATGACGCTGCTCGGGATCAACGTCGTGCTCGCGCCGCTGCTCGGTCTGCGCCGAACGGTGCCGCTCTCGATCGGGCTCACCGCCGGGCTCGTCGCGGTGAACTACTACCACGCGCGCATGCATCGCCGCGCACCACGCGGCCGCTACGAGGAATGGATGTGGCGCTTCCACTGGCACCACCACGCGGCCGATGCGCGCGTGAACTTCGGCCTCACGAATCCGTTGCTCGACTTCGCGCTGGGCACCGTGGTCGCGCCCGCCGGCGTCGTACTGCATCCGAAGCTCGTGCCCGCGTGGCTGCGCGAGGCCGGCGGCTCGGTCGCCGGGATCCACGCCGCGGGCTAACGCACGACGCTTCGACGACACAAAAAAAACGTCACATCTCGGTCGGGGCGCCTCTACCTGCCGACTATGCAACCGACCCTCTGGATCGCGGCCTGTTTCGCCCTGAACGCGTGTGCTATCGACGAGCTCGAGACGGCCGACACCGAGCAAGCGCTCGCCGACCCGTCTGCGAGCTACAACGTCGAGTGGCGAGGCAACACCTGGTACGCGTGGACGGGTGCCAAGCAGATCGACCTCGGGAACGTACCTGCCGGAACGACGCTGAGACTCAGCACGTGCGGGGCGAGTGGCGGCTGGGCCTACGGACCCGCGTACATGCGGTTGCTCGGGATCAGGCCGGGGGCACCGTCCGTCGAGAACCTGTCCGAGGAGAACCACGCGTGCCCGGGCGAGTCCGGAACCCAGATGACGTACACGACGGACGTCACGCAACGCGTCTTGCTCAACATGGGCTGCTGGGCGAACGAATACTGCGCGAGCATCGTCACGGTCTCCCGGCGCTTCGACTCGAACGGGCGCATGGCAAACGTCGTCGGTGCCTTCGACGCCATCGCGCCGCGAAATCCGGTCTACGACCGCAGCGGCTACTGGAAGAACGGCACGCTGGCGCGCACGGACGACTATCACAACCAAGGTTTCACCCGCGTCCGCGTCGGCGATGGCAGCTACGGCAACTGGTTCGTGATGTCGCGCAACCAAGACGCGCGCCTCTACATGATCGGGATGGGCTCGCGAAGCTCCGCGATCGCGAACCCGCTCGGCCCGAACCTCGCCGGCGGTGTGCCCGACGGACGCGACTTTGTGTACGCGACACTCGCGCTCGGCGCACAAGCCGGTGGCCCCGCGCAGGGCAGTCACGCTGGTGGAATCCAGGCGGCGGGCCGATACCTCTACGTTCCCGTCGAAGGCGAATCCGGGACCACCGTCGCTGGCGTCAACGTGTCGCAAGGCAACCTCTACGGCGACTCCCAGGTCTCGCACGTCTACATCGTCGATCTCCGCGACGGCTGGAACGGATTCTCGCGGGTGATGAACAGTGCGGGCAGCGATGCGGGCGTGCCTCGCCCGTACGCGGGCGCATCCGCTGCTGGCGTCACGAAGGTTGGTGCTGGTGGTGGTCGGCCGCGCGACTTCCTGATGGCCGTGGGCGACCGCAACTCGACGCGTCTCGACTTCTACGTGCAGCCGGCGGATAGCTTTGGCTTCGCGGACATCACGCTGCCGTGGCAGCACCGCTTCTTCTGGCAGGCGCGCAGCTCGACGGTGAAGGGCCGCACGTACAACTACGATGACTCCGGTCAGGCGTGGGGCGATTACCAGAGCCTGTCGCTGATCACGCAGACCGACGGCAGCATCTACATGCTCGGGACCGCGACGAGCAGCGCCGGCTGGGATTGGGCCGACCTGTATCGCGTCGACTCCTCGGTGTACGGACCAAATCGCTCCGCGTGGTGCGGCAAGGAATTCTGTCTGACGAAGGTCCGCTCGAAGACGTTCACGTGCAGCACGAACGGCAACGAGTACTGCTCGTTCAAGGGCGCGGCTGGTTCGTACTTCGCACCGGACTCGAACCGCATCTTCGTCTACAGCGACGAGTACTACAGCTCGGCCTCCGACTGGCAGACCTTCATGGAGTGGTGAACTACCGGCGGCGGCGCGTCAGACCGAGGACGATGGCGCCCATCAGGAACGCGAGCCAGCTCGAGCCAACACCGTTGCGCGTGTCGCAACCACCGCTCTCCATTTCCTCGGCTGCGGGCTCGTCCCACGGCGGTGCTTCCTCTTCGCCGTCGGCCTTGCCGACACAGTAGGTCTTCACCTTGAGGCAGAGCTCCTGCCCGCCCGTCGTGTTCACGGTCGGAAACTTGTCGGCTCGCGCGAGCGTCTCGCCACCCGCGCAGATGTTGTCGAGACCGGCCGTGTCGCTCGTGATCGCCTTCGCGAGCTGGTTGCGAAATGCGGGGACGACGACCGCGTTGTTCCAGCGACGGTCTTGCCCGTCCCAGAGCGGCGCCTCGCGAAGGAACGCGCAGACCTCGCCGCGCGGCGGCCAGCGGCGATACACCTCGTACGGAACCATCACGCGCGTATCGACGCCGAGCTCGTTCGACGCCTGCCGCAAGGAGCGGAAGATCTCACCCGCCTCGCGCTCGGCGCAGCTCATCGCTTCCGCCTGCGAGTCCGGGCTGTCGTGCGTGCCCGAGCACGTGTCGGAGAGCGAGTGCCACGCGTGCTGCGGGTTCGTCATTCCGTAGTGCGCGCAGTTGTCTTCGATCGTGTGAAGCGCGCGGCCCATGGCCTTCGCGAGCTTCGCGGAGAGATCGTGATTCTTCGGCGCCGCTTTGACCTCGCGCAAGGCACCGCGCATCTCGCGGCCGAGGTCGAGCAAGCGCTGCATGCTCTTGCCGGCTGCCGCACATGCGGTGACGCCGACGTCGGGCTGCGCGTGTGCCGAGAGGTTGTTGAACTCGTGGTAGTCGGTGTTGTAGACCTCGTCGCCCACGCGCTCGCAGAAGTCGTGCTGGAACCCGGCCGCTTCGCACACGCGCTCGGTGATGGCAGCGTGATCGCTCTGGCTCAGCGCCAGCGCCGAGCTGCTCGTTCCGAGCATTCCAACCACAGTCACGAGTGCAAGGATGGTCCGCATTGACATGCCTCCGGCGAAGACGAGAGCGTTAGCCCCCTCGGGCACCCGACCGGCCTTTCGACCTGTCGCGCGTTCCCGGACAAGGAGCACTCGCCGTGCCAGCGAACCGGCTCGAGGAGGGCTTGTAGATGAGGGGCTTGGCGATACCGCTCGCTGTCATGGGCTACCCGACCTTCCAGTTGCCGGAAGGTCCCGTTGCGCACCGGGATGCACCACGACACGAAAATCACGGCGTGCGCTCCACGCGGCAAGACGCGCCAAAGACGCGATTGATCACGTCAAAGAATCTTGCGAACAGTCGCGGACGGACGGAGTAGCGTCGCCGCGATGCGTCGCGCCGCTTCGTTGATGTTCCTCCTCGCCTGCTCCTCTCCCGACGGTGGCGACGATAGCTGTCGCTTCCGGACGGCCGCCGACGAGGTCACGCCGCCTCCGCTCCACACACCGCGGTGGGCGTTCCGCCCATGGATCTCGAAGGACATCTCCGACGACGCCGACACGCGCGCCTTCGTGCGCGGCTTCGAAGAGCGCGGCATTCCCGTCGGCGCCGTCGTGTTCGATTCGCCGTGGGAGACGCACTACAACACGTTCGTCGTCAACGAGTCGCGCTATCCCGCGTTCGACCGCCTCGTCGCGGACCTGCACGCGAAGGACATCCGCGCGGTCATGTGGGTCACGCAGATGGTGAACCGCACCGGCTTCGATCTCGAGCTCGGCGGTGACTCGTACAGCGGCCCGTCGCCGAACTACGAGGAGGGAAAGCGCTGCGGCTTCTACGTCGACAACGGCTCCGACAACCTGTGGTGGAAAGGCAGTGGCTCGGGACTCGACTTCTTCGATCCCGAAGCGGTCGGCTGGTGGCATCGGCAGCAAGACGCGCTCTACGCGAAAGGGATCGACGGCTGGAAGCTCGACTTCGGCGAGGAGTACCTCGCGAACGAGTTCGAGACCGACGCCGGCATGACAACGCGACAGGCGTACTCGGAGGCGTACTACGCCGACTTCCTCGCGTACGGCGCCAGCAAGCGGCCCGAGTTCGTCACGATGGTGCGGCCGTACGATGGCTCGTACGGCATGCCCGGCAGGTTCTTCGCGAAGAAGGAACACGCGCCCGTGGGTTGGGTCGGTGACAACCGCCGCGACTGGATCGGTCTCGCGGACGCGCTCGATCACATGTTCCGCTCCGCTGCCGCCGGCTACGTCGTCATCGGATCTGATATCGGCGGCTACCTCGATCGCGATGATCTCGATCTCACCGGTGACGAGATTCCGTTCGACACGCTCGTGTTCGCACGCTGGACCGCGCTCGGTGCATTGAACCCGTTCATGCAGCTGCACGGTCGCGCGAACATCACGCCGTGGACCGTGCCCGATCACACCGACGAGACGGTCGCGCTCTACCGCTACTGGGCGACGCTGCACGACGAGCTCGTCCCGTTCTGGTACAGCGCGAGCCGCGCGGCCGAAGCCGGTGGACCGAACGTGATGCGTCCGATCGGCAACGAAGCGAGCTGGCAGAACGACTATCGCTACACACTCGGCGAGGCGTTTCTCGTCGCGCCGATCCTCGACGCGACGAGCACGCGGGACATCGTACTCCCCGCGGGTCGCTGGTACGACTGGTGGCGTCCCGGCGATGCCGCGATCGACGGCGCGCAGACGCTGACCGCATACGCGATGCCCGCACGCGAGCGCTTCCCGCTGTTCGTACGCGAAGGCGCCATCGTGCCGATGAACGTCGCGTCCGCGGTCACCGGCCTCGGCACCGCGGCACGCGCCGGCGCGCTCACGCTCCTCGTGTGGCCCGGCGCCGCGCAGACGCAGTTTGCACTCGTCGACGAGGACGATGCGGCGACGACGATCACCGCGGCAGCGCCGATCACGATCTCGCGCGTTCTGCGACCGACCTATCTCCGCATCCGTCGCGACACGGCGCCGACGACCGTGCGCGCGAACGCGCAGCCGTTGACGATGCAGCCGACCGACGCCGCGCTCGATGCCGCAACGACGGGCTGGCGCTACGACGCCGCCACGCGCTCGCTCTGGGTCAAGGTCGCACCCGGCGGCGCCGTGGTGATCGACGCCTCGTGATGTGAGCTACCGCGCAGCGTCGATCAACGCGTCGATCTCGGCGGCCGTGATCGCGAGGCCCTCGGCGCGTGCGGCGTTCATGATCGCGCGCGCTTGCACCTCGGTGATCAGGTCCTTGCCGAACGCGATCGCCGCGGCTTCAGCGTAGTTATTGACGAGGTGCATGCCGGCGACGCGCGTTGCGGTCACCGTGGCGTTGACCTTGTGGATGAAGATCTCGGCGATGCGCGTCGGATACTTGGTCCGGATCTCCTTGTAGACCTCGGGATCACGATGCGAGGTATCGCCGAACAACACGTAGGGCTGATCTGCGCTCGCGTCAAAAATGCGCGAGATGTCGGCGACCTTCTCGGCTTGCGCAACCCACGGAGCGCCGGAGATGCCCGTGTCGATCGTGCCTTGCGGAACGTCGTGCATCGCCATCCAATCAGGAATGCCAACGACGCCATCGGGCGTGCGTGCAGTAACGAAGCGAACGTCGCCCGCGACGGTGCCTTCGAGTGCTCGCAGCAGGGCGGCGATGCCGGGATACGGTGGCGGCAACCCCGCTGCGGTCTCGGGAGGGAGCACGGTCTTGTCAATATCGGAGACGATGCCGAGCTCTCCGCTGTTGTGCGGTACGTCGACCACGATCTTCGCGTCGAGGTTCGCGGACCCGCGGTTGAACACCGTGAGCGTCCAGTTTCGACTGGTCCCGTCACCAGTCACGACGAGGCCCGGTTCCGCAGACTCGCCACTCGTGTACGAGAAGTCGTAGTGCTTCGCGGTGAGCTGAGCGGCGATATCGTCCATCTGTTCGAGGCTCGCGACGAATGCAGGAGTCTTGATCCGAAACCGCTTGCTCTCGCCCGCGTCGAGATCGACCGCGACGATCCGTGGCAGCGCGGTGTCACTCTTGCCGTCGCCGAGGTCACCGAGATCCTCGATCTCGGGTTCACCGGTCGCGCAAGCGGCCAGTCCGAGTGCAAACACGAGAACACAGCGGCCACCGCAGTAGCGGATCGGAGTCATGGCAGTACGGGCAGCAAGATCCGATCCTCGCGCCATCCAGCCGGGAACAGCAGATGTGGTCGACGCACCGGCGACTCGTCTAGCCAGGCCCAAGCGTCACAGGGTGTAGCTGCTCCGGCGTGAACCCGCCAGTAACGACACGCCGGGCTTGCGTGGCATTTCGAGTCTCGATCGGGTACTCGACGGCAATTCTCGTGAACGTCGCGTGACGTTCGCGTGAAGATGGTCGTTGACTCAGAGCAACGCGCGCATCGTGGGCGCAGGTGATTCCATGAACAAGCTGATTGTCGTGGTGGTGTTGGGTGCGTGTGGTGGCGGCGGCTCGTCGCCACCCGATGCGGTGCGGTTCTTTCTCGATGCACAGCCGGCCGATGCAGCGCCGCTCCTCGGCGCACTCCGGCTTGGTCGCAAACAGCAAGAAGCTGCTGCGCCTGCCCTTCTTCACCGTGCACTCCGCCACGATCGGCTTGCCCGATGCGCTCGCTGTCGGATCGTCCGGTGGCGTGCACGTGTAGTTCTTGGATAGCTTCGCGGGCAGTGCCGCGTCGACCTTCGTGCACTTCGAATTCTTCGGGCTCATCACATCGACGAGCACGAACGCACACGAGCTGATCCGCATCATTGGGAAACACTAACGCCGCAGCCGGCGACGCTATTTCGTGCGCAGGCAGCTACTTCGCGGCGCAGGCCTGGATCTGTGGACCGCACTGCGCGATCGGATCTCCCGTCGCCGTTAGCAGGCAACGCGTGACGGCCGAGATTTCCATCGACACGCTCGGAGCCGAGGCCAGGACGCAGTCGGTCAGTGCCGAGAAGTTGTTCCCCGCGCTCTGCATGCAACCGAGCGTTGCTTGACAGCTTGTCGTGCCGTTCCCCACCCATTCGCCGGCGAAGCCATTGCCCGCGGCATCGAGGCAGTTCGACGTGCGCGGGTCGGCCGGATAGTACGAGCCGATCAGCATGCACATCTCGTCGGTCGTGCGTGGCCCTTGATAGATGCTGCGGCCTTCGGTGTTGCGGTAGTCGCAGTAGTAGTCGAGCTTCGAGCCGGCGCGGACCGTGAGGGAATCGTAGCTCTGGATGGGGACGTTTTCCCATCGCTGGTTGGTGTAGAACGGCGCGTTGTCGTCGACGCGAGCGGCGAAATCGATTCCACGCGAGTGCATGTGCGATTGCACGTTGGCGATCGTGATGTCTTGGTGCACCGGGCATCGCCAGTGAGCACGCGCCGTGCTGCCGGCCCGGACCGAGATGAGCGGGTTGTAGAGGAAGAGGATGTCGCCTTCGACGGTGACGTCGGCCGCGTCGATCGTTTCGAGCCGGATCTTCACATCCGTCGCAAGCGGCGCTTCGCCGGAGTTGATGTAGTGGACATTGATCAAGCCGATTCCGCCGACGTGCATTCCGACGCCCTCGGGAAATGCGAGCAGCGAGTCGCCGTTGCGGTTTTGCGAGCCGGCGATCAACTTGTCGATCGACCAGCCGTTCGTCGCGCCGTCGCTGCAGTCGAACGGCTTCGAAGTGTCGACCGGAGTGCCATCGTCCTTCTGCGTCGGGATCGCCGTGTATCTGGTGTTGTAGAGCAACACGTGGTGGCTACCGCCCGTGAACTCGACCGAGTCGCGTGTCACCCACGCGTCGGGGATCTTCACGAACTGGCAATACTCGGCCTCGACGCCGGGCTGGATCACCACGTTCATCTTCAGCTCGATCGCGGATGGTTCGCTGTCACCCGCACATGCGCCGAGGACAGCCACCAACAACAGAGAGGTTCGCATTCGTTCTCCTTCGTTTCGTCAGTACCCGTTCGCGCGCAAACGTTTCGATGAACGCACGTCGAGCTAAGACACGTCGTTCGTTACAAACAGCGCGCCAGCGCAAGCTCGCGTTACTGACGGCGCGCGATCGCTCGCGTGTCACGTCTCGTGACACGGCGCGATCACTTTATTACCGTCGCGCGCGGTCGACTGCGCGAGCGTCGCGCCGACGCGTCCGCAGTGGCGTGGTCACGTGACAGCAGTCATTATGGACGCGTGCGTTTCCTTTGCCTTGCCTTGCTCACCGCCTGCAAATCCAATCCAGCAGAGCCACCTCCGACCCCGGCGCCCACCCCGACGGTCGCTGTCGTGCGCGACGCAACCATCGCAGCAGCGATCGATGCAGCGCCGATCGATGCAGCGCCGATCGATGCAGCGGCGGAACCCGCACCGCTGACGTACGCATCGCTCGATGACTTTTTGAGTCTCGCCGGGACCGGACCGAGCAATCGCCTCGGTGGCTACGAGCTCGGTCAACCGGCTGACGTCCCCTACCGCCGGATCACGATCACGAGCTGGGGCGATGCCGGCACCCACGCGATCGTTCGCGATGGCAAGGTCGCGCATGTCGTCGTCGAGCTCGCACCGGATGGGAATGACGTCGAGGCGATGTCCGCGAAGATCGCTGACGCGACGACGCGAATCGAGCGTCGGTGGGGTGCACCCCGTAAGGGCGAGCGTGCGCGCTGGCGCGGCGCCGCTGCACAGCTGTTCGTGATCGAGTACGACGGGTTCCTGCGCGGCACGCCATCGCTCGTCGTCGATCTCCTGCCGCTCGGCGACGAGCACGTGTGCGGCGCGCGCGATGGCTTCGCCGCGTTCTTTGCGAAGTTTCGCAAGGCGATCGTCGCAGGTGACAAGACTGCGCTCGCGACGATGATCGTCAACGACCCCGATAGCGATCGGATCACCGACAACCTGCCGCGCGTGTCGTCACTGCCAGCGAAGCCGGGCTGTCACCTGAGCCGCGAGGTCTATTACTGGCGGACGATCGAGAAGATGCACGGCGGCGCGTATTGGGAGTTTGCGCGCCGCGGGAAGACCTGGGTCGCGCAGGGTCCGTTTTTCATCGGCCACGATGACGATCCGAACGTGAGCGCGCCGTAGTTACGCGGCTTCTCGGCGATCAGAGCCACGCGCTAGAGACAATCGAGGCTGCTGCACTTCGGTCTCGCGATCACGCGTCGTACCGGTCGAGGTTGCGGCCGGACTTTTTGCACCGGTGCCCGCGCTGGTGCTTTCGCGGTCCGCGCCGGCGACGCAGGCGCGCGCTTCACCTTTGTCGTTTGCGTGGTCGTGTGCTGACCGAGTGGTTCGACGGGTGGAGGTGGCGATGCGTCGGCTTGACGATCTGGTTCGTCCTGTTGGCTTGCTGCTGCGCTCTTCAGTGCGGAGTCTGTGCGCGTTGGCGCGCTCTCGATTCCCTGGCGTCGCGTCGTGCTCGCCGCTATCAGCATCACCAACGCGGCGAACGCCGCGACCCAGCGCCAAGCACGCGACGAAGGCTGACTGCTTGTCACGACGAAGTCTTCAACGGTCTGCATCGGGCTCGGGGCCAAGATCGCAGCCGGCGTGTTCAGTCGCTCCGATGTTTCGACCCGCTCGTCGAGAATTTCGGCATCGATTGTAAATTCTGCGGCGTCTAGCGTCGCGGCAGTCGAGGTCGTGCTCGCGTCATCTGGGTCGGAGCTCGCAGCAGTCATCGCGACTGCTGATTCGTCGGCAGCCTCGTCCGTCGTGATCTCCGACGGCTCGACCGGCGCGACCGGCATCACCGCCGCCATGGCCACGTCGCTTAGCGCGCGAAACACCAGGATCTCGTCCGCCGTACCCACAGACGTCACGGTCTCGAATGCGTCCGCCGTCTTCGCGTCCGTCGCGACCCGTGGCTCGTCGGCCGTCCCGACCGTCGTCACGATCTCTGACTCGTCGGATGTCGCGAGCTCGGATCCGTCGGCCGTGCTGGCGGCTACAGGCGTCGCATGCGCCTCGGCTGGTGGGTTCGGAGTCGCGACCGCGGCTGCCTCGGGAATCGTGGCCGTCTCGGGACTCGCGGGCGTCGCCTTGCCGAGCGTGTGATGAAGCGCGTAAGGCATGACGTCGCGAATCGTGTCGCTTGGATCAGGAGCCGTCGCGGGAATGGCGTCGAGACATTCATCGGCGATGGCATCCCAGCTCGCATCCAGAACGTTCGCCGGCGCTGCTGGAGTTAGCTCGGCCCGCGTCGGACGTTTCGCGAATCCTCGATTTGGTGTCGCCTCGGGCTTCTTGACCTGCGGCACGACGATGGTCGGGACCTTGATGGCAAGGGTCGGTGGTTTCGAGATCGGCGCGATTCCATTCGCGGTCTTTGCGCGAGTATGGCGATCGACGGGGTTCGGGATCTGAACCTTCGCAGCTTCAGAACGCGGCGCTGCCGCTTTCACCGCGTTGGCCATCGTGACAGGACCGGTGGCGGTTCGCGCGAAGATGGGCGTGGGCGTGTGGTCGACCGCGACGGCCTTGCGCGCACGCGCGGCGAGAAGCTGCTCGAAGATGCTGGTGCTGCCGCGCGCGAGCTGCTGCACGGAGACCACGATCCCGATGTGTCCGAAGCGGTTCTCCGCCGTCGTGAATTCCTCGATCACCGCGCCGATGCCGATGAGCACGGGCTCGCCACCAGCGAGCGCGAACGTGAACTGCGTGATCGCACCGACGGCTCGACGTGTATTCGGGAGGAAGATCGCGGCGTCTTCGCAGATCGGATGATAGGTCGCGATGAAGTTCTCGACGGTTTGGCACCGCGTCGCGATGCGTAGACCCTTGGCGCTTGGGACGTGAGTATTTTTACGCGTGCCGTCAGCGAGTTGAGGAACCGCAGGTTCTCCGGCCGGTAGGTTGAAACCGTTCGGATGCTGGTCTTCGACCTGTTTGGTTCGTTCGCTCTTCAAGCTCAAGGACATCCCCCAACGTCGACGCTGTCTCCATTGTCGATCAGATGCTCGACGGAAAGCACAAAACTGTGCGCCGATGAGGATGCGTACAAGTCCACTACACCCACACACGCGGCAGTGCTCGGCGAAGAGGCTCGCGCCGAGGTCTGTTATAAACGGGCATGGTATTTCGAAGACTTGTCGGATGCCTTCCCGCCGCTCTCGCGCTGTGCGCGTTGACGGCGTGTAAGGACAAGGATGGAAAAAGCGCCGATAAGTCAGACGTGGCGACGCTGGCCCGTCTCGACACCCGGTGCGAGCAGCTTGCAAAGGCGTGCGGCGACAAGCCCAAACACGTCGAGAAGATCACCGAGGAGTGCAAGCAAGCCGGCGCGAAGCAGGTCGCGAAGGGTTGCATCGACAAGGCGACCGCCGTGTACGACTGTTACGAGAAGGAGCTCTGCGTGAAGGGCGACAAGGTGTGGACGGTCGACGACCTTCGGGTGCTCGCCGAGCGGCACAACAAGTGTCTGGCCGAGCGAACCGCGGTTCGCGGTTGCGTCGGAGAATAGTGTGAAGAGCTCACATCACATCATCTTGGCCGCTGCGTGCGCGCTGGTGGCGTTGCCATCACTTGCTCGTGCACAGGCCGCCGAATGCAAGACGACCGAGACGCAGGCCGAGTGTCACGCTCGACTGAAGTGCAAGCCCGACGAAGAGCTCGCGGACTGCAAGAAGCGGCTCAAGCAGGGTGCGGGAGGAGACCGCAACGATCGCGGTGATCGCGACGGCGGTGATCGCGACGGCGGCGATCGCGACGGCGGCGATCGCGATGGCGGCGATCGCGGCGGCGGCGATCGGGACGGCGGCGACGGCGGCGATCGCGGCGGCGGTGACCGCGACGGCGGCGATCGCGGTGATCGCGGTGATCGCGGCGAACGCGGCGGTGGCGGCGGTGGCGATCGCGGCGGTCGTCGCGGCCGGCGCGGCGGGAAGTCCTTCGAGGCCAACAAGACCTTCGGCCTCGGCCTCGAGCTCGGCGAGCCGACCGGCCTCAATGGCAAGTACTTCGTGTCCGCCAAGAGCGCGCTCGATTTCGGCGTCGGCTGGATCTACCGCCACTACTACTACGGCGATGGCGTCCACCTCTACGGTGACTTCCTCTACCACCCGACCTCGCTCGTCTCGGCCGATTCGTTCGAGCTGCCGTTCTACGTCGGCGTCGGCCTCCGGTACTGGGACTTCGAGTATTGCGATAACCGGGTCTGTGGCTTCGAGGGCTCCGCGATCGGCATCCGCATTCCGTTGGGCATCTCGTTCGACTTCAACAACGCGCCGCTCGACATCGCGATCCAGCTCGTGCCGGTCCTCGACTTCGTCAGCGACGACTACTACGACCGGTACGACGACCGTACGCACTTCGGCGTCGATTTCTCGATCGCGATTCGCTACTGGTTCAAGTAGCGCTGCGCGCGGCGTTTGCCGATCTGACGCGTGAAACGCGCGCGTCGTCGCACGGTTGCGAGCTTCGAATTTTTTCTGGTGACAGAACGCACGCTGCTCTTTATCGTGATCTTGGCAGCAGATTCTCGTCGACGAGATGGCGACTCAAAGGAGGAGTGTGAAGACCACAACTCGTGTGAGGGCTGGTCCTACGAGTTAGTCACCGAGCACAAGCGCTGTGAAGACATCACAATGCGGGAAGGCACCCGCGCCCGAAACGGCAACCCTCGCGCGAGCGAGGCACGCAAAGCCACGGGACTCTTCGAGTCAGCCGGGCTACCGAAGGAGGCTGCATTGCACGCCAGAGACGATCCGTAGTCTGTACCAACGTAGAGGCAGACGAACCGCTGCGCCGTGATGACCAACGAGCTTGCTGCCCTTTGTCGGGCTGGCCTCGACCGCTCACGTCAAACACGCAGTCGGATCGTTCACGACCTCAAGCCAACAACCAGCTGGGTCCCCTGCCGCGTTGATCGCGAACAGGGGACTTGGTGCTTTCGGACCCGATGTCGCTTCAGAGCGACTTGATGTATTCGAGCACCGCCATGCGATCGGCTTCCGACAAGGAGGTGCCGTACAGGTGCCCACCGTTGCCGTTACCGACTTGCGTGGTGTCGAGTAGCACGGCGCCGTCTTCCCACGCCGTCGAGTAGCCAAGCTTCGCGGGATCGAACTCTTTGCTGCCGACCCAGAACTGTGTGGAGCGTTGTGCCGGCGGCAACAGCAGCTCGTAGATCGAGGGCACCGAGCCGTTGTGGAGGAACGGTGCAGTGAACGCGACGCCGTTGAGCGGGCGTGCCTTGTACGTCGTGAGCTGCGCTGTCGTTGGTGAACGCGATTGGCGAAAGCCGAGGTAGTCGAGCTTCTGTAGATTGTCGAAGCCCGACACCGCGAAGAAGCGCTGGATGATCATCGAGCCCGAGATGCTCAGCAGTGCGGCGACTGGCGCTTTGCCATCGATTCCAACGAGGCCATTAGCCTCGGCAACCGCCCTGAACGGCCCTGGGTCCGCACGACGGGTCGCGAACTTGAGTGCGGCAGTCGGATCCGTTCCGAGCAGCTGTAGCGGCGTGCTGAAGTTCATCTGCGCGAACGTCACGCCGAACGCATTCGGTGCACTCCGGGGCGCAACCTCGGCATGGCAGCTCGCGCAGCTCTCGGCGTAGACCGCTTCGCCTCGTGCGACCAGGGTGTCATCGATCGGCGGCAGGATGTCCTCGGGCCATGCAGGCGAGCGCAACGTCTTGAGCCAGTTCTCGAGGCGATGCAGGTTGACGAGGTTCGCGGTCGAGCTCAGGCCAAACGCGTCGAAGCTCGCCTCGGCGAACACGCCTGTCACTTGACCGACGTTGCGGCCGAGCGGGCTGTGCACCGACGAGTTGTATTGCACCCATTCGAAGTCGGGCGTGTCCCACAGGTGCGGGAATTGCGTCGGTGCGACGCCGGGCTGGCAGTTCGCCGGGTTCTGAAACAACGCGCAGGTGACTTCGTTACCGATGATCGTGAAGGCATCGGTGCGGCTCGGTCCATGCGGCGTCAGACCTTTGCTTCGCGCGATGCGACCGGTCCACCAATCGCGGACCGTGACCATCCGAGCACGCAGTGCGTCCTGCTCCGCATCAGTCGCGCTGGCGCCGAGCTCGAGGAGCGCAAAGCGTTCGAACTTCTTGGCGTCCGCGAGCGTCGCGTCCAGCGAGCCGTGGATCGCGTTCTGGAGCCGCTCGAGATCGCCGAGACTCTGACCGCCATCGATCCGGACGTCGACGTCGTTGTAGCGGATCTGACCCGTGTGACAGGCCGCGCAGGTCAGGCCGAGTGAATCGCCACGCGTCGCGTTGACGTCGCGCGCGAAGCCGACTGGGAGACCGTCAGGGTTCCCAGCGGTCACGCCGTCGTCGAGGAAGCCCATCTTGCGCATGTTCGCCGAGGCGCGAAGGTTCTGTCGGTTGTGCGCCTGCTCGAGGTTCAGGAACCACGAGTACGGCAACATTCGCGACCCCTGAGTCGTCTGGTAAAACGCTGCGCGCGTCGCAGCGTCCCAGCCTTGGTCGAGGAAAACGCGATTTCCCGGAACGCCACCCGCCAGATCGCTGCTCACGGCGGCCGTGTCCGTCGCGCAACTCAGGACGGAGACACTCGCGATGAGGTAGGCGAATGCTTCTGTCTTCTTGTTCAACATTAAGAGTGCACGCTCGCCCGAGTGTGTCGATTCAGGCAATTAGTAAGATAGGTGCGACTCACTACCGTCGATACGGTGTCGAAAATGTGAAGCGTAGTTTTGTCGACGGCAATCGCGTGTTGCTACTCGCGGCTCGTGTTGCCTCGCAGACGACAAGCGACGCCGAACGTAGCGCGCCGGGCGACAGTGAACACTGCTCTCCCACGCGTGGCGCGGTTTCGCGTGGGCTTCCGGTTGCACAAGGCTGCCCGCATGAAGATTCACACGCTCCTTGGGACGACCGCCGTGTTCGCGGCGGTGATGATGTCGAACGACGCGGCCGCTGATACGGGCTGCTGGGTGAGACCGGGCACCGCCGAGAATTGCTGCTGGGAAGAGCGACACGCGGTGCTCGGCTCGCCGACCGGCACGAGCGTGGTGCAGGCGCCGTCGCTCGTCACGACCGACGGCGGCACCGTCTTCGACGTCTTCGCGCAGGGCTGGGACAACGCCGTGTGGACGCGTCGCTTCGACGGCACGACATGGAGTGATTGGCGCACGCTCGGGGGCGTGACGACATCGCGGCCGACGGCGGTGGTGGCGGCCGGGCGCGTCTACGTGTTCGCGCGCGGGGGCGACAACGCGGTCTGGTACCGCGAGCGCATCGCGATGGACTGGCAACCGTGGCGCACGCTCGGCGGCTACATCCTCGGCGGCATCGGAGCCGCGGCATGGGCGAGCGGCGAGATCGAGGTATTCGCCCACGGTGGTGATCACGCGCTGTGGAAGAATTCGGTGATCGGATCCACCCCGGGTGGCTGGTCGTCGCTCGGCGGCATGTTGTTCGGTGAGCCGAGTGCGGGACATGTCACGCACAGCGGGGGCGGTGAGTCGATCGAGGTGTGGGGGATGTGGAGCGATGGCCAGATCTGGCGTCGCACCCACGACCGCAAACCGATGACGATCGGCACGCACGCGACGATGCTCGATATTTGGAAAGGTTGGCAGGCGCTCTTGACCGGCGCGTATGGCGGCGTGGGCCTCATGGATGAGGGCGTGCTCGGCTTCAATCGCTTCGCGTTGCGCGACGCGGCTGGCGGCGTTTACGGGGGCACCGCAAACGCGGCTGGCATCGGTGCGCTCTACAACATCGCGCCGATCACGACGCGCTCGGATGTCAGCGTCGCGCCCGCCGGACCGAACACGGAGCACTATGCGTTCGTCGATCGCGACACCGCAGCCGTGCACGAGTTCCACAACGAGCAGGTGTGCTCGACATGCGGTGACGGGCGCTGTTATGGCGCCGAGAGCTGCTCGACGTGTGCGAGCGACTGCGGAGCGTGCGGACCCAGTTGCAACAATGGCGTCTGCGAGGCGGGTGAGTCGTGCTCGACCTGCGCGAGCGACTGCGGCGCCTGCAAGCCGGTCGAAACGTGTCAGGACTACCAGTTCTGCTTGAAGGCAGACACCTCGCCGTACGGCGGCTCGCCGATCACGGGTTTCGGCTGCACCATCGCGGAAGCGCGCAAGGCGGCCATGAAGAAGGCGTTCGGCGGCTTCCCCGCGGATGGCCCGTGCCGGCCAGCGCCGTCGACGTGTGGCGGCAACCCGTCGTGGGTCGTCGAGTGGTGCTGCAAGGATACGGGCACGACGTACTACGGCGTCGCCTGTTCCAAGGAGGACGCGGACGACGCCGCGCACGTCGACGAGTCCTGCGACGTGTGGTCGGCCGGCATCTGTGACTGACTTCGTCACGAAGTGATATACGTGCGGCGTCGTGAGCGCCGACGGCCCGATTCCTCCGAACGCAACGCTCGCACATGGTGACGGTGTGGACATTCGCGCGCGTCGCTTCCGGCTGACCGTGATCGAGGGTCCGGCGGCCGGACAGCAGTACGCGTCGTCGGGAGATCAATCGAGCATCGGCTCGCAGGACGGCAACGCGCTCCAGATCGCAGACCCGACGGTGTCGCGTTACCACTGCGAGATCATCGTCAAGGGAAGTCGCGCCGCGGTCATCGATCTCGGGAGCAAGAACGGCACGGTCCTCGACGGCGTCCACGTCCAGCACGCGTACCTGCGCGATGCCAGTCTGCTCCGGCTCGGCAAGACGGTCCTGCGGTTCGACCTCGGACTCGACGACAACCGCGTCTTGACGTCGGAGCGGCAGGCTTTCGGCCGGCTCGTCGGCGTGTCACCGGCGATGCGGCACGTGTTCGCGATCCTCGAACGCGCAGCGATGAGCGATGCGACCGTGCTTCTCGAGGGCGAGACCGGCACGGGCAAGGGCGAGGCAACCGAAGCACTGCATCGCGCGAGCGCGCGGCGCGACGGCCCGCTCGTCACCGTCGATTGCGGCGCGATCCCCGCGAACCTCCTCGAGAGCGAGCTGTTCGGGCACGAACGCGGCGCATTCACCGGCGCGACTTCGCAGCGTGTCGGCTCGTTCGAGGAGGCCAACGGAGGAACGATCTTTCTCGACGAGATCGGCGAGATGCCGGCAGATCTGCAACCGAAGCTTCTGCGCGTGCTCGAGACGCGCACCCTGCGCCGCGTCGGCGGCACCGGCACCGTCAAGGTCGACGTCCGCATCGTCGCGGCGACCAACCGCGACCTCCGCGCCGAGGTCAACGCCGGCCGCTTTCGTGCAGACCTCTACTTTCGTTTCGCGGTCGTGCGTTGCGCGCTACCGGCGCTGCGTCAGCGCCCCGAAGATCTACCGCTCGTTGCCGAGGCCGTCCTGCGCCGGCTCGGCGCCGATGACGAACAGCTCGCGATGCTCACGCAACCGGGTTTCCGCGAACGAATCGCGGGTGCGGCCTGGCCGGGCAACGTGCGCGAGCTCCGCAACTACCTCGAGCGCTGCCTCGTCTTTCAGGATGCGTTGCCACTCGGCAGCGACCCCGGCCCGCTCGCGAGCACGCCGGCGCACACGGCCGACGCCGCGATGCTCGCCGACCCGCTGCCTGTCGCGCGCGATCGCGCCGCGATGGAGTTCGAGCGCCGCTATCTCGAGGTGCTCCTCGCGCATCACGACCGCATGATCGATGCAGCAGCGGCCGCCGGTATCGGCCGCATCTATCTGTACAAGCTGATGGCGAAGCACGGCTTACGCCGGCGCGATGTTTGACAGAGAACCGCTGTGCGAATTCATCGCGAGCCTCGTCAACTCGTAGAACCTACGTAGTGCCACCGCGGGCGCCGACGTACGTGCTAGTTCGCCCATCGACGGCGATGAAATCTAGGCGTACAACAGGCACTTGACCTCCATTCTCGTCGTCGATCAAGACCTAGAATTCGCCGAGCTAATCCGTGACGGCTTGCGCGAACGTCGCTACCACGCGGCCGCCGTGGACTCGGCCAGAGAAGCGATCGCGTATCTCGAGCGCAACCCGGTCGACATCGTCGTCGCACATGTCCATCTCCGGGAGATCTCCGGTCTCGAGCTGGTCGCGAGTCTTCGCGATCGTCAGTCAGAGGTCCTCGGCATCGTCGTTACCTCGCAAAATAGCCTCGCGACCGCCGTGGAGGCGATTCGCGCCGGTGCCTACGACTTCATCAGCAAGCCGGTCACGCTCGACGTGCTCGAGATCGCGATCGAGCGCGCGGTCGCCTATCTGAAGATTCGACGCGAGGTCCAGCAACTGCGCCTCGCAGTTGCCACCGCGCAGCCCGTCGAGGCGATTCTTGGAGACAGCCCTGCGATCCGAGAAGTGACCACGACCATTCGGCGTGTGGCGGAGAGTCCAGCGACGGTCCTGATCACCGGCGAGAGTGGGACGGGAAAAGAGTTGGTCGCCCGCGCGATCCACGACCTTTCGGAACGGCGTCACGAGCCCTTCATCGCGATCAACTGTGGCGCCTTGCCCCCCGCCCTGCTCGAGAGTGAGCTGTTCGGGCACGTTCGCGGCGCGTTCACGGATGCGCGGCAGAACCGGCAGGGACTCTTCATCCAGGCCGGCGGTGGGACGCTGTTCCTCGACGAGATCGGCGAGATGCCTCTCGAGATGCAGGTCAAGCTGTTGCGCGTCCTGCAGGAGCGCACGCTGAGGCCCGTCGGCGGCGACACCGAGGTTCCGTTTAGCGCGCGCTTGATCGCCGCGACCAACCGCGACCTCGAGACCGCGATCGAAGAGAAGCAGTTTCGCGAGGACCTCTTCTACCGAATCAATGTGGTCCAGATCCAGGTCCCACCGTTGCGCTCGCGGCCAGGAGACCTCCCGATCCTGGCGTCGCACTTCATCGAGAAGATCGCCGCGCGGAGCGGGCGTAAGCCGCCGACGTTCACCGACGATGCAGCGCGGCTGCTCCTCGCCTATGACTGGCCCGGCAATGTTCGCGAGCTCCAGAACTGCATCGAACGCGTGATGGCGCTCGGCACACTCAACGTGATCGCGCCTACCGACCTGCCGGCAGGGATCCGCGACCACACGAACGAAAAGCCGATCACCGCGACAGGAAACCGAGACGAGCTCATCACGCTCGCCGAGATCGAACGTCGATACATCCGTCAGGTGCTCGAGGCCACGAGCAACAACAAGACCGATGCCGCGCGCATCCTCGGCATTGATCGACGCTCGCTCTACCGCCGCCTGCACGAGCAAACCGATGCGCCCGATGCGCCCGATGCGACGAACAAGTCGCCGAACGATAACTGAGCTCGACAGTCTCGATCGGATCCGCTGATCACCTCCGTATATCGGCGTACGTACCGTTCTTGTCGTCGTGTGCGGTGTGTGGGGCGCAGGAGCCCGCGTTCGAGCCTCAACGGTATTGTGTTCGTTCGAGTGCGCGTACCACTACGCTCATCCGCCTGGCCTAGCTGTTGCTGTAGGCGTCCTCGCGGCAAGCGGGCTCCCCTCTTGCGCCCAATAACCCCCGCAGAAGCGGAAGAGGCATTTTCTTATGCGTATGATCTCCAAAACTATCTTCACTTCAGTCGCACTGATCGCAGCCACCAGCGTCGCCAGTGCTCAAGACACGCCCACGTCGGACGGCACGCCGGCCACCGGCGACGGCACGCCGGGCACGACTGCGCCCCCGACGAATCCGTCGGATCTGCCGGACTCGAAGTCTGATAACGACGCCCAGCCCGAGGTCGCCTCGCCGGGAATGCCAAAGGGTGGCATCGTCAGCCAAGCAGGCGTCGGTGGTGTCGTTGGCTACGGCCGCGCCGGTGTCCTCGAGCTCGGTGGCTCCGCGGGCTTTGCCTTCGCGTCGGACTATCGCAACATCAACGTGTCGCCGACCATCGGCTGGTTTCTCGCCGACAACTTCGAGATCTCCGCGATCCTCAGCATCTCGAACATCAAGACCGGCGACAACTCGTCGACCTTGTGGTCGGCGCTGCTCGAGCCGAGCTACCACATCCCGTTCAACCGCACGATGTTCGGGTTCCTCGGCCTCGGTGTCGGCGCCTCGCATGTCAGCGGACTCGGCACTGGCTTCGCGGTTGCCCCTCGCGTCGGCGCGAACTTCATGATCGGTCGCTCGGGTGTCCTGACGCCTTCGCTGTCCTACGAGTACACGACGATCGACAGCGGGATGGAGACCCCCGGCGGTGTCACCACCGTCGCCCTCACGAGCGCGGTGCGGCTCAACATCGGCTACACCGCGATGTGGTGAGCGCGTAACGCTGAACTTCATGACGACTACGGCGACGCGGCTTCCGCGTCGCCTTCTTTCTGTTTTCGGGGCGGCATCGCCAAAGAGGAACGCTCATGCAGATGATTCGCATGCTTCTCCTGTCTCTCTCGATCGGAGCGCTCGCTTGTAAGAGCGACGACAAGCCGAAGCCCACTCCCCCGCCGGTCGTGGTCGACAACACGGGCTCGGGCACGACGGGCTCGGGCCCCATGGGCTCGGGCACGACCGCCGGCGCCGATGCCGCGGGCGGGTTTCCACTCGCGGCAGGCGAGACGTACGCGGGCGGCAAGGTCATGGCGACGAACCTCGACGAGTGGAAGGTGGAGGATGGCAGCATCGTGCAGCTCGGCATCATCACGACGGGCAAGAACGCCAACGGTCGCGAGGATGGCGTGCTGCGCGCGTATCACGTCGGCAGCGAAACCCACGACGTCGGGCCCAAGTACTCGCTCGACCCGACGGTGGATCACTGGTCGGAGCTGAAGGTCCTCCCGAACAACCGCGTGATGTTTCGCTACGGCGAAGCCGGCAAGGGCGCGCGTGCGCGGAATGCGGTGATCTTGACCTGGGACGCGTCGGCCAAGCGCGTGCGGATCGCGAAGCGATGGACTGGGGCGACGACCGAGGAGGAGCCATCGTGGCTGCTCACCGGCGAATACAAGGTCGCGCCGGAATCCGAGGCGCTCTGTATCAAGGTCATCGCTCGCATGGTCAGCTGCGAAAAGGATCCCAAGTTCCGCGATGCGATCTTTCGCCGCGATGATGCGAAGGAGAAGGCTGCAATGCAGGCGCACTTCGACACCCACGTCGCGAAGTGGAAACGTGCTGGTGAGGCGAAGGCCCAGTGCCAGACGTGGGCGAGCGCCGAATACGCCGATACGCACTTCTCGGAGCCGGCCAAGCTGAAACGGCTTGCCGCGGAGGTCAAACACGACTGTGGCTTCTTTGCGAGCGAGATCGTGGACGAAGGTGGCCTACCGACCGCACTCACCGATGCATGATCACGAGCAATGCACCACGACGTGTACCTGTCACCGGGAATGTTCGGGTTCGGGCGCCTCGGCTCCTACAACTACTTCGCGCACGTCGAACGTGAGCTGACGGCGCGATTTGCAGCGGCCGGCCAGAGCTTGGTCGCTCACGTGATCGAAGACCTGCCGACCGCCTCGATCCGTCGGCGTGCGACGCGACTCGCCGAGACCGTCGCAACCACGGCGAGCCCGAGCGGTGTGATCCATCTGCTGGGACACTCGACCGGTGGTCTCGATGCGAGGATCGTGGCATCTCCCGCCACGCACGCGATCGACGACGCGTCTCTCGCATGGCTGCCGCGGCTGCGCAGCGTCACCACGATGAACACGCCGCATTTCGGCACGCCGCTGGCGAGCTTCTTCGCGACATCGAACGGGCAGCGCGCTCTCGCGGCGTTGTCGATGCTCACCGTCGCAGGTCTCGCCATCGGCGCGCGGCCCCTCGCGGCGGCGGGCGTGCTCGTTGGCTGCCTGCATGGCAGTGGCCGACTCCTGGCGCTCGAGCTCCGGTTGCTCGATCGCACCGTCGAGTCCGTGGCCGGCCTGATCGAGGATGCCTGCAGCCCCTCCGTTCGCGAGTTTCTCACCGCGATCCAAGAAGACCAGGGCGCGATGCTGCAGCTCAGCCCGGAGTCGATGGATCTCGTCGGCGCGGGCATCGGGGATCGACCGGGCGTCGTGTATCGCTGTACGGCGTCGATGGCCCCGAGTCCGACGCCGCGCCGTTGGCTCGCGACCTTCGGCCATCCGTGGCAGGCAGTGTCGCACTCCTTGTTCTACGCGCTGCACCGAATCACCGCTGATCCGGATGATCGCTACCAGTGCACGGCCCTGCGCGACGCGCTGCCGTGGGCAGGTGATGCGAGCGAAACCGCCATGACGAGCATGCTCCAGTGCTCGCCGTCGATCGACGCGAACGACGGCTGCGTCCCGCTCCGCTCTCAGCTCTGGGGAGAGCTGGCGTGGGCCGGCCTAGGTGATCATCTGGATGTGCTCGGTCACTACCAAGACGATCGCGAACCCGAGGACCTTCCGCCCGAGCTGCGCCACGTCGACTGGCTCAAGAGCGGATCGGACTTCGGTCATGGGAACTTTGCGAAGCTGATGGATGCGATCGCGGCCGGCATGCTCGCGTCGACTTGACGAACCCGTCGCCGCAAAAAAGTGCCGCCGGCACACGTTGCGCCGACGGCCGACTCGCGCTTCTCGCGGCAAGCTGCGCGAGTCGAAGCAAGAGCGATCGCAGGCAATGCACGTAGGAAGCCGCGCCGCAAACCGTCCGTCGACCGCGCTCGTCGCTTCCTACTCACGCGCAGATTCACGGGATGTGCGCCCGGTGCGGTTCCCGGGCACCATGCGCCCGCGCGTCGGCAGGGACGAGCGAAACATCGCAGGGAAGGAGCAAGGGTCGCGTTACGTGCACGGCCCAGCTGTTGCTCAAGAAGTAATTGCGGCAAGCGGGTTCCCCTCTTGCGCCATTCAACTCCGCACAGCGGAAGAGGAGCTCTTATGCGAACCATCTCGAAGACAATTTTCACGGCTGTCGCCCTGATGGCGATCTCCACGATCGCGAGCGCCCAAGACACGCCCACGTCGGACGGCACGCCGAGCACCGGCGACGGCACGCCGGGCACGACGGCGCCCCCGACGAATCCGTCGGATCTGCCGGAGTCGAAGTCTGATAACGACGCCCAGCCCGAGGTCGCGTCTCCGGGAATGCCGAAGGGTGGCATCGTCAGCCAGGCAGGCGTCGGCGGCGTCGTCGGCTACGGACGCGCCGGTGTCCTCGAGCTCGGTGGCTCCGCGGGCTTTGCCTTCGCGTCGGACTATCGCAACATCAACGTGTCGCCGACCATCGGCTGGTTTCTCGCCGACAACTTCGAGATCTCCGCGATCCTCAGCATCTCGAACATCAAGACCGGCGACAATTCGGCGACCTTGTGGTCGGCGCTGCTCGAGCCGAGCTATCACATCCCGTTCAACCGCACGATGTTCGGGTTCCTCGGCCTCGGTGTCGGCGCCTCGCACGTCAGCGGTCTCGGCACTGGCTTCGCGATCGCCCCGCGCGCCGGCGCGAACTTCATGATCGGTCGCTCGGGTGTCCTGACGCCCTCGCTGTCCTACGAGTACACGACGATCGACACGGACATGGACGGCGGCAGTGGTACCACCACCGTTGCGCTCACGAGCGCGGTGCGATTCAATGTCGGCTACACCGCGATGTGGTGAGCCGAAAGAAAGCAAATATGAAACTCCATCGACCTCTCTCCAGTCTCCTCGTGGCGGCAGCGCTGATCGGTTCACCGATCGTCGTCACCGCCGACCCGACACCGATCGCGGCGCGTTCTGCGCCTGCGAACGCGCCGAAGCCAGCGGCCGCGGAGGATGTCGCACACTACGCACAAGCGGAGCAGCAGTCTCCCGAGACGGCGAAGTTTGAAGGCGGCGCTCGGGGCATCTACATCGGCGGCGGCGCACTGATGGTGATCCTGATCGTTCTGCTCGTCATCATCATCATCTGATCTCCGACAGAGCGAAGCTTGCCTGGCATGCGGCGCGCATCTTTCGCCGCGCATGCACATCCTCTACATGCTCGTGATCGGTCTCATCGTCGGTGCGCTCGCGAAGTTCGTGATGCCAGGCCGAGATCCCGGCGGTATCATCATCACAATCTTGATCGGCATCGCCGGCTCGATGCTCGCCGGCTTCATCGGTCGAGAAATGCACTGGTACAGCCACGGCCAGCCCGCCGGCTTCCTCGCGTCCATCGTTGGCGCGATCATCCTCCTCGCCGCGTATCGTCTAATCCGCACGCGGATGTGATGGGCGACTGCCGCCCACGCGCGCGGGCGACCTGCGCCCGACTTGCGACGTCGTGAGGGTCACACCGTGTTCTCGGTGCCGACACTACCCGACGAGCAGCTGCGCGGCGAAGACGTTGGAGGTGCCACCCAGATTTGAACTGGGGAATGGTGGTTTTGCAGACCACTGCCTTACCACTTGGCTATGGCACCGGAGGGAGATTTTCTAGCACACCTCCGGGCCCTGTGGGAACAGCGCCAGCTACGGCGCAATCTCGGTGATCGAGATGCGGTGACACACGTCGATGCCTGGGCCCGCGCAGCGCGACATCGGGACGGCTTCGAAGTTCGGCCAGCTCTCGAGCGGGAAGTCCACGCCGAACAGACGGAAGCTCATGTCGAACGTCGCCTGGTTGTAGTTCCACTGCGACGTCGTGCCTTCGGAGATGAGGTCGTCACCGCTCGTGTTGTCGTCGTCCCAGATCTCGGCGAACAGCGACACGGCGGTCTCGTTCGGCGGCGTGTGGCTGCGGTTGCGGACCCAGTTGTCCATGCAGCTGTGCTCGAGCACGCCGAAGATCGGATTCTGAATGCCCGTGCACTCCGCCGTCGGGTTGATGATCGATGATGAGTTGGCCGGCTTGATCAGCGATTCGAGCTTCGCGAACGGGTCGACCTCGCCGCACCCGATGCAGTCCTCGACGTCGGTCGCATCGACGCTGATCAGGCGCTGCTCGACCGTGTGCTTCCAGCCCGCGTTGTACTTCGGCGGGTTGCCGAGCCGCGCGAACGTGAGGGCGGTGGTGATCGGCTTGTGATCGGAGAGGCGGAGCGGCGTCGCGGAGAACGCGCCCGACAGCGACGGGAACGGCGAGGTCCACACCGGGCTGTTCGGGACGGCGGAGATGTACCAGCTCGGATAGCCCTGCCACTGCGAGACGAGCTGCGGCGGCCGAACGAGGATGTAGTCGAGACGCTCGGTCGCGTCGGTGCCGCCAGCGAACGTGCACGATGGGTCCTGCGTGCCGCCGGATTCGTCGATGAACGTGCCGGTGCAGCGACCCGTCGAGAAGTCGACGTCGGTGCGCTCGCGCAAGATGTCGCCGTGGCGGATGTCGAAGCCGCCGGGCGGCAGCGCGGAGACCGTGTCGTCGCCGGGCGCCGAGCTCGGTGCGATGCGCAGCGTGACGAGCGCGTCCCGGTATTCGCTGCCGGAGATCAGCTTGCCATCGATGTTGAAGTCACCCATGACGAGCGAAGAGCGATCGGGCGCG
The DNA here is from genome assembly GCA_030857175.1 of Myxococcota bacterium. GTDB lineage: Bacteria > Myxococcota_A > Polyangia > Haliangiales > Haliangiaceae > JABFXX01. Next base: position 60,525 of record JALZOJ010000009.1, on the reverse strand, counting down.
GCGACCGCGGAGATGAACGTGTTCATCTGATGGAGCTGCTTGAGGCGGCCTTCGCGGTCCGTGATCGACGAGCAGTTGAGGTCCGCCTCGACGAGCTCGGAGAGGATCAGCGCGTGGATCGCCATCACCGGATCGACGATCGCCGCGAGCGCACTCAAGATGCCGTACTTGGCCGCGCTGAAGTCGTCGCCCTTGCAGAGGAGCGGCTCGTTCGCTTGCAGGTGCGTGTTGAAGACGTCGACGAAGTCGTCGCCGCTCGGGGGCTTGTTGCAGCCGAGCTTCTCGCGCAGGCACTTCGGATCGAAGTCGGCCGGATCTTGCAGCATCAAGCGGACCCACTGCACGCCCTTCGCCTTCCAGCAGTCTTCGCCGCGGCAGCTGTCGGCGGTGAAGATGTGATAGCCCTGCGTCGCGAGCGGGAGATGGGACATCACCCAGAGTCCACCTTGCGTGTCGGTGAGACCGTCGACGACCGTCTGCGTGACCTCCGACATCGCCGGCTGGTGATCGATCGGTCCGTAGAGGTTGTACGGCGGGAGATTGGCGCCGGCGCGCACGAGGTTCGCGGCGTCGAAGATCTTCGTCACCTGACCGCGATCCCAGCCTTCTTGAATCGCGACGATATCGTTCCTCGCGAGGAACTGACCGATGTCGTTCGGATCGACCGCGAGGAACGCGGCGGATTGGAACAGCGCTTCGAAGCGGCGCACGTTCCATGTCGTGATCGCGAGGTCGAAGCCCTTCGGCCGCGTGAACAGGACTGTCTGCCAGTCGGTGATCGTGAAGTCGGAAGTGGCGTAGCGACCGAGCGCGAGATCCGGCGACATCCCGACGAGGCTCGTGGTGCGCGCCATGAAGCCGATGCCCGGCGCGAGACCGGGAGCCGGTGCGGTGGCCGCGCTCGACACGAGCGGAATCTTCAGCTCGCCGCTGCAGCGCGCGACCTTCGCGTTGACGAGCGTGCAGCCACCCGCTGCGTACGAGAGACCGAGCTGCATGGGCGCAGGTCCCCACACCGTCGCGGCACCACTGCCGCTCGGTTGCTGCACGGTGACGACCGAGCCGCTCGCGAGGTTGATCTGATAGCGGCGATCTTCCGCGTGCACGTTGTTGTCGGGGCTGTTGAAGCGATCGTTGTCGAGATAGACGTTCACGTTCGCGAGCGGCCCGCCGGCGCCCACCAGAACGTGAACGTTCTCGAGGAAGACGTAGAGGTAGTTGCGCGGCGTGAGGAGCGGTAGCGTGCCCCGCAGCGTCACGCGCTGGAGATGGACGGTGCCGTTCGCCTGCAGCTTGAAGGCTGGACCGGCGAGGCCACCGAGGGACGCGTCGGTCATGAAGGGAAGCGTGACGCTACCGGCGTACTCCTTCGCGCCGCGCGCGCCGTCGATCGTCCACGGCGCGAGCGACGTGACCTCGAACGGCGGCGCTTGGACGCACCGGTTCGCGCCGACGCCTTGGTTGCAGTTATTCGACGCCGGAACGACGCTCGTGAGCGCAAACGTTTGCGTGTCGACGGGATCCGGCTCTTCGGCAACGCAGCCGACGAGTGGTGTGGCAGTGAGCCACACGAGCAGAGACATTCTGGGGCGCATGGCCGGGTAGAGCCACGTGCCCCTCAAACGTCACCGAAAATGTGCCTAGCTCGGCGGGAGCATGCAGACCATGCCCGGCGGCGGCAGCGCGCACTTACCGGCGATGCACTCGAGGCCGCCCACGCAGTCCGCACCGGCGTCGACCTGACACGCGCCGCCCGCGGGGATGTCCGCGACGCACGTGCCGTTGAGGCAGGACGAGTAACCGACGCACTGGACGCCGTTGCCACACGTCGCTCCGATCGAGACGTCCTTGATGCACTTCAGCATCGTCGGGTCGCAGAACTCGCGGCTGTCGGCGCACGGAATGAGGTCCATGCGAACGCATGTCTGCCCCGAGGCCGCGGGCTTCTTGCACGTGCCCGTCCCGGTCGTGAAGGAGAGGTTGCAATAGAGCGGATTCACGCATGCGTCGATCGCGTCGCACGCCGTGCCTTCGCCGGCGAGGAGCGCGGTGCACGTGCCGGGGCCGGTCGCGGGCTCCTTGCAGTAGCTGCCCGATGCGCAGAAGTTCACGTCGTTCCCGCACGGTCCGCCGATCGGCGACTCGGCCGACATGCCCATGCAGGTGCCGGGACAGCACATCAGATCAGAATCGCAGCTCGGCACGGTCTGAACGCAGTTGCCGAAGTTCGCGCACTGCAGATCGATCACGCACGCGCCGCCGGTCGCCACGGTGCCGGTGAAGACGTCCTCGCACGGGTTCTCCACGTTGAAGCCGGGGAACGTGCAGTTCGTGTTGCCTTGTGCGTCCGCACATTTGGCGGCCTTGCCCGAGTCGTACTTGATCGTGCCGTCCTTGACGCCTGCCTCGATCGAGCCGTACTCGCCACCATCGAGGTCGAACGCCGCATCGCACGTCGCGCGATCCACAACGCCTTCACATGCGACGAGGCGATCGCACTGCGCGCCTTTAATCTCGTCCGGAAGATCCTCGACGCTGACGCCGCCCCCGCCGCCACACCCGACGACGCCGAGAACCAGAATAAGATGTTTGAGCATCCGGGGAACCTACGTCGCAACGGGTGCCGAGCGCTCGTTTTCGGAGCGCGATCGCGCGAAAAAGGTCGGCAAGATCGAAGCCTTCTCCCCATCAACACGTGGGCACTGTCACACCGAGGCTCCGCACGCAATCACACCTGGTCCTCACATCGTTCGAGGAGAAGATCGCTTCTCGCGCATGTGGGCACCTCAAGATTCACGTGGTTGCTCCGGATCAACGTGTGCGCAACTACCTCAGAGCAACCCTACATTACCGAGCGAGCCCCGTTACACTCGACGTCGGACCATGGAGCTGTCGAGGTTGGGGCGCTACGAGCTCATCACCCGCATCGGGCAGGGTGGGATGGCGGAGGTGCAGCTCGCGGTGCAGCGTGGTCCCGCTGGTTTCGAGAAGCTCGTCGTCGTCAAGCTGATCCACGAGAAGCTCGCTCAGGAGAAGACGTTCGTCGACATGCTCCTCGACGAAGCGCGTGTCGCGGCGCTCGTGAAGCATCCAAACGTCGTCGACATCTACGACCTCGGTCATGTCGACGGCCGCTACTTCATCGCGATGGAGTATCTCGAGGGCGAGCCACTGCTCGCGCTCCTGCGCGCCGGCCGTGACGGGACGCGCCTCGATGCGCTGTCGACGGCGCGTCTGATCGCCGACACCGCCGAAGGCCTGGACGCTGCGCACGAGCTGCGCTCGCTCGCGGGCGAGCCGATGGGACTCGTCCACCACGACGTCTCGCTCGGGAACATCGTCGTCCTCTACAACGGGCAGGTGAAGCTCGTCGACTTCGGTGTCGCGCGCGCGTCGCAACACGCGGGCTCGCTGAAGGTGCACGGCAAGATCGGTTACATGGCGCCCGAGAAGCTGCGCGGCAAGCCCGGCGATCGCCGGAGCGATGTGTGGTCGCTCGGCGTCGTGCTGTGGGAAGCGCTCACGCTTCGTCGCCTGTTCCGCGCCAACTCCGAGCGCGAGACCGCGCAGATGGTCTGCGAGCTCGAAGTCCCGCTGCCATCGACGGTGTGTCCCGACGTGCCGGTCGACGCCGATGCGATCGTCATGCGCGCGCTCGAGCGCGATCCCGACATGCGCTACGGGACCGCGAAGGAGCTCTCGGACGATCTCGAGACGATGCTCGCCGCTCACCAGTACGGCCGTCAGAACAAGATCGCGACGTACATGCAGTCGACGTTCGCGTCGCACATGGTCGCGCGGCGCAATCTGATGAAGGAAGTCGCGACGCGCGGCTTCGCGAGCGCCGACGTCCTCGATGCCGCGTTCGACGAGAAGCACTCGATCCCGGGGGCGGTCGAGATTCGGTTCAAGCGCAAGACGGAGTCACCGACCCCACGGCGCAGCCTGGTCACCGAGGTTCCGATCGCCGACGGCACGCCGATCCAGTCGGTCGACGAGATCGTCGAGCGCCGCCGTCGCAACTCGTTCGCGATGGTCGCCGAAGGCACGCCCTCGCAGATCACACCGCATCCTGACCACGTCGCGCGGCACATCCCGGTCGCGCAGGTGGTCCAGGACGAGTTGGCGGTCATCCGCAGCCAGGTGCCCCGCGAGGGTGACGAGCCCCCACCCCCACCCGATCCCGACGCGCAGCTGATCCGCGAGCAGCCAACGGCCGAGCTCGCGCCCGAGGTGCTCGATGCGCTCGCGCGCAAGTCGGTGCGCCTCAACACCCCGACCGGCATCGAGGCACTGCGCACAGAAGTGAGCATTCGACCATTTCCCGACGAGGAACCGGCGCCTGCGCTCGCGGTACAGGTCGAACCGCGCCGCGTCAGCTTCGCGATCCTGCTCGCGCTCGGCGTCGTGCTCGCCGCCATCCTCGGCTTCTTCGTTATCAAGTACCTCTAGCTGCGACGCCTGGACAGCAGCGTTTGTGAGCGAGAGTCCAGAATCGAAGTCACCTCGTTTCTGGTACGACGGCCTTCATGATCGAGATCGAGGTGAAGAGCGGCCGTGACCCGCAAGCGCTCGCGGAGCTCATCGCGGCTACGTTGCACGGGCACATCCCCGCCGACGCGCAGTCGCCGTCCGCCACGACCGGCAAGCTCGTTCGCGAGCAACAGGAGGAGGCGGAGCGCCGCCGTCCCTCGCGCGATCAAATCGAGACCGTGAACTTCACGACCATCGAGGACGATCTCGACTGGTCTGATCTCTAGATCGGCTCCACGCCGATCCACAGCGGAAACCCGCCCGCCCTCGCCCGCCCGCGCGCCTCGTCGATCTTCGCGCGCGCTTCCTCCGGCCGATACCGTCCGATGATCGCGCGCCCCGCGGTGTGCGTCTGCATCATCCGAACGTTCGCCTCCTCGGCACCGAGGCCGAACACGCCTTCAAGCACGCTGCAGACGAACTGCTGCGTCGTGTAGTCGTCATTCCGCAGCACGACGTGCACGTCGAGGTGGCCCTCGATCCGCACCGCGCTCTCCTCGACGCTGCCGTGACACATCCGAAACAGCGCGCGCGACACGGTCGTCAACCCCACCAGCTTCGCCGCCTCGCTACCCCGCAAGTACGCCCACAGATCGAGCGCGGTCGCCCGCCTGCCCGCGTTGCTCGCGTGCCCGGCCGCAAACCCATACACGCGATGCACGTCCTCGTGCTCGCTGCGCTCGTCTTCCTCGTCGTCATCACTACGCTCGCGCGGGCGCCGCTCGTCCATCGCCAGCAGCGCACGATCCTCGAGCGCACTCGGATCGGAGCCGATCTCGCGAAGCGCCGCAGCGATCTGCTCGTCCTGCAGCAACCCATAGAGGATGTGCAACGACGTCATCACCTCGCCGCGCGACCGCGCTTCGTGCGCGGCCACGTGCAACGCCACCTCAGCATCCGCGTCGAACACGGTCCCGAGCGCGCGAGGCGCCGCGCGCAGCTGCAACGCGCCTTGATGCACGCGGAGGTGACGCCACCAGAGCGCCCCCATGCCGGCCGCGACGAGTGCGAAGTACACGGCATCCACGCGCGAACCTTACCCTGCGAAAGCGTAACGGGAACGCACTGAGTCGGACCCAATCGTCGCAGTCTCGCTACAACCAGAGACGTTTTAATACGTTGAAAATACAATAGAAGATTGGCTGTGCGCCGCCTCAACCCGTACCGTCACCGCATGAAGAAACTCAGCATCCTCCTCGCGTGCGTCGCAATGTCTTTCACTCTTGGCGCCGCTGGCTGCAAGAAGAAGGAAGAGAAGAAGAGCGAGACCACCACTGAGGTCAAGACGACGACGACGACGACGGGTGACCCCGTTGCAAAGCCGGCCGAAGGCACGGCGCCCGCTGGTGATCTGCCGACCGAGTGCAACGACTACAAGGCGATGATCGAGAAGCTGGCGAGCTGCGAGAAGATGCCGCAGCAGTCGCGCGATGCTCTGAAGCAGGGCTACGACGCAATGTCGCAAGGCTGGGCGAACGTCGGCGCGATGCCGCCCGAGGCCAAGAAGGCGATGGCGGATGGCTGCAAGCAGGGCACGGATGCCCTCAAGCAGGCCGCCGGCGCAATGTGCGGCTGGTAATCCAGCAGCACGACGATACCGATAGTCACTAGCACTAGCTTGAAGGGTCCCAACCGCCTCGCGGTTCGGGGCCCTTCTATGTTTCGGATGTGGAGACGCAGAGCTTCGCGCCGAGCTTTCGCTGAAGCGCCAAGAAGGAGGATGTCGCTTCGGCGCTCGCCGCGCTTGCTCGCACGCTCGTGGAGATCGCGGGCATGCGGGCGTCGCGGTTCGCACAGGTTCCGTGCGTGTGCCCGATTTTTTGTCGCAGAGACGCAGAGGCGCAGAGAAGTTTTTTTTGTGGTTCGCGCCGCGCTCGCACGGTCGCTCGTCGAGAGCGCTCGCACCTCGCTCGTTCCGTTCACACGTGCGCGGCTGGAACCCGCGCAAAACCGTGCGACCCGCACGCTCGCGGTATCGACGAGCGAGCACGCGAGCAGAACGCGCGCCCGAAAGTTCTCCTCTCTGCGTCTCTGCGTCTCTGCGACCAAAACTTCGGGCGCACGCACGGAACATGCGCGGAACACGCAGTCGAACCGCGCGCTGAGCTCGAGCGGCCTACGGGCAGCTCACATCGATCTCGAACCCGTTGTTGTCCTCTCGACACTCGAGGCTCGTCCCCGTCCCATTCCCGCGATCGTCGACGACGACCACGCCATCTCCGCCCGCGCCGGTCCAGTCGCAGCTGACGTCGGTGCAGTTGCCCGGGAACAGACGCTGCGTCGTCGTCGTCGAGCAGCGTAGCTCGCGCGGCGGACCATCGGCGTAGACCGCCACCGGCAGGCCGACGCCGACCGGCTCGGTGCCTCGATTGCAGACTTGTGCGGTGACCGTCGGCGTCGAGCCCGAGCACGTGACCTTCGCGGCTTTGATCGTGAGGTCCGCGATCGCGCCCGGGATGGCGCCCGCGCCGGGCGAGTTCTGTCGGAAGTTGTTGAGGCCGGCCTGCGTCCAGTTGCGGAGCCATTGGGAGGTGCGCGGGACCTTGCCGGACTCTTCGATGTTCGTGACCGAGTAGGCGTGCTGGTTCCAGATCGTGCGCGTGTTGACCCAGCGGTCGACGCTGTCGGCGAGGACGCGCACGCCGGAGGCGGCGTTGACGGTGTTGGGGTGTGACGCACGGCAGACCTTGCCGGCGGCGGCCGGACCGGCGGCGGGGTCGCGGCAGACGAAGCCATCACCGCCGCAGTCGACATCGTTGACGCAGCGGCAGCGGCCGAGTGGATCGGCGGGTTGGTCGCGTCCGCACATCGTGGCGGATGGGCAGTCGGAGTCGTCGAGGCACTGGACGCCGTCGAAGATGGGGTCGAGGGCTGGGCAGGCGACGTTGCAGTTCGTATTGGAGGCGCTGATGATCTCGGCGTTGAAGTCGGCGTCGACATCGACGACGAGCGGGTTCTCGTACCAGGTGCACGAGGTGCGGAAGCGCGAGTAGAGGACCTTGCCGGTGAGGCCGTCGTAGACGCGCGTGTAGCACTCGTCGCCGTAGACGACCTCGGCGCGCGAGTCGCCATCGAAGTCGAAGACCGAGGAGCCGGTCTTGTTGGACGAGAGGTCTTGCGAGGGCTGAACCCAGGCGATGCCGTCGGTGCGGAGCGTTGGGCACGTGGCCGCCGCCGGCGCGCCGCGGCAGTCGAGATCGAAGACGTTGTAGGCGCTCGCGCCTGCGGACGAGAGCTCGACGCGACCGTCACCGTCGAAGTCGGCGATCGTCGGTGGGCCGCCGTAGCCGACCGGGGTCCCGAGGAGTGGCGCGCTGAAGATCTCGCGGCCGAATCGGTTGAAGACCTTCGCGATGCCGCTGTAGACGACCGCGACTTCGGCGACACCGTCGAGCGTGGCGCGATCGTCGGCGCCCGCCTGCGGGTAGGTGCCGAAGTCGGCGACGGCCGTGAAGCCGTTCATGCCCGGGAGGGACTGCGTGAGCATCCAGCGGCGCGCGACGGGTTCCCACGTGTAGAGCGCGGCGCCCGTGACGAGCTCGGGCGAGCCGTTGCCGTCGACATCGGCGACGACGGGGAGGTAGCCGGTGCCGATCGCATCGACGGTGCCAGCGATCGATTCGTCGATCGTCGCGCCTGTCTGGCCGTTGTAGACGGCGCCGTAGAACAGGACCTCCGGCTGGCCGTCGTCGTCGAGATCGTGGATCGACGGGCCGGCCCAATCGCAGAGCGCGTCGCCGAACTGCGACGTCGTCTCCCAGAGGACTTCCCAGCCTTGGGGCTTGAGCGTCCACGCGACAAGGCCGCCTTGCACGCGCGCGGCGACGATCTCCGGCGTCGGGCTGCCGGCGAGATCGGCGATCGCGACGGATGCGGATGCGATGACCGCGGGACTCGAGATCGTCGCTTGCTGCGTGCACGTGCGGCCATCGATCACGCGGATGACGCCGAAGTAGTTCGTCGGGTCCGAGCCCTGGCAGGACTGCAAGCCACCGTCGGTGAAGTTGTACGAGGCGAACACGATCGATGGCGTCGAGAACTCGCCGCTCTGATAGAACGCGCCGACCATCGGCGATGCGAGCACGTTGAAGTGATTCGGGAACGTGTCGCCCGCTGGCGGCCTGATCCACTCGCACTGCGCGCCCGGGAAGAACACGCCCGGCACCGGCTCGCGCTTGCACTCGAGGTTGTTGTCACCGCCGGGACCGACGCCCCACGGCAAGCACTCCATCGCGCCGACGTCGCAATATTGATCGCCTTCGCAATCTTCGTTTGTCGTGCACGGCGATGGCGGCGGGATGCACACGTCGTAGCGGCACACGAGGCCGTTCGCGCACTCGGGTGTGCACGTACCGCCGTCGGTGTTGCCACCGCCGTTACCGTTGCAGTTGCAGCCTGCGAAGAACAACGCGACCAACGCGATCACGCGAGGACTCATCGCGAGCGATGGTACGCGATCGATTCGCCGCGCGCGTGGGGACGAAAGTCCCTAGCAAGAAGCGTCGTTCAGCAGATCGCCTGCGTCAGGCACTTCTTGTCGATCTTGATGATCTCTTTGCGCTTGATGCGCTCCTTCTCGATCCGGATCTGCTCCTGGCGATTGCGCAGGTCGCGCTCCTCTGCCCGCAGCCGGTCGATTTCCTTCTTCGCCGCCGCAGTTTGCGCCGCGCCCTCGGCCTCCGCGAGGTCGGTAATCGCCTTGCTCGTCCGGCCCGAGAGCTTGTCGAGCTGGGCCTCGAGCGCGACCAGGGAGGCCGACAGGTCTTCGAGCTGACGCCGCATCTCGCGTTCCTGCGCGACCGCGATCCGGGCGCGCTCCTTCGCCTGCTCGGATGTGCGAGTACGCTCGATCGCGACGTAGATCAGCGCGAACGCGGCGAGCGTCGCGACGACCGTCACGGCGACCATCCACGTCGGCCGCTTCTTCGCGACCTCGGCGCGCCGCAGCTCCATCTCCTGCGCGAGCCGCGTCTCCGCGAGGATCGCTTGCTGGCGCGTTCGCTCCGCCGCTTCGGTCGCTTCGATCTTGAGCCGCGCTTCTCGCTCGGCCTCGACCTTCGCCAGCTCGATCGCGAGCTTCGCTTCGTGCTCCTCGCGCGCCTTCACGGCGGCGGCATCGGCGACTGCTCGATCCTCCGCTTCTCGCGCCGCGATCCGCGCGCAGTGCGCAGCCTGAACGGCCGCGCGCTCGTCCGCGACTCGCTCCTCCTCGATCGCTCTCAATTCAGAGAGCGACGTCAACACCGAGTGCTCCGTCTGTCTTGCGACTGCCATGCACCATCGACACGCATCACGCGGTCGACGTTGCAGCGCTATCGTGCGCTCACGCGTGCGAGCGCCCCGCGCGTGCGCTCGATGTCGGCGGCGAGTCCACTCTCGAGGCGATACAGCACGTCGAGGCGCACGCGCGTCGCGTCGCGCTCCGATTCTTCACGCACGCTCGCGAGCTTGACCATCACCTGATCGATGCTCGCCTGTGCTTCGCGCAGTCGCGTGTCGAGCATCTCGAGCTTCTTCAAGAGTGCTTTTGCATCGAGCGGGCGAGCGATCGCCGCGGCCGCCGGCTCCTTCTTCACGCTGATCGCCGCGCTGCCCGCGTAGCTCAGCGCGAAGACAACGGTGGCGATCGAGAAGGCGACGAGGAGGCGTTCGATGATCATGGAACCAAGACAGCGGCAAGTGCGCGCGGTTGCTCAGAATTCGCGTGCGACAGGCCTGTGACCTGCCAGGACAGCAAGCTCGTCCTCGATCGCGACCATGTCCACGCGCAGTTGGAACAGCCTCGCGCGTGCGGCGGTCGCAGCGGCCGGAGTCTGCGCCGCGTCGAGATCACGCTTCACATCGACGAAGCGAGCCCGAAGCTGATCGACATCGGCGCGCAGCTCGTCCGATCGCGAGAGCTCGCCGTGGGCGGTGACGTCGCTCCACGCGTGTTGCCGCCGCGCGTAGTCACCGCCCGCGATCGCGCCGATGCTCGCCGCGATCACCACGGCGAGCCCGAAGCCGACCTTCGCCATCATCGTGGTCACTCACCGAAGCTTTGCTTGACGTACACCTGCCGCATCGCCGTGCGCGGATCTTCGCCGGTCGCTTCACGCGCCGCGGTGATCGTCGCGTCGACGGTGCCAAACTCCCAGCGCAGCGACTCGATGCGGCGGCGCGCGGCGTCCTTGTCGATCAAGTTGTCGGCCTTCGTGAAGTCCTCGAGCAGCGGCTCGAGCCGGCGCCACAGGCTCACGAGCTGACGCTCGGTCTTGTCGAGGAGCACACGCGTGCGAACAGCCTCGCGCTTCGCCGCGACGAACCGCTTCTCGACGCGCTCGCTCGACGCGATCGCAGCGTTCGCCTCGTGGTTCTCGATGATCTGGATCCGGCCGATCAAGATGCCGGCCATGACGGAGATACCGATCGTGAGCGCTTTCACCATGTGCCAAAGACACGGCAACCCGCGCCTGATTGCCGAAAAAACAAAGGGCGCGTCGTGGATCCACGGCGCGCCCTCTCAACGACGTGTGAGCGTCGCTAGTTGCAGCCCTTGGCCAGCGGGTTATCCAAGCACTCTTTACTGATCTTCACGCCCTTCAAGCGTTCAGCTCTCGCTGCCTTTTGCTTGGCTTCCGCGATGCGCTGATCCATCTCGTACTTCTCGCGACGGAGCTGATCGAGCTTGGCCTTCGCGGAGTCGCGGTCGGCTTGCGACTGCGCGCTCGCGAGCGCGTCGACGGCGGTATCGACCTTCTTCGACATGGCCTCGGCGTCCTTCTGCAGAACCTCGACGGCCTCTTGTGCTTCCTTCGCCGACTTCACAGCCTCGTCGCGGTCCTTCTGGGCTTGCGTGGCCATCGCTCGATCTTCGTCGGATGCGCGCATGCGCTGGATCGCGAAGAACACGAGGCCGACGGCCGCGAGCAACGCGATACCGGTGACGGCGAGCATCCACGTGGGGCGCTTCTTCGCGATGTCGGCGCGGCGCAGCTCCATCTCTTGCTGGAGGCGCTGCTGCTCGAGTGCGGCTTGCTGGCGCTGGCGCTCGGTCGCTTCCGCCGACTCGACACGCATGCGCGCCTCGCGCTCTGCATTCTCGCGGGCAGTCTCGATCGCGAGGGCGGCGTCGCGCTCCTCGCGGATCTTTGCCTCTTCTGCTTCGCGGCGGCGCCGCTCCGCATCTTCGGCCGCCTGCCGGCGGACCTCCGCGGCTGACTTGACAGCCTGCTCTTCCTCTTGGACGCGGTTCTCCTCGATTTGACGGAGCTCGCGCAAAGAGAACAAAACCGAGTTTTCGCGCTTCTCACCCTGGGCCATGGAAAGTCCTTCGCCTGTGGCAACCCGTGAAGGTCCCGACGGGCACCAAGATCAGTATCACGCAGGATCCCGCGCAGCAACGCCCCGTTGCCCGGGCTGACTCGTTGGGATACACCCCGCCATCCGATGGGATTCGTCGATCTCCACAGCCACGTTTTATTTGGCCTGGACGACGGCGCTCCCGACGCAGCCACGGCCGTCTCGATGCTCGATGCCTTGGCAACATTGGGCGTGAGCGAGCAGTGCGTAACGCCGCATCAGAAAGCTGCGCAGTATCTCCCGGCATGGGATCGCGTGAAGACGACATATGAAGCGCTGCAGCAGTTGCGTGTTTCTCGTCATCCCACTTTGAGACTGGCCGCGGAGAACATGTGGGATGATGTGTTCTATCAACGGTCCGTCGACGGCACGATCCCCCACTACGCGGACACGAGCGCATTTCTGATCGAGCTGCCGCCGCCGCTCATGCCGGTCGGGCTCGTCGACCGCCTCTTCAAGTTCGGGCGCGACGGCAAGGTCGTCGTGCTCGCCCATCCCGAGCGCTATCACGCGCTCTGGGGCGACGACGAGCTCGCTCGTCAGCTGCGCTCGGTCTGCGCGTTTCAGATCGATCTGCCGGCGATCGCCGGGTTTCACGGCAAGCGCGAGAGCAAGCAAGCGCGGCACCTGCTCGAGATCGGGCTCGCCGCGGTGGTCGCGACGGATGCTCATCAGGTCGGCGACGTGCAGCAAGCGGCCGAGGGTCTGCGGTGGATCGAGAAGAAGCTCGGTCATGCGGCCGTCGTCCGCTTGTTCGATCACGCGCCTCGCGCGATTCTCGCCGGCGAGCTCCCAGACTAATGAAGGCTGCGCTCCGTTGGCTCCTCTCGCTCGGCATGCTCGCGCTGTGCGTGTGGCTCGTGTGGCCGAACGCGGAGACGCGCATCCAGCTCGAGCTCGTGTTCAGGCGCCTCGACCTCTCCGAGATGGCGCCGTACCTCGCGATCTACGTCGGGCTCCTCGTCGTCGTGCAGCTCGGCCGCTCGCTGCGCTGGAACAACCTGCTCGCGCCGCTCGGCGTCCGCATCCCGAACGCCGAGCTGCTCGCGATGTCGTCGGTCGGGTTCATGGCGATCCTCGCCCTGCCCGCGCGGCTCGGCGAGCTCGTGCGCCCTGGCCTCCTGCGCAAGCGCGGTGACCTCTCCGCTTCCGCGGCGCTCGGCACGGTCGCGGTCGAGCGCGTCGTCGACGGTTTGCTCGTCTCGCTGTTCGTGTTCGGCGCGCTGTTCTCGATGCGCGGCCCGAGCGCGCCCGACTGGATGATGCCAACCGCGTGGGTCGCGCTCGCGGTGTTCGTCGCCGCGATGGGCTTCGTGGTGTTCGGGATCAAGTGGCCCGAGAAGACCGTCGCGTTCTGCATGACGATCTCGCTCCTGCCGCGGTTCGCGCCGCGGGTCGCGCGCGTGATCGAGTCAAAGCTCCTCGAGATGGTGCGCGCGTTCGTCGTGATCCGCGACGCGCGCAACATGGCGATCTTCGTCGGGTGGAGCATCCTCTACTGGACCGCGAACGGGCTCGGCGTGTACGTGCTCGCACGCGCGTTCGGTCTCGACCTCTCGGTGATCGGCGCGTTCGCGACGATGGGCGTGTGTGCCGTCGGCATCATGCTGCCGAATGCGCCCGGCCTCATGGGGCAGTTCCAGTACTTCACGCTGCTCGGCGTCGGCCTCTACCTCGGATTCGATCCGCGGCAGGAGCAAGCGTTGCAGCCCCAGGTGTATTTCACCGCGTTCGCGTTCGCGAACCTGCACTACCTCATGCAGGTGTCCTGGTACGTGCTGTGCGGCGCGCTCGGTCTCGCATCGCCGTACGTCTCGTTCAGCGACCTGCGCGGTGCGCGCAAGGCCGCGACCGCGACCGTCCCCGACGAAAAACTGGCCCATTTGGAGTCGTAGCGCGAGCATCGAGGCGCATGCTTCGCTGCCTCGTCCTCGCGATCCTCCTTGCCGCGTCATCGACCCCAGCGCACGCGCGCGCCGAGAAGACGCTCGCATATCAGCGCGACGTGGCGTGGCCCGCGGCCGTGCGGTTCATCCGCGTCGACGAGGGTCTCAAGATCATCGAGAAGGACGCCGAAGCGGGCTACGTGCTGTTCGAGATCAAGGAAGAGGGCAAGACGTTTCGCGGCTCGCTCGAGGTGATGACCGTCGTCATCGAGGGCCGCACGCTCGTGAAGTTCGTGATGCAGATCGACGAGCGACCGTCGTGGGTCGAGATCGCGATGCTGACGCGACTCGAGCGCAAGCTGCGCTCGGAGCTCGGTACGCCCGCACCGCCGCCGGCGAAGAAGCCCAAGCCGGATCAGGACGACAAGGACAAGCCGAAGGACGAGCCCGCGCCGCCGAAGAAGGACGAGCCGAAGAAGCCCGATGAGGGCGGCCCGCCCATCTCGCCGACGCCCTGACCGCTATCGAGTAAGCTGCGCGCATGGCAGCCGTCGTCGATCTTCGCAGCGACACCGTGACCCGGCCCACAGGCCCGATGCGCACCGCGATGGCGACCGCCGACGTCGGCGACGATGTCTACGGCGAAGACCCGACGGTGCGCGCGCTCGAGGAGCGCGTCGCGGCGTTGATCGGAACGGAGGCCGCGCTGTTCGTGCCGAGCGGCACGATGGCGAACCAGATCGCACTCCGCGCGCACACGAGGCCCGGCGACGAGATCGTGATCTCGCGCGACGCGCACTGCTGGCGTCACGAGTCGGGCGCGCTCGCCGCGATCGCCGGCGTGCAGACGTACATGTTGCCGGGTCACACGTTCACCGGCGCCGAGCTGCGCGCCGCATTCAAGGGTGAGGATCCGTACCAGGCGCATACGCGCGTCGTTGCCGTCGAGAACACGCACAACATGGGCGGCGGCATCGTGTGGGAACCGGCCGCGCTCGCCGAGGTCACGCAGACCGCGAAGCAGCTCGGCATCGCCGCACACCTCGACGGCGCGCGCCTCTGGAATGCAGCGGTCACCTCGAAGACGACCGAGAAGGCGCTCGCGCAGGGCTTCGACTCGGTCTCGGTCTGTCTCTCGAAGGGGCTCGGCGCGCCGGTCGGCTCGCTCGTCTGCGGGACGCGCGACTTCATTCGCCGCTGTCATCGCTTTCGCAAGATGCACGGCGGCGGCATGCGCCAGGCCGGCATCCTCGCGGCGGCGGGGCTGTTCGCCGTCGACAACCACCGCGCGCGGCTCGCCGACGATCACGCGAACGCACGTGTGCTCGCCGAGGCGCTCGCGAGCGCGAAGAACGTCACCGTCGACGTCTCGCGCGTGCAGACGAACATCGTGATGATCGATCTCGACCGCGGTACGGGCGAGGCGGCCGTCGCGGTCGCGCGCGACCAAGGCGTGCTGCTCGGCACGGCGGGGCCTCAGCGCATCCGCGCGGTCACGCACCTCGATGTCGATCGCGACGGCGTGATGCGCGCGGCGAAGGTGATCGCGGATATCGCCGCTGCGCTGTGATGCGGGCCGCCCTGCCCCATCTCGTCTCGGTTCTGGTTGCTTGCTCGGCGCCGGCCACGCTGCCGGAGCTGAAGACGGCCGAGGCGCGCGCGGATCAGGGCGATGTCGACGGCGCGCTCGCGGCGTATCGGCAAGCGCAGACGAAGTGCGGTGACCTCCGGCCCGAACGACGCGCACGGGCCGCGTGTGGCGAGGCGCTGCTCGGCGAGGCCGAGGTGCTCGAGCGTGCGGGCCGACCGGATGCGATCGACACGTACCTCGCGATTCCGTCGAAGGTGCGCGACGACGACGACGTCACCGCCGCGGTCGCGGTCTATCGCGCGGGCGAGCTGCTCTTGAAGGCCGGCAAGACGGCCGAGGCGTGGACGGCGCTGTGGCGCGTCGTCACGGAGTGGCCCGACGAGCCGAGCGCGGCCGATGCGCTGAAGACGTTGCTCGTCGATGGACGCGGCCGCGACGCGCGCGCGCTCGGCGAGCAGATCGCGAATCTCACGTCGACGCTCGCGTCGACGCAGGTCGCGGACAATCTGCTGTGGTCCCTCGCCGACATCACGGAGCACGAGCTCGCGAACCCAGAGGGCGCACGCGCGCTGTATGACCGCATCCCGCTC
Source organism: Myxococcota bacterium (assembly GCA_030857175.1). GTDB lineage: Bacteria > Myxococcota_A > Polyangia > Haliangiales > Haliangiaceae > JABFXX01. Next base: position 44,584 of record JALZOJ010000009.1, on the reverse strand, counting down.
GATTATCCCCAGAGCGGGCTCCGCGACGACGCGCGCTGGCATGCGGCTCGGATCTCGCGCGCGATGAAGGACCCGCAAGGTGCGGTGACGCGACTGCGCGCGCTCGTCGCGACGCGCGAGGTCGCGTTCGGCGCGGGCTCGTACTTCTCGATCTGGCTCGACGACGCGCAGCTCGAGCTCGGCCGCGTGCTGCGCGACGAGCTCTCCGACATGCCCGGTGCGATGGCCGCGTTTCGCAAGCTGCCGAAGGATTACCCGGCCTCGATCCTGAAGGACGATGCGCTCTACGAGCTCGCGATCACGCAGGAGAAGGCGAACGATCATGCGGGCGCGTGCGAGAGCCTGAAGAAGCTGGCGAAGCAGGCGCCTGACTCGAAGTATCTCACGCGTGGGGACGTGGTCTGTCCGTGAGCGCGATCGAGCTGGTCTCCGTCCACAAGCGCTACGGCACGCGCGTCGTGCTCGACGGGATTTCGCTCGAGGTCGCGGCCGGCAAGCGGCTCGGCCTCATCGGTCCCGCGGCGTCTGGCAAGAGCGTCATCTGCAAGCTCGTGTGTGGGCTGGAGCAGCCCGAAGGCGGGGCGATCCGAGTTCTTGGCGAGAACGTCGTCGGGCGCGGCGAGGCAGAGCTGGGCGACTTACGTAAGCGCATCGGGATGCTGTTCCAGAACTACGCGCTGTTCGACTTCCTCACCGTCGAGCAGAACGTGCGGTTTCCGCTCGAGCGTCGCGGCGGCATGAGCGAGGACGAGATGGCGAAGCACGTCGCGGATCGCCTGCGCGCCGTCGGGCTCGCGGGCAGCGAGGCGAAGCTAACCGCGGAGCTGTCGGGCGGGATGAAGAAGCGCGTCGGCATCGCGCGCGCGACCGTCGCAGATGCCGAGCTCGTGATCTACGACGAGCCATCGGCGGGCCTCGACCCCGTGACGACGCAGAAGATCTACGATCTCTTGACCGCCGATCAGCAGCGGACCGGCGCGACCGTGCTCGCGGTATCGTCCGACGTGGTGGCGCTCGCGAAGTTCGTCGACGAGATCGCGTTTCTGTATCGCGGCAAGATCACGTATCGCGGACCCGCGGCGACGATCGCCGACGCACCCGATCCGCTCGTGCGCCAGTTCGTGCGAGGCGAGCTCGAAGGCCCGCTCGACGAGCGATCATGATCGGCGAGCGCTTCATCGCTGGGATGGGCGCCGGCGCGCTGCGTGTCACGCAGGAGGTCGGCGGCATCGTCGTGCTCACGGCGCAGGTGCTGCGTGCGCTCGTACCACCGCGGATCGACGGCCGCGAGCTGGTGAAGAACCTCTACAAGATGGGCAACAAGAGCGTGCCCATCGTCATGCTCACGGCGTTCTTCGCCGGCGCCTTGATGATGTTGCAGGCCGGCCCGTTCGTGAAGAAGTTCGGCGCGACCGGGCTCGCGGGATGGGGCGCGGGCTACGCGGTGCTGCGCGAGATCGGACCGATCCTGATCGCGCTGATGTTCTCGGGCCGCGTCGGCGCGAACAACACCGCCGAGCTCTCGACGATGACGGTCACCGAGCAGCTCGACGGCCTGCGCGCGCTCGCGATCGATCCGGTGAAGTTCCTCGTCGTGCCGCGCGTGATCGCGATGATGGTGATGCTCGTCGCGCTCACCGTGATCGGCGACCTGGTCGCGCTGGTCGGCGCGTCGATCATCGGCAAGGTCATGCTCGGCATCGAGTGGTCGACGATGTACGACTCGTTCGCCGAAAATCTGAAGCCGTACGACTTCCTGCACGGCGTCTACAAGTCGATCGCGTTCGGCGCGGCGATCGCCGTGACGTCCTGTTATTTCGGCGTCACCGTCCGCGGTGGCGCGGTCGGCGTCGGTCGCGCGGTCAACGCGGCCGTCGTCGCGGCAGCAGTCTCGATCATGCTGCTCGACTTCTTCCTCACCTACCTCACCGGATGATCGAAGCACTCGGCCGACGCGTCATCGAAGGCTATCGCGCTGCGATCGAGCTCTGGCTCGTCTACGTCAGCACGGTCGCGGGCATCATCCGAGGCGTGCAGCGCAAAGGTGCGCGCAACCGCGGCGAGCTCTGGCGCCAGCTCTACTCGATCGGCAATCGCTCGATCCTGTTCATCGTCATCACGCTCGGCTTCATCGGCATGGTGATGACGTATCAAGCCTGCCTCCAGCTCGGCCGCGTGACCGGCGACTACTCGCAGGTCGGCTCGCAGCTCCTGCGCTTGATCGTCTCGGACTTCGGCCCGACGCTGACCGGCCTCATGCTCGCGACGCGCGTCGGCGCCGGCATCGCCGCCGAGATCGGCTCGATGAAGGTGACCGAGCAGATCGATGCGCTGCGCATGAGCGGCGTGTTGCCGATCGACTACTTGATCGTGCCTCGCTTCATCGCCTCGATCGTGATGACGCTGATGCTCTCGGTGCTCGGCAGCCTCGTGATGTGGCGCGCCGGCGGCCTCACCGCCGAGTACTCGTTCAACGTCAACCCGAACACGTTCTACGATCTCTCGTTCGTGCGGTTCCGGCACGTCGCGATGTTCGTGATCAAGGCGCTCGCGTACGGCGCCGCGATTCCCGTTGTCGCGGGCTTCTGCGGCCTGCGCGCGCGCGGCTCGAGCGAAGGCGTGGGCTGGGCGACGACGGCCGCGGTGATCGGCGGCTCGTTCGCCGTGATCGTCCTCGACTTCATCATCTCGGCGTCGGCGCTGTTCCTGACCGGCGGTGATCTGTGACCGCGTACATCGAGTGGAGGGACGTCACGAAGGCATTCGCGGGCAACCAGGTGCTGCGCGGGATGAACCTCGCCGTCGCGAAGGGCGAGGTGATGTTCATCATCGGCACCTCGGGCGTGGGCAAGAGCGTCACGATCAAGCACCTGATCGGCCTCCTGCGGATCGACGCGGGCGAGATCTGGTTCGATGGCCAGCGCGTCGACAAGCTCCCCGAGCGCGAGATGGTGCCGCTGCGCAAACGCATCGGCATGGTGTTCCAGAGCTCGACGTTGTTCGACTCGATGACGCTCGCCGAGAACGTCGCGCTGCCACTCCGCAAGCATCAGCGCATGAGTCACCGGGCGGCGCTCGCCGACGCGAAGCATCGGCTCGCGCAGGTCTACATGGATGACTACGCCGATCGCTATCCCGCCGAGCTCTCCGACGGCATGCGCAAGCGCGCGGCGATCGCGCGCACGCTCGCGCTGTCACCCGAGGTCGTGCTGTTCGACGAGCCGACGACCGGCCTCGATCCCGTCAGCGCGCGACGCATCGATCGCCTGATCCGCGAGCTCGCCGAGAAGCTCGGTGTCACCGCGATCGTGGTCTCGCACGATCCGTCGTCGATCTTCAGCGTCGCCGACCGCGTCGCGTTTCTCTATCAAGGCGTCGTGCATGCGGTCGCGACGCCCGCGGAGCTGCAGGCCTCGCCGGATCCCGTCGTGCAGCAGTTCATCACCGGTCAGTCGACCGGCCCGATGGAGACGCCGGGCTTCTAGTCCTACTCGGTCGTGATGAGCGGCGAGGCCATCCCACCGTTGAGCAAGTTATTGATGTGGTGCACCACGATATAGCCGACGCCACCACCACCGCCGCCGCCGCCGCGTCCTGCGAGGCCCCCAGGCGTACCAGTGCGCGCCGCGACATAGCCGCCGTTGCCGCCTGTGCCGCCGTTGTTGTCGGGGCTTCCACCGGCTGCATCGTTGGTAATCGACGGGTGCCCGGTCTCGCCGACCATCGCGGTGCCGTTGTCAACGCCACCGCCTCCGCCGCCGCCGTTCGCGGCGAGCAGGCTCGTTGCCACGAGCTCGACGTCCGGGGCTTCGAGAAAGATCATCCCGCCCGAGCCGCCGCCCCCACCGCCCGCACGCTCGGTACCGAAGAACCCACCGCCGCCGCCGGCGTGGATCGTGCCGTCCACGACGATGCTGTTGCCCGCGATGAAGCCGACCGCACCGCCACCCGCACCGGCGACGCCGGGCATGCTCTGCGCCATGGCGCTGATCGCGCCGTCACCTCCGCGGCAGCCGCCACGCAACGCCGGTGGCGGGGTGCTGAGCGGAAGGCCACCTTTACCACCCGGCTTGCCGTCGGTCGCCGTGCAGGTATTACCGTCGCCGCCCTCGCCACCCGGGCTGCCCGAAAATCCAAAACCTCCTCCGCCACCACCCGAGCCGCCGAACGTCGTGCACTGCTCGCCGGGTCCGCCCGCGGTCGTCGTGGCACACACGGCCGGATCTGCGCCCGCGCCCTTCGAGAATGCGGTCGTCGACACGTCGACCGTGCCCAGGATGTGAATCTTCTCCGTCGCGATGACAAGGAGCGGTAGGTCACCGTATGCGCGCAGGGTGATGCCGCTCGCGATCGTGAAGTTGCGTGTCCACACGACGCGCACCCCGTCGACGACGCTCGACGGCGGTGCGGTCACGCCGCCGCTGATCACACCATTGGCCGTGTCGATCGAAGCTGTGTTGGCGATCGTGATGTTGACGAGGGGCACCGGCGGCGGTGGCGTGCACGGATCGATGTACTTCGGCTCGAATTGGAACGGGCACACAGTGTTCGCATCGGGGTTGTCCGTTTGGTTGGAGAACGAGCACCCCACCACCAAGAGTCCTGACAGCGCGATCCGCCTCATGACGAGAGCATAACGCAGTCACATGCCCGGGCGCTGCATCACTTTCCACGGCTTCCGCTTCAGGATCTTGCCGAGCGCCTTCGCATCCTCGGGGAACTCGGGGTCCTTCATAAGCTTGCCGAGCGAGCCCTCGCCTCGCGCGATGCGGGCATTGAGCTCGTTTACCTTCGCGAGCAGCGGATCGACTTTATCGATCGCGGCACGAATGCGCTCGATCGCGAGCTCGACCGCCGCGATGGTCGCCGGCCCTTTCTCGCCAAGCCGCGCACGCAGCGCATTGGTGCTCGCCGACAGCGCGCGCATCTTCGTTCCGAGCTCGTCGAACACGAGGCGCGCGCGTGCGAGCGTGGCGCGCGACTGCCCGATCACATCGTTCAATTTCGCGCGTCCGGCATCGCCACTCAGCCCGACGTCGCGCAGCGTCCGTGCTTCGGCCATGAGGCCCGTGACCTCGACGCCGAGTCCCGCGACGCCGACGATGTTTGGCGACAGCTCGGCCAACGTCGTCTGCAGTTCGGCGAGCCGCGCACGCAGCTCGGCCATCTCGGGCCGCACGGCGTCGGCGAACTCGCGCGTGATGGTCAAGTTGTCCCACGTTCGCTGCAGTACGCGATCGATGGTCGGTGGCTCGCGCCCGAGGATGTCATCCGTGTTGTCCGCGAACGACGCGCCATCCGCGGGTGCAGGACCGACCTCGAGGTAGCGCGCGCCGAGCGCACCGCGCGACGTGACGAACACGTCGCCACCGCGCGTGATCTGCGCGGCTTCGCGCTTCGTGATCGCGACGGTCACGCGCACGCCCTCTTCGCCGTTCAGCGGGCCAGGCGCACCGTGCGGCGATAGCCCGATCGATTCGATCTCGCCGATCTCGCGGCCCGCGACGACGAGCGGCGCGCCTTCGCGCAGCCCGCCGGTCTGATGAAAGTACACGTCGACGCGGACGCGCTCGCGCCACTCGAGCTGATCGTAGACGAACACGACGAACGCGATCGCCGCCGCGACGACGAACAACACCGCAGCGCCGACGTTGCGCGTGAGTCGTTCGTCTTGCACGAGCAAGCTCACGTCATTCCTTCCAGAACAACTTCCACGGATTCCGCTTGAGGTCGCGGATCAGCTCGCGGAGGTCGCTGTACAGATCGTCGCGCGAGAGCAGCGCGCCGGCCGTGCCCTTGCCCGCGCGGAGATCCGTCACGAGCCCGTTCACGTTGTCGATCAACCCGCCGGCCTGCCCCGCCGCTTGCGCGGCCTTGTCCGCGGCGTTGATCGCCTTGTCGATGCGCTGCTCCGTGATGATGCCGGTCACGCGTGTCGCGTCGGTCATCAGTGCGGACGCGCTCGGCGTCAGCGTCGTCATCGTCGTGTTCGCGGTCCGCAGCGTCGACGACGCGTCGGCGAGCAGCGTCGAGATCGCGCGGCCGTCGCCGAGCCCGTTGTTGACCTTCGAGAGCGTGATCTTCGCCTCCTTCGCGAGCAGCGCGCCCTCGCTGATCAGCGTGCCGAGCTGTTCGCGGTTCTGCACGAGCAGCGTGTTCACTTCGGTCACGGCCTGCGCGCCGTTCTTGATCAGCGCCTTGATGCCCTCGCGCTCGTCGCGGAGCACCGACGACACGCCTTCGAGCACGTCGTAGAGCCGCGCGACCACGAGGTCCGTGCGCGGTGGATCGTGGACCTGCGTCTCCTCGAACACGATCGTGTCGGGCTGGAGCGGCGGCTTGTCCCACGCCTTGCCCGGCACGATCTCGAGGTACTGCTCGCCCAGCACGCCGGCCGTGTTGATGAAGAACTCGGCGTCGCTGCGGATCGAGTCGCGCACGCGATCCTCGACCCATGCGGTCACGCGCACCTGCGTGCGGCGATTCGTTTTCGGATCGATCTTGCCGCCGAGGAACTGCACGTCCTCGACTTTGCCCACCTTGATGCCCGACACCTTGATCGGCGCGCCCGCCTGCAGCGAGCCGATGTAGTCGAAGTCGACGTAGATGTTGAAGCCGCTGCGCAGCGAGAAATTGCCGAGCACGAAGACAAACCCGACGAGGATCACCGTCGAGATCGCGATCATCAGGCCGACTCGGAACTCGAGGCCGCGTTCACGCATCTGCAGAGCCTAGCCCCGAAACGACAAACACCGGGACGTTTCGGCCCCGGTGCTCGTCACATCTCGATATCGGCTACTGCCAGTTGCCGCCGCCTTGTTGCGGCGGATAGCCACCACCTTGCGGCGGATAGCCTCCACCTTGCGGCGGGTAACCTCCACCTTGCGGCGGATAGCCTCCACCTGGCGGCGGGTAACCTCCACCTGGCGGCGGCGCGCCTGCACCGCCACCCTTCACGAGGCGCATCACTTCTTCGTACGCGGCGGGCGCGACGAGCATCAGCACGCCGAAGAACGCGACGACGCGAATCAGCAGGTGCGCCATGATGAGGATCGCGCTGATGCCGGCGCTCGCGTGAACGAGCATACCGAGCCCGAGGAGCACGATCTTGAGCGGCAGCCAGAGGATCAGCACCGCGGTGAACAGCGGGCCGAGTGCATCGACCGCTTGTAGCGCCGGCGGCAGCTTCTGCGGCGGCACGACGAACAGCGCGCACGCGATACCGACGAGCGTGACGATGAACGTCAGCAGCATCAGCACCGTGAAGATCGCGCCACCGTGGAAGCTGAAGCGGAACGCGAAGCGGAGGATGTCGATGAAGTCGGGTACCAGCATCGCGGCACCGACGGCGATGATGATGCGCGCGATCTGATCCTGTGGCTGTGCGATGCGTGCGAGTAACCCGAAGACCAGCGTGGCGTAGCCGAGCATGTAGAGGCCACTGCCAGTGGCGAAGGCCATCATCCCGGGGCCGCTACCACCACCGACCAAGAAGATTCCTGCGAAGGAGATGCCGAACGGGATCCATTGCATGACCGCTGGCGGAACCTTCGCGCGGATGTCGGGTGGCGCGGCCGCGACGAGCAGATACGCGGCACCGGCGATGATCGGCCAGATGAGGAAGTCCCACTTCGGGACGCCGCTCGAGAACGGGAAGATCGTGGGCGACAGCGACAGCGGGACGACGATCGATGCGAGCAACGCGACGCCCGCCATGAACAGCACCTTGCGCTGGATCGCCGGATCGCGAAGCTTCGAGACCGGGAAGCCGAAGATCGTGCCCGGCGCCGAGCCCGGCACCTTGCGCGCGAGATCATCGAGCGGACCTGGCATGTCTTGCTGCGGCGCCGCGCCGAAGCCACCACCGGCTTGTGGATAACCGCCCTGCGGATACTGGGCCGGCGCTGGTCCGAAGCCTTGCTGCGGTTGTCCGTACCCGCCGGGCTGCTGTCCGGGCGGCTGTCCGTACGGCTGCGGTTGCTGCGGCTGTCCGTAGGGATTCTGTTGCGGCGGTTGTCCGAACCCGCCGGGCTGTCCGCCTTGCGGTTGTCCGTACGGGTTCTGCTGCGGCGGCTGTCCGAATCCACCCGGCTGCTGTCCGGGAGGCTGTCCATACGGGTTACCCGGCGGCTGTCCGTGCGGCGGCTGCCCATGTGGCGGCTGTTGTCCGTACGGGTTCGCTTGCTGCGGCTGTCCCCCGAAACCACCCGGCTGTTGTCCGGGCGGCTGTCCGTACGGGTTGCCCTGCGGCGGCTGTCCGTACGGATTCTGCGGTTGCGGCGGCTGTCCGCCCGGCGGTGGATAGCCGCCCGGCTGCTGTCCGAAACCTTGCTGCGGCGCGGGCGGCTGTCCGGGACGTGCGCCCGGTTGCTGTCCGAAACCTTGCTGCTGCGGCGGCGCGAAGCCGCCTTGTCCAGGTTGTCCAGGTTGTCCGGGTTGTCCGGGCTGTCCGGGCTGTCCCGGACGCGGCACCTGCGGAGCCGCGTAACCGAACATCGTCTTGGCCGGTTGAGGGGCCCCGCCTGGAGCACCGGCTTGCATCGGCGGCATCGGCCGACCGCATGTTCCACACGCGGGTGCGTTCATCAGCACCGCCGCGCCGCAATACGGGCACGGCCTAGTTGGAGTCGCCATTCGGGATCCCCTGTCCTTTCGAGAGGGAACGGTAACGCACGCAGGAGAGCTTCCGCAACGAAGTGACGATCTTTTGGGCCTCCGCGATCCGCCTACGACCCGCGTGCTTTTGCCCTGGAAGTGCATCGTCCATTGCATCGCTGTTCGACGGCAGCCGGGGACGACGGTGCTGCGTGCATTCGTGTACATTGCCTGCGTGGCGCGCCGGCTCTCGGGTCACGATGGTGTTCGGGGCGAAGCGGTCGAGGTCCGTATTGCCGACACGACCGTGCGCGCGTTTACGGACGAGAGCATCGCGGCCGCCGCACTCGCGAGTGGTGCACGCGTGCTCTCGCGCTCGCTGAAGTACCACCGGCCGCGCACGTTCTTCTGCCTCGAAGGTCACTGCAGCGGTTGCCTCGTGCGGCTCGGCGGCGTGCCCAACCTGCGCGCGTGCCAGGCGCCATGCACCGCGGGTGCAGAGGTTCATGGACAGAACGCGTTTCCGAGCGCCGAGGTCGACCTGCTCGGTGCGGTCGACTTCTTGTTCTCGCGCGGGCTCGATCACCACACACTGATGACGAGCTCGTCGGTCTTGAACAAGCTCGCGAACAAGGTCGTTCGCCAGCTCTCCGGGCTCGGCAAGCTTCCGGACCACGCCGCGAAGGATCTCCCCGACGTGCAGCGCTATGACGTCGACGTCTGCGTGATCGGCGGTGGACCCGCGGGTCTCGAAGCCGCGACCTCGTGCGCACGCGCGGGACGTTCGACGGTGGTCGTCGACGATCAACTCCGCCCCGGCGGCAGCATGCGGACCGATCCGCGCACGGGCCGGCCACTGGCCGAGATGACGTGGCAAGCAGCGACCACCGCCGGCGTCGCGGTGCTCGCGCGCTCGACAGCGATCGGCTTCTTCCCCGAGGACGATGGCGGCGTGCTCGCGGTGTCCGCGCCCGATCGCATGTATCGCATCTACGCGAAGCAATGGATCTGGGCGACCGGCGGCTACGCCGTGAACCTTCCCTTCGGCGACAACGATCGGCCCGGAGTGATCGCCGCGCGAGCGGTCGGACGCTTGCTCGTCGATCACGGCATCCTCGCCGGCGATCGCGTCGTCATGATCGAGGTGCCGGAGATGACCGAGGACGCGACGGCGCTCTCGGCTGCGCTCGCCGCCGCCGGCGCCGACGTGCATCGCGTCTCGCTCGAGTCGATGATCAGCGTCAAGGGACGCAGCTGGGTCTCGGGCGTCGTGACGATGACGCAGAAGCTCGACTGCGACATCATCGCGGTCGCCGCGATTCCCGCGCCCGCTTCCGAGGGTCCGCGCCAGCAAGGCTGCAAGGTCGTGCTCGATCCACCGGCCGGCGGCTTCAAGGTTGTCGTCGACGAGCTGGGCCGCACGTCCAGTCCGAACGTGTGGGCCTGCGGCGATGTCTGCGGCTACGTGGGCCCGGCTGCGGCCGCTGCCGATGGTGCACGCGTGGGCGCGAATGTCCTGGGGAGCACCTGATGGCAGGCAAGGTCGTCCTCTGCCGCTGTGAAGACGTGACGCTCGCGGATCTCGAGCACTCCGTCGGGCGCGGCTACAAGGACATCGAAGAGGTGAAGCGCTACACCGGCTTCGGGACAGGCCCGTGTCAGGGCAAGGAGTGTCTCGCCGTCGTCGCGACCGAGCTCGCGCGGCTCTGCAAGCAAGCGCCCGAGACCGTGCATCCCTTCACGTCGCGCCCACCGCTCGCACCGACACCGCTCAAGCTGCTCGCGAAGGATCCCGGCGCGCATCGCTTCGACGACGATCCGGGAGACAGCTAGTGCAGCCGGTGATGGACGACGAGGAGGACGAGAGCCGCGCCGACGTCTCCGGCGAGATTCGCCTCCCCGCAACGCTCGAAGGCACCGGCCCCGTGCCGGAGAAGGCCGAGATCGTGATCGTCGGCGGCGGCGTGATGGGCCTCGCGATCGCCTACTACCTCGCGCGGCGCGGGATGACCGACGTCGTCGTGATCGAGCGCGGCTACCTCGCAGAAGGCGCATCGGGTCGCAACGGCGGCGGCGTTCGGCAGCAGTGGTCGACGGAGATCAACATCCGGCTCATGCAGGAGTCGGTCGAGCTGTGCCGGCGATTTGCCGTCGACGTCGGTGTGAACGTCTGGTTCCGCCAAGGCGGGTACTTGTTCCTCGCGCGCTCGCAAGCCGAGGTCGCGCGGCTCGAGAAGAACATCTCGCTGCAGAATCGCTGCGGCGTCGCGACGCGCATGCTCGAGCCGAAGGAAGCGCGGGACATCGTTCCCGAGCTGAACCTCGAAGGCATCGTCGGCGCGGCGTTCAATCCGAGCGACGGCATCCTGTTCCCGTGGCCGTTCCTCTGGGGCTACGCGCGGCAGGCCGCCGCCATGGGCGTGAAGATCTACACGCAGACGCCGGTCGTCTCGCTCGAAGCCAAGGAAGGCGGCGGGTTTCACGTGCGCACCGAGCGCGGCACGTGCGCCGCGCGCCGCGTGATCAACGCGACCGGTGCGTGGTCACCGAAGCTCGCCGAGCTCGTCGGCGTGAAGGTGCCGACGTTTCCCATCCGTCACGAGATTTGCTCCTCGGAGCCGCTCAAGCCGTTCCTGCGGCCGATGGTCTCCGAGCTCGCGAGCGGCCTCTACTGCAGCCAGTCGATGCGCGGCGAGATCGTCGGCGGTGTGACGCTGCCGGGTCACGGCTCGACGTACGCGATGGGCTCGACGCTCGAGTTCCTGACCACCTACGCCCGCCGGCTCGTTCGCCTGATGCCGATCCTCGGCGACATCAAGATCCTGCGGCAGTGGGCAGGTCCCTACGACCAGTCGCCCGACGGCAACCCGATCCTCGGCCCTGCTCCCGAACATCCCGACTTCTTCCTCGCGTGCGGCTTCGTCGGCCACGGCTTCATGATGGCGCCGATCGTCGGCAAGCTCTACGCGGAGTGGCTCACCGGGGGCACACCCCACGAGATCTTCTCGCGCTACCGCCTCGCTCGGTTTACCGACGGCAGTGGTGCCAGCCACCCCAAGGAAGACTTCAACATCGGTTAAGTTCGCGACGTGGTGGACGCATCCAAGGGCCGGCGATCTCTTGCGCTCGTTTGCTTCGAGCTGCGCGGCCAGGAGCTGGCGTTGCCGATCGCGGATGTGCGCGAGACGCTGCCGATCCTCCCGATCACGCGTGTCGTCTTGACGCCGTCCTGCCTCGCGGGTGTGTTCAGCCTGCGCGGCGACATCGTGCCGGCGATCGATCTCGGCGTCCTGCTTGGACTCGGCCGGACCCAGATCGGCGAGACGAGCCGCATCGTCGTGATCGATCACGTTCACTCCGCCATCGGAATCGTCGTGGATCGCCTGCGTGACCTCCGCACCATCGACGGTGCGGAAGGCGGTCCCGCACTCGAGTCACCGCCACCGAACCTCGAAGCCACCGTCGCGCAGCTCTTGCTGGGCATCGTGGCGACAACCACAGGAACGGTGCGCGTCCTCGATGCCAAGGCCATCGTCGAGACCGAGGCGTTGCGCGCGCTCTCCGGCGGCACTGACGAGAAAGTTGAAACCTGATGAGCCGCGTACGCTTCCCGCTGTTCCTGAAGTTCCTGGCCTCGTGCCTCGTGCTCACGACCTTGCTCGTGTTCGGCGGCACGTGGCTCGTGCGCAGCAAGTCGCAGTTTCAGAACCGCGGCAACTTCCTGTTCAAGCAGCTCAAGCGGTACGACTTCTATCAGGAGCGTGTCGGCCGAGCGATGACGGGAACGGTCGAGCTCCTCGCCTCCGACCCGCTCCTTCGCAAGGCGCTCGAGACCGCGGTCGCACCGGAAGGCACGCGCACCGAGCTCGACGCTGCTGCGAGCAACTTGTTCGAGCGGCTGTCGTCGAAGAATTCGATCCAGCCCGACGTGATGATCGTGTTCGATGCCGCCGGCAACCAGCTCTGGGCCCCGAAGGGCTCGCCCGTCGATCCCAAGACACTCGCGAGCGTCGCCGCGGTCGAGAAAGCGCGCAGTGGCAGCACTTTCGCGCACCGGATCCAGGTGATCGACGGGAACGCGTTCCAGCTGACCGCGCTGCCGATGCGCGGCGCCAGCGACCAGGTGCTCGGTGGCGTGCTGATCGCCGTGCGGCTTCAGCGGCTGGTCACCGAATACGCCGAACAAACCGACGACCAAGTTGTCCTTCGCTATCGTCCCGTGCTGCTCTCCGGCACGACGGTGCTGGCAAGCGCGTTGCCCGGTGACCCCGCGGACGCCGCGCGCGCGATGCAGTCCGACCAGTGGGTGAAGGTCACGACCGGCGACGACACGCGCGACGTCTTGCGGCTGAAGGACCACGACTACGACTTCTACTTCGAGGATATCTCCGGGTACCGCAACGGCGATGCCGTCTCGCTCGGCAAGCTGTTCATCACGCGCAGCCGCGCGAAGGTCGTCGATCCGGCGCGCACGCTGCCGTGGCTCGAGATCGGCATCGGCGTCGCGCTCTCGTTGTTGATCGCATTCTTGATGGGGTTCTGGGTGACGCGCCCGATCAAGCAGATGGTGCGGCAGTCGCGCGAGCTCCTGGCCGGCGAAACAGATCTCACGCAGCGCATCCACGTGAGCTCCGCCGACGAGACCGCGGATCTCGCCGAGAACATCAACCAGGTCTTCGGCCGCGTGCACGCGCTCGCGAGCGGCGTGCAGTCGGCCGCGTTTCAAGTCGGCGCATCGAGCGCGGAGATCAGCGCGGCCGCGCGCGAGATGCTCTCGGGCCTCAAGGATCAGACGCTGAAGATCGAGAGCTCGACGACCGCAGCCACCGAGCTCTCCGCATCGATCCAGCAGGTCGCCGGCAACGCCGTGCAAGCGACGCAGGTCGCGGAGCAGTCGAGCACGGCCGTGACATCCGCCGTTCGGCGCATGGACCAGATCCGCAATGCGGTCGACAACGCCGCCTCGCGCATGCGCGATCTCGGTGAGAGCAGCAAGCGGATCGGCAACATCGTCGAAGTGATCCGCCAGATCAGCGAGCAGACCTCGATGCTCGCGCTCAACGCATCGATCGAAGCCGCGCACGCGGGGGAGCAAGGTCGCGGCTTCGCGGTCGTCGCCGACGAGGTCAGCTCGCTCGCGCGGCGGGTCGGACAGTCGGCCAAGGACATCGAAGCGCTCATCCAGACGGTCAAGGAACAGACGCAGGCGGCCATCGCATCGATGGAGATCGGGACGCGCGAGGTCGTCGGCGGCTCCGAGCTCGTGACGTCGACCCTCAACGGGCTCTCGCAGCTCATCACCGTCGTCAAGGAGACTGCGACCGCCGTGCACGAACAGGCGATGGTCTCCGACGAGATCGCGCGGAACATGGATGCCGTGCGCGTGATCGCCGGCGAGATGCTGCACGGATCCGAGGAGTCCGTCGTGCAAGCCGATCGGCTACACGAGCTCGCGTTTTCGCTCGAGGAGTCGATCGCCGGCTTCAACCTCGACGGTTCGAAGCTTCCAAAGCGCAGCGCGCCTCCGCTCGATGCCGCGCGTGCGTTGCCGGCAAAGTCCTCCACGCGACGCGCGAATAGCTAGCTGTCGTCGGGGGCGCGCAGCTCCGCGAGCGGTGGCATCCGCGCGAGCGCCGGCCATTTGATGGCGACGAACAGCGCGACGACGATCGCGACGGCTCCACCTCCCGTGATCGCGATCATCGTGCCGAACAGATGCGCGGCGACACCCGACTCCGCGGCCCCGAGCTCGTTCGACATCCCGATGAAGACGTTGTGCACGGCGGCAACCCGGCCGCGAATCGCGTCGGGGACCACGAGCTGCTCCAGCGTCAGACGGATGACGACGCTGATGTTGTCGAGCCCGCCGCATGCGAATAGCAGCAAGCAGGTGAGCGGCAGCCAGCGCGACAACCCGATCCCGATCGTCGCGATGCCGTACAGCGCGACGACCACGAGCAAGACCCGCCCCGGTCGGCGCCAGCCCGGGATCCGCCCGCCGATGATCGCCATCGCGACCGCGCCGCACGGCTGCGACGCGCGCAAGATGCCGTAGCCGAACGAGTCGACGTGCAGGAGGTCGCTCGCGATCACCGGCAGCAGCGCCACGACACCTGCGAACAAGATCGCGAACATGTCGAGCGTGAGCGCGGGCAAGAGGAGTGGTGAGTTGAAGATGAAGCGCAACCCCACACGCCAGTCGCCGGTCACCTTGGTGGGGATCCGCGCTTGCACCGGCAATGAGCGATAGAGCGACGCCGACGTGCTCGCCGTCAGTGCGACGGCGGCATAGACGAAGTGCGGCGCGATCGCGAGCAAGGCGAGGCCGGCGCACGCGGGTGCGGTGATCTGCGCTGTCTCCGACAGACTCGACAGTGCTCGATTCGCGCGCGGCAACAGCCGGCGTGGGCCGATGTTCGCGAGCAGTGCGGAGGTTGAAGGAGAGTGGATCGCGACGACACTGCCCTGGAACAAGAGCAGCGCGAGATAGACCCAGACCGGCGCGTGGACGAGCGACGCGATCGCGAGCCCCATACCCACCGCGCCCATCCCGAGTGCCGCGAGGGTCGCGGTACGCCGGCGATCGAAGCGATCCGTGATCGCACCCGCCGGGAAGAACAGCACGATCACCGGGATCACCTGCATCACACCGACGGCCGCGAGCACGAGCTTCGCGCCGGTGCGCTGGTAGAGCTCCCACAGCACGGTCGTGTTGATGACAGCTCGACCAAACGTGTTGAGCGCGCGCGCGGCGATGAATCGCCAGATCGGACCGAGGCCGAGGTCGGACACCCAGTCGCTGATGCTACCGCAGCTCCCGTGTTACACCCGGTTCATGCTCGTTGGGGTCGACGCATGAAGCCGGGATCCGAACGCTTTCGCGTGCCGATGTTCTTGAAGTTCCTCGTCGGTTCGCTCGGGCTCGCCGCGTTTCTGATCGTCGGCAGCACCTACGTCTTTCGTGAGGAGACGCAGCTGCGCGCGCGTGGCAGCTACCTCGCAAAGTCCGCGCGACGGCTCGCGGGTTACATGGAGCGTGTCGGTCGCGGGATGACCGGCCAGCTCGAGATGATGGCGAACGACAACGACCTGCGAAAGCTGATGGGCGCCTCCGTGATCCCCGGCGCCTTCGATGCGATGTCGCCCGAGTCCACGATCGGAGCGGCGGCGACGCTGATCCACGAGCAACTGATGAGCACGAACGGCCTCCAGCCGGACTTGTTCGTGATGTTCACGACGACGAACCGCCTCCTGTGGAAGTCTCCCCAGACCCCGATCGGCGAGACCGATCTCGCGGAGCTCGCGCCCGTCGAGAAGATTCGTGCGGGCAGCTCGTTCACGCATTCGCTCCAGGTGATCGACAACATTCCCTATCAGGTCTCGGCCGTCCCCGTGCGTCTCGAAAAAGACATCGTCGGTGGTCTCATGATCGGTGTGAGGCTCGAGCGGTACTTCGTCGAGTGGTCCGATCAAACCGACGAGGACCCGCAGCTGCGCATGCGTCCGCTGGTCATCGACGACGGCAACGTGATCGCCGCGGCATGGCTCCCCGACCGCCGCGCGGAGGTCGCGCGTGCGCTGGCACCCGACAAGGTCATGCGGATCAAGGTCGGGCGAGATGAGCGCGACGTCTTTCGCATGTCCGTCACCGCCGACAAGCCGAGCTCGGGGGACTTCGACTTCTATCGCGAGCCGCTTGCGGGGTACACGAAGAACCACGCCGGTGCCATCGGCGATCTGGTCATGGTCCGCAGTCGCGCGAACATCGTCGCAGGCTCGAAGACACCGTGGACGGCGATCGCGGTCGGCATCTTCGGCTCGGTCGTGATCGCGCTCATCATGGGCTTTTGGGTCACGCGACCGATCAAGCAGATGGTCAGGCAGTCGCGCGATCTGCTTGCCGGCGACACGGATCTCCGGCAGCGCATCGTCGTGAGCTCCCGCGACGAGACGGCGGATCTCGCGCAGAACATCAACCAGGTGTTCTCGCGCGTGCACGAGCTCGCGACGCGGGTGCAGTCCGCAGCGCTGCAGGTCGGTTCGTCGAGCGCCGAGATCAGTGCGGCCTCGCGCGAGATGCTCACGGGCCTCCGGGATCAGACGCTCAAGGTCGAGAGCTCGACGACAGCCGTCACCGAGCTGTCCGCATCGATCCAGCAGGTCGCCGGCAACGCGGCGCGTGCGACCGAGGTCGCCGAGCAGTCGAGCTCCGCGGTCGGTTCGGCGGTGTCACGGATGGAGCAGATCCGCAGCGCCGTCGGCGACGCAGCGCAGAAGATGCGTGACCTCGGAGAGAGCAGCAAACGGATCGGCAACATCGTCGAGGTGATTCGCCAGATCAGCGAGCAGACCTCGATGCTCGCGCTCAACGCGTCGATCGAGGCGGCGCACGCCGGCGAGCAAGGGCGCGGCTTCGCGGTTGTTGCCGACGAAGTCAGCTCCCTCGCACGGCGTGTCGGTCAGTCTGCGAAGGACATCGAGGAGCTGATCCAGACCGTCAAGGAACAGACGCAGGCGGCGATCCAGTCGATGGACGTGGGAACGCGAGAGGTCCAGACCGGGTCCGAGCTCGTCACCGGCACGCTGACAAGCCTCGGCCAGCTGATTCACGTCGTCAAGGACACGGCGAGCGCCGTGCACGAGCAGGCGGTCGTGTCGGACGAGATCGCGCGCAACATGGATGCAGTCCGCAAGCTCGCGGGTGAAGCCGTGCACGGTTCCGAGGAGTCTGTTGTCCAGGCGCAGCGACTGCACGAGCTCGCGTACGAGCTCGAAGAGTCGGTCGGCAGCTTCAACCTCGACGCGTCGCGCGCCTTGCCGGCCGGCAAGGCAGCCGGCTGAACGTGCGCCTGGCAGCCGACATCGTCGCGGCGATCTCGCGGCGACTCGCACAACACGCGGGTCTCGAGATCCCGGCGTGGGTCGTCGAGGCGCGCGCTGCGGCGCGGATCGACGCGCTCGAGATCGCGCCCGCGCAATACCTGGCGCTGATCGAGTCGGGTCGTCCAGAGGAGATCGACGAGCTCGTCGAAGCAGTTCGCGTCGGTGAAACGCGTCTATTCCGACACCGCGCGCAGATCGCCGTGCTGTGCGACGATATCGCGCCCGCCTTGCGCGCGGCAGGCAAGCGATCGATCCGCGTCTGGAGCGCAGGTTGCGCGGGCGGCGAAGAGCCCTACACGCTCGCGATCGTGTTGTCGCGCGCGCTGCCGGGTGTGCAGGTCCAGATCATCGCGACCGACGTCAGCGCCGATGCGCTCGTCGCGGCACAGACCGCCACGTATCGTGCGTCTGCACTCCCCGATGTTCCCGAGCCATGGCGCGATGCCTTCGTCGTCGAGGGCGATCGGATGCGCGTCAGGCCCGAGCTCGCGCAACTCGTCAAGTTCGAACGCGCGAACCTCGTCGACGGGACCACCCCGCGGGGTTGCGACATCGTGTGGTGCCGCAACGTCCTCATCTACTTCACGCCCGATGCACGCAAGCGCGCCGTCGAGCGCCTCGTCGCCGCCACGAACATCGGCGGCTACGTATTTGTGGGTTACAGCGAATCGCTGCGCGACTTCGCGAGCGTCGAGGCCGTACGAGCGGGCGAGGCGGTCTACTACGTGAAGCGCGATGGGCAGGTTCCGCAGCGGATGCAGACGCCGGCGACCGGCGTCGCGCGCATGCCCGCTGACTCGGGGGCGTGGACTGGCACCGCGCACACGCCGCCCCCGACGAAGATCTCGCTCGAACCTCCGACCGAGGATGTCTACTTCCTGCGCGGCGAGCCCGCGGCGCGGCATGTCACGGCCGAGCTCACCGCGCGGCTCGGCATCTCCGGGCTTCAGCGGCTGATCGTCGATCTCGATGCTGCAGATATGCTCGCCGACGAGCTCGCGCAGGTCTTCCGCCGCGCGCGCGCAGCGGCGCAAGCCGCGCACGTTGCACTGGAGCTCCGTACGACGCGTGCAGGTACGCGCCGCTGGCTCGCGCGCCATGGCCTGGAGGAGCGCCCATGACCGCCTCGCTCTGGGATCAGTTCGTCGCCAGCGCGGGTCGCGATGCAAGCGTGCTCGCCGAGGCGCCGGAGGCAGATCCGCGGCTCGGACACGTGGCATTTCGGATCGGCCTCTCGTCGCTCGGCATCGGTGCGGAGCTAGTGGGTCGCCTCGCTCTCGCGATCGAGCGCGCGCTCGATCGGTCCGCGTCGCTCGACGGCAACGGTCGAACGGCGCTGCGCGAGGCGATCGTGACCTTGCGCGATGCGTTTCAGCAGCTCGCGAATCCCGACAAGTCGGGCGCGCGCGTCGAGGACCTGCCGCTCGCGGACCGCATCGCCGCGATCGATGCCGCGATCGGTGGGATCTCCGCTGCGCCCGCCTCGTTGCCGGTGGTCGCGCCGGCTCCGCCGGTGCCGTTGGCAGCGGCGGCCGGCGGCGTCGGGTTCATCTGGACGCCTGCCGTCGACGACGACATGATCGAGCTGTTCTTCGACGAGGCAACCGAACGCCTCGATGCTCTCGCCGGAAAGCTCGTGGAGATCGAGCGGCGGCCGGGGGACGGCGACCTCTTGCGCGACGTGTTCCGCGACATGCATACCGTGAAGGGCAGCAGCGCCATGGTGGGGCTGAAGCCCGTGAATGACCTCGCGCACGCAGCCGAGGATCTCGTCGGGCAGATTCGCGATGCGGGCCGCGCGCTGGACGGGCCCGTCGTCGATGCGCTGCTGGCGGCGCTCGATGCGCTGCGTGCGATGCTGGATCAAGCGCGCGTGCGTGCGCCGATCACCGTCGATCCTGCACCCGTGATCGCGCGCATCCGGAATCCGGCGGCGGCAGCGGCGATCACACCGGGGGTACCCACGCAGGCGGCGAGCGCGGCAGCGAGCGGGCCACATGCGCAGGCGGCCGCGGAGGCGCGGCAGACGATCCGCGTGGACTTCGACAAGCTCGATCGATTGATGAACCTCGTCGGCGAGCTCGTGCTCGGGCGCGACGAGCTGCGCGGTGCCGTGTCGTCGCTCGGGTCGGTGACGAGCGAGCTCGCGGCGGATCGCGGCATCGCACGCAAGGTCGCTTATGCGGGTGGGCGCGGCGGGAACACGCGCGGGCTCGAGACGTTGGGAGAGGAGCTGTCGCGCGTCGAGCGCGTGCTCGCCGACGTGACCACGGACCTCGACCACGGGACGGATCGACTCGACGCGATCTCGGCCGAGCTCCGCGAGCAAGTGATGCGGCTGCGCATGGTGCCGGTCACCGGCGTGTTCCGAAAGCACGTGCGCACGGTGCGCGATCTGGCGGCGCAGCTGGGGAAGCGCGCGCGGCTCGAGCTCGAGGGAGATGAGACCGAGCTCGACAAGCTGCTGGTGGAGTCACTCGACGAGCCGCTCATGCACTTGGTACGCAACGCCGTGGATCACGGCCTCGAGCCGCCCGAGCAACGCACGGCGGCCGGCAAGCCCGTCGAAGGTGTGGTCCGGCTCGTCGCGTCGCATCGCGGAAATCAGGTCGAGATCCGCGTGTCGGACGATGGCCGCGGCCTCGACACGCAGAAGCTCAAGGCGAAGGCGATCGAACGCGGCGTGATCAGCGAGGCCGAGGCGGACGTGATGGATGACCGCAGCGCGCGAGAGATCATCTTTCGAGCGGGGTTCTCGACGGCGGCGACGGTCAGCGAAGTGTCGGGGCGCGGCGTCGGCATGGACGTCGTGCGCTCGACGATCGTCACGAAGCTCAAGGGAACGATCGAGGTCGAGTCCACACCGGGACAAGGGAGCGCCTTCGTGCTGAAGCTGCCACTGACACTCGCGATCATCCAGGTCATCGTCGCGCGCGCGGGGGGCGAGACGTTTGCGATCCCGCTCGACGTCGTACAGCGCGTCGTTTCGATCCAGCCGCACGAGATCGAGCTCGTCGGAGATCGCGAGGTGGTCGTGGTGCGCGGCAAGCACGTGCCGCTGATTCGCCTCGACGTCGTGCTCGAGCTCGACTCCGGCTCGGGCGAGGGCCAAGTCCACCTCGTGCTCGTCGATCAGGGCGGGCAGACGTACGCGCTGGTCTGCGAGCACTTGCTCGGCAAGCGCGAGATCGTGATCAAGTCACTCGGCAAGCTGCTCGTGAACGTGCCGTGTGTGGCCGGCGCGACGTTGCTCGGCGAACGCGTCGCGCTGATCCTCGACGTGCCCGCGATCATCCAGCGAGCACTCGCCCAGCCGGCCACCGCGATTCGCACCGCGGCGCGCGTCACGCGGAACGCGAGCTCGTCACACGTGTTGCTCGTCGAGGATTCCGACATCGTGCGCGAGTCGCTGCGCCGCATCCTCGCGGATGCAGGGTACGTCGTGACCGTGGCCGTCGACGGCCAGCACGGCCTCGAGCTCGCGCAGCAGAAGCGCTACGACCTGATCTCGACCGACGTGATGATGCCGCGCATGGACGGCTACGAGCTGACGCGTGCACTGCGCGCGATGCCCGAATACGAGAACACGCCGATCGTCATGGTCACGAGCATGGGCGAGCGCATCGATCGCGTGCGCGGGTTCGACGCCGGCGTCGACGAGTACATCACCAAGCCGCACGATCGCACGCAGCTCTTGCGCAGCGTGCGCAAGCTCCTCGGGCACTCCGCGCCC
Organism: Myxococcota bacterium; assembly: GCA_030857175.1. Classification (GTDB taxonomy): domain Bacteria; phylum Myxococcota_A; class Polyangia; order Haliangiales; family Haliangiaceae; genus JABFXX01. The sequence goes on along the minus strand of JALZOJ010000009.1, from coordinate 23,373 downwards.
GATCGCGACGGCGACGGCGAGGAGGACGGGACGTGAACATCGTCGTCATCTCCGACGAGCCCGTCCTCGCGAGCTTGGCGCGGCGGCCCCTCGAGCCACTCGGGCACGAGGTGCACGCGATGACGTCCGTGCGCGAGCTCGAAGCGCAGCTCACGCAGCTGCAGCCGCGCGCGGCGCTGTTGCCGAGGCGCCTGCCCGACCGCTCGCTCGCCGACACGGTCGAGCTGTTGCGCGGCTTGCCCGAGCCAGTCGCGGTGATCGTCGTCGGCGTGTCGACGGCCGATCGCAACGTCGCGCGGGACGTCGACGCCGATGGCTTCCTCCAGGTGCCGTTCTCGGACGCGCAGGTGCTGGACGTGCTCGGTGCGACGACGCGCGCGAAGAAGCTGATCATCCTCGCCGATGACTCGCCGATGATTCACCGCCACACGGTGCCGATCCTCGAGGACGACGGCTACGAGGTCGTCAGCGCGAACGACGGCGCCGAAGCGGTCGAGCTCGCGCGCGAGCACAAGCCCGACCTCGTGATCACGGACGTCGAGATGCCGAAGCTCGATGGCTACGGCGTGTGCAAGGCGCTCAAGAGCGACCCGACCACCGCCCACGTGCCCGTGTTGATCTGCAGCTCGCTCGGTGAAGCCACCGATCTCGAGCGCGGCTTCGACGCCGGCGCGGACGACTACCTCGTGAAGCCGGTGATTCCCGAGGAGCTCTCGACCCGCGTGCGCGCGCTCGTGCAAGGCACGCTACCCGGTGCACGCGAGCGCGTGCTCGTCGTCGATGATTCGCCCGCGCAGCGGCACTACGTGGCCGACTGCCTGTCGCGGCAGGGGTTCGAGGTCGCGACCGCCGAGGACGGCAAGGTCGCGCTCAAGAAGGCGCAGGCCGTGAGGCCCGCGCTGATCGTCTCGGACTACGAGATGCCGAACATGACGGGCTTCGAGCTGGTGCACGCGCTGCGCCGCGATCCCGAGCTGCGGCAGATTCCAGTCATCATGCTGACGGCGCGCGACAGCAAGCGCGACATGGCGCAGATGCGCGCGGCCGGCGCGAGCGCGTATCTCGTGAAGCCGTTCTCGCAGGACAAGTGCATCGCGCTCGTCGAGCGTACGCTCGCGGAGCGGCGACTCATCGCGTACAAGGAAGCGTCCGCGCTGTTCATCTCCGAGGGCGCGCGGCAAGCGGCGGAGGAGCGCGCGTCGAGCGGCACGACGCTGGCGTTCCGCGCCGACGAGCGCGTCTGCTCGATCATGTTCTCCGACCTCGTCGGCTTCACGCCGATGTCCGCATCGCTCACGCCCGTGCAGCTGATCTCGCTGCTCAACGACTACTTCGACGTGATGTGCCCGATCGTGAAGCAATACGGCGGCGACATCGACAAGTTCATCGGCGACGCGATCATGGGCATCTTCGAGGAGCAGCGCGGTCGCGAGCCCGCGCCCGTGCGCGCGTGTCGCGCCGGCCTCGCGATGCAAAACGCGATGGCGGGGTTCAACGCCGCGCGCACGATCCAGCTCGTGATGCGCATCGGCATCAACACCGGGCCGCTCGTGCGCGGCGACCTCGGCTCGAAGGTCTTTCGCCGCGACTACACCGTGATCGGCGACACCGTGAACCAAGCGAATCGCTACGAGGCGAAGTGCCCACACGGCGCCGTGCTCGTCAGCGCGAGCACGCGCGATGCCGTCGGCCCGCTCGGCACGTTTCGCGAGGCCGAGGGTCTGCAGCTGAAGGGCGTCGCGGCACCAGTCACCGGCTACGTCGTCGAAACGATGGCTTCGGAGGAACCGGAATGAGCACCACCAAGAAAGTGCGCGTCCTCATCTGCGACGACTCGCTGTTCATGCGAGCCGCGATCGCGAAGACGCTCGCGTCAGGTCCGTTCGACGTTGTCGGCCAGGCCAAGGACGGCAACGACGCGCTCGCGCAGATTCCGAAGCTCCAGCCCGACGTCATCACGATGGACTTCAACATGCCGGGCATGAACGGCGCCGAGACCGTGCGTGCGATCATGGCCGCGCGCCCGACGCCGGTGGTGATGTTCTCCGCGCACACGAAGCAAGGTGCGAAAGAGACGTTCGACGCACTCGCCGCCGGCGCGGTCGACTTCGTGACGAAGCCCGCGGGCGAGGTCTCCGTCGATCTCTCGAAGATCGCCGACGAGCTCACGCGCAAGCTGATCGCCGCCTCGGTCGCGCGCCCGCGCGCCGCCGCGATCATGACCGCGCCGTCGCGGCCGAGCAGCGGCGCGATCGGCATCACTCGGTCGACAATGACCGGCGGTCTGCCACGCCTCTGCGTCGTCGCTGTCTCGACGGGCGGTCCCGCCGCGCTCTCCGAGCTCATCCCTGCCCTGCCCGGCGATCTACGCCTCGCACTCATCGTCGTGCAGCACATGCCGGCCGGCTTCACCGCCGCACTCGCGGAGCGTCTGGATGCGGCGAGCAAGGTCAGCGTGCGCGAAGCACAGAACGGCGATCGCCCACTCGCAGGCGGCGTCCTGATCGCGCCCGGGGATCGTCACCTCGAGTTCGACGAGCGCGGCATGGTGATCCTCACCGACGGCCCACAAGTGAATGGCTGCCGCCCCGCCGCAGACGTCACGATGATGTCGGCCGCGAAGGTCTACGGCCGCCGCACCCTCGCGGTCGTGATGACCGGCATGGGCAAGGACGGCGCCGCCGGCGCACTCGCGATCAAGAAGGTCGAGGGCAAGACGGCCGCGCAGGACCAGCAGACGTCCGTGATCTACGGCATGCCGAAGGCCGCCGTCGAAGCTGGCGCGATCGATGAGGTCTTGCCGCTTGCCGACATTGCAGGCTGGATGCGCTACGCCTGACTACCTTACCCCCGTTTCGGCGCGCGGCGTTTCGTAGCAGGATCGAGCCATGCTTCGACTCATCTCGATCCTCAGTATGGTGTTCGCGTTCGCGTGTGGTGGCGATGGCGGTGTTGGCCGCGAGGGCTCACTCGTGGGCGGCTCGTGCGCCAGCAGCGGCGACTGCGAGTTCCGCTGCCAGATCGGTGACGACTTTCCGCAGGGCACGTGCGTGAAGCCGTGCAATACGGACAGCGACTGTCCCGACGACACGTTCTGCATCAACACCGATGGCGGCATCTGCCTCTTGGGTTGTAGCCAGCCAGCGGACTGCCGCGGTGGCTACAACTGCGAGGGCAAGGAGAACCGGGGTCACGGCGGGGATTCGCTGGTCTGCATCAACTGATCGGGCGCGATCGCGGTAGGCTTCGAGCCTTGTCGATCCTCGCGTCCCATTCGATCGGTTTCATCGGCGCCGGCAACATGGCCGAGGCGCTGATCCGCGGCCTCGTCAAAGGCGGGCACGTCGCGGCGCGTCGGATCACGGCGTCGGCGCCACGCAACGAGCGGCTCGCGGAGCTGGTCGAGGCGTACGGCATCGCGGTCACGCGCGATAACCGCGAGGTCGCGCACACCGCCAGCATCGTCGTGCTCTCCGTGAAGCCGCAGATCCTCGACAAGGTCCTGCGCGAGGTCGCCGATCAGCTGAAGCCCGGTGCGCTCGTGATCTCGATCGCGGCTGGCGTCGACACCGAGACCATCGAGGGGATCGTTGGCCCCACGGCCGGCAGCCAGGCCGATCAAGTGCGCGTCGTGCGCGCGATGCCGAACACGCCGGCGCTCGTCGGTGCGGGCGCGACCGCCATCTCTCCCGGCAAACACGCCGGCGAGGAAGACCTCGCGCTCGCGCGCGCGATGTTCGACGCGGTCGGCATCACCGTCCAGCTCGACGAGACGCACCTCGACGCGGTCACCGGCCTCTCGGGTTCCGGCCCCGCATACATCTTTCTCATCCTCGAGGCGCTCGCGGACGCGGGCGTGAAGGTTGGCCTATCGCGCCGCAACGCGCAGCGCCTCGCCGCGCAGACGGTGATGGGCTCCGCGAAGATGTTGCTCGAGACCGACGAGCACGTCGGCCACTTGAAGGACATGGTGACGTCGCCGGGAGGCACGGCGATCGCAGGCCTGCACACGCTCGAAGAGGGCGGCCTCCGCACCACGCTGATCAACGCGGTCGAGACCGCGACGAAGCGAGCCCGCGAGCTTGGCCGCGGCGGCAAGTGAGCATCACGATCTCGGTCCTCGTGCAGACGCGTGCATCTCGACCGAAGTTCGGGCCGCGCTACGACGGCCGCGTCAAGGTGGCCGTGACCTCGCCGCCCGTCGACGGTGAAGCGAACCTCGCCGTGATCGACTTCCTCTCGAAGACGTTCGGCGTCGCGCGGTCCGACGTGACGATCGTCTCGGGGCTCACGGGTCGCCGCAAGACGATCCGTCTCGTCAACGTCACGTACGAACAGATCGAGAACAAGCTCGCGTGAAGTGGGTCGCGCTGCTCGCGCTGCTCGCCGGCTGCCCGACCGCCGCCAGCGGGACGATCGACCTCGGCCTCACGACCGCACCCGGCTCGACGCTGCTCGACGGCGTCACCGTGCTGCGCGTCGAGCTCACGAATCCGCGGCAGATCGTCGAGGCGCCACGCGGGCCGGACGGCTTCTCGGTCTCGCTCGATGTCGAGGCGAACGGCGAGCCTGGGACACTCGTCGTCGAGGGCTTCGACGCAAACGGCGGGCTCATCGCGGTCGGCCAGTCACCCGAGTTCGGCGTCGCCGCGATCAACGCGCGCATCGTCATCTACATGGGCGCGCCGCTGAGCGTCGCCCGCGCACCGGCCTCGCTCTCGCCGGCTCGCGCGAACGTGCAAGGCGACGTGCTGCTTCCGTTCGGCGTGATCTTCGCGGGCGGCCGCGATGCGGCAAACGCACCGAGCGACGCGCTCGCGATCTACAACGCGTACGATCACACGCTCGTCGGCGGCAAGCCGATGCCCGCGCCGCGCGATGGCATCGTCGTCGCGACCGGCGCGAACGGCATCGTCTCGCTGTACGGCGGCCGCGACGCCGCGATGAACCCGACGGGCACGTTCTGGCTGTTCGACAGCAACTTCGCACCGAGCGGCGCGTACCTCGAGGTCCGCGACAACCCCGGCTTCGTGCGCGCGAACCAGACGGCGCTCGAGATCGGCATCGACAAGTTCGTGATCACCGGCGAGCCCGCGATCGATCTCGACCTCACCACCACCGCACCACGCACCGACGTCGCGGGCCTCGCTCCGAGCGGCGCGTCGTTCGTCACGCCGGCAGGCCTTCGCACCGCGCTCGCGCTCGACACCACCGGCCGGCTCGTGCGTTTCAGCAACAACACGTTCGAGGTGCTCGCCTTCACGCGACCCGGTGGCGCCATCGCCTCGATGCCCGATGGTCGCTTCATCGTCGTCGGTGGCGGCACGGCCGAGGAGTCCAACGACGTCCTCGTCGTCGACACCGCCGGCAACGTGAGCATGATCTCCGACGTGCTGGCGGCACCGCGGACCGACGCCCACGTCGCCGCCACGCGCCGGCACGTCGTCATCACCGGCGATCCGATCGAGATCCTCGACGCGTCGACGCTCGCGCCGATCGCCACGCGCGCCGCGATCGAAGGCCTGCCGTTCTCACTCCCGAACGAGCAGGTGCTGATCGTCGACAGCACAAACGGCGAGCTGTCGCTCTTCACGCCGCCGCGGCCCGGTGTATAGAACCGCATGCTCAAGCGAACTGCGACCGCCGTCTGGCACGGCACCGGCCCGAAAGGCACTGGCTCGATCTCGACGCTCTCGGGCGCGATGAAGGATCAGCCGTACGGCTTCAACACGCGCTTCGCGTCGGAAGACGGCAAGGCGGGAACGAACCCCGAGGAGCTGATCGCCGCCGCACACGCGAGCTGCTTCACGATGGCGCTCAGCTTCCAGCTCACGAACGCCGGCCACGAGCCGACGGAGCTGAAGACGCTCGCGACCGTCAGCATGGAGAAGGAAGACATCGGCTGGACGATCAAGCAGATCCACCTCGACGTGACGGGCCAGGTCCCCGGCGTCGACGCGGCGAAGTTCGACGAGCTGGCGAACACCGCGAAGAAGGGCTGCCCGATCTCTCGCGCGCTGGGCGCGGTGTCCTCGATCACGATGACCGCGAAGCTCCTTTAGCGAAATACGAGCGAGCCGCGCGCGGTTTCGGCCGCATGCGCTGGCTCCTCGTCTTCGCGATCGCGTGCTCGAAACCACCGGTCACTGCGCCACGCGCGAGCTGGCCCGATCTGCAGCCGCTCGCCGGCGCGTGGACGGGCACGAGCGATGGCGGCGCGACCGTCGACGTCACGTTCCGTCCGATCGCCCGCGGCAGCGCGCTCGCCGAGACGTTCGGCAAGCCGGGCCGCGAGACGATGACGCTGTATCACGCGGACAGCGGCGGCCTCGTCGCGACGCACTACTGCGCGCAGGGTAACCAGCCGCGCCTGCGCGCACGTCAGGACGGCAAGCGCTTCGTGTTCACGCAAGCCGAGATCACCGACCTCGATCGCGCAGAGCCCCACCTCGTCGAGATGGAGATCGTGCTCGGCGATAACGTGTTCGCTCGCGTCGAGGTCTATCGCGCGCCCGACGGCACGCTCGAGCGCACGCGCTGGCACTTCGTACGCGTCACCGATAGCGCTCGGTGAGCGACGCGATCGTTCGCAGCAGTTGCAGCGCTTCATCGGGCTGACCGACGACACTCGACAGATCACCGTAGTGCGCCTCGAGGCAGTGCATCAGGTGCCGGCGGATCAGCGGCTCGTCGGGACCGTACGGCACCGTGCTCTCGTGATAGAGCGCCTCGAGCTGCTTCTCCTTGGTCTGCGCCCACTCGTCGAGCTGCGCGAGCGTCCACTCGCCGCGGCGGATCGCCTTGAGCTGCTCGCGATCGCGTTCGAGATCGATGTCGCGCGCGACCAAGATCTGCTCGACCTCGAGGAGCAGCCGCACCACGTGATACGCGAACTTCACGTCGTACCCGTGCGCCTCGACGAGCTCCGCACGTTTTCCGCTGGGCGTCTTCGTGCGGATCTTGTTGAGCTGGCTGTACGCGTAGCCCTTGAACTTGTGCCACGAGCCTTTGTGCAGGAAGTCGGTGCGGTGCTCGCGGAGGTACTCGCCGACCGTCGTCGACGACAGCACGCAGCGGCGCGGCGTGAACAACGAGTCGATGATGTTCGGGTTGTTCTCCATCGCGAGCTGGAAGAACTTCACGATGCCGAGGATCTGGAAGTCCCAGCTCTTGTCCATCGCCGCGACGTGATGCTCCTGCCACGACTCGAAGCGCTTGATCTGCGTCCCGAAGCCCATGATCTCGCCCGCGAGGTGCGGGAACACCATGTCCTTCGGCGGCATGCAGATGCCGTAGACATCCATGTCGCTCGTATCCGACGACACGCCGTACGCGACCGAGCCCATCATCGTCTCGTAGCAGAGGTTGTCGGGCAGCCAGCTCGGCGGATGGACCTTCGCGCTTGCGGCGATCACCTTGCGGAGGCTCACAGGCCACCTCCGAGGAACCACTTCCGCGCGCGCTGCTGCACGCCCTTCTCGACCTGTGCCCACGTGAGGCCCGACGCCTCGAGCTCGGCGACCGATTCTTTCTTCACGTCGGCGGAGATCCAGCCGAGGAACGCGCCGGTCTTCTTCGCATCGAACTCGCCGCCGACGGCCTCGAGTCCCTGGCGCAACCGCGCATCCGTCACGACGAGCGCGACGAGCTCGTCGATCGACGCCGCGGCCGACGCATCGACCTGGACGGCTTTCTTGCCGGCGGTGCGGTGCTTGTCGCCCTTTGCCTTGAACATCAGCGTCTGATCGAACGGCGACGGATAGAACACGAGTCCTTCTCCGAGCCCCGACACGCCGAGCACGCGCTTGCACCACGGATCTTCGCGCTCGACCGCGTCGACGCGCTCGTTCAGCTGCTGCGCGACGCGCTCGATCGCCTCGCGCGATCCGAAGTCGATCGTGATCGACTCGCCTTCCCACGGCAACACGTGCACGTCGGCCGGGCGGTTCGGCAACAGCGCCTCGATCTGCTCCGGCTCGTAGATCATGCGCTCGTCATTCACCTTCGGGCGAATCGCGAACACGGCGAACAGCTTCGTGGGCGCCTGCGAGATCGCCATGCCTTTCTCGACGCCGGGACCACACCACTCGCCGAACACGACGAGACCGTTCGCGAGCGTCGACCAGAAGTCGGCGCGTGCGGCGACCCACGTCGCGAAGCCTTTGTGATCGGCGGCCGGCGTGAGGATGAGATTGCGACTCTGCGCGACGGGACCTGCGTCGGTGATCTGCACGGCGCAGTTCGTGCCGTGGAGCTTCACCTTCGCGCGGTACTCGATGACCGGGAACGGCTGGCCCTGCTGGTTCAGGAGCGTCAGCGTTCGAATGGCATTGTGGAGGAGCTCGATGCTCCCCCATGAAACGTGCTGGGCGGACATAACGCGTCTTTCCGATCCAACCTGGTTGGACCTCACATCACGCTCTGCTCGTGCAGAACGTCCACCAGCCCGGAGGGGCATCGCCATACTAGCCGATCGCACGGGCGCGGCAACGCCAAGCGTCACTCGGGCTGCAACACGAACCAGTGAAAGACCCGGTACGTGCCGGTCGCGCGCACGCGAACCGTGCGTCGTCCTTGCGGGATCTCGAGCGCGACCTCGACCAGCTCGCCGCGGGGCGCCGGGAGGTCAGTGCGCGCGAGGACGGTCTCGCCATCGAGAATCTCGATCGCGACCGGCTTCGTGATCGCGTCGTGCCACGGATACTCGCGCTTGCCGCCGGTGCGGATCACGAGGCGCATCGGCTTTGTCGGATCGGCGTCGACGTCGAACACTTCGCTGTTGCCGCGGATCGTGCGTCCGCCGTCGAGGAGCAAGCCGCGCTCCAGGTGCGTCTCCTTGTGAAACACGGTCCATCTCGCGGTCGGATCGCCGAAGTGACGGCGGCCGATCGCACCGCGCCACGCATGCGCTTTCTCGTCGGCGATGTCCGCGACATCGACGCGATCGACGACGCGCCAGCCCGCGGGGACCTCGAACGGACGCTCCGCCGTGTGCACGTGCCACCAGCGCGCCGCGATCAGCTGCATGTTCGAATCGCCGACGAGCCGCCGCCGATGGAACTGCCTGCCGAGCGGCGTCTCGATGATGACCTCGCCGAACAGCTCGCCCTGCCCCATCCACGCCGGGTAGTACGAGAAGTGCGTCGGCCGCCGCTCCGGCGGTAGGCGCTCGAGGAACTCGAAGCGCGCGCCCGGTCCGTTGTTCGCGACGTTCGTCTGATAGTTCGTGACGAGGCCGAGCATGTCGAACACGCGCGTGTCGCCGTAGTACGCGACCGCACCCGCGTCGTGGAACATGATCGACGCGTCGGGCAGCTTCTTCTTCACGTAGCGCCCGATCGTGACGACCTGCTTGTTGAGGTCCGTCGCGTTCTGCGCGAACAGCATGATGTCCTCGCGCATGCCAGGAATCGACGCGTTGACGAACAAGCCGACGAGCACGGCCGCCACGGCGTGCCACACGTGGCGTGCGTGGCCAACGAGCATCGGACCAAACGCGCACGCGACGGTGATGAACAGCAGTGGGAACGCGGGTGCGATGTAGCGATAGTTCTGGAAGCTCCACTGCCCCGACGACGCGATCACCGCGAGGATCAAGCCCCACGGCGCCGTGATGATCAGAAAGCCGGCGAGCCACTTGTTCTCGCGCCGCGACCACATCACCACGCGCACCGCACCGAACACCCAGAGCGCCGCGACGATCTTCGGCCACACGAGCGGGCTCGCCTTGTCGACGAACAGCCCGTGGAACATGCGGCCGGTCTGCGTCGTCACAGCTTCCCACCAGTACGACCAGTCGAAGCCGGGCAGATAGAAGTGGCTCTTCGCGACGCCTGTGTTCGGCATGAAGTTGCCGGCGAACAGCTTGTTCGCGACGAGCCACGCGACCGGCGCGATCGCGGGGGTCGCCCACAGCGCCGCCGCGCGCCACTGCTTCTTGCGCCCGCGCTGGATCACGGCGACCGCGACGACGAAGAACACGATCATCATCGCCTCGGGCCGCGACAGCGACGTCGCCGCGAGCAGTGCGATCAGCTTCTTCGTCGGCGGGCCAACATCCTTTGGGGGTGCCCGCACGATCGCATCGAGCGTCCACACGAGTAGCGCGCTCGCGAACGCGACCTCCATGCCGGCGAGCGACGTCCACGCGAACGGCGCGATGCCGAGCACCATCAGCGCGCCGCAGACGCCCGCGATCTGCGACTGCACGAGCTCCTTCACGAGCCGCCACACGCCGATCAACGTCAGCGCGTAGAGCGCGGTGCACAGGATGTAGCTGACCCACACGAGCGCGTGTCCGCGCGCACCGAGCGTCCAGAACGGTGCGAGCAACATCGGCCAGAGCACGCTCGTCGAGCCGGCGGAGTAACCGCCGCCCGGAAAATACGTGAACGGCTCCATGCGGCCGAACTGCTTCGCGTACGTCAGGTAGATATACGAGTCATCGAGCGGCAGCCCGAATTCGCGCGCGTGGACCTGCGTCCAGTACGCGAACTGCTGCGCGAGCCCGATCGCCGCGATCGCGAGCACGAGCGCGGGCACGTACGGCTGAAGCCGTCGAGCCAGGCGCTTGATGTCCATCCCGATGACTTATCACGGAGCGATCAGGCGGTACGTGTTCGTCGCGCCGCTGTAGCCGAACACGCGGACGAACCCGCCGGCCGGCACCGCCACCTGCTCGACATCGCCGGTGCCTTCGCTGGCACCGACGCGCGTACCGGCCGCATTGAACGCGTGGACATCGAGGTCGCCGCTCGCGTGCGTGAATTCGACGCGCACGGTGCCGGCGGTCGCGATCGAGTACCAGTCGTCGTCGCTCGCGCAGATGCGCAGGCTTTGCACGGTGCCGGTCGCGGCCTTCGCCGCCGAGCGTGCGTTGTTTGGCTCCATCGCATCCGTGCACGCGGGCGGCGGCGTCGACAGCTGGCAGAACGGTGTCGCCTCGCGCGGTGCCTCGATATCCTCGGCGATGTTGCGCTGCGGGCAGGTCTCGTCTTCGCTCCACGCGCGCCATTCGCCACCGCGCCCGACCGACGCGGCGTATTGCGACCACAGTCCGTAGCCGCTCGAGACCTGCGACTTGAACACCGTCGGCGTCACGCACGTGGTGCCTTGCTCGGCGCGCGCCTTGTCCATCAGGATGTCGAACATCGCGGCCGTCGACGAGTTCCAGCAGCACGTCTTCGCCATCGTGTACTCGAGCTCGCCGAGCACGTAATCCTCGAGCGTGCGATGCGCGGCATCGACCTGCGCCTGCGTCTGACCGAACGCGCTCTCGGCGAGCTCGTACAGCGTCGCGAACGCATGCTCGCGGCGCTCGCGCGCGGAGCACGAGGCAGGGAACTGCGAGAGGTGGTGCCGCGCGTCGGCGATCTGCGCGAGCAACTCGCTGCGCTGCGCCTCGGGCGATACGCTACCGAGGATCTGCTCGAAGCGCGCCGGGCGCGCCGCGATGCGCGCGTAGTCCGTCGAGTTGATCCAGCTCGCCTCGTCCGCGGCCATCCACGTGTTCGTCCAGTAGCCGCCGATGTTCTTCGCGACGCGGTAGCGCTTCGCGCCGCCGCCGAGCTTCGCGTACGGCACACCGTCGCCGCTCGTGCCCGGGCCACCAGAGTATTCGCTCGTGAAGTAGCTCTTCGCCGCCGCGCCGCTCTGCCGCACGCCCTGACGGCGCGGCATCGAGCCCGACACGACGGTGATGTCCTTGCTGCCACCCGCGAGCTCGTCGACCTCCTTGATCACGAGCGTGTGGCCGATGCCGTTGCGCTGCCAGCGCTCGACGAGCACGTCACCCGCGCGCACGGACTCCGGCTTGATGTTGTACGTGTTCGCCGAGTCCGCGAGGTTCATCGAGCCGAGGTAGTCGAGTGCGAGCACGGTGAAGTAGCCCACGCGCTTGTTGAGGTGCACCTCGTCGAGATACGCGCCGAAGTGCGCATCGGCCGCGATCATCGGCTGCAGATCCTCGCCGCCCGCGATTCGCTTCGCGCGCAGCGTCGTGTCCTTGGGCCACACGCCACCGGTGTACGTCGTCGAGTAGTCCTTGTACTTGATCGCGAACTCGGGCGTCGATGCGTAGCGACCCGCCGACGTGCGCACGCCGTTGTGCCCGAAGAACACGCGCCGGCCTTGCGAGTCGACGGACTCGAAGAACAGCGGCAGCTCGTACCAGGCCGCGAACGCGATCCGTAAGAACAGCGACATCTCGGCGCACTCGAGCACCGGTGACGGCATCGTCTTGCCCCACGGCGTCGTGACCTTCACGGTCGTGGAGAACCCGTCGATCGAGGGGATGTACTCGAGCGACTCGATCCACTTCGCGTACTTCTGATCCCAGTCGAGACCGCTCGCCGCCGGCCACACGATGCCGGCCTTCGCGGCCGCGGCGGTCGTCGTGTCTTCCCACTTGTTCCGCGCGATCCAGACCTGCGTCGCCGTCGTGTTCGTCGCGACGAGCAAGCCGCGCCGGTGCTCGCTGTCCTCCTTGCCCGGCGGCGGCGTCGGAAACATGGGGCCTTCCATGCCCCACTCCTCGTCCGGCGTGAGCTGGGGTTCGTCCGCGCAAGCGGATACGATCATGATGAGGACGGCCAGCCTTCGCATGGCGGCCGCATGAGCACCGTCCATGCCTCGCGCGGCCCCAGGCGATTCGCGGGGTTCGCCGCTCGGACCCTACGGTGGTCCGACCCTAGCAACCGGACTAGCCGGGTCGCGGCTCCCTACTCTTCCGCGACGCCGGTGCGGGGAGAGAGCACGCTGCCCGAGCACGTCTCGAGCTCGGCCCAGCTCGAGGCGTAGCCGATGCAGTGCATGTCCGCGGCGGTCACGCGCTGTGCGCGACAGCGCTCGATCGGAAATGGGTCTTCTCCGAAGCGCGCCTTCGCCGCGACGTTCTCCTTCACGAGCCGGCGCGCATTCGAGGCCGCCCGCTCGCACGGGTCCGCGTCGGTGGGCTTCTCGTTGCTGCACCCGAGAGAAACTAGGAATGCACAGACCAAGCTTCGCATGAGCTGCACGAGTGCAGTTTGCGTGCGCGACCGCGATCGCGCCGGACGATGCCTGACGCTACCACCCTGGATCTCGTGGGCCGCGATACAGTCGCGCGGTGACACAGCTGACGCGGACGTTAGGTCCCGTGATGATCTGGGGCCTCGGTGTCGGCTACGTAATCTCCGGCGCGTACTTCGGCTGGAACCTCGGCCTGCCCGAAGGCGGTCCGTACGGGATGCTCGTCGCAACCGCAGGCGTGACGGTCCTCTACATCGCGTTTGTCCTCGGCTACGCGGAGCTCGCGTGCGCGCTGCCGCGCGCCGGCGGCGTCTTCGTGTACACGTCCCGCGCGTTTGGTCCCGACATCGGGTTTGTCGGCGGCATCGCGCAGCTCGTCGAGTACGTGCTCGCACCGCCGGCGATCGCGTTCGCGATCGGCAGCTACGTCAACCAGACACATCCCGACTTGCCGATCCTCGGCGTCGCCATCGTCGCGTACATCGTGTTCACGATCGTCAACATCATCGGCGTGAAGCTGTCGGCGGTATTCGAGCTCGTGCTCTGCGTGATCGCCGTCCTCGAGCTCTGCGTGTTCGGTGCGATCGCGCTGCCGCACTTCTCGTGGGAGAAGTTCTCCGCCGACGCGCTGCCAAACGGCTGGGGCGGCGCGTTCGCCGCGATCCCGTTCGCGATGTGGTTCTACCTCGCGATCGAAGGCATCGCGAACGTCGCCGAAGAAGCGAAGAATCCGCAGCGCGATCTCCCGCGCGGCTTTCTGCTCGCGATGGCGACGCTCGTCATCCTGACCGCGATCACGCTGTTCGGCGCCGTCGGTGTGGATGGCTGGCACTCCGTCGTCTATCTCGATCCGACGAGCAAGGTCACCTCCGACTCGCCGCTGCCGCTCGCGATCTCGCACATCATTTCGCGCGAGAGCCCGTTCTTCGTCGTGCTCACCGGCATCGGCCTGATCGGCCTCGTGGCGAGCTTTCACGGGATCCTCATCGTCGCGTCGCGCTCGATCATGGAGCTCGGCCGCGTGCGCTACCTGCCAGCCATCCTCGGCTCGATCAACGCGAAGACGAAGACGCCGGTCGCCGCGCTGATCGCGAACTTCGTCGCCGGCATGATCGCGCTGTTCACCGGCCGCACCGCCGACATCATCTTGATCAGCGTGTTCGGCGCGTTGACGCTGTACATCCTGTCCTCCGCGGCCGTGCTCAAGCTGCGCAAGAGCGAGCCCGACCTCGTGCGCCCGTACAAGGCCCCGCTGTACCCACTGACGCCGATCCTCGCGCTTACGCTCGCGCTGGTCTGCGCCGCCGCGATGACCTGGAAACATCCCAAGCTCGCGCTGTCTTATGCCGGGATCCTCGGCGTCACCTGGCTCGCGTTCCGCGTGTTCGTGCCCAAGGCATCGAGAACGACGTTTGCGTGATGAGGTCGGGCCGCTGAGGTGACCACGACGCTCCGAGATCGGTGTATGCAGCCGGCATGAGAATCCTCCCGCTCGTGTTCCTGCTGCTCGCCGCATGCGGCGGGTCCTCACGCTCCACCTTCGCGCGCCACCCGGGCGCACCCCTCGTCTACGATCGCGCGAGCGCGAAGCCCGAGGCGATCGAGTTTGCCGAGAAGGTGATCGCCGCGCACGGCGGCGTCGCGGCCTGGGACAACGCGAAGCAGATCCGCTGGAAGCAGGCCGTCGAGATCGATGGCAAGAAGGTGACGTCGGGCTCGCACGCCTGGGATCGCTGGAATGCGCGGCACTGGGCCGAGCTCGATCGCGACGACGGCAACAACGCCGGCGTCATGTACGAGATCTACGGCGAATACTCGTCGGGCTACATCCTCGCGAAGTCGGGCTCGAAGCAGCCCGTGCCGCCCGCCGAGGTTCGCCAGGCGAACACGTTCGCGCGCGCGGCCTGGCAGCGTGACACGACGATCCTGGCCGCGCCGTTCCTGCTCCTCGAGCCCGGCTCCAAGCTCGAGCTCCTCGGCGAGATCAAGGACGACACGTCGGGCGCGCTCTACACCGAGCTCAAGGTCACGTTCGATCCGAAGGACACCGCGCGCGCGGGCGTCATCCTCCACGTCTACGTCGACAAGACCACGTTCGCCGTCGGTCGCATCGAGCTCGAGATCGGTGCCGATCGCTTCGCGTACACGCTCAGCAACTTCCAGACCGTCGGCGGTCTCAAGTTCGCGACCGAGCGCAAGAACATCGGCAGCGGCGAGGTCGTGAAGGTGACGGAGCTCAAGGTCGGCGGCGTCGACGACGACCTCTACATGACGCCGATCTACGGGCCCGCCTGACCCCACCAGCGCGCGGCCCAGCGCTCGAGCTCGCCCGCGAGCCTCGATTGCAGTCGCTGGTCCGCGCCCAGGTCCGAGACCTTGCGCCGCGCGATCGCACGCGCTCGCTCGGTGCACGGCCACGGCCGCGTGCGCGGACACTTCTTCGCGACGTCCATCGCCCACACCTCGCCGCGGCATGCCGCGACGCCGCGCAGCTGCGCGAACGCGTCGTCCACGCATCGATCACACAGCTGATCGCGCGCGCAACTGCACAGCATGCAGTCAGCTTACGACCCGCTTCTGACGTCACGACGCGCGCGTGAGGAGCGAGCGGGTATCGAGGATGCGGTTCGCGTGCGGCGCCTCGACGAGCTTGCCGTTCGCGAAGAAGCCGACATCGCGCTCGAGCGAGAGGTTGAACACGTCGTTCGCGGCGTCTTGCGCGACCTTCTCGACGCGCTGCACCTGCACGACCGAGTAGTCGTAGTTGCGGACGCACGTGCCCTGGATCAGCGCCTCGGCCTTGATCAGCGAGCCGCGCAGCTCGAAGAAGCGGTGCCACGGTGTCGAGACGATGTACGAGCCGTCGGAGAACGCGACGCGCACGAGCTCCGAGGCGCTCGCGACGTGCGCCTTGTGGATGCGCGCGATGCGGCTGTCATGCGTGATGACCTCCTCGCCGGTTTGAAGTCCTTCGATCGGAAACATCCCGCGCGGCGTGCGCACGAGCGTTCCTCTCGCGAAGCAACCCGTGTTCGAGGTTCGTGTGCAGACATCGATGGAGCGGTGCGACTGGCTGGTCATGACAGGACGTCGTGCAGTCGAAGTGCCACGCAACGCTTGCTGCCTCCACGCTACGCTTCGTCTCCCGCGGTAGACGAAAACGTCCTCGAGCAGCGCGACATCGCGCACGCGGGTGCGCATCACGCGCGCTGAACCTCGTGACGCTGGCAACAACACTTGTCGTCGTGGCTTGTGCTGCTGCGTCGGCGAGTAGCGCTAGATCTTGATCGCGACGCCGACCTCGAGGATCAGCGCGTTGACGTCGACATCGGCGAACCCGACATCGAACGATGCCGCGCTGTAGTTGAGCGCGAGGTTCGCGAGCAGCTTGTTGCTGAACGGATAGAGGATGCCGCCACCGATCCGAAATCCAAGCGCGGTCTCGGTGTCGATGCCTTCCGCGTCGAACGCGTGATAGCCGAGCAGCACCTCGCCGTACGGCTCGATGAGGCCGGGCCGCGGCTTGATGAAGCGCGCGCCTGCCGAGATGTTGTAGTAGGTGATCGCGGCGTCGCCATCCTCGTTCACGAACACGTAGTCGAACGTGCCGATGCCGGCGAGGAACGGCCGGAACTTGTACGTGAAGTGCCCGCGAATGCCGAGCGACGTATCCGAGGTGTCATCGGCATCGCCCTGCGGCACGTAGACGACCAGCGAGCCACCGACCGTCATCTTCGGCTCCTCGATTATCGGCGGCGGCACCATCTGCGCCGACGCAGTTCCATAGGACAACGCGACCACCACGAGCACGAGAACAAAACGCATGGCGAAGTATACCGCTAGCGGTACGGGCCCTGGGGGGCGATCGCGTCGACAGCGAGGTGCGCCGCGAGTGCGACCGCGGTGTCGATCTGCGCGAGATCCGAGAGCGCGCCGTCGAACCACACGTCGACGGAATCGGCGTCGATGCGCACGAGCGCGGGCCGCGCGGCGAGGACGAGCTTCTTGGTCGCGTCGTCGAGCTTCCCGGCCGCGCGCGCATCGGAGGCGCGCAGCTTGTACGCGCCGAGCTCGAGCGGAAACCGCGCGCCATCGGGCATCGCGGGTCGCGCAGTCTTCGGCAAGCTGTCATTCCACAGCGCGAGCCGGCCTTCGCCGATGCGCGGCGCGCTGACGATCGTGCGCAGGCGATCCGCGCTCGTGCGCTCGCGGCGAACGAGCCGCATCGTGACGTCGATCGCCGAGCGCGTCACGGTCATCACCGGATCGCCGCCGATGACCACCTCGCTCGCTGCACTGCCGCCGATCTTGCGCGCGGTGTCCGCATACGACGCAGCCCAGCGCTGCGAGCGCGCGGCGATCGCACATGCGGTGGTCACCGCGACGAGGAATCGATCGGCGTCGCTCTCGGGGCCGCCCTTCGTGACGACGAGCTCGTCGTTCGCGAGCTCGTACGTCCACGTGCGAGTCGTGGGGATCCCCTGCATCGTCGCGAGTGAGAGGTCATCGGAGACGTAGGCGTACTTCGACGCGAGCAGCGCGGCGCGCGATGTCTCGTCGAGCCACGCGCGCATCATCGCCTCGTCGTTCGTCGTCACCGCGAACGTGCTATCGAACACCCGATCACCGACGTCGGGATCGCGCCAGCGGTCGCCCCAGCGAACCGAGAGCTCGAAGCCGTCGAGCGCGCGGGTCATGACGAACACCTCCGCGACCGGCGACGTGCGCACGCGCGTCGAGAGCCACGCGTCGCCGTGCTGCACGAGCGCGCGCACAGTGTCGCCTTCGACGCGCGCCTTGCCGCCGAGTCGCGCGATCAGCTCACCGACAAGCTTGCGATCCACACGGAATACTAACTGGTACGATGTATCAGTGCGTTCGCTGTGGTTGTTGCTCGTACTCGCGGCCGGCTGCGACCGCGTGCTCGGGTTGCAGAGGAATCCAGATCCCGTCGATGCTGGCGTCGACAGCGACGTCGACGCACCGCCGCTCGTGAAACCGGGCTACATCACGCCGGGAGACTACGACCTCGACGACAAGCCAAATGCGACCGACCCCTGCCCCATGCACGGCGGCAGCGGACAAGATGACGATCCAGACATGGACGGTGTGGGTGCCGCGTGCGATCCGAACGAATCGGTCGGTGCGTCGCCGAACTGCATCCTCCTCTTCGACACATTCGTGCGCGGCGAAGGTGCCGACCGATGGTCCTCGCCGCAGACGTGGAGCCGCGACTGCGACAACGATACGTACCTGTGCTCGCCCGCGGGATTCGAGTCGAGCTACCTGATCTTCAACCAGCCGCTCGACGTCCTCGTCGTCGGGCTCGAAGCCAAGATCGCGAGCTCGACGAGCCTCGGCAGCGGCTTCTACGTGTTGCCGAACGCAGAGGCGGCGAACAATGCGGTCAGCGGTCGCGGTTGCGGATTGGTTCGCGTCAACACGTCGAGCTGGGCGCTCGACTTCGAGGACTTCGTTGCTTCGTCGGCTCCCATGGCAGTCACCGGCGCGCCCAACGACTACCTTCCAAACCAGACGAACTTTGGCCTCGCCTCGTCACCACCCGACGGTTGCCGCGAGACGTATCCGAGCCCGCGGATGATCCAGCGCGCGACGACGCCGCTCCCCGGCACACGGGTCGCGCTCTACGCGTACAAGGCGAACGCGCGCGTGAAGTATGTCGTCGCGTACGGCGTCGGCGACGCGTGCAAACCTCGTTAGGGCTGACCCTTGCCCCAGACGAGCGAGTGCACGCCGAAGTAAACGCCCGCCATCCACACGTGGCGCTCACCGAGCGTTGTCCCCATCGCCGCGCCAAACGTCACGCGCGACGACAGCCACATCTCTGCGCGCACGCGCGGCTCCGCGATCAGCTTGCTGTCCTCGTCGCTTCCATCGCCGAACCGGATGCGCCGCTGGCCCGCCGCCATCTCGACGAACAGCGACGCGAAGCCCACCTGTCCGCGCGCACCGAACAGCCCGTACGCGCCGGCGAGGTTCGAGCGCTCGTTCGCGTCGAGCTTGCCGACCTCCGCCTCGATGCCCGCATACAAGTTTCGCGGCAGCCAGCGCGTGAACCGCAAACCGATGCTGACAGCTGTTTGTGCTTCGGTCGATGGGTCGACCTCGCCGCGAAACGCCATGTTCTCGTCGCCTTCCACGGCCGTGAAATGCCGTGTGTTGAGCCCGACCTCGAAGTGGATCGGAGGCTCGTCCCCCTTGTCCGCCTGCGCCACGCCACCCGTCAGCACGAGCAAGACCAAGCACATCGAGGAGCGTCCCATGCGCCGATGCTACGCGTGATTTGCGGATAGATCGAGCGTGACAAATCTCGCGCGCAACACGCGCTATCTGTGATGGAATCAGGGGGTCATCATGCGGTCCTCCACACGACTCCATTTCGCGGCACTGATCGGGCTCGTGGGCGGGTGCACGGGCCAGATCGAAGAAGACGTTCCGGACGGCATCACGCCCGAGCAGGAAGCGGCGCGTAAAGCCTGGGTCGTCGGCGCACAGCCGGTTCTCAGCGCGAACTGCGCGTCCTGTCACGGTGGCTCGATGCCCGCGGTCGCATGGCTCGAGGGCGGCGACAACGTGAACGCGCAGAAGGAAGATCTTCTGACGTACACGAGCGCCGCCACCGCCACGACGCCGCTCGTCAACTTCAACGCACCGCAGACCTCGCTCCTCCTCAAGAAGGGCGGCCACGACGGCCCGGCCCTGACCGCCGGCCAAGCATCCGGCATCCTCGACTGGATCCAGAAGGAGCGCGACGCCACACCGGTCGCGAACGCCTTCCCGGTCATGACGCCCTCGATTGCCCTCATGCCGTGCACCGCCGGCGCACCGGGCACGCCAACGTGTCCCTACAACGAGTTCCCGCTCGACGCGCACGGCGCTCCCGGCGCGAAGGTCGAGTTCACGGCCTCGAACCTCAGCGGCCAGCTCTACCTCGCGAACATCAAGGTCGTCCCCGGCCCGATGGGCGCCTACGTCGAGCACCCGGTGTTCGTCACGGTCCCGGCCGCCGGCGAGCCCAAGCTCGATCCGCTCGACCGCTATGCCGCGGTCAAGCTCAACATCGCGGCCGGCGCCGCCGTCGCCATGCAGCAGCTCGGTACGGGCAGCGCCACGTTCCCGATGTTCAATGCCACCGAGCCGCTCGCGCTGTACGCGAAGGCCGTCGGCCCGATGAAGCCCTGAGGTCGGTGATGTCAGAAGTTACGTTTCGCGACTTCGCCGGCGCGGTCATGCAGGGCGACACCGCACGAGCGGCGCAGATCCTCGAGACGCTGCTCGAGCTCCCGGCGGACCAGGCGCAAACCGCGACGGAGCTCTTCCGCGCCCGTGCCACGAGCGGCGATCCCGCATTCCTGCCGAAGGCGATGCAGCTCCGCACCGCGGTGACGAGCGGCACCGACGACGAGATCTTCTCGATCCTCGTCGAGTGTTTCGGCCTGACTCCGCTCCAACGCGACGCCGTCATCAGCGCTGTTCGCAAGCGATACCCGGCGAGCTCGTAGAATCCCAAAACCGGACACCGCGACAGCGCGCGACACCTGCGGCGAGATCGTTTTGTTGAGAGGTCGTCGTCCACCGCGCGTCCGTCTCGGGTATCCACGAGCCCGGAGGGTTCATGCGTGCCTTGGCTTTCAGCATCGTCATCGGTGCAACGCTGCTCGGACGTCCAGCTGTCTCGAATGCGTGCGAAGAGGAAGACGCCGCCCATGCCGAAGAGGCGCGCCGCGAGGCCGAGCGTGGAGCGGAGCGTGCGCAGCGCGAGGCGCAGCGCGCGGTCGAGCGTGCTCAGCGCGATGCGCATCGCGAGGTCGAGCGTGCGCAGCGCGAAGCGCACCGCGCGGCCGAACGTGCACAGCGCGATGCGCAGCGCGAGGCCGAGCGCGCCCAGGCCGAAGCGATGCGCGCCCACGGCGAGGCGATGCGTGCCCATGCGCAGGCGCAACGCGATCGCGAGCAAGCGATGCGTGACCGCGAGCAAGCGATGCGTGACCACGTGCGCGCTCAGCGCGATGCCGGACGCGCCGCGCCGAGCGCGATGCCCGCCGAGCACGGCGAGATTCTGGAGAAGATCGATCGTCTCGAGCGCCGCCTCGGCAAGCTGCGCAAGACGGTCGAAAAGCTTCAGCCGCGCCGCTCGAAGAAGCCGGCCGGCGAGCTGCGCATCGACATCGACGTCGATTAGTTACTCGGTGCCGCGGGCGTCGTGACCTTCCAGTCGGCAACCGTGTCGGTGTCGACCGTCGGATCCGTGCGCTTGATCGAGGACCCGGTCGGCGCAGCGATCGCCCAGCCCACCGCACTGCGCTCCCACTGGACCTTGTCCAGCTCGACGTTCGCCGCGTCGAGCAGCCGCAACTCGTCGCCCGTGTTACCGAGCGAGAGCGTCATCCCCGCGACGCCGGGTGCCTGACCGAACAGCGCGTTGAAGCCAGCGGCGTTGCGCGCGATCGTGAGGTGCTTGCCCGCCTGGATCTTGGTGTTCGCCGGCAGTGTGTACGTGCCGCTGTTGTCGGCGACCTTGAAGCCGCTGACGTCGACAGGCGCCGTGCCCGAGTTGAACAGCTGCACCCACTCTTCGATCGAATCGTTACCGGGCGTGTCGTAACCGACCTGCGAGATGCGGACCTTGCCGGGCGGTGGCGGTGGCGGCGTTCCGCCACTGTTCACGCCGCTGACGACGAGCGCGTAGTCGGCATCGAGTGCGGGCGTCTCCTTGTGTCCGTCGGTGATGATCTCGTCGGCACGGATCTCGATCGTCCACGTGCCGGCTTCGGGCGCGACGAGGAAGACGTTCTCGACGGTGTCGATCGTGTCGGGCGCGCCGCCCGGCGTCGAGACGTTCGTCTGGCGGAGGCCGTTGTTGCCGAAGTACTCGACGCCCGACGGCGAGAGCACGCGCAGGGTGAGGTCGTTGACGCGTGCGCGCGTCGCGGCCGGGGTGCCCGGCGGATCGGCGTACACCATCGTGATGCGCAGCTCGGGCTCGCCCTGAGCGACGGTGACTTGATGTTGCGTCGTCTCGAGCGGCGTCAGCACGTCGGACTCGTTGACGATGAAGAACTTCTCGCGCTGATCGTAGAGCTTCTTGAGATCGACGCGGCCCCAGCCCTGATGGTGACGGTTCATGTCGGCCGTCTCGTTCGCGAACGAGTAGCGCCATGCCGTGTTGATCAGCATCGCCTTCGACGTGGTCATGTGCGGCCGCTTCTCGAATGCGGTCGTGCCCGGACCCGGATCGCCGAACATGCCGTCGGACCACATCTCGAGGAAGATGCCCGCGTGACCCGCGGTGATAGGCGTCGCGCCGCTCGTGCCGCCGAACGCGCCGTAGGACGTCGGTCCAGCCGAGCTCGGTGCGTGCGTCGCGTCGTAGAAGTGCGAGAGGTCGGGCTTGATGCGGCCGTCGGCGGCGGGACCGATGCTCGCGGTGTTTTGCCAGCGGTCATCCGCCGCATCGAGCGTGTTCTGGTGATTCCATGCGCCGATCGAGACGATGTTCTTCGCCCACGCTTCGGGGCGCGACTGCCGCGAGCCAGCGTTGCTCTGCGACTGGAAGATCAAGATGTCGTGATCGAACAGGATGCGATCCATCTCGGCCGAGACGTTCGTGTACTCGGTCGTGCGCGCCCCGCCCCAGCTGTTCGACTGGAACGACGCGAAGTACGGCGCCTGGAGGAGCTCCCCGGTGTGCGCGTAGCGATCCGGCAAATTCACGTAGCTCGCGAAGATGCCCTGCCCTTTGCTCAGCACGCCGCGGCCCTTGATGTCGCCGGAGCCGTCGCCGAACACGATGCCCGTCGTCGGCGTGCCGTGACCCGCGTCGCCCGAGCGGTTCGTTCCGTGAATGATCAGCGGACGCGACGCGAAGTCGCCGTGCGTCTCCACCACGTTGCCGTCCATCACTTCGCCGCGAATGCCCACGCCCGTGAACCCGGCGATGCCTTCGACGAAGTTCGAGCCGGAGATCTCGCGCGCGATGTCCATGTCGTTTTCGGGCGCGGACCACGCATCGATGTATTCGACGTCGTTCTCCGCCGCGAGCGCGACCACTGCATCGCGCGTCAGCGTGGCCTGCACGAGCGGCGAGCTGCCGCCCATGCTGTGCACGACGCCGCCGAGCGCGCGCACGCGAACCGCGAGCGCTGCTTTCGCGGCGGGCTCGATCGCGCGCACGTACACACGCGCGCTCGCACCCATCGTCGACATCAGTTGACCAGCGACGCGATACGACGGCCGGTACGATCCGACCCAGCGCACGTAGCGCTGCTTCGCGACTTCCGCTGCCACCGCCGGCGTCATCCGCACGAGCAGCGAGTTCGTCGGGAGATAGTGATGCGTGCGTGC
>JALZOJ010000104.1 GCA_030857175.1 Myxococcota bacterium | reverse complement strand
AGCCGAACGCGCGGACGTAGCGACGTCCGGCGACCGGCACGATCGCATCTGCCTCGGTCGCGAGGAAGGTGAGCGTGCCGAGGTCATCCACGATCATCGCGGGCGAGCTCGCGGTCCAGAGCGCCGCGGGCGGGCCGACCAGCGTTGGGACGAGTACCGCGCCGGCATCGCTCGCGAGTGCGTGCTCGCCGATGATGCGCCCATCGATCGCGATCCGGACCAGCGCGCCGGCGCGTGTCGCGACCCACACCTGATCGGTGAACGCGGCGATCGCCTGGATGCCCGCCAGCTCGACGCGCTTACGGCACGTGCCGTCGACGCGCTCGATCGCGATCGCGTCGGTGTCCGCGACTATGACGTGGCGACCATCGCGGGTGAACTGGAGGGGGCTCGAACCGGCGTTCGTTCTCATCACCGAGGTAGATGCGGTCTTTTGGAGATGTGACACCTCCGCCCAACCCGCCGATCTTGCGAGCATCACGCCATCAGGTCACCGCGTCTTCAGCACCAACTTCGCGACCTCAGCGGCAGCATCGCGACCGCCGATCCCGGGCTTTCGCGCATCGACCCGGAATGCGCGCCCATCGGCGAGCACGACGTCGAGGCCAGCGCCGTTGCCGTGCGAGCCGTATTCTGCCTCGACGCCGAGGCCCGAGACCACCTCCCCTCGCTTGCCGCGCTTCTCGCGCTGTCCCTTGGCAATGCGGTACTCGCCCTCATCGCTGTAATAGCTGATGTGCGCTCCGTTCTCGCTGTTGGTGAGGTAGTCGCACGTGGTCACCTGGACGCGGGTGGTCACCGTCATCCCGAGCCACGCCGTGACTTCCTCGGCGGGGACGATCGAGCAGTAGTCCTTCGGCCACCTGACCTTCGCGGACGGTGGCGTGCCTGGACTGGCGACAGTTGGGGTTTGTCCGCTCGTCGGCGGGGTCTTCTCGTTGCGCTCGTTGCCACACGCCATCAGGCCGAGGAGCGCTATCGCGATGCCAGCAGTCGTCGGGTTGGTCACCGCCGCATCTCAGCACGAACCGAAGACGCCGCGCTACTCTGGCTCGACGCCGCTGCCGACCCTCGCGGGGTGAGGCATCCGCGGTAGCACGAGTCGGAGGACAGCGACGCTCAGGTCCCGCTCCACCGCTTCCGGCGCGAAATAGATCAGAGTTGCCGACGACGCTGCCGCGAGCTCGGAGCAGAGCGCGTGCTAAGACTCCTGCGTGCGTGGCGCAGTCAGGTGCGTGCGGGCCAGCGGATCCTGATCAATCGTCCCGCTCGCTACGCTTGTCCAAGGCCCATCGAACGAAGCACCTCGACGTCGATCGCGCCGGACGCGCAGCAGTCGGCGAGCTGTCCATCGACCACGACCGCAGGGACACGGTTGATCCCGAGTTGCTTGGCGCGCGCCGCGACCTTTGGATCCTTCATGTCCAGAACCTGGATGTCGCAACTTGCACAGGATGCATCGCGAACGGCCTGTACGGCTTCGTCGCAGCACGGGCAGCCGGCGGAGAAAACTTCGATCGTACGCTTGCTCATGGTGTTGATCCTTCAGCGGGTGTGAACGGAAGCTGCGACTCGTCTCGCACCTTCCTGAGATTGAGGATGGATGCAGTCAGCATCACGGCGGTTCCGCTATAGAGCGTGACCGACGATGTTAAGAGCCAGCCGACGTAGACGAGGACGGCGCCGGTAAGAGCGATGGCGAAGACGTGCCACCGCTCCTTGTTTCGTGCGGAGATGAAGAACGTGTAGAGCGAGAGCAGCAGCAGCGCCGCCAGCACCCATCGCATGATCGAGCTGTTCGCGAGAAAGCTCAGGCCGAGCGCGGGAAGGATGCTGCCCGAGGTCGTGAGACACAGCGGACAGATTCCTTTCGGAATGAGCACCGCGAGCACGCCGCCCACGGGGCCGAGCAAACCGCCGGCCTTGGTTGCTGCCTTGGGTTTCACGGAGCGCCCTCGATGGGCGTCCCGGTCTTGAAGCCCAGGCCGCTGATCGCGGAGGCGAGCCGGTTGGGCTCGAGCTTCGCGGCGTCGTACTGAACGATGGCGCTCTTCTCGTCGAAGCTCACGCTTGCGGCGAGGACGCCGTCGATGCTGACGAGGTTCTTCTTGATGCGGGCCGCACACGAGCCACACGACATGCCCTCGACGGGGATCTTGACTGACTTCATGTGGATATCCTTCTGGGTCGTCTGGTCCGCTTCGCTGGAGCACCCGGCCAGCGCGGCCGTGGCAAACAGGATCGCTACCAAGGTCTTAGCCACCATCTGGAACCTCCTTGTCCGCGACATCGTCGAGCGCTTCGAGGATCGGGCACGTGAGCGTCTCTGCGCCGCACGCACAGTCTTCGACCAGCGTGTACAGCGCGCTCCGCATCGCCTGCAGGCGCGCGAGCTTCTCGTCGATGTCCTTCATCTTCGCGGCGGCGAGCTCGCGGACCTTGCCGCGACGTTTCGGTGTGGTCTGCCGCAGCGCGATCAGCTCTTCGATCTCGGTGAGCGTGAAGCCAAGCTCCTGGGCCCGCTTGATGAAGCGAATCAGCCGAACCGTGTCGGACGGATACTCCCGGTATCCCGCGGGCGACCGCTTCGGCTCACCGAGGATCCCGCGGCGCTCGTAGTAGCGGAGCGTCTGCGGGTTCACGCCCGCGCGCGTGGCTACATCGCCGATGCGCATGCGCGGGCGAGGAGCACGTTTGGTTGCAGCGCCGCGGTTCATGTTGATCACTGTGCCACCTGTACCTAGGTATAAGGTCAAGCAGCATTCGCGAACAAACGTCCAACCCGACGGAGCAGCTAAGGATTCCTCCGCTTCGCCGATGCCAGCGTGCCGACGGCCTGCGGAGCGGACGATGGGCGCATGGTCTCGCGCATCCGCGTTGCGACGACGAGACCGGAAGCGAAGGTGACACCCGCGACGAGCCAGATTGCCGCGTCGAGACCGAACGCGTCGGCTGTGATACCGGCGAGCAGCGCGCCGATCGCGTAACCGAGATCCCGCCAGAGTCGATAGACGCCGACGGCTGAAGCGCGCCAGCTCGGGTGCGCCACGTCGGCGATCGCGGCGAGTAGCGTCGGGTAGACCATCGCGGTTCCCACGCCGAGCAGCACTGCACCGAGGGCGAAGCCGGCGAAATGCGCGGACAACACGATCAGTGCGATGCCCGCAGCCTGCACCCACATGCCGCTCGCGATGAGCCACTTCCGTCCCCAGCGATCCGAGAGTGCACCCGTGAACAGCTGACCGATTCCCCAAACCGCCGGGTAGATGGCGGCGAGCCAGCCAATGCGTTCGAGCGATAGCTCCGCCGACGCGTAGAACAGCGGGAACAGTCCCCAGGCCATGCCGTCGTTGAGGTTGTTCACGAGACCGGCTTGGCTGATCGACGACAGGTCGCGATCGCGAAACGATGTGCGCACGAAGATCTCGCGCTGCGGCGGGGCGCCGGCCGCTGGCGCCGCGTGATTCTTTGCCTCGTGATGCGCGTGTGCGTGGGTCTCGCGGACGAGCACGACCGACAAGACAAGGCCGAGCCCCGCGAACGCGATACCCAGGTAGAACGGTTCGGGCCTGAGGCCGTACGTGGATGCGATGTAGCCGGTCGCGAGTGCGGAGATAGCAACCGCGCCATAGCCCGCGAACTCATTGAGCCCCATCGCGAACCCCCGCCGCGCCGGACCCGCGAGATCGATCTTCATGATCACTGTCGTCGACCAAGTGAGGCCCTGACTGACACCGAGAAATACGTTCGCCACGAGAACCCACGCCCATGACGGTGCCCACATCAGCATGAACGGCACGGGCAATGCGAAGAGCCAGCCGATAAGGAGCACGCGCTTGCGGCCCACAGCATCGGAGAAGCGGCCCGCGAAGTAGTTCGTCACCGCCTTCGTCACGCCGAACACGACGATGAACGACAGCACCGCCGCACGCGCTGCGAGATGAAACTCCTCCTGAGCGATCGCGGGAAGGATCGTGCGTTCCAGGCCGATCATCGCGCCGACAAATGCGTTGACGACGACGAGCAGCGAGAACTGCGCGAGGTTCGGGCCAAGCCCGAGCCGAACAGCGCGATCCGACATCAGCGGCCTGCGTTGAAGCGCATGATCTCGATCATGCCGTCGGGCTTCGGCGGAACGTTCCCGCCGACCTCATCGACAAACGCGGCTTCGTCGAGACCGAGCAACCCGTTCCAGCGCTTCTCGAACGCGATCGTGCTCGCAGGCTTTCCGCTCATGCCGGCGCCGCAGGCAGAACCGGCAAAGTGCGCGGGATAGACCTCGAGATCGCCGGGAAGCGAGAGCAGCTTGTCGCGGACGCTATGGCGCAGCTGTGCGGCGTTCTCGCGTTCGCGACCCGGGAGATCGGGACGGCCCACGGCACCGACGAACAACGTGTCACCGGTGCAGACAAACCATGGTTCGGGCCCGCGCCGCAGATCGCTCACGACGAGGCACATGCTCTCGGGCGTGTGCCCCGGCGTGTGCAGCACGCGAACGATCGTGTTCCCCAGCTCGATGACCTGGTCATCGACCACTGGCTCGAACGGGAACGTGACGTTCGCGGATTTGTGGAGGCAGTACTTCGCGCCCGTGATCTCGACTAGCCGGCGCGCGCCGGAGCGGTGATCTGCGTGCACGTGCGTATCGAAGACGTGCGTGATCTTCATGCCTTTGCTCGTGGCGAATTCGACATAGGCATCGACATCGGACTCGTGCGGGTCGACGACGCACGCGATGCCCTTGCCGCCACAACCAAACACGTACGCGGCGCAGCCAGTCCCGAAACGGTAGAACGGTCGGAAGAACATGCAGTCAGTATGGCGCCCGACCGATACGCGCGGTGATGCGCATACCTCGTTGTCGTGATAAGCGCAGCTGAACGGTCAGCTCGCGCGGGGTGGGTGCGCGTGGCGCCGCATCAGGGCAATCAGCAGCTGCATCGCGGGTGTCACCCGTTTGTCTCGATGGTAGGCGGCCGTGATCGGACGAACCAATCGAAGCCCCTCGACGCGGACCGTGACGAGGCGCTTGGCAGAGAGGTCACTCACCGCGACGTGCCGCGACACGAACGCGAGCCCCAAGCCCGCGGCTGCTGCGCGAACCTGCGCCTCGGGCGAAGGCAGCTCGAATGCTGCCTTCAGCTTCAAGCCGATCTTCGCGAGCCCCGCGTCCACGTAGCGACGAGTTGCGCTACCTGTTTCGCGCGCAAGCAGCGGTAACTTTTCGAGATCGGATGCACGCAGGCGCTTGCGACTGGCGAGAGCCGGCGCGGTGACAGCGATGATCTCGTCCTCCCCGATCGCCACCTGGAACAGCTCCTCGTGTGCGATGTCCTCGCCCACGACCCCAAGGTCGAGATCGTTGTGGACGAGCGCTTGCTCGATCTCGGCGGAGTTCGCGATCCGGAACGTTAACTGGACGAGCGGCAGCGCCGTGCGAAACGCGCCGAGCGCCGCCGGGACGATATAGACGCCTGGAGTCGTGCTGGCTCCTAACCGGACTCGGTCGATGTCTCCTACCCCGAAGGCACGCACCGCCTCGCCAGCGCGTTCGACAGCGGCCAGCACTTTGCCGGCTTCGTCGACGAGGATCTTTCCGGCCGGGGTGAGAAAGGTCCGCCGCCCGATGCGTTCCAGGAGCATTACGCCCAGTTCGTCCTCGAGTTTGCTGATCTGCTGTGAAACAGCCGATTGCGAGATGTGCAGCTTGTCGGCGGTCTTCCGAAAGTGCAGCGACTCCGACAGCGCGCGGAACGTGCGAAGGCGTTCGAAGTTCATGTTCAGTTCTTCTTATCATAACGTTCATCTTCATTCGCTCGAAAGAACGACGCGCCAGAACGATGCTGATCCGAAGGAGACAACAATGTCCAACACGCAACGCAATCTGGTCGTCGTCATTACTCACGGAATGGATCACGAGCTGTCCTCGGTGGCATTCACCATCGCGAACGGCGGCATGACCGCTGGCCTCAAGGTTTCGGTGTTCCTTACCAGCGCGGGCGTCGACATCGCCCGCAAACGCGCGTCCGACCTGACGCACGTGCATCCGCTCGAGCCGCTCGCGGCGCTGATGAAGGACTTCCTCAAGCGCGGGGGTACGCTCTGGGCGTGCACGCCGTGCGTGAAGTCCCGCGGCTACACGCAGGAGGATCTCATCGAAGGCACCGTGATCACGGGTGCCAGCCCGATGCACGAGCTCATCCAGGCCGGCGCAGCAACCCTCAGCTTCTAGGAGAACCGAATGGCTACCTCATGTCCGATCGGTCTCGATGTTGATCAGCTGCGCCGCGAGATCAGCTTCATCTATGCGCGGGTCGCAGAGGATCCGAGCGGCGACTTCCACTTTCACCGGGGCGCCGAGTACGCGGCGGTTCTGCTCGGGTACGACGCGAACGAGCTCGCAGCGATCCCGGCGACCATGACGGCGTCGTTCGCGGGGGTCGGCAATCCGCACTGCGTCGCCCCGATCGAGCCGGGCGAGACGGTGATCGACATCGGCTGCGGCGCGGGCACAGACCTGATGCTCGCCGCCCGTCGGGTCGGCCCGACTGGCAAGGCGGTCGGCGTCGACGTCACGCCGGCCATGGCCGAACGTGCGCGCGCGGGCGCCAAGGCGATGGGACTCGATCAGGTCGAGATTCGGGTCGGCGATGCGCTCGAGCTGCCGATCGAGTCGGGCTCGGTCGACGTGATCATCTCGAACGGCGTCCTCAACCTCACGCCCGACAAGGAGCGCGCGTACGCAGAAGCGTTCCGCGTGCTGAAGCCCGGTGGTCGCTTCCAGCTCGCCGACATCATCGTCGCCACCGAACTGTCGGCGAACATCCGTAACGACATTGACCTTTGGACTGGTTGAATTGCCGGCGCTCTGCCGTGTGCAGAGCAAATCGAAGTCATGCAGCGGGCGGGGTTCGTCGATGTCGCGATCGTGGCCCGGCACGACTGCTTCAAAGGAACGTCCAAGGAGGGGACGGCACGTAAGTTCGGCGTCGAGGGCGTCAGCTTGATCGCGCGCAAGCCGCGGTGAGGGTCCTCAGCGACTGTCGGCACACCGAAGTGATGTCGCCTCCGCCGCGACCCGCTACGGGTCAAGCAGCATTCGCGAACAAACGTCCAACCCGACGGAGCTAAGGATCTCGGCTAGAGGCGCGGTCGCCATGCGACGCCGATCAGCGGGCGGAACTCTTGGGTGCCATGCACGATGCCATCCATCAATGGCTGTCCGCCCCGCTCGTCGTAGTAACGAATCCGCCATTCGAGACGAAGCACGATAGCGAGACAAGGTCTGATATCGATCGTTCCTCCGAGTGCCGCTAACCAACGCACCGAAAGTTGCGGAGCGAACGCGCCGTCCGTGTCTCCGTCAGCAGCAGGAAGATCGTCGCGTCCGGAATCCCAACGTCGCGCGAAGACCGCGTAGCCGAGCTCAAGAAACAGGTTGCGCCACTGACCGCGGGCTCCGAGCCCGGTCCAAAACTCGGCGTACGAGCCGCCGATCGCCGGATCGATTGTCGCGCGGCCTTCCGCATCGAACCCGACCAGCTCGCCTGCGCGACGAACGCCGAGGTCGAGCTCCGCGAAAGCACCGATCGCGAGGTATCGATGAACGTCGTAGGTTCCCGTCAGCGAGAGCGTGAACGCGGTGTGTTCGACGAGGCGCTCGCCGCGTGGTGTGCCCACGCGTGGCTTGGCCTGCTGTTGAAAGTGCGCGAAGCCAAGTGAACCATCGAGACGAAGCTCATCCGCGCGTGCTTCGGATGCGCAGATGAGGACGAGGCAAGCGAGCACGTAACGCATCGGCGAAGCCTACGCTATGGGGTCGGCGGGGTGCGTGCCCTTGAAAGGGCGATCCGGTAACGCACCCAGAGCACGTTGAACCCGACGAAGATCGCGAACACGCCCCAGCCCGCGATCGGTCCGCCATCGAGCTGCGACCACAACGTGCCGAGTACCGCGGCACCCGACCAGATGATCTTGAGGTTCAGCATCCCGCGGAAGGCTTCGACGCCTGCATTGCGGCCGAGGTACGACTCGATTCCGATCCCGAACAGCGCGGCAGCAACGAGCCTCGTCGCGATCGGATCGACCGCTGGCCAGCCGAGCCAGCCGAGGAGCTGCGTCGGGGCGACGAATAGCGGAATCGCCGCCGCCATGTCGAGGATGAAGTGCACGACGAACCACCGCCGCAACCATTCCGTGACCATCACGCGATCATGCCAGCGCCGAACGGCCGCCGCACGTCGTCGAGTCGATGTTCACCCCCTCTTGGACTCGCGCGACGCGCACGACGCGCGCCGCATACGTGCCGAAGAGGCGATCCCACAGCGACGTCGACATACCGTAGTTCACGTTGCCATCACCGGCGTGGTGAATCATGTGATGGCGGCGCAGGCGCTTGAGCGGTCCGGCGGCGCGAATGCCGCGCGCACCGGGCCACGCGTGCGCGACCGCGTGAACCATCGTCTGGCACTCGTAGACGACCAGGATCGTGCCCGCGAACACCGCCACGACCGCGAACGGAATGATCAGCTGTGCGACCGCGATCACGACCGCAATGATCACCAGCGGGTAGAAGAAGGGCGCGCCGACCAGGACGTCGTTATTCGAGTGGTGAAAGCGGTGGACGTAGCTGAGGGGCGAATCAGGTCCGTGGTAGCCCCAGCGATGAATCGCGTACTCGATGAAGGTGAAGAACAGCCAGCCGGTGAAGACGGCGGCGAGCGTCGCGAGCCCGAGCGGATGCTTCGCGAGGCCGTAGCCGAGTAGCGCGAGCCCCAGCACCACGTCCAGCCAGAACCCGATCCAGTAGTTCGCCTTACTCGCCACCAACCGATACAGCACGCCGGCGCCTGATCCAATCCGTGTACCATCCCTCACGTCTGAATCGATTGAGGTTAGTCTGGCGAGTGTAGCTTCCAGGCAAGTCGAGGCGTCAGGCACTAACAGCATGTGGACGGTAGAGCCGCGTGGCGGCGTTTGTGACGGAGTTTGTGACCACGCTCTCCCGTAATCAGCGTCAGACGCTCGTCGCGGTCGCCGAAACCGTCCTTCCGGTTGGCCGCTTCCTTCCCGCCGCCGGGCCGGGAACCGTCGACAAGGTCGAGCAAGGTCTCGGGCAGCTGCCGAACATGCTGGGCCGCGGGTTGGCCGGCCTGCTGCAAGCCCTCGAAGCGACCTCGTGGCTCAAGACCGCGCGGCCGTTCACCAAGCTCGCGCCTGACAAGCGCCTCGAGCTGCTCGACGGCTGGCGGACCGGTGACCTCGTTCGGCGCCTCATGTTGCGGGCGCTCGTGACGCCCCTCAAGATCGCGCACTTCGACAGTCCAACGCTCTACAAGCAACTTGGTTGCGTCTACGAGGCGGAGAGACCAAAGGCGGAATCGAAGCCCGCGTTCATGCGCGACCGCGTGCATGCACTCGACGGCGACCTCGCGGTCGACTGCGATGTCGTGGTGATCGGGACCGGCGCAGGCGGGGCCGTGGTCGGCCGCGAGCTCGCCGAGGCCGGGCTCGCGGTGGTGTTTGTCGAGGAAGGGCAGTACTTCGATCGCACCGACTTCACCGGCAGATCGTTTCCGATGATGCAGAAGCTGTATCGGAGCGGCGGCGCGACGTTCTCGATCGGCAACGTCGGGATTCCCATCCCGCTCGGCCAGACCGTCGGTGGCACCACCACGGTGAACGGCGGCACGTGCTTTCGAGCACCCGACCGCGTGCTCGCCCATTGGCGTGATGACTACGGGCTCGACGAGCTGTCGCCCGACGCGATGGGCCCGTACTTCGATCGCGTCGAGGCGGTGCTCGGCGTCGAGCGGGCGAAGGCTTCGCTGCTCGGCGGCAACGGCCGCGTGATCGCGCGCGGCTGCGCGGCGCTCGGCTTCACGAAGCACGGTCCTCTCAAGCGCAACGCGCCGGCGTGCGACGGCAAAGGCGTGTGTTGCTTCGGCTGCCCGACCGACGCGAAGCGGTCGACGAACGTCAGTTACATCCCGCTCGCACTGCGCGCGGGCGCGGAGTTGTTTCCGGGCGCGAAGGTCACGCGCATCCTCGTCGAACGCGGGCGCGCTTGCGGCGTGGTCGCACACACGACCACGGGGCACGCGCTGACGGTGCGCGCGCGAGCGGTCGTGGTGTCGTGCGGCGCGATCCTGACGCCGCTACTCCTCGAGGCGCAGCGCCTCGGCACGCGCTCTGGTTGGCTCGGGCAGAACTTGTCGATCCATCCGGCGGCGGGCGCACTCGGCGAATTCGACGAGGTGATCCAGTGCTTCAACGGCATCCCGCAGGGGTACTCGCTCGAAGAGCATGCCGACGAAGGCATCCTCTACGAAGGCTCGATGATTCCCCTCGAGATGACGATGACGATGGTGCAGATGATCGGGCCCGAGCTGGTCCGCCTCGCCGAGTCGTTCGATCACGTGTCGGGCTTCGGATTTGTCGTCGAGGATACGTCGCGCGGTTCCGTCGGCCAGCTGCTCGGACAACCCGTCATCAAGTACTGGCTGGGCGATGGCGATGTCGCGCGCATCAAGCGCGGCATCGACGTCGTCGCGCAGATCTACTTCGCCGCGGGCGCGAAGGTCGTGCACACACCGATTCACGGGTTCGACGTGCTGCGCTCACTCGATGACCTCGAAAGACTCCGGCGCGCGACGATCCGCGCGTGGGATCTCGATCTCACCGCGTATCACCCGCTCGGGACCGCGCGCATGGGGCGCGATCCAGCAAGCTCGGTCGTGAACCAGAACAACGAGCTGCACGACACACCCGGGCTCTACGTCGTCGACGGTGCTTCGGTGCCGGGCTCCCTCGGCGTCAATCCGCAGGTGACGATCATGGCGCTCGCGACCCGCGCGGCCGAGAAGATCGCGGCCGCGCTAACCGAGTAGGTTCTGAAGCCGCTCTGGATCGTCGCTCTCGATCCAGTCGATGCCGAGCGCCACGAGCCGCTCGATCTCGGCGGTCTCGTGCCCGGTCGGCGAGATCGCCTTGCCGGTGGTGGAGCCGATCGGAAAGATCGTGTGCGTACCGACGGAGATGCCTTTGTCGTGCAGGCGAGAGACCGTCTGACTGCTGACGATCGTGTGCTCCGCTCCCACGACGCGCGTCCGCATGACGCCACCGAACATGTTCGAATCGACGATGCGGCTCAGCAGATGTCGCGCGTTGCACTGGAGATGCGAATCGGCGGGTGGCCGGCTACCGAGCGGCAACCTCCCGAGCAGCGGCCGTGCGAAGTTGAGCATGTTGTCGGAGAAGCAGTAGCCGGTCAGCAGCTCGGGGTACGCGTCGAAGGTCGCGCGTAGCTTGCGTGGATCGAAGCTCGTGACGATCACGCGGTGCTCGACGCGCGCATCGGCAATCACCTTCGCCACCACGCGCGCGATCTCGGTTTGCCACCAGCCCGCGGGCGTCATCTTGAGCTCGATGTTGAGCGCGAGCTTGTCGCTCACCTCCGCGAGCACTTCTTCGAGGAGTGGAATCGGCTCTTCGTGATCGTAACGGATCGTGACCGGTGCACCGTGCACGTCGATACCCATCGGCAGCTCGCGGCGGATTCGCAAACGCGATGCCTGGTCCCATGTGAGGTCGAAGATCCGACGCGAATCGCCGGTGAGCCGCCGCAGGTCATCGTCGTGCAGCACGACCGCGCGACGATCCTTGGTCAGCTGAACGTCGAGCTCGACCGCCGGGATGCCGAGCGAGATCGCGTGGCGAAACCCAGCGAGCGTGTTCTCCTGATGCCGCGCCGGCACGCCACGATGGCCGACCACGATCGGTCGCGGCTTGCCGAGCAAGAACGGATTCATTCGAGTGACCGAGTCTCTCACGGACGATTCCGTTATGCTCGGCGGACGTGGTGAGGCGCGCGATCGTTGTTGGCGCGGGAGGTGCCGGGCTCGCGGCGCTGCACGCGATGCAGGAAGCCGGGTTCGACGCGCGCACGTTCGAGAAGAACGACGAGCTTGGCGGCATCTGGGCGACCACGAAGTACCCGTCGCTGACGATTCACTCGCGCTCGTTCAATTATCGATTCCACGACTATCCTCCGATCGCGAGCCGAGAACCGCATGCAACGCGCGAGGAGGTCCACGCGTATCTCTCCGCGTACTCGCACGCAAAGTCGATCGCCGACAAGATCACCTATCGCACGCACGTCGAGCGCATCGTGGTTCGGCCGTCGAAGTCGAGCGAGCGCTGCGTCGTCGAAACAAGCGACGGTGTATATCCGTGCGACGTTGTCGTCTGCGCGACCGGGTTCGCGCAGGCGGGCCGAGCGCACGTGCCCGAGCTTGCCGGCCGCGCGTCGTCGCAGGTCACGGTCGTGCACTCGAGCGAGCTGACGGCCGCGATGGTGGAGGACATCGCCGCGAATCGGCGCGCCGTGATCGTGCTCGGCGCCGGGAAATCAGCCCACGAGATCTTGTCGCTGCTTCGCGACGCGAACACGACGTGGGTCTACTCGAAGAGCCTGTGGGCGTTCTCGTACGAGCGGCTGTACGGCACGCCGTGGAACGTGCCGCTCTATCTCTACTATCTCCAGCTCGCGGCGCTGCGGCGGCGGCGGGTCGGCTACGGACGCGTGATGCGCGCGTTGCAGGCGCCGTTGCGGTGGTCGGGCATGCTCGTGAACCCGCTCGAGCAAGACTCCGACGTGTTCCGGAATCGCTTCGCGATCATGAAGCGCGAGCAGCTCGCCTTCCTGCGAACCGTGGCAACGCGGAAGGCATCGGTGACGGCACTCGCCGAGCGTGGTGTCGTGCTCGATACCGGCGAGGTGCTCGAAGCCGACTATCTGATCTGCGCGACCGGCTACGATCGTCGGAAAAATCTACCGGCGGTCGTGATCGACGAGGACGGACGATCGACGACGCACGCGCTGGCGGCGCAGCATGGCTTCTACCGCGAGATGATCGATCCCGCCGTGCCGGAGGTCTCACTGCTCGCTGCGAACCCGCCCTACATTCAGCAGCTGCTCGGCTACTCGTTCGGTGCGCAGTGGCTCGCGCGCTTTCATACGGGCACGCTGGCCCGGCAACCAACGTCCGACGAGATGCGGCGTGGAGTCGCCAACGCGGCGGCCGAGTTCGCTCCCTGGTTCTCGGGCGAATACCTCAGCGGAGGGCTGCCGTACGCGCACCAACGCAAGGAGGACGTGCTGCCCGACCTCTTCGAAGACATGGGACTGTCGAGCCGACTGGCCCGCAAGCTCGTGATCAGCGCGGCGAACGAAGCGAAGTTCGGGCTCGCGTGCGACGAGATCGCGCGCGCGCTCACGGCGGGAA
>JALZOJ010000064.1 GCA_030857175.1 Myxococcota bacterium | reverse complement strand
GTGCGCGCCGTGCGCGCCGCGCGCGCCGCGCGCGCGAGCGGCCGCCGCGTCCCCGTGGTAGATCGACCGCATGTCGACGAACCTCGAAGGCCAGCTGCGCGAGCAGCTCACCGTGGCGATGAAGGCGAAGGACACGAAGACCCTGAACCTCGTCCGCATGATCAACACCAAGATCATGGAGCGCCGCACCGCCAAGGGCTTCACCGGGGCGGTCGACGACGCGCTCGTCCTCGACGTCATCAGCACCTACAAGAAGTCGATGGAGAAAGCGCGCGGCGAGTACGCGAACGCGGGCGACCGCGGCAAGGAACAGCTCGCCGAGATCGACTTCGAGGTCGAGTGGTGCAACAAGTTCCTGCCCAAGCAGATCAGCGAGCAAGAGCTGCGCGACGCCGTCGCGAAGGCCGTCTCCGAGCTACCGCAGAAGGATCCGAAGATGGCCGGGCGCGTGATCGGCGCGATCAAGAAGCAGTTCGGCGATCGCGTGGACGCGCAGCTGACGAAGAAGATCGCCGAAGAGCTGCTCGCGGCGCCCTGATCGGTGCGCCAGCGCGACCCATCCAACACGCGGCGTGGCCGATGAGGTCGGAGCATTTGCCGTGCACCTAGAGCTTGAACAGCCGCGGCTGCACCATGCTCGCGACCTCCGCACGGCGGCGCTGCTTCCCCCGACGCGTGCGGCGATGCGAGTCACGCCGCTCCGATGCGAACGTGCTCGACGCCGGCGACGTCAGCCCGAACACGCGGTCGAGCGAGCTGCCTGTGGTGGACAGCGCGATCGACAGCGCGACATCGCCGTCCGCGATCGGCGCTGACCTGGCGTTCGATGCATGCGGTGCATTCGGCCCATTCGGCGCATTCGGCGCATTCGGCCCATTCGGATCGTTCCGAGAGGCGCGGCTCGCTTGCAACATGGTGGCGGTCGACGCCGCCGAGGCGGAGGTGGGTCCGTACGCGGACGACGCCGATCCTGCCGATCCTGATGATCGCGCGACCGACAGCCCGAGCGATCGCTGCGTGGGCGTGACGAGCGCATCGAGGCTGTCGAGCATCGCGTCTGCGTTGGTGTCACCAGCGAGCGCTTCGCCCGATACGACGACCTTCATGCGCCACGCCTGGCTCGACGTGTCACCGCCGAGCGCGGCACCGATCGCGTCGGCGAGCTCCTCGGCCGAGGACAGGACACCCTTGCCTTCGCGCACCGGAGAGATCGTGGTGACGCGCTCGCCGGCGGCGCCACCGATCGTGATGTCGATGCGAGCGGCGCAGCGCGCGCGACCCGCGAGGCGCATGGCGACGCGCTCGGCGAGGATGGCGACCGCGGCGGGCGCGCTGAGGCCCTGATGTGCGTGATGCACGGGATCCCGATCCGCCGACGCGGTGGATGGCGACTCTGCGTTCAGGACGGCCTCCTCGCGAATGGGCGCATCCGGCGCGTACGGCCGCAGCGCGTTGCCACTCTCGCCGCGCGCGAGCGCCTGGTAGTCCGCCTCGAACCGGGCGCCCCGCGACGAGACCGTGGGCGCGGGGAGAGATGCGAACTCGCCGAGCGTGCGAACGCCGAGTGCCTCGAGCATGTGCTGCACCTCGGGCGAGATGGAGAGCAGCGAGAGCGGACGCGGCGCGAGGAAGGCAGCGGAGCCGCCACGCGGGACGCTGACGACACCGGTCTCGTCGTGACGCGCAGGCGAGCCGGCGGGATTCGCTTGCGGCGCGCGGTCGTGCGCGTGCGCATCGAAGGCGCCGAGCCAGGCCGCGACCCACGCGGTGAAGCGATCATCTGCGATGCCGACACGGCCGGTGAGGCCGAGCGACTCGAGGCGCTCGAGCAGCCGATCCCCGAACGATGTGCCGCGCGTCTTTGCGGGGACCTCGCAGTAGATCGCGAGATGAGCGCCGCCCGGACCCACGCGACCGCCGACGTCCACGACCGGCGAGAGCGAGAGGAGGACGTCTGCGATCGCGCGCACGGTGTCCCGCTCGAGCTGCGGATCTGCGGAGACGAGAGCGATCTCGGGCGAGAGGTTGCGCGCCGCGGCCGCGGACATGCCGACCCGTGCACCAAGCGCCCATGCGGCGCGCGAGCACGCGAGGACGATCGGCGCGGCCGTCTTCAGGAGGCTCGTGCTCGGGTGCAAGACCGAGCGGCTGTCGGGCGCCGCCAGCGTTGGCGGGCCGACCACGACGAGCGCAGCAGGATCATCGATCGTGGGTCGCGCGTCTGACGAAGGACGCAGCGACGGATCGATTCGGGTCGCGCACTGGAGCGCGAACTGCGGGATGTGGACGCAGGCGATTCGCATGGGGATAGTGATAGCGTACTGGTCTGATGTTCAGTGTCACTCCGGAACGTGAGGCCTTTGAAATTACATCCGTAAGTGTTGGAAACGGTTAAGGTCGCGAGCATGTCACGGCAACATCCCGAGACGATCTCGCCAACCGCGCACTACACCGGGTACGTCTGGTTCGCCCACGGGCAGTCGCACGAGGCGTTCGCCACGCGCGGCGGCCGGCTGATGTATCGAGCGCTGCGTGCACCCAATGTGATGTTGCATCACGCGGGCCTGCCGACGCTCGAAGGGATGCTGCTCGCACGGCATCGACTGATCGATCTTCGACTGTCGCAGGCGATCGATGCCGGGGAAATCTCGCAGGTGATCGAGGTGGCGGCCGGGCTCTCGCCGCGCGGCTGGCGGTTTCGCAATCGCTACGGCGATCGCATCACGTACGTCGAAGCGGATCTGCCGGCGATGATCAGTCGCAAGCGCAAGGTGCTCGCCGAGATCGGTGGCGAGAACACCGCGCACCGCACCGTCGAGATCGACGCGCTCACCGATCGCGGACCGACGAGCATCGACGCGATCTGCGCGACGCTCGATCCGGCGCGCGGCACCGCGATCATCACCGAGGGCTTGGTGAACTACTTCGACACGCCGACGATGATCGGCATGTGGCAGCGGTTCTCGACGGCGCTCAGCCGGTTCCCGCGCAGCCTCTATCTCTCGGACCTCATCCTGCGCGAGGGCAATCGCGGACCGTTCGTCAAAGGCTTCGGGTGGCTGCTCGCCGCGTTCGTGCGCGGCAAGGTGCACATGCACTTCGACTCACCCGCGCACGCCGAGGACGCGCTCGCCGCGGCGGGCTTCACCGGCGTCTTGCTCGACCCGCGCGACTTCGCATTCGAGTTGCCCGACCTCGAGCCCGCCGGCGCGGCGCGCGTTCGCATCGTCGAGGCGATCGCCAAGACCTGACGTGGTGATGGATCTCCTAGAACGCGCCGCGGGCTCGTCACCCAGCGACGCGCGCGCGTACCTCGAAGCGGCGGTACGCGCGGCAAGTGATCGCATCTGGGTCGCGCGCAACGCGGCGCGCCTGTTCGCGACGCACGTCGGGGATCGCGATGCGGCGTTACGGGTGATGGGAGCCCTCTCGCCGCTGACCTGCCTCGAGTGGCGCCTCGTCGCCGCCGCGTACAACGAGCTCGACGATCGCGTCGCCGCCGGCAAGTGCCTCGAGCGCGCCGCGACGAACGCACGCACGGCGCGCGACCTCTGCATCGTCGCGCTCGGCTATCGCGACGTCGGCTACGAGGACGAAGCGCGCCTGCTCGTCGACGGTGCCGCGCAGCTCGCGACGCATGCGATGGATGCGTGGATCGTCGCGAACTGCTATCGCGACTCGTTCGAGGACGGCCATCGTGCGCGCGTCGTGCTCGCGACCGGTAGTCGCGACGCCACCTCCGTCGGCGAGATCCTCGGCTTCGCACGCGCATATGCCGCACACGACGCGAATCGCGACGAGCTCGCCGACTTCGTCGAGCGCGCGGCCCGCCGGGCGTCTACGGTGCACGACTGGATCGAGATCTCGCGCGCGCATCACCTCGTGCTGCTCGACCCTCCGGAGGCGCTGCTCGCGGTCGGTCGCGCCGCGCAGCTCTCGACCAGCCCGCAGGACGAGCGCGCGATCGCCGTGGCCCGCGGGCTCGTGCAGATCGAGCTACTCGACGACGAGCGGCCGAAGCTGCCGCCCTCGAAGCTGCTCGCGCCCGGCGCGCGCTCGTTCGCGTGGGACGGCGACGCGAACCGCTTGCTCGGCTGGCTGCGCGCGCGCATCCCGCGCACGTCGATCGACACGCTGTCGCGCCCCGCGCTGTTCTTGTTCAACGACGATCTCGTGACGCTGCTCGATCTGCAGAAGAGCGGGAATGTCCCGCACCCCCTGCCCGCTCAGCTCGACGTGCTGCGCGAGTACAGCCGCCTGACGGCCAACTTCGAGCACCAGCTCCGCGCGTTCGCGTGCGCCCTCGTGTGCATCGACGACGCCGCCGCCGCGATCCCCGACGGCGCCGAGGCCGAGATGGCCGCGCTCGTCGAGAGCTGCCTCGCGCTCGGCGCCGATGCGGTTGCCGGCGGTGCGGCGCTGTTCGCCGCGATGGCCGACGCCTACGAGGCCACGCAGAGCACGACCGCGATGGGCTATCTCGTCTCGTTCGCCGAGCTCGCACTCGCGCTGTGCGCGGCGTGGCTCGATCCCACGGACCCGCGCATCGTGCCGCTGCTCGACGGGATCATCGCCGACGAGACGGCCTGGCCCCGCGCGCGCCTACGCCACTCGTTGTGGCGCACGCTCGCGCAGCGCATCTTCGTTCACCCGGAGCTCCTGCCCTTCGCGACGCGCTTCTGAGAACGCGTCGGCGAGCAGCGTGAGCGAGCGCGCGACCTCGGCCATCGACGGGCGATCTTCCGGCGCCTTCGCGAGCGCGCGCAGGATGACCCGCTCGAGCTCCATCGGCATCGGCACGAGCCACGACGGCCGCGCCGGCCGCTGCTCGAGGTGCGCGGTCATGAGCGCCGGCAACGAGCCATCGAACGGCGGTGCACCCGTTGTCAGGTCGTAGAGCAGGCAGCCCAGCGAGTACACGTCCGACGCGGGCAGCGGCTTTCCACGCCACTGCTCGGGGGCCATGCACCACGGGGTACCTGCGATCGTCGTGTCGTCGATGACCTCGTCGACGCGACGGCTCACACCAAAATCGATCACCTTCACGCGCGGCCAGCCGCCTTCATACTCATCGAGGACGAACACGTTGTCGTGCTTGACGTCGCAGTGCATGACGCCGGCGTCGTGCAGCGCCGCGACGGCCGAGGCGACCTGCGCGCAGATCGCGACGGCTTGCCCGAGCTCGATCGGTCCGCGGTCGGCGATCGCGCCGAGCGTCTCGCCATCGAGGTACTCCATCACGAGGTACGGCATGCCGTCGGCCGTCATGCGCGCATCGCGGATCTGCACGAGGCACGGATGCGACGCGCTCGACGCGATCCGATGTTCGCTGTGCAGTCGCTCGACGACTTCCGGATGACTCGCGAGGTGACGGTCGACAACCTTGATCGCGACCTTCTCGCGCGTCGACTCGTGCGCGGCGAGATAAACACCACCCATGCCACCCCTTGCCAGGGGCGCGACGACCTCGTATTCCCCGAATCGACCGCCGTGCTTCTTGCGCGCCGGCCGAGCGAGCGGCACGACTTCCCCGTCGACCGTTCCGATCGGGATGGTTGCGTCGCGCATGCGGTCCGACCTCAGCAACGACAATGCCAGGGCGCTGTTTGGTAGCAACGCTCGCCCTCGCGATCGCAGAAGCGAGACATCGTCCGAGGTTCCGCGTTCAGTGCACCTGGTTGCACCGTGGAAAACTGAGACAGATCGTGTTGCGGTGTCGCGACAGACAGTGTGGCGCGACCTGCCGCCTCTGCCTGTCAGATCAAATCGTTACTAGCGAGTAAACGTTTTGTTCAGAGGTCGATGCCGCCAGCTGCACACACCAGCACCGCATTGCGGCGCGCGTCGCCCGCGAGCCCCGAGGCCAGCTCCGCCGCGCGACGCGCATCGCGGCGACGGCAAGCAGCGGCAACAGCGCGGCTGCGATCGTCCGCGCGCAGCGCGACGCGCATGCCGGCGACGTCGGGGATGCTCGCCGGGTCCGCGCGATCGAAGCCGGTCGCGCCGCTCATCACGACCGCGTAGTAGTCCTTCGCCGGAATGCCGCCTGCGACGACGCTCTTCGCCTGCGCGAGCTGTTCCTCCACGAGCTTGCCGACGGTCGCGACATCCTTCGAGCCGACGATCGGCTTGCCGTTGATGAAGACGGTCGGCGTGCCGTCGATTCCGAGCGCCATCGCGGCGCCGCTCTCCGCCATCACGACGTCGTGGTGACGGCGATCGTCGAGCGCGGCGCGAAACTTCACCATGTCGAGGCCGGTGCTCATCGCGAACTGCTCGAGGTCAGCGCGGTCGAGGTGACCGAAGCCTGCCCAGAGCGCGTCGTGGAACGGCCAGAACTTGCCCTGCTCCGCTGCGGCGACCGCAGCCTCGGCGGCGAGCGCTGCCTTCTTGTGAAACGCCATCGCGAGGTGGCGGTAGATCACGCGCACCTGCGCGCCGTACTTCACGCGCACGGCCTCGACGATCGGCGCCATCTTCGCGCAGAACGGACACTGAAAATCACCCCACACCACGATCGTCACGAGCGCGTCGTCGGGCCCGAGCTGATGACCCGGCAGGCCGAGGCCCATCTTGTATGTCTTCGTGAGATCGAGGTCGTCGGACGAGCGCTCGACGTCGGGCACATCCGCCTTCGCCTTGCCCTGCGCGACCAGCGCGTCGTACGTCGAGCCCTTCGCGCGCACGAGCTCGGCGTCGACGGTCTCGGCGAAGACCTTGAGCGGCTGGTTGCCGCTGATCGGCCGGCCGTTGATGAAGAACACCGGCGTGCCGGTGATGCCGAGCGCCGTCGCGTCTTTGACGTCGGCCGCGATCTGCCCGAGGTACTGCCGGGTATCGAGCGCGGCGCGAAACCGCAACATATCGAGGCCGAGCTCGCGCGCCATCAGCTCGACGGCCGGGCGATCG
Source organism: Myxococcota bacterium (assembly GCA_030857175.1). Lineage (GTDB taxonomy): Bacteria > Myxococcota_A > Polyangia > Haliangiales > Haliangiaceae > JABFXX01. Next base: position 36,222 of record JALZOJ010000064.1, on the reverse strand, counting down.
ACCTTGCCGTGCACGACGTAGAGGCGATCCGACATCGGGCGGAACTTGCCTTGCGCGCCTGCGGCGAGCGCGGCTTCGGCAGCGACCGTGTTGTCCTCGTCGAGCGGTAGCGTGCGATGCACGAACCGAACTTGCCCGGGGTACAGGCGCGCGAGGTGATCGAGCGTGACCTGCGCGCGGATGCAGTAGCCGCACGAGTGATCGCTCCACACGACGATCGTGACCGGCGCGTCGACGGGCCCATCCGACGGACCGGCACCTTGGGGCACCTTGTAGATCGACGCGGGATCGAACTCGAGCTTCTCCGCGGATGCGGTGCTCGCGAGCAAGAGCGCCAGAAGGGCGACGGCCTTCATTGGGCCTGTTGTAGCAGAGCCGCGAGCGCTTGGCCCCGCGGACCCGTGCCCGTTGCCGTGAGGCTGCGGGTGTCGCCGTCGTGCGCGAGCTCGATCATCAAATAATCCGCCGGCATCACGCGAAACTTGTCGGCCCACTCGACGACGCACACGCCGCGCTGGTCTCCGAGCATCTCCTCGAGCCCGAGCTCGACGAGCTCTGCCTCGCGCTCGATTCGATAGAGATCGACGTGCCACACGATCAGCCGCCCGCCGACGTATTCGTTCACGAGCGAAAACGTCGGGCTCGCTGCCGTGCCCGCGCCGATCGCCGCGGCGAAGCCGGTCACCAGCGTGGTCTTGCCCGCACCGAGATCGCCGATCAGCGCGATGCAGTCGCCACCCTGCACGAGCGCCCCGAGCCGCGCACCGATCGCACGCGTCGCGTCTGCGTCGGCGAGGTTCACGCCAGCTCGGCGGCGAGCTTGTCGTCCCAGTGGTCGGCCGACCGCGCGATCGAATGAACGATGTCCTCGAACTCGTCGTAGTCGAGGCCTTCGAGACCACGGAAGATCCGGAGATAGAGATCGCCGGTCTGCGGATGCAACGCGAAAGCCGCGTCACCGGTCTCCGTGAACGATGCCGTCAGCAGGCGCTTCGCCTTGTCCGCATCGAGCGTGGGTGCGCTGGCGACCCGGCTCAGCACGAGCAGCACCTCCTTGTCGACGAGGACGTGAATGGTGACCACCGCCGAGCCGCGCTGGATCGATCCGACGCCGTCCTCCGAGAGCGGCGGCAACGTGAGGTTGCGCTCGTGACCGAACCGCTGGAGGAACTCCGCGATCCGGGCTTTGGGATCCTCGACCATGCGTGGAGGCTATCACGCAGTGGTATAGACGAGCCGTGCTGCGCCTTGTCGTGATCGCACTCGTCGTCGCCGCTTGCGGGCGCGATCATGGAACGCCGCGCACGCGCACGCCGAAGGCCGACGGCCTGCCCGCGCTGCGCGGTGGCGTCGCGCCGAAATCGGACCGCATCGCGAGCTACAAGATCGATGCGCGGCTCGATCCGACGAAGCATCAAGTCATTGCCACGCAGACGCTGCGCTGGAAGAACACCGGCGCGAGCGCGGTCGACCGCCTGCCGTTCCATCTCTACTTGAATGCGTTCAAGAACGAGCAGTCGCTGTTCATGCGCAAGTCGCACGGCGAGATGCGCCGCGCGAAGGCAACCGACACGGGCTGGGGCTGGATCCAGATCGAGTCCGTGCAGATCGGTGGCACCGAGCTCGTGGCCAAGCTCGTCTACCCAGACAAGCCCGACGAGACCGTCGTCGAGCTCCCGCTCGCAACACCGGTCGAAGCCGGCGCCACCGTCGAGGTTCACTTCAAGTTCACCGCGCAGCTGCCCGAGGTGTTCGCGCGCACCGGCTACAAGGGCGAGTTCCACCTGATCGCGCAGTGGTTCCCGAAGATCGGCGTGCGCGTCGGGCCACCGGGCGCCGAGCAGTGGGAGTGCCGGCCGCACCACGCGTTCAGCGAGTTCTTCGCCGACTTCGGCACGTACGAGGTCTCGCTCAGCGTGCCGAACACGCTCGCGATCGCAGCGACCGGCGTGCTCGACAGCGTCACCGAGGCGCCGGGCGGCACGCTGACGTACGTCTACAAGGCCGAGGACGTCCACGACTTCGTCTGGATGGCGGACCCGTACATGGAAGTGATGTCGGGCAGCGCGAAGGTCGAGGACGGCAAGGTCGAGGTGCGCGTGCTCTATCGCCCCGACCAGGAAGCCTTCGCGAAGCGGCACCTGCACGCGGGCATCGGCGCGATCGAGAAGTTCTCCGCGGCGTATCTCCCGTACCCGTGGCCGATCATGACGATCGTCGATCCACCGCCCGAGGCGATGTCCGGCGCCGGCGGCATGGAGTACCCGACGCTCGTCACGACCGCCGGTGACTCCGTGTTCCTGCGTCCCGGGATTCGCTTGCCGGAATACACGACGGTGCACGAGGTCGGGCACAACTGGTTCCAGGGCATCCTCGCGTCGAACGAGCCGCTCGAGGCGTGGCTCGACGAAGGCGTCAACGAGTGGGCCGGCGGCAAGGTCATGAACGAGCTGTACGGCTCGCGTTCGAGCCTCGTTGACTGGAAAGACTGGCATGCCGAGGTGGTCGCGCTCCAGCGTGCGAACACGGCGGGCGGCGCGCTGCCCTCTCCGATCGCGTCGGCCTCGTTCGCGTTCGTCGACGACAAAGCCTATGGCGGCGCGACGTATCGGCGCACGATGCTGACGCTGCGCACGCTCGAGAACCACGTCGGCTCGGCGAAGTTCGCCGCGGCGATGAAGACGTATGCGCAGAAGTTCGCGTTCAAGCATCCGACCGGACGCGACCTGTTCGAGACGCTGCAGACCGAGCTCGGTCAAGACCTGTCGTGGTTCCTCGAACCGGCGTTCCAGCACGCCGGCGCGGTCAACTACGCGCTTCGCACCGCGACCTGCCGCAAGTACCACCCGCCGCGCGGCGTGTTCGACGTGGGCGGCGTGCGCAAGACAGTGACGGACGCGGAGGCCGCAGACACCGGCAGCTACGCGTGCGAGATCGTCGTCACGAACACCGGGCTCGTACACGTGCCGGTCGAGATCGAGCTGCGGTTCGCCGATGGCTCGTCGCACCGCGTGAAGTGGGACGACCGCGGCAGCGGCCACTGGGAACGCTTCGAGGTCGAGCGGAGCTCCGCGCTGACCGACGTGATCATCGACCCCGACAACAAGGTCGTGCTCGCGAATCCGTCGAAGCATCACCACCGGATCGACGGCGACGGCGCGGCGTCGCTGCGCGCTGCGGCTCGAATCGCCGGGATCACGCAGCTCCTCATGCAGGTCGTGGGGCTCTAGTGGGGAGCCGGTTGCGCCTCGGCGAGCTGTTCAGCGCGGGGCTGCGCGCGCTGTCGAAGTACACCGGCACCGTGCTCGCCGTGTTCCTCGTGCAGAGCATCGTCGCGGCCGCGTGCATGTTCGCGGTCGCGTTCGTCCTCGCGCAGGAGTTCGCGAACCTGCCGATGTTCGACGACGCCGTCGACGGCGACCTCGTCGCGATGATCTGGTGCCTTCGCTCGGCGGCGTCGTCGTTCCTCGCGATCGGCGGCATCGTGCTCCTCGGCGTCCTGTTCTGGCAGCTCGCGACGTGGTTCCTCGTCGGTGGGCTCGTCGGCGTGTTCTCGCAGCTCCCCGAGGGCCGCGGCGACACCGCGCGCTGCTTCGGTGCGAGCGGCGCCGCGACCTACCTGACCTACGCGCGGCTCGCGCTGTGCGGCCTGCCCGGCTTCGTCGTCGCGCTCTCCGCGTGGGGCATCGGCATGTCGATGATCGGCGAGCGCATCGAGTACGCGCTCACGCTGACCCAGCTGTTCGGGCCGATCATCCTCGCGTCTCTGCCCGCGGTGCTGCTCTTTCACTTCTTCTGGACGGTCACCGGCTACGCGCGCATCGAGCTGACGCTGCGCCACGAGTCGCACGACCCGAGCGTCGTGAAGACCTATCTGCGCACGTTCCTGTGGGTGCTGAAGCGGCCGATCACGCTGCTCCACGGGGGCATCGGCTGGATCGCGTTCTGGCTCGTCTCGCTCGCGTACGTGTACCTCGCGCACGGGAACTCGATGTACGGGGCCGGGGGCGCAGTGACGCTGTTCTTCGTACGGCAAGGCGTGGCGCTCTTGCGCATGGCGATCAAGATCGGCGTGCTCGGCGGTCAGGTCGAGCTCGGGCGCACGCGGCCGCTGCCGCCTCGCCGCGTCGAGACCAAGACCGACGCGAAGGCGAGCTAAGCGAACACGAACGTCGTCGCGAGCACGAGCAGCGCGATAAACAGCGCAGCGCCGAGCGCGCACAGGTACCAGAACCGCTCCTCGCCTGTCATCGCGTGTAGCCGGATCATCGAGGGCTCGGCCGGTGGGCGCATAGCGAACGCGAGCGGCGCCGTGCCACCCGTCTGCGTGATCGAGAAGGGCACCGCGTCGGAACGTAGGATCACCGGCATCGGCACGGTCTTGGTCTTTGGCTTCGTCTTCACCTTCTCGAGCGGCGCCACGCCGAGCACGGTCGCGAGCACGCGCGGCGGTGGCGTGCCTGGGATCGCGAGATCGTCCTCTGGCAGTGGCTCGCCGTCGTCGGCGAGCGTGCAGCCGAGCATCGCGTCGAGCGCGCTGTCGTCGACGTTGGCGAGTGGGCTCGCCGGCAGCACGAATGCGGAGCCGGGCGCGCGCTTCTTGGCTGGGTCGAGCTTCACGATCCGCTCGGTCGACTTGCGTTCGACGGGTCGCTTCATCGGGATCGTCTTTCGCGAGAGCATCTGCTCGAACAGCGCCTCGCTGTCGCTCGACAGCTTGTCGATCTCGAGCTGGACGCCGGGGCGCTTGAACGCGTTGTCACGCGTCGACCACGTGGCCTTCACGACGCAGGTGCCGCTCAGCATCGGCGTGCCGTCGGCGAGACGCAGCGTGAACGAGAGCGCGCTACCGACGGGGCGCGTATCGGTGGTCGGGATGAAACACGTCTTCGCATCGCAGAAGCGCTCGAACACGGCGACGAACTGCGCCGGCGTCCTGCACCCCGTGACGATCCGCATCGATTCGCGCGCCATGCGCTCAGTGTGAACACAGCGCTCGCTCATCGAGAAGATGCGCCATTTGTCCACCTTGGCCGATCGAGTTAGCGGCATCACGAAGCGATTCGGCGCTGATCATTCGTGATGCGTTCCTCGCGGTGCAAGTCAGTAAACCTTCACTCGTCCGCGTGTGCTCGACGTCGGCACATCGGTACCGACCGGCTAGAGTGAGATATGCGTTGGCTCGTCGCGGTGATCCTCGTCGTTGGATGTGGCGAGAAGAAGGAAGCGCCGAAGCTGACCAAGGACGAAACCACGTCGCATGGTGCGATGCCGAATCAGTTCGAGGTTGGCAGCACGATCAATGGTCGCTATCTCGTCACGAAGAAGCTCGGTGACGTCGGCCAGCTCGACGTGTTCGCCGTCGAGCGACTCGCGCAGAAAGATCGCCAGCTGACGATGGTCGCGCCGAAGACGCCGGCCACGTCGATGCAGCTTCGCAACGCCGTGATGATCGAGATGAACGACAAGAAAGACTTCCCGTGGCTCGACCTCGACGTCACGCCCGACAACCGGTCGTACTTCGCGATCGGCGACCTCACCGACGCGCAGGTCAAGGAGATCCTCGTCGGCGCGCACGTCCTCGTGAAGTGATCAGTCGACGAGCACGCCCGGGTTGCAGATGCCGTGTGGATCGACCACGCGCTTGACCGCCGAGAATGCGCGCGCGAACAGCGGCGGGCGCTCGCGATCGTACCAGGGGCGATGCGTGCGACCGACTGCGTGGTGATGCGTGATCGTGCCGCCGGCGGCGGACAGCGCGTCGGATGCGGCGGTCTTGATCGCGTGCCACTGCGCGAGCTCGTCGCCGATGCGCAGCGCGCCGACGAACGTGTAGTACGGCGCGGGCCCGTCGGGATAGACGTGCGTGAAGCGGCACGAGACGAGGCCGCCGCCGCATTGGTCTCGCAACGCTGTTTGCACGGCAGCGACGACGCGCTCGTGCAGCTGTGGGAACTGCGTCCACGTGCACGCGGTCTCGAACGTATCGGAGAGCACGCCGACGGAGAGCAGCGCCGATTGTAGATACGGCGCGTCGAAGAACGCCTGCCGCCACGCGCCGGCCTCGCCACTGCGTGATGCGCTATCGCTCTCACTCGGACCGGAGACAACCTCGCCGCCGTGATCTTTCGCGAGCTCGACGGCGCGTGCGAGCCATGCCGTGAGCGGATGGTCCGCGGATTCGAAGCCGATCAGCAGCACGCTCGTGCCGTCGAAGCGCACCCGGTGCATCTTTGCTTCGTTCGCGTCGAGGAGGCGTGCGTTGCTCGGATAGAGTCCGGACTGCGCGAGGGCGCGTGCGGCCGAGACGCCGGCCTCGAACTGCTTGAACGCGACGCTCGCCGATGCGCGCCAGCGTGGCCGCGGTACGACGCGCATCCACGCCTCGGTGATCACGCCGAGCGCGCCTTCGGAGCCGATGATCCAGCGCTGCGGCTCGGGGCCCGCGCCGGAGCCGGGATGGCGATGCGTCTCGAGCGAGCCGCGCGGCGTGACGAGCGAGACCGCGTGCGCGAGCTCGTCGATGCGCGTCGGTCCGGTCGCGTAGTGACCGCCGGCCCGCGTCGCGAGCCAGCCGCCGAGCGTCGAGAACTCGAAGCTCTGCGGGTAGTGCCGCAGTGTCAGCCCGTGCGTCTCGAGCTCGGCCTCGAGTGCGGGCCCGAGCGTGCCCGCGCCGATGCGTGCGAGCCGGCTCGTCGCGTCGACCTCGCGCACGCCCACGAGCGCGCTCAGATCCAGCGAGACCACCGCGCCGCGGTTGCCGCGCGCGAGCTTGCTATCGACGCCACCGACGACGCTCGTGCCGCCGCCGAACGGAACGGCCGCCCAGTTGTTCGTCGCGCAGACGTCGAGCACACGCGCGACCTCGTCTGCGTCGCGCGGGCGCACGACGACATCGGGCGCCGCGGCGTAGTCACCTGCGAAGCCGGCGACGAGATCCGGAAACGCGCGGCCGCGTGCATGACTCGCGCGATCGCGCGGCGCTTGCGATGCGAAGCTCGCGAGCGCGTCGGGGACGGCGAGCGTCGAGGACGGCACGTCGGGCTCGGCGGGCAACGCGCGCGGCGCCGGCTTCACGCCGGGCACCATGATCTGCACCATCTGGGCGAGGCCTCGGCGTGCGGCCTCGTCGGGAAACTTATCTCTCCAGCCCCACGCCCAGATGCTGCGCTCCCGCGTGCTTTCCATCGGGGCATCGTCGTAGCATGCCCACATGGAAGAGTTCGTGGACAAGATGGTCGAGAAGGTCGGCATCCACAAAGCGACCGCCGACAAATGAGCGCGCCGGATCTGCAGAAGCTGCTCGAGGACGCAGGCCTTGGCGACAAGGTCGCACGCGTGCACGACAACCTCTGGCGTTTGCAGTGGGGCTCCGCGTTCGTGATCGTCGCGATCTCCGGCTCGGCGATCGTCGCGATCGCGCCGCTGTTCCGCGCGGTGCCGACCGGCAAGGAGCAGGCGTTCTATCGCAAGCTGCTCGAGCACAACGCGCACATGGGCGGCATGGCGAGCTTCGCGATCCAGCCCGACGGCTGGGTCGTGCTGCACGCCGGCCGCGCGGTCAAAGGCCTCGATGGTCCCGAGCTCGCGACGATGGTCGCAGCCGTCGGCAAGTTCGCCGATGACTTCGACGACAAGCTGATCGCCGAGTTCTACGTCGAGCAGCCGGACGCCACGAATCAAGGCGCCGTGGCCACGGCACAGGCCGACTCGCCGATGCCCGGTTAAGACGGCATCGCCGCGCGCGCGAGCCGCTCGGCATCCGCCGCGATCTCGTCGAACAGCGCGAACACGTCGACGCTCTCGCCGTGCTCGATGCGCTTGCTGATCATCGTCAGCGGGTAGAGCACGATCGTCGATGCCGGGATGCGGATGCACGGATCGCGGCCGAGCTCGTCCTGCACGATGCTCCACTCCCAGCCGCACACCTGCACGAACACGTCGCCGAGCACGACGCCCATGCACTGCAGCTCGTACGTGTGCGTCGGGCCGAACAGGCGAGCATCGATGATCGCGCGCAGGAGGCCGAGCTTGCCGGCCGGCGTCGCGTAGTTCTCGATGTTCTGCGCATCGTTGCCGAGGTAGCGCTCGACGACCGCGCGCTGGGCGGTCAGCTGCGCTTGGTCTGCCTCGGACAGTGCGTGGAACGTCTGCGCCGCCAACATCCGGCGTCAAGCTTACGAGCGACTGACCATCCCGCGCAACGCCGCACCGACCGCGAGCAGCGGCTGCTTCGAGCGCTGGACCTTCGCGAGCAGGAGCGCGCCCTCGACGGCTGCGAGCGCGACCATCGCGAGCTGCTTGGCCGCGGCCTTCGCGATGCCAAACTCCGAGATTCGCGCAGCGATGTCGTCGAGCCACCGCGCATAGTGCCGTTGCACCGCAGCCGCGACCGCGGGCGAGGTCGCTTCGAGCGCGACCGCCGCGACGGGACAGCCGTGGGTCCAGTCCGAGGCGGCGAGGTCGTCGGCGAGCAGCTTCACGACCGCGTCGATCGCGGCGCCGAGGTCCGTTGCGCCGGCGACCGCGGCGTCGAGGCGCGCGCGCCAGAACGTGCCTGCTTGCTCGAGTGCGGCGACCGCGAGCTCGTCCTTGCCGCCGGGAAAGTAGAAGTAGAGCGAGCCGCGAGGTGCGCCGCTCTCGTCGACGATCGCGGACAGGCCGGTCGCGTGATAGCCCTGCCGGCGCAGGAGCGTGGCCGTCGCGTCGACGAGCTTCTTCTTCGTACGTTCGCCCTTGGTGAGATCCGTCATGCAGCGACCTTCGGAATCGGCGCCGTGTCGAGGTGGAAGCGCGGCGCCTTCTTGCTCGGCAGCAAGTTCGCACGAATGCCGCGCCAGATCGCCGTCCACGCACCGAGTGCGAGATCGGGATCGCGACCCGCACCCATCTCGTGGATCTGCGCCTGGAACCACATCACTTGCAGCATGTCGTCGAGCTTGCGGATGCGAGAGCGGATCTTCACGACAGGCGCGACCTCGAGCGTGCCGTCGAGCAACTGCGTCGGCAGCGCGGGGGCGTGCGTCATCGGGCGCGCGAGGCCGACGACGTCGACAGCGCCGGATGCGAGCGCGCTCTCCATCACGGCGCGGCTGCGCATGCCGCCGGTCAGCATGATCGGCATCGTGGTCACGCTGCGAATGCGCTGCGCGTAGTCGAGGAAGTACGCCTCGCGCGCACGCGACGAGTCGCGCTGGTCCTTCGGCATCTCGCCGGAGCCGGTCATCGACGGGCTCTCGTAGTTGCCGCCCGAGACCTCGAGGAGGTCCACGCCCGCGGCCTCGAGCTTCTTCGCGACGTCCATCGACTCCTCGATCGTGAACCCGCCGCGCTGGAAGTCGGCCGAGTTCAGCTTCACGCCGATCGGGAACGCGGGACCGACCTCGGCGCGCATCGCCGCGATCACCTCGAGCAGAAAGCGCGAGCGCCGCTCGGCGTCGCCGCCCCACGCGTCGTCGCGCTGGTTCGTGCGCGCGGAGAGGAACTGCGAGACGAGGTAGCCGTGCGCGCCGTGGACCTGGACGCCGGAGAAGCCCGCGCGCTTCGCCACGCCGGCCGCGAGCGCGTACTTCCGGATCAGCGCTTCGATCTCCTCGTGCGTTAGCGCGCGTGGCGTCGCGAACATCCCGCCCATCCCCTTCAACGCGACGGCGCTCGGCGCGACCGGTTCACGCGTCAGCCGCTTCGGCGACTGCCGGCCCGCGTGGTTTATCTGCATCCACATCTTCGCGCCGTTCGCCTGCCCCGCTTCGGCCCAGCGCTTCAGGGCCTCGTGATGGCGCTCGTCGACGATCACGACGTTGCCCGGCTCACCCATCCCGTTCGGATCGATCATCACGTTGCCGGTGATGAGGACGCCCGCACCGCTCCGGCCCCAGCGCTCGTACAGGCGAATCAGCTGCTCGGTCGGCGCGCCCGTGACCTTGTCACCGAGCACCTCGCTCATCGCGGCCTTCGCGAAGCGGTTCGGGAGAACGGCGCCGGAGCGCAGGGTGAGCGAAGCAGCGAGCGGCGAGGCGAGGTTCGTCATGCCGTGCATGATTATACCGACCAGCATAATCCGTAAGGACCGAATATGACAATCGGTATATTCCAGCAGTCGCGCGTGGTTGGGTCGCGGGATAAGGTCCGGTGATGAGGAAGACCGACTTCTTGTACGACCCCGAAGGCGACTTCCAGTGCGTCGAACACTACGAGGGTCTGTTCGCGGATCTTCTCCAGCACGCTCAGATCGCCGGCGCCGAGGTCCACGCGGAGGACACGCTCGACGATGATGACCAGCCGATCGGCTTCGTGATCACCATCCGTGTGGATGGGCGGGTGTTCACGTTCACGTCGGAGAACGAAGCGAGAGAGTGGGCCGACGTCGACTTTGTCTGGAAGAGCGCGAGTGAGCTTGGCAGAGCCTTGGGCTTCGCCGTCAGGCAGGTCGAGACCAACGATCAGTGCGCCGCACTGCGAGTCTCGCGTTAGAGCCCGCGTTACAACCGAACGCGATCGAAGTGGGCGAGCTCGGCCAGCTCGTCGAAGCGCTGCTGGATCCGCGCCGTCGTGAGCCCGCGGATGCCGTCGACCGAGAACTTCTCGACCGCGAAGCTGCCCATCACCGAGCCCATGATCATCGCGGTGCGAATCGTCTCGGGCGAGAGGTCGCCGGCGTACGCGAGGTAGCCCATGAGGCCGCCCGCGAACGAGTCGCCGGCGCCGGTGGGATCGACGACGTCGGAGAGCGGCATCGCGGGTGCGGCGAACGCGCCGCCGCCATGGAACAGGAGGGCACCCGCGTCGCCGCGCTTGATGATGATGGAGGACGGGCCCATCCTCAGGATCTTCGCGGCGGCCCGGCGGAGGTTGTGCTCGTCGGCGAGGAGGCGCGCTTCCTCGTCGTTGATCATCAGCGTGTGGATCTTGGAGAGGACCTTCGCGAGGTCGTCGCGCTTGATGTTGATCCAGAGGTTCATCGTGTCCATCGCGACGAGCGCGGGACGGCGAAGCTGCTCGAGGACGTCGTACTGGAGCGTGGGGTCGATGTTGCCGAGGAGGACGAGCTGCGCGTCGCGCTGCGCCTCGGTGACCTTCGGCTGGAACTCGGCGAACACGCCGAGGCGGGTGTCGAGCGTCTCGCGGGTGGCGAGGTCGGGCGCGTACTTCCCGACCCAGTGGAACGACTCGCCCTTCTTCTTCTCGATGCCCGAGATGTCGATGCCGAGCGCCGTCATCTCCTCGATGTGGTGCATCGGGAAGTCGTCGCCGATCACCGCGACCACGGCGACGTGCTTCGTGAAGTAGGCGGCCGCGCGCGCGATGAAGGATGCCGACCCGCCCAGGAGGTCCCGGTGCATGCCGAAGGGACCGTCGATGTCATCGAGTGCGACCGAACCGATGACGAGGAGAGAGCGGTGAGCGCTGCGCTGGTGCATGGATTTCGCTGTGGGTACCATCCACCGGCGGTGTCAGGCAATTCCAGCGTCGACGAGTTACTCGCAGCCGGGAAACATCTCGAAGCTGCGCGGCGCGCTGCCGAGGTCGGGGAGCACGGGCGCGCGGCGGATCTATTCGAGAAGCTGTGGGACTTCAAGAGCGCGCTCCTCGCCGCCAAGGCGGGGAACGACCTGCCACGTGCCCTGCGCTATGCGCTCGAGGTCGACGACGCGCCGCAGATCGCGGAATTGCTCGCGACGCTCGGGGCGACCGAGGACGGCGCGCGCGCGTCACTCGACGTGCTCGCGAAGATGCGGCGGCACGCGATGGCGGCCGACATCGCGGAGAAGCTCGGCGACACCGCGCGCGCGATCGATCACTTCACGCGCGCGCACGACGAGATCAACGCGGCGCGCCTGCTCGAGAAGGAAGGGCGCGATCGCGAAGCGGGTCGCTTACTCGAGCGCGCACTCGATCTCGCCGCCGAGCACGAGCGCGCACCGCTGCAGCTCGCGCTCGGGCGCATCCTCGCGCGGCGCGGCGCGTATCCCGAGGCCGCGCGCCTGCTTCAAGACTCGCGCAAGAACGAGCAGCTCCGCGCGGAGGCGAAGCGGCACCTCGTCGCCGTGCTCGCCGCGATGGGCCTGCGCGACGGCGCGCGCGACACCCTGCTCGAGCTCCGCGCGCTCGATCCCACCGTGCCCGCCGACCTCGACTCGTATCTGCGCGCGTGGCGCGATCAGACCACCGAGCGCAAGGCCGGCGGTCGCGACCGCGAGGTGATCGCCGGGCGCTACCGCATCGATCGGCTGCTCGGCGCGGGCGCCTCGGGCCGCGTCTTCCTCGCGACGGACGAGGTCGCCGGCCGGCAGGTCGCGATCAAGATGTTCTTCGCGGCCGGCGCACGCGGCGGCGCGGCCTACGAGCGGTTCGTGCGCGAGGCGCGGCTCGCGAGCACGCTGCGGCACCCGTCGCTCGTCGAGGTCTACGACGTCTCCGTCGAGCGCGGCTACCTCGTGATGGAGTACCTGCCGGGCGGCTCGCTCCAGCAGCGCCTCAGCGCCGGCGAGAAGCTCACACCTGCACAGATCCGCCGCATGGCGATGGACATCATCGGCGGGCTCGAAGCGGCGCATCACCGCGGCGTCGTGCACCGCGACATCAAGCCCGCGAACATCTTCTTCGATGCGCGCGGCACCTCGAAGCTCGGTGACTTCGGCGTCGCGCACCTCGTCGATCTCGGGCAGACGCAGACCGGCGGCCTGATCGGCACGCTCGCATACATGTCCCCGGAGCAGATCACCGGCGCGCCGATCTCGATCGCGGCGGACCTCTACTCCGTCGGCGTCACGTTGTTCGAGGTCGTGACCGGCCGCATGCCGTTCCTCGGACCTGACTTCGTCGCGCAGCACCTCGGCGAGGATGCGCCCGTGCCGTCGACGCTCGCGGAGAACATCGCGCCCGGCTGGGACGCGGTCCTCGGCGCCTTGCTCGTGAAGAATCCGCGCGAGCGCACGGCGACGCTCGCGGATCTGCGCCGCCAGCTCGAGGCGATCGACCTCGGCGTCAAGCGCACCGTCAGCCCGCGCCCGCGCCGGGACAGCCGCCCGCACTCGATCGCGCAGATCGCCGAGGAGGGCGAGGTCAAGGCGCGCTATCAGTTCGAGACGCCGCTCGGCCAGACGCCGATCTCGACGCTCGTCCGCGCGGTCGACACCGTGCTCGATCGCTCCGTCGTGATCGAGCGCTTCGAGCTCGGCGACGAAGCGACGCGCGCGCTCGAGCGAGCGAAGATGTTCGGCCGCGCGCAGAGCCCGTTCGTGCAGCGCGCACTCGGCCTCGACTGGAACGCGCGGCAGGTCGTGTTCGAGGCGCCGGCCGGTGCATCGTTCGCCGAAGCGCGGCCAGTGCTGCCCGCCTACGAGGTCGTGCGCCTGCTCAAGCGGCTCGCCCGCGCGGCCGCCGCGATCCACGAGGTCGGCGGCGCGCACGGCGCGATCAGCGCGCGCACGGTCGTGCTCGACGACGGCGCCGCACCGACCGTGATGGCCGCCGGGCTCGGCCACATCGTCGAGGCCTCGCCCGCCGACGATGTCGCGGCGGTGATCGCGCTCGTCGCGGAGATCGCGGAGTGCGAGCCGAGCTTCGAGGCGCTCGCGAGGGACGTGATCGACGAAGCCGGCGCGAAGATGCCGACGTATCCCAAGCCGATCGACGGCGAATCGCTCTACGCGGCCGCAGATGTCATCGATATCGCGCTGCTCGCGGCACTCGGCTCGCGCTAGTCTCGCCCGGTGACAACCACCTATACGCTCGAGGGCAAGGTCGCCACCGTCGTGATGGACGACGGCAAGGCGAACGCGCTCTCGCAACCGATGATCCAGTCGCTGCTCGAGTCGCTGAAGCGCGCGGAGTCCGAGGCCGGCGCGCTCGTGCTCGCGGGCCGGCCCGAACGGTTCTCCGCAGGCTTCGACCTGCGCGTGATGATGAGCGGCCCCGCGCAAGCGGTCGAGCTGCTCACCGCAGGCTCGGGTCTCTTGCTCGCGCTCTACGGCTCCCCGATCCCCGTCGTGATCGCGTGCACTGGTCACGCGGTCGCGGGCGGTGCGCTCGTCGTGCTGACGGGCGACTACCGCATCGGCGCGGCGGGTGCGTTCAAGATCGGCCTCAACGAGGTCTCGATCGGCCTGCCCGTCCCGGTGCTCGCGATGGAGCTCGCACGCGATCGCCTTTCGAAGCGAGAGATCCACCACGCGACGCTGCTCGCGAAGATCTACGATCCGGAAGCCGGCGTGCGTGCCGGTTATCTCGACGAGGTCGTCGCGCCCGATGCCGTGATCTCTCGCGCGCAAGAGGAAGCGACGCGCCTCGCCGCCTTCGGAAAGATGCCGTACCGCGCGACCAAGGAGCGCCTGCGCGGCAAGACGATCGCGCTCATCCGCGATTCGCTCGCGAGCGACCTCGCGTCGCTGCTGCCGGCCTGATCAACGCTTCTGGGCGAGTAACACGACGATCCAGATCGCGCCGTCGCCGATTTCTGGGTGTGGGCCCTGCGCGATCCCGACGCCGATGTCGTCGACCCGCGTCTCGCCCAGGAGCGACTTGCCGTCGATCGAGTCGAGCTCCGACGCCGCCGTGATCACACTCGACACCCGGAGGTACGAGCCGCCGAGCGTATCGACCTTGCGGCGCATCACGGCATACGTCTGCTCGCGGGTCTTGCCGGCCGCGAGCTGATCGGCCCACTCCTGCGCGATCACGACGAGCTTGGGCGCGGAGGTCACGGGCTGCGCCGCGGCGAGCTTCGCGCGCACGAGCTCGGCGGCCTTCGCGGGCTCGACCTTCGGCGGCACGCGCGTGAACACCTGGGTGATGAAGATCTCGCGGCGGCCCGACACCTCATCGCCGAACACGACGCCGATGCCGACGTGCGTCGCGGTCTTCGACGTGAGGTTCGCGCGGTGACCCGGGCTGTTCATGAGGCCCTGGTGCGCTTCACCGAGGCCGTAGGCGCGCGCGACGTTCTCGAGGACGAGCGCCGTCTTGATCTTCGCCGCGCGCACGCGATCCGCCGCGCTGCCGGTCTTTGGCGAGATATGCGCGACGACCTTCGTCGTGCGCATCTCGTTCGAGTGACCGCGCGAGACGTCGGCGACCTTCTCGTCCCAGAGCAGCGCGTGCAGGCCCGTCGTGGCGCGGTCGCGGTTGACCATCGCGAGCAAGCGCTTCTCGGCCTCGACGGGATCCGAGACCGGCTCGTCGTCGTACGACGGTGTCACCGTCAACGAGAGCGGCGGCTCGGCGCCGCACCACACCGGAAAGTTCGCGAGCACCGTCGAGCCTTGCTGATCGCTCGCAGTGATCTCGACCTGCTGCTTGCCGATGCTCTTGCCACAGTCGACGAGCGTCTTGAAGCCGTTCGAGGTGCCAAGCTTGAGATCGAGCCGTTCGGTCGAGCCGTTGTCGCGCGTGATGAAGACCTCAGGGCTGCGATAGCGTGCGTCGACGACGGCATCGAGCGTGAAGCTGCCGCCGGCCTTCACCTGACGCGGCACCGGTGATGTCGTGACGCCCGACGCCTGCAGCGCGAACACGATCGCGCCGGTGCCGTCGTTCATGCGCTTCGCGGCGCCGATGCCGACACGCGCGGTCGCGCCGTCGACGAGGATCTCCGCGAGCCGCGGCCGCAGCTGCTTGACGATCGCTTCGGGCGAGTCGATGTCGCCCCACACGACGAGCAGGTGCGGCGACGGCTCGATGATGCCGTTCCGCTGCAGCGCGAACTCGACGAGGCTGTACGCGATGATGCCTTCCTCCGGCACGATCTCGGACAGCTCCGCGCACGCGCGGAACAGCCGCGCATCCGCGAGCGGCACCTGCGTGCCCGCCTTCACTGCTTCTTCCTTCACGGCCGCGTACACCGCATCGCCGAGCGCGCTCCTCGGCGGCGCCTGCAGCGGCTCGTTGTAGCGCGCGGCCGGTTGCCCTGACGGTGCGAACGTCACGGGCTTGGCCAGCGCGACGTTTCCGCCGCTGCCACTCGCCGCGCCGCCATTCGCGGTACCGCGCCAGCTCGGCTGCGTGCCGCCGACCGCTTGCGGGCCGCGACCGGAACAAGCCGCGATGATCACGACGAGGATCGCGGGGCCGACGAGGCGTCGCATTCCCCAAAACGTAACACGGCGGTTCGAGATCGGTACCGCTCGTGAACGGCCCCAGCGTTTGTCGCAACGCTAGTTTGGCGGCGCCGGCGAGTTCGACCCAGAACCACTGCCCTGTTGCCCTGGCGCGAGGCCCGGCGGCGGCGGATTCGGACTCTCCGGCGGCGGCACGATCGATCCGGTCGGATCGGCGAACACCGCGGTCAACATCTTGTCGAGCCCGTGCCAGTCACCGTAGCCGATGCGATTCCAGGACGACGCGGACTGACGATCGCTGCCGCTCTTCACGTCGACGCGAACGATGTTGATCTTCCAACGATCGCCGAGCCGCGGTGGCAGCTGGACCGCCATCTTGTCGTCGCGGCCGCGCACCGCAGTCCACGGGATTCCGATCTCGACGTCCCAGCCCACGTCGGTGTCGCCGGGATCGGGCGTGCCGCGAACCTTCACGGCCGTGACCATGTTGCTCTGCCACGGCACATCGCCTTGCGAGCCGCGTGGTCCGGCGAAGAACGAGTCGAACTGCGTGTTGTGCGGGTTGACCTGCACCTCGATGTAGCCGGCGCGATTGCCGTCGGCGTCGATGAACATCTCGATGGCGTCGGCCTTCCACAGCGAGTCGTCGTGGTTCTTGTACGGACTGCCGATGTCGGTATCGATGATGTTCATGAAGACGTAGAGGTACTGGTCATCCCAGAGCAGCTTCGCTGTCGCCTTGCCGCTCGGGTCGGGCGAGCCATCGGCGGTCACGAACTCCGGCGAGGTGATCGCGGTGACCCACGGCTGGTCGATCTGCATGCCGTCGATCGTGACCGGGCCCGACGCGCGCGGGATGTGAATCGTGCCGACCGGCGGCGGCGCGCGTGAGAGATCGACCTCGAGCTTCGCGGCGACGATCGCGCGATCTTGCGTGCGCGCGCCGGTGACAGCCATGCGATCGAGCGTGGTGTGGCGGCCGACCTCGATCAGGCCGACGTAGACGAACGCGTACGGCGACTGCCAGTCGGGACGGATCGTGATCTGCTGCTCGTCCTCGATGATCTCGCCCGCCTTCCACTTCTCGAGCGGGTGAGCGATCTGCATGTCGGTGAGCTCGAGGTTCATGAAGTCCGCGCTACCGGGCGGGCCGCGCACGAGCGCGAACGGACGCCAACCCTTGCCGACGGGCTTCAAGACCTTCCAGTAGTGCTTGATGACGAGCGACTGCCCGGGCGCGAGACGCGTGCGATCGATCTTGTTGCCGAGATAGATCGCCCTGTCGCCGACGGCGACGTCGAGCTTTTCGAGATCGGCCGGGACTGCCTTCAGGAGATGCGCGCGCGCGTACTTCGCATCGACGCGCGGCGCCGGGCCTGGGCCGGTGTCGACACAGGCTGCGAGCACGAGCGCGACGACGACGAACCGCATGGCGCGATCTTTATACGATCAGATCGGACGCGTCTTGGAACAGGGCGCGGTTTGCCGTCTCGCGGGCCACGACGAGCTTCTCGACCTCCGCCAGGAGGGCCGGATGCTTCTTCGCGACGACCTCGAAGTCCTTCTTCGAGAGGCGCAGGAGGACGGCGGACTCGACCGCGGTGACATCCGCGACCGCGGCGGCGCCGCTGACGAGCGAGATTTCACCGACGGCGGCCCCCGGGCCGAGCTCCGTGATCGGGGCGCCGGCGCTCTTCACCTCGCAGCGGCCGGAGACCACGACCCACAGGTGCTCGTTCGTCTGGCCCTCGTGGATGAACGTCGTGCCCGCGGGGACCATCTCGGTCGAGAGCTTCGCGAGCAGTGCGTCGCGGTCGTCCTCGTCGAGCGCGCGAAACAGCTCGCTCGTACGGACGAGGTTCGCGAGCAGGCGCTGCCGCGCGTGGACGGCGAGGACCTCGGCGAGCTGCGGATGTTTCTGCGCGGCGTTCTCGATCGCGCGCGCGGGAATCTCGAGGACCCAGACGTCGTCGCGTGCCGTGACGCGCGCCATTCGCTTCGAGGCGCTGACGAGCGCGATCTCGCCGAAGAATGCGCCGGAGTGCAGCTCTCCGAGCTCGCTGCCGTCGGCGCGCGAGACCGTGACCGTGCCGTGCGCGATCCAGTAGAGCGCCGTCGCGGGCTCGCCGATATCGATGATCACGGTGCCCGCCGGCGCCGCGCGCGCCGACATCACACCGACGAGCGCACGCGCGCCCGGCTTCGATAACGCCGAGAGCAGCGGCGCTGCGGGCACCTTGTCGACCTTGCGCCCCGTGAGCCACGCGCCGAGCTTCTGCACCAGCGCGCGCGCTTCCTCGAGCGGCGAGCCCGTGCCCTCGGGAACCATCGGTGCGCCCGCACTCGACGATGCGCTCGGCGCTTCGCCGCGCACGACCGGCGACGTCCCTGCGCGCTTCTTCTTCTTCTGCTCGGCGTACATCTCGACGACGGCGTCGACGAGCTCGGGCCCGCGGACGCTGCCGGTCTCGGCGAGGTGACGACCGCACGCGATCGCGAGCGCGACCTGCCCGCCGATCCGCGCGCCCTCGCCGATCGTCGCGAATGCGAGCTCCTTGTCTTCCTCGGTGCCGAGGACGACGAGCGCCGCGGCGACCTCGAGCCACGCACCATACTCGAGTGGATGACCACGCAGGCGGTTCGTCGCGGCGACGAGCTGGGCTTCTGTGACGCTCACCGCGCCACGTTAACTCACCAGCGCATCAGCGTCATGCCACCCGCACCCGCGGCCGGCGAATTCGAATTCGCACCGGTCATCGGCATCACGCGCGAGGCCCTGTCGTTGTCCGAGTCCTCGCTCGCGATCGAGATGACCACGTACGCGCTCACCGCGATGACGGCCCAGAACCACCACTTCTTGTAGACCGGCTTCGCCTTCGGCTTGTCGCTCGGATCGGCCTGACCCGGCTGCGCCGCGGTCGGGTTGTTGGTGGTGTTCGCGACCGGCGCACCCGCCGTTGCCGGCGCGCGCCCGCCCTGCGCATTGATGTCGATGTTCGCCGCCGCGTTGCCGCCCGCCGCTGCGGTGCCCGGCGCGCTCGGAGGCTGCGCGGGCATGCCCGACGTCGCGCCACCGACGCGCTGATCGCGGATCTGACTGACGTCGATGCGCTGCACGCGATCGAGCTGCGCGTCACCCGTCGAGACCGTGCCGGTGCCACCGGGCGTGCCCGTCGAGCCAACGCCGACCGGGCCTGATGGACCCTCGGGGTCCTTGCGAAGCTCGTCGGGCTTGCGCTTCGCCTCGTCGGCCCGGCGCGCTTCGTCGGCCTTGCGTGCTTCCTCGTCGGCTTTCTTCTGCTCCGCGAGGCGCTTCGCTTCTTCGTCTTTTTCCTTCGCCGCGCGCTTTGTCGCCGCGGACTTCGCCGCGTTCTCGAGGCGCGAGATGCTCGCCTCGATCTCGCCCTTCTTGTCGCTGCCCGGCTGCTTGTCGAGGAACGCGCGGTAGTACTGGATCGCGGGCTCCGGGTCGCCGAGCTTGTCG
This sequence comes from Myxococcota bacterium, assembly GCA_030857175.1. GTDB lineage: Bacteria > Myxococcota_A > Polyangia > Haliangiales > Haliangiaceae > JABFXX01. Next base: position 16,680 of record JALZOJ010000064.1, on the reverse strand, counting down.
TAGCAGAGCGCGAGGTTGTAGTTGTTGAGGTCGGCCGGCGCGAGCTCCTGCGCGGCCGAGAACTCCTTGATGGCGCCCTTGTAGTCGCCGCCGCTGTAGAGCTTCACGCCTGCCTGGTAGCGGGCCTTCGCCTCGGACCGTGAATCAGCGGCCACAGTCGCTGTGGAGAAAACCAGCGCGAGCAACAAGACGACGTAGCGGATCACTGGGGTTTGCGTGCGCATGGGTCAGTCCTTTGCGAGGCTTCGGAGAGTCTGTCTCAAGATCGATGCCACAGTCGGTGACCGACGGCACCCCTTACCTTACTGGAGCCCGCACTTGCCGAAATCGTCCGGGTGCTTGTCACAGTACTGCCGCTTGCAGGCCGCATTGGTGGGGTCGACCATGCGGACGGAGCAGTCGAGCTTGGGCGGGTCTGGCGGGCGCGTCCCGGAGCCCGGGGTCGTGCCGCCGCCCTCGCGGGCCATCTTGATCTCGAGTTTCTTCTTCTTGCCGTCGAGGGTGACCTTGGCGTCCTTGAACCCCTTGGCTTTCACGACATACGTCTTCGATTCGCCCTCGGGAATCTGAAAGTCGCCCGGGCCCTCGAAGACCTTCGTGTTGCCATCGTAGACGTCGAAGAAGCCGCCGCCTTTGACGACGAGCTTCACGGCGACCATCTTCTGTGCGGGCGCCGCATCGATCACCGGCGGCGGGAGGCTCGCCGCGTCGGGCGGCGGAGGCGTCACTTCCGCCGCGTCAGGTGTCGCGGACGGCTTGTTCGAGCCCGACCACGGGTCCGCGGCGTCGACGATCTTGTCAGGCGTGGTCCCACCGACCGCGGCATCCGGTGTCTGGGGCGGCGGATTCTCGCCGCTCGCGCCACTCGCGCTCGCGACCTGCGAGCCCGGGCCGTCCTTGTCTTTCTCTTTCTTGCCGCCGAGCAGCATCACCGCAGCGATGCCACCACCGACCGCGAGCACGACGATGATCGCGACGATCAGCCCGACGTTGCTCCTCTTCGGAACGTTGACGACCGAGGAGCTCGGATTGTAGAGCCCCGAGGAAGATGACGAGATCGCGGCCGTCGGTCCGGACGCCGGCGGGCCCGGCATCGGGCCGGGCATCGGTCCGGGCATCGGTCCGGGATAGTGCGGCGATGGGCCGCTCTGCATCTGACCGAGGTGACCCGGCGGCGCAGCGACAGTCGCCGAATGTGGCGTCGCCGAGCCGGGCGGAGCGTACGGAATGTTCACCGGTCCCGTCAGCGGCGGTGGCGTCGGCGCGGGCATGCGCGCGCTCACCGGGAACGCTTCCATGTATGTGCTCATGCCGGCGCCCGCGACGCCGCGATAGATCTGCACGAGCGAATTCACGAGGTCGTCCATCGTCGAGAAGCGCTGCGCAGGATTCTTCTGCATGCAGCGCGTGATGATCTCGGCGAGGCCGGGCGGCATCGGGCGATTCGCCTTCGCCGCGCGCTGTGCGACGGGCTCGGGCTCCGTCGTGATGTGCTGCGTGAGGATGCCCATGAACGACTCGCCCTGGAACGGCAGCGAACCGGCGAACAGCTCGTACATGATCACGCCCATCGCGTAGATGTCCGTGCGCGCGTCGACGGGATTCCCGAGCGCTTGCTCGGGCGCCATGTAGAACGGCGTCCCGAAGATCGTGCCCGTGCGCGTCAGGTTGTTCTGGCCGTCGTTGCCGGAGACCTTCGCGATGCCGAAGTCGAGGAGCTTCGGCACGTCTTGATTCTGCGCGTCGATCGTGACGAACACGTTCTCGGGCTTCATGTCGCGATGGACGATGCCCTTCGCATGCGCCGCCGCCAGGCCGTGGCCGGTCTGGATCATGATGTTCAGCAGGCGCTCGATCGGTTGCGGCGTCTGGATCAGATCGTTCAGCGCAGCTCCGTTGAGGAGCTCCATGCACATGTAGATGCGACCGTCGGACATCGTGCCGAAGTCTTCGATCGCGATGATGTTGCGGTGACCGATCGACGACGAGCTGCGCGCTTCCTGCCGGAACCGCTGCACGGCCTCCGCGTTCGACACGATCTCGGGACGCAGCAACTTGATCGCGAACCGCTTCTCGATGTGCACGTGCTCGGCCGCGTAGACCTCACCCATGCCGCCTTCACCGAGCTTGCGGAGGATCTTGTACCGGCCGTCGAGCACTTGGCCGACGAGCGACGGTGCGGCAGCAATCGACGCCGACGAAGCAGGCGTTTCTCGGACGTTAGGTCCGTCGGCGCTCATAGGGCCGTCAGTATAACGCGACAGCCGCCGCTATGCCGGTTCAGCGGCAGACACCGACGCCATGTTTGTTTGCAGGATCGTTCGCATTTACCGTGCAGACCGTCCCGTTCGTGCAGGAAGCCAGGTCCGGCCGACCGCACGCGTCCGCCGGCAGCCCACCCGCGATCAGCTTGCACTTGCCCTGCGCGCACTGCGGCGTCTCGCCTGCCACGCACGTATCGACCTCGGGACAGCTCTCGGACCCGGAGCAACCGAGCGATGCATCGAACGACGCGCGCTGCGCCGCGGGCACGGCGGTGTCGTTGCCCCCACGCGCGCAGCCGCAACAATCCGCGCGTGTCTCGACGCAGTCGTTGTCCTTCGTGCAGGTCGGCGTCGTCGCAGCGGCACACGCATCGATCAAGCAGCCCGCCGCGTCGGTCGCGAAGCCGTTCGCACACTCGCGGGTCACCACCGTCGGTTCACACGCGACCGCACACTGGTTGTTCTCGCACACGGCGTGAATCTTCGAGCACGTGTTCTGCGGCGGCGGACACATCACGCCGCTGCATGCATCGAGCTTCGGATCGCCGGCGGCGAGCGCGAACGTCGGACACTCGCAACACGTGCGCCGAGCGAGCTCGCAGTCCATGTCGTCGATGCAGAATGCCTGCGTCGTGGGATCGGGCTCGTTCCCGTTGTCGTCGCCGCCAGCCGCGTCAGCCGTCGTGCCCTGCGGACAACCCGCGAGCAAGACGAGCAGCGACATCAACAGAAAGGCACGCATCACGAAACTCGGCCGGCATTCGAGCACGGCGCGTGCCCGATTGTAACCGCGTGAGATCCGGTTCTCCACCCTCGGAAAACTGAGTCGCTCCCGTCCCTTCGTCGGTGCGCGTCAGACCCATCCCGTAGCTTGCCCTTCTCGATGGGCGCCAAGATCCTCACCAAGACCGACCGCAAGATGGAAGACACGATGCTGGCCGTTGCGGATGATCCCGTGCGGGCAGACACACTCCAGAAGGCCCGCGCCTTCAAGCGCACGTGGCTCGAGCTGGCCGAAGCGCTGACGCGGGTCTCCGACAAACGCCTTTGGGAGGGCTGGGGCTACTCGGACTTCGACGCGTACTGCCGCAAGGAGCTCCACCTGCGCGGCTCCACGGTCGCGAAGCTCCTCGGCAGCTACCGCTTCCTCGAAACGTCCGCGCCACGCGTGATCGAGCGCGCGCGTGACACCGAGATGTTCGACATCCCGATTCCGTCCGTCGCCGCGGTGGACTTCGTAAAGCGTGCGACCGAGGAAGGCAACGCAGACGAAGAGACGCTGCGTACCATCCACCGCGTCGCGTTCGACGAAGGTGCGGAAGCGCCCGTGCTCAAGAAGAGCTTCGGCGAGATCGTGTTTCCACAGACCGATCGCGAAAAAAAGGAGAAGCTGCGCGCGCAGATCGCGGGCGCCGCGCGCAAGCTCTCCGCGCTCGTCGCGGAGGACGGCTCGCCGGTGCCGCGGCAGATCGCGATCCGGATCGAAGAGACGGTCGGCGAGCTGCTCGAGGCGATCGAGAACTAGCTGCGCGCTCGGCGCGCGGGTCGACGCAGTCGTCGGTTTGGGCGGCCACTTCGCATGCGCTCGTCGCAGAGGCGCAGAGACATTTCGGCGCGCTTCGCGCGGTTCACTCGCGTCGCGCACTTCGCGCGGCGACTTCGCATGGCCACTTCCCATGGCCACGCGCATGGCCTCGCGTGCTCCAGATTTTGGTCACAGAGCCACAGAGGCGCAGAGAAGAGATCTTTCAGACGCGCGCGCTGCTCGTACGCTCGCTCGTCGAGATCACGCACGCTCGTGCGGCACGGGTCTGCTCGTGTCCCGTGCGTGTTCCGTGCGTGTTCCGTGCGTGTTCCGTGCGTGTTCCGTGCGTGTTCCCGAATTCAACGCCAAGACGCCAAGACGCCAAGAACGCCAAGTTCAGAAAAGAAAACTTCGGGCGCGCGTTCTGCTTGCACACACGCTCGTCGAGACTCTGCTCGCCGTGCTTGCACGTCGATGCACGTGTTCCGTGCGAACCGCTCGCTGCACGAACCTAATTGGTGCGACCGGTGCGACCTGTAATCGATAAAGTACAGGTCGCACCAATTCGGACGCGCGCGCATATCGTGCAGAGGACGTTGTCGTCGATCGAAGGTGCTCTCATTCACGATTCGCGAGGGCACACCTCCACTGCTGTCGGCGCGAGCACGAGCGTTCGGAGCGAGCGTTCGGAGCGAGCGCTCGGAGCACGCGCTCGGAGCGCGAGCGTGCATGCCCGAAAAGGTTCGGCTCGTTCCGGCTTCGTGGCTTTGTGGCTTCGTGTTTCAACCACCAGCGACACGCACGGAACACGCGCGAACGGTACGACGCGAAGATCGCGATCTCGACGAGCGGGTGTGCGCGCAGGACGCGCGCCCGAAAGATCTCTTTTCTTCCTTGGCGTTCTTGGCGTCTTGGCGTCTTGGCGTTGAATTCGGGCGCACGCACGGAGCACGAGTGGACCCGTGCCACGTGAACGTGGGTGGTCTCGACGAGCGCGCATGCGTGCGGAGGGCGTCCTAAAAATCTCTTCTCTGCGGCTCTGCGGCTCTGTGACCCAAATCCGGGACACGCACGGGATACGGTCGGACACGCACGGAACTCGAGTGATCGTGCCACGCGAACGTGGGTGGTCTTGACGAGGGCGCATGCGTGCGGAGCGCGCGCCCGAAAGATCTCTTCTCTGCGGCTCTGCGGCTCTGTGACCCAAATCCGGGACACGCACGGAGCACGCACGGGCGGAACGCGCACGGGGCACGCACGACGAATCGGCGCGACGAACCGGCGGTCAGAGGTTCATCAACGCGAGCGTGATGACACTGACGAGTTCTTTCTCGGTGGCCGAGAGCTTCATGTTCGCGCTCTCCGCAGAGGCCGTGAGCTTGAGCGCGTCGACGAGCTTCTGGAACTGCGGCGGGACCGAGCCCTTCGCGCTCGCGATCAGTGCGAGCGATTGATCGACGAAGCCCTTCGCATCCTTCGCGGAGGACATCACGATCGACATGTCGACGTTGACGTTGCCCTTGGTCGCATCGACGGTGCCGAATGCGCCCTTCATGGTGCCGCCCGTCGGAACTGGCTGCGCCTTCGTGGTCGCGAGCCAGACTGCGGCGTTCGGGCTCGCCTTCGCGAGGAACGTGTTGATGGTGCCCTTGGTGCCCTTGCCGGCGAGCATCTTGTCGAGGAGCGGCTTGTCGTCGGGGTCGGTCGCGATCGCGACGATGTCGGCGGCGAGCCACGCGACGTAGAGGCGCTTTGCGTCGGTATCGAGGCCGTACTCGACGACCTTGCCGGTGGTCTTCGTGACGAGCTTCGGCGCCGGCGGCGGTGGTGGCGGTGGTGCCTTGGGAGCGTCGGGCTGCTTGGCGGTGGGCGGTGGCTGCTTCTTCGTGCCGCCCTTGAGGCCGCCGCCCTTCGCTTCTACGTCGACCGTTGCGGTCGGCGTCGTTGCGGCGGCTTGCTGCGCGATGAGCTTGGTCGCGCAGTCGATCACGCGCTTCTGATCGATCGACTTGTCGAGCGTGAGCACGACGATGCCGCGCTCGTCATCGCCCATCGCGAACGTGGCGTCCACGATCGCGGCGTGCAGATCGATCGCGCACGCGGTCTTCGCGAGGTCGATCGCCTTCTTCGCGTCGGGTCCCTTCGCGAGGAGGGTGGGCATCACGGCCCCGTAGAGCGACGTGCCGCGCAGCGTGGACAGGTTCGCGCCCACGATCACGTTCACGTTGTCGGGCAACATGCCCTTCACGGCGGTCCACGACTTGGTGTCGGCAGAGGCCGTGCCCGCGAGAGCAAGGACGGCGGCGACGGAGAGGAGCTTCATCGGTTGCCTTTCAGATCGTGGACGCAGCCACCACCCAAGATGTTCATGAATAGCGCGAAACGGGGTCGTTACCAGCACCTCTCGATGACCCGGAGCGTCCCGATCTTACGGGATTGCCACGGCGTGCCAGCCGTGATCTCGAAGGCCGTTTTGATGTCGGGTGCGTGTTCGTCGTACGCGATGTCCTCGAGCGTGAGCTCGCAACATGTGTTGGTACACGTGAGCTGGACCTCCGCGACCGAGACACCGACCTTCGCGAGCTTGTCCACGAGCGACTGTCGCCGCGGGTTCTCGACCGCGACGACGGCGGCATCCACCGGCAGCTCGGGCACCGGTTCGATGTGCACGTGCTCGCGCACGGGCGATGGTGCGGGCGGCTCGGGGATCGGCGGGCACGTCGTCGTGCGCAGCTGGAAGAACGCGGTCGTGATCGCGACGCCGACGATCACACCGAGCACCATCGCCTTGACGAAGTCGGTCCGCGCGCCCATCGCTCACGCCACGAAGAATTTGACCGCTTTGAAGAGCAGGTAGACCGAATAGACCATCAGCGCGACGCCGACGAGCCGCGGGATCCACGCGGCCTTCTCGCCGAGCACGCTCTTGCCCTTCTGGGTCAGATACGCGACGAGCGCGAACCACCCGAAGCTGCCGATCGTCACGCCGACGGCGCACGCGATGCCGCCCCAGAACGTTGCCTGCGGAATGATCGTTCCCATGATCACGATCCACGTGACGATCGCCGCGGGGTTCAAGATGATGAGCAGGAGGCCGACGATGAAGCCTTCTTTGAATTCTTTCCTCGGGTCCGCGATCTGCGCGTGCGAGCCCGTCCCGTCCGTGGCCGGCGCGACCGGCTGACTGCGCGCCGTGAAGAAGCCGTAGACGAGGAGGATGACGCCGCTGATGGCGTAGAGGATCGGCGGGATCGACGGATAGCGCTCGAGGATCGGGGTAACACCGAGCATACCCAGCGCCGCGTAGAGACCGTCCGCGAGCGAACCGCCGAGAGCGACCGCGATCGCACGCCGCATCGTGTGGCGATACGCGGCATCGATCACCGCCACGTTGACCGGCCCGATGGGTACGCCTGTGAGCGCACCCGCAGCGACGCCGATCAGCAGGAACATCAGCACGAGGGCCCCCGTGCTATATCAGGCCCGTGGCCTCCGCTGCTAGGGACAAGGCCCAGGCGCTTCCGGCCGGCGGTCCGTCGGTAACCTGGCTCGGTCACGCGACCGCCGTGGCGGAGCTCGGGCGTGGCCGCGTGCTCTTCGATCCGCTGTTCCGCTCGCGCACACGCGCGGCAGGCAAGGTCGACGCCGTGCTCGTCACGCACAGTCACGTGGACCATTTGAACCGCTGGAGCCTCAAGGCGGTCGATCGTGACACGCATCTGGTCGTTCCGAAGGGGGCAAAGCACATCGTTGCCGACCTCGGATTCGCCCACCTCACGGAGCTCTCCGCCGGCGACCAGCTGGAGATCAATGGACTCGAGATCACCGCTGTGCCCACACGCCACGATTTCGGCCGCTGGCGAAAGGGAGGGAACCCCGAGGCGCTCGGTTACGTAGTCGCGGCGGACGGCTCCGCGCTGCATCACGCGGGCGACGTCGACTTCTCCGACCACGCCGTGTTCGACGATATCGGCAAGAAGCACGCGATCGACGCCGCGCTCCTGCCGATCGGCGGCATGTTGCCCGTCTGGTACTACCGCTGGCGCCGGGACCGCCACGATCGCGGCGTGCACATCGATCCCGATGCGGCGCTCGACATCTTCGAACGGCTCGGCGCGAAGGCGCTCGTGCCCGTGCACTGGGGCACCGTGAATCTCAGGTTGGGTCCCGCGAGCATGCCGCGAAAGCGCCTCGAGCTGATCGCCGAGCAGCGCGGCAAAACGGAACACGTTCGCGTCCTCGCGCACGGCCAGCGACTGCCGCTGAAGTAGCACTACATCACGTCGTGAAAGCGCAGGCAGCCAAAGACACCGGTGCCACCGATCAAGACACCCATGGAGTAACCGAAGATCTTGTCGCGCACGGTCGGGTCTGTCTTGTCCGCGCTGCGCAGCCGCCAGAGCTTGAGCGCGTCGTAGAGGAACCACGTGCCCGCGACGATGCCCGTGATGAGCGTGAGGGACCACTTGAACGCGATCGGTGACATCAGCTCGTTCACTTGGGCACCTCCTCGGGGATGGGATCGAGCAGCATGCGTTTGCCGTCGTAGAGGATGATCACGGCCTGCATCGGCACGAACATCCAGTAGAAGAAGTCGACCAACATCCCACCCGTCGCGAATCCGATCAGGTAGGCCGTGTACGCGACGATGCGCTCCATCGCGTAGGACTTGTAGTTGGTGGCCCGCCCCGCCCGCCAGCCGTAGACGAACCGCAGCACCACGTTGAGCACGCCCATCACCAGGATCAGCACGACCGGAATCACGGGCGCCCAGCCGTAGTACGCGACGACGATCAACGCGAAGCCGTAGCAGATGCCGTCGGTGATCGCGTCGAACAGCTCTCCGAACACGCTGCGGCAATCGAAGAGCTTGGCGACGAGGCCGTCGACCTTGTCGAGCACGCCGCAGATGACGATGAAGAGGGTCGCCCACTGGTGGTAGCCGTTCGCGACCGCCCACACGAACGGCGGCAGCGTCAGAAACCGCGACGCGGTGACGGCGTTCGCCGGATTCCACGGCGAGACAACGCGCGCGGCCGCGGGTGGGGCTGCAGATGTCGTGGTTGCCACTAGCTCGCCTTTGCGTCGGGTTCGTCGGTGGTCCGCAGACCCGGATCGACGAACCGGTAGCGCTTCCACGCAAACCGCACGCGCTGCAGGAGCGACACGTGGCTCATGATCGCGACCGCCCAGATGCCTGCGAGCAACGGGCGCGGGTCATGGAGCAGCGCCGTGAACAACACGCCGAAGCCGTAATAGATGATGAACTCCGCCGAGCCGAACAGCCCGACGACATCGACCGGGTGACCGATCTTGCCCTGCTTGCGCCAGATGTCCTGCTGGCTCTCGGCGTAGATCGAGAGCTTGATGATGACGTTCGTCAGCGAGCCCGTGATGCCGAAGCCGAGGACGATCAGCGTGTGCGGATAGTCGTACGAGAGGTTGAGACAGCCGCCCGCGTACATGATGCCGAGCACCCAGCGATCGCAGACGTCGTCCATGACAGCGCCGAACGTCGACCGCTGGTTGAAGTTGCGGGCCTTGAACCCGTCGATGTGATCGATGAGGCCGCGGAACAGCAACAGCACGAGGCCCGGCCACCACTTGCCGTAGTAGAGGACAACGCCGCCGACGAGCCCGATCGCAGCACCGATCAGCGTCCACGCGTTCGCGTGGATCGGCAGCCTCGCGAGACCCGCGACCAGCGGATGCAGCATCCGGTCGAGTTGGGTGCGGAAGGCGAACAAATTCGGCATGCGCGGGTGCGACTCTATCTAGCTCTCGGCCTAAAATCCCTTCAACCGGTACCCTCAACGGGTACTACGAACGACTAACCGCCCCGGACGGTGGTCAGGGTCTTGCGCAGCGCGGCAATGAACTGGTCGAGCTGTGCTGAGGTGATGCTCAGCGGGGGCTGAAGTCGCAGCACGTTGCCGTGCATGCCGGAGACGGTGATCAGCATTCCCTGCATGTGAAGGTCGTCTTTGACCTTCGCCATTTCCGCCTTGCCGAGGATGTCCTTGGTCTCCCGATTCTTGACGAGCTCGATGCCGCCGAGCAGGCCGGTGAATCGAACATCGCCGATCCAGGGATCGTTCAGTGCCCAGGCTGCCTCGGTGAAGTAGCGCCCCATCTTGGCCGCGTTCTCGACGAGGCCTTCGCTCTCGAGGACCCCGATCAGCGCGAGGCCGGCCGCCGCGGACACGGCATTGCCGCCCGACGTCGGCGTGGTGCCGCCGAAAAAGACGTTGGTAATCGCGTTCGACGCCATCATCACGGCGAGCGAGCCGACGCCACCGGAGAGGCCCTTGCCGCCGGTCATGATCTCGGGCTCGAGGCCATAGTGCTCGACGGCGAACATCTTGCCGGTGCGGCCGAGGCCGGTCTGCACCTCGTCGGCGATGAGCAGAATTCCGCGCGCCTTGCGAATGCGGTCGAGGCGATCCCACCACTTCTGCGGCGGTGCAAGGCCACCGACGGCCTGGATCGGCTCGGCGATGATCGCGGCGGTGTTCGGGCGCGCATCGAACTGCGCCTCCACGCCGTCGAGGCACTGCGCCGCGCACTTGTCGGGGCCACCGCAGTGGCAGCGATAGCAATACGCCGTGGGGATCGCGTAGTTCTCGGAGCCCATCGGTTTGCCCGCGGACTCGCGATACTTGTCGCTCGCGGTGACCTCGAGCGCGCCGAGCGAGAGGCCGTGATAGCCGTTCGTCAGGTACGCGATGTCTGTCTTCTTGGTGTACTGACGCGCGGCCTTGAGCGCGAACTCGTTCGCCTCGCTGCCGCCCGTCGAGAAGAACGACTTGTCGACGGACTTCGGCGCGAGCTGCTTCAGCTTCTTCGCGAGGTGCACCATCGGAATCGAGCCGTGTTTGCCCGAGACCTGGAGGACCTCGCTCAGCTGCTTCGTCGCGGCTTCGGCGATCTTGGGGTGGCAGTGACCCGCGGCGTTGACGAAGTACCCGGCCGTGAGGTCGAGGAAGTCCTTGCCGTGGATGTCGGTGATGACGCAGCCCTTCGCCTTCGCGACGATCACCGGCTCGCCGGCGGGATGCGTCCAGGGACGCATCACGTACTGCTTGTCATCCGCCTCGAGTTGCGCTGCGTCCGGGGTCTTCTCTCCCATCGATCGCTTCTCCTTGGTTGTTGCCCTGCGGCGCGAAGATACGCGCCTCCCGATTCCAGATGCGCACGTGATCCCCGACGATCCGACCCCCGTTGATGTCGTAGATCCGGTAGCGCGCGAGTCGATCGACCTTGTTGTGCCAGTACGTGCCCGACGAGATACCGCGTACCGAGATGTGCTGGCCTTCGGGGCCCGCGAGCGTCTCCACCAGACAGATGTGCTCGTGGCCGTGAACGATCAGTTCGGCGCCGCACTCGGCGATCACATGGGCAAAGCCGAGGTGATCGCGCAGGCCGCGGATCTTCGAGCGCGCGCGGACGCCGGCGGGAGGATGATGAATCGCGACGACACGCACCTTGCCGGCCAAACGTGGGTCCAAAAGGACGTGCTTCAAGCGGCTGAGCTGTCCTTGCCCCAAGCTGCCGTACGCGGTGAACCACGGGGTCGAGCGCGACGTCGAGAGCCCGATGATCGCGAGGTCGCCGCGCACGCGAACGATCGGCCAGTGGAGAATATCGTCGGCCGAGTGGCGATGATCTTCTTCCCACTCCCATCCCGGATCCGACGTGGCGTACGTGCCAAACATTTCGGAAAACAGCGGCACGCCCTCGGCGACGTACGCGTCGTGATTGCCGGGAATCACCGTGACGTCGTTCGGGCCGAGCGCGAGCTTGTCGAACTTTTGCCGCGCGAACTCGAACTCGCGGCGGAGCGCGAGGTTCGTGACGTCGCCGGTGCAGAGCACGTGGTCGACGCCCTGGGCGTTCAAGTCCTCGACCATGTCCTCGAACGCGGCCACGTGATAGTGGCGACTCCGGCTCGAGAGCAGATTCATCGCGCCGATCCAGCGCTTGTTAGCGAGATCGAGCCATCGCGCGCCGTCGTGCGAGAGCAGATGCAAATCCGAGCAGTGCGCGAGCCTCATGGCCTCTGCGATAGGTAGCACGTAACATCCTGACCGTGGAAACGCGGGAAACGCTGGAGGCAGCGCTCGCGGCCCAGTGGGACCGCGACACGCTCGCCGTGTATGCGGATCACCTCCAGGCCGAGGGTGACCCGCGTGGTGAGCTGATCGCGCTCGATCTGCAGATCGAGGCACACGGCAACAACATGGAGCTGTCCAAGCGCCGCACGTCCCTGCTCTACGCGTGGCTCGGTGCGCTCGTGCCGGTCGACAACGTGCACGCCTCGTGGGCCGGCGATTCGCTGCAGTTCGGGTTCGTCGATGACCTCGTGTTCGACAGCCGCGAGGCGAACGCGCTCGCGCGCCTCGAGCAGCTGCTCGCGAGCCCGGCCGGCCCCTACGTCCGCGGGCTCACGATGCGCGGCGATGCGTCCGCGCTCGAGGAGGCGCTCACGGTGGTCGCGCGCCGCGAGCACGTGTGGCTGGCGCGCTTCACGATCGGCGCGGTCTACCAGCCGACGACGATCGCGGCGAACGTCGCGAGCGAAGCGTTCCGCGCGATGCCGCGGCTCGAGACGCTCGAGCTGCGATCGCAGCCGGTGTTCGCGCCGTTTTCGCATCCGTCGATCAAGCGGCTCGTGATCCAGAGCCGCGACGTCTACGTCGCGCTCGGCGAAGGCGCGTCGTTCGAGGATGTCGCGGAGCTCGATGTCGTGGTCGCGCAGGCGATGGCGTACGACGAGTACGACGGCGAATACGTCGAAGAGCCACCCGAGGCCGCCGCGGCCGCGCTGCCCAAGGTTTCGTTCCCCTCGCTGCGCCGGCTCGATCTCGCCCACCACGGCATCGCGAACATCGACGCGGCCTACGAGCTCCTGCGGACGATCGATGCGCGCGCACACGTCACGCACGTGAAGATCCCGCAGCTGCGCAACGGCGCCGATCGCGAGGACCTGATCGCGGCGATCCGCGACATGCCCGCGCTCGAGGCGATCGAGGTCGCGCACGGCTCGTACTACGACCCGCCCGATCTGCCGAACGTGCGGTTCGTGCGCGCCGAGACCTGGCCGTGGCCGACGCAGGAGCTCGCGCAAGGTCGCGGCCTTCGGATCTACATGCCGCTCGCGAAGTACGGCGACACGGTCACGCTCGTCGACGCGGTCTACGTGATGGAGACCTCCTACGAGACGCTGCCGCCGCCGGCGCGCGCCGCGTGGTCGCAGCTCTGGCAGTTTGTCGCGGCGCTCGACAAGGAGCCCGGCACGTTTTCCGCGCGCCTGCTCGCGGAGGCGGTCGATGCATTTCCGTCGCTGATGCAGAACGGCTGGCGCGAGCTGCGCGAGGAGCTCTCCGCGCGCCGCCCCCTCGCGGCCGATGCGATGGTGAAGATCGAACGCAGCAAGATCTGAGCTGTGCACTTCACGCGCAGGCCTGCAAACGCGGGTTTGCAACGGCAACACGAGTAGCCAGCGGATGAAGATTCCTCGACGAGGAATCGATCAATGGACCGCAGATTGCTCTCGCGATCTGCGCGCGCTCGTTCTATGGAGTGCGCCTTAACCGAAATTAAATCGTCATGACAAATCGCCTAATGCTCCTTCTCGCTTTCACCGCTTCCTGCACCGACGCCAACGACATGGAGGCCGACCTCGATCTCGCATCGAGCGAGGCCGAACAGGTCGACAAGGCCGACGGGCCCGCAACCTGGGATGTGGCGCCAACGCTCCATGTCGGTGCGCGCGCGTTCGATGGCGCACAGCAAGGTGGTCGCCGCGTTCATCCCGTGTGGATCGCCGGTGCGACATCGGCGCCCGTCACGTTCGACGTCGAGGTCGCCGCGGCCGAAGGCTACGACGTCCGCTTCGCGGTGCTCGGCCCGATCAAGAACGGCGTGCGCCCGGTCCTCGCGGCCGACGGCTACGCGAGTCGCAAGTCCATCGCGAAGGCACGCGTCGCGACGAAGCTGTCGGGCGAGCACCTCATCGTCGTCGGCTCGTACAACCTCGCACGCGAGACGTTCTACGACGTGACCGCGCGCTGCGCAAACACCGCGTGCAATGCCAAGGTCGACATCCTCGCGTCGCCCAAGGCCGGCGCGCTCGTCGCGATGCAGACCAATCGCCTGCTCCAGGCGAACCTCGGCGCCGTGCTCGCGACCCGCAACTTCGACGTCGAGCTCGAGCTCTGGGTCTCGCCGCCCGGCCAGTCGTGGAACGCCGTCAAGGTCGCGACCAGCGTCGCCTCGGGCAACCAGGTCAACGCGATCCTCCCCGCGAGCGTGAAAGCGGGCGACGACATCCAGCTCGTCGTGCGCAAGGCCGGCGGCGCGGTGCTCGACAGCGGCGTGCTCACGCGCTTCGCGCCGACCGCCACCGCCTTCGCGCGCACCGACGCGATCCTCCTCGGCGATCTCGTGAGCGTGCAGATCGGTGGCGTCGTCGGATTCTTCGAGGGCGTCGCCGAGATGTCGCTGCGCTCCGTGACGCACAACCGCGAGATCGCGACGCACACGGTTCGCGCCGAGCTGCCGGGCGCCGTGGGCAACGGCTTCGGCGCGTTCGACGCCACGTTCGCACCGGAGCTGTTCAACGCTGAGGGCGTCGTCAATCCCGTGCTGCCGCGCGACGGCGAGAAGCTCTCCGTCGGCTGGATCGACGGCAACGGTGGCTATCGCCGCCTCGGTTGCTTCGAGTACTGCAACGACCTCGCGGGCACGGGCAGCTGCACCGGCGGCCCGCGCGCCTGCAACTAGATCGTCAGCACCGTCGGCGCGATCGCGATGAACTTCGCGCCGTCCGCGTGAATGCCCTCGACCTTGAGGTTCACGACGCCGGAGATCGGCAGCGACGGCAACACCTGGCCAAAGTGATAGCGGCCCGGTGAATAGCTGCGCGTGCGCGCGGTCCCGCAGTCGTAGTAGAAGCGCGGCCGGAAGTCGCCGTCGGTCGAGCTCTGCCGGGTGTACGAGAACCGGATCGTGATCAGCGCCGACTCGGTGCCCGCGGCGACGGCCCACGGCGCGGTCGTGCAGATGCCGGCCGTCTCGTTGAACAGCTCCTCGCTGCCGAACCCGAGGCGCAGGTGATCGACGATCGCGATGTCCTTCATCCCGTCGTTGCGCAGCACGAAGCGGAACACGTATTCGGGGCACGCGACCTCGGCGCCGGAGCCGTTCGTCGCGCAGCGAACGTTGTCACCGGTGAGCGTCGCCGTGAGGTTCTTGAGCGTGACGCTCGGGGGCGGCGCATCCGGCATCATGACTCCGTCGTTGCCGCCGCCACCGCCGCCGCACGCGCCCAGTACAAGCAAACATGTCCATCTCATGTCCGTGAGTGCGTCTCTCGCGCACCTCGTCGCGGAATTTCGCGTAGCGCGGCGGAATCATGACGAAACGATCACAGCACCGAACGCGTCGAACCGTGCACGCTGGGGTGTGAACGATCGCTCTCGCGCACGTCCTCGTTACCGCGGCGTCTCGCATCGCTTCGCGTGTTACGCGGCGCTGGTCGCGGGCGCGGTCCTCGTCGTGCTCGCGCGCGATCCGACCGCGCGGCTCGCGGTCGTCGTCTACGCCGTGCTGCTCGCGACGATGTTCGGCGTCAGCGCGACCTTGCACCGCGCGGACTGGCCCGCGCCGCTCTATAGCCATCTGCGGCGCGCCGATCACGCGGCGATCTTTCTCTGCATCGCCGGCACGTACACGCCGTTCTCCGTGCTCGGGCTGGGGGGCGAGCTCGGCACGCGGCTGCTGTTGCTCTCGTGGTTTGCCTGCGGCCTCGGCGTGTTGCGCGCGGTCTTGTGGCCGCACGCGCCGCGCGTGATCACGTCCGCGTGTTTCGTCGCGGCTGGCTGGGTCGCGATCGGCTACATCCCCGAGCTGCGCGCATCGATGGACCCGACGACGTTCGCGCTCGTGGCGACCGGCGGAGGCATCTTCACTGCCGGTGCGTTCATCTACCTCACGCGCTGGCCGGATCCGTGGCCCGACACGTTCGGCTATCACGAGGTGTTTCACCTGGTGATCATCCTAGGCTGTGCCGCGCACTTTGCCGCCGTGGCCAGGCTCGTGACGTAGTAGCGTCCCGCGCATGATGCGCGTCGCGTTCGTGCTCGCGGTGATTCTCGCCCTCGGTGCTTGCGGTGACAATGCCGTCGACGCCGCTGGTGGTGGGGCGACTATCACGACACGTGTCGTCGCCTCGCTCCCGCCAGACGGCGTGATGTCGATGGACCTCGCCGCGGTCGACGAGCGACGGATCGTGCTCGCGCGTGTCGACCGCACGGACGGCGCGTTCTGTCCCGACTGCGTCGGCCTCGATCCCTCGGAGTGCCCCGCGCTCTGCGAGCGCTCGCTCGTCTCCGCGTCGGTCCTCGATCTCGCGACCGGTGCCCTCACGCCGTCGCAGCCCGTCGCGACGGTGTTCCCGGCCTCGTTCGATCACTCGGTCGATCAGGTCGAGGTCGTCGCGCTCGGCGGCGATCGCGTCGGTGTCGCGTGGCTCGACTGCGACAACGCGCGCTGCGGCGGCTTGTTCGCGAAGCGCAGCTGCACCGCGATGTACACGACGCTCGATCTCGCGACTGGTGCCGTCGGCGCGCCGGTCACGCTCTACACCGGCTGGTTCGGAGATCTCTCGCTCGCATTCGATCAGACGTCGCGTCGCATGCTCGCCGTGATCGCGAAGGATCTCGTGTTCGGCGGCGGCGTGTTCCGCGCGATCTACGACGACGCCGCGCGAGCGGTCTCGCCGTGGCAGCCCCTCGGCAGTCCCGCGGCGCGCAGCCCTGCCCTGCTCGCGAGCGGTGGCCACATGACCGTCGTCGCCGATGACTGGTCGCCGAACGCCGCGCCGCGCAC
>JALZOJ010000103.1 GCA_030857175.1 Myxococcota bacterium | reverse complement strand
GGTTCGAATCCCTTCTCCCGCTCGATAGGATCACGTGACGTCTGGAAGTACGACGCAGCGCTTGGAGTTGCGAGACCACCTTCCTCCCGACAGCCGATCGCGAAGCGATCACACCGGTGCGAGCACAAGATCGAGCTCGGCGAGCGCGGGATCGCGATCGGTGAAGTACGCGGTCACGCCATCCTCGCGACCGAACCGCAGGCTCAGCTCGCCGTCGCGCCAGTTGTCGGTGAGCTCGAGCAGGCGGACGATGTCGCCGGCGGCGAATGGACCGAGTGCGACCAGCACTCGATAGTGCTGGTCCTTCGCGAGGCGATCGAACGTGAGGCGAGAGAGCTGGCGTTCGATTGCGGCGACGAGCCTCGGCATCTCGCGTTCGAGCTCGGCGAGGCTCGTCGCGAGCACCTCCTCCGATCGAGTGGGGCGACCGTCGGCGAACCCCGCGCGCACGTGCACGCGGCCGCCGGCCTCGTCGAGCGACGCGACCGTGTGCGTTTCGTCGCCGTAGAACACGCTCGCCCACGGTGCGGGGGACGGCCACGCCTGATCGATGCCGCGGCACCTCCATGCGCCGCACGCCGGGCGTACCGCCAACAGCGCGTCGACGATCGCACGCGCGGCCATCACGCAACGAAACGGCCGCGTGCGAAACCGCTCGCGCGTGGCCAGCGAATCGCGCACGGCCGCGAGGAGCGACGGCACCAGGCCGCGCAATTCGTCGACGGTCGCGACCACGTGATCGAACGGCTCGGCGGGCGGCAACAGCTGGACGCGCAACCCGTCCGCCTGCTGCTCGAGATACACTGGGCTCCAGTGATCGTGATCGGGCGTGCCGATCCCGACCGAGGTCCACGCGCGCTCGTCTGAGCTGACCGATAGAAACCACGTCGATTCGTCCACCGGAAGCTGTTGCTCGAGGGCGGCGCGCAACCGGAAGGCCGCGTCGATCACGTTCGCGGCGTCCGGGTGCGCCGAGTACCAGTCGCGCGAGGCTGCACAGACCGCGTCGAGCGGCACGTCGGGGGATTGCCAGTGGCGCAGGACCGGCCCCTCGGCCGGCACGGCGACCAGCGCTCCGAGCGGCGACAGGCAGTGGACCGCGATCACCGCGCGCGCGGGCTCCGGCTCCGGCGCGATCACGCCCGCGTAGGCAATGTACCCGTCGAACGCGGCCGGCACGTGACCGCACAGCCAGCCGAGCCGCTCGGCGATCGCGCTGGCAACGTCACGCTCGTCCACAGTCGTCGACGGTAGCGCGCGGCAAGTCACCTGCGCAATCGAGGTGAGGTCCCGCCAGCGGTCCACTGCCGGCGGCGGCTCGGTGTCACGGTCGCTCGGCAGGCGGCAGCTCGCGCCTCACGCGCGGTCTGATCGCCTGGTAGGCGGCGAGCAGCACGACCGCACCACCGATCGACGCGAGGAACCCAGCGCGGTCACCCTGCGCGTACCAGCCGAGGTTCTGGCCGATGAACGTTGCGAGCACCGCTCCGCCAACACCCACCAGCGTCGTCATGATCCAGCCGCGTGCCTGGTCGCCCGGCAAGATCCACCGCGCGAACAAACCGACGAAGAAACCAATGAGGATCGTCCAGAGCATCGCTACCTCCAGAAGGTGAGCTCGAATGTGTGCACGATCCGGCTGCTACGCAAGCGGCTCGCTCGCGCACAGCGACGGCGGCTATTTGTTCACGTCAGCCGATTGGTCGTGTTCTTGATCCGCGCGCGTCCCTGCGCTTCCCACGTGGGATCCGCACAGCTCGGCTCCTTCAACGCTTCGGGGATCGGGCGAACGATCTTCTGGTCGGCGTACTCCGCGGTCCAGTCATGTCCGCTCGTGCTGACCGTGCTGCGATCGAACCGTGGGTTGAACAGGATGTCGGCGGTGGCGAAGTCGCGCTTCAAGAGCCGCTTCTCGAGCTTGCGCAAGAACGCGAACGTCGGCCGTCGCCAGCTATCACACGCGCGCGCCGTCGCGAACTGCTGATCGAAACCCGGCGCGCCCATCCAGTAGATCGCGAGTGCCGTGCCGTGATCGCAGGCTCGGTCCGCCAGGATTCGCTCGAGCGCGAACACCCCACCGTCCCAGTTATGCCGGCACGCCTTGCGGTGGAGAAGCTTCGCGCGCGCGGTCGCCGAGATCGTTCGTCTGGGCTTCGACTTCTTCTTTGCCGCCACGCATCGAGCATATCGAACGCACGTCGACGGAGCGTCTCAAAGCTACCGCGTTAGCCGCGATGCGCGGGCGGACTGCGCGCGAACGGTCTCGTTCGCTGCTGGGGAGACAACAGTGCGGCCAGCTCGGTACCGGCGAGATGGGACTCATGCCCGCGTCAGCATCCACTACGGCCGCTGTCACTGACGAGCGGAGACACTAAGCGGCGCCGAAGGAGAGGGCGTGACGACGTACGTACCCGACGGTCCGCGCGTGTAGACGACTGGCTCGGGCCCGGGATACGACGACCACGGCGCGCGGACGCAGACGCGATCGATCGTGGCGCGTGTTGTTGCTAATGCCTTGAGGAAGCGATGATGTAGATGTGTGTCCTGTTCGAGCACGCTGTTCCTGTAGAGATCGATCACGAGCTCGCGGACGCCGAGCGCGGCGACCGCCGCGAGATCGTCGGGAACGAAGCCGAGCTCGAGCTTCGCGATCGCAGGACACAAGCGCTTCACGAGCTCGCGCGGTAGCGTGCGGAGATCGGTGTGAAGGGCGACCTCCGTCACGCTCGGAAACGGCTCGGTGCGTCGCTCGAGATATACGAGCCTATCCTCGTCGATGACGAGGACGCGAAGTGCGCGCAGCGGTGCCCGAGTGATCAGGTGCTCGCCGAGCCCGTCGATGTCCTCGACGGTTGCCCACGCCGGATCGGCGGCGATGAGCGGCAGCTTCTTTTCGATCTTGAAGATGAAGTCGGCAGTCGAGACGAATCCACGCGTGAACGCGGTGCTCGAATAACCCTTCCCGAACGAGAGCACGCTCGCGAGCGGACCGAGCCACTGCTTGCCGTGCTTCTTCAGTAGCTCCAGCTCGCGCTGGCTGGGCTCGCCTTCACGGCCGCGGGCGAGCTGCAGCGTGATGAATTCGCCGCGCGGATCGTTGCGTTCGAGCAGTGCATCGGCAAGCACCACGCGCGGCGCGTCGTCATTAGGATTCGCGTAGACCTCGGCGTAGAGCGATTCGATCGTTGCGGTCGACTTGCGCAGTGGCGTGCACGCAGCGACGAGCTCGGCCTCGAGCGCGAGCTCGGCCTTCGATGCCGTGCGCAGTTTCGGTCGAGCCTCTACAGCCTTGACGAGCCTGCCGATGACCTTCGTGTAGACCGGTTTGCGCGTGAGACGTGCGGTGAGGATCTTGCCGAGGTTCGGCAACGCTGCGTCGAGGCGCGGATCGGCAAGGCGCGCGATCGTGGCCGCGAGATCAACGAGGAACTTCTCGGCGGTGACCGCGCAGAACGGCGGATTCGCGAGCGCGTCGAGGGTCCACGTGGCGAGGCGCGGATCGTCGACCTTCGCGAGCTGCTTCAAGTTCGCATGCGTGCTGACGACGCGCGGAGTGAGAATCGCGGCGAGCTGTTGCGTCAGCGCATCTGGTGCCAACGCGTCGAGGGTGGCCACGAGCTCTGCGAGCGTGGGCGAACGCCGCGACCGCCATGCGGCGACGAGCGCATCACGCGCCGCACCGTAGTCGCTGCGAGCGAGTGCTGCCCGTGCATCACGGAGCTTCGCGATAGACATGACCCTCTGCCCGGAGCCCAATACTACAGGCCGCAGGGTCAGACACAACTTGTACAACTCGTGTCCGGTTCTCGGACACCCGTGGCGCGTCAGGCGACCTCCAATATGCGTCTCACTGTTTACGCGACACCGAGTACGGGTCAGCCACGCCCTGCGTAACGATCTTGAGGACACGATCCCCGAGCTGGACAGCGTCGTCGGCAAACCCACGGCAACGAATCTTCGAGACTGCTTGTTGCGTCAGGCCGAGGGCACGTGCGACTTCGGCACCGTTCACGCCCACGTGTTCGGAGCAGTACACGACTGCTACGCGCGCACAGGATTGTTGTGAATGTACGCAATGACAGCTCCGACTCCGTGTTCGTCGACCTCGATATCCTTCGGCCCACGCACGAACATCGGGCCGATGCGGTCGTAGCTTCGGTTCATCGCCGTGGCGAACGGCGAGTGCACACGCCGAATCCAGCTATCTAGCTTCTGCGTGCCGGCAATCATCGCGAGATGGATGTGATTGCTCATGATCGCGAATGCGAGGCAGCGCCAGTCCGTGGCGCATAGCGCGGCACCAAGGAGCTGCAGATAGAAACGACGCTCGTCCGGTAGTCGAATGAACCACTCGCGATCTACGAAACGCGAGATCAGGTGATAGATACGATCGCAAACAAAGCGACGAGGTCTGCGTGACATGCGCAACGACTACATCGTCGGCATGACAGCCAGTGTGCGCGCTGGCGAGCTCGACATGTCCGAATGCCGGACACAAGTTGTACAAGTTGTGTCTGACCCGTCCTTTCAGTCCCTTCAAATGTGCCGTTGCGAATCTACAAGCCGGCGCTTAGTGCTGCCGCGGGGACGAGCTGGGTCGTCACACCGGTCGCGCTGGTCGTGCGGGTCCGCAACGGCACCGCGACGTTGCCGGCAGCGACGGACGGCGCGCCCGCAAGCTCACCCGTGTACTCGCGGGTTGACAAGATCCGCAGGGTGCCGCCCTGCACGCTCAGCCGGCTCAACTGATGGCGTCCGTTCGCCGAGGTCGCCATCGCGACACCGCCATCGGCGAGCTGGAACAGCCACGCTTCGCTCGCGCGATCGAGGAGCGTGAACGTGCCGGCGACGCCGGCGCCGGTGGTCTCGTCGATGCGAAGGAGACGGAGGCCGGCGCTGCCGCGATCGATCACCCAGAGAGCGCGGTCTCCGGCGAGGACGGTCGAGACGGCCGCGCGCGGTGCGAGCTCCGCGTTGATCGGGAGCTGGCGCCAGCCCGAGCTGCGATTCCATTGCCAGTAGTCGCCGCGCGGAGCGCCGGTCGGTGCGAGACCGCCCGCGACACGCAGCGTGGCATCTGCGAGGCTGTACGTGACGGCGAAGCCCGTGCGCGGCGTGACACCTTGAGTGTTCGCGAGCGAGCGCAACTCGAACTGACGAGCACCGGCGAAGACCTCGCCGAGCAAACGCGAGCCATCATTCGACAACGCGACAGCACGCGCGCCTCCCGGCCGGAGCATCGTGATCGAGTCGCTCGGGCCGACGACGTTTGCGGTCGCCATCGCGTCGACGAGCGAGCGCGCAAATAGCTCGGTGACCTGTGCCGCGTTGCCCGTGGCGACGCCGTGGATCGCATTGAGCTCCTGAGAGAACACGTGCACGCGACTATCGTTTACCGAGACGAAGCCGGGGTTGCTCACCGAGTCCCACGGCAGCTGGAGCCTGTCCTCGCACTTCGCGCAGTACGTCCACCACCGCGCGGGCTCGAGCCGTGGAATCTGCTTGCAGCCGGTGAGCGTGACCGCGCGATCGGGTGCGGTTTGCGTCAGGTACGAGCTCGACATCGAACAACCGCTTCCCGAGCAGCCACCGGCGTTGTGTGCCGACAGCCCGAGCGACGTCGGGTCTTCGACCCAGAGCACGCCCATCATGTTGGTGCCCGCACCGTAGATCGCAGGATCCTTCGGCGTCGGCGTCCACAGGTTCTGGTTGACGATCCAGGTCGTGTAATCGGCCAGGTAGTCCCAGCGGAGCACGGTGGGGCTCGGCAGCGCGTTCCACGGCGAGAATGTCGTCGAGAGCGGTTGGGAAATTGCCACCGGGGGCGTCGCGAGATTGGTCAGGCTGAGCTTGCGCCAGCGCGATCCGAGCGTGGTCCCCGCTGTCGGGGAGAGCCCGCAGTTCCACGGTGCCGCCTTGCACTCCGCCAACGTGTCGTCCTCGCAGCCGCAAAACCAGATCTCGAGCTGCGTGGTGGTGACTGCTGGATTGTCGGCTTTGACCCGGCCGAGCACGTCAACGAGGTCCTCGTACATGCGCCCGGTCTGCGTGGTGCAGACCGCCTCGCCCGTCGTCCAGAACACCGTCTTGTGCGGAACGAAGTCGCGCTGCTCGATGTCCGCGGGCGCGCACGGCACTGGGTCGCAAGCGTCTCCGAGCACCTTGCTGGGCGACGACCCGGCGAACCCGAGCTTCTCTGCGTCCGCGTTGCAATTCTTCTGGCCCGTGTTCGCGATGACGGGACAGTTGTCTTCGCCGTCGGCGACAAAATCGCCATCGTCATCCCAGTCGCAGACATCGCCATTCGCGTCGCCGTCGTTGTTGGCCTGGTCTGCGTTCTCGATCAGATCGCAGTTGTCGATGAAGTCGTCGAGACCGTCGTTATCGTCGTCGTCGTCGCAGTTGACGTCGGGCCAGCCGTCGCCGTCGGTGTCGGTCGTGGCTTGGTCGGGGTTCCACTGTTTGTCGCAGGTATCGAACGGGACTTCGATGCCGTCATTGTCTGCGTCGAGTGCTTGCTGTGCGACGAACGTGCGATTGCCCGCGGTCATCAGCGGACCGACCGCGGAGATGCCGTCGTCATCGGCGCCGCCAAGCACGCCCATCACGAAGCCGGGCGGAATGTTCGTCGTGCCGATGAAGTCGGGGACCCTCGTGATGAACGGGCCGCCCGAATCTCCGAGGCAGGTCATGCTGCCCTGAGGAGTCGAGCCCAACCAGCTCAGCAGGACGCCGAAGTTCGGGCCCGGGCTGGTGTCGACGATCTCCAGCGAGATCTGCATCGCAGGACTGAATGCCGCCTCCCCGCAGTTGGGACCGTAGTCTCCCATTCCGACGACGTCGGCGTAGTACGCGACCCACTTGTCGTGGCCGGTCTGCCCGGCGATGAACGGCGCCGGGAGGATATCGGCGAGAATCGGCATCGGCGCGATCAATCCGGGAGGGATCGAGGACTCCATCGTCAGCACGGCGATGTCGACGTCGAAATCGTCGTCACTGTTGTGCAGTGGGTGTTTGGCGATGGACAGCACCTTCCAGCGGATGTGCTCCTCCTGGGCGAAGATGCTCGGGTCGTCGAGATCGAGCAGGCTCGTCTCGAGTGCGGGTGACGAGTTGAGATCGAGATAGACGTCGAGGTTCTCGGGCGTGCTGCCGGTGCAGTGGGCTGCGGTGAGCACCTTGTTCGACGCGATGATCGTGCCGGTGCATTGTCCCATCGCGTAACGCTGGATCCCGACGATCTGCGGACGTGCGCCGTTGTCTGGCACGGCGAGCGGATCGCCCGGCTCGACGGAAACTTGCTGGTCGCTCGTGCCGAGGCTCGGGCTGGAGGTGCAGGCGCCGAGGCCGAACACGCCGGCGAGGACGAGACGTGGTGTGGTCATGACGCTGGAACGCCCGTCGCCGCGAATCTTCCCCTCGTTCATGCGGCGGCGAGCAGCAGGCGCTTGATGCGACGGCGCGTCCGGATCAGACGCGTGCCGACCGTGTTCTTCGGGATCCGCAGCTCCCTCGCGATCTCGTCGTACGAGAGACCTCGCGCGTAGAGCTCGAACGTCGTGCGCAGCGCCGGCGGCATCACCGCGAGCGTGTCGTGCACACGCTCGATCGGCATCGTGGTCCACAGCGGTGGCTCGCTCGGCTCCGCGATTGCCAGCTCGTGTGCGTCGATGTCCTCGAGCCGCGGCGCACGCGCGGCCTTGCGGCAGCGATCGAGATGCAGGTGATTGAGGATCGCGACCAACCAGCCACACAGGTTGCCGCGATCGTCGTAATCGGCGAGGCCCTGCAACGCGCGCACGAACGTCTCCTGCACGAGGTCGTCCGCGTCGGCCGCGTTACCGCAACGACGGCGCGCCATCGTACGCAACAGTCGGAGATGGTCCCAAAGCTCTCCCGCCATGTGCTGGTGGAGACCGCGACGCGCGCTTCGTCACGAGAAAACTGAAAGCGTCAGAATACCGGCGAGATGCCCTCGCCTGTCGGGCCCCGGCGGTCGGCGGCCGGCACGAATCCGGCGCCCCGCTCGCCCGCGAAGTGAACACCCAATGCGAGCTCGCGCGCGTCGCCGGCGAGGACATCGAGTGCGCCGGCGCGGCCGACCAACCGGCCGTTCGCGATCCACGCGAGCTCGCTGCCGGCGACGAGCAACAGCTCACCTGCCGGTGTTAGCGAGAGCGAGACCGCACTCGGCGTCGTCGACAACAGGCGCGGCGCGATCACGGTCGCGCGATCCGCGACCAGATCCACGCGCACGAGCCGCACGGCGTCGCCTGCGCGGTCGACGATGTACAGCGCGTTGTTGCGCGCATCGATCGTCGCGGCGAGTGGAACGCCGAGCGTGGCGCCCGCGATCGGGACCGTCTGCCAGCGCGCACCGAGCCGTTCGATCCGCGACGTGCTCGCACCGCTCAAGAGCCGCACTGCATAGAGCTCGCCGCGCAGCGCCGAGTACGCGTACACGCGCGCGCTGTCGGTACCGCCGAGCGCCGGGCGACTGAACGCCTCGACGCTCGCGCCGCGAGCGCCCGTCAGCGCGCCGAGCGCCGCACCCGCCGTGTCGACGACGATGGCGCGCCGCGCGACACCCGCGCGGTCGAGCATGCCGGCCGATTCGGCCGCCGTGATCACGCGGCCGCGTGCGATCAGATCGATCACATCGTTCGCGAGCGAGACCGCGCGCGCGCCGTCGGGACCGATACCGAGCACCACGCGGCGCACCGGATCGAGCACCGAGACCCACGGCAGCTCGAGCTGGCACGCAGCGCAGTACTCCCACGGCCACGCCGGGGCGTACCGCGGGATCTTCTTCCAATGATAGACGTACCGGAACCGATGATCCGCCGGTGCGTAGGAGCTCGCGAGATCGCCGCCGCCGATCGCGTGCGCCCACACGATGCCGTCGAGCTTCGCGGTGCCGACGAAGCCGTTACTCGGCGACCACGGCGGCGCTGGTAGCGAGCCTGTGCCGAGCGCCTCGAGATCGAACACCGAGTCCCACGGGATCTTGACGAGCGAGCTCGAATTGAAGGTCACCGGCGTCGAGCTCGCGGTTGCCATCGCACGCCACGGCGCGGCGCCCGACGCATAGAGGCCCGCGTCGACGTCACAGGTCCACGCCGACGGCGAGCGACACGCGGCTTCACGTTCCTCGGGGCTGTCGTGCGCGGCGTCGCACCGGCAGTGACGAAGGCCGATCGATCCGGACGTCGGCGCCGAGCCAACCGGGCCGACCGGGCGAACCGCGAACCCGACCGGCATCTCCCAGTGACAGGTCGCGATCGCGTAGCCGTTCACCGCGCACGGCTGAAGCGGCTGTGGCACGAGGTTCTGGGGCACGGTTCCAAACTCCATCTCGACGGTCGCGCACTTCGTCGGATCGCACGCATCTCCGAGCGCTGCCACGCCGAGTGCTTTCTCTGCTTCGGCATTGCAGTTCTCCTGCTCGGGATCGTCGACCTCGTCGCACGCATCGCATGCGTCGCCGACGCCGTCCTCGTCGGTGTCGTCCTGTGTCGTGTTCGGTTCACCCGCACAGTTGTCGGCACTGTCGACAACGTGATCCTCGTCGCCGTCGCCGCCCGGCGGAAACACGCCGATCGCGCCGGCCAGAAACGGCCCGGTCTCCGCTGCGAACGTCGGCGGGTAGTACGAGACCTCATCCGCGCAGTACCAGGACGCCACGCCGATCACTTTCGGTGTGCCCCAAAACGTCGCGACCATCGGGCCACCCGAATCACCGCCGAGCATCGCGGCCTCGCTGCCGCTGTTCCACAATTGGAGAAACGGCAGCGTCGAGGTCGCGGGCAGGACGTCGTCGCAGCTCGGCTCAGGTGTTGCGGAGAGCGCGTCGAGGCTCGCGGCGCCTTCGCGCATCGTCGACAAGCCGGCATCGTTCAAGCTCGACGGACCGCGCCCGAGGATCGTCACGCCAGCAACCTCGGACACGGGGTTCCAGCCGTACGGCGGCGTTGTCAACACGGAGATCGGCGTCACCTGCGACGGTGTACCGAGCGTGACCACGGCGAGGTCGGCGCCGATGTTGATCTTTGCCTCCGCGTCGTCGCCCGCGGTCTGCAAGTCGCAGTTGACCGGCTGGTCGGGAAACGCCTCGGGATGAATCGTCCACGACGAGACCGTGTGGAACGTGCTCGAGCCGAGCATGCGGACACTGACCGCCGATGCGCACACGACGCAATGCGCGGCCGTCAGCACCTTGTTCGGTGCAACGAGTGCACCGGAACACACGGACGGGAGATCGCCATTCTGTGGCGTGATCTCGAGGAACGCGGCCCAGGGGCGCGCCTGTGGGGAGGCGGGTGTTCCGTTCGCGATCTCGCTCGCACGTTCCGACATCGAGGCCGGCGCGCATGCGGCCAGCACGAACAACAATCGCTTCATGCGGTGGAAACGCCGCCGCGCGGGATTCTTCCCGGGAAGATCCACACGCGCAGGCGTTCCCCCGATATGAGATATGCATTGTGGCTCGCGCTCGTTGGCTGCTCGACGAGCACCAGCTCGACCGTTCAGCCGCTTACAAACCCGACGCAGATCGGTGCCCATCCCTCGGTCGGCCGCTTGACGGTGACCGGGCCGGGTCACTTGGAGGGCTGCCACTTCGTGTTGGTCGCGCCGCGCTGGGCGCTGACCTCGGCGCATTGCTTCCTCGGCATTCAGCCGTTCAGCGCGACGCTCGAGGTCGCGGGGATCGCGGTCGCGACGAGCGAGGTCCACTTTCATCCGAACACCTTCAACGGCGAGACCGAATGGACGACCCAGGTGTGGAGTCCCGAGCCCGCGTACGACCTCGCACTCGTTCATCTACCGTCATCGACGGGGCTCACATCGGCAAAGTTGTGGCGTCCCGCGTACCCGATGACCGCGCTCGCGGCGAACCAGCTCATCACGGTGACCGGTTCGAACGGCGAATTCCTCGAGACCGAGGAGGATGCGATCGGAACGGTCGCGTTCCTCCACCTGGCCGACTACACCAACGGTTGGGTGATCGAAGCCGACAACGCGCCAAGCGGTTTGCTAGGCGGAGACTCGGGCGGTGGTGCGTTCGTGACCGCGACGGCGGTGCCCACACCATTCGAGAGTCCTTGCGCGCGCGCACCGGCTGCGAACGGGCAAGAGGCGCTGATCGGAATCAACAAGACGGGCGGATCTTTGGCCGACATCGTGCCCGTCTACTTTCCGTCGGTGTCGAGCTGGATCAACTCGTTCACCGACGCCGACCTCGATAACGACCATGCGTGCGATTCGGTCGACAACTGCGAGATCTCGAATCCGGACCAGGCGAACTGCAACGTGACCGCGGAGAAGGCACCCGCGTGGGGCGGCGAGGAGCTCGGCGACGCGTGCGATCCAACCCCGTGCGCGGTCCCGTCGCTCGACGAGACCGACTTCATCGCGGCGACGAGTGGCTTTCCGAAGCCCGGTGATGGCGAGCTGATCACGACGCACTACGGCCGATCGATCCGCGACAAGCTCGAGCTGACGCCGATCCTCGCCGATGGTTCGTCGACGAGCTCCTCGGCGCGCGTGCGGTTCTGCATCTGCGCGGACGCGACCGGCGCCCCACTGCCGCTCGCAACGTGCAAGCAGGCGCCATACTACTGCACGCTCGATCCCGATCAGCTGAACAACACCGAGACCGGCGGCGGTGCACCACCGTCGGCAACGCAGACCTACTGGCACCGGATCACGCTGAACACCGGCTACAACGCGTCGGTCGCGCTCGCGTATCCGGGTGCCACCGTGTCGCGCACCTGGAACTATCAGTGGGACTATCAGAACTGGCTCGCGGCCGGCTGGGCGTCTGCTCTGCCCATCGATCCGAAGTACGGGGTCGGCACCGATCTCGGCGGCTGGATGTGGACCCACGATCCCACGTCGAACGGCTTCGCCGCGCACGGCGGCGATGCGAATCCCGCCGACGTGTTCGCGCCGGTCGCACCGGATCCACGCTCGACGAAGACAACCAAGAAGAAGATCCCACGCTACAAGCCCGCCCCGTGGTGGACCTACTGCGCGCCGTGTGGCGACGAGTGGCGGATGCCCGGCGAAGAGGTCATCAATCCACCGCTGTTCCTCACGTTCGACGCGGCGTCCCTCGCCGCCTACGGATGGGATCAGCACGGCGGCTTCGACGCGAGCGCGTACATCGCGGAGCCATTGCGTCGGCTGCTCGTCATGCCGTCATCGCTCGTCGTCGGCGCGAGCGAGCCGCTCGCCGTCACCAGCTCGCACGCGGTACCGCGGCAGCTCGTGATCGCGGCCGACGGCACGCGGGTGCTCGGTGGCGTCGCGCGTGGCTCGCGCGCGTTCGAGCTCGCCGCGCTCTCGGGCAGCGGCCCGACCGCGCGGCGCGGGTTCGCGGCGGCGTGGAGTCGAACCGCGAACGCACTGTTCATCGTCGGTGGCACCGACGCCAGCGGCACTCCGCTCGCCGACGCGTGGACGTGGCGGCCCGGTGCGGGCTTCAAGCGCGCGGCGCTCGATCGCACGTACACACCGACGAACGCCGAGGCCACGCTCTACTCGCCGAACGACGGGCGGCTGTGGATCGTCGACCGCACGCGCATCGGCCGGCGGTTGATCCGGCTCGATCCGTTCACCGGTATCGTCGAGACGGCGGGCCAGTTACCGCTCGGCGCCGATCTCGAGTCGGTCTACCTCGTGACGACCGGGACCGGCGACGTCCTGCTCGTCGGCGGCATCGGTGCGCGCCATCGCGTCGTGCGGCTGGCCGTCGAGCGGTTCTCGCCGGGCGCGAGCGTCGTCGCGGCCGCGCACCGCGAGGGCACCGGTGCGCCGCTCGGCCAGCCCACCGTCGCGAACGGAAAGCTTGGCCTCGCCGTTGGAATTCAGCTCGGCGAGACCGCGTGGATCGAATCGCACGTGGTGGCGATTCCGTAGCAACACGAGAGGAGTGACGACTCGATTGTCGGAGGCCCGTGCAACCCGCGCGGTGGAGCAGCTGCTCTAGCTAAGCTAGCTCACGTGCGCGGTCGCGAGCGCGTAGCATGCGTGCATGCGCAACCTCACCGTCTTCGTGCTCATCCTCATCGCCGTCGTCGCGGCTACTGCTTGCAAATCCGACAAGCCGTCGACAAGCGCCGCGGGCGGTGGATCGAGCGTGACGTCGAGCGAGGAGCCAGCGCCCGCGGTCTCGAACGAGCGCCCCGGCGACGAGGACTGCCGCTCGACGCAGGACTTCAAGAGCGTCGAGCGCTGTGTCGAGCTCTGCAAGGCAGCGCACGAGAACGCCTGCTACGTCGCCGGCACGAGCTACGCCGACGGTGACAAGGTCGAACGCGACGAGACGAAAG
>JALZOJ010000063.1 GCA_030857175.1 Myxococcota bacterium | reverse complement strand
AGCGGGCGCACGAGGTGCGGCGCGACGCGCGTCTGCACGCGGCGCTCGCTGACGGACTCGAACACGAGGCCGATCTCGCCGTGCTCGAGGTAGCGGAGTCCGCCGTGCACGAGCTTGCTCGACTTCGACGACGTGCCCGATGCGTAGTCGCCCTTCTCGAACAGCGCGACCTTGAGCCCGCGCAGCGCCGCGTCACGCGCGATGCCCGCACCGGTGATACCCCCGCCGATCACGACGATGTCGTACGTAGGCGAGGCAGTCACGTCTGGACCTTAGATCACTTCAGGGCGTTCGTCAGCGATGCGGTAGGCGCATCGCGAAAAGCCAGTGCGCCGAGCAGCTTCGCGAGGTGCTCGACCGTCGCCGTCTTCGCGACGGTGATGCGAGGCTCGACGAACGCCTCGGCGGGGTTTTGCTTCAAGTTCGCGATCGCCGCCTCGACCTCTGAGTCGAGCGTCCACTCGAAGCTCTTCGGATTTGGGGTCGCGTTCAGGAGCACCGGGACGACGCCGGGCATCGACCAGCCCTTCGGGGATCCGGCCGCGCCGACGGCGAGCACGATCTCTCGCTTGCCGAGCGCCTTCACGACCTCGGTCACGCGACTCGCGGGCAGTGCGCGCGGCGCGATCAATAGAATACGATCGGTCGTCAACGCGCCGAGCTTCTGCGCGAGCGACTTCACATCGACGAGCTCGCCGGGGTAGGGCGACGGACCGAGATCCACGATCACGCCGTTCGCGGTCAGCTTCGCCGTCGGCATCTTGCCGATCCGGATCTCGCTCTGCGTGACGGTGACCTGAAACTTCGGGACGTCGGGGTTCATCACCGCCGCGACGGGCAACTCGAAGCCAACGCCCGTCATCGAGACCGGCGGCAGCGGCAGCTCGACTGCCGCGGCGAGCGGGCCGAGCTTGGGATGTGCGGCCGTCGCGCGCGCGATCCGGTCGAGCGCGAAGAACGGCGCCGACATGAACCGCACGTCGGGCACCGCGCTCACCTTGTCGCCGCACTTCTCGCCGAGCACGCGCCACGGCTTGTTCGTCAGCTTTCCGCGCGCGTCGGGCAAGGCGCCCATGAACTGCATCTTCGAGTCCTTCGAGCAGTACGCGTTGCAGGCGACCATCATCGCCTCGATCGTTGCCTCGGGCGGCCCACCGTCGGTCATCTGCGTGTTCCAGTCGATCAGCGGCGTCCAGTCACCACACGGCTGACAGTTCGCGATGATCATCGACAGCCGCCGCACCGCGGTCTGCTTCGTCGTCAGCGCGGCTTCGCACGCTGCCGTCCAATCCGCAGCCGCATCGATCGCCGCATCTGCGAGAACCACCTTCGTCGGCGGTTGTTGCTTGGGCGCGCTGTCCTTGCATGCGACGAGCGCGATGCAGACAGCAAGGTGTCTCACCCGCGATCGACCTCGAGGCCGTACTTCTTCACGAGCCGGTGGATGTAGTTGCGATCGATGCCGGCTTCCGCAGCGGCGCGCGAGATGTTGCCCTTGTGGCGCGCGAGCAGCGCCGTCAGGTAATCGCGCTCGAAGCTCTCGACGAGCGCGGCCTTCGCTTCCTTGAACGGCAGCTCGAGGACATCCGGGTTCGACGGGCGCGTCGCTTGCGCTTCCTCACCGCTGCCCGATGGCCGGCTCCCGCTCTCCGTCAGATCGTGCAGCGCGGTGTGACCGAGCGAGAGTGCGCGCTCGACGACGTTTCGCAGCTCGCGCACGTTGCCGGGCCAGTCGTGCTGCACGAGCTGGTCGAGCAGCGCGCTCGATTGCGCCCAGCCGCCGCGGCCCATCTTCTCGGCGAACCACGACGCCAGCGACGGGATATCGCCCTTGCGGTCGCGCAGCGGCGGCACGTGCGTCGCGACGACGGCGAGCCGGTAATAGAGATCCTCGCGGAACTGGCCCGTGCGGACCATCGCGCGCAGATCGCGGTGCGTCGCCGCGATGACGCGAATGTCGACGTCAACCGAGTGCGTCTCACCGACGCGGCGGACCTGACGGCGATCGAGCACGCGGAGCAGCTGCGGCTGCAGGTCGAGCGCGAGCTCGCCGATCTCGTCGAGGAATAGCGTGCCTTGGTTCGCGGCCTCGATCAGACCTTGCTTGTCGGCGTTCGCGCCGGTGAACGAGCCCTTCGCGTGACCGAACAGCTCGGACGCGATCAATTCGTGCGGGATCGATCCGCAGTCGACGACGACGAACGCACCTTTCGCGCGCCGGCTCTTCTGGTGGACCGCTTCCGCGATCGCTTCCTTGCCGGTCCCGGTCTCGCCTTGCAGCAGGATCGTTGCTTCGGTGGGCGCGGCCTTCGAGAGCAGCGCGAACAGCCGCTGCATCGGCGGCGTCGTGCCGAGCACGTCACCGAACCGGTCGCCGTGCCAGTTCTCGAGATCGACGTTGATGTCGATCGGCTCGACATCCATCTCGGTGTGCTTGCCGAGGCGCAGCCGCGCCTGGCCCGTCAGCACGACCTGCCCGACCTTCGCGCCGCCGTGCTTCGTGCCGTTTGTGGTGTCGAGATCGCGGATCTCGATGCCATCGCGGCGCACGCGGATCTCGAGGTGGTAACGCGACACGGTCGCATCCGTCAGCACGAGGTCGTTGTCGGCGTGGGTGCCAACCATGGTCGTGCCTTCGTCGAGGACGTGCTCCTTGCCCTGGTCGGGGCCGGAGACCACGCGAAGACGGAACGTCCGCTCGACGAGTAGCCCGCTGGCGTCGTCGGTCAAGAGCTGCGTATGGACCTGGCTCACCCTACGCCTTTGTAACCCGGCGACGGCGCGTCATCCAAGCGACCAGGGCACCGACGAGCATGGAGCCCGCCGCACCATCGAGATCGCCACGCGCGTCGCAACAGCCGCCGCCACCCCCGGTGGCAGGGAATCCCCCATCGGGGCGCACGCCAGCGTCGTCGGTCGACGCGTCGACGTCGGTCGCTGCATCGGGGACGCCCGCATCGGGCATGTCCTTGCCCTCCTGCATATAGACGGAGTTGTAAGTCTGCACGCCCGACTTGACGGGCTTGCACTGCACCTTGGTGAGGTAGAGGTTCTTCTTCACCGTGATGCAGGCGAGCCTTGGCGTGACGCCCGCGAACGCGAAGTAGCCGTTCGTCGTGTCGATGACCCGCCCGTCGTCCAGTGTCACGCGCGCGTTCGTCCGCAGCGACACGTCCTGTCCGCACGACGGGATGTCGGGGGTCAGGCAGATGAAGCCGACCATCTCGCCCTTCGGCAGCGAGCCGAACTTGATCGCGAGGTGGTTCGCGACCGTGCGCTCGACGCCGTCGGACGGCGTGTTCGCGAGCGCGCCGTTGACCACGAGCGTCGACGACGCGCCGCCGTCGAGCGCGACCGCCTGGTATGCGTTGCGCGCGCGCAAGAACGCGGCGAGCTCCGGAATCGTGAGCCCGTGCGAGGCGGACTGCCAGCCGTTCACGACCGTGAGCCACATCGTGTTGCCGTCGGCCGAGACGCCGACCGCCGTGCGGGGTCCACGCGTGCACGGAAACGTGAGCGAATCGTTGCAGTCGAGATCGTTCGCGGTCACGACGTTGCCGTTACGCACGAGCAACGGGCGGCCCGAGAGGACGCCGTCGGTGCCGGCGGGCAGCGTGGTCATGTCGACGGGCGTCTCGGGGGGAACGATCGTTGCGAGCGTGCGCTCGCCCTCGCGGCGAAAGTGCAGCACGGCCATCTGGTCCGTATCGGCGGTCATCGTCCACGCGGCGCCGTCGCCCATCGCGAGCCCACGCGGGCGAAACCCCGCGACGGCAAACGGTCCGCCGTTGATCGCGACCTGTGCATTCAGTAGATCCGAGAGCTCGCTCGTCTTGATGCCGCTATCGGATTCCTTGGTCGCGTAGACGGCGAGCTCTGCGGAGGTCAGGTCGATGCGGAGCAGGTGGATGCGCGCCGGAATCGCGCTGTCCACCCAGATCTCGCGATGAATGCCGGGGTACGGGTCGCTCTGCGAAACGAGCGCAGGTGCGGCGTGGGCCGTGGTGGTCAACACCACGAGCAGGAGCGCCGCGATCCTCATCGGGCGCAGCATACTCAGTTCTGCTCCCGCGGGATGTGCTTCGGCTAACAAGGCCTGACGCGCCCGGACGGTGTAGGTTCGTCGTCGGGGGATTCATGGCGAAGAAAAAAACGCCGGCGGCGAAGCCATCGAAAAAATCCGCGTCGAAGAAGGCGAAGGCCAAACCGGCGCCTCGCACCGCGGTTCGCAAGCACGAGCCCGGGTGGGTCGATGCGGGCAAGGGCTACGAGCTCGGCATCCGCGACGGCAAGCTCGCCGCGCGCAAGGACGGCGCGACGTGCTCGGTGCCGAAAGCGCTCAAGGACGGGCCGGTCGCGGAGCGGCTGTTGGCCGCGATCGACTTCCTCGAGGACCACGAGCGCACGTGCCTCGGCGCCGTCGAGACCTGGATGCTCCGGTCGCTGCCGGTGCCTCGCAAGGTGCTCGAGTCGGTGATGGTCGACGACGCGTGGGCGAAGGTCCTGCGCGACGCGTGGGTCGTGCCGGTCGCGGCAGATAACGCCGTCGATCGCGAAGCGGGCGGGTTCTTCCGCGGCGTCGATCCGCAGAAGGGCATCGGCGTCGTCGATCGCGCCGGCGAGACGGCGTGGCTCGAGACCGAGCTCGTGATGATTCCGCATCCGACACTGCTCGACGAGGTCGACGATCTGCGCGGCCTCGCCGTCGAGATCGGCGTGACCCAAGGTCTCTCGCAGCTGTTCCGCGAGACGTTTGTGGTGCCGAAGGTGGCGCCGGCGGATCCGATGGCGATCGACAGCTACAGCGGCGGCGAGTTCGGCATGCTGAGCCAGGCGATCGGCCTCACGAAGCGGCTCGGCTATCGCGTCGCCGGTGGCGCGGCCGTCGCGCGCGTGCTCGAGCGCGGTCGCTTCGTCGAGGCGCGCTACGACATCGGCGATGGCGATCCGATGTGGGAGACCACGACGGGCTCGCTCGGATTCGTCGACGACAAGCAGCGCCCGGTCGCGGTCGTGGACGTGCCGCCCGTCGCGTTTTCCGAAGGCATGCGGATGGCGTCGATGATCTACGCGAAGCGGAAGATCGAGAAGGAGGGCAGCGATGACTGATCTCACCGCACACGATTCTGCTGTCTCGATCGGCGCCGGCGGCATCGTGCCGCACGGCGCGAAGCTGCCCGCGGATCAACGCACCAGCCCGGTGACGGCGCGTGCGTATTCTCACCCCGCGCTCGACGGCAAGACGATCGTGCGCCTCGAGCCCGACGCCGTTGCCGCCGGCACCGATGCGGAGATGGCCGCGTTCGGCTTTGGCGAGGCGAAGGTCTCGAAGTCGCTCGGCCTCGTTCGCTATCGCACGCTCGGGTTTCCCGCGTGGGCGCTGATCCACGAGCCGAAGAAGGCGAAGGCGGCGCTCGACGTCACGGACGATCTGCGCAAGGCGAAGCGGCTCGTCGCGGCAAAGCCCGGCCACGCGAAGGAAGCCTTCGAGAAGATCGCGAAGCAGCTGCAGCGCACGGCGCCGCAGTTCTTGCCGTCGTTCTGGGAAGAGGCAGGCCGTGTCGTTGCGGACCAGGCTTCGTCGTCGATGGCGGCGCAGTGCTTCGAGAAGGCGCGGCAAGCGGAGCGCGCGTACAAGCTGAAGACGAACGCGGATGACAGCGACGCGGTGTTCGTGGAGTTCGCGCTCCTCGGCGCGCTCTCCGCGAAGACGCTCTCGGCGTACGCGAAGGAGCTCGCGAAGTCCGCGGGCGGCAAGGAAGCGTATCGGCGCTATCGCGCGATCATCGTCAAGCGCGCGCTCGGCGGCATGCCGCCGTATTCGGGCATGGGCAAGGATCTGCGCTCGCTCGCGCAGGCAGCGGGCGCGAACGCCGAGGCCGAGGACGATGCGCTCGTCGCGGAGCTCGTCGACGCGCCGGGCGTCGGCAAGGCACCGATCGAGTTCTGGACGACGTATCGCGACGTGCTCGTGCGGATCGGCAAGGCGACGCCCGAAGTGCGTGCGCGGTTGCGCGCGATCTGGCCGGTTCCGCGCGGCGGTACCGACGAGAGCCGCGAGGCTTTCAAGGCGACGTGGCTCGATCTGCTCGTCGCGACCGGCGCGCTCGACGATCTGCCCGACGATGGGCTCGGTGCGTGGATGTCGCGGCTCATCAAGTTCGCGGGGACCGCGCCGCGCGTCGAGGAAACGCTCCGCGCGATCGCGCCGCGGCTCACAAAGCTCGGGCAGCCGATCGCCGTGCTCGTCGGTAGCGAGTGGAGCGAAGAGCTTCACCTCGATCTCGCGGAGCTCGCGCTGGAGCTCGGCGTGGAGCTCGCGGATCCGCGCGAGCAAGACGACTTCACGATCGAGTGGGTGACTCGCGATCCGGTGCGCGTCGCCGCCGACGACCGCTACAGCAAGAAGCTCGTCGCGATGGTCGCGCGCGGGATGGGCGACAAGGATCAGGAGCACAAGCTCGCGGGCAAGCAAGGCTTCGTCGCCGCGCGCCGCCAGTGGATCGAGGAGCAGATCGGCGAGCTCGACAAGTCGCCGCTGATCGGATGCCGCGCGGCGCTCGACAGGATCGAAGAGAAGACGACGGCGGAGACGTTCCTGCCGTTCCAGGATCTGCACGCGCGACTCGGGCGCGTCGATTTCGCGCTCGCGCTCGCGAACCAGCTGCGCGGTGGCTCGATCGACGAATTCGGCTGGCCCGCGTACGAGGCCGCGGCCGCGGCGCTCGGCGGCCCGTTCCAGATCGGCGGTGCGTTTCCGATCCTGACCGCGTGGACCGCGTCGAAGGTCGTCGCGATCGCAGGAAGCGGCGTGATCGCAGAGCACGACCTCGTCTACAAATCGGCGGAGCACGAGATCGAAGGCATCATCTACGCCGACGGTCAGTTCCTCGTCGTGCTCGACCCGAAGAAGGGCTGGCAGAACGTCGCGTACTGGAGTGGCACGCCGAAGCAGCGCTTCGATCTCGAGAGCAACGTCCTCGGCTACTACGGTAACTCGTCGAACTTGTGGGTCACGCCCTCGGGCGCGGTCACGCTCGGCGACAAGGCGTTCCGCGCGGGCGACACGCCGACGGGCGGGGAGCGGTATGCCGCAACGCGGACTCATTTATGGCAACCCGACAACAAGGGCTGGAAGACCTTCGACCCGGAGACCGGCAAGAAGGGTGAGGCCGTCGCACCGCCGTTCATCGGGGAGTGGGACAAGCGCGAGGGCTGGTCGCTGCAAGTCGACAGCTGCGTGCTGTTCCCCGTGCCCGAGGGACTCACCACCTCGCCGCTCGGTCTGCGCGATGGCCTGCTCGGACTACGCATGCGGCAGCGCGATCAAGCGCATCCCGAGGACTGGAGCGATCAACCGAACGAGGTCGAACGCATCGACGGTGTGAAGTGGACCGGCACGCAGACGCCCTTCGCACTGCTGACGTTCCCGGGCGACGACGTGCCGCGCGCGCTCACGACGTCGCAGGCGGACAACAAGCGCTTCCTGAATGGCAAAGGTCCGGGCACTTCGATCTGGTCACCCGCGGGAAATATCGTCAGCAACGTCAACGACGACATCTGGGGCGCACGCGGTTGGGGCGACGTGCACGTGCCGCCCGGCGCGTTCTGGGACTTCCTGACGCCGCGCGATCCGGCGGGCAGTGCTGCACTACGCGCGATCACCGTGGAGGCCGCGAGCGCGATCCTCGACGCTGCGAAGGTCGAAGTCGCGGCAGGCGGAGAGCTCGGCAAGCGTGCGCTGCCGCTGACCGAGGCGGCGGTGCGCGCGGTACGCCCCGCGTTCACCGACGAGAAACTGGTTCGAGGCATCGCGGGCATCGCGGAATACGCGGCGGAGCTCTCGAACCGGCTCGTCACGCTCGCAGTCGAGCGCGCGAAGGAGCACGCGAATCCAACGGGACAAGTGCTCGGCGGCGACGCGGCGCTCGTGCGCAAGCTCGCGACTGCGCTCGGTGCCGGGCGCGCGGCGAAGATTCCGGACTTCGATCTCGATCTCGCGCCCTGGCTCGTCCACCCACGCGCGACGGCAACGCTCTCGGTGCTGCCGCTCGCGAGCGACGACGATCGGCGCAAGGCGCGCGACATCGTGCGCGCGCTCGCCGGCACGATTCTCGCCGACGATCTGTCGAAGATGCGCCTCCTCGAGATCACGTACGACGACGACTTCGAAGACGACGAGGACTGGAACACGCTCGTGATCCGGTCACAAGAAGCGAGCGTGTTCGCGATCCACGCCTCGAACGACTGGGTGCTCGAGCTCGCCACCGACGGTGTGTTCCGCGTTCCGACGCCGTTCAAGATCAAGAAGGAGACGCGGCTCGCCAAGGGCATCGGTACGACGTGGGCGGACTCGTTCGGCGAGATCGAGGACAAGGTCGCGTGGGATCCCGCCGCCGCGCAGCGCCTCGCGGAGCGCGCGGACCTGTCACTCGCGGAAGCGACGTTGCTCCTCGTCGGTGTGCCGGATCGCGACGGCTACGGCAAAGACTTTCTCGGCAAGCAGCGCCGGGAGATCATCGGCCTCAAGGTCGCCGAAGCCGATGCGGCGCGCACGGTCTTCCGCGACATGGACGACGCGAAGTTCTTTGGTCTCATCAGCGCGGCGGTCCCCGACGATCCGCGCGTGCTCGCGAAGCCAGCGGCGTTCGCAGACCTGCTCGCCGATGCGTGGAAGTCGAAGTTCGGCAAGCGCGTAAAGATTCCGCCGGAGCTCATCGCGCTCGCGAAGAAGGAGCTCGACGTCGACGACGATCTCGGAAAGCAGCTTGCGGCATTTGCCGGCGACGACGACGTCTGGTTCCTGAAGCCCGACCTGCGCGCGTACTCCGACCTCGGCGGCTGGGGTGATGAAGGTGGGCTCGTTGCGACGACGGCACGCGAGCTCGCGACGTTGATCGGCTGGCTGTTCTTGCAACGGCCCGTCGGCTGCCCGATCCGCGCCGGCATTCCGCGCGTGATCGAGAAGATGCGAGCCGTTCTCGACGATCCACGTGTGATCTGGAAGTTCGATGACCTCTACGTCGACGATGACCTGGCGAAGGGCAAGGCACAGCGGCAAGCGCTCGTCGACCTCGTCGGCGGTAAGCCGTTCGAGCTTTCAGGCGACGCCGACGATCCGGTCAAGGCCTCGCGCGACGACGGTGCATGTATCACCGTGCAGTACGAGCACAGAGCGGGCGCGGGGTTCCGTCCGTACAAGCTGGGTACGCGAGCGACGGAGAAGATCGAGCAGCTCGCGAAGATCATGGCGAGCAATGACGAGGAGACCGGGAGCTTCACGCCGATGTCCGACGTCGAGATCGCGCAGCTGCTCAAGAGCGAGCGCTTCGCGGCGCTCGCGGCGCGCGTCGCGAAGACCGACGTGCCGGAAGGGCAATACGAGGCGAATCCGCTGCATTCAGCGAAGAAGCTCGTGACGAAGGTCATGAAGGACCTGTCGATCTCCGAGGACGCGGCCGTGCTCTATCTCCAGACGCTCGCGCTCGCGGAGCCGACACAAGCAAAAGTGACGCTGTGGAACGGCTGGAAGCCAAAGCAGTACCAGGCCGCCGCGGCCGAGCTGGCGAAGAAGAAGGTCGTCACCGAGGGCAAGCGCGAGCGTGCGGGCCGTTCGATCTTCGTCAAGGGCGGCTACAGCAAGGGCAGCGGCAAGAACCTGCCGATGGAGGAGTGGAAGCAGCCGTTCTATTCCGTGCTCTGGCGGCACGTCGTGACCGAGCCCGCACATGCGCTGTTCGCGCGCGCGTACAAGCGCATCGAGGACGGCGACAAGCCGTGAATGAATAATAGCGGCGAGGTGCGCGTGTCATCGGCATGCGTCTCCTCGCACTCCTCGTGGTCGCGCTACCAACCGTTGCCGGCGCGGCGCCGTCGGCGGTGAACATCGACGCGACGCTCGCGCACGATCGCGAGCTGCTCGCATCACACGCCACCGCGCTCTGCGCGTGCAAAAACCTACGGTGTGGCGAGAAGCACGTCGACGCGTATCTGCAGTGGAAGCTCGACCAGGACCTCATGAAAATGCATCGCGCGTACGACGCCTATCTCGCGGCCGTCGCGAAGGACCCGACGATCGCCGGTTGGCGCGAGCAGCTCGACGACTGCAACACGGCCCTGTTCATGAAGCCGCAGGCGCGCGTCTGCAAGAAGCGCGTGGCGAGCGCCGCCAAGGCGTTCTCGCGCGAGGCGCCCCGCGCGTACGCGCCGTACAAGACGCTAGCGTTCCGAAGTGGGCCGCACGACGCACGCGGTGCAGTCGCATCCGTGCAGGTGTTGCCCGGACGATCGTGGTCGTTCAGCGCCGCGGTCGGGCCTCGATCGATGGCGCGCGACTTCGGCATCGAGCTCGATCAGATCGCCGACGAATGGGGCACGGTGCCGAGCGAATTCGGCGTGATCGCGGCGCGGAAGATGGGTCCGGTCATCGCGATCGTCGAGGTCCGCAGCGAGCGCTGGGGTGAATTCGAGCCCGAGGACCATCCGCTGACGAAGCTGTTTCTCTCGAAGATGATGGCGGCCGCGACGAAGTGCGTGAAGTGAGCAGCCGCCCGCGACGCTAACGTTTCGCGAACGCGAGCGCCTGGGCCTCGAGCGGCTCGATGTCGTCGTACGAGACGACGCGATTGCGGCCGCGCGACTTGGCGACGTACAGCGCGACGTCCGCTTCCCTGACGAGCTGGTCGAGCGACTTCTCGTCGGTGAAACGCGCGATGCCACAGCTGATCGTCAGGTACGGATCGTTGATGCCCGCGTGTGGGATCTTCAGCTCCCCGATCGCCGCGTGCAAGCGCTGCATCGCGATCACCGCAGCTCCGCAGCTCAACGCCGGCAGCATGACGAGGAACTCTTCACCGCCGTAGCGATAGACCGCATCGCCCGCGCGCGCCTTGGTGACAAGCGTGTGCGCGACGGTACGCAACACGACGTCACCTGCCTGGTGCCCGCAGCTGTCGTTGTAGCGCTTGAAGTAGTCGATATCGACGAGTGCGACGCAGAAGCCATGCGCCGCTGCGCGTTTCGCGCGATTCCAGAGCTGGGCGAGGTCCTCCTGCATGCGTAGTCGATTGCCCACGCCCGTGAGCGGATCGGTGCGGCCTTGATCGAACAGCGCGCGGTTCAAACGCTCGAGCTCGGCGTTCTGCTGCGAGAGCTGGCGATGGAGCGCCGTGATGCGCGTCGCGGAGATCATGCGAACTTGGAGCTCGTCGGGATCGGGTGGCTTGCGCAGGTAGTCGTCCGCGCCCGCCTGCATCCCGACGAGGAAGTGCTGCTTCTCGTCGTTTGCCGTCAGCAAGATGAAGTACGTGTACGCGCTCTTGCCACCCTCGCGTACGCGCTTGCAGAGCTCGAGACCGTCGATGCCGGGCATGGTCCAGTCGCTGATCACGACGTCGACGTCGTCGGAGCCGAAGATCTGCCACGCTTCGTTGCCGTCCTTCGCGAGCACGCAGTCGTGGTTTAGGCGCTGGAGGCTGAGCTGGAGGATCCGGCGCGTAACGGGATCGTCGTCGGCGACGAGCACGCGCAGCTTGCTCGCGGTCACGTCGCGAACGCCTTCGGATCGCGTTGATACGCCGCGATCGCGCGCTGTGCCTTGGCGACCTCGTCGCCGAGGTGTGCGAACAGCATGTCGAGCCCCTCGAGCAAGCCCGACTGTGCGCGCTCCTCGATTCCACCGCACAATGTGACGACGCGGCGCGCACCGAGGTTCGCCGACACGCCCTTGAGCCCGTGCGCGACCCGCGCGATCGTCGTCGCATCGCCCGTCACGAGCGCCGCGCGCAGCTCGTCGAGGCTCATCGTCGCTTGCTCGGCGTAGATCGTGGCGAGCTCGGCGATCAGGTCGGGCTGACCCTCCTCTTGGAGCGAGCGGATTACTTCGAGCTGCGCGACGTGGAGGAGTTGGTGCACGCGAACGTCGCCGGCGTCGGCGTCGGCGGGTATCTCGGGCGGCTGGGGGCCGGCGAGCATCAGCGCCGCTTCGAGGTCCTCCATCTTGAGCGGCTTCGCGAGGTAGTCGTCCATGCCGACGGCGAGGCACCTCTCGCGGTCACCGCGCATCGCGTTCGCGGTCATCGCGATCACGCGGATGCGGTGATTCGTGTTGGCTTCCCAGCGCCGCAGCTTGAGCGTCGCCTCGAAGCCGTCCA
This sequence comes from Myxococcota bacterium, assembly GCA_030857175.1. Taxonomy (GTDB): domain Bacteria; phylum Myxococcota_A; class Polyangia; order Haliangiales; family Haliangiaceae; genus JABFXX01. The sequence continues at coordinate 31,083 of JALZOJ010000063.1, read as the reverse complement.
TGCGCGGCATCTGACAGTCCATCAGGATCGCGGCGTAGCTCGTCTTGCTGACCGCCTCGAGCGCGCGTTGTCCATCGGCGACGATGTCGACCTCGTAACCGAGCTTCAGGAGCATGCCGCTCGCGACCTTCTGATTGACGACATTGTCCTCGGCGACGAGCACCCGGCCGCGGCGTGCGCGCACGACTTGCTGCGAGGGCCGCGTCGGCTGCGAGGGCCGAGAGCGCCCGATCACCGTCGTTAACACCTCGAACAGCCGGCCTTGCCGCACCGGCTTCGTGAGGTACGCGGCGAGCCCGTACGCGCGCGTGATCTCGCTCGACTGCCCGGTGACCGAGCCGAGCATCACGACCGGGATCGTCGCGAGCTGCGGATCGCCTTGAAGCACCCGTGCGACCTCGAGGCCGTCCATGCCGGGCATGTTGTAGTCGAGGATTACGAGATCGATGCGCTCACCATTTCGCTTCGTGCCGTACAGGATCTGGAGCGCGCGGGGCCCATCCTCGGCGCTCACGCTCGACGCGCCCCAGGTCACGAGCTGCTGCCGCAGGATCGATCGGTTCGTCTCGTTATCGTCGACGATCAGCATGCGCAGACCCGCGAGGTCCGCGCGCGTCGGCGCCGTCGCAGCCTCTGCCTGACGCACCAGCTTCGCGGTCGCCCAGAACGTGCTTCCCGCGCCGAGCGTGCTCTCGATACCGACCTCGCCGCCCATGATCTCCGAGAGTCGCTTCGTGATCACGAGTCCGAGGCCGGTGCCGCCATGCCGGCGCGTCGGCGAGCTGTCGACCTGCGTGAACGATTGGAACAGGCGCGAACGCGCGGACTCCGCGATTCCAATGCCGGTGTCTTGAACCTCGAAGCGCACGTGCACGTGCTCCGGCGCTTGTTCGACGAGCTTCACGCGCATGATCACTTCGCCGCTGTCGGTGAACTTGATCGCGTTCGAGACGAGGTTCGTGAGGATCTGCCGCAGGCGATCCGGATCGCCGCGTAGTGCGGTCGGCACGTCGCGATAGACGAGGCACACGAGCTCGAGGCCTTTGCGATGCGCGCGCTCGGCAAACATCTCCGCGACGTCCTCCACGACCTGTCGCAGATCGAAGTCTTCGTTGCCGAGGTCCAGCTTGCCGGCCTCGATCTTCGAGAAGTCGAGAATGTCGCTGATGATCGCGAGCAGCGCGTCCCCCGACATGCGGATCGTGTTCGCGTACTCGCGCTGCTCGTCGTCGAGCTCGGTACCGAGCAAGAGCTGCGTCATGCCGATCACGCCGTTCATCGGCGTACGGATCTCGTGGCTCATGTTCGCGAGGAACTCGCTCTTCGCATGGTTCGCCGCTTCGGCCGCCCCGCGCGCAGCCTCGAGCTTCGTGTTGAGCTGCATCATCTCTGCGCTCGACAGCTCCAACGATCGCTCGAGCAAGTAGCGGCCTTCGTCGGCGTCTGTGTACGCGCGGCTGATGCGCTCGAATAGGTCTGCGAGCTGCTCGCGCGTCGGCGCGACGTCGCTCTCGAGTCGGATCTTCTTGAGCTGGCGAAGCAGGAGCGGGTGGAGCTCGGTCGGAGACATCTAGCGTTCGGAGATCGTGGTCAGTGTCATCGTCTGGTTGTGCAGATCGCAGGTGCCCGTCGCGTACGGCGAGATCTCGCCGTAGGAATAGAATCCGACCTGCTGCGCGCCGCTCGGTAGCATCTCGATCGCGGTCTCGAGCTCTTCCTCGACGCGTTCGCCGAGCACCAGCCGCCGGCCGATGCAGCTGATCGCGATCGCGAGCGTGTCCTTGCTCTCGCTGCCTGCCGTCTGCTTCGTCATCAGGGCTGCATCGCCGGCCGCTCCGATCAGGCGGTCGAAGTTCGCGCGCATCAGCTGCACGAGGTAGCCCTGCGGGATGTCACCGGCGAACGTCAGCGATTGCTTGTCTTCGTTGACCGCCAGGATCGTGCGAACGAGCGACTTGTTGTCCTGTGCGTCCGCACGCAGCGCGAGCGGGAACAACAGGCCGGTCGCGGGCAGGCCCTGCGCGCGATCGCCGAGGTACTTCTTGTAGAGCTGCAGCGCGGGCTCCCCGTCGAGCTCGAACAGCACGTTGCCTTCCGACCGCGTTACCGTGCGCTCCGGGCCGAACTTGTCCCAGCCGCCCTTCGAGCCGTGGCCGATCATGACGCGGTCGCCGTAGAATGCGACCGCCGACACGACACCGCCGCTTGCCTTGCCGTCGCGCAAGACCCACGTCTGCTTGAACCGGCTGCCATCGCCCGCGAGGCCGCCCGTGACGACGACGTCCTTGCCGACGACCGAATTCACGCCGCGCACGAGCTCGCTGCCGTTGACGTTCAAGCCATCGGAGAGGATCAAGATGCCGCGCAAGCTCGGCTTGTGGAGCTCGCGCGCGATCGATTGCCCGGCGGCGTGTGAGTCCGCCGCGGAGGCGCTCGCGAACGCGCACGCGAGGCTCGTGTGCGCGAACTTCGCGATCGCGACGACCAGACTGCCGTCGACGACCTTGCTGCCGCAGATCTCGCCGGCGCTCGAGCACCCGACGACCTGCGAGCGGGGATACGCCTTCGCGATCGTCTGCAGCGGCTCCTGCGAATCGACGTATTCGGGAGCGCCAAACACCACGACGAGCGTGCGATCGGAATCGAGCGCCGGTAGCGCACCCGACCATGACTTGCCATCGAACGACACCGTCTTGATGTCCATGATCACCTCCGTCGCCATCACACCATGACGACCCTCCTGGTCAAACAGCCGACGACGGGTTTCCCGATGTAGGACCTACGTGCTCCTGGAAAACTCCACTTTCATGGCATCGTAGCGGGATGTTGTCGCAGATCGATCCCGCAAGACTTCGCGTGGTGTTCGACCGCGTCGAGGAGATGGTCGAGCGGCGCTGGGAGATTCCGGTCCGCATCAGCGACGTGCCGAATCCGTTCACGGGCGATCTCGACGGTGCGGTGATCCAGGTCGATCACGATCTCGAAGTCGAAGACGCGCTGTTCATCCTCATCCATCTGTTCGGTCACACCGTGCAATGGAACGTTTCGGAGCGAGCGCGCCAGATCGGGTTCGCGAAGCCGGGCGAGACCGAGTGGACACCCGACGCGTTGCGCGAGGTCGCGGACTACGAGACCGAGGCGTGCCGCTACAGCCTCCGGCTCCTGCACGACGCCGGCGTTCGCGATCTGGATCAGTGGGTTTCGGACTTCGCGGCGTGTGACACGGCGTTCCTCATGCACTTCTACAAGACCGGCGAGAAGTTGCCCTTCCGGTCGTTCTGGCGCGACGGCGCGCCGATGCTCGAGCCGCTCGCGATCCCCGAGTTCCACCCGACGCGCTGGCTCACTCGCTACGACGGCACGGTCATCTAGAAACTGCCCACCGCCCGAGGTTCGGGTTACGCTGGCGATCGGGTGCTCGCTCGTCGCGTCATTGCCATCTCCCCGGACAAGGCGTTCGGCAAGCAACTCGCGATCGCGCTGAAAGCCGCCGGCGGAACGGTCGACTCGTACCAGACGCTCGAGAACGCGAGCAACGAGCTCCAGGCCGCGCTGCTCGTGATGCACCTCGACGGTGACCTCGCAGGCGCATCCGCCGAGATCATCGGCCGGCTCGTCGGAGACACGCGCGCGATCGCGGTGCTGCCGCGCTCGAACCTGCCGGCGGTCGTCGACATCATGCAGGCGAGCGAACGCGTGGCAGGGATGATGGTCGCGGAAGACTTCGAGATGAGCGCGCTGTCGGCGATGGCGACGCGCGTGCTCGCCGGCGACATCTTCGGCCTCGAGAAGCTGGTGCCGTGGGGCACGCAGATCCACAGCCACCTCGTCGGTGACTTCCAGGAGAAGTCGCTGTGCATCTCGCAGGTCTCCGAGTTCGCCGAAGCGATGGGTGTGCGCCGCAAATATCGCGAGGGCATCGAGCAGTGCCTCGACGAGATGCTGATGAACGCGCTCTATGATGCGCCGGTCGACGAGCAGGGCCGGCAGATCTTCGCCGAGATCCCGACGAAGACGCGCATCTCGCTGCGCGTCGAGCAGAAGGTCGTCGTGCAGTACGCGTGCGATGGCGAGCAGTTCGTGATCGCGGTGCGCGACGCGTTCGGCACGCTGGAGCGCGGGACCGTGCTGCGCTACCTGCACAAGTGCCTGCACGCCGAGCAGCAGATCGATCGCAAGGTCGGCGGCGCGGGTCTCGGCCTCTACCTCATGGTCAACGCGGCGAGCGAGGTCTACTTCAACGTGCTGCCGGGCGTCGCGACCGAGGCGGTCTGCACGTTCGACCTGCTCGCCCCGAAGGTCCAGATCGAGAGCTTCGGCTTCTTCATGGAGAAGATCGATGCGGCCGGCCGGCTCGCGGCGGGTCCGTCGCGTCGGCTGCCGCTCGGGACATCACATCCCGTCGAACGCCGCGCACCGCAGACGCCGCAGACGCGCCGGCTGATCGTGCTGCTCGCAGGCGCGATCCTGGTGACGCTCGGGCTCGTCGCATTTGCGGTCTATCAACGCATGGGCGGCAAGCCCGCGCGCGCGCAGGTCACGATCGATACGAACCCGCGCGGCGCCACCGTCGAGGTCGAGGGCAAGAACGCAGGCACGACGCGCACCGGCTCGCTCGTGGTTCCCGATCTCGAGGTCGGCCGCGCGTACCCGATCGCCGCGCGCCTCGACGGGCACGAGGCCGCGAGTGCCGTCGTACAGCCGCGCAAGGGCGGTAGCTCGATCACGCTGCAGCTCGCACCGCTCGCACCGACCATCTCGCTCGACACCCAGCCGAGCGGCGCGACGATCGAGATCGACGGCAAGTCGCTCGGCACCACGCCGCTCTCGATCACCACGCTGCCGCCGAAGCGCGACGTCACGATCGTGTTCAAGAAGTCCGGCTATCAGGATGCGACCACCACGCTCGCCGTTCCTGACGCCGGCAAGGAGCTCCGCTTGATCCAGCCGCTCGCCGTCTCGCAAGACCTCGCGCGCGTGAAGCTCGTCTCCGATCCGCCGGGCGCGCAGGTGCTGCAGAACGGTCAGCTCCTCGCGGGCGTCACGACGCCGGCCGAGGTCCTCGTCGAGGCGGGCAAGCCCGTGCGGTTCGTACTCACGCTCCCGAAGAAGGTCCCTGCGGTGATCGAGCCGTTCACGCCCGCGCGCGGCGCCGACGATGTCGTCAAGCAAGGCAAGCTCGTCGACGGCTTCACGCTCACCGTCGCGTCGAACCTCGACGGTAAGGTCACGATCACGAACGCGCCGCACTGTCAGGCGCTGCCGTCTCCCACGACGTGTGTGCTCGCGAGTGGCGACTACCTCGTCGACCTCCAGATTCCTGGCTCGCCGCGGATCGCCCGCAAGGTCTCGATCAATCGCGATGCCGACGTGAAGTTCGAGCTCGGCACCGTCGAAGCGCCGGCCAACGAGAAGTTCGTCGGCGGTGCGCGCCGCCTCGTGCTCGAGGCCGGGTCGCGTCAGGTAACGATCGTTGGTGTGGATGGCAACCGCACGGTCAACGTCGTGGTGAAGCCGGGCGTGGTCGTGGTCGCGAAGTGATGCGCCCTCTGCTCGTGCTCGCCGCCGCTTGCGGTGCGCCGGCTACGCCATCAACCGTCAAACCTGTACCGTCGCCGTCGCGGAAGCACGTCGTTCTGCAGGCGCCGAGCACCACGACGAATCACGCGTATCGCGTGTGCTGGGCCGACGGCCACGTCACGCTGGATGTGAAGGGCGTCATCGGTCGCTACGCGTTCGAGGAGCAAGCGGCGTCGCTGACTCCGCGCACGCTCGGTGGACGCCACTGGCACATCGGCGACTACTGGGCATACTCGCAAGGTGACGATCTGCACGTGACCACGAGCGGGCTCGATGCCGCCGCGATCGAGGGCGTGCTCGCGCGGCTCGACGATGCGACGCCGGATGCGGATCGCCGTCGGCATCATCGGCTCGGCGCGTATCACCTCCACCTGCCGCAGCCGGCGCGCTTCAGCGGGGCGCGGTTCGAGGGCAAGGACCACTTCTTTGGAATCGCGGATCGCGTCGGTTCGCAGCACCTGACGCACACGACGACGCACGTCGTCGAGGGTGTCGTCTTGCAGTTTCGGCCGAGCGCGACCGATCCTCGCGACGAGATGATCGGCGAAGCCGTGCCGATCTGGCAGGGCGAGCTCCAGCTCGGATCCCGGATCGTCGACATCCACGGACGGGGTGCCACGATCGATCGCGCGGGCTATCTCGCGTTCGCCGAGTCCGTGATCCGGGTCGCGCAGGTGAACGCGACTCTTCCCTGCCGGTGACGGTGCTCGGCACCGTCGATGTTGGTTCTCAACGCGAGCGCGACTGTCACAGCGAAGTGAGGACTCGAGTCCACACGGCTACTCGAGTTGCCGCGCGCTCACGCTCGGTCGCCGTGCCATCGTGTGCCATTCCACACCAGTGCTGCCGTCTTCACTTCGGCGCTGGGCTCGAGCGTCGCACCACATCCCTCGCCACAGACCGGGCACGCGAGCTTGCCGGACTCCAGGTCCTGCATCTGTTGCGGTGTCACCGCGACTCCTTCGCGTCCGCCGTTCGCGCAGTTCACCCAGCCGTAGAGGCGAACGGGCTCGGTCTTGTCGGTGATGGTCCGAGAGCGCATGTAGCTCGCGTGGCCGGCGACGGCGTGCTTCCAGCCGTCGAGGGAGAGCCCGTTGCGCGTGGCCCACTGCTGCGCGGCGTCATAGGCGCGCGTGCCGGCGATATCCTCGATCACGGCGCCGCGCTGCACCACATCACCGTTGTCGGCAACGACACGCCACTCGGTCCGTAGCTCGAGCGCGTTGTGCGTGGTCTCGACCCACGCGCGGGATTTGGGTGCCGGCATGTTGCCGGTCAAACGTGATGCAAAAATCGCGGCCAGTTTTTCGCGTAGACGCCAACCATTTGTTTCGTCACGGGTCTCACACGTTAGACGAGAAGCGAACGATTTCAAGCTAGTCTCGATTTCGTGGCGGGTGATTCCGAGGGAGGTTCCGACCAGCCCACGGTCGATCAGCGTCGCGGCGCCGATAGCGAGGCCGCGACCGAGCGCTACCCACCCGTGACGCGTGACATGCCGGCCGATGCAGCGCCGCCGCGAAACACGCGCCCGCTCTCTGCCGGCGCGGTCGTGGGACGGTACGTGACGGGAGCGGAGATCGGCCGCGGCGGGATGGGCCGGGTCGTCGAGGCGGTCGATACCGTGCTCGGGCGAACGGTCGCGCTCAAGGAGATCGCCGACGCGGACAGCGATCTCGCGCGTCGCTTCGAGCGCGAGGTGCTCGTCACCGCGCGACTCGAGCATCCGTCGATCGTGCCGATCTACGACGCAGGGCGAACGGCGCAGGGCTTGCCGTTCTACGTGATGCGGCGGATCGGCGGCTCGCGACTCGATCAGATCCTCGCGGATGCGGCGAGCCTCGACGAGCGGCTCGCGCTGATCCCGAACGTCCTCGCCGCGATCGATGCCGTCGGTCACGCGCACAAGCGCGGCGTGATCCATCGCGACCTCAAGCCCGGCAACATCTTGATCGGCGAGCACGGCGAGACGCTCGTGATCGACTGGGGTATCGCGAAGCTCCTCGACGAGCCGGCGGATCAGGCGTCCGAGGAGCGCTTGCCCGCGGACTCGCTCCGTACGCGCGTTGGTGCCGTGATCGGAACGCCGGGGTACATGCCGCCCGAGCAGGCAATCGGGGAGGGCGTCGACGAGCGCGGCGATGTCTACGCACTCGGCGCGCTCCTCTATCAGCTGCTGGCGGGACGCGCACCGTGGCACGGCTACAACGGCAACGAGATCCTCGCGCGCGTGGCCGATGAAGCGCCGCCGCCCGTGACATCGATCGTGCGCGGTGTTCCACCGGACCTGCTCGCAATCCTCGAGCGAGCGATGGCGCGATCGCGCGAGGCTCGCTATCCGGATGCGAGCGCGCTCGGCGACGATCTGCGGCGCTTCCTGCGCGGGCAGCTCGTCGCGGCACATGCGTATTCGCGTCGAGAACGCCTGACCCGCTGGATGCGGCGGCATCGGACGGTGCTCGCGGTCAGCACGCTCGCGGTGCTCGCGCTGATCGTCCTCGGCGTGCTGTCGCTCTCGCGGATCATCGCGGATCGCGATCGCATCGCGGAGGCGCGTGGTGCCGCCGAGTCGCGCGAACGCGAGGCGATCGCCGCACGTGACGCCGCACGCGAGGCAGCCGATCGCCTGCTGATCGATAACGCACGCGCCGCGCTCGAGCGCGATCCCACCTACGCGCTGGTCCGTCTGCTCGACCTGCCCGCAGGCTCGCGCCAGTGGTCGAGCGCACGCGCGGTGGCCCTCGAGGCGCGTGCGCGTGGCGTGGCCGTCGGCTTCACGAGTCACGGCGGCGGCCCGATGGACGTCGCGATGTCACCCGACGGCACGCGGTTCGCGACGGTCGGCCCCGCGGGCGACGTGCTCGTCCACGACCTCGAGCGCCGGACCTCGATGGCGATCGCAGGCCCGACCAACGGCGCGCGCTGGCTCGGCGACGATCTCGTCACGTTCAAAGGCGCGACAGTGACCGTACACGGCAAGCCCGCGCGCACGTGGCAAGCCGCGGGCCCGATCCGCTCGCTCGCCGGTGCCGCTGGCGGCGGCGCGATCGCATGGCGCGTCGAGAACCGATTCTTCGTGGTGACCGTCGCAGGCGAGCCGGTCGAGATCGCTTCGAACGACGAGGTGCACGGTGTGGACTTCACCGAGGACGCGAGCCTGCTCGCGATCCGGACGGCATCGGCGCTGCGGATCATGCGGCGCGACGGGACGCACTGGATCGTGCAGCAGACCCTCGCGGGCGCCCACGCGCTCGCCTTCGCGCAGGATGGATCGCGGATCGCGATGCTGCGTCAGCCCGCCGACAACCTCGCGTGCGCGAAGCCCGCCGCCGCTGTGATCGAAGAGTGGCAGCGAGCCGCGAGCGGCATGTTCGAGCGCGGCCACGTGTGGCCGACGAGCTGCCTCTCGGTCCCGAGCTATGCCGGCACGCACCTCGCCGTCACCGATCCGGGGCGCGGTGGCGTGCGCTGGGTCAAGGATCTGTTCGGCACCACACACGCGCTCGATCGGACGTCGCGCGGCGTCTCGCTCGGTGGACGCGCGCTCGCGTTCTTCAGCGCGAAGCCCGACCGCCTCGTCCTGGTCACGAGCGGCACGCGACTGACGCTGCCGGTGACCGGCGGAGTCTACGCGGTCGCGTCTCGCGGCGATCGCTGGCTCGTGGCCGTGACCGCGGCCTACGTGCTCGCGTTCGATCTTCGCGAGGTCTGGCACGAAGCCGTCGCGGTCAGCGCGCACGCGGTCGAGCCGCTCGATGCGAACACGATGCTGATCCAGACGCCGAAGGCCACGGTCGTGCTCGACGAGCGAACCGGCGCCACGCGCGAGCTTCCAGCGCTGGGCATCGCGCGTGTCCGCATCAACGCGCGGGTGGGGCGGTTCAGTGCCGTCGATCGCGACGGGAACGTCGACGTCCACGCGCAGGCGGGCGCGCACACGCGGGTCGCGATCCCCGGCGCCGTGGATGCGGTCCCGCGCGGCGAGGGCGCCGTCGTCGTCGCGATGCAGGACGGCAAGCTCGTGGAGCACGACCTGAAGACCAAGGCGCAACGCACGCTCGCCCTCCTCGACGAGCCGCCGGGTGGTCTGTTCGCCGAGGGCGATCACGTCGTCGCCGTCACCAGCACTGCCATCGTGCGCAGCGACGGACGCCGCGAGCAGCGCGTGGGCAAGAGCCACGTGCATGCGGTCGAGCTCGACGGTGCCGGCACCGTGTACCTCGCGACCGGTGTCGACATCCTGCGCTGGGCGGCGGACCAACCGACACCGCTGTCGTTCGCGAAGCTCGTGACGGGCGCGAGCAAGCTCGGTCCGATCCACGCGAGCGAGCTCTACGCGATCGGCGGCGACACGGCCGTCCACGCGATCGATCTGCGTGACGGTAAGACGCGGGTCGTCTTGCCGGCCAGCTCGCTCGCACCCGCGATCGCCCTCGACGGGTCGCTCGCCGCGCGGATCGCACCCGACGGCGAGCTCGAGCTCGCAGAACTTTCGTCGGGGAGCACGTGGTCGCTCCCCACTGGCGACCTCGGGCTCGGTGCCGTCGCGATCTCGCCGTCGGCACGCGCCATCTATGCGAACGACGCGAACGGATTCACGCGCGCGTTTCGCCTCGACCTCTCGCCGGAAGCCGTGAAGCTTCGCGCCTGGATCGAGCAGCGCACGAACGCGCGCACGAACGCGCATGGCGTGCTCGAGTGGAAGCTGCCCGACGTGATGACGCCGTATTAGTTCAAGACAGGTTCACTCGGAGGTGGCGGGGGCGGCTCACCACCGCCGCCTTCACATCCATCCGGGTTATCGCAGTCGTCGCAGAAGTCGATGTTCGAGATGCCGGGCGACTTGCTGCCACCGTCCGGACCGTTCGGATGGATCCACGTCAGCGTGCTGCTCGGGTAGACCTCGCCCGAGGCCTTCACCTTGTACGCGACGGTGTCGCCGCCGAGCGTCAGCGAGAAGCCGACGTATTCTCCGTGCGAGCCGGTCTTCGCGACCCAGTCGTGAACGCGCACGGCCTTCGAGCCGAGCTGGATCACCGTCTTCTCGACGCCGATCGCGGAGCCTTCGAGCTTGCACTCGTCGCTGTCGACGTCGCCCTCTTCCGCGGCGAGATCCGCGGCGAGATCACGGTCGGTCTGATTCGTCGTGTCGGTACACGCACAGACAAGGATCAGCGCACAAAGGGGATGGGCTCTCATGGCCCCGAGTACAGCAACCAACGTGCCGCGCTATCTATGCGATCGCTCGTCGCCGTTTGGACCGAACGGTACAAACTGTCCCCGAATTGCACGGATCGACCCGCTACTTCTCGAACGTGTGCAGCGCGAGATCCGGGTGGATCGGGCAGGCCCAGATGTTGTTCCACCAGTCGCCGTGTTGCGTCGACGACACGAGGTAGAGCTTCGCGTCGCATGCGCACGTCGGGATCGCCGGTCTGAAGGCGACGTGATAACCGCCGAGGTGATCGGGGATGCGAAGCGAGCGCGTGCCCGTCGCGGACTCGGCGAGGCAGTAGAGGCGGCCCCACTCGTCGGCCGATTCGGGATCGACGCGCTTCAACTGCGCGACCACGTCGGGATGGTCGGCCTCGACGATCTCGCCGGCCGGCAACATGTGCGCGAGTCGTTCCATCACGACGACCGCCACGCTGTCGTCGTCCTCGGTCGGTGGACACGGGCGGCGACCCTCGGCGACCGGCGCGTCGTAGTGCCGGACCACGACGATGTAGCAGTTGCTGCAGCGATAGATCACGTAGAGGCGGTGCGGCGGTGGCGGCGTGTGGAGCGCATCGCGCATGTCGAGCTGCATGGAACACTCGATCTCGCGCTTGCACCGCGGGCACGTGGGCCATGGCTCGCTCTCGGGGAGGTAAGGCCAGCCATCGCGATGCGAGCCGCCCGTGCCATCGCGCAGCGCCGCGGTGTCTTCGAGCGTCGCGTGGCGCCCGCCGATCATCGTGGCCGAGCGGAACAACGGCGCGATCGCGTCGAGGATCGCGTCCTCGCGCACGAAGCCCGCGGGCAGCGGCGCGTCGATCACCGGCGTGTCGTCGGGCGGGAACACGCGCTCGATCTCGCCGAGCAGGTGCAGCATCGCGTCGCGCGTATCCCGGCCGGTATTGCCCGCACAGCGCGTGAGCGCGGTCCGCACGCACGGTGCCGCGCCGCCGTCACCGAGCGAATCGAGGAGGACGCGCAACTCTTGCTCGAGCTCGTCGGTGGCGGCCTCGCTCGGCCGCGTCTGATCCGCGAGCACGAGGATGAAGCGGCGCACGCCCTCGCGCCACGCGTGCGCGATGCAGAGGCGGTGGAACGCTCGCGAATCCGACGGTCGGATCACGACGATCGCGTTCACCACGCCGTGTGCGCGGTGTACGTCGGGCAACAGCTCGAGCTTGAAGGTCTCGCGGTCGAGGAGCAGATACTCGAACTCCCACGCGGTGCCGAGTGCCGTGGGGAGCGTGTAGAACAGATCCAGGTCGGTGCCCTGCGGCCCGACGACGAACGCGCGGAGGCGCGGCTTCAGGATTTGCCGCCGACGGCCTTCTGGACTTTCGCCTGTGCGAGCTCGTGCAGCGTCCGCATCACCGTGTAGGCCGCGACCTCGGCGAGGAGGCGCGTGACCTTCGCGTGCGTCGCGTCGTCGAGCGTGCCTTCGACCGCCCGCATCGCGGCGACCACGTTCGATTCCTGCGTCGAGAGCTCTTTCGCATCGATCACGCCATCCGCGATCGAGTTCGTGAAGTGCTCGAGCTGCGAGACGTGAGCGTCGAGGTCCGGGGTCGTGTCATCGTTGAGCCAGCTGATGCGTGCCATGGTCATCTCTCCTCGAGAATTTGTTTGATCGCAGTCAGACGTTCTTGCAGCTTCTCGCGGCCGCCGAACTTCTCGAGCTTTTCTATCTTGGGTTGAGGGAGGAACTCGATATCGGTGCACTCGATGATCGCGGCGAGCTCCTGCGCCTCGCGCTCGAGCGTCTGCGTCGAGGGCATGAAGCCCGACAGCGCTCCCGCGAGCGCGTCCTTCGTGATCGTGCGCGATCCGGCGAGCAGCGACGTCCGAAACGCGCGACCGATGATGCCCTCGATGTCCGCGCCCGACAGGTTGCCCTGGTGCGGGATGGTCTCCGGGATGTCGGCGTCCGCGACCGAGGTGCCCGTCTTCTTCGCGAGGATGCTGATCATCGTCTTCAGCTCCGCCTGGTCTGTTGGATAGAACAGCGGGATGTGGACCTCTGCGCGGCCCTGGCGCTTGAGATCGACCGGCAGGTTGTCGGGACGCGCGGTCAGCAGCATCCAGATGATCTTGCCGCGGTACGCGGTGTCGCCCATCTGCGAGGCGATCATGCCGAAGATGCGCGCGCCGACGCCGGAGTCGCCGCCCTGGTCGCGATCGCCGAGCATCGCATCGGCCTCGTCGACGATCACGACGACCGGGCCCATCGAGCGCAGCACGCCGAGCACGCGCTCGAGGTTGCCCTCGGATTCGCCGACGTACTTGCTGCGGAAGTTCTTGAGCACGACGGCGGGAATGCCGATCGAGCCGGCGACACAGGTCGCGAGGAACGACTTGCCGGTACCGACGGGACCGCAGAACAAGTAGCCCATCGGCACGGTCTCGAGCTCGCCGCGCTTGATCAGCTCGGCATCGTCGAGCAAGCGCTTCTTCGCGGCTTCGTGACCGACGACCGTGTCGAGCCCCCATTTCGGCTCGACGAACTCGAGCATGCCTTGCGCTTGCCGCTCGATGAGTCGCTTCTTCAGCTCCTTGAAGTAGACGCGGTCGAGGCGGCGCCCGCCTTCGATCGTCGAGCGCACGAGGACCTCGAGGTCCGTGAGCCCGATGCCGGCGGTCAGCTTGCCGAGCTCGGCGATCGAGTAGTCCGAGAACGATGTGATGTCGCGCCCGCTCGCCTTGATCTGCGCTTCCATGAACGCGGTGCGCTCGGCAGCGTCGGGCAGTGGGACCTCGAGCGCCGCGACGTGCGGGTTCATCGCTAGCCGCTCGGCGATCGACGACAGCCGGGGGTCGATCAGCACGAATGCGATGTTGAGCCGCTTCACGTACGGGCTCGATGCCCAGTTGAGCAGCGTGACGAGGTGTGTTTGCTCGTTGAGCGCGAGCCGGTCGCCGGTCGGTGCGACGTAGCCCGCGTGATCGATGAGGATCGCGCAGCGCAGCCGCTTCTCGGGCTCCTGCATCACGTTCTTCTGGACCAGCAGATCCAACGCGGCGAGGCCTTTGGTCGGATCGCGGGGCAGGGCGCGCAGGTCGCCGATCCACTTGTTCGCGGTCTCGACCATCTCCTGGAGCCGCTTGCCGTTCGAGCCCGCCGCGCAGCGAAGACCGCGCGCGAGGTCATAGTGAATGACGAGGTCCCAGCGGCCGAACAGCTGCTCGGCGAGGAAGTCCGCGAGCCCGACCCAGCGCTCGGGCCCGGCGCGCACGACATCGAACGTGTTGCCATGGACGACGAACATCGAGGTCGTGCCGGAGAAGTAGAGCTCGGCGAGCTTGCCGGCCCACGGCGGGAAGTGCGGCGGCAGCTGCGTTGACTTCGTCACGCCATCGGTGCCGGCGAGCGTCTTCTGAACATTCACTTCCGGCTTGAGACTGTCGGTCATCGTCGCCCTCCAGCTCCTTCGAGCACGCGCGGCGGTGCGAGATCGGTGTCGAGGATCGACGGTGTCACCTCGCCATCACTCACGCCCGTGATCTGCTGCAGCTCGCGGATGGTCTCCTCGGTCTGCGTGATGCCCTCGGAGATCGCGTCGATCCGGCTCGACATCTCGTCGGGGTCGGAATGCGCGACGGCCATCTCGGTCACGGCCGCGATCTTGTTCTCGAGACGATCGAGCTCGGTCGCGACGAATTCGGCGTTCTGCTTCGCCTTCTCGAGGTTCTCTTTGCGTGCCATCGCCGTCGTGATGCTGTCGTCGAGCGAGCGAATGATGCGGTCGTCCGCCTGGTTTGCTTCACCGACGGAGTCCGCGCGCTTCTTGCGGCGGCCCTGTAGATCCCCGATCGACTTCTCGATGCCGGCCTCGTCGGCGGCTTGCAGGAAGCGCGCGATCGCTTGCTCGGAGAGCAACAGGCGCAAGAACACCCAGAGCAGGCGGTCGAGCGCGGGCGTGCGCAGCTCGTTCGACGCGCCACTCGCATCGCGCGTGTCACCACGCACCGCGTTCGCGATCCGCGACATCTCCACGCAGCGTGCTCGCAAGCGCAAGAACCGCGAGCGGCGGTCCTCGGTCAGCGACTTCAGAACTTCGAGGATCCGATCGCGCGCGGCCTGCGGCGTCTCTTCGCGGCGGTTCGGATCGCGGCGGCCCGAGAACCCACCCGGCTCTTCGCTGCGCGCCCTCGCATCGATCGCGGCCTGGAAGCGCGGCAGCGTCGCGAGGCCGGCGAGGTACGTGACCTCGGCCGCCGCGACGAGCGGCAGTGCGATGTCCGCGTGGCCCGACACGACTGCGGCCGCAGCCATGCCGCCGAAGATGAGCAAGTTCCAGCGGAACGTGAACGCTTCCTTGAGGTATCGGAACAGGCCGGCTCTCTTCTTTTCAGCCATCAATCACCTGCTCGGTTCGAGGTTTCGAGGCGATCGATCGTCTCGCGGATGCCCAGCACGATCTCGATGAACTTCGGGTCGCGCTGCATTTCGATCGATGGACGCTCGGGGGGCGGCACGCGGATCTCTTTCAACACCGTACCCGGCGAGTTCGAGAACAGAAGGATGTGATCGCCGAGGAACACCGCTTCCTCGATCGAGTGCGTGATGAAGAAGATCGTCGGTGACTGCTCGCGCCAGAGCTTCACGAGGTTGTCCTGCATGCGCGAGCGCGTCGGCGGATCGAGCGCGCCGAACGGCTCGTCCATCAAGATGATGCGGGGCTCGAGGATCAGCGTGCGCGCGATCGCGACGCGCTGGCGCATGCCGCCCGAGAGCTGGTGCGGATACTTGTCAGCGTCGTTCTTGACCGAGAGCCCGACCTTGCTGATCCACAGGCGCGCGCGATCGAGGCGCTCGGTCTTGTCGACGCCGCGGCACTCGAGCCCGAACGCCACGTTCTCGAGCACCGAGCGGTTGTCGAACGAGGTGTAGTCCTGAAAGACCATGCCGCGGTCAGGCCCCGGCCCGAAGATCCGCTTGCCATCGACGAGGACCTTGCCCTCGCTCTGCGGGAACTGCGGCAAGAGGCCCGCGATCATGCGGATCACCGTCGACTTGCCGCAGCCCGACGGCCCGAGGATCGAGACGAACTCGCCGCGGCCTGGGTAGTCGGGAATCGTAAACGTGACGTCCTTGATCGCGGTGAACTTGCCGTAGCGCTTCGTCACCTTGTCGAACTGCACGACCGGTGGCTTCTCGAGCGGCTTGCCGAGCTCCTTCGAGATCGGTGCCTCACCGCCCGAGACTCTCGGTGATGCAGGATGGACGTCGGCGGGCTTCGCGGGAGCTTGCTTCGCTTCGGTGGCTGGTTGGGCCTTCGGACGCAGCGGCGGGGTCGGCTGCGCGTCGCTGCCGAGGAGCTCCGCCTCCATGGCCGCGAGCGCGGCCGCTTCTGCCATCGGATCGCGTGCGGGCGGGGTCTGCTTGACGGGCGCACCACCGGCGGGACCCGTGCCCGTGCCGGGCGGGTTCGTCGTCAGGGGTTTCTTCTCGTCGTCGGCGCTCATAGGTCTTTCCGCCATGCGAACAGCCCGCGCTGGAGCGTGCGCAGCAGCAGATCGATGCCGAACGCGATCAGCGTGATGACGAACAGGAGCAAGAAGATGTGCTCGCGCGGTCCGATGCGCTCGCTGACCGCGATCATCTTGCCGAGGCCGTGCGCGACGAACGTGCTGCCGGCCTCCGCGAGGATGATGTACCCGAGCGCGAGACCGATCTGGAACCGCAGGCTCGTGACGATGTCCGGTAGCGACAGCGGCACCAGCACCTTCATGATGATCTGCATGCGCGATGCGCCGAGCGTCTGCGCGGTCTCGACGTAGCGATCCGGAACCGACGAGACCGCCTTCACGACGTCGCTGAACACGAACGGCACGACCGCGAGGAAGATGAACAGCCACTTCTGCTTCTCGCCGTCGCCGAACATCATCGCCGTCAGCGGCAACATGGCGCCCATCGGCACCGACCGCAGGAAGATCACGAGTGGCGCGATCGTCGCGCTCACCCCGCGGTGCGCACCCGCCGTCACGCCGAGCACGATGCCGACGAGCGCCGCGAGCCCGACGCCGAGGAACACGCGCTGGAGCGAGTCGATGATCGAGTCGAACAGGTCACGGTCGGTGAGCTTGCCGAGCGAGCCGAACGTGTCACCCGGGCTCGTCAGCTTGCTCGGCGAGATGAACGCTTCCGTCGGCCCGCCACGCGTGAGGAGCCACCACAGCCCGAAGACCAGCGCGATGAGGCCCGCGCCGAGCGCGAAGCGAATGTGGACCGGCGGATCCGCGCGCAGCGTGCGGTACCACGGCGGCGGCGGTGGAATGCTTTCGTCCTCGCGCCCCGCGGACTCCTTCGCCTCCTGCGCCTTCTTGTCGGGCGGCATGCGCTCGGCATCGACCTGCTTCTTCGCGGCCGCAGCAGGCTTCGCCGCCGGCTTTGGATTCGCGGCTTCTTCGGCCGCGGCCGCCTTCTGCTGCCAGGCGGCGAGCTTCTCCGCCGGCGAGAGCGCTTTCGCGGGCGCACTCTCGGACTTCATCTCCGACGCGGGCGTGACCTCGCCCGCAACGGGTTTCGGCTCGACGGGGTTCGACCCGGCGAGCTTCTCCGCAAGCTGCTCTCCCTTTGTCTTCGGAGGCGGCTCGTCCTTTTTGTCTCCGTCAGCCATCCGACGTTACTGTGCCTCTGCGGGCACCACCTTGACCTCGACGCGCCGGTTCTTGGCGTGGTTGTCGGGGTCCTTCTTGTCAGCAGGCTTGTCCCAGCCATAGCCGGCGACGACGAACTGGTTCGGGTTCATCTTGAAGCGATTCACGAGCGCCTCCTTCACGGAGTTCGCACGCCTGGTCGACAGATCGCGCACCAAGCTCTCGTCGGCGACGCCCTTCATCGACGAGTCCGTGTGACCCGAGATGTGAATGCGCGCCGCGCCGAACTGACCCGAGAGCTTCGCGATCTCCTCGATCGTGATCTCGACGCTCGGGTCGTAGTAGGTCTCCGGCTTGCCATCTTTGCTCATCTTCTTGAACACGTCGTACGAGTTCGGGAAGAAGTTGATGGTGACGGTCTTCGTCAGCACCGCGCTCTCGACGTCGACGTCGATGCCGCCCGTCGGCGTGAACTTGTACTCGTACTCGTTCTTCTGCTCGGCGTACTTCGGCTCGGTGCCGAGCTTCTTGACCACGGAGAAGTCCATGATCTTGTCGAACTCGACCTTCTGATCGACCGCGCGAATCGCGCGATAGAGCAGATAGGCCGTGTTGTACGTGCGCTCGAAGTTCGTCGGGTTGTTCTGGTTCAGGAAGAAGTCGCGGTTCTCGGCGTAGTTCGTCCAGTGCGCGTCGGCGAGCATGCCGGCGCCGCTGCCGGGCGGCAGACCGTAGAAGTCGTCCATCATCTTCCCGACGCCCTGCTTCTTCGTGTCGTCCTTGAGCTCCTCGATCGAGTCGAAGATGCCGCGGACCAACCCCTCGATGATCTCGGGGTTGTCGCGTGCGAAGTCGGCGCGCGCGAACCACACGTCCGCGATCAGTTTGTTCGCGGTCAGCGTGTTGACGAGCATCTTGTTGCCCGAGCCCGTCTTCGTCAGGTTGTAGATGTCGGGCGCCCACGAGACGACGCCCGCGTACTTCTTGTTCTGGTTGAATGCCGCCGCCGCCTGGAAGGCATCGGGCGTGAACTTCATCTCGACCTCGGTCGGCTGAACGCCGCCGTTCAAGAGCACGTTCAACAGGAAGTAGTGCGACGGCGAGTTCTGCGCGAGCACGACGGTCTTGCCGCGGAGCTCGCCGACGTTCTTGATGTTGTCGCGGACGACGATGCCGTCGCCGCCGTTCGACCAGTCGACCTGCTGGAACACGCGCGGCATCGACCGCGGGTCCTTCTTCAAGCGCTCGACGACGAGCGGCAGCATATCGACGGTGGCCCATCCGATGTGGATGTCACCGCTCGCGAACGAGTTGCCCATCGCGACCGGGTTGTCGATCAGGACAAGCTCGACCTTGAACTCCTGCCCCTTGGCGTCCTTCCAGAGCTTGTTCGGCTTGTGCCCCTGGTTCGCCCATACGATCGGCGCCCAGCCGGCCCAGATGTTGACCGCGAACCGCACGGTGCGCGGCGTGCCGAGCTTCTTGTAGTCGCCGGTGCCGGGCACCTCGGGCAGACGCGTCGACGGCTCGAACGTGTAGTCCTTCGTCGTCGTGATGCTCGTGCCGTCGGGGCTCTCGACGTTCGAGTCGTTCGAGCCTCCCGCCTTCTTCTTGATGTCGGTCATGTCGATCTGCGAGCCCTTGTCGGTCCCGCCGCCGCTGTCCTTCTTGCTGCAGCGAAAGAACGCGAGACCGACCAGACCCGCCACGACCGCGAGCACCGCGATGAAGAACGCCGGTTTCGGCTTTGATCCCTCCGCCATGGCTACTCCGTCACCTTCTCCGGCTCACGTGCCGGCGCTTCCGTCTCGGCCGGACCGAGGTCCTTCGCGGTCGAGACGACCGGCGTGGTCTCCGGCGCGCGCATGCCGAGCTCGACCTCGAGGTCCTTGAGCGCGTCGTCTGCCATCGACGACTCCATGCGCTCCTCGGCCTTGATCTTGTCGAGACCCTCGTTCGACAGATCGCTCGCGACGCGGGCCTTGCCGCGGTTCGTGTCGATCTTGCGCTGGATGACGTCCTCGAGCTGACCGAAGTCCGTCGTGACGTCCATGTTGAAGCTCTGCGAGAGCTTCGCCACTTCGGCCTCGGCCTCGCTCATCTTGAGCTCGGCGTCGTACTTGTGGATCTTGTCTTTGACCTCGACGAGCTTCTTGTTCGCGTACTGAATCTTCTTGAGATTGTTCCCGTACGACGCCTCGTGCATCGCGAGCTGCTGCTTGTTCTCCTCGAGCGAGGTCTTCGCCTTCGTGAGCTGCAGCGCGAAGCTACCGGCGGTCTCGCGATCACCAGCCTTCAAGTAAGCCTTCGCTTGCGCGGTGAGCTTGTTGACCTGGCTCTCGCCTTCCTTCACCTGTCGAGCGACTCGCTCGACGAGGCCACGGTATTGCTCGAGACCGAGACGCCCCTCTTTGAGCTGCTCGACTGCCTGGTCGTACTCGTATTGCATTTGCGCAATCGGGTCCGCTTCCCAGAAGAAGTTGGCGAGCTTGTTGAGCTGAGCCCTGATTGCACCAAAGAACTTACCGAGAATCATCGAAGCCTCCGCCCCGGACCACGCTTTGCGTCGCGGGGGACCCGAACGTACGAGTCCCGGGCGCAGCGATCAACGCAACCGGCGTAAATCGTTACGCCGACACGTTGGTTTCGAAAGTGGTCGCGAGTGATTGCCTTGCTTGCCGTGCGCATTGTTCGGGGCGCACGCAAGCGGGCGAAGGCGCGCGGCTACTTCTTGCAGGTCATCTCCATACCCGTCGCCCACTTCTTCCCGTCCATCGACATCTCGACCTTCATCGACATGCTCTTCGCGGCGACGTCCTCGGTCGTCTTGCCCTTGATCAGCATGCCCATCATGCGCGACTCGCCCTCCCACGAGAGCTTGCCTTCCGTGGCTCCCGCGGGGAGGCCGGCCGACTGCTCCCAGCCCGACATGCCCCAGTTGTCGATCATGACGCGCGTCCACTTCTTCGAGGTGGCGTCGTACGTCGTGTACATCGTGCCCTTCAACTTGAGCTTGCCGGCGGTACCCGCCCACGTGCCCTTGATCCAGAACTTGTCGAGCGACGCGTCGAGCGCAGACGTGAACGAGCCCTTGAAGTCCGTCATGACCTCGGGCTTCGCCGGGTCCATCGCGCCCTTACCGGTGCACTTCCAGTTGCCGGCCATCATCTTCTGCATCGCCGCGATCTCGGCCGCGGGCTTCGGCTGCGCCATGCCCGCAGCAGCGGGCGGCGCGGGCGCCTTGTCGCCGGCGGGCGGCGGCGCCTTCTTCATCGCGTCCTTCTTCTCGCTGTGCGTTTCAGCGAGGACCGTCGTCGACACCATCATCAAAGCAATTGCGATCTGCGTCTTCATATTTCGCCCTCCTTCGCGCGGACGTTAATACCGCCAGGAGGGCGAGTACGATGCCGAGGGATGCGGGATCGCTCGTGGTGCAACCCCCCTTCTTCTTCGGCTTCGCGGCGCCGGTCTCGAGCTCGAGCGAGACCCAGAAGCTCTCCCAGTCTCCCTCGAGACCAAGCTCCTTCGGCGCGGCGCGCATCAGCGTGGTGCCGACCAGCCACACGCCGTCGCCCGGAATCGCGAGGGCGACCTGACCGTTCGCGTCCGTCCGTGCGTGCCCGACACTCACGAGCCGCGTCTTCTCGATCCTGAAGATGTCGACTCGAGCGTTCGCGCGCGGCTTGTCCTCGTAGAGCAGCCGAAACTGCGCGGTGCCGCCGGCGCGGGGGTCCGTCAACGCGACGAGCTCGGCCGGCAGACCGATGCGGCGATCCCAACCCCCCGGCCCATCACCAACGGTGATCAGCGCCTTCGCGTAGCGCGCGTAACTCTCGCGACCGGGGCTCGCGGTGACGCCGAGCTTCGCGCGCTCCGCGGCGATGTCCTCGAGCCCCTCCTCGACGAGGTACTCCTCGAACTTCGGCCCGTCGAGCTCGATGTCAGTGTGCGACGACTGATAGACGATCGTCGCGACACCGGCCTCGTCGAACGCGATGCGGCCCGCCGGTGACTCGCCGTGCTTGCCTTCGACGGTGAGCACCTTGCTGCCGAGGTGCGCTTCGAACCGCACGATGCGCCGGTTCGAGCGAGGCAGCTCGTCCATCTCCAGCTCGGAGCCAACGCGCATGACGACCGACACCGTGTCGCCCACCGCGATGCGGTGCGCCGATGGCGCGAGGAAGAAGTCATGCGAGTGCGCGGGCCAGGCGACCAGGAGCGCGGCGACGACGAGACCAAACCGCATCCGGAAAGAGTACGATCGATCAGGGCTGGCGGATCTCCCATCCGCGAACGACGAGAAGCCATTCGTCCGATCGCACCGCCGGCCGCACGAGTGCAGCGCCTGTGAGCGGCGGCGGAAAGCCCTGTGACTTGGCGCGAACGCGCCCAATGCGCGCGGTCGCGGCGCCAAGTCACAGGGCGGGCCGCCGGTCACAGGCAGCCGCGCGTTCTTCACCGCCGATCGTTCGTGCGTCTTCTCTTCTTCTAAAAATAAAAAAATTGTCCGGAAACGGAGAGACGCGAGCGAGGGCAACGCCTGTGAGCGGCGGCGAAAAGCCCTGTGAGTTGGCGCGACCGAGCCCAACGCGCGCGGTCGCGGCGCCAAGTCACAGGGCGGGCCGCCGGTCACAGGCAGCCACGCGCTCTTCACTGCCGTTCGCTACGTGCGACCCATTTGGCCGCCGCTAGTCGATCGGACCAGGCGTATCGCTCGTTCGAATCGACCGCTTCGCGAGCTCCCAGCCGACACCGAGGAGCCACGTCTGTGGTGGCGATACGGGTAACGGTTCGTCGATGACGTCGGGCCACTGGTCGACGCCCGCAGAGAAGTCCGCCCAGCCTCGAAACGAGATTGCAGACGAGTACGGATCGAGCGGCATCGTGCGCTCGTCAAAGCCGCGCTCGTCTTCGCGATGGCGGCGCCAGTTGTTGAGCACGTAGGCGAGCGCGTTGCGCGTCTGGCGCGGCGACGTGAGCGGAGTCGAGTGATAGCGGTGCTCGAATACCTTGCCGCTGCGACCGAGCGACTTGTTGATGCGCTTCGCCAGCGAGATGGTCAGGGCACGCATTCCGCTCTCGAGCGCATCGTTATCTGCCGCCTCGACGAGCAAGTGGAGATGGTTGTGCTGGATCGACATGTGCACCACGCGGAACGCGATGCGCGCTGCGATCTGGAGAAGCGCGCGATGGGCGCCTGCATAGACCTCGCGGCGGCGGAGGCGGCCGACGGACTCCTTGACGCGCAGCACGACGTGTAACGGGTTGCGAGCGACATGTTTCGGGCGCGGGCGATGCGAGGGGTCGCGGGTGCCGGACTTCTTGCGACCAGCACCTTCGCGTTTGCCGCCCCACGTGCGGGCGGTCAGGTCGAGGCCGAGCTGCTCAAACATGAATTAGGCGATATTATAATCGACGACGGTTGCCAACAGGTAACCAACCGAGCGTCTGACGCGAGTGAGTTAGTCGATGGGCCGCCCGTAGCAAGCGGCCGTGAAGAGCGCGTGGCTGCCTGTGACCGGCGGCCGCGCTATGACTTGGCGACCGAATGCACTCGTCGTGCTGGCTCGCGCCAACTCACAGGGCTTTCGCCGCCGCTCACAGGCCTTGCCCCCGCGCCGGCGCTTCACATTTCTGTCGTGGGCTCGATCTCCTCCGACGCGATGCCGAACGCATCGAAGACCTCCTCGTCGGACTCCCCGCGGGGCACGACCTGACAGTTCGGCCCGAGGGCTCCGGCGAGCGCACGCGCGGAGCGCTCGTCGAGGAGCGAGATGTCGAAGCTGAGCTCGCGCAATCCACGGATCCAGGGCGCGGACGCGAACGCGTGTGCAGCCGTGGGTGTCAGCGCTTCGAACACGTCGAGCCATGCGAGCCGGGCAAACGGGATGCGGGCGAGCTCCTGCTGTGCGGCATCGTCCAACGAGATGCACAGCGTGAGCTGCTCGAGCGAGCTCGCCGCATTTGCGAGTGCCTGCACGAGATACAGACTGTTCTTGTCCGGAACGCGTGATCCCTCGCGATAGGTGTCGAAGTCGCTCACGTCGAGCGAACGCAGCGGACCGCAGTGCGGCGAGGCGAGGAGGACGACGAGCGTTTCGACTTGTGCATCGTTGCCCCTCAGCGCGAGATCGCGCAGCTTCGAAAACACGCGCGACTCGTGCAGCTCCGCACGCAGGCCCCCGGTGAGCTCGCAAAACGTGAGGTGCACGGCGTGGAACCGGTTCGGCAGTAGCGCGAATCCAGCGTCGAGCACGCATTGCGCGGCAGTCAGGTTGCGCAGCGCGGAGAAGCCGCGCAAGTCGAGGGGTGGTAGGTCGCGACGACCGCTGATGTCGAGCTCACGCAAGCTAGGCGCGCACGCCGCTCGTCGAATCACCTCGAGGCGCGATTGTTCGGAATCTCGACGTTCGAGAACGTGCAGTCGCTCGAGCACTGGGAGTGCCTGGTACACCTCGAAGAGCGACGCGTCGTCAATCCAGGTGGTGTCGAGCTGCAGCTGCCGCAGATGCGCGAACCCGCGCGCCGCAGCCAGCCGGCGGGCGGACGCACTATGGATGTGCGTCCCGGTGAGCACCAGCGTGTCGAACCGACGGATACGCGCGCCCACTGCGTCGAAGTCGGTGACGTCGAGGATGGAGATCGTGGTGCACGATGGCGCGACCCGAAACAGAACGTCGGGGTCGATCTCGACGAAGTCGCGTTGCTCGAGTGTCCAGCGTTCGCGATCCAAGAACCCGCGGACCGGTCGGAGCTCCTCCTCGTCGAGCTCGTCCTCTTGGTCACGTAGCGGTTGGGGGAGCTCGTCGCGGAACGCGTGGACCAGTGCAGGGTCATCGTTTCCGCTGCACTGCGCGACGATCAGCGCGGCGTGCGCGGGTGCCTCTGCCTCGATGTGCTTCGCGAACGCGAGGCGCGGCTCGTTGTCGTCGGGGTTCCTCGCGATCGCGCGCAGGAGCTCCTCCGACCGTGCGTCGAGACCCACGGCCTAGAACTGGATCTGCGCTTCGACGCCGATCGAGAACGCGAAGTTGTCGACGGAGAGGTAGCGATGACCGACGAGGTCGACGCGCGGCACGTGGAGCGGGTTGACCTCACCGGTGCCGGGATTGACGAGGTCGTTCGAGTCGAGCTCGCAGTCGCGGCCTTCGACCTGACTCGGATCGCCACTGCACGTCGGCAGGTCGACGCCCGCGTCCGCGAACGTGACCGCGTGATCGGTCTTCCACGAGACGTCGACGAGCAGGCCGAAGTGCGCGCGACCGCCGAGCCGGCCACGAATGCCGAAGCGGGCCGCGGTCTCGAGGTAGTTCTCGATGTTCGAGATGCCGGGATGCGAGACGGCCTGGACGTCCGTGACCGACGGATCGCGATCGATGACGAGCGGGCCCGAGCGGCGCACATCGCCGGCGAGCGCGAACACTTCCCACATCTCGCCGTAGTCGCGGCCTTCGAAGTGGCCGACGACGCGCGCGCCGACGTCGACGCTGACGCTGTTCTTGTTGACGGGGTCGTCGTACGCGAACGCCTGGAGGCCGAACGTCACGCCTGCCTTCTGGCCGGGCAGGGTGTTCGTCGCGCCGAACATGCCGGGCCGCTGATCGATGTCGTCGAACAGCGACTCCTCGCGCGCGGTGAGCGGCACGAGCCAGAACATCTCGAAGTAGCCGCCGAAGCGGCTGAAGCGCTGCGCGAACGAGGTCCACAGGCGGAGCTCGTGGACGCCCTTGCTGACGCCGGTCTGGTCGTCGGTCTTCATCGCGTCGAACTTCATGATCTTGCCGACGGCGAGGCGGAGGTCCGCGCCGAGCTTCCACGTCGGCTTTGTCGGATCGCGGTGCGGGTTCATGAACGCCGCGCCGATGCCGAGGTGGAGCTGTTCGAGGCCGCTGCGCTTGGCGCCGCGGAACAGGAGCGTGCCGGCCGTCGGTGTTGTCGGGTCGCGCGCGTCAAAGCCTTCGGGGGAGAGCAGGCCGTCGCGGACGGTCGACGACGCGTCGCGCGAGATGCCGTCGAGCTTGTGCTCGCGTGACTGCGAGATCACGACGGGCACGCCGAACGAGACCCACGCGTCGTAGAGGACGGCGAGCTCGAGCTTCGGCGTGATCGTGTGGCGAGTCTGCTCGAACGAGAGGTCGTTCTGGCGCGGGATGCCGCCGAGTGGGTCGGCACCGGCGCCGACAGTCTCGCGCTGGATGCGCGCGCTATCGACGGAGAAGTCGTAGTCGACCGAGACCATCACGTGGCCCGGCTTGTTCTCGTCGATCGTGCCCGCGACGATCGACACCGGGTTCGCGGACGCATGGCCCACGAGCAAGAACGCGAGGAGCGCGGACGTGCGCAACACCTCGTCGCAACGTATCACGAGTCTTTATCCCGCTCTCGGAGCCCGAGCTCCTTCATCTTCATCTGGAGGCTCTTGCGGCTGATCTTGAGGAGGCGTGCGGCCTGGGTCACGTTGCCGCCGGTCTCGTCGAGCGCCTTCACGATCAGCTCGCGCTCGACGCGGGAGGTCTCGGCGCGGACGATGTCCTTGAGCGAGCCCGACTGCGTGCCGGCGAGCTCGTCGCCCACCTCCTCGAGATCCTCGGGGTTGAGCGGTGCCATCGCGCCGCTCGACGTGGTGCGCGACAGCGCCGGCTCAGGGACGGGTGGGAGCTGGAGCTGGAGGTCGGCGCGTTCGATGCGCTCGCCCTTGGAAAACAAGATCGTGCGTTCGAGGACGTTCTCGAGCTCGCGGATGTTGCCGGGCCACGAGTGGCTCTCGAGCGCGGCGAGCGCATCGTCGGCGATGCCGGAGATGTTCTTCTTCAGGCGCTCGTTGAACCGCTTGATGATGTGCGTGACGAGCAGCGGGATGTCGCCCGTGCGCTTGCGCAGCGGCGGGATCTGCAGCGGCACGACGTTGAGCCGGTAGTAGAGATCGTCGCGGAAGCCGCCGCGCTGGATCTCGAGCTCGAGGTCGCGGTTGGTCGCGGTGACGAGGCGAACGTTGACCTTGATCGTCTTGATGCCGCCGACGCGCTCGAACTCGCTCTCCTGGATCGCGCGCAGGAGCTTGACCTGCATCTCGACGGGAATCTCACCGATCTCGTCGAGGAACAGCGTGCCGCCGTCGGCGAGCTCGAAGCGGCCGGGCTTGCTGTTCGTCGCGCCCGTGAACGCGCCCTTCTCGTAGCCGAACAGCTCGCTCTCCATCAGCGTCTTCGGGATCGCGGCGCAGTTGATCTTGATGAACGGCTCTTTCTTGCGGCTCGACTCCTCGTGCAGCGCCTTCGCGACGAGCTCCTTGCCGGTACCGGACTCGCCGGTGATCAGGACGGTCGACGGCGTGTCGGCGACGCGCTCGATGATCGAGAAGATCTGCGCCATCTCGGCGCTCGCGCCGACGAGGCCGTACTTGCCGCGCGAGTCGTTGCCGGCGTAGAGGGCAGGGCGCGGCGCCGAGCGATTCGCGACCGCCTGGCCGATCGCCTTCTCGATGATCATCCGGATCGCGTCCTGCTCGAACGGCTTCTCGATGTAGTCGAACGCGCCGGCCTTGATCGCCTCGACGGCCTGACCGACCGAGCCGTACGCGGTGATCATGATGACCGGCACGTGCGGGAAGTTCTTCGCCGCCGCGCGTAGGACCTCCATGCCGTCGGCGCCGGGCATGCGGAGATCGGTGATCACGATGTCGGCGTCGGCGAGCTGCTCGATCGCCTCGAGGCCGGTCGCTGCCTGGAGGACTTCGTGACCCTCACGCTTGAGCAGCGCGACCAGAACGCGGCGCAAATTCTGCTCGTCGTCAGCGACGAGGATCTTCGCCGGTTGCATCGCGCTCAGCCTACACCTTTCACATCGGTGAGCGAGTCCGCGGGCGGTATCGATTCGATCGTGGTCGTGCCCGTCGTCGTCACCGCAGCGGTCGGCGGCGGCGGGTCGTCTTTCGCGAGCTCGCGCAGCGACGTGAGGCGACCGGTCTCGGTGATGTCCTCGACCTTCGTCGCGGGCACCGGATCGGCGGCCGGCAAGAACACCGAGAACGTCGAGCCCTGGCCGATCGTCGAGCGCACCTCGATCGTGCCGCCGTGCTGGTTGACGATGCGGTGCGAGATCGCGAGACCGAGGCCCGTGCCTTTTTGCTTCGTCGTGTAGAACGGGATGAACAGCTTCTTCAGCTTGTCGCGCGGGATGCCGATGCCGGTGTCGCGAAACCGCACCTCGGCGAACTGGCCGTAGCCGAGGCGCGAGCGGCGCCGCCGCGTGGTGAGGATCTCGAGCGTGCCGCCGTCGGGCATCGCCTGCAGCGCGTTCTGCCCGAGGTTCAAGAACACCTGCATCAGCGATTCGGGATCGCCGGCGACCTGCGGTAGCTGATCGTCGATACGAACGCGCAGCTCGATGTTCTTCACGAGGTCCTGCCGGAGCAGCTGTTCGGTCTTGCGCACGACCGTGTTGAGATCGACCTTGCCGGCGCCTTCACGGCCGGGACGCTCGGAGCGCGCGTAGTCGAGGAACCGCGTCACGACGTTGTTCAGCCGGTTCGCTTCCTCGACGATGATCTCGAGGAACTCTGCCGTCTCCTCCGCGGAGCTCGGCTTGCCGAGCAGCTGCGCGGCGCCCTTGATCGCGCCGAGCGGATTGCGAATCTCGTGCGCGAGACCGGCCGCCATCTCGCCGAGCGCCGCGAGACGATCGCGCTCCTTCACGCGCTCGTAGGCCTGGCTCGATTCGATCACGCGCGCGGCCGCGATCGCGAGCTGGCGAAACGTGTCGACGTCGTCGGCGTCGAACGCGCTCTCGGTGCGATCGTCGCGGACGCAGAACAGGCCCAACAGCCACGGGCCTTGCTCGGTCTCCGCGCTGCCGAGCAGCGGGAAGATCATGCCGGCGTACAGCTCTTCGATGCGGTTCTTCAGCGCGATCAGCGGCGCGCGCTTCGCCTCGACATCGTCGGCGTTGGCGAGATCCTCGATCTCGCGCTGGACCCCGTCCTTGTCGATGTGACCGAGGCGCACGCGATCGAGCAGCGGACGCTCCGCGTTCGCATCGAGTCGATCCGGAGGCGCTTGCCCGAGGTAGCCGGCGCGATCGAAGCCCGCACCGTCGGCGTCGAGCAGGTACACGCTCGCATCCGTCATGCGGCGCGACTCCTCGAGCGCGGTGACGATGCGCCCGACCATGTCGGTGACGTCGACGACGCCGGGCAATTCGCGGCGGACGGCCTCGATCCGTCCGCGTAGCTCGGTGCGCTGTCGTAAGAGCCACCGATTGATCGTGTTCTCGAGCCAGCTACGCACCGGTTCGAACAGGATGAGGATCACGAACGACGCGACGAGCGCGTTGAGGAGATAGAGGCCCTTCTGCCCGCCGCCGATCCAGTAGAGGAGGAAGCCGTAGACCGCCCACAGCAGCACGACGAGCGTGCCGAGCACGGCCATCTTGCCGATCAGCTCGTTGAGATCGATGAGGCGGTTGCGGAACAGCGTCTGCGACAGGAAGTAGAGGTAGAGGATGCCGAGCACGTTGCCGACCGCAGGCCACGCGACACCAAACCTCGGCAGCACGTCGGTGAGCGTCAGCGTGGTCGCGACGAAGCCGCCGAGCGCGAGGTAGCCGACGCGCGTGCGCTCCACGCGCTTCGTCGTCGCGCGGTACTGCATGTACATGTCGTAGACGCAGCGGTAGAGCCCACCGAACACGTAGATGCCGAACGGAATCTGAAACCACTGCGTCTCGTGGATCGGGACCACGACCGCCGAGTAGATGAGGACGAGGTACGCGGCGATCGTCCACGCGAGCGTGACGCGTGGTCCGCGCTTCGGCCCGCCGATCGACGGCTGCGCGAGGAAGGTGCGGAAGAACCGGATCGCCGTCGGTGGGATCGTCGCGGCGGCCCACAGCGACAGCCATCGCATCACCGGGCTCGTCGTCGCGGCGTCGATGAACGTGCACAAGTGCCACGCGGACACGGTGAACGTGAACGCGGCGAAGGACGTGTACATCTTGTCCTTGCGCGATCGCAGCACCACGGACGCGCCGATCGCGAGGATCAACAGCGCGGCGAGGAGCGCCGAGACGGCCTGAACGTCCACGAGGCGAGTCTAGCTCGTTACGGCCAGGGGGTGTTTTTCAGGGTACTGCGCTCGGGCGCCCTCGATCTCGGCGATCACGTTCGCGACGAGGGAAGGCGGCGCGATCGCACGCGCATGTGGTCCCCACTCGAGGACCCACGACACGACCGGCACGAGGTTCGCGCAGCGGAACGACAGCCGCAGCCCGCCGCCGGGGAGCTCTTCCACGGTCTGCGTCGGGTGCCAGATCCGTGCGCGCACGAACGCGGCGCGGGCCGCCGAGAACTCCACGACGACCTCCGCGGGCGGCTCGCTCGCGCCGGCGTGGATCCCGAACGCACCGTCGAGGAACTTCGCGATCCGGAAGTCGGCCGGTGGCACGAACGGCGCCTTGCGCAGGTGCTCCGCGTCCGTGAAGCGCTCGACGGCGTAGACGCGGATCTGCGTGCCGTTCGTGATCGCCTTGCCATCGGCGGGCGCAGCGAGCTCGCTGCCGATCACGTAGAGGCCGTGCTTGTAGATCGCCATCGTGTAGGGCGCGAGGAAGCCGTGACGGATCCGGCCCGTGGCGCCGCGATAGCCGAAGCGCAGGACGCGGCGCGAGAGCACGCCGGTCAGGAGTGCGTCGAGGATGTCCTCCTTGCCCGCGTAGGCCTTGGTGCCGCCGTCGGGGATGTACGCGAAGCGCTCGCCGAACGTCGCGTGCTCGTCGCGTTCCTCGGGGCTCATCCGCTGCGCGAGCTTGGTGCCGAGGCTCGCGACGTCTTCCCAGAGCGGCGTGCCGCGCAGCACCTCGAACATGCTGCCGATAGCGAGCAGCGTGTAGCGCTCGCGTCGTGTGATCGAGATCGTCGAGTACGACTTGTCGACGAGGCGTGCGGCGGCGCGGCCCTCGATCACGACGCTCTCGATCTCGAAGCCCGCCGTGCGCAGGTCGCCGAGGTCGCGCCGCACGGTGCGTTCGCTGACGCGTAGCTCCGCGGCGATCTCGCTGAGCCGCCGGCCGCGCCGGAAACCGCGGAGCTCGTCGAGCACGCGCAGGGTTCGCGAGGTGTGGCTGAGGTCGCCGCGCCGGTACATCCAAGTGCAGCGTACGCGCGTGTTTTCTGCGTGACAAGGGTTGTCCGAGCCCGTGCGTATTGTAGGGACATGATCAACTCGCAATTTGCGTCTGCTCGCCGCCGTACCCCCGTTCACCCGATCCCCGTGACCCGGCCCGACTCGCTCGAGCTGCGCGATCTGCTCCAGTCGAACCTCGCGGCGCTCCACGCGCTGCTCGAGGAGCATCAGCGCATGCTCGACGCCGGGCTCCGTGCCGTCGACGGCATCCGCGCGGAGCTGCGCGCCGAGCTGCGCGCGATCGGCGATTCACGTGCGCCCTGGGTCAAGGCGCTCGCGGACACCCGCGCGCTGCTCTACGTCGCGCTCAGTGAAATCATCATCGGCGACAACGACGCCGGGCTCTCGATGGAGGTCTTGCACCCCACCGAGTGATGCTAGCGTTCGCAGCGGATGCCTGATCCCCGCCTGCTCGCGACGCTACCGGCCGTTCACGTTCTCGCCGATGCCGCCGCCGCCGTGATCGAGGCCGCGCAGACGGGCGCGCCACGGTGGGCGCTCGTCGAAGCGG
>JALZOJ010000102.1 GCA_030857175.1 Myxococcota bacterium | reverse complement strand
CGGCGATGCGGCGGACGCGGCGCGGTGACGATCGGCTCCTCGCCTTCGATCGGTCCTTCAGCTTCGGGCTCGACCAGCTTCATACAAAAGGGGCGCGCCGAACCGGCGCTCGAACTCGTCCCGTAACTTCGCACAGAATGTCGCGAGATCGATTGCAGGGTCGATGTCGATTAGATGTCGGCACCACAGATCCGAGCCGGTCCCGTGTGCGGTGGCGAGCGCCCGTGCGGCGGCGCGCAGGTCCGGCGCATGCGCGTAGAGGACCATCGCACTCTTGCCGCGCGGGTACTCGACGAGCCCGCTCGCGATCCGGAGCTGCAACACGCCCTCCGTCTCCGGGGTGTGATCCCCGGCGTCGGCGAGCGAATACCAGCGTCCAAACTGCACGCGCTCATTGTAGTGTGACGGCGTGCAAGGGGCGGTCGAACCAGCGCGTTCGAACATCGAGCGCATCGAGTTCGGAGGCAGCGCGAGGACGCCCGATCGCATCGCGTGCGCGGAGGCCGGCGCCGAGGTCGGGCGGTGGCGCGACGGTTCCGTCGACGCCATCTACATCGATCCGCCGTTCGGCACCGGGATCGTGCGGCACGGGCGCGGGCACCGCTACGCGGATCGCGCGGATGATCCCGACACGTTCGTCGCGTGGCTGACGCCGCTGCTCGACGAGGGCCGGCGCGTGCTCGCACCGACGGGCTCGATGTTCGTGCACCTCGACTACCGCGCCGTGCACTACGTGAAGGTCGCGCTCGATCGCATCTTCGGGCGCGAGCGGTTCGTGAACGAGATCGTGTGGTGCTATGCCGTCGGTGGAAAGAGCCGGCGCGGGTTCGGCCGCAAGCACGACACCATCCTCTGGTACGCGCGGGGCGCGGACTGGGCGTTCTACCCGGACGCCGTGAGAGTGCCCAGACGGGGCGGCTCGCACATGCGGCTCGTTCAGGACGGCGGCGTCGCGGTCCAGGAGAAGACCGACCGCAAGACCGGCCGCGTCTATCGCTACCCCGTTTCGGCCGGCAAGGTCCCCGAGGACTGGTGGGTCGACATCGAGACCCTGAACCACTCGGACCGCGAGCGGACCGGCTGGCCCTCACAAAAGCCCGAACGGCTCGTCGAGCGGGTGCTGCGGGCGGTCACCGCCCCGGGCGATCGCGTGGCGGACTGGTTCGCGGGCTCGGGGACCACCGCAGCGGTCGCCCAGCGCCTGGCGAGGCGATTCGTCGTCTGTGATCGGGAGGCGGCGGCCGTGCAAGTATGCCGCGCCCGGCTCGCAGCGCAGGGAAACGACCTCGCCCGCGCCGGGAGCCCTCCTCCACCGATCGAAATCGAAGTCTTCTAAAGAAGACGCATTTCCTCTCCAGCGCTTGCGAGTCGAGGGAGCAACGGGCGAAGATTCCGAGGTTCAAGGCAACTGATGGCGGCCGCACAGCAAGACGAGATGGCGCGCGTGACTCTCGACGCTTGGCTGGTCACCGACGTTGGCGTGGTCCGCGACCACAACGAGGACTGCGCGTACATGGAGTCCACCGAGGGCTTCTTCATCGTCGCGGACGGTATGGGTGGTCACGCCGCGGGCGAGGTCGCGTCGGCGATGGCCGTCGAGACGGTCCAGAAGACGCTCGAGGGTGCGCGCTCCGAGATCGATGCGTTCAAGAAGGCCCCGACCGACGCCGGTCGCCGCGGTCTCGTGCAGCTCCTGCAGAACGCGGTGCTCGGGGCGCATCAGGCCGTCTATCAGCGCGGCCAGGCCGAGCAGGACAAGGCCGGCATGGGCACCACGCTCGACGTCGTCCTGATCGCCGGGCCGGAGGCGTTCGTCGCGCACGTCGGCGACAGCCGCACGTACCTGATTCGCGAAGGCCGGTCCTCGCAGATCACGACCGACCACACGGTCGCGGAGGTCCTCGTCATCGAGGGCAAGCTCACGATCGAGGAGGCGCAGGTCTCGCCGCTCCGCACGATCCTCGTGAACGCGATCGGCGTCTCCGCGGATGTCGGCGTCGAGATGGCGCACGTCACGCTCAAGAAGGGCGACCGGATCCTGCTGTGCTCCGACGGCCTGCACGACTACTTCCCGATCGAGGAAGAGATCGCGCAGAAGTTGAGCGAGGAGAAGCCCGGCGCCGCGCTCGCGGAGATGGTCGAGCTCGCGAAGACGCGCGGCGGCCACGACAACATCACCGGCGTCGCGATCCACGTCCTCGAGATCGTCGAGGCCGCCGTGCCCGAGCCGATGACGGGCGAGTCCACGCAGCCGGTCGATGTCGCCTCGAACCCATTCGCCGACGAGCCGACCGAGACGGCATTCATCGCACCGCCGGGCTTGCCGCCGCGCATGATCGGCGCGACGAACGTCGGTGCCGCGCAAGGCCTGAAGGTCACCACGCCGATGCGCGTGATCAACGAAGAGACGCACGCCGACACGATTCCGCCGATCGAAGCTCGCAAGGCGAAGCCCGAGGACAAACAGGCCGACGCGACCCAGCCCGACGACGCGACGCCGAAGGCAGACGCGCCGAAGGACGACAGCGTCCCGACGGAGATCGCGACCGCCGACACCGGC
Source organism: Myxococcota bacterium (assembly GCA_030857175.1). Lineage (GTDB taxonomy): Bacteria > Myxococcota_A > Polyangia > Haliangiales > Haliangiaceae > JABFXX01. The sequence continues at coordinate 10,803 of JALZOJ010000102.1, read as the reverse complement.
CGCGTCCAGCCCGCGAAGTCCGAGCCCAAAGACTCCGGCGACAAAAAGCCGAGCTAGGCAGGCGCCCGTGACCTGGGCTGTCCCGAAGGAGCTCGAGGACGCGCTCTACGATGCGACGCGCGCCGCGCTCGGTGATGCGCCGCTCGCGACCGCGGCGTTGACGAGCGCGATCGTCGATCGGAGCCAGCGCTACACCTCGGACCGCGCGCGGCTCGCGCAGCCCGCCGACCGCACGGCGGACCTCGCGGCGCGCGCGGTGTTCTTCACCGTCGCGGATGCGATGAAGATCCGCATCCCGCTCGCCGAGCTCGCGAACCGCAGCGCCCTGCCGGCGCGGCATCTGCGCGTCGTGGACCTCGGCGCGGGCTGTGGCGCGATGTCGCTTGGCCTCGTCGGTGTCGTGCCGGATGTCGAGGTCGCGGCGATCGATCGCGATGCCGCGGCGCTCGAGATCGCGGCGGCAGCGCTGCGCCGTTTCACACCGGCGATCACGACGCGGATCGGCGACGTGACGAAGGCGCCGATTCCGCCGTGCGACCTCGTCGTGATGGGCACCGTGCTCAACGAGCTCGACGAGACCGCGGCGATCGGCGTCGTCGAGCGCGCACTCGCGGCGATCGCCGACGACGGCGCGGTGATCATCATCGAGCCCGCCCTGCGCGCGACCTCACGCGCACTGCACGCGATCCGCGACGCCGTGATCGCGCGCGGCGTACACATCTTCGCGCCGTGCACGCGGCGCATAGCGCCGTGCCCTGCCCTCTCGGATCCCGACGACTGGTGCCACGAGGATCGTCCACTCGCATTGCCGCCCCGCACCGCCGAGCTCGCGCGGCTCACGCACCTGCGCGACGGCGGGATGAAGTTCTCTTACCTCGTGCTGCGCAAGCAGGCGCTCGCGCTCGTCGACGATCCGGATGCGTGGCGGCTCGTCAGCGCGGCGCGGATCGCGAAGGGCAAGCACGAGATCATCGGCTGCAGCGACCGCGGGCGCGTGCCACTACGGCTCCTCAAGCGGCATCGCTCGGCAGAGAACCGCGAGCTCGAGCGCGCCGACCGCGGCGAGGTCATCGTGACCGACGCCGCGCCCGACGACGCCCGCGTCGAAGTGACCGGCCCGATCACGCGCATCGACCCAGCACGGTGAAAGCGGTGAAAGGGGTCCGGGGTCCGGTGAAAGGGGTCAGACACAACTTGTACAACTTGCGTCCGATACTCGGACACAAGTTGTACAAGTTGTGTCTGACCCTATTTCAGCGTGAGGGTCAGGTCGGCGAGGTCGCCCGCGACGACGGTGGCGGTGCCTTTCGCGAGCTTCGCGGGTGCGCCGGCGCGCGGCGGTAGCCATGCGGTCACGGCATAGCTGCCCGGTGTGAGATCCCTGACGAGCAGCGCGCCGTTTGATTCGGTGACGCCGGCGTTCGGCGCGGCGACGATCCAAGCGGTCTCGGTGTCGGCCGCGAGCTCGTAGATGCCGCTCGCGTCGAGTGGCAGCGCGACCGCGTGACCAGCGATCGGCAGCTGGACGGGGCGCGGCGTGCCCTTCTCGAGCTTGTCGATCGACGCGAGGTCGCCGCGCTTCGCGAGCGAGAGCTGTGTCGGGCGATCGGTCGCGCTCTCGACGACGACCGACGTCGACGCGACGATCCGCGGGGCGAGCGCGCAGTCGGCGAGCACGATCCGGGACGAGGCCGACGGGATCGTCGCGCCCTCGACGACGACGAGCACCTCGGGCACGCCCCACGTCGTCGTCGGTGCAACGGTTGGCAGACGCGGCGTCTTGCACGCGGTGCGACCCGGCGACGCGCGCATCGGAATCGGCACGTCGCGCCACTCGACGCGAACCTGGAGGTCGCCGGTCTTCCCCGCCGAGGACGGCACGACGACGGGCGCATCGATCGCGAACGCCGCGTCACGGAGGGGCGGCGGCGGGTGGGTCGCGTCATCGCCAGTGCGCGGCTTGTTGCTCGAGCACGCGGCGAGCAGCAGCACGATCAGCCTCAGCTCCACGCGCGCACCTCGGCGACGACGAGATCGGCGTCGGTGCACAGATCGTTGAGGCCCGGCCCGCGATAGTCCGCGCCCGCGAGCACGATCTTGTGCGTGCGCGCGACGGTGACGGCCTCGCGCACGACGTCGCGATGCCCGACCGCGTATTGCGCGACACCGCGCGGCCAGCGGATCACGCTCGCGTGGACGGGCACGCCGGAAGCGCCGAGGACGATGCCCGCATCGCGCGTCGCGCGGTCGATCAGTTGCGCGTCGTTCAGATCGTACGCGGCCGGGTCACGGCCGCCGCCGAAGATGCACCGGAGCAGCATGTGGCCCGCCGGCGCGCGGCCGCTCCACACGGTGGACTCGAACACGATGCCGAGAACACGCGGCGCTTCGCCGATCGCCACGAGCGCGCCGAACCCGTCGCGCGCCTTCGCGACGTCGGCCTCGCGATAGCCGAGATAGACGAGCGCCGTCGGTGCGCGGCGAAACATCGAGAGGCGGTTCGCGAGATCGGCCAGCGGGACAAGCGGTGCCGCGTCTTGCGCCGGGATCGCGAGGACGGCGCCGTCGAACAGCTCGCCGTCGACGCGCACGCCTTTCGGATCCGGCGCGACCTCGGCGATGCGCGTGCCCAGCCGGAGCGCGGGGCCGAGCTGCGCCGCGAGTGCCTCGACGAGCGTGCCAAGACCGCCCTTCGGCGCGTACAGACCGCGCGGCGTCTTCGAGCTCTTCTTCCCGATCGCCTTCGCGAGCAGGCCGCGCGCCATCTCGCGGGCGAGGCCGCGCGCGAGGCCACCGTGCGACTCGAGCGCGGCGAGCCGCGGGAAGCCCGCTTCGAGCGAGATCTCGTGCGCGTCGGCCGCGTACACGCCGGTCACGAACGGCGCGACGATCGCGCGTGCGGCCTCGGCGCCGAGCCGGCGCGCGGCGAACGCGTGCACGGATTCGTCGACGGCGCCGGCGTGTTTCGGGCGTAGCGGCTCGCGAATCAGGTCGAGCTTGCCGCGCCACGTGAGCAAGTCCGAGGTGACGAGGCCCAGCGGCGAGCGTGGCAACGCGCGCAGCTTGCCGTCGATGTAGATGAAGCGATTCTTCGCGCGCGGCGATGCTTGTTCGATCTCGACGCCGAGCGTTCGGCACATCGCGAGTGCGCCGCGCGACGGCCCGCCGAGGAACGAGCTCGCCGCGTGCTCGCGCACGAAGCCGTCGACCGTGCTCGTCCCGAGGACGCCGCCGGCACGCGACGACGCCTCGAACACGTGCGCGTCGACCCCCGCGGCCAACAGCGCTCTCGCGGCGGCCAGCCCTCCGAGGCCTCCGCCGACGACCGCCACTCTCATGGCTGCGCCGACAGCTCCTTCACGGCATTCACCATCGCGCGCACGTGCTCGGGATTGGTCTCCGGCAACACGCCATGACCGAGGTTGAAGATGTGGCCGATGCGACCCGCGCGCTCGAGGATCTCGGCGACGCGCGCGCGGATCTCCGCCGGCGGCGCGAACAACGCGCCCGGATCGAGGTTGCCTTGGAGTGCCACACCCTCACCAACCCGACGGCGCACGTCGTCGATTCCCACGCGCCAGTCGACGCCGAGCACGTCGGCCCCGCTCGACGCGTAGTCGTCGAGGTACGGCGCGCAGCCGTTGACGAAGTAGATGATGGGCACGGGGGCCTTTGCGAACGTCGGCGATGCGCGCAGCATCTCGATCACGCGCTTCGCGTACCGCAGCGGGTACTCGCGGAAGTCGCCGGGGGACACGATGCCGCCCCAGCTGTCGAAGATCTGCACGCAATCGACGCCCGCACGAACCTGCGCCTCGAGGAAAGTCGCGCAGGTGCGCGCGAGCTTGTCGAGTAGCGCGTGCGCATCCTTCGGCGCGCCGTAGAGCAGCTTCTTCGTGTGCGGATAGTCCTTCGACCCGCCGCCTTCGACCGCATACGTCAGCATCGTGAGCGGTGCGCCGGCAAATCCGATCAGCGGCACGCGCCCGGCGAGCCCCTTCTTGATCTGCCGGATCGCTTCCATCGTGTACGGCAGCTCTGCCTCGGGGTCGGGCACGTGCAGCGCCTCGATCGCGGCGCTGTTGCGCACGGGCGCCATGATCTTCGGGCCCGTCTCGGGGAACTGCACGTCGATGCCCATCGGAGGCAGCGTGATCAAGATGTCCGAGAACAAGATCGCGGCGTCGAAGCCAAACTCGTCGATCGGCTGCAGCGTCACCTCGCACGCGAGCTCCGGCGTGCGGCACAGGTCCAGGAACGACGCCTTCGCACGCACGGCGCGGTAGGCCGGCAAGTAGCGACCGGCCTGGCGCATCATCCAGATCGGCGTGCGCTCGACGGGTTGACGGCGACACGCACGCAAGAAGAGATGCTCGGACATCGGCAGGACTATACGACCGATCTTTCGGTATCGTCCTTGCGATGCGTGGGCATTTACTCGTTGCACTCGTCGCACTCGCGACGGGTTGCGGCGAGACGCAGCTCGGGCCGTTTCAACCGCTGCCGATCGACGCGCGGTTCGACGTCCAGGGCAACGACGGCGTGATTCATATCGCGCGCGACCGGCACGGCATCGTGCACGTGTATGCGTTGACGTATCGCGATCTCGGGTTCGCGCAGGGCTACGTGATGGCGCACGATCGGCTCGCGCAGATGGAGATGCTGCGCCGGTTCGCGTCGGGCACGCTCGCCGAGATCTACGGCGTGAGCGACCCGTCGACGATCGAGCTCGACAAGCAGATGCGGTTCCACCAGCTGCGCCGGTACTCGGAGGACGTCTGGGGCGAGCTGCGGCAGCGCGCGACACCGCGCGATCAACAAGTCGCCGACTTGCTCGAGCGCTTCGCCGACGGCGTGAACGCATACGTCGCGGATGCGCCCACGAAGTGGCCACTCGATCCCGCGATTCGCGATGCGGGCCTCGAGCCGCTGTTCGCACCGACGCTGTTCATGCCGTGGACGCCCGTCGACTCGATCGCGATCATGCGGCTTTTCACGTTCTCGCAATCGTGGACGGTGCCCGAGGAGCTCGACCTGACCGAGATCGACGTCAAGGTGCGCCGGTTCTACCCGGCGGCGCTCGCGAGAGATCTGCTGGCGATCGCGCCGATCCCGAAGCTTGGCAGCACGACGGCGGTGACGCCCGCAGGCACGGCCGCAGCGGCGAATCGCCCGACGGTGCCGGACGGGCTGCTCGCGAGCGCACGCGCGTTCTTCGCGGGCACCATCGCGAGCGATCCGGCGCGGGTGCTTGGACCACACGCGTTCTTGCGCCCATTCATCGGCTCGACCGCGATGGTCGTCGGCGGCGAGTACACGCGCGAGCAGCTCGAGACCCCGAAGGTGATCCTGGCGGCGGACATGCAGCTCGCACCGTCGAACCCCGCCACCTTCTATCCGATGCACCAGATCATCGGTGGGGAGCGCGCCGAAGACGCGCTCCAGTTCAACGTGCTCGGTCTCATGTTGCCCGGAGTCCCGATCGCGATCGCGGGCACGAACGGCCAGATCGGGTGGGCCCCGACGCTGGGCACGCACGATGTCAACGACATCTATCTCGAGGACCTCACGCGCGTCGACGTCACGCGTGTCGAGGAGGTGATCCGCATCGGCAACTTCGGCGACGTCAGCTCGAGCGAGACCGTGAGTTACGAATTCGTGCCGCGCGGCCCCCTGGTCCCGGGGCACCCGCCCGATCGCGCGCTGTCGATCGCGTACACGGGCTACGCCGTGACGCACGAGCTCGCCGTGTTGTGGGATCTCGGTTCCTCGCGGTTCGACGTCGACCTCGCGAACCGCACACTCCGACAGCTGCGGCACGGTCCTCACTTCATGCTCGTCGATGCGAGTGGCGGCTATGCGTGGGCATCGAATGCGGACGTGCCCGTGCGCACCATCGGGGCGCTCTCGTGGAGCGTCGCGAGCCCCGACGCCGCCGCCCCGTTCTTCGTCCTCGACGGCACGAACCCGGCACACGACTGGGCCGGGTTCGCAGCAATCGAATCGCTGCCGTTTCGCTCGGCACGCGAGCCGTACATCGTGATCGCCGACAGCGATCCGATCGCCGCAACGACCGACGGCGATCCGCTCAACCAGTTCTACGCGGGCATCGCGTATGGCAACGGCCTGCGCGACGAACGCCTGCGCTTGCTGATCGAGGGCTCGCCGATCGGCCTGGACGAGCACCTCATGCTCGACATGCAACACGACTCGCGTTCGCTGTTCGGCGAACGCGTGAAGGATCGCATCGCGCAGCTCCTCGACGCGGCGCTGCCGTCGCTGCCGCCCGCGCAGCAGACGCCGGTGATGCTCGCGCGCGACGTGCTGATGCAGTGGACGCTCGAGACGCCGGTCGGCGCGATCGCCGCGGATGCCGCATCCGGCGCGACCTTGTTCTTCAACACCTGGATGCACTACTTCGTGAAGGCCGCGATCGGCGACGAGCTCGTCACCGCGGGCGTGAGCGCGACGCTCGACGACGATCGCATCGCGCGCATCGTGTATCGCTTGCTGATCGAACCGTCGACGCTCGCGCAGCATCCCGTCACGACCGAGCCACTGCTCTGCGGAGGCGGGGGTTGCGCCGGGCTCGTCGTGCAAGCGGCGCTATCCGCGGTCGCCGATCTCACCGCCGACGGTAGCGGCCCCGACGACTGGCGCTGGGGACGGCGCCACGCACTGAAGCTCCGCCCGCTGTTTGTCGACGCGACGCGCACGCTCCAGTTGCCGCGCGAGGCCGAGGCCACGGGCGGCTTCCAGCTCACGGGCGACATGTTCTCGATCGATCGCACCGACGGCGGCTGGGGCGATACCGACTTCACGCCGCGCACCGCCGTCGCGTATCGCATGCAGCTGATCGGTAGCCCCGTCGGCCTGCCGCTCGCGATGCGGCTCCAGCTTCCGGGCGGCACCGTGCTCGACACGCGCGACCCGCACTACCGCGACCTGCTCGACACGAGTTATCTATCGCGCACGGCGTTCGACGTGCCCTTCGACATCGACGATATCAATCGCTCCGGCGAGGGCCGCTGGGAGCTCCGGTGAGTCAGGCAGTCGAAGTCAGCGCGATCCTGATCGCGCCCAACGGCCCCGACGGTACGCTGCGCACGCTGACAGATCGGCTCGCGAGCGTCGGCGTGATCGTCACGATCGTCGACGAGCTGCCGACCGCCGTCGAGCTCGCCGCCCGGCACGAAGCACCGCCGGCCATCCTGATCGATCTGCGCGATGTCGCCGCGGGTGAAATCGAGGATCTCAACAAGGCGATCGGTATCCTGCGCCGCACCCTCGCCTCGATGCCGGGCTACTTGCCGATCGTCGTCACCGCGGAGGCCGCCGCGCCGCTGATCATCCAGTGCATCCGCACCGGCGCGGCCGACGTGATCGATCTGCAGCTCGAAGGCACCGCGACCGCTCGCGCTGTCGTCAATCGCGTGTGCACCAAGCAAGCGCAGCGCCGGCACGAATTCGAGGTCGTCGCTCAGCAGCGCCTGATGATCGAAGACCTTCTCAAAGATCTGATCCGTACCGAGCGCCGGTCGATCGATGCCGAGGAGCGCCTGCGCGTGCGGACCCGGACCGGCGAGATTCCGCCGATCGTGGAAATTCGCCCGCCTGCGGTCCTGCTCGTGGAGTCCGAGCGCGCGGTCGCCGACGACCTCGCGGACCTCCTCGAAGCGGCAGGCGTTGCAACGTATGCCTATGTCACCGGCGAGGAGGCACTGCGCGAAGTCGAGACGCTGTCGACGACGACGGGCCTCGACATTGCGCTCGTCGCCGCGCAGCTACCTGGAATCGATGGACTCGAGACGATCCGCCGGCTGCGCGCTCGCATTCCGGGCTTGCCGGCGTTCCTCGTCACGTCGGTGGTCGATGCGGACCTCGCCGCACATGCAGCCAACCTCGGCGTCGTGGGATTCGTGCAGAAACCGCTGGCAGACGTCGACGAGCTCGTCGAGCGGCTGGCACAGCTCGCACGCGAGGCGCTGACGCGCACGCGAGAGAGCTTGTATCTGGAGCGGATCAAGGAACGGCACGAACGCGTTCTGGCCCGGTACCGGTCATTGCCTCAGAAGCCTTGAGCGCCTAAGATCGCTTGGCTTTCGCATGGCTACGGGCGCGCTAAGTATCAAGCTCAAATGCGCCTCGTGGCAGCAACTCGCGACGATTTACAAGCGCGACCTCGCGCGCGGCGCGATGTTCCTCAAGGCCTCGACGCCGCCTTCGGTCGGCACGCAGGTCCGCATCGATCTGACGCTGCCGAGTGGTTCGGTGATCGTCCTGACCGGCACGGTCGAGCAGCACGTCACGGATCCGCAGCGCGGTAGCGGCGTCGAGCTCAAGCTCGCGCCGATTCCCGCCGGCTCGATCTGGATGATCGAGAGCGCGCTCGCCGCGGAGGCCGGCAAGCGGCGCGCGCAATCTCCCGTGAACATCGGCGTGCCTATGTCGCTGCCGCCCACGCAGTCCGGACCGATCGCGGCGATCGGCGCCGGCGAAGACCTCGCCGCCGCAGAGACCGACCTCATCCGCGCGCTCGTCGCGGAAGCGGACTCGCTCAAGAAGCTGAACCCGTTCCTCGTGCTCGGCATCGGTTACGAAGCGAACGACAACGACGTGCGCGCCGCGTTCGGCGAGCTGACGAAGCGATATCACCCGGATCGATTCGCGCGCTACGAGTCGACGGAGCTGCGCAACGTCGCCGCCGAGATCTTCATCCTGATTCGCGACGCGTATCGCCGCGTCTGCGACGCCGCCACGCGCGGCCAGGTGCTGGCATCACTCGGCCGTCCGTCGGGCGCGCCGCGCGCCATTCCCACACCGGCGGCGATGCGCGCGACGCCGCCGCAAGGCTCGCCGCGCGTCGGCTCCGCGAAGATTCCATCGGCTGCGATTCCGCCGCTCCCACGCCCCGGCGGACGCACCACGCCGATGCCACAGCAGGCGCAGACGTCGGTGCCGACAACGCGCCTCAACGAGGCGACGACGAAGAAGCCCGAGCCGCTACCCGCGCGCACCGACGGCAACGACAACCCGACGAAGAAGCCCGAGCCGCTGCCGGAGAAACGCCCGTCGGGCACGTCGCCGCCGCCGGCTCGTACGATCACGGCATCGCCGACGCCCGTGGCACACGTCGAGTCTGCGGAGCATGGCGCGCTCGAGGAGATGCTCGATAGCGGACGCTACGACGAAGCGCTGTCCGCGTATCGCATCCTCGCGAAGAAGCATCCGAACGATCGCACGCTGCGTGCGGGCATCGAGCTGTGTGAAGGACTGTCCGCGCTCGCGCAGCGCGATCGCCTCGAAGCTGCACAACGCTTCGAAGCCGCCCTCGAGATCGATCCTTCGAACGAACGTGCGGCACGCGAGCTTGCCGAGATGCGGAGACTCGCAACCAACGAACGCAAGGGCCTGCTGTCTCGGCTGATGGGAAAGAAGGAATAGCGATGTCGCGGATCATCGGCATCGACCTCGGAACGACCAACTCCTGCGTCGCCATCCTCGACGACAAAGGCGTGCCGCGCACCGTCGTCGCGGCCGACGGCGAGCGCACGATTCCGTCGTGGGTGAGCTGGGCGCAGAGCGGCCAGATCACCGTCGGCACGCGCGCGCGCCGTCAGGCGGTGACGAACGCAGCGTCGACGGTGTACGGCACGAAGCGGTTGATCGGCCGCAAGGTCAACGCCGAGGACGTCTCGTGGTTCGCGCGGCTCGCGCCGTTTCGCATCGTCGCCGCGCCGAACGGAGACGCGTGGGTGCGCGTGCACGGCCAGCCGGTGTCGCCGCAGGAAGTCGCGGCCCACGTGCTCCGCGCCGTGCGCAAGGTCGCCGAGGAAGCGATCGGCGAACCGGTCACGCGCGCGGTCGTCACCGTGCCCGCCTACTTTGACGAAGCGCAGCGCCAGGCCACGCGCGACGCCGGTCAGATCGCCGGTATCGACGTCATTCGCATCCTCAACGAACCGACCGCCGCGGCGCTCGCGTACGGCGCGCATCGCGTGCGTGAAGGCCGGCGCATGATCGCGGTGTTCGATCTCGGCGGTGGCACGTTCGACATCTCGGTGATGTCGGTCGACAACGGCATCTTCGAGGTGCTCTCGACGGGCGGCGACAGTGCGCTCGGCGGCGAGGACTGGGACCGCCGCGTGCAAGAGCGCATCGTCGACGAGGTCTTCGATCAGTACCGGGTCGATCTCACATCGATCCCGATCGCGATGTCCCGCATGCGCGAAGCCGTCGAGACCGCGAAGAAGGCGCTCTCGGTCGATCGCGAGACCACGATCCAGCTGCCGTTCCTCGCGAACGATCAGCACGGCGCGCCGATCAACTACGAGCGTGTCCTCACACGCGAGCTGGTCGATGATCTGACGAAGGACTTGCTCGAGCGCCTCGAACCGCCGGTCACGCGCGCGCTACTCGACGCGGGCCTCGCACCCGGCGACCTCGAGGAAGTCCTGCTCGTGGGAGGCATGACGCGCTGGCCCGCGGTGCAGGACTTCGTCGAGCGCAAGTTCGGCAGGAAGCCCTCGAAGGGCGCGAACCCCGACGAGGTCGTCGCGCTCGGCGCTGCCGCGTATGCGGGCATCCTCGCCGGCGAGTCCGACGAAGCGCAGCTCCTCGACGTCACGCCGCACGACATCGGCATCCGCGTCGGCGACTCCGGTTTCGCGACCGTGTTGCCGCGCAACTCGATGCTGCCGGTGCGCGCGCGCCGGATGTTCGCGACGACCTCCGACAACCAGAAGTTCGTCTCGATCGAGCTCTACCAGGGCGAGTCGCAAGACCTCTCGAAGAACCGCAAGC
>JALZOJ010000101.1 GCA_030857175.1 Myxococcota bacterium | reverse complement strand
AGTTTCCTTCGACGCGACGCGCGAGCTCGAGCACTTCGAGGTCGCGTGGCCAGACGGCGCGCAGGAGATCGACGAGGCCCTTCGCCGATTCCGTGTCGCCCGCTTCGAGGAGCTCGCGCACACCGACCATCTGCGCTTGCTTGAGCGTCGGCGCGAGCATCGACGTGCGCGTCGCGGCTTCGGCGCGCAGGATGTCGTCGCCGGTCTGCGTCGCGAGCCGTGCGACCTGCGACCAGAAGTAGCCGGCCTGCGGGTGCTGTGAGCCTTCGGCGGACTCGGCTGCCATGCGCGCTTCGTCGACCGCACCCTTCACCTCGCCGAGGCGTTCGGAGATCCGCGCGAGGTCGAGCCATGCCCACGCGAACGCGGGATCGTCGGCGACGACTTGCTCCATCTCGTTGCGCGCGTCCTCGACGGCGCCTTGCTCGAGGAGCGCGTGCGCGAGCCGCCAGCGGACGCCGGGCGCCGCGGGGTCGCGCTTGAGGTGGAGTCGGATCTGCTTCTCGCGAACGACCGGCTCGATCTCGCCGTCGTCGTCGAAGATGTTGTCGGCGAACTCGCCGTCGCCGTCGTAGACGAGGCCGGCGGCATCGACGGCGCCCGCGAGCCAGCGCTCGAGGCGCGTGCCTTCGCAGATGTCGTCGTCGAGCTCGGAATCGGTGCGCCACACGCGGCCGCGGTGATCGATCGAGATCACGTCGTCGTCGATCGTCGCAAACTGCCAGCGGCCCGGCGCCGGCATCGTGACCTCACGCGCGGGCGCGAGGAGGATCGTGTCGTGAAAGAACCGGCCACCGTCGCAGCGCGCATACAGATCGATCAGCGGCTCGGGCAAGCCGGGCGGGAGATCGGCGGACGGTGGATCGAGATCGTGGAGACCTGCGGGGGCTTCATCGACGAGCTCGAACAACCGATCGAGACCGGTGGCGCCGTCGCGCTTCTTCGCCATCGCGTCGACTCTACTATTTGCCGAGCGGCATCGCGCCGACCGCGACGATCGGCTCGCCGAGCGCGTCGGTGCCGCGGTAGACCGCCACGACGCGAACGCCGGCCGCCGGAGCGGCGACACGCGCGAGCTCGGCCTGGCCGTTGGGGCGAGAAGACGCGTCGACGGTGGCGAGCTTCGTGCGGACGCCGCGGCTGTCCTCGACGAGGACCTCGAGCGTGCCCGGACCGAGATTGGAGCCGGCGACGCCGCCCACCACGATCTCGTTCGTGAGCGAGATCGTGAGCTCGCCGCGCAGGAGGAACTCGAGGAGACCGGTCTCGAACGAGCTGACCTCGGGGAGGACCGCGGTGACTTGCTCGAGCATGCACTCGTCGTCGAGCCAGAACTCGACGTTGCCGCGCTCGACGCGATAGCGCGCGAGGCACGTGCCGGCCTTGTCGCGCAGCATCGTGCCTTCATCGCGCGACGCGGCCATGAGGTTCAAGCGCTCGGGGACGGTCGGCTGCGAGCGCGCGAGCTTTGGCTTGAACGACTTGCCACCGATCCGCGTGTTCTCGGGGAGCGTGTGCGGCGAGAAGTACGTGCGCGCGACGAGATCGGCGAGGCCTTGTCCGTCGGGCGTCGAGAAGAAGTCGCGCATGCGCGTGCGCGTGACGATGCGGGACGGGGCAGGGACACCGAGCCGGCCGTACGCGAGTGCGGCGATGCGCTCGAACCGCGAACCGAGATCGTCGGGGCCGCCGCCGAGCGGCTCGAGGTGCGCCGCGCTGTCGCCGCGCACGCGCGAGGGCGCGCCGAGATCACCGAGCGTGTGGAGGATGGCGCCGGCCGCGACGAGCGCGGCGGCCATGTGACGCGAGCGTTCGCCCGGCGTCGCGGCGGTCACCGCCTTCGCGTACTGCGAGTAGAAGTTGTCCGCGTTGAACGGGTTGTCCTTGTGCGTGACCCACTCGGGCGCGGGGATGCCTTTGCTCGGCAGCGACGCGCGACCGATCACTTCGCGAACCTTGTCGCTCAGCGAATTGATCACGCCGCGGTCCGGATCGGTCCAGCCCTTCTTCGTCGCGGGATCGAAGAAGTGATTCGCGCCGTGCTTCGCGGGCACGTCGGCGAGCGCGGCTCCGGCGGCGAGCCAACCGAGCGCGATCTGGCGACCGCGCGCGTCGGGCACGGCGCCGTGCGTCGGCGAGAGCAGCCGCAGCGCTTCGATCAGCTTCGGTGCATCGGCGGGCGGAATCGTGAGCGGCTCGAACAGTCCGCCGTTGAAGCCGAGCGTGACGAGCCGCTTGTGGAGCCGCGACGCGAGCGCCGCTTGTTCGCTGAGACCGGCGTGCGTCGACGACGGCTCCCATGCGAGCGCGGGCGTCGCGACCAAGAGGGCGAGCACGGTTGCGAGGCGCTTCACTTGCTACCTCCCGTCGTCTCGCCGGTGGGGGGCACCACGAGTGTCTTCAAACGATCGTAGACGATCTTGGCGAGCGCGATCGCGTCCTCGTTCGTCGTGCATTGGTTCGTTCCGCAGGTGATGAGGAAGACGGCGCCGCGCGGCGCATCGAGCACGCCGACGCCGCGAATCTCGCCTTCGGATGCGACGAACGAGCGGCTGCCGAGATCGTCCTTCTCGGTGATACCCGGCAGCTGCGTCAGCAGCTCCTCGTAGCGCTCCTGCGCCTTGCCCGGATCGAGCCGCCACATGCGAATCGCGACGTCCCAGGTCTCGGGTCGACCTTGTGCCTTGAAGTGCTGCGACGAATACGTCGCCGTGTCTGGCTCGTCGGAGAGCGGGCCGGTCTCGAAGCTGCCGTCGTACTTCGTGCGCGCCTTGATGTCGCCTTCGGTCAAGAGCTGCGCCGCGACGACGTACTGCTCGCCACCACGACCCGGCCGCAGGTCATCACCCGACGGCCGCTTGCCGTCGAGCTCCGCGCTCGCATCCGCGAGCTCCCACGACGTGAGCGCGGCGACCGCCGTGCCCGAGCCGACGAACCGCAGATGTCGCGAGTGCGAGAGCTCGTTGCGCCAGCGCTCGAGCAGCACCTGATTGCCTTCTTGCGCGAAGTCCATCCGCGGTCCGAGATCCGTGAAGCGACGGTCGCTGCGATACGCGATGTAGCCGCGCTTGTAGACGAGCAGCGTGAACTCGGTGACGCGTACGCCGCTCGGAAGCGAGCCGAGCGACGGCACCTTGTAGTAGCCCGCGGCATCGGTCGAACCCACGAACTCGCGTGCGCCGGCCGGCTCGGGCAAGCCCGCGCCGCGCTCGAGCGACCACGCGCCGTAGATGAGCGCGCCGGCGACCGGCTGATGTGTGGTCGTGTCGAGCACGCGACCGTTGAATGGACCCGCGAGAGACCCCGCATTCGGTGCGTCGGGACGCACGCGAAACGGAGCCTTGCGGACGGAAGTCTCTGCGCACGCGGCAAGCACGAAGCAGAGCGAAATCGCGACGAATTTGACCACGGCGGCGGGTCGTCTTACCAACTCACCGCGCACAGTGCAAACCGGCCCGCGGCCATTCCCGAGACACCGGTGTTGCTGCATGCTCGCTCTGGGTTCAACGTCAGGGGTCCGATGCGCTGTTCGATGTGTGGCCACGAAAGCCCGCCTGGGTCGTCGTTCTGCCTGAACTGTGGCAGCTCGTTGGCACCCGCGTTTGGGCAGACTCCCGCGCGCCCCCAAGGGTTGCCTACACCCAATGTCTGCAACGTTTGCCGGGGTGAAAATCCTCCGGGGATGAAGTTCTGCCGCAACTGCGGCAGCGCGCTTCAGGGGGCTTCGCAGCCGGGTGTGCCCGCGGGCATGATGGCGCCGCCGGGACCGATCGCCTCGCCACCACAGCATATGGGCATGCCGCACATGCCGCCGGGACCGCTCGCGACGCCGGGACCGATGGGCGGGCCAGCCTCACGCGCCGGCATGCACGCGGATCTGCCGCCGACGATTCCGCCGAGCGTTGCGCCGCAGAACAAGCCGATCCCCGGGACACCGAGTGGACCACGCGCCGCGGCCGCCTCACCTGGCGAGCGCACCGTCACGTGTCCGCGTTGCGGTACGCCGACGCCGATGGGCTTCGCATACTGCCAGCAGTGCGGGCTTCACATGAGCGCGCTGCAACCGACCGATCCGGGTGCAGGCCTCGTCGGTCGCGCGCGCGCGCCGTCGGCGGCGCCGCCGATCGGACAGGCCGGTGCCGTCGCGAACACGCTGCCGCAGCAGCCGCCGCAGCCGCAGCAGCGCCCACCGTCGGGTGGTCAGCCGCAGGTGAAGATGCCGATCGATCCGCAGGCCGCGACGATGGCCACCGACGGCCCACGTCCGAACATGATGCCACCCACGGCCGCTGCGCCGATGGCGCCGCCCGTCTCATCGCAGCGACAGGCTGCCGGCCCGGCGGCATCTGGTGCGCCCGCATGGGGCACCGCGGTGCTCGTCAATCGCGACGGCTCCGACGGTCAGCGCTATCCGCTCGCCGGTGAGTACCTGGTGGTCGGACGCAACGGTGCGGACATCGCGTTCGACGACGATCGCTTCCTCGCGCGCCAGCACGCGCGACTCGAGCGCGCCGCCGACGGCAGCGTGAAGGTCCTGCCGATCGACACGCTGAACGGCGTGTTCCGCAAGGCCGACGCACCGATCGATCTCAGCGACGGCATGGTGATCCTCGTCGGTCGCGAGGTGCTGCGCTTCGAGCGCGTCGACGGCGAAGAAGCGAAGGTGCATCCGCTGGTTCGTCACGGCGTCGCGCTGTTCGGTTCGCCGCCGCGCGAGCCGTGGGGCCGTCTCGTGCAGATCATTCCGTCGGGCGGTCACCGCGACGTGCGCCACCTCGTCGGTGAAGAGATCGTGCTCGGCCGCGAGGAAGGCGACATCGTGTTCCGCGACGACGCGTTCATGTCGCGGCGCCACGCCGCCGTCACGTGGGATGGCAAGCGCGCACAGGTCACGGATCTCGGTAGCTCGAACGGAACATTCGTCCGCGTCACCGCGCCGACGCCGGTCAAGCACGGAGATCACGTCCGCATGGGGGATCAGCTCCTGCGGATCGAGCTTGGCAGGTGACGGACGACGCGAAGCCTGCTGCGCAACTGGTGGACCTCGACGTGATCGTCGCGGCCGCGAGTGATGTCGGTCAGGTTCGCGAGCACAACGAGGATCACCTCCTCGTCGGCGATCTCGATAGCAAAGAGGCCGTCGAGCAACCATTCATGGAGTCGCGCACGAGTGGACAGCGTGGCCCGTTGCTCGTCGTGTGCGACGGCATGGGTGGCGTCGACGGCGGCGAGATCGCATCCGAGCTCGCCGCGAAGGTGCTCTGGCGCGAGATGAAAGGCACGCCGGCGACGCGCGATCCGGAAGTCTTCGCGCGGCTCCTGCGCCGCGCCGTGCGTGTCGCGAACCACGACGTGCACGCGATGGCGCGCCGCGAGCCGGGCCTACGCGGGATGGGCACGACGCTGTCGGCAGCCGGCGTCGTCGGTGACCGCGTGGTGGTCGCCACCGTCGGAGATTCGCGCGCGTACATCCTTCGCAACGGCGCCCTCGTGCAGGTCACTCGCGATCAATCGCTCCACTCCGCGCTGATCGCCGCCGGTCACAACGAAGACGAAGCCGCGAGCGCGGGTGGCGCGATCCTGCAAGCGCTCGGCGTCGGTACCGATGTCGAGCCTTCGCTCTCGATCATCGAGCTGCGCAAGAACGATCGCGTGCTGTTGTGCAGCGACGGACTGCACGGGCTTGTCGGAGACCCGGCGCTCGCGCTGCTGCTCTCCGATCCGCACACAGTGGCGGAGTCGGTGAAGCTGCTCGTCGCCGCCGCACGTGCAGCCGGTGGCACCGACAACATCACGGCGATCGTCTGCGAGGTCGCGGGCGATCGACTGGTCTCACCGAGAGACGACGACGACCTCCCGAAGTTTCGCGAGTTCGACCCGCAGCGCGAAGGCGACCCCGCGATGACCTCGACCTCGTACGTCGCGCGCCGGCTCGCCGCCCGCATCGGCATCCCGACGCCGTCGATCCCGCCGTCGATTCCCGTCACCGGCCAGCACGCTGTCCTGCGCTCCAACATCGGCATTCGCCTCCCGGCGACCGCACTTCCAATCAGCGACGCCGACTTCGAAGGCCCCGCGCGCAAGCGTCTCGACAAGACATTCCCTTGGTTCCTGTACGTCGCGATCGCCGTCGTCGCGTGTGCGATTGCCTGGGTGCTCGGCGGGCGGTGATCAGGGAGTGTTCAGGGAGATGATAGAGTCGGTACGTGGACCGGGTCGTCATCGACCACATCGCAGGGAGCCGGCGCGGACAGCGTCAAGAGTTTCCAGCCGACAAGCGGGTCCGTTTCGGTCGCCACCCCGAGTGCGAGGTCTCGTTCGATCCGCATCGCGACATCGACGCGAGCTCGCGCCACGCCGAGGTGCGTGTGGGCGAGAGCTCCAACATGGGCTGGGTCCTCGTCGACCTGGGTAGCTCCAACGGCACCTACGCCGATGGACATCGCGTGACGGAGATGCCCATCGCACGTGGTGTACCAATCAGCATCGAGTTCGGTCCCGGCGGGCCGCGCGTCCGCATGTTCGTCGGAGACGACAAGGAGATCGCGACGCTGCCACCAGCTCCCGTCGAGGCGAAGCGGCCCAGCTGGGTCGTACCCGGCGTCGTTGGCGGTACCGCGCTCGTCGTGCTGTTGCTTCTCCTCGTGCGCTGCTAGGCGAGATTTTTCGCTGGTTTGTTGCGTGCGGAGTCGCGAAACTTCTGCGAAAATTCGCATGGGATGAACTGTCCTTCGTGCAACTCGCCGCTCGAGCCGAACGCTCGGTTCTGCGGCGTGTGCGGCTACCGATTGCAGGCGCAGCGCGCGCCCGCGATGGCTGCCGGCTCCGGAGGGACGCCAGCTCCCGGCTCCCGACCGAACCTCAATCCGCCGCGAGCGCAGACGCCACCGGGTGGCGCACCCAAGCCGCAAGGCACCGGCGCGTCACCGCAAAAAGCGCCCGGCTCGCGCCCGAAGATCCGTCCCAAGGGCGACGAGATCTACATCAACCAGGTCCTCAACAATCGCTTCAAGGTCGAGTCGAAGATCGGCGAGGGCGGCTTCGGCGCCGTGTATCGCGGCGTGCAGCTCGCGACCGGTCGCAAGGTCGCGCTCAAGCTGCTCCATCCCGAGATGACGAAGGACGACAACCTGGTCGCGCGGTTTCGCCGCGAGGGCATGGTGCTTTGCAACCTGCGCGACGCGCACACGATCACCACGTACGACTTCGACCAGACGCCCGACGGCACGCTCTACATCGCGATGGAGCTGCTCGAGGGAAAGAGCCTGCACCAGATCTTCCACGAGCAAGCGCCGCTCGACTGGAAGCGCGTGTTCAAGATCCTGACGGAGATGTGCAGCTCGCTCAGCGAAGCGCACGCGCAGGGAATCGTTCACCGCGATCTCAAGCCCGAGAACATCTATCTCGAGAATCGTCCCGGTAACCCCGAGTTCGTGAAGATCCTCGACTTCGGCATCGCGAAGGTCATGCGTGGCGATTCGATCGATCCGCAGTCGCCGCAGCTCACCGCCACGGGCCAGACACTCGGCACGCTCGAGTACATGTCGCCCGAGCAGCTGATGGGAAAGCCGCTCGACGGTCGCTCGGATGTCTACGCGCTCGGCGTCGTCGCGTACGAGATGATCACGGGACGCTTGCCGTTCCCCGATGCGAAGGGCCCGGCGGGTCTCATCACCGCGCAGCTCAAGCAGACGCCGCAGCCGCCGTCGACGGCGAACGCGAAAGCAGGTCTGCCACAGGCTGCGGATCGCGTGATCCTGAAGTGCCTCGAGAAGGACAAGAACAACCGCTGGCCGGATGTCACGCAGCTCGCGACCGCGCTCCAGGAAGTGATCAACCAGGAGTCGCCCTCGCTGGGCGCGTCGCAATCGCAGGCACAGCGCGCCACGCCTCCGGAGATGATGGAGACGCGGCGCGGAGAGATGCCGCAGCACATCGCGCCTCCGTCGATGCCGCATCAGGCTCGTGCCGCGCATCCCACGTCGCCTGACGGTCCCCACGCGACACCCGCGGGCGGCATCCCGATTCACGCGTCGCCGGTCGCGGCTGCCGGGCCGCCTTCGAAGTATCCGACGCCGCCGCATCTCGTGCCGGCGAACGTACCCATGACCTACCCGCAGGCCGCGCCGTATCAGCAGCAGCTCGCGCCGCGCGTGTCGTCGGGTAACAAGATCGTCTGGTGGATCATCGGGCTGCTCGCGTTTGGCGCGGCCGCCGGTGCGATCCTCGCGCTCCTGATGCGTTGATCTGGCTCAGCGAGCGAGCAGCGCGCGGGCGCGTTCTTCACCCTTGGGATCGTCGGCGCCTGCATCGATCCATTGCTGATAGCTCGCGCGTGCGCGGACCAGATCACCGCGCAGCTGCGCGATCTTGCCGTCGAGCTCGATCGCTTCGGGCAATTGCGGCGCGCGTGCACGAGCCCGTGCGCAAGCTTCGGCCGCGCGCTCGCGATCGCCGTCACGCAGCGCACCGCGTGCGGCGCGCAGCTCCGAGCGTGCGAGCACGAGCGTCGGAACGCGATCCGGATCTGCGTTCGCATCGGCCGCGATGTCGGCGGGCGGGGCAGGGCGATCGCCCTCCTTGCGGAGCTCGTGACGAAGATCGAACGCGCGCATGCGGCCGTTCGCGCGCGGATCGGCGACCCAGAGCTCGAGCGAGGCGGGATCGAGGATGACGGTGTGCACGGCCTGACCGTCGTCGATCACGCCGCGATGTCCGACGGGCTTCGCCGACTCGTCGGCGCCGCGTTGATCGCGTAGCAGCGCGGCGAGCGCACCGACGTCGGGCAGTGGATTCTTGAGCAGCTTCGCCGCACGCTCGATGCGACTGTTCGTCGGCAGCATGCGCTTCGCACGATCGTTCTGGGGATCACTCGAGAGCGCGTTCGTCGTGAGCACGTCGCCGATCGCGGGCGACTTCGGGCGCCGCTCGACGATCGCCTTGCTCGGCGTGCGCTCGACGATCACCCAGTTGCCTGATGAACCATCGGCGAGCACGATCACGGCGGTGCCGAGCGTCGGCGTGGTCTCGATGATCTTGATCGCCTCGTCGAGCGTCTTTGCTTGCTCGAGCACGGTCCGTGCGAGGTGCCCCATCGGTCGCGCCGTTCGCGTCGGGCGCACGTCCGCGGTGCGCGCGGGATCGACCATGATCGCGATCTGCTGTGCGTTGACGCCGGTGAACACGCCGAGCTGCCCGGGCCACCCGACGCCCGCCCATGCGACGCGACCTTCGGGGCGCGCGATCGTGAGCACCGGGATCGCCGAGTCGCCGCCGTCGTCGAGGCCGGGCAGCGCGAACATTCGCCCGATCCACACCCGCGCCGGCGCGATCTGCTGCTTCGCGACCACCGTCAGGCTGCGCGCCACGCTGTGGTGATCGGCCTCCGCACTCCGGGCCGACGGCACCCCGATGTCGACGACGACCTGGCCCCGTACGAGCTCCTCGTACCCGAGCTCGATCCCGCTCGCCGCGGCGCCGCGCGTCAAGCCGGCCACCATCCGGCGGTCGGAGTCGTTGAGCCCGTCGTCGACGAACCGCCAGCGCCAGTCGAGGCGCATGTCGTGGGTCCAGCCTCCGAACCACCCACTCTTGCCGACCGTTCCCTCGATCGAGGGAGCCGCCGCCCCGACCACGCTGGTCAGATGTGGGGCCAGCAGCCGGCCGTGTGCCGCGCCCATCGTATGGGCGTCACCCGAGACGCGCAGGACGGCAATCGAGCCGTTCCAGACGAGCGAGCTCTCGGTAAACGCGAGCGCTGGTGTGGCGTTGGGCTCGGTCTGCCAGGAGATCGCTCCGGAGACACTCCCGCCTGGCATGTCGTACGCGACCGACCGCCGGTAGATGAACCAGGCAACCACGACGGTCACACCCAGCATCGCGACCGCGATCACGGCTGCGCGCCATGGACGCGGGGCGCCCGAGCGACGACCACCGCCGATCACGAGATCCGGCATCCGGCGGTAGTACCCGACGATGACGCGCAGTGGAAGCTCGTCACCAGATCGGATTATCGCGTTGACCGATCTGAACGCGGTTGCTAGCCTCGAAGACGGCAGGATCGTCGAGGATGTCCGGATTTTCTCCGTCGACAATCGCCTTCGGGGCGAGGTCCGAACACCTGCTGATAGCGGTCGTGGGATTGCTCGCGCTCGTGATCGTCGGCCTCGCCGCTCTGGCGCTGATCCTTCGCCGCCGTAGCCGGCATAACGCCGCGCAGTCGCCGCGGCCCGCGGAGCACAAGCCGATGCCGTCCGCGCCACCGGCGATGCCACGTCCACGTCCGCGTCCCGCGATGATGCGCGGTGGTGGTGGCGGTGGTCTCGCGATCGCGACGTCGAGCGCGATGGTCTGCCCGACCTGCCGCACGGAGTATCACGGACTCACGTACTGCACGCGCGATGCGCGCCGTCTCGTGCCGCCCGAGGAGATGATCAACGCGGCCGCGCACGGTCCCGCGAAGAGCGGACGCAGTGCTGGGCTCGTGTGCATGGCGTGCCGTCGCGCGTACGAGCCAGGACTACGCAGCTGCCCGCACGACGGGCACGAGCTCTTGCCGTTCTCTGTCTACAACGCGACACGCCCGCGCAAGCGTGGCCACACCGAGCCGTCGGGCGTGATCGCTCGCATCTGTCCCGTGTGCGCGACGAAGTACGATCTCAACGCGCGGTTCTGCGGTCACGACGCGGGCGAGCTCGTCGTGATTAATTAACCGCGCCGCTAGATCGCTTCGCAGAACTCGATACGACGCGGAACTTTGTACGGCGCGAGATTGCGCGCGCAGTGATCGATGATCTCTTCTGCGCCGCACTTCTGCTTCATGACGACGCGCGCGACGACCATCGCGCCCGCCATCGGATCGGTGACGACCGTCGCCTGCGCGGCCTTGATCTTCGGGAATGCCTCCAGGCAGCCCTCGACCTCGCCGAGCGCGACGCGCTTGCCGTCGACCTTCACGACATCGTCCTCGCGACCGGTGATCGCGATGCGGCCGTTCTTGTCGACCTTGCCGAGGTCGCCGGTGCGCAGCCAGCCCGTCTTGTCGATCGAGCCGATCGGCACCATGCCCGACGCACGTGTGGTCGGCGCCTTGTCCTCGTCGAACGGGCCGATCGACTTCGGCGAGAGCGTCTTGCTCTTCACCCAGATCTGACCTTCCTTCGACGCCGCAGGCTTCCCATCGGGGGTCGTGATCTTCACCTCGACGCCATCAATCGGCTTGCCGACGGTGGTCGGATACTTTCCACTCTCCTCGAGCGCGACCGTCGCCGCTTCCGTCGAGTGGTAGCAAGACAACACGCGGATGCCGTACTTCTCCGCGAATTCGTCGGCGACTGCCTGATCGAGGCGCGAGCCCGCGGCGAGGTAGCGCGGGTTCTTCACCTCGAGCTTCTTCGCCGTCGGCAGTTTCGAGAGCTCGGCGTACATCGACGGCGTGCCGGGCAGCACGTCGACGTCGTGCTCGCGGATGAGCTTGCCGATGCGGCGCGCGGAGATTTCCTCCTCGAGGAACATCGTCGAGCCGAGCTTGAGCGTCGGCAGAAAGCCGATGTCCCAGCCGTACGCGTGAAACAGCGGGACCGCGACGAGGATCTTCGTCTTTTCCGTCAGCGCCAGCGACGCGATCACGTGATCGACCGCGGCGACGGTGTTCTTCTCGGTGCGAAGGACGCCCTTCGGATCGCCAAGCGAATCGGCGGTGAACAGCACCGCGATCGGTTCGACGCCGTGATCGGGCGGGTTGCGCTTGTACACGCTGCACGTCAGCAGCGTGCCCTGCAGGCGGCGACGAACTTCCGCCGCATCGGCCCCGGCGGGCGCGGTGGTCGCGGTCGCTTCGCGCGGCGGTGGCGCCGTCGGGCGCGCGACGCGCGAGCGTGGCAACGTGCTCGGTGGAACCGGTGCGCTCGTGCCGTTCGCGGAGATGCTGCCTTCACTGCCGCGGGGGCGCGTGACGAGCGCACGCAGCGGCGCGGCCGCGAGGATCAGCTCGAGCTCGCGACCACCGGTGGTGGGGTCGATCGGAACGATCGCGGCGTCGAGCTTCGAGAGCGCGAGCGCGAGAATGACGAAGTCGGGCACGTTGCCGAGCATCAGCCCGACCCACGCACCCTCCTTGATCCCCATGCTCTTGAACTCTTGCGCGCGACGGTCGACGCGATGGAGAAGCCCACGCCAGGACAAGTAGTTGTCCCGGTAGACAACTGCCTTGTTGTTGCCCTGGGCCTTCGCCGCTTTTTTTAGCCAGTCGTAGAGCAGGGTCATCAAGTACCTCGCCCAGGGTAGACCCTGAGCCGGGGGACTGTACCAGGCGATCTCAGATGTCTCAACCCGTGGAACCGACTTGATTTGAGGCTCGATCCGGGGGAACAACGCACCCGTGAGCGCGGTGCCCAAGCCAGAACTCGAGCCAACGCCTGACCCTGGCTCGGCCGATGTCGAGGGTTGGGCCCTGCTCGAAGGCCTCCGCCGCCGCCTCGACGACCAGGCAGTCCAGGGTCGCAAGACCCAGCAACAGGTCACGCAGCTCGCCGAGTCGATCGGCGCGCTGGTCGAGACGCAGCGCCGCCGCTCGCGGTGGCTCAACCTGAACTCGTTCGTCGCATACGTCCTGTTCACGGTGCTCGTCGGCGCCGGCTTCTTCGTGCTCTACACCACACGCGCGCAGGAGCTGGTCGCCGCTCGCAACGGCGCACAGAAGGAGCGCGACAGTGCTGTCCGCCGCGCGGACGAATCGAGCGCGAAGCTCGCCGCGCGCGAACAAGCCGACAAACGCGCGTGGGAAATCTACGAGCTCCTCGAAGCGGGCAAGCGCATCGAGGCGACCACGAAGCTCGCGTCGCTCGGCGACCTCCCGCTCTCGCGCACCGAACGCAGCGTGCTCGCCGCGCGTGCACACGAGACGCAGGTGATGGAGGTCGACGCCGCGCTCAAGGCCGCCACGCTCGCATTCAAGACCGGCCGTCACGCCGAGGTCATCCCGCAGCTCGAGGCCGCGCTCGTCGGCGAGCCCGTCGGCCCGCGCGCCTCGTCGATGCGCTACTACCTCGGCGTCGCGTACGCGAAGTCCGCGCAGCTCGACAAGGCGATCGCCAATCTCACGACCGCGCTCGCCGTCGAGGCCGACCACGAGGACGTCCGCTTCCAGCTCGCGTCCGCGCTCGACCGCAGTGGCGCATGGGGCAAAGCGCGCGTCGAATACGACCGGTTCGCGACCGCGCATCCGGTGTCGTCGTTCGCCGCGTTCGCGATGCGACGCTCCGCCACGCTCGCGCGCATGCCGGCACAAGCGCCGGCCAAGGCGGTCGCTCCGTCGCCAGCGCCGGCGGTCAAGGACGACCTCCTCGCGCCGGGCTCGCTCACGCCGGCGCCGACGACGACCGCGCCAACGCCGACGACGACCGCGCCAACGCCGACGACGACCGCGCCAACGC
>JALZOJ010000149.1 GCA_030857175.1 Myxococcota bacterium | reverse complement strand
GACGTCTGAAGCGAAGGAGGCCGCGCGATGAAGCGGATCATCATGCTCGCGGTGCTTGCAGGCGCCATCGCATCAGCCCCTCACGTGGCCGATGCACAACCGGCCTCCGCGGTCGGCAAGCCACTGCCCGACGGGGATTTGCCCACCGGCACCGTGTCGGTGAAGGTTGTCGCCGGTGGTGCCGCGAACGTCGTCGTCGGCACCGATGTCACGCTGCTCGTGAACGGCCAGCCGCGCGCGGCGCGCACGAACAGCGACGGTCGCGCGATGTTCCCGGGCGTTCCCGCGGGCGCGAAGGTGCAGGCGAAGATCGCGGACGGCGAGGGCAAGAACGAGATCATGTCGGAGCCGTTCGCGGTCCCGGCGAGTGGCGGCGTGCGCGTGATGCTCACGACGAAGCCATTCCCCGGCGGCGGCGGCGCGGCAGCCCCGGCGCCCGGCGGTGGTCACGGTGGCGCGGGCGGGCCGCAAGGCATGCCCGAGGCGCGTCAGATGAGCGGCCAGCCACGCGCGGATCGCGAAGTGCTGCCGGGCTCGTATCAGGTGCGCGTCACCTACAACAGTCTGCAGATCAAGGACGGCCAGGCGAAGGATCCGGAGCCTCCCGTCGGTGAGAGCGTCGTGCTCGTCGGCTACAAGCACGACGAGAGCGTCTCGTCGCAGACCGTGAAGGTCGACAAGGATGGCTACGCGCAGTTCGACGGCCTCGACGTCAGCGGCAACTACGTGTACTTCGCGCTCACGCGGCTGCCACGTAACGGCAACGTCGATCGCCTGGCGTCGGTGCCGGTGCAGCTGCAGACGCAGGCGGGATCGAAGCTGATCCTGTCGAGCGAGAAGCGCACCGCGACGGTGCCGCCGATCGATGACCTCGCCGGGCCGCAGACGGCGATGCCGCCTGCCGGCAAGGTGAAGGTCACGCTCGAGGGTTACCCGAACGAGCTGTCGCAGATCTTGCTCGTCGACGCGGTGACGAAGCAGGTGGTCGCGAAGGGCAAGCCCGAGGTCGCGCCGGCTGATCCGTCGAAGGTCGATGGCGGCGCGCAGTTCGATGCAGATGCGAGCATGGCGCCGGGCACACTCGCCGTGCGCGTGCACGGTGGGCCGGGCACGCAGGACAGCCCGCTGCCGAACGTGTCGTTGACGATCGTGCCGGTCGGCGCGACGAACGTCTCCGAGGGCATCGCGTCGAAGACCGGTCCCGATGGCACCGTGCAGATCGCGAACATCGCCAAGGACAAGAAGCACCGCGTGCTCTTGAACGTGAACGGCAAGGAGCTCGGCTCGGCGGAGTTCGAGCTCGCGACCTCGGGCGGCAAGCTCGACGTGATCGCGCACTGGGAAGCAGAGGGCACGCCGCAGATCGTGTTCGACGTGCCATACAACCCCGCGCACGTGCTCTACGCGGAGACGCGGCAGGTCTCGGCGCTCTCGAAGAAGATCGAGCTCTATCGCACGATGCCGTTCCAGCCGCTCGAGGGCACGGGCGCGCACGCGGCGATCTCGGTGCTGCCGCGCATCCTATTCTCGTTCCAGCTGCAGGCGTTCGTCGAGGACGAGATCCTCGGCGTGCGCGGTCTGTGGCGGGTCGCGAACAACTCGTGGATTCCGTACATGGACAGCGCGGACGGCCTCCTCATCAAGCTGCCGAAGCGGCACGTCGGCGGCGTCATCGGCGAGGAGTTCCAGCACGAAGTGTCGGTCGCGCAGGGCGAGGGCTTCCGGATCCTCCGCGCGCTGCCGCCGGGCTCGACCCAGTGGGAAGCGGGCTTCTCGATCAAGGCCGAGGAGGGCGAGGTCGAATGGAAGATGGACCTGCCGCTCGGCGCGTTCCAGTCGATGCTGCAGGTCCGCGAGTTCGAGAACATGAAGGTCGACGCGGGCGGCGCGCGGCAAGGCGAGATGCAGACCGGCCGCTCGGGCACGAAGTGGCTGACGTTCGAAAACATCATGATCCCGACGAACCAGGCGATGGTCATGAAGATCAGCGGCATGCCGCGGCATCCGTACTGGAAGGTCTGGGTGCCCCGCATGATCGGTCTGCTCGTCGTCGCGCTCATGCTCGCGGGCATCGTCTACGCGCTCGCGCGGCCGCGCACGAACGCGGACGTCGAGGCGAAGCGCAAGGCCGACTTGATGAACGAGCTCGTCGAGCTCGAGAAGAAGGGCGGCGACCCGAAGCGCCGAGAGCACGTGCTCGCCGAGCTCGAGCGTCTCTGGGACTAGCGTGCCGCCGCCGGCAGGGCAAAAAACGATCGACCGCGTCGAGATCACGAAGGTCGGCAAGCGCTACGGCAACGAGCGCGCCCTCGCCGGCGTGAGCGTCGAGCTCGCCGGCAAGACGATGTGCGCGTTGCTCGGCCACAACGGTGCGGGCAAGAGCACGCTCCTCGGCATCCTGTCGACGCTGGTACGCCCGAGCGACGGAAACGTGCGCTACCGATCGCACGACGCGGAGATCCGAGACGCCGACGTGCGCCGCGAGATCGGGCTCCTCGCGCACTCGTCACTCTGTTACCCGGAGCTGTCCGCATACGAGAACCTCGAGTTCTTCGCCGGGCTCTACGGCGTCGACACCGGCAAGGACGCGCTGACCGCCGCCCTCGACCGCGTCGGGCTCGAGGCCCGCGCTCGCACGCGTGCGGCGCGAACGTACTCGCGCGGCATGGTGCAGCGCCTCGCCCTCGCTCGCGCGCTGCTCACGAAGCCGTCACTGCTCCTCCTCGACGAGCCATTCACCGGCCTCGACCGCGATGGCGCACTCGCGCTCGGCGCCGAGCTCGGCAAGCTCCGCGATGACGGGGCGATCGTCGTCGTCGTGACGCACGACCTCGAGGCGATCGCCGGCCGTGCCGACCACGTGGTGATCTTGCGCCGCGGCCAGCTCGTGTTCGAAGAGCGTGGCAGCTACGACTACGAACGGCTCAAGGACGTCTATCATCAGCACGCTAACTAATGTCGCTCTTCCGGCAAGCCGCTCGCGTCGCGTGGAAAGACCTGCGCATCGAGCTGCGTAGCAAAGAAATCATCTACACGATGACGTTCTTCGGAGCGCTGCTCGTCATCATCTTCACGGTCGCGTTCCCGCGCGACATCCGCGTCGCGCGCGGTGCGGCGCCCGGGATGCTGTGGGCCGCGATCGCCTTCGCCGGCACGATCGGCCTCGGCCGCGCGTTCGACCGCGAGCGCGAGAACGACACGATGCGCGCGCTGCTGCTCTCGCCCGCGCCGCGCCTCGCGATCTTCCTCGGCAAGGCGATCGGGATCTTCGCGCTCGTGGTCCTCGTGACGATCATCTGCACGCTGCTGCTCTCGCTGCTCCTCGGACTCTCGTTCTTCGAGCATCCGCTGCCGCTCGTGTGCGCGCTGCTACTCGGTGCACTCGCCTTCGCGAACGTCGGAACGGTGTTCGCCGCCACGCTCCTCAAGGTGCGCTCGCGCGACGTGCTGTTCCCGGTCGTCGTCTATCCGCTGCTCGTGCCGATGTTCATCATGGGCCTCTACGCGACGGACTACCTGATCGCGGAGAAGCCAAACGTCGCTGCCGCCTGGGAATGGATCGGCTTCTTGGGAATCTATAACGCCGCGTTTTTGGTAGTGTCGGTGTGGACCTTCGAGTCCGTGGTGATCGAATGAGCCAACCGAAGAACAGCTACCTCGTTCCGGCGTTCGCGGCCCTCTCGGCGATCGGGTTCGGGATCACGCTGTGGTTGATCTTCAACTGGGCGCCGCTCGATCGGGTCCTGTTCTTCAACCAGAAGATCTTCTACTTCCACGTCCCGCACGCGTTCTTGATGTTTGCCGCGGTCGGCGTGTGTGGCTTCGGTTCGATCGCGTTCTTGAAGACGCGTAAATCGAAGTGGGATGACATCGCGCTCGCGAGTGCCGAGGTCGCGGTCGCGTTCGGCGCGGTCGTCCTCATCACCGGATCGATCTGGGGCAAGGCCGCGTGGGACATCTGGTGGAGCTGGGAGAAGCGGCTGACGATGTCGCTGCTTCTGTGGCTCACGCTCGTCGGCTACGTGCTCGTGCGCCGGTTCGCGGGCGCGAGCGCGGACCGCCTCGCCGCGCTCCTCGCGGTGTTCGGAATGGTCGGCGTGCCGTTCGTCTACTTCATGGTCGATCGCAGCGACCGCCATCCGCAGTCCGGCGCG
>JALZOJ010000148.1 GCA_030857175.1 Myxococcota bacterium | reverse complement strand
GAACGACGCCGTCGCCATCTTGGCATCATCGCCACCGCCACACGCCGCCGCGAGGACAACCGCACCACACAACGAAACGCTCTGTAGATATCTCATTCCTACCCCTTTGCGACTCAGACTCTCGCGCGGCGCCGCCAGTGTCCAGTTAGTTAGGTGCCTACAAGCCGAAGCCTTCGACGAGAGAGCGGATCACGCGATCAGCGGACGTGGATCGCGAGCCCGCGCAGCGGCGCACCACCGATACCGTTGCCGATCTCCGTCGCCGCGCCCGTCGCGAGGTCGATGCGGTATAGGCGCGAGAATGACTCGAGCACGCCCGCGCTCGACGGACGCCGGAACGCAGCGAGCGCGATACCGTTGTTGCCGCCGGCGATGTCGAACCCCGAGTGGCTTGGCAGCGCGGGATCGAAGAAGGCTCCACTCGCCGCGAGCGGGCCGACGACCGTCAGTGCGCCGCTGTTCGGCGGCGACTGGATCATCAGCTGTCGCGAGAGGCCGTCGATGATGTACAGCCTGGTCGAGGCCGGTGCGCCCTGCTGCGTGACGTAGCTGTTGGTGTATGCGGCGCCGATCGCGTCGATCGGTCCGGTCGGCGACGCGAGCGCGGCATCGGTGAGCACCCGTGGCATCGCGAGGTTGGGGATCCAAAGGTTCTGCTCGTCGGTGCTGACCACGCGCAGCCCAGTCGCGCCGGTCGGATCGAAGTCGGTGCCGAACGCGGTGCCGGACATCGCGGTGAATGGATTCGACGTGTCCGCCGGATCGGCGGTGAGCTTGCCGAGGTTGTTCGCGCGCGCCGAGAACGAGTTGATGGTGTAGACCCCGCCGAGGTTGCCGACGCCGTAGATGATGCTGTCGTTGGGTCGGACGTCGATGCCGACGAGCCGCTCGTTGGGGGCAAGTCCAACGATCGTATCGACCGGCGGCATCGCCATCGGATCCTGCATCACCGTCACCATCGACGGATCGGTGAGCGAGATGCGCACGAGCTTGTTCTCCTCGGTAACACCATAGACGTTGGTCTGCGGCGTGGCGCGCGTGACGCCGAGCAGCGGAGCACCAGCGATGGTGCCGAGCGAGGGCGAGAGCGCGCCCGTCGTCAGATCGATCGTGTGGAGCTGCGAGCTCGCGCCGACGGTGGCCACGACCGTCGCGGTGTTGTTGCGACCGTCGATGTCGAAGCCGACCGCATCGGTGACGTCGACGCCGAGCGGACCGACATCGATCAACGTGCCGCTGTTCGGCGGGTTCTGGATGCGCAGGCGATCGGAGGTGGCATCGACGACGTAGAGCGTCGTCGTGCCGGCGCCCGGGAGCGAATCGGTGTAGGCCGCCTCCGCCGCCGTCGAGCCGGCACCGTTGAGCGCGCTGTCGGCAACGGCGGTGCCGGTGTCGACATCGGTGACGCGGATGTTCTGGCCGGTGTTGCTGACGATGCGCAGCGGGACCGTACCTGTCGGATTGAAGTCCATGCCGAACGTGGTGCCCTGCAGCGGCACGGAGATCGAGATGGCGGGCGAAACGTTGCCGGTCGTTGAATCGACGCGGTGGAGCTTGCCGGCGGTGCCGATCCGCGTGAGCACATAGAGGACACCCGTCGAGGGCCGCATGTCGGCGCTGACGACGGTCTCTCCGGCGGCGAGACCGTTGATCGGTTTCGCCGTGCACAGCTTCGCGAGCGCTGTGCGAGTGAACGAGATCACCTCCGTGGCGGTCACCCCGTAGAATTCGCCATCACGCTGGGTCACCGGCGACGAGGAAGGAAGCGTCGGCATCGCGTACGAGATGATGGTTTCGCCGGGCGGGAGGGGTCCGACGACCCGCTGCAGCGTCCCCTTGCCCGAGCCGAGGTCGATCGCATAGGAGCCGCTGACACCGCCGACGGTGAGCAGCGCGATCGCCGTGCTCTTGCCGTCCGCGCTGGTGACCACATCGAACCCGCTGGTTGCTGTCGCGTCGAAGCCGAGGCCTCCGACGCCCACTGCGTTGCCGGTGTTCGGCGTCTGGGTCAGGAAGCGATTCGTCGCGACGTCGATTGCATAGAGCGTCGTGCGGCACGCAGGCGCGATGTTGTTGTTGTGCGCGAGGGCCGTGTATCCCGTCGAGGATCCGTTGATCACGGCGTCGGTCGTCACGAGGCCGGTGTCGACGTCGACCCTGAGGTTCTGCCCGGTGCTGCTGACGATGCGCATCCGGTCGGTGACCGGGTCGAAGTCGATACCGAGCTCGGCGGGAAGCGCCGTGAACGGGTTCGTGGTGTCGGCGGGGTCGGCGGCCAACGTGCTCTTGGCAGACGCCGCGCCGGTCATCGGATCGACCGTATAGATGCTCGCTTGGTCGGTCAGCGCGTAGAGCTTGCCGTCCGCGGGCCGGAAATCGACGCCGATGATCTTCGCGCTACCGAGACCCGAGAGGTCGACCGCCCAGCTGAGTCGTCCGTACTCGTTGTTCGCGAAGTGGACGAGCCGTCCCGCGGACGTGACCGCGTACTTGTCGCCCGGGCCATCATCGTCGACGATCGTCGCTTCCACGTTCCTCGTCTCCAGCTCGGCGCCAGACGACGGAGCGAGCTCGACGACGAACGTCTCGGACGGCTCGACGACCACGTCGTCGACGATCGGAATGGTGAACGTCTTACTCTCGGTGTCGCCATCCGCCCACGTCACCGCGCCGGAGGAAGCCACGAAGTCGCTGGTCTCGACAGCACTGTCACCGACGGTCGCGAACGCGAGCGAGATGGTGCCGCTGCCGCCCGTCCGCTGAGCCGTGATGATGATGTCGCCGCTCTCACCGGCGGGAACTTCCGCGCTCACGGTGATCCTCGACGGACCATCATCGTCACTACCACCACAAGCTGCGACGGACGCGAGGAGGAAGCCAAGCGCGCGGGGAATTGGCGAGGTCATTTTATGTAGGCTACGTCGCGCGATCGCGAGCGCCCGTTGGGACAGCGTGAGATCAGAGATTGTGAGAGGGCCCCGTGCGAAAGCGCTCGCTGGCGCGAGTGCGCTCACGAGTACCCCATGGACACCTGATACGGCGCTTCGAAGTTTGATAACTGTGGAGGTTCGATGATCGGGGAAACCATCGGGAACTTTCGGGTGATCCGTCGGCTCGGCCAGGGTGGCATGGGCGAGGTGCTCCTCGGCGAGCACAAGGACATCCAGACCAAGGTCGCGATCAAGATGCTGCTGCCGCACATCTCGTCGGACAAGCAGCACGTGCAGCGGTTCTTCAACGAGGCCGTCGCGGTCAGCAAGATCAAGCACGCGGGCATCGCGCGAATCTTCGACGTCGGCTTCCACGCGCAGATCCACGCGTACCTCGTGATGGAGTACCTCGAGGGTGAGTCGCTCGCGAGCCGGATCAGCCGCTCGGGGCGGCTCCCATTCGAGCAGGTCTCCGACATCGCGAAGCAGATCGCGAGCGTGCTCGAGGCGACGCACACCGAGGGCATCACACATCGCGACCTCAAGCCCGACAACATCTTCCTCGTCCCCGACTCGGAGCTATCGAGCGGCGAGCGCGTGAAGATCCTCGACTTCGGGATCGCGAAGCTCAATGCGAGCGGGATGACCCAGGACGGCGGCGCGATGGGCACCCCGGCGTACATGTCGCCCGAGCAGTGGAAGAACACGTCGAAGGTCGACGGCCGCGCCGACATCTACTCGCTTGGCTGCCTCGTGTTCGAGATGGCGTGCGGGCGTCCGCCGTTCGTCGCTGACTCGATTGGCGAGCTCTGCGTGTTGCACCTCGGCGAGACACCACCGCGCGCGCGCTCGATCGTGCCCGAGCTCCCGGCCGCGTTCGATGAGCTGGTCGCGCGCCTGCTCGCGAAGTCGGCGGAGGAGCGGCCGACGCTGCGCGAGGCGAAGGCCGCGTTCACGCAGTGGGCGAACGACTTCCGCGGCGTCGCCGCGCCGACGATGTTGCCCGACGGCTTGATGCCCACGATGGCGCCGGGCTCGATCCCGCCGCGCTGGGACACGCCTGCCGCGCCGCGCGTCGCCGCCGCGCAGACGCCCAGGCCGACCACGCTCGGCGGGAGCGCGATGGCCGTCACGACGCCGCCGCCACCCGCGCGCTCGAAGCTGCCGCTGCTCGGTGGCGTCGGTGTCCTCGCGATCGCGGGCGTGGTCGCCGCCTTCGCGCTCCGTGGTGGTGGTGATCGCGAGGC
>JALZOJ010000008.1 GCA_030857175.1 Myxococcota bacterium | reverse complement strand
CGCCGCAACCGCACGCGCCGCAGCCGATCGCGCAGCCGCACTCGGCGCCGCACGCCGCGCCGGTCGTCGAGCAGCCCTCCGGTCCGACACAGCCGTTCGGCGCCGCGACCGGTCCACACGCCCCTCCCAGAGCGCATCAGCCCGCCGCGGTCGCGGAGCAGCCCGCACCGATGGCACCGCCCGCATCCGCGCCACCCGCGGCGTTCGATGCATATGGCTCGGCTCCGTCGTTCGGCCAGTATCAGCAGCCGTCCGGATCGTATGGCGGTGGCGACATGCCGTCGAGATCGTATGGCGGTGGCGACCTGCCGCCCGGCTCGTCGTTCGATTCGATCGAAGCGCCGGGATCGAAGTTCGTCGCGTTCCTGAAGATCTCGGCGCGTCGCGCGTTCCGACTGCGCATCGAGCCGAGCGAGGTGCTGCCGTCGGAGCGGACCACGCTCGAGAATTCCTATCCGCCGATCCTCGATCGCAACCTGCAGGCGTTCCTCGCGTGGCGGCGCTCCGTGCTGTTCCTCGTTGCGAGCGCGCTGATCCCGCTGACGATCATCGGCGTGATCGATGCGCTGCAGAGTCGCAAGTTCACGCCGATCTTCTTCGTGCGCGGTGCGCCCGCGCTCGCGGAAGGCATCTTCGCGTGGGTCTGCTGGTCGCAGCTGAAGAAGTGGTCGAGCTGGCGGCAGCAGCGGCGAAAGCTGTTCTACGGCTGGCTGCTCTTCATGCTGATGCCGTTCGTCGTGTTCATGTATCCGCTGGTCACGATCTTCGAGGACCTCGGTGGATCGTCGAGAGAGAAGCTGCTCGCGCTCGGTGTCGAGGGCGCGTACCGCCAGGCGGTGATGCCGTTCGTGTTCGCGATGCTCGCAATGCTGCAGCTCGCGCCGAAGGCGATCTCGCTGATGCCGGGCCTGATCCGCGCGTCGCTCGTGATCAAGCTCCTGTTCCCCGGCTCGTCGGCACCGGGCTGGTTGATGGTCGTGGCGGCACCGCTCTACGCGCTGCTCGCGTACGTCATCCTCATCATTCCGTATCAGTTCACGGGTAGCGGCTGGTTCATCGCCGGCGTGCTCGGTGTGATCGTGGCGCAGTCCTTCCTCGCACGAGCGGGCTTTGCGCTCGCGAAACCGATGGACGAAGCGGAGGCGATGGAGCACATCAAGCGCGTCCGCAAGTACTACATGGCCGTGATGGTGTTTTCGGCGATCCTGATCGTCGTGGCGCTCAGCACTCTCGTCGCGAAGCTGAACCTGCGCGCGACCGACGTCATCACCGCGGTGCTGAAGTTCGAGACCAACGTGCTCATCCTCACGATGATCGGTGCCGACCTCGTCGTCACGAACCTCGATCGCGCGCGCGGCTACACCGCCGGTCGCGGGCACGTCGAGGAGCAGACCGAGGTCAAGATCGCGGCGTTCGTCAGTCTCGATGCGCCGTCGACGCCGCCACCACCGGGTCCGGCGCAGTAGCGACGCGAGCCGCCGTCGTCGCATCGATCGTGAAGCCGACGCGCGCGCCGCCGCCCGGCCGGTCGGCGATCCACGCGCCGCCGCCGTGGGCGACCGCGATGCGCGACACGAGTGCGAGCCCGAGGCCGAGCCCGCCACCACTCGACGGGACGAACGCGCGAAACGCATCCGCGCGCCGATCCGCGGGGACACCCGGGCCAGCGTCGTCGACCTCGACGGCGATCTGGCCGGCGCGCCGCTCGATGCGAACCGCGACCGCGCCGCCGCCGTGCACGCGCGCGTTGTCGATCAGGTTCGCGACCGCGCGCCGCACGAGTGTGGGATCAGCGGCCGCCCGCACGTCCCCGATCGCCTCGATCGCCTCGGGCGCGATGCCCGCGTGCGTGACGATATCGGTCACGAGCTCGCCGAGGTCGAGCGCGCGCCGGTCGAGGTTGCCGAACTCGAGCCGCGACGAAGCCAGCAGCTTGCCGACGAGATCGTCGAGCACGAGCACCTCGCGCTCGAGCTCCTTCAGCGCCTCGAGGTCGTTGCGATCGCGCGCGGTCTCGATCAGCACGCGCATGTGGCCGAGTGGCGTGCGCAGCTCGTGAGACACCGCCGCGAGCAGCTGCCGCTGATCCGACAGCTGCCGCTGGATCTTCTCGGCCATGTCGTTGATCGCGTTCGCGAGCAGGCGCACCTCGCCACCGTGGCGCCGAGGATCGAGCCGGGTGTCGAGCTTGCCGTCGCCGATGTCGCGTGCCGCGCGGATCGCCATGATGAGCGGCCGCGTGATGCGCCACGCGATCGCGCCCGACAACATCGAGAGCACGATGCCGCCGATCGCGATCCACCACCACGGCCGCTGATCGAGCCGCGCTCCGATCACCACGCCCGCCGCGAGCGCGATCGCGAGGAAGAAGAAGATGCGCCAGCGCATCCGCGACATCAGCCACCACGGCAGCCAGCGCTGATCCGGATCGTCGCTCTCTCGCGCGCGCATCCACATCTCGCGCTCGGCGTGGATGTGCTCCCAGCGCCGCCGCCGCCGCTCGCGACGGCGATGATGACGCGAGCGCCACTCGGCATCGGTGCGTCGCTCGCCGCGCGCGAGCGTGATCACCTCGCAGCTGCCCAGGCGCACCGTACCGACGAGCTTCACGCGCGGCGCTTCTCCGTCGTACACCTGCGCGTGGTGCAGCGTGTGCTTCGAGAGCGCGCGGTCGCAGACGTTCGCGGCGAACGATTCGACCTGCGAGTCCACCGCGATGTGCGGCGGCACGATGATCTCGACGTTCGCCATCGTGACGCCGATGTCGATCGTCGTCGCGTTGTCCTCGAACACCGCCTCGCGAAGATCGAGGACGGCGTGGCCCCAAAACGCACGCACGTCGAGTCGCGGCGGCACGCTCCACGCACCGCGCCGCTCCACGGAGCTGAGCATCGCGCGAATGCGGCTACTCACGCGCCCTCCTCGGCCGCACGCGCGAGGACGTACCCGACGCCGCGCACCGTCCGGATCCGCGTCGGCGGATCGTCGCCGAGCTTCTTGCGAAGTCGCGAGATGTGCACGTCCACCGCGCGTTCACCGACGCTGACGTCGCCGCGCCCCGCCAGCTCGAGCAGCGCGGTGCGAGGCACCACGCGCCCGGCCCGCCGCAAGAGCGCGATCAACAGATCGATCTCGAGGCCCGTGAGCTCGACGGGCTTGCCGTCGACCCACGCCTCGCGTGCGCCGGTGTCCACGGTGATCCCCGCCGACGACAGCTTCTCGGCGACGCTATCCGGCTGCGCGCGACGCAACACCGCCCGGATCCGAGCGAGCAGCTCGCGAGGCGAAAACGGCTTCGCGACGTAATCGTCCGCGCCGAGCTCGAGCCCGACCACGCGATCCGCCTCGTCGCCGCGCGCCGTCAACATGATCACCGGGATCCGATGCCCCGCATCGCGAAGCTTGCGCAACACCGCGAGCCCGTCGATGCCGGGCATCATCACGTCGAGCAACACGACATCGAACCCGCCGCCTTGCAGCGCGCCGAGCCCCGCCTGCCCACCACCGGCGTGCACGAGCACGACCCCCTGCGGCTTCAAGTAGCCGTCGAGGAGCTCCGCCAGTCGGGCGTCGTCGTCGATCAATAGCGCTCGCACGGCAACATCATCTCATGTGGTCAGCGGTACGGGCCCATGCGAAACCAGCCGCCGCCGCCACCGGCGCCTCGACCGCCGCCACGCCCGCCGCCCCGCTCGATCATCTCCGCGAGCTCCGCACGCTGCTTGTCGTCGAGCACGGCGTGGATGTTCCGCAGCGCATCGAGTGCCGCCGCGCGCGCCTCGCCGGTCGCGCCATCGACGCGCCCGAGCACGGCACCGAGCGCCGCGTCGTCGAGCAATGGTCCGCGCACGGCGGCCGCGAGGTCGAGGTTCGCGTCCTTCAGGCCCTCGCGCACGCCGCTCACGCGCTCGCGAAACCGATCGATCTCGCCGACGATCGCGCGCTCCTGCGCCGGCGTCGCATCGATGCGCGACAGCGCCGCGTGCAGCATCCAGCGACCACGACGTCCGCGCCGCCCGCGCATCCACGGCGGGCCACCGCGCCCATGCCGGCGATGACGTCCGTGATGACCGTGCTCGTCGTCCCCGCCTTCGCCACCATACGCATCGTCTGGATGTGCGGCCCACGGCCCGTGCCATCCGTATCCGTAGTAGCCGGCTCCTCCACAGCGCCGGCGCGCGCGCCGCAGCGCGATGATCCCCAGAACACCAAGTCCAACCGCGAGTGCAATCATCTGAAACGTCCTTTCACCAACCCAGGATGAGACCCACGTGTTTCGCGAACGGCCGCGGCTACGTGAAGAAACATTGCAGTGCGTCCGACGTCCGAACGGATAGCGGACGCCTCGTCCGAGTTACGGACGCCGCGGCCTCTAATCAGCTGATTTTCTGAGACGCGCTGCTTGGCCCGTCTTGTGCTGTGCAATGCGACCGTGGTCAGTCGAATTTTTTCCTGCACGCTCGTCGGTATCGACGCAGCGCTCGTCGAGGTCGAGGCCGAGGTCTCGAAGGGACTGCCGTACTACAACGTCGTCGGTCTACCTGCGCAGTCGGTCAAGGAAGCGGCGACGCGGATCAGGACGGCGCTCAACACGATTGGCTACGACGTGCCGAAGAAGCGCGTCACCGTCAATCTCGCGCCGGCAGATCTGCGCAAGCCGGGCTGCGCGCTCGATCTGCCGATCGCTGCGAGCGTGTTGATCGCGGAAGGTCACTATCAAGCGCCGCCGCTCGAAGGCCTGATCGTCGTCGGTGAGCTCGGACTCGACGGTGCGGTGCGCCCGATCCGTGGCGGTGTGCTCGCGGCCGCGATCCTCGCGCGCGAGACTGGTTTGCGCGGCGTGCTGGTGCCGCGTTCGGAAGCCATCGAGGCCCGGCTCGTCGACAACATCGAGGTCTACACGATCGGTCACCTGAGCGAGCTGCTCGCGGTGCTCACGGGTCGCGCCGAGCTCGAGCGCGCCGTGGATTGCACGGACCGCCCCTCGACGCGCTTCTCCGTCGATATGTCGGAGGTGCGCGGGCAGTCGATGGCGCGAGAAGCGATCGAGATCGCGGTCGCAGGAGGTCACAACCTGTTGCTCGCCGGGCCGCCCGGGACGGGCAAGACCATGCTCGCCCGCCGAATCCCGACGGTGCTTCCCGAGATGACGCGTGAGGAGGCACTCGAGACCACCAAGATCTACTCGGCCCTCGGCCTCGCGCGCGGCCTCGTCGAAGAACGGCCGTTCCGCGCGCCCCACCACTCGATCTCGTCGGCCGCGTTGCTGGGCGGAGGCTCAGCTCCACGTCCCGGCGAGATCTCGCTCGCGCACAACGGCGTCCTCTTCCTCGACGAGATGCCCGAGTTCCCGCGTGCGGCCATCGACGGACTCCGTCAGCCGCTCGAGGAGCGCAGCGTCGTGATCGGCCGCGTCAACAAGACGATCCGCTGCCCTGCTTCGTTCTTGCTCGTCGCCGCGGCGAACCCGTGTCCGTGCGGATGGAGCGGCTCCGGTGTTCGCGAATGCACGTGCAGCAACGGTGCGGTCGAGCGCTACAAGCTGCGCCTCTCAGGTCCCATTCTGGATCGCATCGATCTTCAAGTCTTCGTCACGCCCGTCCCGCTCTCGGACCTGAGGAACGCAACACCCTCCGCTTCCTCCGCCACGATGCGCGCGTCTGTGGTCGCTGCCCGCGATCGACAACGCCACCGCCTCGCACCCTACGGGTTGCGCACGAACGCAGAGATGACGCCGTCGGTACTACGCGCCACGTGCCGGCTCGACGACTCCGCCGAAGACACGCTCACGTCGTTGGTCGAACAGCGCAGAACGTTCACGGCGCGCTCCGTGGAGCGCTTGATCAAGACGGCGCGCACGCTCGCAGACATGCAAGGGGCGGAGGACATCACGTCCGACCACCTGAAGATCGCTGCTTCCTTTCGCGATCCAGATCCGATCGCGGAGAACCCACGAAAGGTCGCCTGACCGCTCACGAGAAAGAGAAAGCCAATGACCGAGCTCGCAGTCGAAATCTACAAAGCCCTCCGCCGCCTGATCCAAGCGAAACACTCTGCGGTCACGTACAAGGAGCTCGCCGAGATCGTCAGCAGGAAACACCCCACGCACCAGCGGAGCTCGTCGTTCCATGCCGCGCTCACCGAGCTGACGACGAAGTGTCGAGAGAACGGCGTGCCGTGTATCGCGGCCGTCGTCTGCTCGGCCTCGACGAACCGGCCCAGCCAGGGCTACTACAAGGCGGCCCACCCACGCGCGAAGACCGACGATTCGAAGAAGACCGCGTGGGAGCGCGAGCACGCTGCCGTCGTCTCCAACGCCGACAAGTTCCCCGCGGCGCTATGACGGACGACAAGACCATCGGTGGCCGCGTCACGCGAGAGCTGTCGCGCTCGCTGACGCGGTCGACGAAAGAATCGTCGCCCTCGTCGCCATCACGGCCACCGCCGGTACCGCCACGGCCGCGCCCATCGCCCCGGCCGCCGCCGATCCCAGCCTCGAGACGATTACCTTCATTGGCGCCGGCGCGCGTGTCGTTACCGCCGTCGATGGCACCGCACATTCCGCCGGTGCCCGCGACCTGCGCGCCGCAGCTTGCCTATCGCTCGTGGTTCACCGGCGCGCTGCTTCCGGTTTGCGATGTCGAGGTGCTGATCGTCGTGGTGGAGCCGCGCATCATGTTCGACACCTACGAAGCGAACCTCTACGTCAGCGCGTTCAATCTGCGTTTCAAGCGGACGATCGTCCTGCTCTCGCAAGACCCGCAGACACTCGTGCCCACGTACTACGGGCCGGCAGGCATCGTGCGCGCGTTGTCCACGCTGCCGTTCGAACTGATCCCGTGGCAGCACATGCTGTATTGCGTCGCCAAGCCACCGGCGTGGAAGCTCCCCATCCCACCGGAACGACCTGCGACCCACTCGAACGCTGCCGACGAGACCGGCTGCTACTCGTCGATCGAGGAGCTGGCGCGGACGCACATCCGCGACCCGGACCTCCACGACCTTCGTGAGGCTGCGGAGCGGATCGCGCGAACGACGCGACGTTGAATAGCTCACGTCCCACGCACGTCCCACGACGGATGGGCACTTCGGCGGAACGAGGCCCGAATTGCCAAAACTCGGGTCTTGCGATTGGCCTGGCGCCGTGGCATCGAGGCCACATGGGCCGAGGATTTTCGCGGGCTGTTGTCGTCACTAGCCTGTTCGCAACCGCGAGCGTCGCGCACGCTCAGCCAAAGTCCGAGGCCGTCACGTTGCTCGGCGCGCAACCACTCGTGAGCGCGTCGGCGTCGAGCGGGTTCGTCGACGATGTGGTGGCGATCGACGGCGACCGCGTCGCATACGTCATCGCGGATGGGACGAAAGCGGCGGCGCTGCACATCGCGCAGGTCGGGAAGACGGACGAGCAGATCGTCGACATCTCGACGCTGACGCTGCAGCCGACGGCGCTCGTGTTTGTGGGGCAACGGATGTTCGTGGTGGGCGCGAACGAGGGGAAGCAGGTGGCCGGGCTTATCGAGCTGTCGAGCAAGGACAAGAAGAAGCCGGTGGGGTTCGCGCTGTATCGCGTCGCGCCGGCGGATCACATCAGCCTGATCACGCGCGGTGGGAAGCAGCGGGTCGCCGTTCATCGGCAGGCCGAGCAGACGGGCGCGACGATGCACACCGTCGAGCTGCTCGCGCTCGAGAACGGGAAGCGGGTGAAATCGGGGAAGCCGATCATCGTCGATGCGGACGGTCACGACAAGAAGCTCGATTTCCGCGTCAACCACTGGAGCGACGGTTGGACCCGCGCGTACGGCGTGAAGGCCGGCGAGTGGGAACGCAAAGAGAATCAGAAGGCGACAGATCAAGAGGGAACGATGGATGTCGTCACCGGGAAGTTCGAGCGCAAGAAGGTGGACGATCTGTTCGAGCAGAAGCGTCGCTTCACCGCGCTCGCCGAGAGTGGCGGCAAGCTCGACTTCTTGCGCCTGCCGCCGGATGGCTCGGGCATCGAGCTGTGGCGCGGCGGCAAGATGACTTCGCTCACGCTCGACCAGAAGTTCGGTGATTACGATCCGAAGTCGATGCAGGGCGTCGTGAACAGCGACGGCAGCGGCTGGCTCGCGCTGAAGGTGGATCCGGTGAATGTCGAGGCCGTGGCGCGGAAGCGCGCGGACCCCGAATACCTCGACGTCTTCAAGATCTCGGCGGATGGAAAGGCGACCCGCAAGGCGCGCGTGCTCGCGAAGGGCATCCGCCATCGCTTCGGCGCGGCAGGCGAGCGGTTTTGGTTGATCGAGCGCAATGCCGGCTTCGAGCGCGGCGGCAAGACGTTCACGCTCTATCAGCTGCAATAGCGACCGCGAGCTCGGCCGCGACGCGCGCGTTGTTGATCGCGAGGGCGCGGTTCGCGCGGATCGATTTGCCGGCCGTGACATCGGCAAGCCGCGCGAGCAGGAACGGCGTCAGCCGCTTGCCGGTGACGCCTGCGAGATCGGCATCCTGGAGGGCGCGCACGATCTCATCGTCGACATCGATCGCCGCGTCGGCAGGAATCGGGTTGCAGACGAGCACCGCAGACTGCGCGCCGAGCAGGTGCCAGTGCTCGTGCACGATCGCGGCGAGATCCTCCGCCGAGTCCGCGCGGTGCTCGAGCATCAGGCCGGAGCGCGGCGAGTAGAAGGCCGGAAATTCGTTCGTGCGGTAGCCGACGACGAGGACGCCCAGCGTCTCGAGCGTCTCGAGCGTACGCGGCAGATCGAGGATGGCCTTCGCGCCCGCCGAGACGACCGCGATCGGTGTTCGCGAGAGCGCGACGAGATCGTGCGAGACATCGTTCGCATCGCCGCGATGCACGCCGCCGATGCCGCCGGTCGCGAAGACGCGAATGCCCGCGCGCGCGGCGAGCATTGCGGTCGCGCTGACCGTCGTCGCCGCGGAGGTCTTGCGCGCGAGGTGAATCGCGAGATCGGTCGCGCCGGCCTTCGCGTGCTGCGCGCCATCGCGTGCGAGCCGAACGAGCGCGTCACCGCCGAGCCCGATCCGGATCGTGCCGTCGACGATCGCGATCGTCGCGGGCGTTCCGCCATGCGCGCGCACGGTTTCCTCGAGCTCGCGCGCGACTGCGAGGTTATCCGGCCACGGAAGCCCGTGCGCGACGAGGGTCGATTCGAGCGCGACGACGCCCGTGCGGGCCGCTGTCACTTCAGGCTCGACGACCAGCTGCACCTCGGGGTTATAACACTGGCATGAAGCGCATCGCCCTCGTGCTCCTCGTCGGATGTGGTGGTAGCGGCGGCCCCGCAGCCGACGCCGCGATCGACAGCATCGGCACCATCGACGCCGCGCTCGACGCGCCACCCGCCGGTGCCTTCGCACTGACGAGCCCGATGCTCGCGGCGGGCGCGGCATTCAACGCCGCGAACACGTGCAACGGCGCGAACACGTCACCGCAGCTCGCGTGGACCGCGGGACCTGCCGGCACGATGAGCTACGCGATCATCTTCACGGACAAGAGCAACAACCTCATCCACTGGGTCATCTACGACATCCCCGCGAGCGCGACGGGCTTGCCCGCCGACGTGCAGAAGGCATACATG
The DNA here is from genome assembly GCA_030857175.1 of Myxococcota bacterium. Taxonomy (GTDB): domain Bacteria; phylum Myxococcota_A; class Polyangia; order Haliangiales; family Haliangiaceae; genus JABFXX01. The sequence goes on along the minus strand of JALZOJ010000008.1, from coordinate 245,763 downwards.
CCGAACAACGTCGCCGGTGCGAAGCAGACGCTCAGCTACCAGGCCGTCCGCGGCTACCTCGGCCCCTGCCCGCCCGTGCTGCACACGTACGAATTCGTGGTGTACGCGCTCGATGTCGCGACGCTGCCCGGCGTGACCATGAATTCCACGCGCGCACAGCTCGCGCCGGTCATCCTCGATCACGATCTCGGCATGGCCGCGCTGAGCGGCACCTACCAGCAGCCTTAGCGCAGCTCGAACTCTTTGCAGAACGCAGCTTCGGTTGGCAGCTTGCCATCCGCATCGAGCGCGTCGAGCGGCCAGCGGCGCTGGCCCTCGTCGGGCCAATCGTGCGCGCACGCGTCGCCACGCCAGAAGAAGCAGTCGCGGCATGCACTGCGCAGCTCGAACTTCCGCGCCTCGTCGATCAGCTGTTGCGTCAGCGGAAACTTCACGGCTTCGCCGGCGCGACCTGCGAGCCCGCGGAGCCGGAGCCTTCCTTCTTCACTTCCTCGATGCCCTTCTCGACGCCGCGCTTCACCTTGTTGACGGTGGGGCCGGCCTTCTCCTTGAAGCCTTGCTTCATGTCCCGCACTTCATCGGTCTTCCAGATCGCCTGGACGTGACCGAAGAAGGTCCGCTTCCCGAGCTTCACCGTTGCACCGCAGTAGGCGAGGGCGCCCGCGATCAACAGGAACACGATGAATCGGATCATGCGTCGAGCCTAGCAGCCGTTTAGATCCGAGCCTGAAAATTCGACTTCGCGGTTCCGCTTCCCTATTCACTATTTGTCCGGGCGGCGCGTAGCGGCCCGGATGAAAGACGACGTCATTGCCATGCGTCTGCGTGTTCCCGCCTGAACGACTCCGCTGTGCACGGATGCCGGACGATCCGGCCGCGACGTAACGTCGTGTGGCGAAGCGCGATCGAATAGGGAATAGCGAAGCGGAACCGGAACCGAGAACCGATTTCGGTCTCGTTCTTAGTCAGATGCACGCTTGAGGATGAGGAACGCCACGCGCCGGTTCTTCGCCCACGCTGCTTCGTTGCTCTTGCGATCGACCGGCTGCGTCTCGCCATAGCCCTGCGACTCGAGGCGCTTTTCCTCGACGCCCTTGTCGACGAGGTACTTCTTCACCGCGGCAGCGCGGCGATCGGAGAGGTCGAGGTTGTACGCGTCGTTGCCGCGCTCGTCCGTGTGACCTTGGACCTCGATGAGCTGGATGCTCGGGTTGCCCTGCATCGTGGACGCGACCGCGTCGAGGATCGGGAACGACTGCGACTTGATGATCGCCTTGTTGTACTCGAAGTACACCATGTCGAGGATCTCGATGGCCGTGTCGGTGACGACGACGCGTCCGCGATCCGGACAGCCGTCCTCGTCGTCGGTGCCGTTGTACGTCTCGGGCTCGTTCGGGCACTTGTCATCCTTGTCGAGGATGCGGTCCTTGTCGTTGTCGAGATCAGGGCAGCCGTCCTCGTCCTCGAAGCCGTCCTTGTCCTCGGGATCGTTCGGGCAGAGGTCGTCGACGTCGAGGATGCCGTCCTGATCGTTGTCGGGATCGGGGCAGCCGTCTTCATCTTCGAACTGATCGAAGTCCTCGGGATCGTCGGGGCACTTGTCGACGTTGTCGAGGATGCCGTCGCCGTCGCGATCGTTCTTGTCACCTTCGGGGCAGCCGTCTTCGTCCTGGAAGCCGTCCTTGTCCTCGGGGATGTTGGGGCACTTGTCGTCCTCGTCGAGGATGCCGTCGCGATCGTTGTCGGGCTCGGGGCAGCCGTCCTCGTCCTCGAAGCGATCGAAGTCTTCCGGATCGTCGGGGCACTTGTCGACATCGTCCTTGAGGCCGTCGCCATCGCGGTCGCCGATGTTCGGCTCGAACACGATGCCGATCATCGCGCGCGCGTCGGGGTTGGCGCCCTTGCTCGCCATCAGGCCGCGACCGGCGCCGATCGAGAGGAACGAGTTGCGCGCGAGGTAGAGCTTGAAGCCGACGAGCGCCTCGAGCGGCTGGTAGTTCTCGTTGTCACCCAGCGGGACGGAGCCGAAGACCTCGCCGACGAGGTCGAACTTCTGCTTCGAGATCGCGTACGCGATTCCGAAGCCGAACGGGATCTCGTTGCTCGCGGTGAGCTTGCCGCCGGTGGTCTGGCTGGGGATGTCCGTCGCGTCTTCGTTCGCGCCGTCGTCGGTGAACTCGCGCGTCTTGCGAAGGCGAATGCCGGCGTTGATCGCCATGCGGAGGCGACCCTCGCGGCCGAACTCCTTGTCGAGGATGCCCATGACCTGCGGGACGAGCTGATCCTCGCCGAGCCACTTCTTCTTGGGGTCGACGGTGTTGAGGAACACGCTCGCGATCACGCCGAGTCCGATGTGCGGCGGGCGGCTCGTCTTGAGGAACCGCGTCTTGAGGTGCAGGCCGACGTTCGAGATGCCTTGACCGTCGATCTTGAAATCGCGGTTGTTGTTCGAGTTCGCCGGATCCACGAAGTCAGGCGCGCGATCGCCCGACATGATCGTCAGCGGCACGCTGACCGCGACCTCGAGCTCGATCGGTCCGACGTGCTTGCCGAACGCGGCGATCAGCGTCGCCGAGATCAGGTGATCGACGGAGTACTCGGCGCCGTTTGCTTCGAAGTCGAGGAGCTTGTAGCCCCAGTCGAGCGAACCGAGTCCGAAGGAAACCTCGACATCACCGAGGACCTGCGACGCGTTGACCGTCAGATAACCGCGCGAGTCGATCGCCGGACGGAACACGTTGAGATCGATGTTCCCGCCAGGCTCGGCGAACGCACGCGGAGTTGCCGTCGCAACGATCGCGAATGCCACGAGAGAGCGAACGAGCACGGACATGCGAGACCCTCCGTGACCTGGGTACCATCATCCCCGCAGCTGGGTCAAATAAGCGGCAACACTAAGGTTTGTCGCCGTACGAATCGACCGTCAGTTCCCTTCGAGGTCCTTCTGGTACAGGCCCTTGTTCGAGCAGATACCGACCATCCATGTCTTGGTGCCCGAATCGGCGTTCTTGTAGAGCTTCTGCGCCTTCGGCAGATTTTTCTGCCGGCAGGTGACCAGCATGATCTTGCGCAGCACGTCGTTGGTCGCGCGGCAGCGGTACGCCTGATCGAAGAGTGACGCCGCGAGGGCATCGTTGTTGCCGCTGAGCGCGTCCTGTCCGCGATTGATGATGTCATCGTACTTGTCGCAGGGGTTCTCCTTCGGCGGCGTGACCGGGTCCTTGATCGCGACCGTCGTACACGGCTCGGCGCGGCGCGCGTCGGAGATGACGTCGTCGGGCAGGGTCTCCTTCATCTGGACGAGGAGCTTGTTCCAGCTGACGCAGTCGGGCTTGTTTTGCTTCGCGTACCCGCGGAGCTTGTTCTCCAGCTCGTTCTGCTTCGCTTCCTCATCCCTCTTGTACCGAGCGTCGGCATCGATTCGATAGACCGAGTCCTTGTCGATCTTGTCGAGCTCGACCTTCGCCTTCCTGAGCGAGCCCTCGTCCATCGCGATCTTGAACTTGCGTGCCGTGGCTTCCGCCGTGAGCTCCGTGTGGCCGTTGTCGTAGAACTTTTGGCCCGCGGCTTTGTCGACCTTGCCGAGCCGCTCGCCGCAGCTGATGAGCTCGGCCCACCGCTTCGCATCCCGAGCGGCGAGACATTGGGCGTGAAGGATCTCGACGTCGGTCGTTGGCGCGACGGTGCTCGTCGCGTCGTTCGAGGTCTCGACCTCGGCGGCGTCGGATGGCGTGACGGCGATCTGCGAGCCTGCATCCGCGCCGGCGACGACGTCGTTGCTACCACCCTTGTTCGTCTTGTCCCCGTCCTTCTTGTTGAGGACCATGAACAGCACGCCAGCGACGACGACGAGCAGGGCCGCGCCGATCGCGAGCCAGAGGCCCTTCCGGCTCGCGGTATCGGGAACGTCCGTGATCACCGCGTCGCGCGAGAACACGAAGTCTTCGCCCGATTCGACGAAGCGCAGGCGCACGTGACCGAGGTCCACGACATCGCCGCGCCGCAGCTCGACCTTGCCGTAGTCCTGGCCGTTGACCCGCACGCCGTTCGACGACTGCAGATCACTGATGGTGTAGCGACCGGTATCCGTCTCGCGCACGAGCTTCGCGTGATTGCGCGAGATCGAGCGGTGGTTGACGACGATGTCGTTCTCGTCCGTGCGGCCGATGATCATCTGCGGCCGCGAGAGCTCGAACTCTTTGCCCGCGAAGTTCGACGACAGCACGACGAGCTTGCCGTAGCCGGCGGGTGACGACAGCACCGCCGCGACCTGCGCCGCGCTCGCGACCGGGCGTCCCTGCGGATCCGTGTCGGCGACCGCGACGAGCGTGCGGTTCGGATTACCGATCAGCTGCGCGGCAGGCGGCAGCGTGCCCGGCGCCGGCGTCTGGATCGCCATCGGCGTCGTTGGCGCGCTCTGCATCGGCTGCGTGATGGCCGGGATGACGTCGGTGGCAGTGTTGGCCGTATCGACGCGCTCGATCGGCATCGTGCGCGCGTCGTCGACTTGCTCGACGCCTTCGGCCTTGAGGTAGAGCTTGTAATCGCCGATCTGGACCTGGTCACTGACGCGAAGCGACACCCGCTCGGCGATGCGCGCGTTGTTGACGCGGATGCCGTTGTAGCTGCCGAGGTCTTCGATGTGGACCTCGCCATTGTTGCGGAGGATGCGCGCGTGACGACGCGACACGTTCCGCTCGGTGAGCCGGATCGTGTTGCCTTCTTTTCTTCCGATCGTGATCTCGTCGCGGATCAGAGGAACGACTGTCGTCTTCCCCTCGTCATCCTGGATCACCAGCTTGAACATCGGTTGCGTCCCCGCGGTAGCGTCGTCACGTGTTGCAGAACACCAACGTCGTATTGGTTGTACCAGTCCAAGCTCTCGCGAAACAAACGGATCGAATGACTAGTTGCCACTACTTGCTGCCGCCCTTGTGAGCTTGTTTGGCAAGCTTTACAGCGGCGTCGAGTTGTGGATCGTCGTCCACCTCGTCATCGATTGTGGCACCACTCCCTCCGCCCGCGCCAGCACTGCTTCCAGACCCGACGACGATGTCCTCGGAGGCAAACCCGTCGACGATGACGTCCGGGATAAGACCTTTTGATTCCAGCGAGTTGCCTTTCGGCGTGTAGAACCTCGCCGTCGTCAGCTTGAGGCCCGCACCGTCTTCGAGATCGAAAAAGGTCTGCACGGTTCCTTTCCCATACGTCTTCGTTCCGACGAGCTTCGCGCGCCCGTGATCGCGAAGCGCGCCGGCGAGGATCTCCGCGGCGGATGCGGTTCCTTGATCGACAAGGATGATGATCGGAACGTTGGTCGCGACGCCACCTTTATGTGCGCTCTGCGTTTCGACGCTGCCCTGCCGTCCGCGGATCGTCACGATCGTGCCCGAGTCGAGAAACAGATCCGCGACGGCGATCGATTGATCGACGAGCCCGCCCGGATCGTTGCGGAGGTCGAGCACGAGTGACTCGAGCGCGTTCTGCGCGCGCAGCTTCGCGAGCGCGGCCGCGGTGTCCGCGCTCGTCGCTTCCGAGAACCGCGAGATCGAGAGGTAGCCGATGCCCTTCGCGAGCACGCGCTCCTTCACCGTCGGCAGCTTGACCTGCGCGCGCACGAGGGTGAACGCGCGCGGTTCCTTCCAGCCGGCGCGTAGCACGGCGACCGAGACGCGCGTGCCCGAGGCGCCGCGCATGCGCGCTTCCCACGTGCTCGCGTTCGCGACTTCCTTGCCGCCGTCCGCCGTGACGATGCCGTCGACGGAGACCACGCGATCGTCGAGCTGCAGACCGGCGACGTCCGCGGGCGAGCGCGTGACGATCGCGTCGATCGTCGGATACGGCTGCATGCCGGGACGCGCGTCGTCGATCTCGCCGGGCGAGAGCGTCACGCCGACGCCACCGAACTCGCCCTCGGTGTCCTGGCGCAGGTGCTTGTAGCGGTTCGGCGGCAGGAACGTCGAGTACTGATCGAGGTTGTGCAACATGCCGCGCGCGGCGTCGTAGAGCAGCTTCTTCTCGTCGACGGGATCGACGTAGCTTGTCTGGACGGTCGCGAGCGCCTGCGCGAATGCGTCGAGGGTCTTGAAGCGTGCGACGTCTTTCGGCACGGCCTGCGCCGTGAGCGCGGCCGCGACGATCATGCCGGCGACGAACGCTGCGAGGTGCGTTTTCACCGAGCGAGCTTAACGCGCGAACAGTGGCTCGGGATCGATCGGCAAACCACTCGGACCGATTTTCACGCGCACTTCAATATAAACGCGATGCCGCGCAGCGCGGCCGACGCGATCGCCACGCTTGACGGGCACGCCGATCGGGACGGCGAGCTCGCCGAGCTTCGCGATCACGGTGAAGAAGCTGCCGTGGTCGATGATGATGCCTTTGTCGAGACCGCGGATCGGACCCGCGTAGCGCACGGTGCCGTCCGCGGTCGCGATGATCGGCGACTTCGCCTCGACCTCGATGTCGATGCCGCGCCGCGAGAGCATCGCTTTGCTGCGCTCGTGCTGAAACGTGCCGAACTTGCGCGCGACGGCGCCGTTCGCGGGGCGTGCGAGATCGGCCGGCAACACGATCTCGGGAACGCGCGGGACCTCGGTCGTCACGCGTGCACGTGCCTCGCGGAGCTCGGTCAGCTCGCTCGCGAGCAGCTGGCGCTCGTCGAGATCACGACGGACGAGCATGCGCGCGGCGGCGCGGCGGCGCGCGAGCGTCATCGCATCATTCGCCTGTGACTTGAGCGTGCGATACGCGGCGGCGAGGCGCTTCGTGCGATCGGCGTCGATGATCGAGAGCTTGTCGATCACCGTGGCGAGTGCGCTGTCGATCGATGCGGACTCGTCGGTGAGCTGCTGCGAGAGCTGCGTGCGCGTGTCCGCGGCGGCAGCGGTCGCGAACACCAAGACGAGGCTAGCGCGCCACACGCGAGGCTCCTGCGAGCGCTCCGCCGACGAGGCCGAGCGCGGCACCGACGCCGACGAACACGAGGACATGCAGCGCGGCGGGCGCCATCAGCGATGTCGCGAGCACGCCTTCGATCGCATCGCCGTAGAGCGCGAGCACGAGCTGCAGTGCACCGGCGGCGAGCAACGCCGCGGCGATGCCCGAGAGCGCGCCGGCGAGTGCGCGCGGGATGATCACGAATGCGGAGCTACCGCCGAGCAGGTGCACGACGCGCATCTCCTGACTGCGCGGATCGAAGCGCACGCGGATCGACGCGAGGATCGTGATCAGTGCGAGCCCTGCGAACAGCGCCGCGCCTGTCCAGGCGATGCGGCGCACGGTCGCGAGCACGCCGGCGATCTTGTTCTCTTCAGCGTTTTCGACGGCGACCTCGACGACGTTCTCGCTGTTCGCGAGCGCGCGCACCGTCGGGCTCATCATCACGACATCGCGCACGCCGGGCGCGAGCTTGACCTCGATCGATGCGGGCAGTGCTTGCACGTCGACGCCTTCGAGCAGCGCGGCATCCGCACCGAGCGACGACACCAGACGGCGCGCGGACTCTTCGGCGGGAACGAGCTGGACGTGATCGACGCCCTGCAGCGCGCGCAATTCGCCCGCGAGCGCCGTCGCGCGCTCGGCCGTCGCGTTGTCGAGATAGACGACCATGCTCGCGCTCGCACCGGGGCGATCGCGTGCCCAGCGATCGACGCTCGAGGCCGCGATCGCCGCTGCTCCGACGACGAACAGCGCGCAGGTCAACGCGAGCAGCGTCCACAGGGCGGTGCGAGGACGATCGATCGCGATGCGGCCCGCCCGCCGCATCGCCGACGCGACTTTGGCTCGGCTGCCGGCCATGGGGGCGCGGATCACGTCTCCTCGTCGCAGCCGTAAGCGAAGCGTTTGCCGTACGGACCGGTGATGCGGTCGAACACCGCTTCGGGTGCCGGCCCGGCGTCGGGCTCCATCGTCGCGTCACTGACGTCGAACTGCGGGCGCCGTACGGTCCGCGCTGCGTGAGTCTTCAGCTTGCGCAGGGTCTTCATCTTCATTGAGCACCTGCCATGGGAAAGGGGACGACGTTGTCGAGCACCGGCACCGACTCGATGCCGTGCAGCGCTGCATCGATCGATGCGCCCGCGCCGTAGAGCTCGTCGATCGGGACGAGCTTGCCGTCGACGATCACGACCTGCCGCCAGTTGTAGAGCTCCGCGATGTTGCGAAGCGCCGGGTCGCGGCCGAGGATCACGCACGCGGCGCCCTTGTGCGCGGCGGCGGCGAGCGCGGTGCACACGATGTCGGCGCCGATCGCGTCCTGCGCCGTCGTCGGTTGATCCGCGATGATCAGCTCCGGATGACGGATCAGGGCACGTGCGACGGCGACGCGCTGCCGCACCGATGCCGGCAGACATTCGACGGGCAACGACGCCTCGCCTTCGATATCGAGTGCGGACAACAGCTCGAGAGCGCGCTCGATCGAGGCGGAGCGCGGGATGCCGTCGATCTCGAGCGGCAGCACGACATTGATCTGCGCGCTGCGATCTTCGAGGAGGCAGAGGTCTTGCGGAACGATGCCGACGCGCCGTCGCAACAGCCGCAGTGACGAGCGCCGCAGCTTCGAGACGTCCCGGCCGAGCACCTCGATGCGTCCCTGCGCGAGCGTGACCTCGCCGAGCGTCGCCGCGACGAGGCGCGACGTCCCGACGCCGGCCGCGCCGACGATCACCACGACTTCACCACCCGCGACGGAGAGATTCGCGCCCGACAGCAGCGGCGAAGCACCACGCGGGTGATCGATCCCGACGTCGACCAGGTTGATCATCACGATCGGTCCTACGCCACTCGATCGATCGGGGCAAAAAACCAGCGTACGATGCCTCCGTGCATCGGCTCGCCGCGCTCATTTTCTTGACCTTCTCGCTCGGATGCCGAGAGAGCGATCTCGAGCAGCGCGTGGCCGATCAGAGCAAGAAGCTCGACGAGCAGCAGACGCGGCTCGGAACGATCGAGCGCAAGGGCGATGTCGACGCGGTGAAAGTCGCCGGCGAATTACTCGCGAAGGGCAAGCAGTACAAGCTCGAAGGACCGCCGGGTCCGCCGGGTCCCCAAGGCGTGGAGGGCCCGCCCGGTCCGATGGGACCCGCGGGCGTCGGACCAGCGGGTCCCGAAGGTCCACGCGGCGCGAAAGGCGATCCGGGTCCACCCGGCCCCGAAGGCGCCCAAGGCGTGCAAGGCCAGCAAGGACCGCAGGGGCTGCAGGGTCCCCAGGGACCGCAGGGGCCGAAAGGCCCGCCGGGTCCCTCGGCGGCGTACGGCAACAAGACCGATATCGTGCGCAAGGAAGCGCGGATCTCCGTCGGCGCGGGCCTGGTCGCGACCGCGGTCGCGAGCTGCGATCGCGCGGCCGACCTGCTCGTGACCGGCGGCTGCTACGCCGATCCGCAATGGATGGCGCAGCTCGTCGCGGCGCGGCCGGTCTCGATGACGGATGCTGCGGCGCCGTCGAGCTGGCGCTGCGACTATCGCAACACGTCGCCGTCGTCGACGATCGAGGTCGTCGCCGAGGCGTACTGCGTTCGCCCGCGCGAGTGAGTAGTCCGGTCGAGCGACCCGAGCTCAGTGCGACGGAGCGTTCGCACGGGGTTCCGCACGTGCTCCGTTCGTGCGCCCGAATTGGGTCACAGAGCCACAGAGCCGCAGAGCAGAGATCCTTTTCAGCTCGCACGTGTTCCGCACGCGTTCCGTCGTGTTCCGTTCGTGCGCCCGAATTGGGTCACAGAGCCACAGAGCCGCAGAGCAGAGATCCTTTCAGCTCAGTGCGACGGAGCGTTCGCACGGAGCGTTCGCACGGGCATCACGACGGCGTTCGCTCGGGCATCACGACGGAGCGTTCGCACGAGTATTACGTGTTCCCGATCTTTTGTCACAGAGACACAGAGACACAGAGGCACAGAGAAGAGTTTTTTGGCGCTTCGCGCCGAAGCAACTCGGAACACGTGTGGAACACGTGCGAGCTGAAAAAGGATCTCGGCTCTGCGGCTCTGTGGCTCTGTGACCCGATTCGGGCGCACGAACGGAACACGAACGGAACACGAACGGAACACGAACGGAACACGAACGGAACACGAACGGAACACGTGCGGAACACGTACGGAACACGAACGGAACACGTGCGGAACACGCACCGAGCCGAACGAACGGTCACGGAGCCGCAGCGCCACAGACCAGAGCCCGATGGCTGTTGGTTCTCTTGAGGGTCGGAGGTTGCGCGATGCATCGAACCCTGCTCTGTGGCGCTGTGGCCCCGTGACCGGAACGCGCTAGGGCGACGTGTACTTGATCGTCAGGTTGTACGTGCCGGCCTGGTAGCCGCGCACGGCGACGTAGGCGCGCGTCGCGCCCGTCGGGACGGTGAGCGAGCACTGTTCGGTTGCACCGTCGATGTACGGCCGGCAGTTGAACGACGTCGTCGTCGGCGCACTGTTCCACCGCACGTAGAGATCGGGATCGCCGCTGCCGGTCATGGTGACGGAGAACGTCGAGCCGACCTTCACCGCGTAGTTCGAGACCTGGACGAGCTGTCGATATCCGACGGAGCCGCTCTTCGTGTCGGTCTTCTCGGTGCCGGGCGGCGGTGGAGGCGGCGGCTGACCGCCCGGTGCGCCGTACAGCGCCGCGACGCCTTCGCCGTCACGCGCGGTCCAGTCGAGGTTGTTGGAGGAACCGTTGCACTGCGGGTAGTGCATGATCGATCCCGAGTCGTACGGCGTCAGCGGCCGCCAGTTGTTGTCCTCGAAGCACGTGCCGGCCTCGGGTCGCGTGTGCTCGTGGCGGAAGCCGAGCGTGTGGCCGAGCTCGTGGCCGATGATGTTCTCGAGCGGCCAGCCGACGTTGCCGAAGCTGCTCGAATCGACGAGCACGTTGCGCGACGAGCGCGGCGAGCTCGGGAAGAAGGCGCGCGCGAGGTATGACTGTCCGGAGACCGGACGAATATCGAACACGACGTTCGGGTTCGAGGCGGTGCACGAGGCGTCCTGCGCGGTGACGTGGATGAAGTTGACGTTGCCGAGCGACTCCCACTTCGCCGTCGCCGTGTTCATCGCGGTGACCATGCGCGTCTTGTTCGTGCCGAAGTTGTTGCTGATGCAGTAGGTCAGGTTGAGCTTGGCGGTGTCGTTCCATCGATCGTCGGCACCACCGACGCGGTTGACGATCAGGGCGCCCTGCTGCAGGGACTCCCAGAACTCGTAGAGCTGCTTCTCGTCGGCGATCGCGATGTCGCCGTTGACGATGAAGTGACCGCCCTCGAAGTTCTCCTGATAGACGGTCGCGCGGAACTCCTCCCACGTAGGGCCTTGGTTCGTGCTGACCGTCGCTTCTTCTCCAACCGTGCAGCCGCCCAGCTGCCACACCGCCGCCGCCGTGAACAAGATCTTCGTCGTGTTGGTCATCATGATGGCGACACGACCTTTGTTCATGCGTGATGCCACGCGCCCCTGCGCATGTCGTGCACGCGCGACTTCGCAGGCGGGCAGCGCAGGTCAGCACACGTCGGTGAGAACACGCGGCGACATCGCTCGCGAGGTGAACGGTACGGCGCGCCACGTTTGTGGTCGGCGCGTGTGCCACGCGCGGTGCCTGATGTAGTCAGACGGCGCCGATCGTTCGCTACGAGCGGGTCGCGATCACGATGCGAACGCGTCGCGGCGGCGGCCAGCGCCTGTCACCTACGGCAGTGCGTCATCGAAAAACTAGACGCAATCCGATTGCATGTGTCTGCGCCACGGCGTCACGCCGCAGCGCAAACACGAGGCCTTCTGTCTCAGTAGCAGACGATCGAGGGCGACGACTGCGGGCGGAGACCGATGGCGAGCGCCCCGGTCGTCATCTCCATCGTCGACGCACCGTCGTACACGCGCAGGCCATTCGCGCTCATCGTCTTGTCGGCGACGATGACCTGACCGTTCGGGCACGCCGCGAGATCGGTGAGCACCTGGGCCTCCGGCGAGAGCGGATCGGGCCAGAGCGTCTTGCTCTTCAGGTCGTAGCCCCAGAGGCGGGCCTTCTCGGCGCTGAAGTTGCCGTTATTCACGACCATCCACAGCATCTGCGTCTCGCCGACTTGCTGCGGCACGGCGCGCACGACGTAGCCGCCGACCGCCGCGTACTGCACGAGGCAGCCCTTCGAGAACGGCGCCGAGCCGGTGGTGATGTGCTCGAGGCAGCGTGCCGTCGGCGCCGCGTAGTCGAACGTCGGGATCACGAGGCCCTCGCCGCCCGGCAGCTCGGTGAACACGCCGAACGGGTTCGGTGAGGAGAGCGTGACCGTGCGCTCGACGGTGTCGGTGATCGGGTTGATCACCGCGACGACGCCGTTGCCGCGCGGGCTGAAGTTCTGATCGAGCAGCCCGCATGCCACGTAGAGCAGATTGCCCACGCGATACGCCGAGACGCAGTCGGGGAAGCCATCCGGATCGAGCGCGGACAGATCGATCGTCTTCGTGGTGGCCGAGCCGCGCGTCAGCACGACGACGCCCTTCGTGCCCATCGCGGCGACGTAGACCTTGGTGCCGAACGTCGCGACGTCCTGCGGGTTCGAGCCGGCACCGGTGCCGAGCTGCTCTTTGACGGCGAGCGTCGCGGAATCGAAGATCGTGACGTTGTTACCGCCCGCGCGGTTCACGACGTAGAGGTCGTCGCCGAGCTTGCGAATGATCGGGTCGTTGCCGATCGCCCCGGCCGGCGCGACGTTCTGGGTCATCTGCATCGACGACAGCTCGAGCTTCGACATCACACCCGAGAAGCCCGGCGTGACGAAGTCACCGGCGACGACGACGGCGCGCGGCGGACCCACCATCGGCTCGTCGCGGCCGTCCGGCGTCGTGTCGACGGATTTGCTGTTGTCGCCGCACGCGGCGAGGAGAATGGAAAACAGTGCGATGCGTTTCATGACAAACCTCTCAGTAAGACCAATCGAGTGACAGGAAGAAGCTGCGGCCGGGCATCGGGTACCCGTACAGATCGTCGACGTGAAGATTCGTGAGGTTGGCCGCGGAGACCGTCGCGGCCACGCCGCCTGCGATCTCGCCGCGCACGCCGGCGCCGATCAGCGCGCGGCCTTCCATGCGCTGGAAGTTCGCCTGATCGAGGAAGCTCGAGGACTGCGCGGTGACATCGAGCCACGCACCGACGTGGCGAGTAGCGATCCGGCGCGACACGTCGGCGCGTGCATAGAGAAAGTGACCGGGCGTGCGCGGCAGCGCCTTGCGGTAGAGATTTGGATCGATCGCGAACTGCTCCGAGACCAGCCGCGTGTACGCGGCACTGATCGACAGCGTCTTCGCGAACCGCGCGCTCGCGACGAGCTCGGCTCCGTAGCTCTGCGTCGCGCCGATGTTCTCCGCGCGCGCCGCGTAGCCGGCGGTGGTGATCAGCGCGATCGTGTCGCGCGGACGCGTCGCGAACAGCGCGCTCTCGACGAGGATGCGATCGATCCGGCCGATTCCCTTCGCAGGTGCCCACACGATGCCGAGATCGGCCGACGGCCCGCGCTCGGGACGTAGATCCGGCGAGCCGATGATCGCGCCGCGATTTCCAAACAGCTCGATCAGCGTCGGCAGCCGCGCGTACCAGCCGGCGCTGCCCTTGATCGCGACGTCGTCGACGATCCGCGCGCGCACGCCGAGCCGCGGCGACGTCACCGTGTCCCAGCGAGCGGGCTGATCCGCAAACGCGTCGGGCCCTTCGGCCATCGGCGTCGGTGCCGTGCGCGCGAGATCGACGCGCAGCGCGGGCGTCACGCGAATCGCATCGCCGAGCGCGAAGTCGATGCTCGTCGAGACCGCACCGTTGCCGCGCGTGCCGACCAGCGCGGCGCGCATGTCGTCATTGTCCGCATCGCGAAAGCGATCGCCGCGCAGCTCGAGCCCCGCGGTCGCGCGATGCGCACCGATCGCGTGCGACCACGTCGTCGACGCGCCGCCCGAGAGCGTGAGGTAGCCGCGATCCTGCGTACCGAGGCCGAGCTCGCCGCGCGGATCGAGCAGGCGCTGCCGCTCGACGAGCAGATAGCCGAGCTGCTTGCTCGGACCCGCGACGAAGTTGCCGTCGGCGATCACGTCGAGCGTATCGAGGTTCGCGTCGCGCGACGGCTGCGATGTCGAGCCCGGCAAGCCGTTGTGCTTCCACGCGACCCGCACGCCGGCGGCGCCGCGATCGTTTCCCGCGCGGCTCGCGAGATCGAGCTGGTCGTAGCTATTGTTCTCGCGCGGGACGTACGCGTCGTCGGTCTTGTTGAGCGGCGTGCTGTTGTCGGAGAAGTACGTGTAGTCGCCGGCCGCGCCCTGATAGGCGATCGTCGTCGAGGATCGCACGCTGCCGTGATCGTCGCCGTAGTGCACGCGCGCGTGCCGTGCGTTGAACGAGCCGACTCCGATCGAGGCGTGCAACCGCTCGCCGTGCGCGCCGCGACCGAGCCGGGTCACGAGGTTCACCGCGCCGCCGACGCCCGCGCCGCCGAGCTCGACGGGCACCGCGCCGCGATACAGCTCGACCTCGCCGAACGCACCCATCGCGAACCGCCCGAGGTCCGTCGTCACCGCGGCGAGGCGCGCGAGCGGCACGCCGTCGACGAGCACCGCCGTGTGGCCCGTCGCGGCGCCGCGCACGCTGACCGCTTGATACGCGCCGAGCCCACCGAGGCTCTTGGTCTGCACGCCCGCGGACGTCGCGAGCGCATCGGCGACCGAGGCCGTCGCCGCGTGCTCGTCGGGGTGGAGGATCGTGACGAACGGCGCATCGCCGAGCGCGCGGTCGCGATCGCGATCGCCTTCGTCGGGAGCTCGGCCCTCGATGACGATGGTCTCGTCGGCACTCGCTCCTCGAGCGAATGCGGCACAAACGCATATGGATAAACCGGTTCGGTTCATGTCACCCCACGTGACGCGGGATGACTTCATCCCGAGTGGCCCATGGAGAGATGTCCTGACTTCCGGTTCGTCCTAGCGGCGCCTTCCCAGTTTCCCAGTGGCAATTGCCGCGTCGTCCCCGGTCACAGTAGCGGGGGCTGTGCCGTCTAGATCCTGAGATCTTCGGCTTCCCTGCTCCTCGGGCTGATGCGTCTTGGCTAGCTCGTGCGTGCCTCCGAAGAGCTTCGTAGTCGACACTCACGGCTCAGTCAATGGTTGACCCGGCCCCGCCGCCCGTCGATCCTGTAACCATGCAGACGCGTTGGGGCCTGCTCGTGACCGCTTGCGCTGCGTGCAGCGGTGAAACCGACGGCGTCGCGAACGGCGACGCGAACACCACGGGCGGCGACGGCCAGATGATGATGGTCGACGCGCGTGCCGGCGTGGGCGAGCCCGCGGATCTGATGGGCATCACGCTCTATCACAACCAGGTGCGCGCGGCCGTCGTCACCTCGACGCCGCTACCCGCGCTGGAGTGGGACGCGAACCTCGCCGCGACCGCGGCCGCGTGGGTCGCGAAGTGCACCGACACGATGGCACCGACGGGGCTCATCGATCACAACGCGGGTCGATCGCAGGGTCACCCCTGGTACGTCGGCGAGAACATCTTCGGAGCCGGCGGTGGCGCGACCGCGCAACAAGCGGTGAGCTCGTGGGCCTCCGAGAAGGCGAACTACAACTACGACACGAACGCGTGCAATGGCGTCTGCGGCCACTACACGCAGATCGTGTGGCGGACGAGCGTGAAGCTCGGCTGCGCCAAGGGTACGTGCGCCGGCTTCGCGTACCCGAATTCGATCGTGTGCAACTACGGTCCGGGCGGAAACAGCGGCGGCAAGCCGTACTGACTACTTCGCGGTGACGATGTCGGCCTTCATCCCGCCGAGCGCGCCGAGCAGCTCGCCCTTCTCCTTCTCGGGCACCTTGAACTTGTCGAGCGCCTTCACGAGATCTTCGACGAGCGCGTTGAAGTCGGCTTCCTTGATGTTCATGCCGGTGTGCGCGTCCTTC
The DNA here is from genome assembly GCA_030857175.1 of Myxococcota bacterium. GTDB lineage: Bacteria > Myxococcota_A > Polyangia > Haliangiales > Haliangiaceae > JABFXX01. Next base: position 229,843 of record JALZOJ010000008.1, on the reverse strand, counting down.
ATGTTCTTGCCCGTGTACTTGCACGGACCGCCGGTCGCCTCGCAGATCTGATCGACGAGCTTCGACTTCAGATTCTTGATGTCCGCGTTCGCGAACATCGCGTTGATGCGCGTGTCGGCCGCGACGTTCGCGACGAACTCGTCGACGACCGCGGTGATCGCGTCCTTGCCGCCGAGGCGATCGTAGAGCGACTTGGTCTCCATGCCGCCCGTGCCACCGGTGTTCGTCGCGTCGCTCTTCTTGCCGCCACCGCCGCAAGCGACCGCGAGCACGACCGTGAGCAGAATCAAGCCTTGTCGGATCATCTGATAGTCCTCCCCTGGAGCTACGAGCTATCAGACTCTACGGATCGGCTCAAGAAGGCGGCAGAAGTGTCGCCCCGCCAGACGCGGACTTCTTGGCCGGTTTCGGCTTCACCTTGTAGCTCTGGAGGAACTTGATGGCCTTGAAGCCGCGGACCGCCCAGAACATGACGGCGAAGGCGACGATCAGGACGAGCGGTCCCGCGATCATCAGCTTCGTCCACGGCACCGACTCCGCGTCCTTCACGCCCGACAGCAGGCTGTCGTTGACCTTGTTCAGGATCATCTCGCCGAGATAGGCGAACAGGAGCGGGAACACCTGGACGAGCAGCACCGCGGGGACGCCCCACTTGAAGAAGTGCTTGTGCTTCGCGACCGGCTCGCCCTCGTTGAAGCGCGCCTGGAAGATCTTCTGCGCTTTCCCGAGGAAGAACGACATCGAGAGGATCAGCGCCGCGAGGTTCAGCACGAGGAAGAGGATCACGCCGAACAGCGAGATGAAGACGAGGCCACTCGATGCGCCCTCGACGAACTGGAGGTACTGGACCGCCGCGCTGAAGTAGCGGAGCAGCGACGCGAGTGCGGGCTCGACGACGCGGCCGAGGATCGCGGAGGAGATCAGCGTCAGCGCGGTCAGCACACCGACGGTGCACAGCGTTGCCAGCATCTCGCCCTTCACGCGCTTGATGCTCCTCGTGACGACGTCGCGTCCCGCACCTGAATTGCCCTGCGCGGCGGCAGCCGGCAGCTTGATGATCTCGATCAGCGTCGGTTTGATCGCGAGGAGGAACAAGATCAGCGTCACGAGCGTGAGGATGATCGGCAGGATGCTGAAGATGAAGTCGACCTTCTTGAACAGTTTGGCCATCGACATGAACACTTTCGCGTCCTCGACGATCTTCATGCCGTTCTCGAGCAGCATCACGGCCGGCTGCTCGTCGGGGTTGTTGCGCATTGCCTCGAGCGTCGGCAGGAACAGCTCCTTGCCGGTGACGACGAACTCGTCGGCGTTGTTGTAGAGCGTGTCGAACGTGCCGCCCGTGATCGCGACGCTCGGGTTCGTGTAGCTCGACAGCGCGTTTTGCGCCTGCCGCATGCCGAACAGCACGCCGCCGAACAGGTTCACGGTGACGAAGAACGTGCCGGCCGCGAGCGCGGAGTACTTGAACAGCGTCTTGCCCTGACCCGGATACTTCTTCGCGAGGAGCAGCGGCATGCCGAGCAGCAAGAGGCCGCAGCACGAGAGGCCGAACACCATCCACGAGAACGTCGCCATGCGCTTGTCGGCCTTGGCCTGCGCTTTCTTCGCCATCTTGCCGAGAACGATCTTCTTCACGAGCGCGACGCCCTTGCGGAAGTCATCGACGCTGATCGACGCGACGAGCTCGGCATCTTCGGCGCGTGCATCGAGCGCGTCGTCGTTCGGCTCGTTCGGGATGTCGTCGAAGAACTCGGAGAATTCTTTGCGGTCCGCGATCTCGTCGGGCTCGATCACGCCGTCGCCGTCCGCGTCGAACGGATCCGCCGGAGGGTCCTCCTCCTCGGAGTCCTTGACGCCGTCGTTGTCGATGTCGCCGTCTTCTTGCGCGTCGGGCGTGCCGTCACCGTCGGCGTCCTTCGCGTTGACGTCGACGTCGGCGTTCATCATCGCTTCGTTCGCGTCGGAGACGCCGTCGCCATCGACATCCGCGCCGCCGGCGGGTGGTGCCGAGGCGGCAGCCGGGTGATCGTCGTCGGCGTCGCCGGCCGCAGCGGCCGCGGGCTTGTCATCGTCCTTGTCGTCGCCGGGCTGGTCGACCCTCGGCTCGGGCTTGTCGTCAGGCTTGTCGTCGGCCTTGTCGTCCGCGGGCTCCGCGGGAGCGGCCGGCGGATCCGGTTGATCGTCATCGTCGGCCCACGCCGTTCCGATCACACCGAACAGCACCATCAACACCGCGAAGACGCGCTTGCTCATTATTGTGGGCACTCGGGTAGCCCAGCTGCCAAGACGGGTCAACGAAGGAATCGAGATCATGCCGCACAGATGCCGGCGCCCGCGTGATGTCGCAGCGCCAGGACGAAACGACCGCAAGCCAGGCCACATCTCTTGACCGAAATCGACGCGGCCGCATAGTGCGGCCCATGAAGACCATCATCGTGACCGGTGCGAACACGGGCATCGGCAAGATCACGGCGACGGAGCTCGCGAAGCAAGGCACGCACGTGATCCTCGCCTGCCGCTCGAAGGACAAGACCGAGAAGGTCCTCGAGGACATCCGGCGCGAGGTCCCGAACGCGAACGTCGAGTTTGTCTCGCTCGATCTCGGTGACCTCGGATCGGTGCGCGCGTGTGCGAAGTCGCTCCTCGATCGAAACATTCCGATTCACGGCCTCATCAACAACGCGGGCCTCGCGGGCTCGCGCGGCCAGACGAAGGACGGCTTCGAGGTGCAGTTCGGAACGAACCACCTCGGTCACTACTTGTTCACGCGGCTGTTGCTCGATCGCATCATCGAGAGCGGGCCCTCGCGCATCATCAACGTCGCGAGCGCGTCGCACTATCAAGCGAAGCACATCGACTGGGACGCGCTGCAGAAGCCGACGCGTTCGGTCACCGCCCTGAACGAATACGCCGTCTCGAAGCTATCGAACGTGCTGTTCACGAAGGAGCTCGCGCGCCGGCTCGAGGGAACAAAAGTCACGACGTATGCGGTGCATCCCGGCGTGGTCGCCACCGACGTCTGGCGCAAGGTGCCCGCGCCGTTCCGCTGGCTGATGAAGAAGTTCATGATCACGCCCGAGAAAGGCGCGCAGGCGTCGCTGCGGTGCGCAACCGACCCGGCGCTCGCGAGCGAGAGTGGTCGCTACTACGACGTCGGTGGCAAGGAGAAGCGACCCGCGCGCCTCGCGGATGACGTCGAGCTCGCGAAGACGCTGTGGACGAAGTCGGCCGAGTGGACCGGGCTATCGGAGTAGGACCGGGCTATCGGAGTAGGGTCAGACACAACTTGCACAACTTACGTCCGAATACCGGACACAAGTTGTACAAGTTGTGTCTGACCCCGTTCACTTGCAGGCGGCGAGATACGCCTTCGCGGCATCCTCGACGGACTTGCCGCCCGCGCGCGCATCCCAGCCGGTAATCTTCGCGAGCGCGTCGACGGCATCCGCCCGCGCATCGGTCTGCGAGCGATCACCCGGCTTCGTCACGGTGAGTCGCGTGACGAGGCCGCCGATCACTGCAGGCGTGCCGAGGAAGCGCGCGAGGTCGACGTAGCGCTCCATCACCCACCAGTAGAAGTCGGTCCCGAAGTGCGGTACCGCCGCGTTGAACGATGCGGCGAAGAAGGCGCGGTCGTCGTGATCCGCCGCGGCCTTGCTCGGTGCGAGCTGCCAGATCGGCGCGAGCGCGCGCTGCGCGAGCTCGAGCCCGAGGTAGGTGTCCTGGGCGGACGACGACGCATAGCCCGTGTAGCGGCGCTCGACGACGCGACCCTCGTGGTCGACGAAACGCAGCACCGTGTGAGAGTCCCGCGACGAGAACGAGGAGCTCATGCCGAAGCCCTCTCCGGGCTTCGCGGGTGGAACGACCTCGCGCAACGTCGCCGTCATCGCCGCGCGCGCCCTGTCGAGCTCCGGCAGCTCGACAATGCCGCTCGCTTGCTCGTGCGGAACCGCCGCGGCTTTGTGCACCATCGAGCTGCCGCGATAGATGATGCCGCGGACGTCGTACTTGCCATCGGCGCGGCGCCGCGCGCGCCACAGGTCGAGCGAGCCGCCGTGACCGTGCCCGGTCTCGAGCACGATCTCGTAGATCGTGGACCCGAGCCCGTCGCACGGAAACTTCACCACGGGCTTGCCGCCGCGCTCGGGGTGATACGCCTTGGTGAGCTCCGTCGCGATCGTCTTCTGCAACTTCGCGCTCGCGCGGTGACACGGCGGCGCCTTCACACTCGCGGGCTTCGCGACGACCGGCTTCTCGACAACGCACTTCTTGTCGTCGGCGTGTGCCACGCCGGCCAACACCAACATCACGATCAGGGTTTTCATCGTACGATGCCTCCATGCTGCTGCCATTGCTCGCCGTGCTGACGATGATGCACTACGAGGGCGATGTTGCCGCCGCCGGCGGTGACTACGTCGACGTCGCGTTTGTCGTGCCGCCCGGCACCGTCGAGATCCAGATCGTTCACACCGACGGCTCCGCCAGCGACATCCTCGACTGGGGCGTGTGGAGCCCCGAGGGCTTTCGCGGGTGGGGTGGCGGCAACACCGAGGACGCGATCATCGGCGTCGCGCAGTCGTCGCGCAGCTACTTGCCGGGCGCGATCACCCCGGGTACGTGGACGGTCTCGATCGGCAAGGCGCAACTCGACGCCGACGGTGGTCGCTACTCGATCGACGTGATCTGCCGCGACAACGCCACGCTCGCGGTGCGCCCGAAGGCGACGCCCGCGCCGGTCGTGCTCGCAACGGGCCGCCGCTGGTACAAGGGCGACTTTCACGTCCACTCGTCGGAGAGCGGCGATGCGAACGCGTCGTTCGATCAGATCAGCGCGCTCGCACGCCAGCGCGGTCTCGACTTCGTGAATCTCTCCGACCACAACACGAGCTCGCACCTCGCGCTCGCCGCCGAAGCGCAGAAGGCGCTGACCGATGTCCTGTTGCTGCGCGGCGCGGAGATCACGACGTACGCGGGGCACGGCAACGCGGTCGGGCTCGGCACGTACGTCGACCATCGCATCGGCCACATGGGCCGCACGATCGCGGGCGTGCTCACCGACGTCGAAGCGGCCGGCGCGATCTTCATCGTCAATCATCCGACGCTCGATCTCGGCGAGAACTGCATCGGCTGTCCGTGGGGCCACGACGCGACGACGCCATGGGACAAGGTCGCGGGCATGGAGATCATCACCGGCAAGTGGGACATCGTGGAGCGCCTGTTCGTTCCCTCGGCGATCGCCAAGTGGGACGGGCTCTTGGACGAGGGCCACCGCATCGCCGCGATCGGTGGAAGCGACGACCACCGCGCCGGCACCGGCACCGGCATCACCGACACGCCGCTCGGCAGCCCCACCACACTCGTGCTCGCCGACGAGCTCTCCGAGGCCGCGATCATGAAGGGGATCCGCGAGGGCCGCACGATCGTGCAGATGAAGGGCCCCGACGATCCGTTCGTCGAGATCAAGATCGGCACCGCCGAGATCGGCGACTCCACGATGGCCGGCACCGCAAATGTCGCCGCGCATGTCACCGGCGGCACCGGGCACTTTCTCCAGCTCTGGCGCGACGGCGAGAAGCTCGACCAGGTCGAGGTGACGAGCGACGACTTCCGCCACACGTTCGACGACGATCCGGGCAAGGGCACCGAGCGGCGTTACCGCGTCGAGCTGATCAACGACGCGAACAACCGCGTCGTCGTCACGAGCCACATCTACGTCACCGGCACCGGCGCGGGCGGCGGCGGCTGTTGTCAAGGTGGCGGCGCGGCGGGAGCGCTCGCCGCACTTCCCGTCCTCGCACTACTGCTTCGCCGCCGCCGTCGATTACAGTAACGCCGTGGCCGCGTCTTCCGTCAAAGCCGTCGTTGCGGCTCTGATCGGCAACTCCTTCGTCACCGTGATCAAGCTGATCGCGTTCGTGGCCTCGGGCTCGGGCGCGATGCTGTCCGAGGCGATTCACAGCTTCGCGGATACCGGCAATCAGCTGCTGCTGTTCATCGGCCTCAAGCGCGGGCAGAAGGAAGCCGACGATCGCTTCCACTACGGCTACGGCGGCGAGCGCTTCGTGTTCGGCATGCTCTCCGCCGCCGGCATCTTCTTCATCGGCTGCGGCATCACGATCTATCACGGCGTCACGTCGCTGATCTCGCCGCACGAAGTGAACCCGACGACGCTGACGTTCGGCGTGCTCGCGCTGTCACTCGTCATCGAAGGCTGCGTGCTCATGATCGCGGTCCGCAGCCTCATGCGTCAGAAGGGCGACTTGCCATTCTGGGAGTACGTGCGCGAGCGGGCCGATCCGGCCGCCGTCGCGATCCTCCTCGAAGACAGCGCGGCCGTGTTCGGCGTGATCCTCGCCGCCGCCGGGATCGCCGCGTCGTACTTCACGGGCAATCCCGTGTTCGACGCCGTCGCGTCGCTCGTGATCGGCCTGCTCCTCGGCGTCGTCGCGTTCTATCTCGTCAGCCAGAACCGCGAGCACCTGCTCGGCCGCGCCGTGCCCGAAGGTGTCGAGGATCGCTTCGTCGACGTCGTGCTCGATCACCCGAGCGTGCGCAGCATCCGCGACGTCAAGACGCGCCAGCTCACGCCCGAGTCGTACATCCTCAAGGCCGAGATCACGTTCGACAACGACTACATCGCGGAGCGGCTCAATCGCCAATCGCTCGAGAACATCGCGCTCGAGGGCCCCAAGGGCGACCGCGCGCTGCGCCGCATGACCGCGCTCGTGACCGACCTGATCGCGACCGAGATCGCGGCGCTCGAGGTCGAGATCCGGCGTGCCATCCCACAGGCCAAGCACATCGATATAGAAGTGGCCCACCCCGATATCCCGTCGGCCGACGATGACGAGATGCTCGCGTAGCCGGCCGTGCTAGCGTCGTGGGGTGCGCGGTCTCGCGATCTTGCTGCTGCTCGCGGTGCTCCCTTCGGTGGAGCTTGCCGAACAGCTGGCGCACGTGATCGAGCACGTGGCGCACGGCGAAACGCCGAGCCACTCCGCACATCACGATGCCGAGCCCGGTGACGAGCACGGCTGCACGGGGCTCGTGCACCTGTGCGCCACGAATCACTCGCAGGTCACGACCCAGGCCGTCGTGGCGATGACCACGGTCGAGACGATCGCCGTCATCGCCGTCGCCTTGCCTCCGCCACTCGCCGACAAGAACGCGCTCGAGCCTCCGCAACGGCCGCCGATCGGCTGATCCCTCGCGATCACCCGAACGCAGCTCTTTGCCGGAGGCTTGTCATGTTCACGCGGACTCATCGCGTGGCGATGACGTTCGTCGCGATCTCGATCGCGGCGGCGTCACCGTCCACGGCGAACACGATCATCACGATCGACGAACCGACCTTCTTGCGTCGCGTTGCCGAGACGCCGCGCTCGCGCGCGCTCGCGGAGCGCATCAACGCGGCGCGTTCCGCCGTCGGGGCGGCAGGCGTCTTGCCGAACCCGACGCTGTCGTACGAACGCGAGGCGGTCCCGAGCCTCGACGCGCACGACGACTTCGTGCGGCTCGGGTGGACGATCGATCTCGCCGGCCGGCGCGGGCTCGCCAGCACGGCGGCGCGGGCCGGTGCCGATGCGGAGCGCGCGAGCGTGCAGCACGCGACGATCGCACTCCAGCTCGACGCGCGCATCGCGTACCTCGACGCGATCTACGCTCGCGAGCACCTCGCGCGGCTCGACGAAGCGCGGACCACGTTCGCCACCATCGTCGACTCGCTTCGTAACCGCTCGGCGCAAGGCGATGCGTCGAGCTACGACTTCGACCGCGCCGCGCTCGAGCTCGAGCTGCTCGACGACGAGCGCGCGACCGCACGTCGCGAGCTCGAGATCGCGCGGCTCCGGCTCGGTGCGTTTGTCGGCGAACCGGCGGCGGCCTACGACGCGGTCGGGACGCTCACGTTGCCCGCGAAGCCGGTCGACGCGGGTGTCCCGCAGCGCGCGGATCTCGATGCCGCGCGCGCACGCGAACGACAAGCCGCCGGGGAGCTCGCCGTCGCACGGCGTGCGTGGGTCCCGCGGTTCGAGGTCGTCGCGGGTCTGCTCGCCTCGACGACGGGGGACACGCGCGGCATCGGCTACGTCGTCGGCATCGGTGGCGACATCCCGCTGTTCGATGCCGGCGGTGCGCAGGCGGCCAAGAGCCGCGGAGAAGTCCGGCGCTGGCGGAGCGAGGTGACGGCGCTCGCCGTCGAAGCGACCGCAGAAACCGTGCAGGCAACGCGCGAGCTCGTGCTGCGCATCGAGCAAGCCGAGGTCTACGCCGCCGGGCCTGCGAAGCGCGCACTCGATCTTCAGAAGCGCGCGGCCGTCGCGTACCGCGAAGGTGACCGGCCGATCCTCGAGCTGCTCGACGTCCAGCGCGCGTCGCGTCACGCGACCGTCCACGTGCTGCGTCTGACCTACGAAGCGCGCCGTGCGGAGCTGCTCCGCGCGCGTGCGCTCGGGAGAACCCCATGAAGCGCTTGTTCCTGATCGCCCTCGTCGCCTGTGGCCACCACGAGCATCACGAGACGCCCGAGGCGCCCACGACCGCGTTCACCCGCTGGACGGCGCAACACGAATTCTTCGTCGAGCATCCGCCGTTCGTCGCCGGGAAGCCGACCGCGCTCGCCGTTCACGTCACGAAGCTCGCCGATCACAAACCGGTGACCGGCAGCGTCACGGTGACGCTCGCGAACGTCGGCGCGACCGTGAAGGAATCGCGGCCCGGCATCTTCCGACCCGAGGTGACACCAACGGCCGCCGGGCCGTGCACGCTCGTGATCAAGCTGCCGGCCGACGAGGTCAGCGTGCCGTGCACCGTGCACGCGTCGGGCGCGAAGATCCCCGCAACCGAGGACGACCCTCCGGGTCGCATCAGCTACCTCAAGGAGACGGCGTGGACGACCGACATCGAGATCGTGCCCACCGGTGAGCGCGAGCTCGTTCCGACGCTGCGCACGACCGGAGAGATCCGCGCGACCTCGGGTCGCGAAGCCCGGCTGACCGCGACCACACATGGCCGCGTGCTCGTCGACTCGATGCCCGTGCTCGGCGCGAAGATCGCCGCCGGTCAAGTCCTCGCGCGCATCGTCCCGCAGGCGACGAACGCGGGTGATCGCGTGACGCTCGTCGGCGATTCACGGCAAGCACGCGCGGAGCTCGCGGCGGCCGAGACCGAGCTCGCACGCTCGAACCGGCTCTGGGAGGCGCGTGCGATTCCGGAGAAGCAGCTCGACGCCGCGAAGACCCGCGTCGAGATCGTGCGCGCGCAGGTCGCAGCGGCGCAGGGCAGGCTCTCGCAGTTCGACGTCGGTGCGTCGGGCCGCGGCACGAGCGGCGCGACGTATCAGGTCCGCTCGCCGATCGCAGGCACGCTGATCGCGATCCACGTGTCCTCGAACCAGAGCGTCGAGGATGGCGACCGGCTGTTCACCGTCGTCGATCTCGACCGGATCTGGCTGCACGCGGACATCTTCGAGCCCGATGTCGCGAGCGTCGAGACCGCGTCGCGCGCCGCGTTCCGCGTCGACGGCTACGAGGGCACGATTCCGATCGCGCCGCCCGATGGGCGCGTCGTCACGATCGGCAAGCTCGTCGACGAGAAGACGCGCACCGTGCCGATGATCTTCGAGCTCGCGAACCCCGACCAGCGGCTGCGCATCGGCAGCTTCGCGACGGTGTGGATCGAGACCGGCGCACCGACGAGTGCGCTCGCGATCCCCGAGACCGCGATCGTCGACGATGCGGGTCGCAAGGTCGCCTATGTCCAGGTCTCCGGCGAGTCGTTCGAGCGCCGGCTCGTCACGGTCGGCATGCGGTCCGGCGGCTGGGTCGAGATCAAGTCCGGCATCGCGAAGGGCGACCGCGTCGTCACGCGCGGTGCGTACGAGATCAAGCTCGCCGCGTCGGGCGGCGCCGTCCCGGAGCATGGCCATGCGCACTAGGAGAACGTCGTGAAGATCTTCGACGGCATGATTCGCTGGTCGATCGCGCAGCGCATGTTCGTGCTCGTGGTCGCGCTCGCCGTGTGCGTGTACGGCGCGATCGCGTTCACGCGCATGCCCGTCGACGTGTTCCCCGATCTCACCGCACCGACGGTCACGATCGTGACCGAGGCCCACGGCCTCGCGCCCGAGGAGGTCGAGTCGCTGATCACCGCGCCGATCGAGGCGGCGATGAACGGCCAGACGCAGGTGCGCCGCGTGCGCTCGGCATCGGGCGTCGGCATCTCGATCGTGTGGGTCGAGTTCGGCTGGGCGACCGAGATGACGCGCGCGCGCCAGCTCGTGAGCGAGAAGCTGCCGCTCGCGCAGACGCAGCTGCCACCCGACGTGCCCGCACCGCAGCTCGCGCCGGTGTCATCGGTGATGGGCGAGATCATGTTCGTCGGGCTCCGCAGCGCGACGCATCAGGGCTACGAAGTACGCGACGCGGCCGAGTGGACCGTGCGGCGGCGCTTGCTCGCGCTGCAGGGCGTCGCGCAGGTCGTGCCGATCGGCGGCGGCGTGCGGCAGTACCAGGTCGACATCGATCCGGATCGGCTGCGCCGCTACGCGGTCACCTTCGACGAGGTCGCGCACGCGATCGAGACGTCGAACCAGAACTCGACGGGCGGGTTCGCGATCCGCGGACCGCAGCAGAGCCTCGTGCGCGGCCTCGGCAGGCTGCGCTCGACAGAGGACCTCGCACGCGTCGTCGTGACCACGCGCGAGGGGACCTCGATCGCCGTCGGTCAGGTCGCGACGGTCCAGGTCGGCGCCGCGACGCGGTTCGGCGAAGGCTCCGTCGACGGCAAGCCCGCCGTGGTCATGGCGATCACGAAGCAACCCGGCACGAACACGATCGCGCTCACCACCGCGATCGATCGCGAGCTCGACGCGATCACGAAGGATCTACCGAAAGGCATGACGCTCGAGCGCCAGCTGTTCCGGCAGGCCGAGTTCATCGAGTCGGCGGTCAACAACGTCACGGTTGCCCTCCGCGACGGCGCGATCCTCGTCGTCGTCATCATCTTCCTGTTCCTCGTGAACGTGCGCGCGACCGCGATCTCGGCGATCGCGCTCCCGATCTCGCTGCTCGTCGCGGTGATCGTGCTCGAGTGGCTCGACGCCGGCATCGACACGATGACGCTCGGCGGGCTCACGATCGCGATCGGTGCGCTCGTCGACGATGCGATCATCGATGTCGAAAACGTCGTCCGGCGCCTGCGCGAGAACGGTGCGTTGCCCGTCGAGCAACGACGGCCCGCGACCGAGGTCATCTACGAAGCATCACGCGAGGTGCGCGGCTCGATCGTGTTCGCGACCGTGATCGTGATGCTCGTGTTCGTGCCGGTGTTCTTCCTCACCGGCGTCGAAGGCCGCCTGCTGTTCCCGCTCGGGTTCGCGTACCTCGTCGCGATCTTCGCGTCACTCGTCGTCGCGCTGACCGTCACGCCCGCGCTGTGCGCGCTGCTGTTGCCGAAGCTCGGCACGCTCGCGCACGGCGATGGCTTCATCGTCCGGCATCTCAAGCGTGGCTACCATCGCCTCCTCGACAAGGCGCTGCACCACGCGCGCTGGACGATCGTGCTCGCGCTCCTGCTCGCGGTTGCCGCTGGCGCGCTCCTACCGTTCGTCGGCCGCTCGTTCCTCCCCGAGTTCAACGAGGGCGCGCTGACGATCAACGCCGTGACGCTCCCCGGCACGTCACTCGCCGAGTCCGACGCGCGCGGTCGGCGCATCGAGGAGATCCTGCTCGGCTTCCCCGAGGTCGTCTCGACGGCACGCCGCACGGGCCGCGCCGAGCTCGACGAGCACGCGCAGGATGTCAACGCGACGGAGATCGAGGTCCGGCTGCGCCGAAGCGAGCGCTCGCGCGAGGAGCTGCTGACCGCGATGCGCGCCGCACTCGCGCGGATGCCCGGCACGAGCTTCACGATCGGCCAGCCGATCTCGCACCGCATCGATCACATGCTCAGCGGGACGCGCGCCGCCGTCGCCGTGAAGCTGTTCGGCGATGATCTGTTCACGCTGCGCCTCTACGCGGAGCAGCTCCGGCGCGCCATCGCGGACGTCGACGGTGCGGTCGATATCGCGATCGAGCAGCAGATCGACATTCCACAAGTCGTCGTCGATTTCGATCTCGATCGCGTCGCGCGCGCCGGCACCCACCGCGGCGAGCTCGCCGACGCGATGGAGGTCGCGCTCGCCGGCAAGAAGGTGACGCAGGTGCTCGAAGGCCAGCGCACGTACGACGTCGTCGTGCGCTATGCCCCGCGCGATCGCGACGTCGAAGATCTGCGCGAGCTCCCGATCGACGTCCCGAACCACGGCCTCCTGCCGCTCGGGATGCTCGCCACGGTCCGCCGCGACGTCGGCCCGAACACGATCACGCGCGAGAGCACGCAGCGAAAGATGGTGATCATGGCAAACGTCAGCGGCCGCGATCTCGGCTCGGTCGTCGAGGACATCCGCGGTCGCGTCGCGACGGTCAACCTTCCCGAGGGCTACCACGTCGTCGTCGGCGGGCAGTTCGAGAGCCAGGAGAGTGCGAGTCGCACGCTCTTGCTCCTCGGCCTCGGCGTGATCGTCGGAATCTTCCTCGTCCTGCACCTCGCGTTCAGCTCGCCGGTGCGCGCGCTCGTGATCATGGCGAACCTACCGCTCGCGCTGATCGGCGGTGTCGTCGCGATCTTCGCGACCGATCGCATCGTCTCGATCGGCTCGTTGGTCGGCTTCATCACGCTGTTCGGCATCGCGACGCGCAACGGCATCATGCTGCTCTCGCACTACGAGCACCTCCGCACGCACGAGAACGCGTCGCTCGACGAAGCGGTTCGCCGCGGCTCGCTCGAACGCCTGAGCCCGGTGCTCATGACCGCGATGTGCGCCGGCCTCGCGCTCGTCCCGCTCGTGCTGGCCGCGGGAGAGCCGGGCAACGAGATCCAGGCGCCGATGGGCGTCGTGATCCTCGGAGGCCTGCTGACCTCGACGCTGCTCAACCTGTTCGTGGTGCCGGCGCTCTACTTGAAGGTCGTCGGATCGAGACCGTGACGCTGGATCAAGCGGCGGAAGTTCGTACGGTCGAGCCCCGAGAGACGCGCGGCCTCGCTGACCGAGCCCTTCGCCTTCTCCATCACGCGCAAGAGGTACGCGCGCTCGTATGCGGTGCTCGCGCGGCGCTTCGCCTCGGTGAGCGGCAGGAGATCGTCGTCGGATTCAGGGGCGGACGGCTTCGCACTCGCCGAAGGCAGTGCGCGACGCGCACCGATCGCGAGCGGCAGTGACTCGGGGCCGATGACGTCGCCGTGATGCAGCGCGATCGCGTGCATGAGCGCGTTCTCGAGCTCGCGCACGTTGCCCGGCCACGCATACGCGGCCATCACCTCGAGCGCGTCGGGCGACAGGCTCGGCGGCGAGCTCCCACCGTGCTTGCGAAGGAAGTGCGCCGCGAGGAGCGGCAGATCGTCGAGGCGTTCGCGCAGCGGCGGAACGCCGAGCACGACGACGTTGAGGCGATAGTAGAGGTCTTGCCGGAACCGGCCTGCTTCGACGGCGGCCGAGAGGTCGACGTGGGTCGCGGCGATCACGCGCACGTCGATCTTGCGAGTCCCTGACCCGCCCACCGGCCGAACTTCGCTCTCTTGCAAGACGCGCAGGAGCCGCGCCTGGACCCCAACTGGCATGTCGCCGATCTCGTCGAGGAACAGCGTTCCACCATCGGCTTCGACGAACACTCCCGGTCGATCCGTCGTCGCCCCGGTGAACGATCCCTTGGTGTGGCCGAACAGCTCGCTGTCGATCAGCGACTCGGGAATCGCACCGCAGTTGAGCGCGACGAAACGGCGCGAACGGCGGCCGCCTCGATCGTGAAGCGCACGCGCGACGAGCTCCTTGCCCGTACCGCTCTCGCCGCGGATCAAGATCGAGACGTCCTGGCTGCCGAGCCGCGCGACGGCGGCGCGCAGCTTGCGCATCGCGGCCGCCGTGCCGACGAGCATCGAGTCGGTCGTGTCGTCGGTGATCTGCGGCGTGCCTGCGAGCTGGCGGCGAAGGCGCGAGTAGCGCGCGGCCGACTCGACCATCGCGGACAGCTCGAACGGCTGAAATGGTTTCGTCAGGTAGTAGAACGCGCCGGCGCGCATGCACGTCGTCGCGGTCGCGGCGCTGTGATCGCCGGTGAGCATGATGATCGACGCGAGCGAGCCCGACTCGCGAAAGCGATGCAGCACGTCGATCCCGCTGATGCCGGGGAGGCCGACATCGAGGATGACGACATCCCAGCTCGCGCCCGCAGAGAGCATGTCGAGCACGGGACGAGGGTCGTCGAAGAGCTCGAGCTCGTGACCTTCGGCGCCGAGCTTGCGCGCGATCATCTTGGTGACATCGGGATCGTCCTCGACCACCAGCACCTTTGCCCGCGCTACGTCCTCCGCCATCGGGGCGAACAGGCTCGCACGCAGCTCGGCCGAAAGCCAACTGCCCGGAAGCGGAGCGGCCTGGGCGGTCATGCGGCCTCGGTGCGATCGCGCGCTTCGGTCAAGCGCCGGCGCAGCTCGACGGGCGAGACCGGCTTCAGCAGCACGTCGGTTGCACCGGCGGCGAAACACGCATCGCGCGTGTCGGGATCATCTTCACCGGAAAGCACGAAGCAGGTGACAGACGAACCGAGGCGCGCCTTGAAGTGGCGCACGACGTCGGCGCCGGTCGCCTCGGACTTCATGTTGTAATCGGCGACGACGACGTCGAACGACTCTTCGATCGCGAGTGCGGGGATCGCGTCACACGCCGTGGTGACGTCGAACCCGGCGCGGCGCAGCGATGTCGCCATCGCGCGCAGGATGTGTTCGTCGTCGTCGACGACCAGGACTCGCACGTTACGCAGCCTCCGCCATCACGCGCTCGCCGAGGTGCGTGCGAAGGCGCTCGACCGCGCGCCAGAGGAGCTGGCACGCGCGCGACGGCGTGATACCGAGCGACGTGGCGATCTGCTGGAACGTGAGCTCCTCGATGTAGTAGAGCGAGAGCAGCGTGGCGTCGCGCTCCTTGAGGAGCGAGAGGGCACCCTTCACCATCGAGAGCGTCTGGCGGTGCGACGCGAGCTCGTCCGGCGCGCTCGCGACATCGACGAGCATCGTGGCCTGGGCGCCGTCGATCGACTCGACGTCGACGTGAACGAGGTGCGCGAGGTCAGAGCGGTAGACTTCGACCGAGACGCCCATCGCATCGGCGACGGCTTGGTCCGTCGCCTTCTCGCCGTCGGTCTCGAGCTTGCGGATGACGGCCGCGATCTTGCGCGCGGTCTGGCGCACGCGGCGGGGAAGGAGGTCACCACGGCGGAGCTCGTCGAGCACCGCGCCACGGATGCGCTGCTCCGCGAACGGGATGAACGGCTCGGCGCGGGTGTCGTCGTAGCGGCGAGCAGCCTCGGTCAGACCGAGCAGACCAGCGGCAACCAGGTCCTCACGCACGACCCAGGTCGGGCAGCGGCGCGCCATCTTGAGCGCGATGCGGCGAGCCATGTCGGCGTGCTGGGCAATGAGTTGATTGCGCCAGTTTTCGGTTGCGAGGTTCATGCAGACCCTCTGTCCAAGGGTCGAGCCAACCTGTATTGGCGCTCACACGTAATTATCTCGCTGAGTTAGGTTTGCATCAGATGGGGTATTTCAAAACCCGGGGTAAATTTTTACCCTACGTGGGTACACCCGGGGCTAACGTAAGCGCATCGCGTGGTTGTCGTCGTTGTCGCCACTGCGCCGCCGCTTTCCATCGATGTGGCGTGTCACTCCGAGCATCACCTGCTTCTGGTCGAAGCCGCCGTCCATGATCGGGAGTCGCGTCGCAGGATCCTCCATGTCGCCGCGATCCACGATCGCGAGCTCGGCAAACAGGTCCCAGTTCTTCACGAGCGAGAGCACGGTGCCGATCCGAAAATCGAGACGCGGCTGCGGATCCACGCTCATGCCGGTCGTCGGATCCTGGCCGCGGAATGCGACGGGCACCGCGTAGCCGAGGCCAACCCATCCGCCCCAGTGACCGCTCGGTTCGCGAAACAATGCCGACGTCATGAACGCGACCTCGGTGATGAACGCGCTCGACGCGCGCGGTGCCGAGAGTGATACGCCGTCGACACCGGCGGTGATATCGAACTGCATGATGTCCTCGGCGATCTCCTGACGCCATTGCAGAAGCAGCGCTTCCTTCGTCCACATGCCTTCGTGACCGATCAGGTGACCACCGGCTGCGGAGATCTGCAGCGCGGCGCGCTTGCCGATCGGAGTGCGGATCGCACCGCCGACGCTCTGCCACGGTTTCTCGTCGGTGAACGACGGCTGCTTCGCGAGGAAGCTCGCTTCGAGGGAGAGCTCGAGCTTGCTGAAGAATGACCATCGGCCACCAACGTTGAAGAGCGCGAGGTCAGAGAACTTCATCGCCTCGCCGCCCAGCGACGGCTCGGTCATGAGGAACTTCATCGAGCTCGTGAGCTCGCCGCCTGCCGGCGCGACGAGATAGTCCTGCGCGACGCCGCGATGCGATCCACGCGAAACACTCATCACGTCGGCCGTTGCCGGCGAGCGCTCTTCGTCAGCCTGTGCAACGCCACCCAAGGCAGAGAGCGCGGCCAGTGTCCAGGTCAGCTTGGTCATGCTGCCAAAACGCGCAGACCCGGCATCGGATCTACGCGCATGTGAGATGGCGGGAATTATTGGGGCGAGACGGCCCAGCGCTCGAGCTGGCGATGATCGATCGCGCCCGCACGCTGCCGCACGAGGCGGCCGCCGCTGAACAGCGCGAAGTTCGGGATCGACTGGATCTGGTAGCGCTGGGCGAGATCCGAGAGCGCATCGGTGTCGACCTTGAGGACGAGCGCCTTGCCCGCGAGGTTGTGCGCGGCCTTCTTCACCTCGGGCGCGACCGAGCGACACGGACCGCACCACTGCGCCCAGAAATCGACGAGGACCGGCACGCGCGACGCGCTGACGATGTCGTCGAACTGCGATTCCGAGGAGACCTCGATCGGCGCGTCCTGAGGCGGCAACGGCGCCTTGCACTTGCCGCATTTGCCGGTGTCTGCGAGGTGGCGAACCGGGATGCGGTTGATCGCCTTGCACTGTGGACAGGTGCGCCGCATGTACTCATCAGGATATCGTGCGTCCGTGGCGAAAGCGAAGGCGGTCAAGAACAAGTCTGCAGTGAAAACGACGAAGGCCGTCGCGCCGAAGGCACCGCCGAAGTTGCCGGCGGTCGCGGTGAAGCCGAAGAAGCCGACGGCCCCATCGCTGCCGTTACCGCCGCCACCACCCGCCGCGCCCTTGCCGCGCGACGAGCTCATCGCCCCGCGCGACATCGCGCGCTTGCTTCGCTACGGCGAGAAGTTCGGCGCGAAGAAGATCGACATCCGGATGTTGCAGCTGCAGTTGCCGGCGTCGTCGAGCGCGCTCGCGATCTGTGATCCCGCTGCACCGAAGACGTGGAAGGCGTTCGATCGCCCGGTCTCGCCCGGCGTGTTTCGCGTGATGCTCAGCGTGGCGAAAGACGGCGATAAGGAGCAACTCGCCGCCGTGGTCGTGCACGTCGGCCGTCCGCCGATCGCGAAGTGGACCGTCGCGCACTTCAAAGGACAGAAGAGGCCGAAGGCGCCCGACGATCTTCCAAAGCTGTCGTCGTCGGGATGGATCGCGCTGCTCGATGCCGGCGATGGATCGCCCGGCGCGATCGGCGTGCCCGAGAAGCCGGCGGGCACCACACCGATCGAGGTGCCGCTCACCGACGGACGCCGCGCGCTGGCGCTGCCGTGCGGCGAAGGCGAATACGCCGCGTACTGGGCCGTCGACGCGACCGACAAGCCGATCTGCCTCGTCGTCGACTTCGACGTGTTCACGCAGAAGGACTGGAAAGCGAAACCGTCAGCATAGACGGGTCCGGAAATTCAGGTTCGCTGTTCCGCTTCACTATTCCCTATTCGTCGGGCACGCGCATGGCGTGCGCACGAACGCATGTCGTGCGGACGAACGATATCGGCGCCACCGATGTCCGCCCGCAATCGCACCCGCAATAGTGAATAGGGAAGCGGAACGGAGAAGGGGAACGGATCAGTTCTTAGGCGGCGCGAGCTTCTTCATCGCCGCCTCGGCGTCGGCCTTCAGGCAGTGATTGACATTGTTGGAGCCGATGCCGAGCAGGCCGCCCGACATGCGATAGCGCGCCTTGCGTAGCGGCTCGAAAGCGCGCGGATCGCCGAGCTCGACGAGCTTCGGGATCGCCGCCTTGCGCTCCGCGCAGGTCTTGCTCGCCTGCAGATCGTGGAGCAGCGCCTTCAGCACCATCTCCTTGTCGACGGTCTTCGCCGGCACGGGCATCACGATCGGCGGCGCGCTCGACGCCTTCTTCGGCGCCTGCTTCTTCGGCGCCTTCTCGCCGCCGGATGCGAGCGCCGCGATGATCGCGATCACGATCAGCACGCCGACGATCGCCGCGCCGATGATGTACCAGCGCTTCGGCAGCGGCGGCAGATCGTGCAGCGACACGGCGCGCTTCTGGCGATCGACCGCCACGCCCTCGACCGTCGACGCCGGGATGAAGATCGGTGCGGAGATCGAGCCCGGCATCGGCGTCGCGATGCGGCCGTCGGGCAACCGATAGACGCCGTGGATCGGCGTCGCTGCCGGCGTGCCCGGCAGGATCTCCATCATCATGCTCGAGTCCTGATTCGCCTCGAGGCTCAGGGTCGACGCGCGACCCATGTCGACGTTGCTCGCGAGCGGCACGCCGGAGATCACCGCATCGAGCGCGCCGATATACTCGATCGCGTTCGTGTAGCGCTCGGCGCTCACCTTCGCGAGCCCACGCCCGAGGACCTCCTCGAGGTTCGCGGGTAACTTCAGATCCGGCGCGACATCGGCGAGCTTCGGCGGCGGACGCGAGACGTGCGCACCGAGCATCGCGAGCGGCTCTCTCTCGACGAACGGCGCGCGACCCGCGATCATCTCGAACAGCACGATCGACGCGGAGTACAGATCCGACGCTGGCGTGATCTCGCCGCCGACGGCTTGCTCGGGCGACAGATACGCGGGCGTACCGACGGTAAGCCCCGCGCGCGTCGACGCCGGATCATCGCCGCTGCCCGCGCGCAGCTTCGCGATGCCGAAGTCGAGGATCTTGACGATGATCTCGCCGTCCTTCTGCGCGAGGAAGATGTTGTCGGGCTTGATGTCGCGATGCACGACGCCCTTCTCGTGCGCGTGCTTGAGACCGGAGAGCACGCCGCGCAAGATCTCGAGCGCCTCGGGCCACTCGACGCGCCCATCGCGCTCGAGCCGCTTGCCGAGTGGCTCGCCCTCGAGCGCTTCCATGACGAGGTAACACGAACCGTCGTCGAGCACGCCGAAGTCACTGACGCCGACGATGTTCGGATGATCGAGGCGACCTGATGCGAGCGCCTCGCGCTGGAACCGCTGCGCCGCCTCGCGATTGCGCGACAGATCGGTGTGGAGAACCTTGATCGCGACCGCGCGCCCGATGCCGGTGTGCTCGCCCTTGTAGACGCGACCCATCCCGCCGGTACCGATGACGGTATCGATGCGGTAGCGCCCGTCCAGCACGCTACCGATAGACAACCCCTCGACGT
Source organism: Myxococcota bacterium (assembly GCA_030857175.1). Taxonomy (GTDB): domain Bacteria; phylum Myxococcota_A; class Polyangia; order Haliangiales; family Haliangiaceae; genus JABFXX01. The sequence goes on along the minus strand of JALZOJ010000008.1, from coordinate 210,239 downwards.
CAGGGCTAGGCGAAGGCGTCGGCGCCATGCAGACCTGTCGAGGGTACCGCGCCCGTATGTTCGGACAAAAGCTCTCTGTACGTGATCCGCCTAGCGACGAGGTTTGGGCGGTTTCGTCACTCGCGGAGGAAGTCCGGTGTGTTGCGTGAGTGCCACACCCGGCTGAATTCGACGACCTCGGCTCCGGTCAGAGAAGCTCCCGGTCCCGGCCGGCTGCCACGAGGGCACCAGTTGGTGCTTGCCTCCGCCGATCAGATCGCTGCGGCCCATGCGCTGGAGCGCCTCTCGCAAGATCGGCCAGTTGTTCGGATCGTGATAGCGGAGGAACGCCTTGTGCAACCGGCGCTGCGTCATGCCTTTGACTACCGTGACCGTCTCGCGCGCCTTGATCGAACGCAGCGGATTGATGCCCGTGTGATACATCGCCGTCGCGCTCGCCATCGGTGATGGCAGGAACGCCTGCACCTGGTCGGGGCGGAAGTTGTTGCGCTTGAGCCAGAGCGCGAGGTTCAGCATGTCGTTGTCGGTGGTACCCGGATGCGCCGCGATGAAGTACGGGATCAGGTACTGCTCCTTGCCCGCATCGTTGGAGTACCGGTCGAACAGCTCCTTGAAGCGATCGTATGCGCCGATGCCCGGCTTCATCATGTGCTGGAGCGGACCGTCCTCGGTGTGCTCCGGCGCGATCTTCAAGTAGCCGCCCGTGTGGTGCTGCGCGAGCTCCTTGATCCACTCGGGCGAGCGCACCGCGAGGTCGTAGCGAACACCCGACGCGATGAACACGCGCTTGATACCCTTCAGCGCGCGCGACTTGCGGTAGAGCGAGACGAGCGGTGTGTGATCGGTGCCGCCCAAGTTGTCGCAGATGTCGGGGAACACGCACGACGGCTTGCGACACGCCGCTTCGATCTCACGCGTCTTGCACGCCATCCGGTACATGTTCGCCGTCGGTCCGCCGAGGTCCGAGATGTTGCCGGTGAAGCCAGGCGTCTGATCGCGAATGCGCTCGATCTCGCCGAGGATCGACTTCTCGCTACGCGACTGGATCACGCGGCCTTCGTGCTCGGTGATCGAGCAGAAGCTACAGCCGCCGAAGCAGCCGCGCAGGATCGTCACGCTGAACTTGATCATCTCGTACGCGGGCAGCTTCGTGCCCTGATGCTTCGGATGCGGCAGGCGCGAGAACGGCAGCTCGTAGAGCTCGTCCATCTCCGTCGTCGAGAGCGGCAGCGGCGGCGGATTGATCCAGACGTCGTGCGCCTTCGCGCCCTCGCCGTGACGCTGCACGAGCGCGCGGGCGTTGCCGGGATTGGCCTCGAGGTGAAGGATGCGCGAGGCGTGTGCGTAGAGCGCACGATCCGCCGTCACCGCCTCGAAGCTCGGCATGCGGATGACTTGCTTCTCGCGATCGACGCGACGCGGCCGCAGCTGGACGAGCTTGCCGTCGTCGGGCGCTTCGTTCGTGTTGCACGGTGCGGCCTGGCGCTCCGCTTCCATCGCGTATGGATCCGGCAGCGCCTCGACGCGGCCCGGCTTGTCGATCGTCGTCGAGTCGATCTGCGCGAAGCCTTCGCGCTTGCCGAGAAATACGGTGCCGCGCAGATCGCGAACCTGTTCGATCGTCTCGCCAGCCGCGAGCCGATGCGCGATCTCGACGATCGCGCGCTCCGCGTTGCCGTACACGAGCAGGTCCGCGTGCGAGTCGACGAGCATCGATCGCCGAACCTTGTCGCTCCAGTAGTCGTAGTGCGCGATGCGCCGCAGGCTCGCCTCGATGCCGCCGATCACGACCGGCACGTCGGCGTGCGCCTCTCGACAGCGCTGCGTGTAGACGAGCGTCGAGCGATCCGGACGCAGCCCCGCGACGCCGTTCGGCGAGTACGCGTCGTCACTGCGAATCTTCTTGTCGCTCGTGTAGCGATTGACCATCGAGTCCATGTTCCCGGCGGTCACGCCCCAGAACAGATTCGGCCGGCCGAGCTCGCGAAACGCATCCGCGCTGCGCCAATCGGGCTGGTCGAGGATGCCGACGCGAAAGCCGTGACGCTCGAGCAGGCGGCCGACGAGCGCCATGCCGAAGCTCGGGTGATCGATGTACGCGTCGCCGGTGACCAACACGACGTCGCAGCTATCCCAGCCGAGCTCGTCCATCTCGGCGCGTGTGGTCGGCAGCACCGGCGCGATGCCGAACCGCTTCGCCCAGTACGGGCGATACGAGAACAGCGGCTTTGCGGTCGACATGGCGGGCTAGGCTTCTAGCACGCCGGAGGGCACCCTACGTGCCTATTCGCCGCCGTCGCAGGGGTCGCCCGCCTTGCGCGATTTCATGGCCTTGGGCGCCTCCGGTGGCGGTGCGTCCGGGTTCGGCGGTCCGGCTCCGAACTTCGCCTTTTGATCGCGTACGAGGTTCGCCTGTTGCTGCTCGGTCAGCAGCGTACCGCAGCGCTCGGCGTCATCGCGCGACTTCATCGTCGCGAGGCACTGCTTCGCCTCGGCGGTCCACACGTCGTCCGTACAGCGCGTGCGAATGATGGTGACGAAGCCTTCCTTGGCATCGACGAACGCCTTCGTCGACTCCTTGCCCTCGGCCATCATCGCGACCATCGAATTCGCGACGTCGCCACAGGTCGGCCCCGCCTTCGCCATCGTCGATGACTTGCTGCTACCGCCGCATGCGGCGAGCACGAGCGCGATCAACGCTGTTCGCATCCGCCGACTCTATCGCGCAGTGCCTTCGACTGCCTGCTGAAATCCATCGCGCTGCGGGACCGTCAGGTACTTCGCGCAGTCGGCGGCCTTGTCGATCGTCGGCAGCTTCGTGAAGCAGTCCGTCGCGTCCAGGCCCCACTTGTCATTCATGCAGCGATCCATCAGCGCGCCGCGAATCTGCTGCGCGAGCGGTGCATCGCCGCCGCCGATCAACGCGCCGAGGCGATCGATCGCCGGCTTGCACATGCCGGTCTGCTGCTCCTTCGTGATCGTGGGCTCCTTCGGGGTGGAGCTGCACGCGACGAGAACGAGAGATGCTCTTACCAGCCACATAGATCTTTCACCGCCTGTTCGATCGCATCCGCTCCAGCCTTGCAGCCGCCATGCAACGCCTTCTGCTCTTCTTCCGACATGTCCTTCATCTGCGCCCAACCAGCGGTCATCGCATCGTAACCTTGCTTCAGCGCGTCGCGCGATTGCTGCGGGAGCCTGTCGCACGCCATCAGCTGCTCGATCCGCTGCTTGTACCGCTCACACTCTGGGAGCGTCGGCGCGCGCGCCGCGCGATCGGCCGCGGCGAGATCGCGCTCGAGCGCTTCGCGTTGCACGATTACGAGCCGGCTCTTGCAGCCTTTCGGATCCTGGAGAGACGTCGTCGAGACGATGCATGTGCGCACGTCGCCGGGCCACGCGTCGACCTCGCAGCGCCGCTGGAAGATGTCGCGGATCTTGCGCGCGTGTTGATCCTTTGGCTCGACGAGGTCGAGCATGTGATCCGCTGCCGCGACGCACGAGGGCGCCGGTTTCTCGACCGGCTGCGACGGCGGCTTCGGTGACGACGAGCCGCACGCGACGACGAATGGCAACCACCACCGATGCACGTGTCGATCATGCCACGGGAAGCAGTTCGCGCGACGCACGCCATGCGGGCGGAATCCCTTCGAGCCCGACCGCACCGACGACGATGCCGCCGACGATCGCGCAGGTCGTGTCGATGTCACCGCCGACAAAGCCGCATGCCCAAAGTGCGCCTGCGTAGTCCGCGAGGTGCGTTGCCGCACACCACACGGAGAACGGCACCGTATCCGACGCGAGCACACCACTGCCGTTGCCGAGCTCGGCGGCGACGGTCGCGGGCTCCGCACGCAGCATCGGAATCGCGCGGCGAATGCCCTCGCGGGTCGCGCCGACCGGCGTGCGTGCGTAGACGGCCTCGAGCAGCGCGCGCGGATCACGCTCGCCCGCGAACACGGCGGCGGCGGCGACGGCGACCGCGATCGCCCCGGCGACACCATCGGGATGCGCGTGCGTCGGCGCGGCCGAGCGCGTCGCGTTCGCGACGACGGCGTCGAGGTCATCGCAGAAATACGCGCCGATCGGCGCCGCGCGCATGCCGCCGCCGTTGCCGCACGAGCCTTGCCCGTCGAACAACTGCTTCGCCGCGACGTCGTACGGCACGCCAGTCGCCATCTCCGCGAGCACGGCGTGCGCGCCGCGACCGTAGCCGCGCGCGGGATCGAGGTAGTAGCGACGCACGAAGCGCTGGGCGAGCGATGCAGGATCGATCGCGCCGCGATCGCGCAGCTCTTCGAAGATCGCGATCGCCATCGCCGTGTCGTCGGTCCACTTCCACGTACGGCCGACCGGCGCTGTCTTCGCACCGAGCGCGATCATGCGTGCCTGCGGACCCGCGTGCAGGAGCTGCTCGCCGAACGCATCGGCGACCGAGAGACCTTCGAGAGCGAGCCGAGCACGTTCGAGCGGCATGGTGTAACTGTAACACTATCTCAGCGCGGCGCAACGGGGTAGCCTCGAGTGCGTGCGCTTCCTCTATCTCCATGGCTTTGCGTCCGGTCCGCGCTCGACGAAGGGCATGCGGTTCGCGGAGCACTTCGCCGCAAAGGGCGTCGAGATCGATCGCCTCGATCTGCGCGTGCCCTCGTTCGAGCACCTGCGCCTGTCGCAGATGATCGAGGCGGCGCAGCGCGCCCTCGGCGACGATCCACGCGAGCGCGCCGTCGCCATCGGCAGCTCGCTCGGTGGACTAACCGCGGCACGCCTCGCGGAGCGCGACGCACGCGTCGACGGGCTGATCCTGTTCGCGCCCGCGTTCCAGCTCGTCGAGCGCTGGCGGACCGCACTCGGCGAGGACTTCACCGAGTGGGAGCGCACGGGCTGGCGCGAGGTGCTCGACTACACGACCGGCAAGCCTGCACGCGTCGACTTCGGCTTCGTCGAGGATGCGCGCGCCGTCGACGTCGGCTTCCCCGACGTTCGCGTGCCCACGCTGATCATCCACGGCGTTCACGACGATGTCGTGCCGATCGATCACTCGCGACGATTCGCCACCGGCAAGCGGCACGTGCAGCTCGTCAAGGTCGACGACGGCCACGAGCTCGTCGCGTCGCTGCCGCGCCTGCTCGCGGAAGCAGATCGATTCCTCGCACCGTGGTTGGGCGCGCTCGCATCACATGAGTGATGCGTAAACCCGTCCTGATCGCACTCTCGCTCGCCTGCGTGATGTTGTGGCTCGCGACGACGTTTGTCGCCGAGCTCGAGCAACTGCGCTGGCTCCGCTACACGCTGATGGCCGTGCTCGCTGTCGTCGAGATCCGCATCTTGATCGGGATCTATCGCGTCGTCTTCACGGCGACGTCGAACGCCGAGGTAACCGAGCGCATCGCAGCGACCGGCGTACCGGCACCGCTCGTCAAGCTGGTCGCATGGGAAGCCCGCTTCTGGCGGCGCGTGTTTCGCCGGGGGAATGACGCTCGCTACTACGAGTAGACCAAGTACATTGCACGGATGAGCGAGAACCGTCGCGAGCTCGAGACCGGCATGCACCTCGAGCTCGGCAAGGGAAGCACCTACGGAGATTACCTCCGGCTCGATGATCTGCTCGCGGCCCAGCGGCCGGTGACGGACGTGCACGACGAGATGCTGTTCATCATCCAGCACCACACGAGCGAGCTGTGGATCAAGCTGCTCCTGCACGAGCTCGACCGTGTGGTGGAGCTCGTTCGCGAGGATCGGCTCATCGAGACGTTCAAGATCTTCGCGCGCGTCGCGCACATCCAGCGGATGCTGTTCGAGCAGTGGGCCGTGCTCGAGACGATGACACCGAGCGAGTACTTGCAGTTTCGCGACGCGCTCGGCAAAGCGAGCGGCTTTCAGAGCTACCAGTACCGCGCGCTCGAGTTCGTCCTCGGTAACAAGGATCCGAACACGCTCAAGCCGCACACCCACGACGATCGCATTCACGCCGAGCTCGCGAAGCGGCTAGAGACGCCGTCGCTCTACGACGAGTTTCTTCGCTGGCTCGCGCGGCATGGCTACGCGGTGCCCGAGGATCGCGTCACGCGCGACTTCACGCAGCCGTACACGAAGAGCGACGCGGTGCTCGCCGTGTTTCACACGATCTACGCCGCGCCCGAGAAGCACTACGCGCCTTACGACATGTGCGAGAAGCTGGTCGACATCGAGGAGCGGTTCCAGCTCTGGCGCTTCCGCCACATGACGACGGTCAAGCGCATCATCGGCTTCGCGCACGGCACGGGCGGCAGCTCGGGCGTCGGCTTCTTGAAGAAGGCGCTCGATCTCACGTTCTTCCCGGAGTTGTGGGATGTCCGTACGGAGCTCGCCGCGCCGGCGCGTCCCTGAGCCCGCGGTCACCGGTTTGTCGCCGCCGGTCACTGGAGCGGCGGCCGCGAGATGAGAGCTAGTGCCCATGAGCTTTCTCTTCGATTCCGCGGTTGTCGGCATGGGTCTCGGTCGCATCCTGCTGGGCCTCGCGCCGTTCGTCGCGGCGCGCCCGGCGGCGCAACTGCTCGGGTTCCCGGCAAAGCACGACAACGCGACGGCGCGTCTGATGGCGCGGTTCTTCGGCGTGCGCGACATCGGCCTCGGCGTGCTCGCGTTCTACGCGCTTCGTCATCCCGAGACCGCGCCGTTCATCTTTCTGTTCAACGCCGCGATGGATGCCGGCGACCTGTTCGCGATCTCGCTGCCGATCCTTTCACGCGACGGTATCGACCGCGGCGCCGCATTGTCGGCGGTGTTCGCGATCGGGGGCGGGATGGGTTGGCTCGTCCTGTGGCTCGTGTCGTAATCAGGCGATGGCGTCGGTCAGCGTCTTGCTCGTGCGTCCGCTCGTCGCTGCCGTGGGAACGGCCGGCCTCGAGGCGCTGTTCGGCGCGACCGATCTGACGCCGCAGCTCCTCGGCGACGACGACGCGCGCATCTCGCCGGCGCAGTTCTGCGTCGCGTGGTCGGAGGCGATCCGGATCACGAACAATCGGCAGCTCGCGCTCGCGATCGCGACCGCGACGCCACCCGGCTCGTTCGGCATCGTCGAATACGTCTGCCGCTCCGCGCCGACCTTGCGGGTCGCGCTGCTCCAGTGGGTGCGCTACCTCAACTTGCTCGACGATGCCGTCACGGTCGCGCTCGTGATCGACGAGGAGCGCGCCTACCTGCGCGTCGAGCGCGAGAGCGAAGCGCCCGCACCCGCGTCGCACGAGCTGTGCTGGGCACTCGTCGCGAAGTACGCGCGCGAGCTGTCCACGCTGCCGTTCCGGCTCACCGCCGTCGAGCTCGCACATCCAGCGCACGGCGACCCCGCTGCGTATCGCGCATGGTTCGACGCGCCCGTCGTGTTCGATGCCGACACCACGCAGCTCGTGATGCCGCGCGCCGCGCTCGATACCGCGCTGGTCTCGACGGACGCGACGCTGCTCCGCATCCTCACGCGCGCCGCCGACGAGGCGCTCGCCAAGATGCCGGCAGATCCGCTGATGACGTCGCAAGTGAAGCGCGTGCTGCACGAGCTGCTCCGCAACGACGAAGGCCACGTCGACGTCGTCTCGAAGCGCCTCGGCATGACGAGCCGCAGCCTCCAGCGCCGCCTCAAGGATGAGAGCACGACGTTCAACGCGATCCGCGAGGTGGTTCGTCGCGAGCTCGCGCAGCGCTATCTCGACGACGGTCTCGCGATCGCGGAGATCTCGTTCCTGCTCGGCTTCTCGGAGCCCAGCGCGTTCTTCCGCGCGTTCAAGCGCTGGACCGGCACGACGCCACGCGCACGCGCGCAGCCCGCGTGACTACTCGCCCGACGGGATGTGCGGGCCGATCGCGCAGATCAGCAAGAGGATCGCGAGCATCACGAACGTGAAGGTCATGACGATCTTCGTCGAGCGCGCCGTCGCTTCGTTTCTGCGCAGAAACGCGCGCGGCAGCTCGGCGGCCTGCTCGGGCGACATGCCCTCGGGGATCTCGACGGCCACGGGCTCGCGGTTGACCGAGAAATCGCTCTGGAGTGCTGACCCGGGCATCTGCTTACTATGATGCGGACGACCCTGCCTGATCGTATGTGGCGGAACGTCGCAACGCGTGCGGTGCCCTGTCGCAGCCGGTCACTCCTGTGACGCGCGCAGGCACTGTCGAAATGCGTGCTTCCAGGCACAACGCAGACATGACGCTTCGCAGCTACGACGACCACCCGAACTGGCGGCGCTACCAGCCGTTCTTCCCTCCCGGCATGCAGTGCACGCGGACGTCGACGCCGACCGAGGAGTACTGGCGCTGGCGCGGCCTCGACGTGCACATCGACCGGCTCGCGGTCCCGACCTCGCCGGTCAAGGTGATCGTCCTCCACGGCGCGGGCGCATACGGCCGCGTGATGGCTCCCGCGGCCGTGCTCGCGCAGCGTTATGGCTACGAGACCGTCTCGCCGGATCTGCCGGGCTATGGGCTCACGCGCGTGCCGTGGCGCGACATGTCTTATCCACTGTGGATCGACTGCGTGTGCGATCTCATCGATGCAGAGCTCGCGCGCGATGGCCGTCCCGTCGTGTTGTTCGGCGTCAGCCTCGGCGGTTTGCTCGCGTATCAAGCGGCCGCGCGGTCGCGCAAGGTCGTCGGGCTCGTCGCCACCACGCTCGCCGATACGCGCGAGCGCGCGGTGCGCAAGGGCTTCGCGAAGCACGCACTGCTCGGTACCGCGGGGCTGTGGCTCCTCGACAAGCTGTCCGTGATCACCGACTCGCTACCGCTGCCGATGGCCTACGTGTCGAAGATGGATCGCATCTCGAACCGCCCCGAGCTCTCCGCACTCGTGAAGTCCGATCGCCTCGGCGGCGGCAGCTGGGTTCCGGCGCGCTTCCTCCGCACGCTGATGACGACGGCGCCCGCGATCGAGCCGGAGCAGTTCGACATCTGCCCGGTCCTCCTCGCCCACCCTGCCGACGATCGGATGACCGACATCGCGCTCTCGCGCCGGTTCTTCGAACGCCTCGCTGCCCCGAAGCGCATGGTCGTGCTCGACGGCGCGAGTCACATGCCGACGGAGCATCCCGGCGTCGATCAGCTCGAAGCAGCGGTGCTTCAGTTCATGGAGAGCGTGACGAACGCGACGAGCATCGCCGCCGACGTCGCGACCAGCAGGAACACCGCGAAGAACGTCAGCCGCTCGTAGGCCAGCGGATCGCGATGGTCCGCGGCGACGCGCGCGATCCTCCACAGCGCGATCGGCGCGGGGATCGCGGCTGCGGCGGCGACGCGTGCCGGCAGGCCGAGAGCGTATGCGATCGGCAGCCACAGATACGCGGCCGCCGTGATCGCGACGTAGAGCTTCGCCGCGTGCGCCGCACCGAGCCGCACCACGAGCGTGCGCTTGCCGGTCGCGGCATCACCGGCCGCATCGGGAAACTCGATCGCGAGGAGCATCGCGATCTGGAGCAAGGCGAGTGGCACGATCGAGATCGCGAGCATGCGCAGCCCGACGAGATCGGGCGCCTGCAGATAGAACGCGACCCACGGCACGAGCACGGTCACCACGATTGCCGTGTCGAGCTCGCCGAGGCCGGTCGCGCACAGCCGGAGCGGCGGCGCGCTGTACTCCCACGCGAGGACGAGGATCAGCGCGTACGTCGGCAGCGTGTACGGACCGTCGAGGAACAGCGTCGTCACGCTGCCGAGCACCGCGAGCACGATCGCAGCGACGAGCGCGACGTGCCTCGGCAAGTCGCCCGACGGCAAGACACGACTGCCGCCCGACCACTTCGTCGGTGTCGTGTTCGCGCGATCGGCCTCGTAATCGAAGTAGTCGTTCGCGTAATGCGTCATCAGCTGGAACGCCGTGACGGCACCCTGGCCGAGCGCGTAGCGGCGCCAGTCGATCGTGTGACCGTGCAACGCCGCGACCATCGCGCCGAGCCCGTACAGGATGAACCCACCGCCGAGGAACAGCGGCCGGCCGAGCTTGATGAACGCGACGAACCTGCGCAACGCGCGCAGTCTAGTGCATTACAGCGCGCGGCAGCTGCCGCCGTCGCACTCGCTCACGCACGTCGTATCGGGGGCGCAGCCTTGCGCGCAGCTGCCACCGTCGCACGCGAACCGGCACGTGCTGCCCGGGTCGCAACCCATCTGGCAGCTCCCGCCATCACACTCGGCGTTCACCGTCGAGCCGCCGTGCGCCTGCACCTCGCAGCTACCGCCATCGCACTCGACGTTGCACGTCGAGCCTTGCTCGCAGATGAACGCGCAGTTGCCCAGATCGCATTCGAAGTTGCACGAGCCGCCAGTGCGGCAGTACTGCGCGCCGGGCGGTGCGCTATGGCGCGACGCGGAGGGCGCCACGGGAGCGGCAGCGGGGTGCGGCGGCGGTGGGTTCGAATGGGTGACGCACGCGACGACGAACAGCGAGACCAGGCTAAACGCGACCTTCATGAGTGCTCCTCGGGACGGACATACGGGAGCCACGAACAGCCACTCCGGTGGACAGCTATTTTCTGCCCCAGCTCGTGGGCTTGGTGCTCATCACGAACGTGAGCTTCGACGCATTCGCGAGCTGTGCGTGCGTGAGCTCCGGGACTTCGATCGGGCTGCCGTCGAGTGCGACCGACTTCACGTAGATGCCTTCGCCCTCGGCGATGATGGCGAGCTCGCGACCACCGACGAGGACTCGCGCGCGCGGGAAGCGCGGTGCGCTGATGATCCAGCGATCGCTGCCGGGAATCGGATACACGCCGAGCGTCGAGAGCACGTACCAGGAACCGAGGGTGCCGCCGTCGTCGTTGCCCGCGACGCCATCGGGCTGATCGTTGTAATGCGTGTCCTGGATCCAGCGCGCCCACTCGTGCGTGAGGTCGGGGCGGCCGAGCTGCGCGAAGACGAACGCCGCGTTGATGTCGGGCTCGTTGCCGTGCCAGTAGTACGGACGCGGAAAGTTCGCGGCCGATTCGTCGGCGGTGTCCCAGTGTTGCTTCGCGAGCTCGAAGAACATCTCGAGCTTCGCGATCGCGGCGGCGGCACCACCGTGGATCTCGGCGAGGCCTTCCGGATCGTGCGCGCCGGTCATCCAGAGCGAGTGCCACGCGTTCGCCTCGGCGTAGTCGGCGCCCATCTCGAGCGGATCGAACGCACCGCCCGGGAACGCGCCGTCGGTGCCTTTGCCGCGCAAGAAGCCCACGGCCGGGTCGTACAGGTTTCGCCAGTTCTTGCGGCGTGCGAGGAGCGCGTCGCGATCGGCGGTGTGACCGAGCGCGCCCGCGAGCTGCGCGAGCGCGAAGTCATCGTGCGAGTACTCGGTCGTCGTCGAGACCGACCGGTTCGACGTGTTCGGCACGTAACCGTATTGCATGTAGACGTCGACGCGATCGCGACCGCCGCGGCCCGCGACGGGAGACACGGCATCCATCGCCGCCGCGCGAAGACCGGGCCAGGCGAGCTGCGCCTCGACGCCGGGCACGCCGCGCACGACTGCGTCGGCGATCGCGATCTCCGCGCTCGCACCGAGCATCGTGCCGGTCTCGCCGATCGCGAGCGGCCACTTCGGATAGACGCCCGTGTGCTCACCGAAGGCGACGAGCGAGCGAGCGGCGTCCTTCGCGCTGTCGGGCGCGAGCCACGCGTAGAGCGGATGCACCGTGCGATACGTGTCCCAGAGCGAGAGGTCAGACATCTGGCGGTAGCCTGCGGCGCGTTGCAGCCCACCGGTCACGAGTTGATACGCACCGTCGACGTCGTCGATCAGGCTCGGCATCAAGAACGCGTGATAGAGGCTCGTGTAGAAGATGCGGCGCTCGACCTCGGTGCCGCCGGTGAGCAGCACGGTGCCGAGATACTTCGTCCACGCGTCGCGCGTGCGTGCGAGCGCAGCCTCGTAGTCGACGGTCGGCACCTCCGTATCGAGGTTTCTTCGCGCGCCCTCGAGCGAGACGAACGAGAGCCCGACCGCGAGCTCGAAGTCTCCGCTGATATCGAGCGCCGCACCGACACTCGTGCCGGATGCCTGGATCGCCGGCGATGGCGCGTTGCCCATCGACCACACGCGATGCGCGGTCCACGCCGTCTTCGCGCGCGCGACGAAGTAGATCGTGTAGCCGCCGAACCCGCGCGTCATGCCGCCCTTGTGGTGCAGCTGACCCGTGATCTCGCGCGCTGCCGCGTCGACCGCGAGCTCGGCTCCGACGATCTCGCCGCTCTCGAGCGTCTTGCCGAGATCGATGAGCACCGCACCCGCGCCGCGCCACCGATGCACGGCCGCGCGCGGCGTCGCCGTCATCGCGGCCTCGATGCCGTTCGCGAGCTTCACCGTGTACGAACCAACACTCGCGGTCTCGTTCGCCTTCGTGAAGCGCGCCTCGTTCGCTGCGGCGGTGAGCTTGCCCGCGTCGAACGTGGCGATCGGCATCACCGAGAGCACGCCGTAGTCCGTCGCGCCCGCGCCGTGCAGGTGCACGTGCGAGAAGCCGCGAATGCGATCGTCCTCGGCGTAGTAGCCCGAGTAGTGGAGGAAGTTGATGGTGCCGAACGGCCCGTTCGTGTCAGGGCCGACCTTGACGAGGCCGTGTGGCGCCACGGCGCCGACGAAGCAGCTGCCGTGCGCGAAGCCGAGACCGCCGGTCCCGATGCGTGGGTCGACGTACGCGAGCGGATCGGTGACCTCGGGAAGCACGGGCTCTGCCGCCTCGTCGCCACCACACGCAACCAGACCGCCGAAAACGAAGAAGAGTCCGAACGCCCTCATCAGCGTCGGACTCTAGCCCAGCCCGCCGTGGCGGTTGCGATAAATCAGGTCAGTTGATGGTGAACGGGTAGCTCACCATCGCGATCTGACCCGTCGACCGCGACGGGAACTTCCAGCTGTTCACCGACTTCGCGACGCACGAGGCAACGAGCGGCGCGTTCAGCGTCGACTGCACCTGGACCTGCTTGACCTTGCCCGCCGTATCGACGGCGAGGTGAACTTGCAGGCTACCCTTCATCTTCGGATTCGTCTTCTTGCCGTCGGAGAAGCACTTCATCACCGCCGGGCGGTTCTGACCGACGACGGCGCTGACCGTCGCGGTATCGATTGCCGACCTGGGCGGCGCGGGCTTCACGTCGGGCGCGACGGGTGCCGGCTTCGCGACCACAGGCTCGGCCTGCTCCGGCTGCTCGACCAGCGTTGGCTCCTCGACGGGCTGCATCGCCTCGATCTTGGGCTCGGCGACGGGCTCCTTCGCCTCCGGCGGCATCTCGTCGGTCGCGGCGCGACCGATCTTGCGCGGCACGTAGGACGGCTCGCCGGTCATCGGCTTCGGCTGGGTCACGGCCGCGACTTGCGGCGCAGGCGCGACGGTCTTCGCCACGGGCGCGGGTGCAGGCGTCACCACCGCGACGGCCGGCTTCGGCGTCTCGACAACTGCCTTCGTGGGCGCCTTCACTTCACCGAGCGCGATCAGCGTCGCCTCTTCGGTCGCCTCGAGCGAGCCCGTGCCCTTCGCGAGCTGCGCGACGAGCTTCGTCGGTCGGTCGAACGTCAGCCAGTAGCGCGTGGTCTTGTGACCGGGCGCCGAGACCTCGACGAGCTCGACGATGTCGCTCGGCGCGATCTGCATCTGCGCCGGCGCCGCCGTCACGCGACGACGGAACGTGACGCGCGCGTTCGCGACGTTGGCTTCGAGCGACACGGTCACCTTCGTTGGGGTCACCTCGCGCGGTGCTGGTGGTGCAGCGGCGGGCAGTGGTACCGATGTAGGCGCCGGGGTCGGAGCAATGGCAACCTTCTCGGAGCCGCCACGCAGACCGATCGCGAGACCGATCACGCCGATCAGCAGGCCCGCGCCGGCGAGGCCGTACATCACCCACGGCTTCTTGTGCGCAGGCGGTTTCGGCAACGACACCTGTGATGCAGCCATCTGCTGCAGCTCGCTCAGGTGCACGCCGGGATACGGCGTGTCGACCGATGCCATCGGGCGAGGAATCGTGTCGCTGTGACGAGCAACGTCGTCGGCCGCCTGCACCGGCAGCGGTCGGCTGCGACGGATGCGAGGGCCATCACCGTGCGTCGTGAATGCATCGAGCGCGGCTTCGACATCGAGCATCGACTGGAAGCGAGCGTTCGGATCCTTCGCGAGCAACCGATGCATGATCATCTCGCACATCGCGTGCGGCACCTCGGGGCGCTGCAACGGCGGCGGTTCGTTGTGCACGATGCGGTGGAGCAACGCGCGCGGGTCCTCGTCATTCGAGAACGGCCGGCGTGCCGTCACCATCTCGTACAAGATGACGCCGAGCGCGTAGATGTCCGCGCGGCGATCGACGCTGTCGGGCGCCGTGATCTGCTCGGGAGCCATGAACTCCGGCGTGCCCATCACCATGCCACGACGCGTTTGCTCGTCATCGACCTCGAGGAACCTCGAGATGCCGAAGTCGAGGACCTTCACGTGATCGAGTGCATCGTCCTTGTCGGTGAGGAAGATGTTGTCGCTCTTGAGATCGCGGTGAACGATGTTGGCGTTGTGCGCCATCTGCAGTGCAGATGCGATCTGCTGCGCGATTCGCACTGCGCGACGCACCGGCAACCCGCCGACGCGATAGATCTCGTCGGTGAGCAACGTGCCCTCGAGATACTCGAAGACGATGTACGGCACGTGATTGTGCGTGAATCCCATGTCGGTGGATTCGACGATGTTGGGATGGCCCAACGTTCCTGCCGCACGCGCTTCGTTCATGAAGCGCTCGATCACGTGCGCATCGGTTGCCAGCTCTGGATGCAGGATCTTCATCGCCACGCGCCGTTTGATCAGCGCGTGCTCGGCGAGAAAGACGGTCCCCATACCGCCCTCGCCCAACGTTTTGATGATGCGGTAACGCCCCTCCACCACATCACCTGTTTTCACCACAGGGTCACGCCCAGGATTTCCCATCGTAAACATGATGAGAAGACGACGTACTTCGCACAAGATGTCGTTTGGAAATTCTCTCTGTGGTTTTGCGACGATGATGTGCCGGAGGGTGTGCACATGACGAAGAAGGATCCATTCGCCGCGCTCGCGCAGCTGAGAGATCAGTTACCGAAGGGACCCGATGCGCCTACACCCGCGCCTGTCGCGGCACCGAAAGGTCCCGCTCGCGCAGTGGTTCGTCTCGAAAGAAAGGGTCGCCGAGGGAAGGAAGTGACGATCGTCGAGAAGCTCGCGCTCAAGCCGGCCGAGCTCGAGCAGTGGTGCCGCGAGCTCAAGCAGGCGCTCGGCTGCGGAGGCGCCGTCGAGACAGATGCAATCGTATTGCAAGGAGACCTGCGCGATCGCATCGCGAGCGTCCTCGAAAAGAAGGGCGTCGTGAAGGTCACGATGGGCTCTTAGTCGACGAGTACGGTTGTGGGCAGTGAGCGCGCTCGACTGTTTGCGGCCTCCGCCCCCATGGCGAATGCACTTGGTGACGGGGGACGAAAAACCCGAGCGGCTGGCGAGTCGAGTTGCTAGTCCGGAGCTTCAACGCGTTGCGTTGCCGCTGCCCGGAGGTAACTCCCCCCGATCGCACGCGAACTTTGATCGGCAGTGCTCACGCGATCCGAGGCTGATCTGGCGCCCGCCTTGCGTGAAGGGTACGCAGCCATGCGCAACCTCCTCAGCATCTCCGGACTCCTGTTGGCGATCACCGCGTGTGACGGCGGTCCGGGCGCCCTGCCCGAGCCACCAGTCCTCGAGATCACGTCGCCAAAGCGCAGCCACGTCCAGAACGGCGCTGGCTCGATCACGGTGACCGGCATGGTGACGCCCAACGCGGAGGGCGATGCAGTCGAGAAGGTGACCGTCAACGGCGTGCAGGCCCAGGTCTCCGCCGATGGCTCGTTCACGGCACAGATCCAGGTCCAACCCGGCGCCACGCTGATCCACACGATCGCGCGCGACGCCGATGGCGGCGAAGCACGCGACACGCGCGCAATGCACGCCGGCAACCTCAAGCCGAACGGCACGGTCGTCGAGCGCGCAGTCGCCGCCGCGATCTCGAAGGAAGCGTTCGCCAAGATCTCCGGTGCCGCGGGCACGATGATCGAAGGCATGGACATCAAGGCGATGCTCGCCCCGATGCAGCCGATGATGCGCTACGACGATCCGGTGAGCCTCTCGGAAGAGGACTGCTTGTTCGCGCGCGGCACGGTCAACGACGTCAAGTTCACGAACGTCAACATCACGCTCGTCCCCAAGGTCGGCGGCATCACGTTCAGCCTCCAGATCGACAAGCTCGACGTTCCCGGCCGCGTTCGCTGGGGCGCCGCGTGCGCGAAGGGCACGAACGATTTCCGCGTCACCGCCGACAAGATCATCGTCGGCGGCACGCTCACCGTCACGCCCGACGGCATGAACGGCTTCAAGACCGACCTCAAGAGCCCGGTCATCAACGTCTCGAACCTCAACGTCAACGTCTCGGGCGTCCCGTCGTGGATGGAGGGCTTTCTCTCGAACGGCGTCCAGGCCGCGATCAACACGTTCGCCCCGATGGCGATGAAGCCCGTCATGAACATGGCACTCGGCGCACTCGGTGGCCCGAAGACGCTCGACATCCTCGGCCGCAAGATGGACATGCAGGTCACGCCGGCGGAGATCTTCTTCGACGCGAACGGCGGCCTCGTCGTGATGGACATGAAGATGGTCATCCAGGGCACGGAAGCGGCGAAGGGCTTCATCTACACGGAGAACGGCCTGCCAACGCTCGACCCGGGTCAGGGCTTCCAGCTCGGCCTCGCGGATGACCTCGCGAACCAGATGCTCGGTCAGGCCGGCGCGCTCGGTCTCTTGAACCTCGGTATGCCCGCCTCGGGCGGCACGTTCGACAACGCGAACATGGAGATGACGCTCGCGCCGATGATCAGCGCCGATGCGGCGGACGGCAAGATGAAGGTCATCCTCGGCGACATGATGGCGACGTTCACGTACCAGGGCACGCCCGTCGGCAAGGCCGCCATCAGCGCGAGCATCGACCTCAAGATCGAGTCGGCGAACAACGGCTACGGCGTCGCGGTGCAGCTCGGCAAGCCCGAGATTCACGTCACCACCGTCGACGACATCGCGAACACGACGCGCCTCCTCGACGAGGACCTCGCGAAGTCGGTCGAGGTTTGCTTGAGCGCGCAGATCGCCTCGATCTCGAAGCTCCTCGCCGGTATCCCGCTACCGCAGGTCGCGGGCCTCCAGATGCGCAACCTCTCGGTGGGCGCGGATGATGGCTACGTGATGGTGAAGGGCGACCTCGAGTAGGCATAATCGAGGCGATGGCCGCCTCGAAGAAAGCCAAGTCGAAGAAGCGCCCGCCGGCCAAGAAGAAGCCGGCCGCGAAGAAGAAGCCGGCCGCGAAGAAGAAGCCGGCCGCGAAGAAGAAGAAGCCGGCGGCGCCCTCGCGCCACATGTTCATGCAGCCCGGCCAATCGCGCGTGCTCGGCGAGATCAGCATTCCGTCGGGCAAGCTCGCGATCTTCGACATCGGCCTGTTCGGTTACTTGCCGCGCGAGGCACTCGAGCCCGCGATCGTGACGTGCGATGTGCCGAGCGATCGCGTGCTGCAAGTGCTCGGCGCGCCCGTCGGGAAGGGACGGTTCGCGGCCTGCTGGGATCACGTCGCCGTCGCGCTCGGCAGCGGCGAGATCGCGCACTCGAAGAAGCTCGGCGAAGCCGGCGTCGACTTCGCGCGACTCGTCTGCATCGATCACGCCGCGCTCGACGGGTGGCAGCACGAGGACAGCCTCGATGGCAAGGCCGACGTCGTGTTCTGGGGACGCGACGCCCACGTGCTGGCACACGTGATGAACGCGCGGCAGATCGAGGAGGGTTATGGCTGGGTCGACCTGCCCGTCGACGACGCCGAGAAGAAAGCCGACGTGATCGCGCACAAGAAGGCCGAGAACAAGTGGCTGCTCGCGAGCGACCTCCGGCCGCACTCGCATCACTACTACGCGCTCGCGGCGGCGCGGAAGAGCCCGGATCGCGCGGGCATGCTCGACGTCGCTGGCACGAGGATGATGCTGCTGTTCACGTCATGGGGCGACGGCGTGTTCCCGATCTACCTCGACCTCGATCACGACGACCGACCGATCCAGGTGCGCATCCAGCTCGCAACCGCGGAGTCGAACGCGGCGATGGCGTCGGTGAATCCGTGAAGTGGCTGCTCGCACTCCTCGTGCCTTCGCTCGCCGCGGCCGAGGTCAAGCTCGACGATGCGGCGCAGACGATCACGGATGCGATCGCGAAGATCGATCTAAAACTCGCGCGATTCGGCGAGACGCTCTCGGTCGAGACGATCGCAGCGCTCGATCCCTCGAAGCCTGTCGACACCAAGACGCTGCGCGCGAACCTCGCAAAGCAGAAGCTCAAGGTCATCGACGATCGCACCTACGGCAACGCGACCGTGATCACCATCCAAGCGGCGAACGGCGCACGCGCGCGGATCACCGTCGACCAAGGCGGCGGCGCGATCACGCTCACCGCACGCCCCGCGAATCCGACGCTGCCCGGCAAGTGCGTCGCGATCCCCGACGTCAAACATCCCGTGTACGTCAACAGCTCGGCGATCAACCAGAGCGGCGACCGAGGTCGTGGGCAGACGTTCTGGGACTACAAGACCGAGCGCATTCACGACGTCGATGGTGACGGCATCGCGGATGCGTTCGTGCCGGTCGCGAAGGCGAAGAACGCGTGCCCCGAGGAAGTCGCCTTTCGCGTGTTCGTCATGCGCGGCGCGTGTGGTCACGACCTCGGCGTGATCGGACCTGGCTCGTTTCAGTTCGACGCGGGTACCGCTGCGATCGACGCGTCGGGGTTTCGCCCGTTCACGATGGAGGCGCAGAAGTCGAAGCAGGGCAAGCGCGGCATTCCCGAGATGACGACGACGGTGCGGCGCTTCGGCGTGAAGGCCGGCAAGTACAAGCAGCTCGATTCGAAGTCGACGACGGGCGTGTGCCATCACTGCGCGACGTGGAACTGCAGCGCGCCTTAGTCACTTGGTCGCGCGCTTCAAGATCAGGAAGTCGACGCGACGATTCTTCGCCCACGCTTGCTCGTTGCTGCGCTTGTCGACCGGCATCGTCTCGCCGTAGCCCTGCGACTCGAGGCGGCTCGCTTCGACGCCCTTGTCGGTGAGGTACTTCAGCACGGCGGCGGCGCGGCGAATCGAGAGGTCGAGGTTGTAGGCGTCGTCGCCGCGCTCATCGGTGTGGCCCTGGATCTCGAGCAGCGAGAGGTCTGGGTTTCCCTGCAGCGAGGCGACGACCGCGTCGAGGATGTAGAACGAGTCCTTCTTGATGATCGCCTTGTTGTATTCGAAGTTGATCGGCTCGAGCGTGATGATGCCGCTCTCGGTCAGGCGGGCGCCGTGGCGATCCGGGCAGCCGTCCTCGTCCTCGAAGTTGTTGTACTCCTCGGGCTGGTTCGGACACTTGTCGAGCTTGTCGGTGATGCGGTCCTTGTCGTTATCGAGATCGGGGCAGCCATCCTCGTCCTCGAACTGGTCGTAGTCCTCCGGATCGTTGGGGCAGAGGTCATCGACGTCGAGGAGCTTGTCCTGATCGTTGTCGAGATCGGGGCAGCCGTCCTCGTCCTCGAAGTTGTCGAAGTCTTCGGGGTCGTCGGGGCACTTGTCGAGGTTGTCGACGATGCCGTCGGAGTCACGGTCGTTCGGGTTGCCCTCGGGACAGCCGTCTTCATCCTGAAAGTCGTCGCGGTCCTCGGGAACGTTCGGGCACTTGTCGAGCTCGTCGATGATGGCGTCGCGATCGTTGTCGGGCTCCGGGCAGCCATCTTCATCTTCGAAGCGATCGAAGTCTTCGGGCTCGTCGGGACATTTGTCGATGTCGTCCTTGATGCCATCGCCGTCGCGATCGCCGAGGTTCGGCTCGAACACGATGCCGATGAACGCGCGGATGTCGGGGTTCGCGCCCTTCGCGGGCATGAGACCGCGACCGGCGCCGAGCGAGAGGAACGAGTTGCGCGCGAGGTAGAGCTTGATGCCGGCGATCGCCTCGAGCGGCTGGTAGTTCTCGTGATTGCCGAGTGGGAGCGCGCCGAACACTTCACCGACGACGTCGAACTTCTGCGGCGAGATCGCGTACGCGATGCCGAGACCGAGCGGCACCTCGGCCGAAGCCTCGATCGTCTTGTTCGTCGGTGGCGCGCCCATGTGGCCCATGTCCGTGAACGTCGTCGTCGGGCGGAATCGGATGCCACCGTTGAGGGCGATGCGCAGCCGGCCGCGGCGGCCAAATTCTTTGTCGACGATGCCGATGATCTGCGTGTTGAGCTTCTGCTCGCCGATGAAGCGCTCGACCGGATCCGTCGTCGGGAAGAACACGCTGGCGATCACGCCGACGCCGACGTGCGGCGGCCGGCTCGACTTGATGAAGCGCGTCTTGAGATGCAGCCCGATGTTGCCGAGGCCCTGACCGTCGAGCTTGTAGTCCTTGTCGTCGTTCGGATCGCCGGGCGCGCCGAGCTCGTCGGGACCCCGATCGCCCGAGAGGATCGAGAGCGGCACCGAGCCTGCGATCTCGAGCTCGAGTGGACCGAGGTGAAAGCCGAACGCCGCGACGAGCGTCGCCGTCACGACATCGTTCACCTCGTACGTGTTCGAGCCATCCTCGAACTTCAGGAGCTTGTGTCCCCACGTCAGCGAGCCGAGCCCGAACGACACTTCCTTGTGGCCGAGCGGCTGCGACGCGTTGAGCGTCAGGTAGCCGCGTGAATCGATCGCCGGACGAAACGTGTCGAGCGATAGATCGCCGGCGGGTTGCGCCGATGCCGTGAGCGGCAGCGCGATCGCGAGCAAAAGTGTCCCTACTACCAGGCGTGGCATACGGTCCTCTCGTGATCGAGCACGCAGGGCGCTCGACGCGGGTTCTGTGCTCACAGTGCACGGACCCCGCGGAGCGGTTACATCGCCCGCGAGAAAACGACGAGGCCTCGGGATTCGCTGCGTTACGCCGGGCCGGGTAACGCGAACCGGATGTCCATGATGCGGTTGACGTGCGCGCGGTACCGCCAGCGCACGATCGCGCGGCCGATGCAGACCGCAACGGCGTCGCCTTGGTCCGACGTCACGCTGCCGGGTCCGCCATCGGGATCGATCGCAATCATGACGCGCAGCTCGCCGGAGAGGCCGTATTGCGCCGCGCATCCCGAGAGCGCATCGCGCAGCGCGAGCCACGGGCCGGGTTGCGGTGACGCCGGCACGACGACGAGCTCCGTGGGCCGCCGGGTACAACTGGCGCAAACAATCAGGACCAGCAGTATCGTCTTCACACGTTCAGTCTGCGGATCTTCCGCGTGCACTGCCGTGATCCGCGCGTGAAGAACGCGTGAACTACTCGGCGCGGAGTGCGTCGACGACTGCATGCAGATCGTCGTAGTCGGACTCGACCATCTGGTCGATGCGCAGCCGAATGCGCCCTTGCCGATCGACGACGAGCACCGTCGGCAGCGCGGCGATCTTCAGCGGCCCGGTCTCCACCGTGTGTGTCGGGTCACGCGCGATCGTGAACGAGGCTGGCACCTCGCGAAGGAACTGCGTCACCGTTGCATCCTCTTCGTCGACCGAGATGCCGACGACGACGAGATCCGGACGGCCCGCGGAGAGTGCGGCGAGCTTCGGGAACGCCTTGCGACACGGCTTGCAATAGGTCGCCCAGACGTCGAGCACGATGACGTGACCGCGCGCGCCTTCCGAGGTCCACGTCGACTCGGAGGTGGTGCGAAACGAGAGCGTCGGTAACATCGGTGCATCGGCGGCCGAAACCGGTGCGCGCGGCGCGCGTGAGGTGGCACCGCAAGCGGCAAGCAGCACGAGCGCGGACCGGACGGCCATGGAAGGCCTGTAGCACGTGGATGAACGATTGCGTCGCCCAGGTCGCGCATCGATACTCACCGTGCATGCGCCGTCCGTTCGTCTTCGCTTGCGTACTCGGGCTCTTGCCGGCGCCGCGCCTCGCCGAGGCGTGAGGCATCGGTGCTCCCGTCGGTCCGACGGGGTGTGAGGGCGAGCGACCGACGACGGGGCGCTGGTTCGTCGGTGCCGGCGGCGCCGCGACATCTTCGACGCTCGCCTTCGACGATCGCGAGCTCGACATCTCCCAGTACGCGGTCGCCGCATCGGCCGGCTACGCCACGCCATCGCGCTGGAGCTTTCGCGTCTCGCTCGGCGCCGTGCTCGGCGGCGAGCTCGAGGGCGGCGGTGAGACGCACGATATCGGTCCCGGCTTCGTGCTCGCGGGCGGCGTCGCGAAGCAGCTCGAGCGCGGGCCGTGGTTCTTGAACGTCTCGCTCAGCACCGCCGTGTCACGGACCACGACCGTCGAGGCGACCGCGGGGTCGGGACGTCACTCGCTCGTCGGCTTCGACATTCTCCGCATCGGCGTGATGGCGGGCCGCACGTTCGGCAGCGTCAGTCCCTACGTGCTCGCGCGCGGCTTCGGCGGCCCCGTCGCATGGACGCTCGACGGCATGAGCGTCACGGGCACCGATACCAGCAAGTTCCAGCTCGGCGCGGGCGCAAACGTCGCGCTGCCCGGCGACCTGGCGATGCAGCTCGACATCTCGGCGCTCGGCGAGCGGAGCATCTCGCTCGGCGCGTCGTATCGCCTGTGACACGGCCGTCGCGGATCCGCGGTTGTCCTCTCGATGGCGGCGCGTAACTCCGCGCGGCCACACGAGCGCGCCCGGCACCTCCGCTGCACTTCGGCGGCACGTGCGCCCGTCCCGAAAGGCAGGAACATGATTCGCTGGTCATTCGCCCTCGTCGCGTTCGCCGCGTGCGGAGGTGATGCAGAAGGTGTCGGTGGTCGTCCCGGAGACTTCGGTCAAGTCGAGGCGATGCCCGAGTGCGGTGCGCTCTCGCAGGCGTGTATCGGGCAAGGCCTGGACGCGCCGATCGCGCGCGGCAGCACCGTCGATCTCGTCGTCTCGTACAAGGTCGCCGGCAGCTCGGGCCCACCGACTCTGCTTGCCTCCGCGAACGAAGCCGTCGTGCAACCCACCGGCGCGACGACGCTCGCCGCCGTCGGTGAAGGCATGAGCGCGATCCTGTTCGTCGGCCTCGCGGGCGAGGTCATCGATCTCGTCCACGTCTGGGTGCAAGCGCCGTCGGAGCTTCGCATCCTGCGCTACGACGACGCGGGCAGTCTCCTCGGCCGCGTCCAGCCTTCGTCGCAGCTGCTCGTGGGCGACGAGATCCTCGTCGCCGTCGAGCCGTTCGCGAACGGACAGCCGCTGCTCGGCAACTTCGATCTCGGCTACATCTCGACGAGTCCGAGCACGGTGCAGATCGTGCCGGATCCCGTCGGCGGCTGGTATCGCGTCGTCGCGCGTGCACCTGGGCGCGCACGCATCGACTTCACCGCGCTCGGCAACGCCGCGACATGGGACCTGGAGGTGCTGCCATGAAGAAGCTCGCATCATTCGCCCTCGTACTCCTCGCGGGCTGTCCTGCCGACGAGGAGCTCGAACCGCAAGTGACGCTGCATGCGCTCACGAAGCCACCGCCGGCGAGCGTCGGCACACTCACGACAAACCGCTTCGACGAGATCTACGAGATCAAGCTCTCGCAGGGCGTCGCGCTCGCCGTCGGCTGCTCCGAGTTATGCGAAGCCGTCTACGGTGCGTGCGCCGCGCCGGAGCTCGTCGCCGGGGATCAAGCGCTGCTCGGCGTACGCCCGCTGTATCGCCTGAACGGCGGCGCCGGCGAGCGCGTCATCATCGCGAAGAAGGTCGGCACGACGACGCTCACGGCAACGTCGGCGTGCGGGGTGCAGACGTACGTCGTGCACATCACGCCGCGCCCGACCGGGTCGGAGTGACTACTTCTTGGGGACGCGCAGCCCGCCGAGCCACGCCTTGATCTCGGGATCGAGGAGCTTGCGCCGCGCGATGCACTGGTCCATGCCCTCGATCGCTTGCTTGACGACGCGATCGCCGCCCTGCATCGAGCCGAACGTCTTCGTCACGTAGTCCGCGATCGCGTCGCGCTGATCGGCGCGGCAGCTCGCCGTGAACACGTACGAGAGGCCCGCGATCGGGTTGGTGGTCTGCGCGGTCGGCATCCGCGCGAGGATCGCGGCGAGGTTGTCGCGCACGAACTGCTTCGCTGTCTCGCGCGTCGCTTCGGTCTTCGCCATGAACACGAGCCTCGTCGCCTCGCGAACGTCGATCTTCGCATCGAGGACCAGCGCGAGCGCGGTCTTGAAGCGCGCCGGATCGCGCACGCCGCCGAGCGCGAGGAACATCTCCTTGCGCCTCTGCCGATCGGGCTCGGCTGCGATCTCGCGTAGCGTCTTTTCGAAGACCTCGGGCCTGGTCTCGACGGCGATCTGGAGCACGGTGCCGCGAATCGCCTCGGGGAGCTCGCGCCACCTGTCAGCGAGCTTCACCGCTTCCGCGACGAGCGCGGGCTCGCGCGCGGTCCATGCGACGGTGCGGACGAGATCGAGGCGCATCGTCTCGACGTCGAGCGTGTCGGTGTCCTTCGGCGTGAAGCCGATCGCGTTTGCCGCCGCCGCGAACTGCTGGCGGAGCCAGACCTCGTATTTCCCGCGCAGATCATCGGGGACGATCTGCGCGAAGCCGTTCGGGAGCTCGAGCGCCGCTGACACGGCGAGGCCGTCGCTACCCGCGAGCATCTTCGGCGTGAACGAGAGTGCGAGCGCGAGCGGTAGCTTCCCGGTCGTCGCCGCGTTGCTCATATCGAAGTGCAGCGCGCGACGTTCGACCCACGAGAGCTTCGACCACGCTTCGTCGCGTAGCGCGATAACCTGTTGTGTGGTGTAGACGTTTCGGTAGTAGCCGCGACCGTCGACGTTCGGCATGACCCAGCGCGGACACGTCTTGGTGTCGAGCGCGACGACCGCGGACTGCTTGTCGAACATCGTGCACTGCTCGGCTCGCTTGCCCGCCTTGTCGTACGCGACGCAGACCGGAATGATCCACGGCGTGCTCGCCGCGGGCTCGGGTGCCCCGGGTGGCAAGTAGCGGCGTTGCGAGAGCTGCAGCTCCACCTTGCCACCCCTGCACGACGTCGTCATCGCGATCTCCGGCGCGCCGCCGCGATCGAGAAACGATGCGAACGCGGCGTCGACAGGTTTGCCAACGGACGCCTTGTTGATCGATGCAACGAAATCGGCCGACGTCGCGTTGCCCCACGCGCGCCCGGCCATGTACTCGCGAATGCCGCGCTGGAACACGTCCTCGCCGACGTAGCTCTCGATCATGCGCAGGACGCTCGCGCCCTTCAAGTACGTGATGCCATCGAACGCCGTGTGGATGTCGCCGACGGACTCGATCGGCTGGCGGATCTTGCGCGCGCTGACGATCGAGTCGGCGTCGAGCGCGGCGTGGACCAGCGAGACGAGCTGCTGATCTCCGCGCCACGCGGGTTCGAGCTTCGCCGTGATCTTCGAGCCGAGCCACGTCGCGAAGCCTTCGTTGAGCCAGATGTCGTCCCAGAACTCGGGCGTGACGTAGTTGCCGAACCACTGGTGCGCGATCTCGTGCGCGGCGGTGCCGAACCAGTCGAGCTTGCGCGCCTGCGACGGCTGCTTCGGATCCATCAGCATGTCGGCTTCGGTGGTGGTGATGAGGCCCGCGTTCTCCATCGCCGAGAACCCGACCGTGAGCGGGATGGTCAACATGTCGAGCTTCTCGTACGGATACGGAATCCCGAAGTAGTCCTCCGTGGCGTCGAGGATGCGCGCCGTGGTCTGCACTGCATACGCCGCGTCCGCGCCGCGCCCCGCGAGCGTCACGATGCGCACCGGTGTGCCGCGCTTGCTCTTGCCGGCGTCGATCACCTCGAACGGGCCGATGCCGAATGCGACGAGGTACGTCGGCAGCGGCTTCGTCGGCGCGAACTCGACGACCTTCATGTTGCCGTCGGCGGTCTCTTTCGTCATCGGCGTGTTCGCGACAGCGACGAGCGCCTTCGGCACGCGCAGCGCGAGCGTGAACGGAACCTTGATGTTCGGCTCGTCGAACGAAGGGAACACGCGGCGAGCGAACAGCGCCTCGAGCTGCGTGAACACGTACGTCTTGCCGGTGACGGTCTGCTTGAACGCGCCGGTCGTGTTCACCGGATCGAGCTCGGCCGTGTATGCGATCTGGATCGTCCAGACGCCGGCGTCGAGCGGCTGCTGCGCGCGGAGCTCGAGCAGGTCTTCGCCTTTCGGCGTCACCTCCAGCGGAATCTCGCCCGCCGCGCCCTTCGCGACCGCCCCGTTGGTCTCGAGGTGAAAGCCGTGCAGCCAGATCACGCTCGACTTCTCGCTCACCTTACCGGTGATCGCCGCGACGCCCTGGAACTTCGCTTTCGACGGATCGATGTCGAGCTTCAGGTCATACGCGGTCGGCAAGAAGTTCCGCGGTAGACGTAGCGTCGGTTGCGGCGGCACGAGTCCGCCGGGTCGATCGACGGGTGGTGCCGCCGTGGTGAGCGTCGGTTCCGGCGCCGTGCTCGGTGGTTTGTTTGGTGAGCTACACCCGAGAGCGAAGCAGCCAGCGACGAGCACGGTTCGCATGCGCGCATCCTAGCGCCGACTTCGATCGACTTCGCCTGCGACCGCGTGCGACGGGCGCGACGGCGTCAGACTTCGACCTGCGCGCCACAGCACTGCTTCCACTTCCGCATCGAGCCACACACGCAGAGATCGTTGCGTCCTGGCTTCTTCGGCTTGAGCCGCGCCATCTCGCGCGCGGGTGGAAACTTCACGGGCCTCGACTCGCGTCCGATTTTCTCGGCGGCTTCGAACTTCGCCGCGATCTCGTCGAGCTTCGCCTCGGTGAACCACTCGCGCGCTTCATCCTCGAGCTTGCGCGCCATCGCGTAGTAACGACGCTGATGATGCGTGCTGTCGAAGTGCGGCACGCGGCGGTATCCCTCGGGCACATCGCAGAGCGAGTTGCCGCCGACAAAGCCGTAGGTCCCGACGTCGCGCGCCGGCAACAGTTGCCACTCGACGCCGAACACGCGCCAACCCACCGGCTGCAGACCGACCCACGCACGCGCTTCGTTCTGGTTGAACGGATGCAGAAACGCCGCCTCGTCGACAGGCGCGACGGTTTCGGGCACGCCGTATGGCAAGCCGACCGGCGTCCCGTAGTTCGGCAGCGACGCGTCGCCGCTCACGGCGTGAATCAGCTCGTGCACGCAGAACCCGAGCAATCGGCTGTGCAGACAGCCGTTGTCCCGTACGGCGACCCACTTCACATCGCCGAGCTGCTGCTGGATACGCCACAACGTCGGCGCCGCCAGATCCCAGATCACGGTCTGGCCCCAGCCGCGCATCGCATCGTCGAACCGATACAGCGCCTCGATGCCGGCCGTGCGCTCCTCGAGCGACAGCACCTCGTGGCAGTTACACGCGCACGGGAGCGGGCTCTGAACAGCGTCGACAACGGTGGCCGGCACGACGATCAGCTTATCAGCTGTGCGGGGCCACTGCCGCGCCATCCGTGCTTGCCCACTCGTGACGCGAGGAGTACAGCACGGGACATGCCGCGCTACGCCTTCCGTATCGTCAACGTGTTCACCGTCGACGGTGACCGCTTCTCGGGAAATCCACTGTGCGTGTTCGAGGACGCCCGCGGCTTGACCACCGAACAGATGCAGTCGCTCGCGCGACAGATGAACCTATCGGAGACCACGTTCGTGTTGCCGAGCGAACAGGCCACCGCCCACGTCCGCATCTTCACGCCCGGCTACGAGATGCCGTTCGCCGGTCACCCGACGCTGGGCACCGCGAGCGTTGTTGCCGGCGATGTGATCACGTTCGAGATGAAGGCCGGCCTCGTCGCGGTCGCGCGCGATGCGAACGGCTACACGCTGAAAGTGGCGTACGCGCCCAAGACGCGCCCGGTCGAGGCGCCGCCGGCGGACCTCGCCCGCATGCTGTCGCTCCCCGAGGATGCCGTCGGCGAGCCGCTGTGGGTCGACACGGGCGTCGAGCAGCTCGTCATCCCGATCCGCTCGAGCGAGCTCGTGCGCCGCGCGAAGGCCGACCCGGTGCTGATCGAGAAGTACGGCTTCTCGGCGGCGCGCCAGGAGGCGATGGCATAT
This sequence comes from Myxococcota bacterium, assembly GCA_030857175.1. Taxonomy (GTDB): domain Bacteria; phylum Myxococcota_A; class Polyangia; order Haliangiales; family Haliangiaceae; genus JABFXX01. Next base: position 182,177 of record JALZOJ010000008.1, on the reverse strand, counting down.
CTGTGGGCGAGCGACACGCCCGAGCACACCGTCCGCTTCTTCTTCACGTCGAACGGCGCGGTGATCGAGGACGCCGCGACCGGCTCGGCGTGCGCGAACCTCGGCGGCTACTTGCTGGCGAAGGGCAAGAGCCCGATCACGGTGTCGTTGCGCCAGGGCGATGCAGTACAGCGCCCGTCGCGCCTCGGCCTGCGCGTCGACGAGACCGGCATCTACGTCAGCGGTCAGACGATGGAGCTCGGTAGCGGGACGATCGAGCTCTGGTGAGCTAAGCGCGCTTGGTCTTGCCGGTCGTCTTCTTCGCGTGAGCGTGCGCGATCGCTTCGACCATCGCCATGAACTGCGCCTCGTCGATGCACTCGGTGCCGTACTGCTTCGCCTTCTGCGCCTTGCTCGACCCGGAGCCCGGATCCGCCATCACGAGGTAGTGCAAATCCTTCGTCACGCCGGAGAGCAGCGCACCGCCGCGCTCCTCGACCATCTTCTCTAGCTCCTTGCGCGGACGGCCGAGCGCGCCGGTGAAGCAGAACGTCTTGCCTGCGAGCGGGCCCGCATTCGCCTTGTTGACCGGCACCACACCAACGGCGAGCAAGCGCCCGATCTCGGCCTTGCGCGCCTTGATCCCGTCGACGACGGCCTTGCCCTTCGACGGGCCGACACCCGGCAGCGCCGCGATCTCCTCGTACTTCGCGGCCTGGACCTTCTCGATCGAATCGAACCCAGCAGACACGATCGCCTTCGCCGTCTGCAGGCCGAAGTTCTCGATGCCGAGCGCGGCGAGGAACTTCGGCAACGAGAGCGGCAGCTGCGCCTTCAAGTTGTCGAGCACCTTCTGCGCGATGATCATGCCGCGGCGTTCGAGGTTCGCGATCTGCTTCGCCTCGAGCTTGTAGAGGTCCGCCGGCTCCGCGACGAGCTCGGCCTCGACGAGCTGGGTGATCAGCTTGTCGCCCCACTCGAGGACGCCGATCGCATCGATCCAGTTCTGGATGCGGCCCTCGACGAGCGCCTGGCACTCGATGTTGCGGCACGAGAGGTACTCGCCCACCTTTTCGAGCGTGCTCTTGCACGTCGTGCATGCGGTCGGCGCCTTCGCCGGCTTCTTCGCATGTTTCGTCACGACCTCCTCGACGTACGGGATGACGTCGTTGCGTCGAGAGACGAGCACTTCATCCCCAATCCCGATCCCCAGCGCCGTCACGTTCGACGCATTGTGCAGCGACGCCCGCCGCACGACCGCGCCCGCGAGGTCCACCGGCTCGACGATCGCGACCGGCGTCACGCGCCCGGAGGATCCCGTCTCCCAGATAATATCGACGAGCTTCGTCACCTTCGCCTGCGAAGCGAACTTGAACGCGATCGCCGCGCGCGGGCGATTGCCGAGCTCGCCGAGCATGTGCTGCGCATGCACGTCGTTCGCGCGCACGACGAGGCCGTCGATCTCGTAGTCGAGCTTCGCGCGCTTGGTCGCGTGATATTCGGCGTGCAATGCGAGCGCGCCATCGAGGTCCGTCGCCTTGCTGTTCGGAACCTCGAGGCCCAGCGCCTTGAGCCGCGCGATCTTCTTCACCTCGGTCGGGTAGTCCTCGCCATCGAGGTCGTAGAACAACACTGTCAGGTGCTCGCAGCCTTTGCCGTCGAGGCGCTTGCTCGTGCCCGACGCCTGGTTCCGCGGATTCGCAGCGCCCGGGAACGCCTTCTTCATGTCGCTGAGGCGCAGGATGATCTCGCCGCGCACGGTGAGCGAGACCGGCGACTTCAGCTTCTGCGGCACGCCCTTCATGCGGCACGCGTTCGACAGGATGCGTTCGCCGACCTGACCGTCTCCGCGCGTGATCGCGTCGGCGAGCTTGCCCTTGTCGTAGGTGACGGCGAGCGAGAGACCGTCGAGCTTCTCGGTCACGAACAGGTCGTTCGTGATCGTCTTGAGCTTGTCCTTCTTGCCGAGCTCGTCGCAGCGCTGTGCCCACTGCCGGAACTCGTCCTCGTTCACGGCCTTGTTGAGCGAGCCCATCGTGATGGCGTGGTTCGCCTTCTCCCACGCGGTCGGCGCGGCGGGCGACCCGACCGACTTCAGCAGCGCGTGCTCGGGGTCGAGCTCGCGCAGCTCGTCCTCGAGCGCGTCGTACGCGGCGTCGCTGACGAGCGGCTGATCGTTGTAGTAGGCGTCCTTGTACTTCTTGAGCAGCTTCGCGAGCTCGGCGATCCGAGCTTTCCCGTTTTTCATCGCTGCGTAGCTTCTCACGACACCCACGCCGCGGATCTCCACACCGACGGAGACTCAGCGAAGCGCGGGCCTGACGGGGCGTGAACGGGAGTTCGCGGCGCGTTCATTGCCAGATGCGCGGGCATGCTGAAAACGTCCGTCCTTCTCACGCTCTTGCTCGGGAGTCCCGCCGCCGCCGGCGAGCTCGACCTCAACTTCGGCCTCCAGGGCACCCATACCGCCTGGTCCGGCGACGCGGGCGGCGGTCCGACCCTGCAAGTCGGCTGGTGGTTCACCGACTGGGTGGGCGCGTCGTTCGTCGGCAAGGAGCACTACGCGCAGATCGACGATCGCTACATGAGCTACTACAGCTTGAACCTGACGTTGCGCCACGAGGCGGGTCCGGTCTGGCTCGGTGCATCGCTCGGCTTCGTCCACCAGCACGAGGAGACGATGGAGGCGATCGAGCGCCAGCCGGTCGCCTCGCTGTTCGGCGTCGCGGACGGGATGCGCCATCGCATGGCCGCGCGCACCGGGTTTCAGCTCGCGGTGCCGATCGCGAAGCTGCACCGCGGCGACATGTACCTCGCGCTCGACATCGACGGCACGTACTTCGGCGAAGAAGAACGCGGACCGCTCTGGATGCAGAGCGTCGGCATCTCCCTCGGCGTCACGCGCGAGTTCTCCTCGAAGAAGGGCAAGTGATGCGCGCAGCCATCCTCGTCGCGCTCGTTGCGTGCGCCGACGATCCGCTCGAGATCGAGGACATGACGTGTCCTCCGCAAGGCACGACCCTGACGTACGACTCGTTCGGTCAGCAGTTCCTCGGCGAGCACTGCAACATCTGCCACTCGACGTCGAAGGCCGGCGCACCGAGCGGCTACAAGTTCGACACCCACGATCAGGTGAAGAAACACGCGAAGCGGATCTTCATTCGCTCCGCGGGACCGAACGTGACGATGCCGCCGGGCCCCGACGATCCTCCGGAGCTTTCACGCGATCAGCTTGCCGAGTGGCTCGCGTGCGGCGCGCCGTAGCGCGATAGTCGGGGGGGATGCGGCATCACACGTTCGACTTCATCGAGATCCCGACGACGGATATGAAGGCGGCGCAGTCGTTCTACGGCACCGCATTCGGCTGGAAGTTTCAGGACTGGGGCGAGGACTACGCGGACATCCTCGAGGCGGGACTGTCGGGCGGGCTTCGCAAGGTCGAGCAACCAGCGGGGCGCGGCGGGACGCTCGCGATCATCTACTCGAACGATCTCGAGGCGAGCGAACGTGCGGTGATCGCGGCGGGCGGATCGATCACCGAGAAGCACGAGTTCCCCGGCGGCCGGCGGTTTCACTTCGCCGACCCATCGGGTGTCGAGCTCGCGGTGTGGACCAAAGCCGAGCACTAGCCGGCTAGCGGAGTAGCCACCACATCGCAACTCCGCGCGATGTCAGGTCCCGATCGTGGCATGCCCACTGCTGTACCTGTGGTCGTGAAGCGCCTGCTCCCGTTCCTTGCACTCGTTGGTTGTGCCGATGCACCTGAAGCCACCGAAAATCCCAACGAAGGGCTCTTGCGCGACTTCCTCGACGGCAAGTTCGACGCCGCCGGTCACCCGCTGAACGCGAAGGTCCTCGAGGCCGAAGCCGTGTGTGGCGGTCAGGCGCTGTCACGCTCGTGTGACTTTCAGATCCCCGATGGCGCGATGAGCGGCGAGCTCGTCGTCAACGCGCGCCTCCGCGTGACTTCGGCGCCATCGCGCGGCGCGATCGTGAAGATCACGATGATCAACACGGGCGGTAGCGAGCTCGGCACGAAGACGCTCACGGTCTCGCAGCTCAACGGTCGCCGCACGTGGCTCGATCTCGCCGTCAACCAGAATACGTTCGGCAACCTCGCCGCCGTGCGCGTCGAGCCGCTGCAGAACGCGCGGATCGAGCTCGACTACCTCGAGATCTTTCCGAAGAAGTTCGGGCTCGTCGTCGCGCCGGGCTCCGGCGTCTACGCCGACACCGACACGATCACGTTCGAGGTCCCGCAGGGCAGGAAGCTCGAGCGCCTCGAGGCCGACGCCGTCGACATCAAGCCGCGTCTCGAGCAGCTGATCTCGCAGGGCAAGGCGACGCGCGAGACGACGTCGTTCCGCACGCTGATCCACGCGAAGGTCGGCGATCTGCTCCCCACACGCGCGCAGGTCACCGAGCTCGCCGTGCGCACGAGCGGACACGCATCGCGCGTGCAGCTCCGCAGGGCCGTCGCGCCGTGCAAGTTCGAAGGCGACGCGAACGGCAAGAAGGTCTTCATCACCGGCTTCCAGCCGTTCCCCGCCGATGGCTGGCACGAGAACGTCTCGGCCGTCGCGGTGACGTCGATGAATCCGGCGAACCTGCGCGGCGCGCAGGTGATGCGCCTCGTGCTGCCGGTCGAATACGACCTCGCGCCGCAGGCGATCGTCGAGGTGATCGAGCGCTGCAATCCCGACGTCGTGATCAGCTTCGGCCAAGGTGGCGGACAGATCGCGCTCGAGCGGACTGCCTACAACCTGCAGGACACCGGCGAGATCGCGGGTGGCGTGCCCGACAACCGCGGCGTCATTCGCGGCGCGGTCGAGATCGACGAGGCTGCGCCCGCGACGCGCGCGACGCGCCTGCCACTCGACGCGATCGAAGACGCACTCCAGCTGATCGGCGAATCCCCCGCGATGTCGACCGACCCCGGCCGCTACATCTGCAACAACACGATGTTTCTGAACATCGGCACCGGGAAGCGCGCCGGCTTCATCCACTTGCCCTACACGACGCAGTTCGACGACAGCGTGCGTGCGCGCTTCGCAAAAGTGGTCGAGGCTGCCGTGCAAGCGGCCGTCGACGCACCGTAGTTGCATCGCGGCGACTGATGGCGCATCCCTTGGGATGCTCGCGCTTTTGGTCCTCGTCCCGGTGATCGTGGGCCGCGTGGATAACGGCCCGTGGACCGACGCCCCGACCGAAGGCCGCATCGATCAAACGGTCGAGCTCGCGGTGGTCATCGTCGACGGCAAGACGGTCCGCGCGCCGGACAGCATCCAGAGCGTCAAGCTCGCGGGCAGGAAGCGCGCGACCAAGCCGCTCGAGGGCGCGCGCGTGCAGTGGTCGATCATCGAGCCGCACGGCTTTCGCACGGTGAAGCCGGCGGTGAACGGCACGACCGCGGACTTCTACTCGAACGTCTCGCTCGAGCCGAAGACGTTCGGCAAGTGGCTCGGCTACGACTCGATCGAATACTTCGAGCGCGTCGTGCACGCGTGGCGCGACGAAAAGCCGATCACCGCCGTGATCGCGACCGCCGATCCCAAGGCGCAACAGGTGCCCGGCCTCGGCACGCTTCGCTACAAGGCCGAGGTCGAGCTCGACGGTCAGACGCTCGCGACGCCCGGCACCGAAGCGGCCGACGCGTTCGGCTTGCTGCCGAACGTCCATCGCGTCTCGATTCGCCAGGACGACTCGTTCCTCGGCTTCCTCTCGTCGTACCTGCTCGTGCCCGAAGTCCTCGGCTCGGCGGGCGGCGGCAAGAATCACCAGACCGAGCGCTTCACGGGCGCGGACTGCGCGGACGTCATGGTCGGCGCGATGCGCCGCAAGGGAGCGCGGCTCGCGTACACGAACGTCGCCGGTCTGCCGGCGTATGCGAAGACGATCGCCGCTGCGATCGAGATCGACGAGCGCGGCATGCCGACGACGGAGATCGCAGGTGTGAAGCCAGGCGACCTGATCCGCATCGACTACGGCGGCCAGCTGCGCGGGCACACACCACGCGCGTTCGATCACGTCGCGGCACTGTGGGAAGACAAGTCCGATCCCGACGGACCCAGCAAAGGCGCCGCCGACGGCAAGCTCGACGGCTTCGACCTCGTGATCCACATGGGTCACCCGCGCCTCTTGATCGAGCCGCTCTCCGGCCAATCACCCGCGACGATCGACGTGCTGCGATGGAAAAACTAGTCCTCGTCCTCGTGCTGCTGTTCGCATCGCCCCCCGCCGACGCGTGCAGGATTCCGTACTCCTCGGTGTTCCGTCGCTTCGATCACGCGGCCACGGTCGCGCACGGTCGCGTACGTGCACCCGGCGGCAAGCTCGCGATCGCCGTGATCGAAATGCTCAAGGGAATGCCCGCCAAGTCGATCCCGCTCGGCATCGGAGGCGGCCGACACACCGCGTGCACGCCGCACCTCCGCGGCACCGGCATCATCTTCCTCACGAACGAAGGCGGCTTCGTCGCGGCTTACGACTCGTTCCCGGCTGCCGACAAGGCGCTGCTCGGGGCACTTCGTCGCTACGCAGCCGCGCAGACGCCAGCCGCGCGCGCCGCCGTCCTCGTCGAGGAGATCGTCACGAGCACGCAGGCACGGATCGCGTTCGATGCCGCCTTCGAGCTCGCCGACGATCCGGCGGCGCTCGTCGCGGTCACGCCCGCCGATCGCGATCGTCTGCTCGCCAAGCTTCCCGACGTGCCACCCGACTCGCAGTTGTCGATCGCACTCGCGCGGCTCGGCGTTCCAGCATCACAGCTCGCCGGCACCGCCGCCGAGCTCGCGAAGGAACACACGTTCGAGGCGGTCACCAAGCCCGAGGCGCTCGCCGACATCCTCGCCGCGATCCCGGATGGCGAGTCAGCGCGGGGTGCTGCCGCATTCGAGCGCTGCGAGCGGCTGCGCGGCCGGCGACTCAATGACATTCGCGACACGCTCTCGCGCAACGTGTGGCATCAGCTCGCGGCGCAGTGCCGCGCGGCGCACTAGAAGTAGTACGAACCACCGATGGTGAACTGACCACCGCCGAGCTCGCGGCCGTCCATCAGCGTCGCGGGCGCGCCGTCGACCGGCAGCGTCTCGTACATATCTTCCTTCTTCTCGACGGCAACGCCGCGGAGCTCGGCCGACAGCGCGAAGTGCTGCCAGCGATGCTCGAGACCGATGCCGAACACGGCGTGGCCGCGGCGCATGTCCTCGCGGAACTCCTCGGGCGTGTCGTGCGGTGCGATCAGCGTCGAGCCGAAGCCGGCCATCAGGTACCAGTTCCAGTGATGCGCGGGACGGAAGTTGAAGCGCAGGCCGAGCGTGACCTGGTCCATCGCGAGGTCGCCTTCTTCCTCGTTGTCGAGCTGCTGGCGACCACCCGCAAATGCGAGCAGGATCTCGAGGCGGCGCGTCGCGCGGAAGCGAAGCTGCAGCTCGGCGAGGCTGAAGTTCGTCTCGCTGCCTTCGGGCGCATCTTCCGGCGCGACCGAAAAGCCGCCGAGGTTGAGGTTGACCGCGAAGCGATCCGCCATCGGCTCGATCTGGCGCGCGGGCTGGACGACGACGACCGGCGCGACGGGCGCGGTCTCTCCGGGCGGCTGCGCGTAGTAACTGCCCGGCGCTTGCGCGAGAGCGATGGTGGGCAGCAGAACAATCGACGCGGCGGCCAGCAGGCGAGTCGTCATGGCGCTCTATGATTCCACGGTTCGTGCCACGGCAACGCAGCGAAATGTCGGCAGCGTGCTCGTTGCGAGAACCGGCACTTTGAAAGCGATCCGTCGACCATTCCTACACTACAGTAGCGAGGTGTCGGGTCGGACCTTTGCCATCGGCGATATCCATGGCGATCTTGAGGCCTTGGAGAAGCTCTTCGAGCGTTTGCCGACGCTTGTAGCGACGGACACTGTGGTGTTCCTCGGCGACTTCGTGGATCGGGGGCCGAACTCCGCGGGAGTCGTCGCCTATGTCCGCAAGCTCGCGGCGGAATCGCCTGCGCGCATCGTCACGCTACGTGGCAATCACGAAGACGCGTGGCTGCAGGTGATCGAGAAGGGCTGGCCGGAGTTCATCTTCCCGCGCTCGAACGGTTGCCTCGAGTGCTACCGCTCGTTCACCGGCGCGCCGGTACCTGGCGAGGAGGAGCTCGGCTCTCCCGACGAGATGGCGGCGATGCTCACCGGCAAGTTCATCCCCGACGACGTCGTCGAGTGGATGCGCGGCTTGCCGTTCTTCTACGAGGACGATCACGCGATCTACGTGCACGCCGGCATCAAGCGCACCGGCGATTCGTTTCCTCATCCACGCGACGTGCAGCCGCCGCGCGCGCTGCTGTGGCTTCGCGATCGCGACTTCTTCGCGAACTATCGCGGCAAGCTCGTCGTGTTCGGCCACACCACGACGCGCACGTTGCCGAACGAATTGTCGACGCACACGCCGGAAGATCCCGAGGATCTGTGGGCCGGTCCCGCATGCATCGGCCTCGATACCGCGTGTGGCAAGGGCGGCTTTCTAACCGCATTCGAATTGCCCGCGCGCCTGGTGTACGAGAGCCGTGGCTAGAACCGGCTGGTTCTCGCGCGGCAGTAAAGACTCCGCGGCGGGACAGCCGGCGGTGCGTCTCGCGCGAGCGCTCGCGTCGCCGATCGGCGTCTTGATCACGGTGCCGCTGCTCGTGATCTCCGTCGGCCTCGGCATCTTGCTCGTCGGGCGCGACGCGACGCAGAGCGCGTCGTGGTCGATGGCAAAGAAGCAGCTGCACGAACAAGCGCGCAGCGTGCAAGCCGACGTCGCATTCGCGCTCGATCAAGCGGGCCCGCTGATGGAGCGCGTGCGCGTGCTCGCGGATCCTGCACGCCCCGTCGACGATCTGCTGCTGCGCTTGCACGACCTCGTCGTCGCGCGACCCGGCGTCTCGTACGTCAGCATCAGCTTCGACAGCGACGGTTCGTTCTTCCAGGCGAACTACACGCGCGACAAGGTCATCGAAGTCCAGGAGAGCCGCATCACACCAACGGGCACGCAGGTGCGCTGGTTCCTCGTGAAAGGCGGCAAGCTCGAGCCGCTGCGCGACAAGGTCACCGACTACGATCCGCGCAAGCGTCCGTTCTACGCGCTCGCGACGAAGACCAAGGCGCGTGCGTGGACGACGCCGTACACGTTCTTCCTCAGCCACGAGACGGGCATCACGTGCACCGAGCCGGTCTACGAAGGCGATGCGCTGAAGGCCGTGCTCACCGTGGACTTCGATATCAACGCGCTGTCGAGCTACGTCGCCAAGCCGATGCTCGACGAAGCGCGGTCCATCCTCTACGCGGGCGATGGAGTGATCCTGGCCCATCCTCTGGCTCAAGCGACGCTCGACGTCGGAGATCGCTTGCTGAAGCACACGGACCTAAAGGACCCGGCGCTCGCCGCGCTGTTCGCCGAGAAAGCGTCTCCGGAGCTGCGCTTCCTCGAGCTCGATACCAGCGACGGCGCGTACCTCGCGTCCGTCGCGCCGATCGGCGGCGTACGCGCCGGCGTGACCGTCCCGCTCGACTGGTACGTCGCGACGATCGTCCCCGTGCGCACGCTCCTCGGACCGACGAGGAAGCTCGAGCGCTCGAGCGCGATCGCGAGTGCCGGTGCCCTCGCGGTCGCGGTCGGCATCGCGCTGGTCCTCGCGTGGAACCTCGTGCGCATGCGCCGGCAAGTCGCGGCGTCGAAGGAGGAAGCGCGGACCGCCGAACGGCGCGCACGCGACCTCGGCAGCTACAAGCTCGTCGCGCGGCTCGGCGCCGGCGGAATGGGCGAAGTGTGGCGTGCGGAGCACCGGCTGCTCGCGCGCTCGGCCGCGATCAAGCTGATCCGTGCCGAGGCGCTCGACGGTGATCCCGAGGCTGTCGGCGAAATCCGCGAGCGCTTCCGCCGAGAAGCCCAGACGCTCGCGTCGATGAAGTCGCGCAACACGATCGAGATCTTCGACTTCGGCATCACCGAGGCCGGCGTCTTCTACTACGTGATGGAGCTGCTCGACGGTCTCGATCTCGAATCACTCGTCGTGCGCTACGGACCGCAACCGGCGGCGCGCGTGATCCAGATCCTCACGCAAGCGTGTAGCTCGCTCGCCGAAGCGCACGACGCCGGCCTGCTGCATCGCGACATCAAGCCGCCGAACCTGTTCGTCTCGCGCGCCGCCGACGAGGTCGACATCTGCAAGCTCCTGGACTTTGGCATCGTCCACACCGCTGCGGATCCGATCGATCAGCAACGCGCCACCGTCACGATCGGCGAGTCGCTCGGCACGCCGAAGCTCACGCAGATCGGCGCGATGCTCGGCACGCCCGGCTTCATGGCGCCCGAGCAGATCCTCGGCACGCCGCTCGACGGCCGCGCAGACCTCTACGCGCTCGGCTGCGTCGCGTGGTGGCTGCTCGCGGGGAAGGAGGTCTTCAAGCGCGTCGAGGGCGCCGAAGCGAAGATCCTGCACAAGCACCTCCACGATCCGGTGCCGTCGCTGCGTGATGCGATGCGCGGCTGGTGTCCCGTCGAGCTCGAGATCGCGATCGTCTCGTGTCTCGAGAAGGAGCCCGAGCAGCGCCCCGCAAACGCGCGCGCGCTCGCCGCGAAGCTGCGCGAGATCCCGATTCCCGACGAGCATGTGTGGACGCCCGCCAAGGCGCGCACGTGGTGGGACGAATATCAGCCCGCGCGGCCCGCACCCGCCGTCGCGACGGGCGACCAGCAAGTGATCATGCCCGGCAAGTCAGAACAGCGTCCGCTCGCAGCGACGAGTGACGACGCGATCGGTCCGACGATCATTCGGGGCTAACCGATCGCAGCGCCGGAAGCTCACGAATTACCGTCGGTGAGATACGCGCGCGGCATCGCGGCGCCGCGCAGGAACTGGCGGCGGCGTCGTCGCCGATTCGCGCGATGCAGCCCGAGGAGCGTGCCGAAGCCGGTGAACACACCGATCGAGGCGGCGATCCAATCGATGCCGAGCAGCGGCAACGCGACGGCCGTCGACGTCAAGATCACCATGCCCGCCATCAGCGGCCAGATGATGTCGGCCGCGTGCCGGCGCGACCACGTGTCGTACGCGCGTTCGCACTCGGCGCACCACCGGTCGTCGGTGGTCTCCGTCGTGCACTTCGGACACGCCATACGGAGACCCTAGCTCCTCGGAAACCCGGCGAACAGGTATCCGCGATCCCTCCCGTGGTCGATCAGACGGACCGCGCAGTTCGCCGGATTGGGCTCGGACTCGAACCACTCGGGCGAGAGGTGACACCACATCATCACGAAGGCGCGCAGCGTCACGCCGTGACAGATCACGACGATGTCACGAATTCCGTGCTGCACGGCATCGCGCTGGAACGTACCGAACGCTTGATGGATGCGCTGCGCGACGTCGAAGCGGCTCTCGCCTTGCGGCATGCGCGCCCAGAACTTCCCGCCGAACCGGCACTGCAGGTCGAAGTACGACTTCTCGTGCGGAAACCTCTCGCGCATCTGCGCGTCGGTGAGCCCGTCGAACAGCCCGAACTGCTGCTCGCACAGCAGGATGTGCTCGACGCGATCGGTGACCCAAACACCCGCGGTTTCGTAGAGCGCATCGGCGGTCTCGCGGGTACGGCGATACGGCGACAGCCACAGCCGCACGTGGCGTTTCTCGTCGGGCGCGGTCGTCTCGAAGTAGCGCGCGATGTGGCGGCCGGCCTCGCGCGCTTGGTCGTGCCCGAGCTCCGAGAGCGGCACTGCGTGATCCGCCGTCGTCGCGTGCACGGTCGGGTCGACGTTGCCCATCGACTCGCCGTGCCGCACCAGCAGGATCCGCATCCGCTCAGTCTATAGGCCCGAAGTGCGCGAGCGGGAGCCAGATTCCGATCACGCGCCCGCGAATGCCCTCGACGGGAACCGCGCCCCAGTACCGCGAGTCATTCGAGTTCGAGCGGTTGTCGCCGAGGACAAACACGTGGCCGGACGGGACGACGAAGTGACGATGCGGCTCGCAGGGTACGTCGGGCGGCCGCGTGTCCACGATCTTGCCGGCCTTCTGCTTCGTCGGTCCGCCGCCCATCAGCGTGTTCGCGTGCGTGTGGCAATCGGGCGCGTTGTCTTGCGGAAAGTCTTTCTGATCCGCAACGCCCTGCTCCGGCCGATCAGGGCGATCGAAGATCTCGTACGTCCTACCGTCGAGCGTCTCGCGATAGCGGCTCGCGTTGCGCCGGAACGACGTCTGGTCGTAGTCGTGGAAGTCGGCATAGCTGTCGTTCGCGCGCACGAGCTCGGTCGACACGCGCTTGCCATTGATGAACAGCACATTGCAGCGCAGCTCGACGGTGTCGTTCTCGAGCGCGACGATGCGCTTGCCGTACTGCGCCGGACCGCACGGATGATCGAACACGATCACGTCGCCGCGCCCCGGCGTGCCGCGCTTGCTCGCGAATACGTGGGCGCCGACCTCGAGCGTCGGCAACATCGAGCTCGACGGGAACATGAAGGCCTCGGCGATGAAGCCTTTCGTGAGCCCCGCGACGACGACAAGTGTGCCCCAGAAGATCGCGGCCTCGAGCGTGCGCGTGCGCGGTGGCGTCGGCGTGCGCGCCACGAAGATGATCATGTCGACGATCGACGCCGCCCAGATCCCGAGCGCCGCGGCGAGCCCGTAGATCGTGACGCCGAGCGCGAGTAGCGCGCCCGCAAATGCTGCGACGAAGACGATCGCCGTGCGCCGACGCGAGACCAGCGCCTGTGCGACGCCGGGGCCAAAGAACGCCGCAAGGACAGGCCCGATGCGCTGCATGCGCGCATCGTGACGCGTTCAGTGTTTGTTGTCGAACGCGATGCCTTTTTCGACCTGATTGATGGCCGAATTCGTGAGCTCGAGCGCCTTCGCGCGATGACCGCCCTTGTCGTGCGAGGCATTCTTCAATGACGACGCTGCGGACCTGAGGCTCGCGAGCGCATCACGCATCAGCGGCTGGCGGTCAGCGCCGGCTGCATTCATGCCGAGTGAAGCGGCAAACAGGGCGGCGAAGATGAACGACGTAGGCTTCCAAGGGTTTCGCATGGTCTCTCCTGACGGACTGGTAGGAGAGACACGGGTCGCGTGCGCGAGGTTAAGAGCGCCGACGACGTCGCAGCACGAATCCGAGCAACAGCGCGAATGCACCAGCACCTGCGCCGCTGCCCGCCGCGCAGCCACAACCTTGCGGCTGGCGAATCGGCAGCGGGAGCCGCCGCTCCGTGCTCGCGAGTGGGCCGACGCTCGGCGCCGACTGCGCGAGCACCGATGCGAGCTCGAGCTTGCCGCGCGGCGCGAACGCGAGGTTCTTGCCCGCGATCGCCTGCTGCTGCGCGCCGCCCGGCGGTCCGCCCCATACGCCGCGCTGCGGTTTCTCGCACGTGACGGACCCGGTCCATGGATGGAGGATCGAGTAGCGGCCCTGGAAGTTGTTGACGCCTTCGTTCGCGACCTTGGTGTCGAGCTGACCTTGTTGATCTGGCGTGCCGCGGCCGCCCGCGATCGGCTGCACGGCGCGGAACACGAGATCGTTCTTCACTTCCTTGCCGTAGCGCGCGTGCAGGCGCGTGAGGGTCATGCCGAACTGATCGACGTTCTTGTAGAGCTGCGAGATGACGTCGGCGCCGAACGTCGCGAGGTCGTTCTGATCGAGCGTCGGGCCGGGACATGGATCGCACGTGCTCGAGTCCCACGAGTATTCGGTGACGACCGCGTTCGGGACCTGCGTGATCGCATGATCGAACAACGAGACGTAGAACTCGGCGAACCGCTCGCGCGCGCTCGGCTTGAGCGTGAGGTTCGTCGGGATCGTGACGTTCGGGTAGTTCGCGACCTCGTAGCGCGTGTTGGGCGCGAGGATGTTGACGATCAGATCCTGCGCGCCGCTCGAGTTCGCGAGGCCGAGGCGGATCGGCAGCGCGAACTCGGGGCTGTCGTAGTGAAAGCGCAGCGGCGAGAGCGTCGCCATGCCGTTCTCGAAGCGGACCTTCTTCGGATCGACCTTCGCGACGAAGAACTTCATCCCCTGCTCGATGTACGGGCGCAGCAGCGGCGCGGCGTCGTCGGGGATCGCGTACTCGTTCTTGCGCAGCCAGCGCTCGAGGCCGGTCGACTCGCCCGCCGACAGCACCACGATGTCGTATTCGCCGACGGAGAAGCGCGCCTCGATCTTGACCTTGTACTCCTCCTCGTCGCTGCTCGACGAGTCCGTGACCATGACCGACTCGAGCGACGTCGAGCCCGAGAACGCGACGCCGTAGTCCACGACGGGATTACACGGGTCGGCTTCCCAGTACTCGACGAGCCGCGGCGCGCCGAGCTGATCGACCTTGTCGAACAGCTCGCGCGGCAGCGTCTTGACGTTCGCTTCCTTGAGCACAACCGGCACGGGTATGACCATCGCGAACCGCGATGGCGGTCCTTGATAGTTGTTCTGCATCGACAGCACGGTGGTCTGGCCGTGACGCATGAGCACGACTTGCGTCGCGTTGTTGAACATCTTGGTGCCCGCACCACCGACGTAGAAGCCACAGAACGCATCGGCCCGTGTGGTCATCGCCATGAGAGCGAGCGTGATCGTCGCGAAGATCCGCATACGTGGCCAAACGCGCGATCGCGGGCTTCGATCTACATCGACCCAAGCTTTTATCGCGGCAACGTGTCGAGCAGATCGAATTCGTAGAGCGTGTTCGTCGGAGTCAACGCATTCGTTTGCGATCCACCGACGACGTACAACCGAGACGTCACGATCGCACCTGCGGCACCTGCGCGCTCGAGCGGCATCTCGGCAATCGCCGCGAGCCACCGGCCGCCGATCGTGGGGACGGTCCATTCATCGTCGGTCGGATCGTAGACTTCGACGACCCGCGAGACCGCGGTTCCGATCTCGCCGCCCGCGCAGACGAGCTGACCAAAGATGACGCCGTATGCGCAGCCACCGCGTGCGATGTTCATCGGCGCGCGCAGCTCGACCATGCCGTCGAGACGCAGCGCGAACGTGTCACCGAGCGGACCTTGGATGCCGTTGCCGCCGGCGATGATGAACGTGCCGTCGTCTTCACGCATCGCGGCCGCATGCGAGCGCGCGGTCGTGAGCTTCATCGGATGTACCGACCACGTGTTCGACGAGATCTCGTAGTCGAGGATCGTGTCGGTGAAGCCTCCGGCGATCTCGCCGCCGAGCAAGAAGATGTGGCCGGTCGACACGACCACCGCGGCGGCGCCGCGCTCGTGCCCGATCGGCATGTCGGCGAGCGCCTCCCACGTGGTCGCGTTCGGACGCAGCCGCCAGCTCTTGCCACTCGGCGTGAACGCGCTGCCTTCGAGCCCGCCGAGGAGGTACAGCGAGCCGCCGACACTGGTGAGCGCCGCGTGCGTGAAGGCCTCGGGAGCCTGCAGCGGGTGCACGCTCCACTCGTCGCGGAACGGATCGTACTGGAGCACGTCGCGCGAGATCTCCAGCGACTCGTTCACGAAGCCGCCGATGACGACGAGTCGCGCGCCGACACCGGTCGCGCTCGCTTCGAGCCGGCGATCGGGCAGCGCGGTCCGCTCGGTCCACGGCTCGCCGCGCCGATCCGTGTCGGGGCTGGCGCAGCCCACGAGCCCGAGCAAGACAATCAGCCGGCGCACGACTCAGATTAGATCGCCTTCCGGTGTCACGCGCTAGGGCGGCGTGCGTTTGCTCGCCGGCATTTTCGTGACTGCCGTGCTGTCGCGCACGGGGTTTGCCGATTTTCGCTCACTTCGCTGTTCGCAGCGCTTCGCGCGAGTCGCTCAGCATGCGCAGCGCCAGCCTGTTGTCGGGATGCGCACGCAGGAGCTCGACCAGCACGGAGATCGCCGCTTCGTGATCGCCGTGGCCGCGCAGCGTCGCCGCTTCGACGAAGCGCATCGTCGCGAGCTCGGCATCGCGTTCGTCGACGAGCGTCGCGTACACCGCATGGGCCTCGAGCATCGCGGTCTCGGTCGTCGTCAGTGCTGTCATCCGCTGCGAGCTGCGCTTCGCGAGGTTCGCGAGATCGGGATCCACGTCGAGCGCGTTCTTGTAGGCGAGCACCGACGCGAGCCCGGCTGACTTCGCGAGGTCGTTCGGCGTGCGGGTATCGCTCGCGAGGTCACCGAACGCCTTCGCCGCGACGTGCCAGTCGCTCTGCGACCACGAGACCTCCGCCAGGAAGCGCCGCGTCTCGAGCGACTGAAACGCGGCCCCGATCGCACGGCACTCGTCGCCCTTCGACGCGGCGGCGACCTTCACGACGGCGTCGACCTCGGACCGGACGGCCGCCGTCGAGGTCGGGATCGACATGAGAGCGCGCGCTGCCATCGATCGCCACGTGCACGCGCTCGCGTGCGCCGGCCACTTCGCGGCGAGATCGCGATAGACGAACACCGCGCGATCCATCTTGCCGCGCGTCACGTAGAGCTCGGCGAGCTGCGCGTACAGCTCGAGCGCGGACCGCGGATCGACCCGCTCGAACGCGGCAAGCGCCTTGTCGGCACCGCCGGCCTCGGCGTACGCGATCACGAAGTCCGTGCGCGCCGCATGTGCGAGCGCCGATCGGTCACCTCGCGTCTGCATCACGGCCCGGTGCATCGACTCGAGGGCCAAAGCGTACTGCTGCTGCTGCATCTGCACCCAGCCGAGCTTGTAGCTCGCGTATGCGTGAAGCGGCGACTTTGGAAGCTCGAGGACCAGGCGATAGCGCGCCTCGGCGTCGGCGAGCTGACTCGAGTCGAAGTAGTAGTCGCCGAACAAGAGGTGCGCCGTCGCGACGAGCGGCGAGCTCGGATGGTCCTTGAGAAGCTTGTCGAGGACCCCGCGCGCTTCTTTCAGATACCTCGCGCGATGCAGCACGTAGCCGTAGTGAAACAGCGCGACGTCCATCTGCTTGAAGCTGCGAAGCGCGCTGTTCTCGACGAGCCTCTTGAACGATCTCACCGCGACGAGGATCTGGTTGTGGCGGTTCGGGTCGGTCGTCTGCGCATCGTGCACGCGCTTCGCGGCCGTCATCGCGTGCTCGAACAGGTGCTGCGCGGACGGTTCGTCGGGCAACTCGTCGAGTGCGTGGACCGCGGGCATCCCGAACACGGTGAACGTGGTCAACGAGGGCGCGAGTGTCGTCGCGATCGGGGTGAGTGGCTTCGCGCGATCCGGCGGCCAGACCTGCGGCTGCACACGTGTGTAACGCGGAGCCGCGAACGCATTAGCGCCGAGTAGCGCGACGACGAGGAGTGCTCGCATGACTAACGCTCCGCTCGGCCGTCCGCGCGACGCCCGTCTTCAGGTAGAACGACCAGTAGCCGAGCTGGCGGCCATAACGTGCGCGAATCGCCGCTTCGTCGTAGGCGTCGCCGTAGAGAGCGCGCGCTTCGTTCTCGAAGATCTGCGCGAGCGGGACCTCGTCCATCCGGCCGAGGCCGCGCAACAGGATCATGGCAGCCGAAAATGGCCCGCTGCCTCGGATCGCGAGCAGCTCGGCTTTCGCCGCCTCGTACGGTGCTTCGCACAAGTACTTCTCGCCGATCCTCGCGACGCCGCGCACCACCTCGGCGATCACGTCGCCTTTCCGCGCGTGACCGATCGCATCGCCATAGGTCGCACCGTCGAGTGTGGCCAAGGTCTCGATCGACGGCAGCGCGTAGAGCGTCGTGCCGCGCGCGACGACGGGCAAGCCGATGCGCTCGAACAGCTTCTGCTTCATGCGCGCCGCCATCGCGATCGGCGTGCGCTGTGTCATCACGCTGTAAACCGCGACCTCCTCGAGCGTCAGGAACCGCACGTGGTGCAGCCCGTGAAGCTGCTCGATCAGCGGGCGAAAGTGGCGGTCGCCTTCGGCCGCGGCATACAGCTCGCCGAGGTCATCGCGCGCGCCGACGAGGTGCGCGGCGCGCGCGAGCAAGGCCGGCGCATCGACCGCGCGCTCGACTTCGAGGCTGATGCCGCTGCTGGCGCCGCCCCGGATCGTGAACGCGGTCGGTCGTCCACCGATGGTGACCGCGGCCGTGAGCGAGTCATCCGTGACGACGAACTGGCCCTGACACGGCGGGAAGCGCCGGACGAATGCCAGGGTCTGGTGAAACGAGAACGGGGCCTTCGTGGGGAGCGGGAGGTGCATCTCGTCTAGATACGCGGACGCATTGTCAGCCTATTGTCAGGTTTGTAGCGGTACCGTGGCTCGGTCCGAGATGAAGTACATCCTGCCGATCGGCACCGGCCTCGTCCTGCTCGCGATCTGGTGGATCGCGTACGAAGTGGGCGCGTTTCCGACAGGCACCGTCCCGTCGCCGCCGGCGGTCGCGAACGCGTTCGGCGAGGAGATTCGCTCCGGCCGACTGATCGATGACGTCATCGCGTCGCTGTTTCGCGTCGCGTGGGGCTTCGTGATGGCCGTGCTCGCGGGCGTGCCGCTCGGCCTCGTGATCGCTCGCTCGCTGGTCACGCGCCAGGCGCTGTTGCCGTGGGTGAACTTCTTCCGCTCGATGTCGCCGATCGCGTGGATCCCGTTCGGCATCGTCTGGTTCGGCGTCGGTGATCCAATCGCCGTCTTCATCATCTTCATCGCGACGTTCTTCCAGATCGTGCTCGCGACCGCCGCCGCCGCAGCGACCGTGCCGAAGGTCTTCTATCGGGTCGCGCTCGACATGGGCTACACGCCGTTGCAAGTCCTCTTCAACATCACGCTGCCCGCGATCATGCCGCAGCTCACGACCGCGCTGCGCGTCGCGATCGGTGTGGCGTGGATGGTCGTCGTCGTCGCCGAGATGATCGCGGTGCGCAGCGGCCTCGGCTTTCTGATCATCGACGCGCGCAACGGCCTGCGAATGGATCTCGTCGTCGTCGGCATGATCACGATCGGCCTGATCGGCATCACGCTCGACATCGTGTTCTCGCGACTCACGCGGATCCCGAGCGTGCGCTGGGGCTTCGAGCGATGAGCGAACCGATCCTGACGCTCGACGGTGTCGGCTTCGACTACGGCCCGCTCACCGTCATCGACGGTCTCGACCTGCGCGTCGAACGCGGCGAGCTCGTCGTCTGCGTTGGCCCGTCGGGCTGCGGCAAGTCCACGCTCCTCGCACTCCTCGGCGGGCACATCGCGGCGACGCGCGGCAAGCTCGTGCGCAAGGGCCAGAGCCGCACCATCTACCAGGACGGCGGTCTGTTCCCGTGGCTCACCGTCCGCGAGAACATCGATCGCGGCATCCCGCGCGGCACCGAGTCCGCCGACCGGACGAAGAAGGTCAAGGAGTGGCTCGAGATCACGCGGCTCGCCGAGTTCGCGGATCACTACGCCCACCAGCTCTCCGGTGGCATGCGCCAGCGCGTCGAGCTCGCGCGCGCCCTCGCCGCCGAGACCGACATCCTCCTGCTCGACGAGCCGTTCGGCGCGCTCGACTACCAGACCCGCATACGCATGCGCCGCGAGCTGGTCGCTACGCTCACCGAACGACCCCGCACGGTCGTGTTCGTCACGCATGATATCGAGGAGGCCGTGCAGCTCGGCGATCGCGTCGTCGTCCTCGGATCGCGCCCCGCGAACGTCCGCCGCGTGCTCGCTCTCCCGCCCGGCCGGCCGCGTTTATCTGGTGTTCCTGGCGTCGCGGACGCCGAACAGACCATCATGGAGGAGCTCGGTCTGTCATGAGGTACAAGGTCCGCCTCGCCATCATCACGGCCGTCACGCTCGCGGCGCTGACGCTCCTGCACAAGAAGCCGTGGCAGATCCAGGAAGCCGCCGCCAAGGGCGAGCTCGGCGTCGGCTTCCTTCCCGTCACTTGCCACCTCACGTGCCCGGTCACCGACTACGCGACGAAGTCCACCACCACCTCCACGCGCTTCGTCTCGCAGCGCTACACCGACTTCGCGACCGTCGTCGAGGCGCTCAAGGCCCGCAAGCTCGACGCGACGTTCCTCCTCGCACCGCTCGCGATGGTCCTCCGCGAACAAGGCGTCCCGATCCGCATCGTCTATCTCGGCCATCGCGATGGCTCGACGGTGATGGTCGCAAAAAACTCCACCGCAACGTCCCTGCGCGATCTGCGAGGCAAGACGTTCGCGCGCCCGTCGAGATTCTCGAACCAGTACCTCGTCATCACGAAGCTGATGGAAGACCAGGGCATGAAGCCCGAAGAGATCAACTTCGTCGACATGGCGCCACCCGACATGCCTTCCGCGCTCGCCGCCGGCGCGATCGACGCCTACTTCGTCGGCGAGCCGCACGCCGCCAAGGCGGAAGTCTCGGGCACGGGCCGCGTCCTCTATCACGCGAAGGACATCTGGCCGCGCTTCGTCTCGTGCGTCCTCGTCGTGCGCGAAGAGCTCATCCGCGACAAGCCCGAGGTCGTCGCCGATCTCGTGCGCGGCATCGCGGAGTCCGGCGAGTGGGCCGAGCGCAACCGCCTCGGTGCGGCGAAGGTCGCGGCGCCCTACTTCCGCCAGGACCAGAAGCTCCTCGAGTTCGTGCTCACGCAGCCGCCGGATCGAGTCAGCTACCGCCACCTCACGCCGACCGACGAGGACATGAAGTCGATCATGAAGTACGCGATCAAGGCGGGCATCCTGAAGAAGGAGATCGACCTGTCGCAGCTGCTCGACCTGCGCTTCATTCCGAAGACGATCTCGCCGGCAGAGATCGATACGCCGCTCGAGCCGCCGGTCGTGCCCATGACTCCGCCGCCTGCTGCTCCGTCGAAGTAACCGCGCCGCGATCGTTCGTGTGCCCCGACGGTTTGTCGCGAAGACGCGAAGAACCTTTTTTGCGTTCATTCGTACGGGCATGACGTGTGCCCGATTGTTGGTCGCCAAGACGCCAAGACGCCAAGACCAGAACAGAGCAAAGAACCTTTTCAATGCTCATTCGCACGGGCGTGACGTGTGCCGGATTGATTGGACGCAGAGCCGCAGAGCCGCAGAGCTCGGAACCATCGGGAGCAGAGGAGGATCCTTTTCAAAAATGATCTTCTTCCTTCTTTCCGGTCTTGGCGTCTTGGCGTCTTGGCGACCAATCTTCTGGCGCGCACGAACGCGGCGTGAACCGAGCACGGACGCGATCACACGCGGATCACGCCGAGGCGCGCGGTGACATCACGGTGAGCTACGTGCGATCGATCGGCGGGAACGAGCCGCCGCCGAGTGACGGCAGGCCCGTGTGCGACTGCGCCGGTGGCGTCGGGATGATCGGAGGCGCCAGAGTGGGATCGATCATCTGGCTCGGGCCGCCCGAGGGCGGCGTGCCGAGGACGAGCTGGCCGAACTTGAAGCCCACGATCGCCCAGGCGGCGCCGTAGACCACGACCATCGAGCCGGCCATGTGGCCGACGCCGAGCGTGGGGCCTTTCGCGAACAGCGCCTGGAATCCGAGGACGAGTGCGAAGAAGGCGACGATGCCCGTGATGATCATGTTGTAGCCCCAGAACAGGCGGCGCACCGATGGGAAGGAGTCGTCGTTCGTTCGCTTGAGGAGATGGAGGTGGGCGGCGAGGATGATGCCGGCCGGAATCATGAGGGCGAGCGCGACGCGGTAGCCGCTCGTGCCCTTTTCCGCGGTGCCCGGGCTGATGAGCATGTAGATGAGGAGGGCGCCGCCGGCGAGGAGGATCTGGAACGCGCTCATCGCGAAGTAGTGGAGCGCGAACTTGAGGCCGAGCTGCGTGTCGGGGAGGGGGAGTGAGTCTCTCGACGCGCGCCAGCGCACGAGGAGGTAGAGGAAGAACGGGGCGAGGACGAGGACAACCATCAGGAATGTGATGGCGACGACCGTGGGCGCGACCGTTCGGAACAGGAACAGGTCCATGCGCGGACGGTACATGAAGGGCGAAATTTTGGGGAACCGTGGGCGGGGCGGGCATGTCCATGGTTCGTGCGACGCGTCCTCGCTGTGGCTGCTGTCTTGGTGAGTGCGCGAGCTGGGGCTGAGGAATATGTCGAGCCACCGCCGCCGAAGCCGCTGCGCGTGGCGCCGCGGCTCGACGGTGATACGGCGCGGTTTTCGGTGCGCTACCTCGTGCGCGCCGAGAAGGTGGCGAACGATATGACCGGCAAGTTCGGGCTGCCGCGCCGCGGACTGATCACGGTCGCGAGCGTGACCGAGGGCGGGCAGCGGCACGAGCTGCAGTTGATGGCTGCGGACAAGGCGAGCGCGCAGTTCCATGCGCTGTGGGAGACAGCACCCGGGCGTTCGCGGCGGTGGGCCGTGTTGATCGAAGCGGAGCCGTTCGCGAGCGGCTTCACGATCTGGTCGGCGGTACCGCGGCAGACGACGCTGGTGGTGGACGTGGAGGTCGCGGTGCCGGGGTGTTTTCAGCGCGACGCGCGGTACGTTCTCGCGCCGACCGAGTGGGTGTCGCGTTTGCCCGCGAGCATGCACACCGGCGCGACCGAAGCGGAGGAGATACAAATCGCGTGTGGTGGCGAGCGGTCGCACGAGCTGGAGGGCATGAGCTGGGTGAAGTTTCCGTCGCGCGAGCTCGCGGAGCGGCGTGGTGGTGCGGATCGAATCGGCACGTATGCCGGGCGGACGCTGCTCGGCAAGACGAACATCGTGAAGCTCGAGCTGAACCTCGCCCGGCGCGTGTCGGAGGTGCCGGCGGATCTCGCGACGGCGATCGTCGTCGATGCATCGCGCTCGACGACACCCGAGGAGCTCGAGGCGCAGCGCGAGACGATCGCGGCGTACTTGCGCGCGGCGCCGAACGGGCGCGTCCAGGTGATCGAATACGCGCGGTATGCGCGGGCGCTGTTGCCATCGTGGACGACGGCGCGGCAGGCGACACCGCGCATCGAGCGCGAGCTGCGCGCGATGCAGCGCAAGAATGGGTCGAACATTGCCGAGGGGTTGCGCGAAGCGGGACGCTGGCTCGATCAGACAACCGGGACGCGTCGCATCTTGTTGTTCACCGACGAGCATCTGACGGTGCGCGACGAGCACACGCGCGCCGTCGACGACGCGATTCCCGCGAACACGCTCGTGCACGTCGTCTCGCTCGGCGGCGAAGGACTGGCGCGCGACGATGCGGCGAAGCTCGCGCGCGTCGCGAAGCAGACGAAGGGCATGAGCGTGCGTGGTGGCGATGCTCCGCGCGACGATGATCAGCGCATCGGCAAGCTCGACGCGACGCTGCTCGCCCGCCCGACCACGTTCGATCACGTTCGCGTGCGCACGCCGGGCTGGAAGGCGCTGACGACCGAGCACCCGTGTCCCGAGACCGAAGAGGACGTCGTGACGTCGTTCGCCGAGGGCTCGCAGTGCACGTGGTGGGGACAAGGCGATGCGGTGTCGTCGCCGTTTGTCGTCGAGGGATTCTTGTGGGGCGAGCGCGTGGAGCGCGTGCTCCGCGCGGACCTCGGCCGCTCACTCGAGGTCGTGCGCGAGCTGTCCGCGATGCACGTGCTCGAGGAGGATCTGCAGAAGCTCGCCGAACGCGCCGCACGCGCGGTGAACAGCGTGTGGTCGATGTACACGTCATGGGGCGGCGACGACGGTTACTCGGATGGCTTCGGCATGGGTCGTGGCGGATTCGGGATTACTTGTGGTAGCTGCAACGGCGGCCTCATCGGCCATGGCACCGGCACCGGCACGTTCGTTGGTCAGCCCGATCTCGCGATCGAGCTCGCGCGCATCGTGCGGACGTGCAAGCCCGAGCAGCCCGTCGACGTCGAGGTCGAGACCACGCTCGAGGAGATCGTCGACGTCGAGGTGAAGGCCGTGTCGGCCGACCTCCGCACGTGCGTGCAAGACGCGCTGTGGAACGCATCGCTCGTCGTGCCCGGCGCACCGGCGCGCACGATCACGCGGTTCTCCGTGAAGCCTACGTGATGCGCGCGCTGGTCGTGCTCGCGCTGCTCGGCGGCGTCGCGCATGCCGACGAAGAATTCGATCCCGAGGTCGATGCGTCGTACGTCAGCGGCGAGCTGCGTGGTACGACGGCGATCTTGAACGCCCGGTACGCCGTGAAGTTTCGCGGCCCGGGGTACGCGATGTCGACGACGACGCTCGTGATCCCCGACGGAGCGCGCGCGACCGTGGTCGTCGTGCACGCACCCGACGGCGCGCACCGACTCGACCTCCTCGATGCCGAGAAGGCGAAGGCGAAGTTCGCCGCGATCAACAACAAGCTCGGTGAGAAGCGCTGGGCCTTGCTCGTCGAGTCCCGCGGACCGAGCCTCGAGCTCTCGTTCGCAGCACCGCGCGATGCGACCGTGATGGTCGACGTCGAACTGCAAACGCCGACTTGCTACTACCGCGATGCTCGCTACGTGCAGGTGCCCGTGCAATGGAAGTCGGTGCTCTCGCCGCATCTGCGCAGCCGGTTCGGCAAGCTGGTCGATCTCGCGACGGCGTGCCGCAACGACTCGTCGGGCGAAACCGACGAGCTGTGGATCGCATTTCCGAGTGCGGAGCTCGCGCGCCGGCCGGCCGGCATCGATCGCATCGGGACGAATGCGGCGCGAATCGATCTCGGCGAAGCGCACATCGCGCGGCTCGAGGTCGCGGTCTCGCAGCGCCTCGGCGAGGTCCCGCGCGATCTCGCGACCGCGATCCTCGTCGACGGCTCGCGCTCGATGACATCAGCGACGCTCGAAGCACAGCGCGAGGTCGTCGAGGCGTACGCCAAGGCTGCCGGCGACACGCAGATACAGCTGATCTCGTACGCACGCACCGCGCGGCCGCTGCTGGCATCGTGGACGACTGCACGAACGGCGCGCGCACGCCTCGATCGCGAGCTGCGCGCGATCGCACCACGCAACGGCTCCAACGTCGACGCCGGCTTCATGGAGGCCGCGCGCTGGCTCGCGCAGACGACGGGCACGAAGCGCGTCGTGCTCGTCACCGATGATCGCCTCTCGCGCGAGCTGCGCGCGCGGTTCAACACGCTCGCGAAGCTGTTGCCGGAAGGCACGCTCGTGCACGTGATCTCCGTCGACGAATTCAGCGTGTTCGAGCGCGATCAACATGGCCCGGGCGTCACGCTCGCCGAGAGTACCGGCGGCATCGCCGTGCGCGCCGGCATCCCCGAGACGCCGATCGACGCGACGATGCTCCTGCGCCCGATCCGCATCGACAGCCTCGAGCTCACGACGCCCGGCTGGAAACAGTTCAAGGAGCCGCTCTCGACGACCTGCGGCGACTCGCTCGACGAAGGCCGCGGCTGCGTGTGGTGGGGCGAAGGCGATGCGATCGCCGGCCCGGTCGCCATCGAGGGCAAGCTCTGGGGCAAACGCGTCACGCGCGTCGTCACACCCGATGCCTCACGCGAGGCCGAGCTCGCACGCGAGCTCGTGGGCATGAACATCCTCGACGAGCGCGCGACCGAACGCGCGCACGAGAAGTCGCGCGCCGCGGGTCTAAAGTGGTCGTTCTACGCCGAGTGGGGACAGCCCGGCGGCTACGAGCTCGGCAACATGTCGATCCATGGCGGTCACTGCTGCCACAGCGGACGAACGATCGGGGCGCCGCAAGTGCGGATCGGTCACGTCATCAGCGGGCGCGCGTTGCCCACCATCGATCTCTCGCCGCAGTTCGCGCACGTGATCTCGCGCTGCAACCTCGGCGATGCGCACGTCTCCGCGTTGCTCGAGCTCACCGACGCCGAGATCGTCGCCGTCGCCGTCATCGCGCCGCCGGCCGTCACTCGCTGTGTCGAGGACGCGATCTGGGAGACCATGGTCACGCCGCCCGATCCACGGATGTTCCAGACGAGCTCGCGGATCGTGCTCGTTCAATGACAGCGTAGGCTGCGCCAGATCGCGAGCGCCCAGGCTTCGTCGGTGGGCAAACCCTTGCACGTCATGATCGCGACGTTCGGCGCGACCGCCATCAGCCCGTGCACGATGTGCACGCCATCGTCGTCGTACACCTCGGCGCGCCCGCAGCGCGCATCGTCGGTGATGCGCTCGATCACCGGATGATGCTCGGGCGCGACGGCGAGCAGCTTCGCCGAATCCGTCTCCGCGCCGGCGGTCAGGCTCGAGAACTCGACGACGCGATCGCCGTCGGTCGCCCACCACCGCGCATCGCCTTCTTCCCAGTGACCGACGAACGCGCCGTCGAGCTCGATCGTCCAGCCGCCGGTGAGCTCGACCTCCATCGGATGCCGGCGATAGCCGATCGTCGGCTCGGCATCACCCGCGCGCGTGCGTAGCTCCGCGTCGATCTCGGCGCCGATGAACATCCGCAGCTCCGCCCACTCGGCCCACGGCACGTCGAGCCCGGCCTTGCGCGCGGCCTCGAGGTCCACATCGACGCGCTCCATGAGCGCGCGCTCGGCATCGTCGACGGGCTCGCGCCACGGCACCTCGTGCCACATCGCGAGCAGCGCACGCGAACGTTCGCGGTGTCCCGCACCATCGCGCCACCACGGGAACGCGTCGGCAGCCTTCGCGGGATCCGCGATCACCGCATCGATCCATGCGCGATCGCGCGGACCGAGCGGCGTCAGCACCGGCGCATCGATCTTGAAGATGCGCTCCGGCATTCCGACGAGCCGCGTGCCTGCGGCGAGCTCGCTCGCGAGCCACCGCGCCATCGCATCGCCCGCGTCCTCCTCGTCACTCGCCCAGACGTACTCGAGCTCGTCGAGGATCGGCGCGAGCCGCGCGACGACGTCGCGGTGATAGCCGGGGCCCACCGTCGACGTCACTGCCTTCACCTCGAGGTCACCGTCGGGCAGCACCGCGATCCGCACGGGCGGCGCACCCGGATGAAGCGCGAGCGTGACCAGCCTCGCGGTCGCGCCTCCGACCTCACTCTTGAACATCCGGCGCGCGAGGCGCGCGAGACGCTCGCCAACCTCCTTGGCATCCGGCGCTTTTCCGAGGAGCGCGCGCAAGCCGGCCTTTGCCTTCCGCGAGCGCGCCAAGCGGTCTATCCCAAAGGCCACGTACCGAGGATATCTGAGGAATTCAGCCGTAAAAACCGGGGAAGGCAGCCGCTTGTTGCTCGTATGATATCGGCCATGCCAGCCCGCGAGAACGAGACCGCGCAAGCCGAGACCGAAGTCGCCCCCGAGCCCGCTCAGGTGACGACTGCGGAGCCGACGTCGGAGTTCACGACCGAGGGCGATCTGCCGGCGGTTGCGACGGGCACCGGCGCGACGGCCGTGACCGCGTCCGAGATGGCGTTCGACGGCAAGGAACAACCCACGCCGGATACCGCGCACCTCGACAAGGGCATGCACAACTGGGAGCACTACAAGGCGTCGTGCGAGGCGGCCGGCAAGAGCGAGAAGTGGAAAGACCAGTATCGCAACGGGCACACCGAGGCGAAGGGCTGGAAGCAGCCGTACGAGCACCGCAAGACGAACGACTTCATCCTCGAGAAGGGCCACTCGGCATCCGAGGCACTCGAGGCCTTCATGAAGGGCCCGACGATCTGTGACTACCGCGTGGCGCTGCTCGCGGACGAGATCGACGAGGTGCGCGACGAGATGGGCGACATCAAGTTCGATCGCCTGTTCGGCTCGAAGCACACCTCGACCGACCAGTCGATCCCGCTCAACCAGCGCCTGCGGATCTCGTCGGATCTCTACACCACGCCGCTCACGGATCAGATGAAGGCGATCGCGGCCGAGTCGGAGGCGCGCGACAACATGAGCGAAGAGCCCGAGCCCGCGCCGCTCGTCGAGACGCGCGTCGAAGAGAAGCCGGCCGAGGTCGTCGCCAAAGAGCAGGACCCGGTCGTCGTCGCGCAAGAGCTCGGCGTCGAGCAGCGCGATCGCGAAATCGTCTGATCCGCTGATTGCAGCGCCGCGGGCCCTTCGATGAGATAGTTGGCCCATGAGCGCGGAGCCGTACACCGAGGTCGCGTCGCACCTGCGCGACGAGCTCCGGCGCGCCTGGTTGCGCATCGAGTACCAGGTGCGCCTCGCCTGGACGAAAGGCCGACAGGCCGCGCCCGATGACGTCATCGGACCGACGGAGATCGGCCGGCTGTTCGCGACCGCGCGCGGCGATGCCGGCGCACAAGGCGACGACGCCGGCGCGCAGACGCTCCTCGATCAATGGATGCTCGCGCATCGCAACTGCGAGGCGCGCATTCGCGCGACGGTCGACGCGAATATCCGCTCGCCGCTCGTCGACTTGATTCGCACGTTCGGCCTCACGCCGCGGCAGTGGTCGTCGCTGATGTTCGCGCTCCTGCCCGAGTCGGATCCCAACCTCGTGCAGGCGTATCGTTACCTCACGCGCGACGACAGCACGCGTGGCCTCGACGGTCGGCTGCTCGCGCAGCTCGTCTACGACACGCCGACGACCCGCTCGCTGATGGCGCGCGATCTGTCGGCGAGCTCGCCGCTCTTGCGCTACCGGCTCGTCGATCTCGTCGCGGGGACTGCCGCGGGTGACTCGACGATGTTCCGCCGCATTCGCGCCGCGAACCGCCTCGTGTACTTGCTCGACGGCACCGGCGTCGATCTCGATCCCGAGCTCGCGGAGATCGCGGAGCTGCGCAGCGGCACCGCGAAGGGCGAGTTTCCCGCGCTCACGCGCGAGCACGCCATCTCCGCACTCGCCTCGAACGAGGTCGTGCTCGCCGTGCAGGGCCAGCGCGGGCTCGGCAAGAAGCTGCTCCTGCAGATCGCCGCGCAGCACTGGAACAAGCGCGTGATGATGATCGACGGCAAGCGCCTCGGTCAGCTCCACGTCTCGACCCAGCAGAACATGATGCGCGCGCTGATCCGCGAGCTGCTCTTGCTCGACGCGATTCCGGTGTTCGCGGACATCGACGACGTCGTCGTGAACGAGGGCGATCGCGACGAGCTGCCGAGCTTCTTCACCTTCTTCCTCGACGAGTGGACCGGACCCGTCGCGGTCACGATCAACCGCGAGCGCATGCCGCGCATCCATCAGCGCCCGCTCGTGCACCTCACGCTCGAGGTGCCGCCGCTCGGCGTGCGCACCGCGATGTGGCAGGCCGTGATCCCGTCGCTGTCGGAGAAGGCCGCCGACAGTCTGTCGGGCCGGTTCGCGATCCCCGGCGGCATCGTCGTCGCCGCCGCACAAGCCGCGACCGCCGGGCGCATGCCCGACGCCGGTCCGCCCGATTCCGAGGAGCTCGCGTACGCGGTCGCCGCGCAGCTGCACCAGCGCATCTCGCGACTCGGCAAGAAGCTGCCGACGCCGTTCGACCTCGAGGATCTGATCGTCGATGACGACACGCGCAGCGCCCTCCTCGAGATCACCGCCGCCGCGCGCGAGCGCCGCAAGATCCGCGAGGCGTTCAAGCTGCGTGGCGCGCAGGGCATCTCGGTCCTGTTCTCCGGTCACCCCGGCGTTGGCAAGACGATGTCGGGCACCGTGCTCGCGCGCCGCCTGGGCCTCGACATCTATGAAGTCGATCTCTCGCAGGTCGTCTCGAAGTGGCTCGGCGAGACCGAGAAGAACCTCTCCGACGTGTTCGACGCGGCCGAACCCGGTCACGTCGTCCTGTTATTCAACGAGGCCGACTCGCTGTTCGGCAAGCGCACGAGCGACGTCAAGAGCAGCAACGATCGCTACGCGAACCTCGAGACGAACTATCTCTTGCAGCGGCTCGAGCGCTTCAACGGCCTCGCGATCCTGACGACGAACCTCACCTCCGCGATCGACACCGCGTTCAAGCGCCGCTTCACGTACGACGTGTTCTTCAGCTTCCCGAGCCCCGACATGCGCGCCGAGCTCTGGCGACGAACCCTCCCCGAGCGCGCGCGTACGGCTGACATCGACTTCGACGCCCTCGCCGATCGCTACGAGCTCTCCGGCGGCTTCATCAAGGTCGCGTGCGAGCGCGCCGCGTACGTCGCCGGTGCCTCCGATAGCGAGCTCGACGAGCCGCTGCTGCGTCAGACCGTCGAGCGCATGTACCGCGAGCGCGGCAAGGTGAGCGCGACGGGCCGCCTCGAATGACCCGCATCGAGTGGGCAGACCTCGCGGCGTTCACGCCCGACGACGTCACGCCTTACGCCGGCGCGCTCGCCGCCGCGTACAACATCAACGCGACGATGCTCGGCAACACGCAGCCGATGACCGTCGACGACGTCGTCGAACACTACGCGGCACTGCAACCGCCGACCGCGTACCCGTTCGTGCTGCTCGACGGCGGCAAGCTCGCGGGAGACGGCGACCTGCGCGGCATCGCCGGCGGGACCGGCGAGTTCGCGTTCCTCATCGCCGCGCCGAGCGCGCAGGGCAAGGGCCTCGGGACGCGGTTCGCGATCATGGTGCACGCGTTTGCGTTCGGTCACCTCGGGCTCGATCGCCTCTATGCGTCGGTGATCCCAGCGAACATCGCGTCGCTGCGCGTGTTCGAGAAGCTCGGCTACATCGTCGACAAACAGGCTGCGTATGGCGACGTAGGCGACATCGTGCTCGCGATCGACCGCGCGACGTTCGAGTCACGCCACACCGTTGCACTCTCCGAGATCGTCGTTCGTGCTTGACCGCGCTAGCTCTGCGCGAACACCCAGACCTGCGCGAGCTTGCCGTTCGCGAATCGATGGATCGCGAGCAGCTGCCGCGCGATCTTGTCGCCGCGCTTGACCTTCTTGTCGGGCAAATCCTCGGTCGCTGTGCCCGTGACCGTCTCCATCGACGCGACGTAGTCACCCGCGGCCCATGCGTTATCGACTTTGTAGTGGTGGTCCGTCTTCTCGAGGCGCGTCTTGATGCCGGCGAGGATCTCCGCCTTCGTCAGATCGTTCGCGCGGTTCTGCACGGACCACACGACATCGTCGGCGATGAGATCGCCAAACGTGACGAGGTCGCGTTTTTCGGACGCCTCCACCATCTTGTTGAACATCTCGAGGTTCTTCTTCTCGACCTCGTCGTCCTTCGAGATCAGCGCGACCTTCGTCGGCAGCGGTTTCGCGAGCGCCCGCACGCCCGGCTTACCCGCGCGCTGCGCCTCTACGGTCTTGGCATCCCAGAACGCGAGGTCGCGCGTGAGCTTGCCTTGCGGATCCGCGCCGACGACGTGACCGAGGTAGAACGCGATCGGCTTCTTCGTTGTGTTGCTGGTCGCGGTGATCAGCAGGATCGCGATCACGGTGTTGCCGCTCACCATCACGAGCTGCGGCGCCTGGCGGTAATCGGGAAACTCGAGGCGTGACTTCGTCGCCTCCTCGACCTCGACGCCGAGCGCGCGCGGCGCGCCCTTGCCCGGCGCCTCGAACACCACGGTCTCGAGGTAGCAGCTCTTGAATTCTTCCCAGCGCGCCTCGTTCGAGAACCCGATGCACTCCTCGTAGCGCTTCGCGACCTCGTCGCCGGTCTTCGCGGCAGCGGCGTCGAGGGCAGGCGGCACGGACATCGCGGCGTCCAGCATCGTGGTGCCCATCGAGCTGCCCATCTCGCCGGACGTGCCCATCGCGCCGCTCTTGCCAGGTGCCGCCCCCTTGTCGTCAGAAATCTTTTGTTTGCATCCGATCGCGAGCGCGAGCGCGAGGCCGACGATCATCCTGAACATGACGTCTTTTATCGCAGACGCGAGGGCACCTCGATTGCAGCAGCATCTAGAAAAGGAGCCTATATGCCGACTAATTACGACGACGAGCCCGAGATGATCGGGAAACCGCACCCGCCCAGCGACGGTGCGAAGCCCGGCACCGAGCGTGCGCGCGACGAGCAGCGCGAAGGTGGTGGCCCTCGTTACGGCGGTGAAGCGTGGGATGTTGCCGACGAGCGCGGTGACCGTCGTTTCGGCGTCGCGCGCAACGACGACTCGGACCCGTCCGAGCTCGCGAAGGGCGAAGGCGCGGAAGACGACGACAGCTGGCCCGGCGACGACGCGGTCCCAGAGAAATCGGATGAGTCCGATGACGCCGAGGAGACCGAGCGCGTGAGCGCGGTCGATGGCGCCGAGAATAGCGGGCAGCGTGCCGGCATGGGACGCGGTGAGAAGCCGCAGAAGCCGAAGGCCCGCACGAAGTAGATCGACCGGAGGGAACCGGGAAACGCGCCGCTGTCGAAGCGGCGCGTTTTTTACGTGCGCGGTGAATCGCGCAGGTGGGCGATCACGGGTCCGTGATCGCTCGTGCCGACGTCACGATACGAGACGCAGTGCACGTGCTCGTCGACGAGTGCGCGGCTCGCCGCAACGTAGTCGAGCCGCCACCCGATATTGCGCTGACGCATGTTCCGCCACGGCGCCCACCACGTGAACAGGCGGTCGTTCTCGGGATCCACCTGACGGTGAACGTCGACCAGACCGTGTGACAAGAACTTCTCGATGAGCGCTCGCTCCGGTGCACTCTGGCCGATCATCTCCTTGCGCAGGACCGGATGAACGTCGATCGGCAAGCGCGCGACGTTGAAGTCGCCGCACAGCACGAGGTGCTGCTTGTTTGCCTCGAGCGCTGCCCCCCACGCTTCCATCTCGCGGAGGAACAGCATCTTCGCGTCGAAGTCTTTCCCGCCGTTCGGCACGTACACCGAGCCGAACACGAGGTTACCGACCTCCGCGACGACGATCCGATTCTCGAGATCGAACGGCGGATGCACGAACGCCGGCGCATCGCCGAACGTCTTCGTGCGCAGCATGAGCGCGACGCCCGAGTAACCCTTTGTCCCGCCGTGCCAATGGCAGTGGTAGCCCGCGATCGAGCACAGCGGCTCGGGGATTTGCTCCGGCGAGGCCTTGGTCTCCTGGAGACACACGACGTCGGGCTCCTCGCGATCGATCCAGGAGATGACCTCCGTGAACCGCTTGCGGATACCGTTGACGTTCCAGGTCCCGATCTTCACGGTCGTTGTGCTAGCACGGGCAAGGTCGTTTTCACCTGCCCTTCTCGATAGTTCGTGCAGATAGAAAACGAACGTTTGCTTTCTGCTGTAGCAGCTTGGTATGTCTGCGGCGTGCCGGTTCGAAGAGCTCAGAAGCCCAGCGCAGACCGGATTCTCGAGGCGGCGGAGGACGTGTTCGCCGAGCACGGGTACGCGGAGGTCTCGCTGCGCCAGCTGATGGCCGCAGCGGGCGTCTCGACGACGGCATTTTATGCGCGATTCGATTCGAAGGAAGCCGTCATGGCGGCGCTGACGACGCGGCTGTTCGGCGACCTGTACGCGGAAGCGCCCGGCGTGATCGATCGGGCGCACGATCTTCCGAGCGGCATCGTGCTCGGCGTCGATCTGCTGTGCGACCTCTTCGCACCGAAGCAGGCGCTGGTCCGCATGATCCTCGCAGAGACCGGTGCCTCGAAGGCGGCAGTCGAGGCGCGGCGGCGTGCGTATTCGCTGCTCGCGGCGTTCTTGTCGTCGCGATTTCAAGCGCTCGTCGAGCGCAAGCGCATCGACGTCGATGATCCCGACGCGCTCGCGTGGGCGCTCGTCGGCGCGCTCGAGATCCAGGTCACGCGATGGGCGGTGTGGAACGAGATCGATCTCGCAACGCTACGCAGCCAGCTCGTCGCGGCCGCGAAGGCGATCTTGCCGGAACAGAGGAGGCCTCGATGAAGCGTATCGGATGGTTGATCGCACTGGCCGCGTGCAGCGATGGCGGCACGCAGATCCGCATGGCGACGAGCAGTGGCCCGCCGGCCTACGGCGAGACGCCGTTCCCGACCGATGCGGTGCGCGAAGGCAACCGCCTCGGCGAGATCGCCGGTATCGACAAGCTCGTCGTGCATCACGTGGATCTCGTGACCGCGCACGTCGCGGCGCTCGACGGCTTCGGCTTGCGCCCGCTCGTCGAGTTTCCCGTCGACGGCGCACTCGATCCCGCATCGATCCCCACACGTACGACGTCGACCGAGCTCGCGTCGCTCGTCGATGTCGACCCGGACTCACCCGAACGTGGGCGCGTGTTCGCGATGGACTGGCGCTACGACGCCGAGCGCTCCGTGCTCGCCGGCTCGCCCGCGAGCGGGGTCGTGCTGCGCGAAGGCACGCGCTACGCGGCATTCGTGACGACCGCGATCCGCGACGCGGGCGGCAGCGCGCTGCGATCGATCGGCAGCATTCCAGGCGGCGCGCGCTGGGCAACCACACGCGAAGCCTTGAGCGAGCTCGACGCGAATGTCGCCGGCATCGCGGTGTTCACCACGCAGCACGCGACCGCGCCGCTCGTCGCCGCGCGCAACGCGATGCTCACCGCGGAGCCGCCGACGCTGTCGTTCGCGGATGCGTCGCTGATCTTCAAGGGCACTGCGCAGCTCGATCAGATCCTCGGTGTGTCCACCCGCGCGACCGAAGGCCCACGCGCCGGCCTCGAGCGCTGGGGCAACGACAACCCGACGGGCATCGCGCACGACCACGTCGGCGTCGTGGCGACCGGCACGATGACGATCGCGCGCTTTCGCGGCGTCGACACCCACACCGACTTGCCCGACGACGAGACGTTCCGCCCGGACGCGAGCGTGATCGCGATCGAGCCGATTCCCGTCACGTTCATCCTGCCGGCCGCGCCGCCACCGGCCGGCGGTTATCCCGTCGTCGTCTACGGCCACGGCCTCGGCGCCGGGCGCGATCA
Organism: Myxococcota bacterium; assembly: GCA_030857175.1. GTDB lineage: Bacteria > Myxococcota_A > Polyangia > Haliangiales > Haliangiaceae > JABFXX01. The sequence goes on along the minus strand of JALZOJ010000008.1, from coordinate 147,753 downwards.
GCTGCTCTCGTTCGCCGAGCCGCTCACGAGCGCCGGCTTCGCGCTCGTCGGCATCGACATGGCGGGACACGGCTCGCGCTACGACGCGAACGATCGTGGCGCGAACATGGCGAACCAGCTCGAGGACTTCTCGGGCAACGGGAACGTGCGCGACGGCTTCGGCGACGTGACCGGCCTCGTGACGCAGTTCGATTTCTTCGAGGGCTTCCTCAACGTCGCGGCCGTGCGCGACACGATCCGCCAGAGCGCGCTCGATCAATCGCGCCTCGTGCAGCTGCTCCGCAGCAATCCCGATCTCTCGGCGCTCGGTGCGAACGCGAAGCTCGACACGCGGCGCATCACGTACATGGCCGAGTCGTTCGGCACCGTCGTCGGCACCGTGTTCTCGGCGATCGAGCCCGACGTCGCGCTCTACATCCTCGACGTTCCGGGCGGCGGCATCCTCGATCTGCTGCTGCCGACGAGCGCGGAGATCGGCGCGCTCGCGGTCCCGCTCGTCTCGACGATCTACAACCCGGCGACGAAGCTCGATCGCTGGAATCCACTGATCGGGATGATGCAGGCCGTGATCGACGGCGCCGATCCGCTGTCGTACGCACCGCATGTCCTGCGCGATCGCTTCACGATCGGCGGCGCACAGCTCGGACCTCGCCACGTGATCGCGCTCGAGGTCCTGGGTGATCAGGTGCTCTCGAACCGCGGCACCGACGCGCTCGCGCAGGCGCTCGGTCTCGACGCGCTCGTGCCGCACCTCGAGGTGCCCGAAGGCATCGCGTCGGTGCCGTCGCCCGCCGCTGCCAACCGCGACGGCCAGACCGCCGTGCTCGTGCAGTATTCGCCGGCGACGCACGGTGCGAACTGGTCGGCCGAGTTCGGCTTGCTTCGCTACATGCCGGCGTTCCCCGCCGAGGGCGACGACCCGTTCCCGCGCCTGCCTGGTGCGATCAAGATCCCGAATCCGATCTACGAGACGCTCGAGCAGGTCACCGAGATCCTGACGACGTATCAGGCAGGCGAGGCGCCGAGGGTACGGATGACGAAGCCTCCGATCGCCGACTTCGATGCCGATGGTGCCCCCGACGCGACCGACACGGCGCCGTACGATCCGGCGATCCGCTAATCGTCGAGACCGGCCAGCGGATCGGGCTCACCGTCGAGCTTCTCGACGATCTCGCCGGCGATCTGCGTCACCTGTGGCCCCGCATTGTGGTCATGTGTCGAGATCAGCGCGCGCCCGAGATCGTCGAGCGCGACGAGCTCGGCGAGAACGGGCAAGTCGCGCGGCTTCGCCGTGCGCGCACGATACGGATACGCGATCGCCACTGCGAGCACCTCGCCCTTGCGACGGAGTGCGGGGACCGGCGCAAACCACGCGAACAGCGGACAGCCCTCCACCTCGAGGTCGACGTGCGCGGCCTCGAGCGGCGATGCGAGGCGCACGATCGAGTCGGACATGCCGCCGCCATCGTCGCTGTCGACATGCACCGCGATGAGCAGACGTTCGTACGTGTCGCCGATCGGAATGATCGAGACGATGCCCGCCGGCGCACCGCGCGTATCGTTGGTCGCGCAGACGTGATCGATCGAGAGCGGTTTCACCTCCGCATCCGAACCGACGGGCCCGGAGAGCTCGAGCAGGCCGAGCCCCGCATAGCGCCCGAGGCCAATCCCTGCAACGTCGACAAACGTCGAGCCATCGAGCTGCGTGAGGACGCGCAGCTGCGAACCGTGATGAGGACGCAACAGCTCCGCACTCGTCACACCGAGCGTCTTTCCCGCGTGCTCGACGATCGTGATCGGACCGACGAGCTGTTGTGTCTCGCCAACAAGGGCAACAAGCGGAGCCACCGCTCTCAGCTCTTCAGAATCCCGATCCCGCCCTGGCACCGTGCCAGCGTGGCACGAGGTGCGTTCGCCACTCAACTGTCCACGCGACCATCGCCGTGCGCTCACGCTCGTTCTCACGGACGCATGTCATTGAAGCGTGGCGACCGTGGCGGCACGCGGTCTGCAACATTACACCTCCATGAGCGACATCCCTCGTGAAGCACGACTTGCGACGCCCATGCGTCGTCGATATCGAATCGTCGTGGGCATCGATCTCTCCGAGTATTCGGACATCGTGCTCGAGCACGCGCTCGATCAAGCAGCTCGTCACGATCTTCCCGAGCTGCACTTCCTCACGGTGTGCGAGAAGCGAAAGTCCTCGACCGACGAGTGCAAGCAGGCGCTGTGGGAACGTGTCCACCCCGCGCTCGAGACCTTCAATCAGTTCGGCACCGAGTGGCGCGCGCGTCTGCACGTGCGGCGCGGCAAGCCCGATCAACAGATCGGCGCGCTCGCGGCCGACATCAATGCGGACCTGATCGTCGTCGGAAACTTCGGTCTCCACAATCCGCGCAGCAAGTACAAGAACCTGCCGAACGGCGTCCTCTACGCCGCCGTGTGCCCGGTCTTCGTGGTCGGCACGCCGCCCGAGCTGGACACGAAGCAGTGCCCGGCGTGCCACAACACTCGCGAGCTGACCGACTGCGATCGCTGGTTCTGCGACAAGCACCACGCCCGCGCGGATTACGCGACGACGCCGATGACCGTCTGGACCGGTGGTCGCTACGCGATCGACAAAGCCGCCTGAGGTCGTGAGAAACTGCGTCCATGCAGACGCAGGTTGCCGACGAGTCGGTGTCCGAGACCGCGCGCCCCGAATCGCATCCGCTTCGGGGCGTGCTCGTCTCCGCGTTCCGGCGTGTGATGCGTCTCTACTTCCGGAACATCGAGCGCGTCGGCGTTCCTCCCGGTCGTGACACGCGTGGTCGCGTCATCGTCTCGAATCACACGAACGCGCTGATCGATCCGGTGCTCGTGCTGACCGACGCCGCCTGCGAGATCTCGCCGGTCGCGAAGTCCACGCTGTGGTCGATCCCGGGCCTGCGCTGGTTGCTCGATCGCGCGGGCGCCGTGCCGATCGTCAGGCGCAAGGACACGCCGGATAAAGACGCGAGTCAGAACAACGCGATCTTCGAGAAGATCGCGCAGCACCTCGCAGGCGGCGGCAACATCCTCATCTTCCCCGAGGGCACCTCGCACAACGAGCCACAGCTCGCGCCGCTCCGCACCGGTGCCGCTCGCATGCTCCTCGCGGCCGAGGACAAACGCGGCATCGCGCCGACGTTCCAGGCCGCCGCGCTCGAGTTCGACGCGCGCTCCGACTTTCGCTCGCGATGCCTCGTGCTCTGGGGTCCCGTTCGCCGCTTCGCGGATCTCACCGGTGATGCGGAAGAACGCATCCGCGATGCGACCGCCCTCATGAAGCAAGACCTCGGCGATCTGCTCGTCAAGGGCGCGACCCACGAAGAGCGCCTGCGCGTCGCGCGGGTCGCCGAGCTCCTCGCGAACGACGGCTCCGAGCGCACGCTCGAGGCGTGGAACGGCATCGGCCGCCAGGTCGAGCTCGCAAACCGCACACTCGGCTCGGTCGAGCCGGACCTGATCGCCCGTGTCGCCGATCACGTCGATCGCTACTACGCGGAGCTCGAGCGCCTCGGTCTCGTCGACGAACAGGTCGCGACCGGGGAGCGTGGCGACGTTACCGACGACGAGCCCCGCTGGAAGCGCATCGCGCTCGCCCCGCTCGCGGCATCGGGCTTCGTCCTCTACGCCCTCCCCTACTTCATCCCGCGCTGGGTCGCGCGCGGAAAAGACGAAGACGCCGTCTCGACGATCAAGCTCGGCGCCGCGCTGCTCGTCTATCCGATCTGGATGGGCGGCCTCGTCGCCGGCTCGCTCGTGCTCCTGCCGCCGCCGCTCTCGTTCGCCGCCGCCGCGGTCGCGATCGCCTCACCGTTCGCGGCGCTGCGCTGGCTCGACGCGTATTACCTGCGTGGTAAGAGCGCGACCTCCGACGACCTCGCGCGCCTCGCGCGCCTGCGGATCGCCGCACGCACCGCGATCGACGAAGCGCGCAACCGTCTGCCGAGCTAGTGCGTTCGTGTTCCGCTCGGCGCGTTCGTTCGTGTGTTCGTGTTCCGCTCGTGTTCCCGAGTTAACACAGAGATCACAGAGGCCACAGAGGCCACAGAGAAGAGATCTTTTTCGGCGCGCACCTGCGACGCAGCAGACCCAGGGTCGAGATCTTGTGGCGCCGCGCCTCGATCGTTCAGGCGCTGCAACGTTGCAAGCACGCTTCGTGCGGGCGACACATGCAGTCGAGACGCACGGCGACAGGATCTCGACCGCTGGGTTCGCTCGAGCACGAACGCCCCGAAATTGATCTCTTCTCTGTGGCCTCTGTGGCCTCTGTGATCTCTGTGTTAACTCGGGAACACGAGCGGAACACGAGCAGAACACGTGCGCACGCACACGAGCGGAACCCGTGCGCACGCACACGAGCGGATCACGAGCGGATCACGGTGTTCGGGCTAGCGGAAGCGGTAGACCCGCACGCGCGGCGTGCCGAGATCCGTCGGAACGAGCTCGACGCGCGGCTCGCGATCGAGCTTGGTCCACTGCTCGAGACCGCCGACGAGATCGAGCACGGTCGTGTGGCCGCGTCGCTTGATCTCCGAGAGGACCGGGCCGATCGCGCTACCGCTGTTGAAGAGCTGCTTGTCGGCCCAGAGGGGTCCGGCGACCTGCGGACCCCACGAGAGGCCGGAGAAGACGTGCGGCTCCGGCCGGCTCTCGAGTGCAGCGACCACCGCAGCACTGCGGCCGCGCGCACGTCCGAGCTGGCGATGTTCGAGGAATAGCGACCAGAGGCCAAGCGCCACTGCGAGGGCCGCGACGATCGCCAGCAGGCGCGAGCGCTGCGCGACGACGACCGAGGCGATCGCGAGCGCGGGCATGTAGACGAGGATGAAGCGCGCGCCGATCCGCGCACCGTGCCCCATCGACGTGTTGACAAGCATCATCGCGACGATTCCAAGGACCGCGAATAGCCACAGCGCGCGCCCGAGTCGAGCGTCGTCGCCGGCGTTCGCGCGGTAGGGTCCCATCGCAAGCCCGAGGACGAAGAGCGGGGTCGCGGCGAGCAAGGCGGCGGGATGTGCGAACAGGTCGCCGGTGGTCCAGTACAGATACACGGCGAGTGCGACGAGCCAGCCTATGGCCGCGAGCGCGATCGCGACGGTTCGCGCGACCTCGAGTCGCGGTCGCGAAAGCGGCGGCACGAGTGCGAGCGCGATCGGAATGACGAGCCACCAGGGCACGACGCCGGTCCGCGCGAGGAGATCGGAGGGGATGATGTCGAGGCCCCACTCTGGCCGCGTCAGCGGGACGAACGACGCGTGCATGACGGGCGAGGGAACGCCGATCGTCACGAGGTTCGAGACGACGTAGAGCGTCAGCGGGACGAGCCCGCCGAGCACCATCCAGCCGATGCGGCGCGCGGCAGCGCCGACGCCGTCGGTACACGCGGCGACGATGAACACGATCAACCCGGGGATCCCTGTGACGAGCTCGGGACGAATCGCGATCGCGAGGCTCGCGGCCGCACCACTCGCGAGGAGCAGGCCGCGATGTCGGTGCGGTGACGAGCCATGGAACAACGCGAACAGCACGAGCCCACACGCCGGCGCGTGCTCGTTGAACAGCGCGGCGTTGAGCACGACCGGAGTTGTCATCACGAGCAATGCGACGAGCACGGTCGACCGCGGCGCGACTCGATGCGCGAGTCGCATCACGTACCAGAGCGTCGCGATGCCGCCGAGGAGCGGCAAGATGTAGAGCCCCCAGTAGCCGCATACGAGCCACGCGAGCGCAGACGGCGCGGTGAACAGCACCGAGTAGACACCGTAGAACCGACCGCGCTCGATGACGACCCACGGTGGTCCGTGCGGGAAGTGGTGTCGGTTCGGATCGAGCTCGGCGCCCGCGTAGGTCAGCTCGATTTGACCGTCGAGGATCGCGATCGACTGCGCGAGCTTGATGCTCTCGTCGCCGCTGTACATGCCGGTGGGCCGGGTGAACGTGTACGCGACGAGCACCAGCGAACAGGCCGCGAACACGAGGACGGCAGACCGCGGCAGCGTCTGGCGGCGGTAATGAAAGGCCGTCGCGAGCGCGACGATCAGGACGAGAAACGCGCTCGCGATCAGCAGACGCGCAACGTATCAGCTCGCGCCTTCAAAAGTGTCCAAACCTCGCTGCGTGGCGCGTGTCAGTAACTCATGCGCCTCCTTCCGCTCCTGCTCGTGCTCTGCGCCACGCCTGCCGTTGCCGCACCCTCGACGGAGGATGTGTGGATGGCCGGCCTCACCGAGCGCGTCGTCGAGGATGTAAAAGCGGGCAAGCCGCTCGTCGTCGAGGTGCACGTGCCGCTCTGCGATAACTCGATCATTCCGTGCGGCAACCCGAAGCTCGGCGACGGCGAAAATCCCGAGACCAACTTGTACTGGGCGACGACGCCGGGGTTCGGGCGCTGGTTCATCCGGCGCGGCAGCGGGTGGAAGCGCGTGAAGCTCGAAGGGACCGAGACCGGTGACAAGGACGTGCTCGCGGTCCACGTGTATCGGCGGACCGTGAGCGCACCTGCCGCGTGGCGCAAGCTCGGCGCGCCGAAGCAGTTCGAGCTCGACCTCGTGGTGCGCGCGTGGCGCGGGACCGCGATCGATCGCGCGCTCGCCGCCTACGCGCAGGACATCTCGGGCGGCGGGACACGCACGGTGAAGCTCGACGGTGGCGGCACGCTCGACGGCGGCAGCGCGGCGCAGCTCGTCGCATGGGTCGGTCACAACCGGCTCATGGATGTGTCGACGTTCGACTGGCCAAAGCCCGCGGCGACGAAGCAGGGCACGATCGCGATCGCATGCCACACGGCCGCGTACATGGAGGAGAGCGTGTCCGCGCCGGCGCGCGTGCCGCTCTTGATGACGCGTGACTTTTTGTTCTCGAATGCGGCGCCGCTCGAAGCAGCGGTCCTCGCCTTCGCGAGCGGCGGTAGCTATGCGGCGATTCGCAGCGACGCGACGGTCGCGTATGCCGGCGTGCAGAAGCGCCCGGTCGCGAAGATCGCCGGCGTGTTCACGAACCCGGCGGACCGGCGCTGGAAGAAGCGCTGATCACTTCCAGCCGCCGCCGAGTGCGCGGTAGAGCGCGATGAGGTTCGTCGCACGCGAGAGGCGCGTTTCGATCAAGCCCTGCTGCGCTGCGAACAGGTCGCGCTGCGCGGTGATCATGACGAGGTAGCTCTCGATGCCGGCCTTGTAGCGTTGCTCCGAGATCGCGAAGCGCTTGGTCTCGGCTTCGACACGTGCGGTCTGCGCGGAGAGCTGCTCCTCGAACGCGGCGCGGGCGGCGAGCGCATCGGCGACCTCGCGAAACGCGGTCTGGATCGTCTGCTCGTAGCGCGCGACGTTGATCTGCTTGCGGACCGTCGCCACGTCGAGCGTCGCGCGGAGGCGACCGCCCGCGAACAGCGGCTGCGCGAGGGTCGCGCCCGCCGTCCAGAACAGCGCGGTGCTCTTGAACAGCGCGGACAGCGCGGTGCTCGCGACGCCGCCGAATGCGGTCAGCGAGATCGAGGGGAAAAACGCGCCGCGCGCGACGCCGATGTTCGCGTTTGCCGCCTTGAGATCGTGCTCGGCCGCGAGCACGTCGGGACGGCGGAGGAGCACCTCCGACGGGATGCCCGGCGACAGATCGGAGACGAGCTGCGTGGTCTCGAGCGGCGCCGGGGCTGGCAGCGATGACGGCAGCGCGGGCACGCCTGCGAGCAGCACGAGCAAGTTGTCCGCTTGCGCGCGCAGCCGCGTCACACGCGCGACCTCCGCACGTGCAGTCTCGATCTGCGCCTCGGCGGTACGCAGGTCGAGCTCGGAGCGCTGCCCCTGCTCGAGCAAGCGCTTCGTCACCTCGGAGGACTCGCGCACGAGGCCGAGCGTCTGCTTCGCAAGTGCGAGCTGCTCGTCGAACGCGCGCACGACGAGGTACTGCGTCGCGACCTCACCGACGAGCGCGATGTGCGCGGCGCGGTGCGCCTCCGCCGAGGACAGATACTCCTCCATCGCCGCGGCGCGCGAATTCTTCAGCTTGCCGAACAGATCGAGCTCGTAGGACAGCGAGCCGCCGAGCGCGTAGGTCTCCACCACGGCGTCCTTGGTGCCGCGCAGCTCGACATCAGCGACCGCCGAGAGCTGCGGAAACTGCGACGCGCGCTGGATCCGATACTGCGCGCGCACGAGCTCGACGTTGAGCGCCGCGACCCGGAGATCGCGGTTGTTCTTCAGCGCGAGGTCGATGATCGCGGCCATCCGCGCATCGGCGAACACCTGGCGCCAGCCGAGCTCCGCGGCCGAGCGACCGCCCTCGGCGGCATCCCAGCGATTCGCGACGGGCGCCACGGGACGCTCGTACTTCGGCGCGAGCGAGCACGCGGACAGCGCGAGCACGAGCGCGAGCCTACGCAAGCGTCTCTCCCGTCGCGGCTTGTGCGGCGTGCACCGCGCTCACGCGGCGGCGCTTGCGGCTGATCACGGCGAAGAAGACCGGCACGAACAGAACGCCGAAGATCGTCGCTGCGACGACACCGCCGATAACAGCGATGCCGATCGCGTTCTGCGCGCCGGCGCCGGCACCACTCGAGATCGCGAGTGGGAGCACACCGAGGACAAACGCGAGCGACGTCATGATGATCGGGCGTAGACGCATGCGCGCGGCTTCGAGCGCGGCTTCGCCGGGAGGTTTGCCTTGCTCGACGAGCTCCTTCGCGAACTCGACGATCAAGATCGCGTTCTTCGCCGCGAGGCCCATCGTCGCGAGGAGGCCGACCTGGAAGTAGACGTCGTTCGCGCGATCGAACAGCAGCGTCGCTCCGACGGCACCGGTCACGCCGAGCGGAACGACGAGGAGGACCGAAACTGGAATCGACCACGACTCGTAGAGCGCGGCGAGACACAGGAACACGACGAGCAGCGAGAGCGCGTAGAGGGCCATCGCGTTCGCGCCCGACTGTCGCTCCTCGTACGAGATGCCCGACCACTGGTACCCGATGCCCTGCGGCATCTGCGCCGCGAGCTCTTCCATCGCCTCCATCGCCTCGCCGGAGCTCGCGCCCGGGGCGGCCTCGCCGTTGATCGCGATCGTCGGGAAGCCGTCGAAGCGATCGAGCTTTGGCGAGCCGAAGGTCCACTTGCCCGATGCGAACGCGGAGAACGGAACCATCTCGCCGGCGCGGTTGCGCACGTACCACCGATCGAGGTCGGTCGGCGACATCCGGAACTTCGCGTCCGCCTGCATGTAGACGCGCTTCGTGCGGCCGTCGTCGATGAAGTCGTTGACGTACGCGCCGCCCCACGTCATCGACAGCGTCTGGTTGATCTCCGTGAGCGAAAGCCCGAGCGCCGCCGCCTTCTCGCGATCGACGTTGATCCGGTACTCGGGTCGGTCCTCGAGACCGCCCTGCCGCACGCGCGCGAGCTTGGGATGCTTGGCCGCGAGCCCGATCAATTGATCGCGCGCGGCGATCAGTCCTTCGTGCCCGATACCGGCGCGATCTTGCAGCTGGAATGAGAAGCCACCGACGGTGCCGAGCTCGGGAATCGCCGGCGGCGCGAACGTGAACGCGATGCCTTCCTTGATCTTCGAGAACGCGGCCATCGAACGCGCCGCGACCGCCTTGGCGCTGAGGCGCTCGCTCTGGCGCTCGTCCCAGTGGCGCAGCTTGATGAACGCCAGGCCGACGTTCTGCCCACGACCGCCGAAGCCGAAGCCGGTGATCGCCATGACGTCCTCGACGGCGTCTTTCTCGTTCTCGAGGAAGTGCGTCGTGATCCGGTCCATCACCGCGCGTGTCTGCTCTTGCGTCGCGCCCGCCGGTAGCAGCAGCTGCGCGTTGAGCAGGCCCTGATCTTCCTCGGGGAGGAAGCTCTTCCGCATCTTTGGGAACATGTACACGAGCGAGCCCGCGATCGCGACGAACACGATCATCGCGTACCAGCGCTTGCCGACGAGGCCGCGCACCGCGCGCGTGTAGCCGCGGTTGGTGGCGTCGTAGCCGCGGTTGAACAGGCCGAACAAGCCGCGACGCGGCCCCTTCTTCGGACGCTTCAGGATCGACGCGCACAAGGCGGGCGTGAAGGTCAGCGCGACGATCACCGACAGCGCCATCGCCGACACGAGCGTGATCGAGAACTGGCGATAGATGACGCCCACGGACCCGCCGAAGAACGCCATCGGGATGAACACGGCGGCGAGCACGAGCGCGATGCCGACGAGCGCGCCGGTGATCTGCTTCATCGACTTGCGCGTCGCCTCTTTCGGCGACAACCCCTCGTCGTGCATCACGCGCTCGACGTTTTCGACGACGACGATCGCGTCGTCGACGAGCAGGCCGATCGCGAGCACCATGCCGAACAGCGTCAGCGTGTTGATCGAGTAGCCGAACAGCGACAGCACGCCGAACGTGCCGAGCAAGACGACCGGCACCGCGAGCGTCGGGATCAGCGTCGCGCGCACGCTCTGGAGGAACAGCAGCATCACGAGGAACACGAGGCCGACGGCTTCGAGCAGCGTCTTGACGACCTCCTTGATCGAGATCCGCACGAACGGCGTGGAGTCGACCGGATACGCGACCTCGAGGCCCGACGGGAACGTCGCCGAGAGCTCGACGAGTCGCGCCTTCACCGCATCGCTCGTCGCGAGCGCGTTCGCACCCGCAGCGAGCCGGATGCCGAGCCCCGAGGACGGGTCGCCGTTGTAGAAGCTCTCGACGCTGAAGTTCTCGCCGGTGAGCTCGATGCGTGCGACATCGCGAAGCCGCACCTGCGAGCCATCGGGATTGACGCGCATGAGGATCGCGCCGAACTCGTCGGGCGTGGCGAGCCGACTCTGCGCGGTGATCGTCGCGTTGAGCGCCTGGCCCTTCACCGCGGGCGCACCACCGAACTCACCGACGGAGACCTGCGCGTTCTGCGCGACGACGGCCGCCTGCACGTCGAGCGGCGTGAGCCGGAACGACGTCAGCTTCTCGGGATCGAGCCAGATCCGCATCGCGTACTGCGCGCCGAACACCTGCACGTCACCGACGCCGGGGACACGCGAGATCGAGTCTTGAAGACTCGAGAACATGTAGTCCGCGATGTCGTTCCTCGTCATGCTGCCGTCCTTGGAGACAAACGCAGCGATCAGGAGGAAGTTGCGATTCGACTTCGCGACGCGCACGCCTTGGCGCTGCACTTCTTGCGGCAGCTGCGGCATCGCGAGCTGCAGCTTGTTCTGCACCTGCACCTGCGCGATGTCGGGGTTCGTGCCGGGCTCGAACACGAGCTCGACGCTCGCGCCGCCTGTCGCATCCGACGACGACGACAGATAGCGCAGCCCGTCGAGGCCGTTCATGCGCTGCTCGATCACCTGCGTGACCGTCTCCTCGAGCGTGCGCGCCGATGCACCCGGATACGTCGCGTTCACCGTGATCGCGGGTGGCGCGACCGCGGGGAACTGCGAGATCGGGAGCCGGAAGATCGAGAGCCCGCCCGCGACAGAGATGATGATCGCGATCACCCAGGCGAAGATCGGTCGATCGATGAAGAACCTAGCCATGGGTCACCGAGGCGCACCGCTGCCGCTACCACTCCCACTCCCCGGCGCCGAGGCCGCCTTTGCGCTCGTGCTCGCAGGCACCGCGACGACGTCCGCACCTGGCCGCACCTTCTGCAGCCCCTCGACGATCACGCGATCACCGGCGTTGATGCCGCTCGTGACGAGCCACGCATCCCCGAGCTCGCGCTCGGTCACGAGCTGACGCCGCTCGACCTTGTTCGCCGCCGACACGACAAGTGCCTGCGGCCTGCCCGCTTGATCGCGCGTGACGGCGCGCTGCGGGACGAGGAGCGCATTCTGGTGCGTGCCTTCGTCGATGCGCGCGCGGACGAACATCCCGGGCAAGAGCTCGCGCTTCGGATTCGGAACCAGCGCGCGCAGCGAGATCGATCCCGTCGTCGCATCGACGGTGACGTCCGCGAACTGCAGCGTGCCTTGTTCGGCGTACTCGCGACCGTCCTCGAGGAGCAGCACGACCTTCGCCTGCCCACCTTCGCTCTGGAGCACGCCGCTGTCGATCGCGCGGCGCAGTCGCATGACCTCCGCGTTCGACCACGTGAGATCGACGTAGAGCTGATCGATCTGCTGGATCGTGGCGAGCAAGGTCGCGGTCTGCGCTTGCACGTAGCCGCCTTCCGTCACGTCCGCGCGCCCGATGCGACCCGCGAGCGGCGCCGTCACGGTGGTGTAGCCGACGTCGATTGCGGCGCGCTTCACCGCCGCGCGCGCGGACGCGAGATCCGCTTCGGCGGTCTTCTGCTTCGCGATCGCATCGTCGAGCTCTTGCTTCGAGACCGCGTTCGTTTCGATCAGCTTCTGGTAGCGCTCTGCGAGTGACCGCGTCGACGCGATCGATGCCTCGGCACGCGCGACCTGCGCACGCGCACTCTCGAGTGCGGCCGCATAGGGCGCCGAATCGATCCGGAACAGCGCCTGCCCTTCCTTCACGTCGCTGCCCTCCTGAAACAGCCGCTTCTGCACGATGCCGTTCACTCGCGCGCGCACCTCGGCGACGCGCACCGCCGACGTACGGCCGGGCAGATCCTTGCGCAGCGTCACCGACTGCGGCTGGATCGTGACGACGCCGACCTCGACCGGACCCGTCGGTCGCGCAGCCGGCTTGTCATCCTTCTTGTTGCACGCCCCTGCCACCAAGACGACCAGGGTCAACAGTACGGCTCGCACAACTCCTGGACTGTGGCCCGGACCAGACGGGTGGTCCACCACCGCGCCCCCCCATGTTCGGGCGGTTAATGAAACGCAATGTCCTATTCGTCGCGGCGCAGCGGCGGGACGAAAGGGAGTAACGGTGCGTCGGCTGCGACATCGTTCGCGGGCGCGGTGCCGTGCCGCGTAATGATACGCAGTGACTGCATCACGCGATCAGCCGCGGGCCACTCGGGGCGCGCGCTACGAACAGTGACAAGCACGCCACCATCGATCGCGAGGTCGTGCGGCGCGATCGCGAACACGCAGCGATATGGCAGGTCTTCGTCCCCGCGGGTCTCTGCGAAGTAGCCGCTCGCGCCTGGGAGCACGACGGGTACCGCGTGCGCGCCGCCGGTGTTGTCGCTCGCCTTTGCTTCGAGGATGCCGTCGCGGTCGATCACGAGCGCGGCCGAGAACACCGTGACCTCGAGCTCGCCAACCGGCCGGCCGTCGTCGCGCGTCTCGGTGCAGCGGAGAAGGGTCTCACCAGCGGGCACGGGAGTGACCTCGAGGTCGTCGCTCGGCGTGATCTCGAAGCCGATCGATGGCAGGCCACGCTGGCGCGAGGCGGCGGGGAGCTGCCGATATGCCTTGGCGATGGACATCGCTACTCCCGAGCGTACCCCGATTCGGGAGCTGACTGCAGGCGGCTGGAATCGCTGCGCTATCGAACCTACGACGCGACGCGGGCGTGCGCCGGTGCAAGACCCACCTGCAGCCGCTCTGGCTTCACGAGGGTCATGATGCCGCCGACGATGCCGGCGAGCCCGGTGATGAGGAGGACCGTCAGGCCGATGCCCGAGTCGCCCTCAGCGGCGGACTTCAAGACCGCACCGATCCCCAACCCGACGAGGCCGAACAGCAACGCGAATGTGCCGGCGACGCGACCGAACCGCTTGCGCGCGACGCCGGCGCCGCCGATCAGCGCGAGCAGGAGCGCGGGCGCAAAGATCGCCATCACGATGCCCTTGATCCCGCTGACGCCGTCCTTCGCCTCGTTCAGCGAGGCGGTCTCGCCGTACGAGGCGGCCTTCATGCTGACCTCATCCTTGTCGAGCTCCGAGCTGACGGTGTCGAGCCCCTTCATGACCTGGAGCGCGCTGACCGTGACGGTCTTCCCTTCGCGCGTGACGCTGACCATCGGGAGGAAGAACGCGAGGATGCCGAGGATGCCACCGACGAGAACGACGAACTTGGATGCCTTCATTGGATTGCCTTTGCTGGAGAGTTGCGGGCCTTCGTGCAGCGGCCGCGCCAGCGATCGGCGGTGTCGATCCACGCAGTTGCGATCCGAGCCGGGTCGGCGCGGGCCCAACCCGCGTGATCCCATCGGGTCCGGCTGTCCACACACGCTCGAGCTGCGTGACTACGCGTAGATCATCTTGCGCGTCATGCCGCCGTCGACGACGAAGTTCTGCCCGGTGACGAAGCCCGCTTCCTCGGACAGCAGCCAGGCGCACAGGCCCGCGATGTCGTCGGGCTTGCCGACGCGTCCGACCGGATGCTGCGCGTGGTCGGACTTCGACAGCCGCGGCTGCTTGCGCTGGTCGCGTGGCGCGAGCTCGTCGGTCGCGATCCAGCCGGGGCTGATGCAGTTCGTGCGGATGCGGGGACCGAGGCTGATCGCGAGTGCATGTGTCAGCGCGACGATCGCGCCCTTGCATGCGACGTACGCCTCGGTGTCGGGCTCGGACTGCAGCGCGCGCGTCGACGCGAGGTTGATGATCGAGCCGCGCGACTTCTTGAGGTGCGGGACCGCGTACTTCGTGACGAGGAACGTGCCCGTCACGTTGACGTCGAGAAACTTCTTCCACTTCGCGAGCGGCAGCGCTTCGATCGGCCCGACCTTCGGGTCCGCGATCGCCGCGTTGTTGACGATGCCGTCGAGGCGCTTGCCCCAACGTGCACACGTCGATACCGCACGCCGCACATCACGCTCGCTGGAGACATCGGCGCGAACGAAGCTGGCGCGTTCGCCGTATTCGCGAACAGCGTCGAGGCCGGCGTGGCGATCCGCGTCGACGACGCAGACACGCGCGCCCTCGTCGACCAACCGCTTGACGATCGCCCGTCCGATCCCGCGCCCGCCGCCGGTGACGAGGAACACCTTGTCATCGAACCGCATGCGGCAAGGAGGATAGACTCTCCGGGATGTCCACGGGTGGTGGGGAGGATGCAACCGTCACAGATCCGCCGATCGCGGATGAGACGATTCAACTCCCGTCGCCGATCGCGCGCGCTGCCGAACAAGCGCAGCTCGCGTCGAGGCCGAGCACGTCGCACGGCTCGATGCACGTGCCGCGCTCGTCGTCGCTGTCGCTCACGACCGCGGTCGATGCACTTCGTGACGAGGAGGTCGGGCGCACGCGCCTGTTCATCCGCATGGGCTGGGCGCTCAGCGTCGCTGCGATCGCGATCGTGCCGCTCCTCGGCGGGCCCGAGGCGATGCGCATCACGTTCGTCGCCGGGCTCGTCGTCGGCATCATCGTCAGCTTCGTGTTCCACCAGCGGTTCGCCGACCCGGCCAAGTACAACGACGGCTCGCTCCTGGCGCTCTCGATCATGTGCGTGGTCAATGGCCACATCGCCATCCTCTATTACGGTGCGCTCACGGCGACGCCCGCGATCGTCGTGATCGGGATCCACTTCGTCGCGCGGACCGAACGCGTCGAGCTCGCACGAAAGATCTTTGCGAGCGCGATCATCTGCTACGTCCTCACGGCAGCACCGATCATCATCGGGCTGTTCCCCGATCCTGGCGCGTTCGCGACCGATCGTCCGATGTCGACGCCGACGCTGCTCGTCGGCGGTCTGTTCGTGCTCGGCGTGTACTGGCTCGCATACCTCACCGCGCGCGCGTTTCGCGAGGCGTCGTTGCGCGCGATCGAGCAGCTGCAGAAGCAGACGCGTCTCGCATCGCAGCGGCAGGCGCTCCTCGACGAGTTGCGCGTCGACCTCGAGCGCGCCCTCCGGATCGGCTCGCCCGGCCGGCACACGGATCAAGTCGTCGGCGAGCTGCAGCTCGGCGTCCTGCTCGGACGCGGCGCGATGGGTGAGGTCTACGAGGCGACACATCGCGCGACCGGCGAGCCCGCCGCCGTGAAGCTGCTGCGCCGCGAGCTGCTCGCGGATCCGACCCACGTCGCGCGGTTCTTGCGCGAGGTGCGCGCCATCGTCGATTCGCCGCACGTCGTGAAGGTGCTCGAGGCGTCGACGGCAGAATCCGCCGTGCCGTATCTCGCGATGGAGCGCCTGCGCGGCACGACACTCGCCGAGATCTTGCGCAAGGAGGCGCGCCTGCCGGTGCCGCAGGTCGTCGAGCTCGTACGGCAGACCGCGGCCGGCATCGACGCTGCTGCGAGAGCGGGCATCGTGCACCGCGATCTCAAGCCGCAAAATCTGTTCCGTCACACCGGCGACGTCTGGAAGATCCTCGACTTCGGCGTCGCGACGCTCGCCGAGGAGAACACCGGCACGCTCACGCAGGGCGGCATCGTCGGAACGCCGCACTACATGGCAGCGGAGCAAGCGCAGAGCAAGCGCGTCGACTCGCGCGCGGATCTCTACGCGATCGCCGCGATCGCGTATCGCTGCTTCACCGGGCGGCATCCGTTCATGGCGCCCGACACGCCGGCGCTGCTCTATGCCGTCGTGCACTCGATGCCACCGCGGCCGGGCGAGCTCGCGGAGCTTCACGAGGACGTCGATCTCTGGTTCGCGATCACGATGGCGAAGTCGCCCGACGATCGATTCGCGTCGGGCGGCATGTTGACCGCGACGCTCGCCGACGCCGCCTTAGGCAAGCTCGACGCCGCGCTCCGCCACCGTGCCGACGCGCTCCTCAAGATCCGAGGTTGGAGCTCGTGACGACGACGCGCGTCCCGGCTTCGACAATGGCGACGACGTACACGTCGCCTGCCGATGCGCTGCGCGACGAGGAGGTCGAGCGCACGCGCACGTTCATTCGTCTCGGCTGGCTCGCCGCCACCATCGGCATCGCGATGATGTATGCGGTTCCTGGCAATCGGCAGATCGCGCTCGCACTGGTCGCGGCTGTCGGTGTCACGGTGCTCGGCAGCGTCGCGACATATCTGCGCCTCCGCGTGCCGGCGAACTACGACGCGCGACAACTCAACATCCTCGCGTTCGCGGCGATCGTCTGCACGCAGCTCGGCATCCTCTACACAGGCGCGTTCTCGGCGGCGCCGATGATCGTCTCGCTCGGCATCTACTTCTTCTGCCGCACCGAGCGCCTGGCGAGCGCACTCGCCGTCTACATCATCGCCGCCGTCTCGCATGCGGCGATCGGGGCGTTCGTGGTCGCCGGCGTCATCGACGATCCGGGCTTCTATCCAATTCGAAGCGACAGTCCGTGGCCGGCGCAGGTCGCCGCGCTCGCCAGCCTGCAGCAGATGTACGCGATGTGCTTCTTCCTCGCGCGCGGCACGCGCCGGACGTCGCTGCGTGCGATCGAGCAGCTGCAGAAAGCGACGCGGCTCGCCGCGCAGCGCGATGCGCAGGTCGTCGAGCTCCGGCAGGACCTCGATCGCGCCCTGCAGATCGGGGGTCTTGGCCGCTTCACGGATCAGATCGTCGGCGCGTGGCAGCTCGGCGCCGTGCTCGGCCGCGGCTCGATGGGCGAGGTCTACGAAGCGCGCCACGTCGAGAAGGACAATGAAGGCGCGGTCAAGCTGCTGCGCCGCGAGCTACTCGGCGAGACCCAGCACGTCGAGCGGTTCTTCCGCGAAGTGCGCACCGCGGGCACGATCGATTCGCCCCACGTCGTGCGCGTGCTCGATGCATCGGCGCCGGAGGATCCGCTGCCGTTCCTCGTGATGGAACGCCTGCGCGGCAAGACGCTCGGCGAATTGCTACGCACCGGCCCGCTCGAATCGACGCGGCTCGCATCGCTCGTCGTGCAGGTCACGAGCGTGCTCGAGGCCGCGCGCGCGGCCGGCATCGTTCATCGCGATCTCAAGCCGCACAACTTGTTCCTCACCGACGACGACGTGTGGAAGGTGCTCGACTTCGGTGTCGCGTTGCTCGGCGATACGACCGGCACGCTCACGCAAGGCGGCGTGATCGGAACGCCCGCGTACATGGCGCCGGAGCAAGCGAAGGGCGAGCACGTCGACGCGCGCGCGGATGTCTACGCGCTCGGTGCCGTCCTCTATCGCAGCATCACCGGCCGCGTGCCGTTCGCAGCGAAGGACACACCCGCGCTGCTCTACTCCGTCGTGCACATGATGCCGCAGCGGCCGACGGCGATCGCGCAGGTCTCGCCGCACGTCGAGGCGTTTCTCGCGATCGCGCTCGCGAAGTCACGCGATGAGCGATTCCAGACCGGCGCCGAGCTCGCGAACGCGTTCGCGGAGGCGCAGAAGAATCAGCTCGCACCGTCGCTGATCGGCCGTGCGAATAACCTCATCCGCCGTCACGCGTGGGCCGAGCCGGTCAGTAGTCTGCGGACCAAGAAGGACGAAACATGAGCGCGATGCGCGGACCCGCGACCTTCGCCACCTTGGGGATGCCGTGGCGCCACGTGCGCTGGCAGGTCCCGCCCATCACGATCAGATCGCCGCGGCCGAGCTGATAGACGATCGAGGCGCCGCCTTCGGTCGGCTTCAAGAGGAAGCGGCGCGGCTGGCCGAGCGACACGGTCGCGACGAGCGCGGCCTCCATGTCACGCGCCGTGGTGTCGCCGTGAAACGCGACGCTGTCATCTCCGTCGCGGTACAGCGCCGCGGTCGTGCGAACAAACTCCTCGCCATAACGCATCGACAACGCGCGCCGCATGTCCTCGACGATCCCATCCTTCGGCACGCTCGCGAGCAGGCGCGGCGTGGTGACCACGCGTTCGTACATCTTCCGTTTCTCGGTGCGCCAACGCAGCGACTGCTCGAGCTCGCCGAACAGCGCGTCGTGCCCCGTCACCCAACCTGGCAGGTAGTCGACCCACGCGCCGTCCGAGAGCTCGCGACGGCGAAGTCCCGCAAATCCAGCATCGAAGCCGATCGTGGAAGCCGCAAACAGGTCGAGCTGGCGAACCACGCGGAGTGCTTAGCAAGAAGTTCGGGTTCCGGACGGATAGTCGCCCCGCGTTTCCCTTTCACTGGCCTCGGTGATCGTCGGATACTGGGTGTGAGTGACGCTGATGAAGAAGCGTGGGATCGACCACCGGCAGGAGCCGAACAGTAGCTCGAAGGCAAACCGCGTCGACCGCGTGTTCATCCCGAGCCCGGACACGATCGCGCCGCAACCCTCACGCGAATCCGCGAGTCAGATCGCGAGCGAGCTGCTCGCCACCACGCGCGCACCGACCAACGAGTCAGTCGATTCCGAGCTCTCGCTACGCCGCCAGCTCTCGCGCCTGCAGCGCCAGCTCGCCGAGTCGCAGCGCGAGCTCGCGAACAAGGACGACGAGGTCGCGGCCGAGGTCGAGAAGCGCCTCCAGACGCAGCGCGAGCTCGAGGACGCGCTCGAGACCGCGCGCGCGACGCAGGCAAAGCTCGAAGAGCTCGGTGCATACGAGGCGCGCACCGCGGGCGTCGAGGAGCGACTTCAGGATTCCATCGCGACCGCCGACGAGCTCGTGCAGGTCAACCGACGCGAGCGCGCCGCGACCGCCGACGCTCTCGCGAAGGTCAACGAGCTCAACAACGCGTTCGAAGCAACGCGCGCCCTGTGGAACGCCGAGCGCACGATCCTCGAGGAGCGCTACACGAACGAGGTCGCGACGCTCGATGCGCAGCGCAAGGCCGCGGTCGAGGCGAGTGCCGACGCACTCAACGCCCAGGCCTCGCGCTTGCGCGAAGCCCACGAAGCTCAGCTCGCCGAGCTGCGCACCACACACGAGCAATCGCTCGCCACGTTGCGCGGCGAGCTCGAACCGCAGGCCGTACAAGCCCACTCGCTCGCCGAGGAGCGGGAGCGCCTGATCGCCGAGCTCGCGACCGTGCGCAACGAGACGATTCGCGACACCGTCGAGCGCGAGGAAGAGTACAGGCGCGAGCTCCAGCAGGCGATCGATGCCAAGGATGTCGAGCTCGCCGCCGCCGCGCGCACACACGCCGCCGAGCTCGCGCGCACCACGAACGAGCGCGATGCACAGATCATCGGGCTACAAGAAACCATCAAGGCCGCCGACTCCGTGCGCGCCGGCCTCGAGGAACAAGCCGAGTCGCTGCGTCAGACGCTCAAGACCGTGCAGCGCGACGTCGCCGAGCTCCGCGAGAAAGTCGCCGCGCTCGAGGTCGACAAGCAGTCTGTCGACGACGCGCTCGAGCGCAGCCGCCATGCGAACGAGGCGCTGACCGAGGACAAGCGTCAGCTCACCGAGCAGCTCGCGGGTGCGGTCGACGAGAGCCGGCGGAATGTGATGGAGCGGCGCAAGTTCGTGGCGTACCTCGAGGAGGGACTCGCGCTGCTCGGTGCGCTACCGCCGAAGGCGGTGTCTTCCGATGTGATACCGACCGTCGAGGCGCCGTCGGATGGCGAGCCGTCCGACGAAGCGAGCTGAACGCTCCACGCGCCCTCGCGGCGCATGCGTGCGTCAGATGTCCGGTCACAGAGCCACAGAGCCACGGAGCAGAAGCTTCATCGCGCTTCGCGCACGGATGAACTTCCGATCAATTTCGATCTCTTCTCTGTGGCTCTGCGCGCCTCGCTCGCATTAACCAGACGAATTCGAAACTTCGATCGACGGAGGCTGCAGCGGCTGACCAATCCTCCGTTCGAGCTCCGCATCCTGCTGGTCGTGCGGTAGCAAGCAGAGCTGCACGAGCCAGTCGGTGGCGCAGACGCCATTCGCCGGATCGTGTTGCTCCTCTCGCCAGCGCATCATGATCTTCGGCGATGCACGATCGACGACGCGGATGAGATTGTTGACGTAACCTTCGCTCCGGCCGAGCGCGCGCGCGATGCGTGGTCCCGTCCAGCCTTTGTCGCGAAGGAGCTTGCACCACAACGCGAGGTCACACGTACCCGCGAAGGTGATGGTGTTCGAATGTTCGATGATGGCTTCCACGGCGATCCTCGACTGCATGTCTCGCTGTTAAGACGCTCTAGATGGCAGGATAAATTCCAGTCCGATGGCGAAGACGAAGATCACGGGGAAGGTTTCGAAGCCGATCGCCGTGACGGCGGGGTATTCGTGCACACCGTTGCCGCAGAAGATCGGCATCAAAGAAGGGCACAAGGTAGGACTCGTCGGTGCTCCGACCGGCTTTGACCTCGGAACGTTGCCGACGGGTGCCACGCAGGTCGCCTCGTTACGCCCGAGGATGACGCAAGCAGGTGGGTTGTGGATCGCATGGCCGAAGAAGGCGTCGGGTGTCCCTACCGACATCGTGGAAGACACCATTCGGCAGGTCACGTTGCCGACCGGGCTCGTCGACAACAAAGTCTGTGAAAAATCGTAAGAAGTAGCTACTCGGTCTCGAGCCAGAGCTTGCGCTGGCCGGTGCTGGTCACGAGCTCGGTGACCTGCGCGGGCGAGTCAGCATCTTTGATGCACGTCGACACGATGAAGACCGTCTGGTCGGCGTCGCGCGTGAGATCGTTGACGGGCTCGTCGTCGTTGTCGCGGAGCGTGATGCGGAAGTCGTTGGCGCCATCGCTGTCGATGTCGTGCGAGATCGCGCCGAGCCACGCAGGCTCCGCTGCCGCACCGAGCGACGGATCCCACACCGCGACGTTCGCGATCACGGTCGCGCGTGCAGCGGCGAGACCGGCCTCGGCGCAGTAGAGGCCGGTGATCTGCGTACGCGCCATGGCGCTCGCATGCGACGAGGTCGACTGCATCGAGGTCAGCAGCGCGGACGCAGCGAGCGTCGCCGCGATGATGAGCATCACGATGATCACGGCTCCGCCTCGTTCGCGCTGCCTCATTTCCCCACGATAGCACGCGCCGCCGCGAACACTTCGTCGAGCATCGGCTCGGTCAGGCGGCCGGTGAACGTGTTCTGCTGGCTCACGTGATAGCTGCCGAGGAGGACGTAGGGCCCGACCTCGGCGCGCGCGCCGTGGCCGAACTTCGGGCGCGGTTTCGGCGTCGCGTGACCGGCCGCTTCGGCCGCGTACAGAAAGCCATCCCACGCGAACCCGCCGAGCGCCAGCACGACTTGGACACCGTCGAGGAACGCGAGCTCGCGCACGAGATAGCGGATGCACTTGTCTCGCTCCTTCGGCGTCGGCTTGTTGTCGGGTGGGGCGCAGCGGACGACGACCGAGACGTACGCGCCGGTGAGGAGCATGCCGTCCTCGCGGCCGGTCGATGCCGCCTGGTTCGCGAAGCCCGCGCGATGCAGCGCGCCGTAGAGCCAGTCGCCCGAGCGATCGCCGGTGAACACGCGGCCCGTGCGATTCCCGCCGTTCGCCGCCGGCGCGAGTCCGAGGACGAGGAGCTTCGCGCGCGGATCGCCAAAGCCCGGAATCGGCCGGCCCCAGTAGGTCTCGCCCGTGTAGCGCTTCGGCGGCTCGGCGGCGGCGCGCTCGCGGCAGCGCACGAGGCGCGCACACTTGCGACAGTCGATGATGTCTCGCGTCAGCGCGTCGAGCGTCACTTCACGACGAATTCTACGGCAGGAACGATCTTCGCGAGGAGCTGCGCGAACGCGACCGCATCGATCGTCTCCTTCGTGAAGAACGAGACGCGGATGATCTTGTCGTTGCGCTTCCAGCTCGCGCGGAAGTGCTTCTTGTAGGTCGTGCCGCGCAGCGAGAGGTTCGAGTCCTCCTCGTACGCGACCCGCACGCCCTTGACGTCGACGGAGGGCAGCTTGTCCATCTTCGCGGCGTGTGCGGCGGCTTCGGCCGAATCGACGTCGTCGATCGCGAGGTCGTATTCGCTGTCGCTCTTGTACGCCTTGTCGAGCTCGACCTTCGCGGCCTTGCCTTTCTCGACGGCCTTGTCGTAGAGGTCGCCCGTCACCTCGACGACCTTGTCCTTCGCCACGATCGACCGCTCCTTGACGTTCTGCGCGATCTCGCGCGCGGCGTCCTTGTCCTTCTCCTTACAGCCGGCCCACATCAGCACCGCAACAACCACCATCGTTCGCATCTGCCGAACATAACCTGTCCCGCAACCACTGAATTTCATTCGATGTGTGCCGTGTTGCTGTTTCGCTCCCTGGTGACTGCAGCCCGCCGACTCGACGTCTCATCGATGTCAGCTCTGCAGCGTTGTGGGAGTCACGTCTCTCGCTGACCATGCGTGTGATGATCGAATCCAGGCTGTGGAGTGGGCTACTCGTGATGGGGCTGCTCGCAGGGTGCGCGACCGATGATCTCGACGAAGGGGATCAAGAAGCCGCCAACGAGCGCCCAGCGCTGATCGCGAGCACGCGTGCGTCGATCGCGTCGCGCGGTGTCACGGCGATTCCGAATCCACCCGTCGTGCGCAAGGCACTGCGCGATCTCGGTCGCGCACTCGCGCACGACAAGATCCTCTCCGGCACTCGCGACACCTCGTGCATGACGTGTCACTTCGCGACGCTCGGCTCCGACGACGATCGCCACCTCTCGATGGGCGTCACCGGCAGCGGGCTCGGCGTCGCGCGCACGGGGGACTTCGCCAAGGGTGAAGAAGGCCGCAACGCGCCGCCGTTCTGGAACCTGCACGCGATGGACACGCTGTTCTGGGACGGCCGTGTCGAGCGCTTGCCCGGCGGCGCGATCCGTCACATGGCGGGAGCGCAGCTCACGCCCGCGATGCTCGCGGTGATGGAGTTCGGCCCGGTCTCCGTGCTGCCGATGTTCCCGGTCACCGCGCGCGACGAGATGCGCGGCTTCGGCACCGAGAACGAGATCGCATCGGTCGCCGACTCCAACTTCACCGAGATCTGGCGCAGGCTGATGGCGCGCCTCGGGACCATCCCAACCTATCGCACCATGTTCGAGGCCGCCTATCCGGGCACCCCGTTCGCAAACATGACGTTCGCGCACGCGGCGAACGCGATCGCCGGCTTCATCATTACCGACTTCAAGGCGAACGACAGTCCGTGGGATCGGTTCCTCCGCGGCAGTGACTCCGCCCTCAGCACCGAGGAGCTTCGCGGCGCCGAGATCTTCATGCGCACGTGCGTCAACTGTCACGGCGGCTCCACCGGATCGAATCAGGCGTTCCACAACACGTTGCTCGCGCAGTTCGGGCCCGGTCCGCGCAGCGGCGGCAACGGTGCCTCGCAACGCGACGACTTCGGGCGCGAGCGAGTGACCGGCAACGCTGCCGATCGCTATCGCTTCCGCACCACTCCGCTGCGCAACGTCGAGTTCACGGGGCCGTACGGACACGCCGGTCAGATCGTCGGGCTGCGTGACGTCGTCGCGCACTACGCGACCAACACCGACGCGAATGGCAACCCGGTCGGCGCCGTGCCCGGGCCGTCGCAGAACCTGCGCGAGTGGGACCGCGCGCAGATCATCCCGCGCCTGCAGCCGACCGTGCTCGCCAACGTCGACGACGTCATCGCGGCGCGCGACCCGCTGTTCTTCAATGGCTCGCCGATCCAGCCCTCGTTCGTCGACCCGCTCACCGCGTTCATGCTGGCGAACAGCGATAAGGCCGCGCTCAACCTGGCGAAGAGCGCCGCACTGACGACCGTGCCGAGCGGTCTGCCGGTGCAATAGCCGCGTTTCGCGGAACCTGCGGCACGTGCTGATGCTCGTCGCTCTCGCTGTCGCGCGACATGCGTCGCCGCGTGCGAACGACGCGTGTCACGGGGCTTGATCGTCCCCGGGTTCATTCGTCGACGACGAGGCTCTATCGCTAGAGGATGAAGCTTCGCTCGCTGTTGTTCGCTCTCGTCGCGCTCGCCGCGCCTGTCTACGCGCAATCTCCGACGACGGGTGCGATCGCGGGCCGCGTCGTCGAGCGGCAGTCGAAGGAAGCGATGGCCGGCGTCACGATCGTGGTGACGAGCAAGAGCCTGCTCGAGCCACAGACCGCGATCACCGACGAGGACGGCAAGTACAAGATCACCGAGCTGCCGCCGGGCGACTACACGGTCACGTTCTACGCGGAGGAGACCTCGCTCGTGCGCACCGGCATCGGCGTCAGCGCGAACGAGACGGCGTCGGTGTACCAGGCGATCCGCCGCGGCGAGGTCGTCGAGATGCACGAGCCTCCGCCGCCGATCGACGTGACGTCGACGGATCACGGCGGCCGGATCGATCGCAAGATGATCGAAAAGATCCCGCAGCCGAGCCGCACCGCGGACGGCGTCGCAGCGAACCAACCGGGCGCGCACAACGACGGCATCGGCGCCGCGTATTCCGGCTCCACGTCGCTCGAGAACCGCTATCTCGTCGACGGCATCGACATCACCGGCCTCACGTACGGTGACGTCGGCACGCCCGTGCTCAACGACTTCGTCGAGGAGATCCAGGTCCTGACGGGCGGCTACAACGCGGAGTGGGGTCGCGCGATCGGCGGCATCGTCAACATCGTGACGAAGACGGGCGGCAACAAGTTTCGCGGTAGCGTGTTCGGCACGTTCTCGCCGGGCTACTTCACCGCGCGTCGCAAGCAGACGCCGGTCAACGCGTCGTCGATCGATGTCGTCGCGAAGAACATCTACGACATCGACTTTGGCGTCGAGGTCGGCGGCCCGATCATCGAAGACCGGCTGTGGTTCTACGCCGGCATCGCGCCGCAGCTCGGCCGCACCGACGTCAAGCGCACGACGAAGCGCCAGAGCGACTGCCGCCAGCTGCTGCCGAACGGCCAGATGTCGGGCTGCGATTCGCGCCCGACGACCGAAGGCGGCTTCGGCGACGGCGTACCCGACACCGATCCGAAGACTGGCTTCTTCATCACCGACAACGTCGACTCCGAGGTTCGCAGCGGAACGTCACGCGCGCTGTCGTCGATCGGGAAGCTGAACCTCGCGATCTCGCCGAAGCAGCAGGCGCAGCTCAGTGCGATCTATGTTCCGTCGAAGAGCACGTCACCGGCGACGAACGGCCTACCGTGGACAGGCCGGCGCGCCGAGAGCATGCAGCTCGACACCGCGGCGCGCTGGTCCGCGAAGCTCGACGACGACAAGCTCGAGCTCGACGCGCTGGTCGCGTGGCACCACTCCACGGTGCGCACCGGTGCGAGCGATCCGGCGATGGACAGCGAGCCGGCGCAGACGCTTGTGGGTGGCGACCTCGGCAAGTGGGCCAACCTCGGCGGCGAATCCGCGCGCACCGTCGAGATGTGCACCGACAACGTCGGTAGCGATCCGTATCCGAGCATCACGAACTGCCCGATGACGTCGCGCGCGTATTCGATCGGCGGACCCGGCTCGATCGCGAACGACTCCGAGGACCGCATCGCGACGCGCATCTCGGTGCTGCGCCGCGCGAAGGCGTTTGGCTCGCACGAGATCAAGGCCGGCATCGACGCCGAGAACGATCGCAAGGAGACCGCGCGCCTGTTCTCGGGCGGCGCTGCGATCGTCAACTACGGCACGGTCGTCGACGTCACGCGCTGGGTGCAGCTCGCACCGGTCGATACCACAGACGGCCGCTTCGATCAGACCTGCCTGACACCCGACTCGGACGGCACGACGCAGTTCAAGTGCGACTTCATCGAGGGGCGCGTCGGCGCGCGCGGCACGAGCATCGTCGGTCGGACGCTGCACTGGGCAACGTACCTGCGCGACTCGTGGCAGCCGCGCTCGAACCTGACGCTCAACGCCGGCGTTCGCTACGAGGAGCAGAAGATGTTCTATGCCGAGAGTCTGCGCGGCACGACCGACCCACTTACCGGCAATCGCATCGGCGACACCGCGATGAACCTGCGCGGCAACTTCGCGCCGCGGCTCGGTGCGATCTGGGATCCGACGGAGGTCGGGCGATCGAAGCTGTTCGCGTCGTGGGGCCGCTTCTTCGAGGCGATCCCGATGGACATCAACGATCGCTCGTTCGGCGGCGAGGTCAGCTATCAGCAGACGTTCGCGACATCGCGCACCGCACCGAACGCATGCGGCACGCCCGATATGTCGCTCGGGATCACGGACGGCGTCGGCTGCCTCACCCCGTCGATGGGCGCCGTGCAGGAGCAGCTCGTCGGATCGAGCGGCGTGCTCGTCGCGCCCGGCATCAAGGCGCAATATCTCGACGAGCTCTTGCTCGGCGGCGAGTACCAGCTGCTGCGCGACCTCAAGCTCGGCGTGTACTTTCACCACCGCACGCTCGGCCGCGTGATCGAGGACGTCTCGACCGACGGCGCGTCGACGTACATCATCGCGAACCCGGGCGAGTGGTCCGAGAGCGAGGAGGACAAGCTCGAGGACCAGATCGCGCGCACCACCGACGAGACGGTCCGCGCGCGCCTCGAGAATCAGCTCGAGATGTTCCGCGGCATCCGGCGATTCGAGCGTCCCGAGCGCACGTATAACGCGATCGAGATCACGCTCGCACATCGGTTCTCCCGCGGCCTGTTCGTGCAGGGCTCGTACACGTGGTCGCACACGGAGGGCAACTTCCCCGGCAGCGTCTCCTACGACAACGGCCAGATCGATCCGAACATCTCGTCGCAGTTCGATCTGATCGAGCTGCTCGCGAATCGCCGCGGTCCGCTGCCGCAAGATCGCCCGCACTCGATCAAGGTCGACGGCTACTACTCGTTCGACATCGGACCGACGCACTCGCTGACGTTCGGCTCGCGCCTGCGCCTCGTCTCCGGCACGCCGAAGAACGCGCTCGGCGGGCACTACCTCTACGGTCCGGACGAATCGTTTCTGTTGCCGCGCGGCATCCTCGGCCGCACGCCGATGCAGCACTCCGCCGACGTTCACCTCGCATACGCGCGCAAGCTGCCACGTGACATGACGGCCGAGGTCTTCATCGACATCTTCAACATCTACAACCACCAGGGCACCTTCGGCGTCGACACGACGTACGCGCCGCAGCAAACCGGCGACGGCGAGCGCAACGTGAACCCGATCTCGGGTGGCTCGTACCAGGACCTCATCTGGGCGAAGTCGATCGACGGCACGGGCGTAGAGACGGCGACACCGGTGCATCGCAACCCGAACTTCGGCAAGACCGTGAGTCGCTACGCACCTGCGTCGGCGCAGGTCGGGTTCCGGTTGACGTTCTAGGAGCGCTGGCGCACGGCGTCACGCTCGACCGCGCGGCCAAGCGCTGTAGGTGACCGCCAACATCTCATCGGCTGGTCAGGGCCCTTGTCAGATGGTCGCGGTACGAGACTTGCTGAACATGGGCGCCATGAGATCGATCCGTAAGGTCGTTGTACTCGGTGCAAACGGTGCGATGGGCTCGGGCTCGGGTGCCGTCTTCGCCGCCGCCGGTATCCCCACGGTCTTCCTCGCGCGCACGCTCGAGAAGGCCGAGGCCGGCCGCGCCCGCGCGGAGCAGCTGACGAAGGGCAAGGCCTCGTCGAAGACGATCAGCTGCGGCAGCTACACGACCGATCTCGCGACGGCACTCCAGGACGCAGACCTCATCTTCGAGGCGGTCGCGGAAGACCTGCCCACCAAGCGGCAGGTGTTCGCGCAGATCGACGAGCTGCGCCGCGACGACGCGATCGTCGCTACCGTGTCGTCGGGTCTCTCGATCGGCTCCATGTGCGCCGACCGCAGCGCGTCGTTCAAGCGCAACTTCCTCGGCATTCACTTCTTCAACCCGCCCACCATCATCGTCGGCTGCGAGCTCATCCCGCACACGCAGACGGACCCGGGCGTCGTCGCGATCGTTCGCGACTTCCTGTCCAACGTCGTCGGCCGCGAGGTCGTGGAGACGCGCGACACGCCGGCGTTCGCCGGTAACCGCCTCGGCTTCAAGGTCCTCAACGAGGTCGCGCAGCTCGCTGAGGAGCACGGCGTCGCGTTCATGGATCAGCTCGTCGGTCCGCACACCGGTCGCGCCTTGCCGCCGCTCGCCACCATCGACCTCGTCGGTTGGGACGTGCACAAGGCGATCGTCGACAATCTGCATCAAACCACGTACGACGTCGCGCACGACAACTTCGCGCTCCCCGCATACATGCAGCGCGGCATCGATCGCGGCCACCTCGGCCGCAAGACCCGCGACAAGGGCGGCTTCTTCCGCGTCGACGGCAGGGGCGCCGATGCGAAGCACTTCGTCCTCGACGCCAAGACGGGCGACTACCGTCCCATCAACGAGGTCTCTCCGCCGATGCCCACCTTCGTCGAGAAGATGAAGGGCGCGATCAAGACGGGCCGTCACACCGGCGCGATGGAAGTCTTGTGCAACGCCGAGGGCAAGGAGGCAGACCTGCTGCGCAAGGTCGTGCTCGGGTACATCTCGTACGGCCTCGGCCTTGTCGGCGAGGTCGTCGAGCGCCCGCGCGATGTCGATCGCATCATGGGCTTCGGCTTCAACTGGGCGCCTCCGTCGATGCTCGTCGACGCGATCGGCCCGGGCCGCACGATCATCCTGTTGCAGCAGGCGAAGCTGCCGGTCCCGTCGGTGATCCTCGAGGCGGCGACGCACCAGCGAGCGCTGTTCAACGAGCCGGTCGATAGCTCGCGCTTCTTCGTCGCCGCGTAGCGCCGGAGGTGTTCGTCGTTGACGGTCATTGGCCGGTTTGGCGCGTCGCGCAACCGGACGTGTGACCAACACTCGAACGTGCCCGTCCTTCCATTGTTCTCTTCTCCGTGGCTCTGTGGCTCTGTGACCGATCAGGATCCCAAATCGGACACTCGTCGCATTTCCGGACAGCGCGAGCGGCATTTCGGGAATCGCGCGCGCCATGGCGGCGGTACCATCGGCGCATGGCACAGCCGGTGTGGTCGGTCCCGCGGCGCGTCGCGCTCCGGTTTGGTGTGGTCGCGGGCGCGCTGTTCTTGTTTCCGTTCCCGCTCGGCCTGATTCCAGGGACACGCGGGATCGCCGCGGCACTGTCGAAACCGTGGGACTGGTTGGTTCCGTGGTTCGCCGAGAACGTGCTCGGACTCGCGCGGCCGCAGCACGTGTTCACCGGCAGCGGCGACACGATGTT
This sequence comes from Myxococcota bacterium, assembly GCA_030857175.1. Lineage (GTDB taxonomy): Bacteria > Myxococcota_A > Polyangia > Haliangiales > Haliangiaceae > JABFXX01. The sequence goes on along the minus strand of JALZOJ010000008.1, from coordinate 118,034 downwards.
CGTCTGGGTGCAGACGCTCCTCATCGTGATCCTCGCGGCGTTCGGCGCGGCGGTGTGGTCGGCGCTCGATCGACAGCGCGTCGCGTATCCGCGCCTGCAAGCGGGCGCGATCGTCGCGCTGCGGCTTTTTCTCTGCACGATGATGGTGCTGTATGGCGTCGCGAAGCTCGTCGAGGCCGGACAGTTTCCGGCGCCATCGCCGGCACGGATGGACCAGAGCTTCGGCGAGGCATCACCGATGGGCCTGCTCTGGACGTTCATGGGCCACTCGAAGGCGTACACGGTGTTCGGCGGCCTCGCGGAGCTCGCCGGTGGGTTGCTGCTGCTGTCGCGGCGCACCACGGTCGTCGGCGCGCTGATCGTCGCGGGCGTGATGACGAACATCGTGATGCTGAACATGTCGTACGACGTGCCGGTGAAGCTGTTCTCGATGCAGCTCCTGCTATGCGCGCTGCTGATCCTGTTGCCGCACGCACGGCGCGTGACGGCGGCGCTGCTCGGCTACGCCGTCGCTGAAGTGGCACCGCGCGTTCGCGGCACCGCGCGTGTCGAGCGCGTGCGGCTCGTCGCGAAGCTCGCGTTTGCGAGCGTGCTGCTGTTCGGCGCGTGGCAAGCCTTCACCGATCGCACGCGCCCGCCGAAGAGCGAGCTGCACGGGGTGTGGGTCGTGGAGACGTTTACGGCCGACGGCGTCGAGCACGCGCCGCTGATCACCGACGCCGTGCGCTGGCGCAAGCTGATCGTCAGCGAGCGCGGCGTGAGCGTGCGCGCGATGACCGACCAGCGCACCTGGTTCTGGGGCGCGAAGGTCGATCCGGCGGCGCGCACGATCACGTTCGAGATGCCGGAGACGAAGACGCACGTCGTGTGGCGCTACACGCGCAGTGATGCGCACCTCGTCGTCGACGGCACGTTCCGCGGCAAGCAGCTGCACGTGACGTTCGTGAAGGAGCCCGAGCCGCTGCTCGCGACGCGTGGCTTCCACTGGGTTCAAGAGGTTCCGTTCAATCGCTGATGGGCGCCGGTCACTGCCGCCCGCCAGCTGACGAGCCGCGCGTGCATCTGGCATGATGCCGCCGTGTCACGCCACTTCACGTCCGCGTACGTCGAGAACGCGAAGTTGCGCGACGAGAGCGAGGTCGTGCTGCGCCTCTTGCGCCCCGAGGATCGCACGCTCCTGAAAGCCGGCTTCGAGAAGCTGTCACCGGAGTCTCGCTACGCGCGGTTCTTCTCGCCGAAGGCGACGCTGAACGACGACGAGCTCGACTATCTCTGCAACATCGATCACGAGACGCACTTCGCGATCGGCGCGCTGCGCGAGCTTCCGGACGGCACCTCCGTCGGGCTCGGCATCGCGCGCTTCATCAAGGTCGCAGACGGCGCGGCGGAGGCGGCGATCGCGGTTGCCGACGAGATGCACGGCCGCGGTCTCGGTCGGCTACTGTTCTTGCGGCTGTGCGCGGCCGCGATCGAGCGCGGCATCACCACGTTCAAGTGCGAGGTGCTCGGATCGAACACGAGCATGAAGCACCTGCTCGATGCGATCGCGCCCGACCACGACGTCGTCGTCACGCAGGGCGTGATGTCGTTCGATCTCCAGGTGCCGAACGTCTCGCCGACCCAGCCAACGAGTGGGCCAGCGCCGCAGGGACCGATGTACCGGCTCTTCCGCGCGACCGCCGAGCACGCGTTCGATTGGACCGAGACGATCAAGAAACTGTGGGCGCGTAAGCGCACATCGAGCGAAGACTGATCATCATTTTCGTTTTCGCGTAGTTCGTGTCAGTGGCGCCTGGCACCGACCTCGCATCGTGCGTGGTAGGTAGCCCCATGAACCGCGTCGACGACCTCGTCAGATTTCGAAGCAATCGCCAGGAGGAGATCGATAGCGCCGCGCAATACCGCGCGATGGCGGATGTCGAGCAAGATCAGGCGGTCGCGCGCGTGTATCGCGAGCTCGCGGAGGTCGAGGAGCGTCACGTGACGTTCTGGGAGCAGCAACTCGAGCAGCGCGGCGTCGACCCGGGCGCCCGGGCACCGAGCGTCCGTGCACGGATCCTGTGCTGGACCGCGCGCAAGTTCGGCGCGCGGATGATCTTGCCGACCGTCGCGTCGCGCGAGACGGCGGGTCGCAACGACTACGCGATGCAAGCGGAGTCCAGGCACACGCGCATGACCGCGCAGGAGCGATCGCACGCGCGCGTGCTGACCGCGATGATCAAGCGTCGCGAGGGCGCGGAAGGCAGCGAGCTCGCGCGCGTCGAGGGCCGGCATCGCAACATCGGCGGCAACGCGCTGCGCGCCGCCGTGCTCGGCGCGAACGATGGACTGTGCTCGAATCTCGCGCTCGTGATGGGCGTCGCCGGCGCGACGACGAGCTCGCCGGCGATCTTGATCGCGGGCATCGCAGGCCTCGTCGCGGGCGCGTGCTCGATGGCACTCGGCGAGTGGATCTCGGTGACGAGCTCGCGCGAGCTGGCGGAGCGCGAGCTCGAGATCGAACGCGACGAGCTCGCAGCACAGCCCGAGGAAGAACGCGCCGAGCTACAGCTGATCTACGAAGCAAAGGGCATCTCGCCCGAGGAAGCGAAGCAGATGTCGACGGCGCTGTTCCGCGATCAAGGCGCGGCGCTCGACGTGCTCGCGCGCGAAGAGCTCGGCATCGATCCCGACGAGCTCGGCGGCTCCGCGCGCACGGCCGCGATCGCGTCGTTCATCCTGTTCGCATTCGGCGCGCTGTTCCCTGTGCTGCCGTTCATCATCACGACGGGCTGGCCGGCGGTGCTCGGGAGCGTCGTGCTCTCGGGGCTTGCCCTGTTCGGCATCGGCGCCGCGATCACGATCTTCACCGGCAAGTCCGCGCTGCGTTGCGGCCTGCGTCAATTGATCCTCGGGCTCGCTGCCGCAGGGCTGACCTTCGGCATCGGCAAGATCCTCGGCGTCGCGCTGAGCTGAGACGTGAACGGCGGCTGGATCGTGACGTAGAGAGCGGCGTAAGCTCGCCGCGCTTGCGCGCCGTGGTTCTGTGCCTGCTCGTCGCGTGTGGTGACAACGCCGTCGCGCCGGATGCACTCGCGATCGATGCGGTCGATGCGTCTCCGGACACGCCGACGCCGCCTGCGGGGTGCAGCTGGGCGGAGCTGTCCGATGCCGCGAATCACACCGCGCCCGAAGTCACCGGCCTCGCCTTCGGCGGCGCGCCGCTCGTGATGTGCGGGCAGGTCGATCTCGGCCATGCGGTCTCGACGACGATGCTCGTCGACGCCGATGCGTTCGGCTTCGCGCTCGCGAGCGAACGCGCGATCCGCGTCGAGCTCGCGGGAGACTTCGGCGCGCTCGGCGTCGAGCTCTCGATCATCAACGGGTTCGGCGACCCGATCACGACGAGCCGGTTTGTCGGCACGCACGCGGTCACCGCCGCGACGCTGCCGGCGGGCGCCTACGGCCTCGCCGTGCGCGCGATCGGCGCGGAGCCCGCGAGCGCGATCGCGTACAAGGCAACGGTCGCCGCCGATACATCGAGCTGCGCTCCGGCGGGTGCGCCGTACGTCGAGAGTGCCGCCGCGAACGATGTCGTCGAGGTCCGCTACACCGGCGCTCCGGCGCTGCGCCGCGTGCTCACCACGGGCACGCCCGAGCCGGCCGGCACCGCGACGCGGCTCACTGGCACGAGCGCCAGCGCAGATTCACCGGACGACTTTCGCGACCGCGACACGTTCGCGATCACGACGGGCGCGGTCGATACGATGACGGTGCGCCTCGACTGGACCGGCGGCGCCGATCTCGACCTGCTCGTGTTCCCCGCGGGCGTGCCCGAGCTCGCGGGCGCGACGCGCGTGCAGGCGAGCGGGCCCGAGCGCGCGACGTTCGCCGTCGCGCCGAGCTCGACGTACTGGATCTGGATCGGCGCCTACGACACGAGCGCGAGCCTGCCGGTCACGTACGACGTCGCGATCTGCACGGAGTGAGGTAATTCAGTCGGACAGGTCGGACAACCCGGACGAATTAATTCTGTCGGACCAGTCGGACAACCCGGACGAATTAATTCTGTCGGACCAGTCGGACAACCCGGACGAATTAATTCTGTCGGACCAGTCGGACAACCCGGACGAATTAATTCTGTCGGACCAGTCGGACAACCCGGACAAATTAATTCTGTCGGACCAGTCGGACAGCCGGACGAGTTACTTGAACCATACGGTGTCCGCGACCCACTTGCCGTCGACCTTGATCAGCGTCGTCAGCGTGCGGCCGCCCTTCATCTTGATCTTGATCCCGCCCTCCTTCGACTCGACCTTCTCGACGAGATCGTCGAGCGTGTACTTCACTGCTTCCTTCTGCGCGGCCTTCACGGTCGCCTCGGTGATCTTTTCCTGCTGGCGCGCGGAGAAGCCGGGCTTGAGGCCGGCGACATCGCCCTTCTTGACCAGCTCGAGCTGCTTGCCGATCAGCGCCTTCGCATCGGCGAGGTCATCGGCGGCAGCGGGCGACACGAGGATGCCGAGGAACAGCATGCAGAGGGTCGCGATCCGGAGCAGCTTCTTGGTCATGCTGCGACCATAGGCGGGATCGCGAGGACCGGCCATATATGCGCGAACGCTCACCGTGCGAAGACGCCCACGGCACGCGTGTTGCTGCTCGCGCGTGTATGCAGACCACGAGGCTCGAGCAAGACACAGCGCTGCCGTCGGTATTCGATCGCTTTCCCGCCCCCGCAACGCAGCCGAAAACCGCGACGACGCTGCGCAAAGTCGGATTCTGGTCGACGCTCCTCGCGGTTCCCGCCGCGTACGCCGTCGGTCGGGTACTGGGGTCGCGCCGCACGGGCGTGATCGCCGGTGGGCTCGCATTGCTCGGTCTCGGTGCCCTGCGCTGGCAGCTCGGGCGCTGGTTCATGGAGACGCCGGCTTACGATTCGCTGGGCCGCGCGGGTGACCTCGAGCTGCGCAGCTACCCGTTTCGTATCGAAGCGCGCAGCGAAGTCGATGCGACGGACCTCGAGGACGCGCTCGAGCGTGGCTATTCGCGGCTCGAGTGCTTCGTGTTCGGGGCGAACCAGGAGCGCGAGTCACTGGAGTGCGTGACGCCCGTTCTCACGACGATGCAGGACGGGGTGTATCGCACGTCGTTCGTGATGCCGCCGCATCGCAACGTCACGTCGCTCCCCGCCCCCAACGATCTGCGCGTCGAGCTGCGCGAGGTCCCGGAGCGCCGCATCGCGGTGTATCCGTTCCGCGGCCGGTTCACGAAGGAGAACTTCGTGTGGCAGGAGCGCAGGCTCCTGCGCGCGCTCGTCGATGCGGGCCTTGTCGCGAAGGGCTCGGTGACGCTCGCGACCTACGACTCGCCGACGACGCTGCCGGCGCTGCGCCGGAACGAGCTCTGGATCGAGGTCGTCTAGCCACGTCTAACCACTTTTGGCGGCCGGGAAGACCCGGGGTCGATCTCGCGCGTTCTGCGGATCGATGAAGAACGCCGCCGTCGCCCTGTTCCTCCTCGGATGTGGCTCCTCGACCCCAGCGGCGAAGGAATCGCCGCCTTCGCCCCAGGCTGCGCCTCTGCCCGCGGCGAAGCCGGGAACGAAGGTCGACCACGATGCGCCGAAGGGCGAGATCGTGACCGCCGAGGTCGAGAAGATGAACTCGGCCGAGTACGGCCGCCCGCCGGTGAAGTTCAAAAACGGGCACGTCTCGCCGCGCAAGCCCGCGCCGACGACGAAGACCGCGACCGGCTTCCAGGTCCAGTTCGCATCGCACGCGACGATCACGACGCCAACGGTCTACGAGCGCTCGGTCATCGTCTCGGGCGGCTTCAAGTCGAAGGAGCTCTACGCGTACGAGGCGCAGACCGGCAAGCCGATGTGGGCGATCGATCTGCACGACGACGGCCCGTCGAGCCCCGCGTGCGAGTCGGAGACCTGCGTGATCAGCACGGAGTCGTGCACGATCTTCGCGCTCGAAGCGAAGACCGGAAAGATGAAGTGGTCCTACTGGCTCGGTGACCCGCTCACGAGCGCGCCGACAATCGCGAAGAATCGCGTGTTCGCGTCGTATCCCGCCGCCGGCACGTCCGACCCGAAGAAGCCGCGGCCGCCGGGCGCATCACACGCGCTCGCCGCGTTCGAGCTGCAGAGCGGCAAGATCCTCTGGCAGCTCTGGCTCGACTCCGATGTGATGTCGGCGCCGGTCGCCGTCGACGAGTTCGTCTACGTCACGACGTTCAAGGGCACCGTGATCAAGCTCGAGCAAGCGACCGGCAAGGTCCGCTATGCGATGCGCGCGAAGGCGACGTCCGCTCCGGTGATCCAGTTCGACAAGGCTGGCGTCGAGCAGATGTATTACACGCGCCGCGGCGAGTCCGAGGCCGCCGACGCACCCGCCGAGGAGATGATCATCCGCGCGGATCACAACGACCCGAAGACGAAGTACAAGGCCGCGAAGAAGCGCGCCGACTACATCGACAGCAAGGTGCAGGACAAGACCGACCACGCGAAGACGGCGAAGGAACAAGACGCGGCGAACGGCTTCTCCGGTGGCGCGCCGGCATCGGCGAACGCCGGCGAGGCGTACCAGAGTGTCGGTGTCACGAGCGTCTCGTCGATGCAGAACTTTCAGGGCTCCCGCATCGTGAAGCTGCGCGACCGCAGCGTGAACACGATGGGCGACGAGGTGATCGCGACCGACGCCGAGACCGGCAACACGCTCTGGAAGCACAAGCTCCCAGGCGATCTCGCGAAGCAAGGTGGCTTCCTCGGCACCGCGCCGCTCGCGGCCGGCAACTCGATCATGTTCGGCACGCTCGACGGCTCGATCCATCGCCTCGATCAGCAATCGGGCAAGGAGCTCGCGAAGTGGTCCGTCGGAGCGAAGGTGCGCTCGCAGCCCGTCGTCGAGAGCGGCTGGATCTACGTCGGCACCGAGGACGGCAAGCTCGTCGCGATCGATACGAAGGACCCGACCGTCACCGGCTGGCCGACGTGGGGCGGCAACGCGCAGCGCACCGGCATCGCGAAGTAGATCGGGTCACGCGCAGCGTACCGGCATCGCGAAGCAAAAAAGTTCACGCGCGCCGCTTGGGCTTCGCCTTGCCCTTCGTCTTCGTCTTCGTCTTCGTCTTCGTCTTCGTCTTCGTCTTCGCACGCGCCGACTTCGCCTTCGGCGACTTCGCGGCCTCGTGGCGCGCGATCAGCGCATCGACCGGGATCTTGCGAATCGTCTCGGCGATCACGTCGAGCGGCAGCGCGTCGAGCGTCTTGAAGCGCAGGCACGACTTGCCCATATCGAGCTTCTTGCCCGACGCCGCGTACGCCTTTCTGAACCACGCCTCGACCTCGCGATCGCCGTAGACGCTCAGATAGAGCGCCATGTACTGCTTCTGCGACGCGAGCGCGGCGGTGCCGATCGGTTGACCGTTGTACGTGTCGGGGTAGCGCGCGAGCGGCACGTACCACGCGATCATCCCGTAGAGCATGCCCTCGACGTAGCCCTCGGGAAGATTCGCGTTGACCGTGTCGCGAACGCGGCTGATCGCGGCGCGGCGATCGGGCGGAAGCTCGGCGAGATACTTGGCGACCGTGGTCGCCTTGCTGGAAGCCATGCGGCGCACGTTACGAAGGACTTGGAGGGCGCGCAACGGCGTGGCGCGAGCGCACGCTCGTCGTCGGAGATCGTGAAATCCCATGCAGAGCGACTGGCACGCGCGATGCTGCTTACAAGATCATGAGGAAAATTATCTTTGCTCTCCTCGTCGGCGTTGCCGGCTGCGCGGGCAGCGGCACCGTCGGCTATCAGGCGACTTACCAGACTGCGCCGATGCCTGACATGGCCTACGTCGCGCCCGGCGTTCAGGTGATCGCCGACTACGACGAGCCCGTGTTCTACACGGACGGCTACTACTGGCGCTACCACTCGAACGGCACCTGGTACCGCTCGAACACGTGGACCGGTGGCTGGGTCTACGCGAGCGCCCCGCGCCCGCTGCTCACGATCCAGCAGCCGCGCACGTACATTCGCTATCGCCCCCACGGCTACGTCTCGCATCGCCCCGCCCGTGTCCTTCGCGATCGCTATCGCTACGACGACCGTCGCGGCGATCGACGTGATCGACGCGACCGTCGCCACTATCGCTAGCGAATCACGGTTCGTGGTAACGACGGCCATGCGCATCGCGCTCATGGCCGTCGTGCTCGTTGCGTGTACCAAGAGCACCGGACCTAAGCCATCGCTGGTCTCGACGGGTGAACGCTCCGGCTACGTTCGCACCGGGCGCTACGACGAAGCGGTGCAGCTCTGCCGTGACTTCGCGCGCGCGTACAAGGGCGTGCGCTGCGACGAGATCGGGAAGACGGCTGGCGGTCGGCCGCTTCTCGCGCTCCGCATCGCGAAGCGCGTTGGATTGCCGACGATCTACGTGCAGGCGGGCATCCACGCCGGCGAGATCGAGGGCAAGGACGCGGGCTTCGCGTTTCTGCGCGATCTCCTCGACGGCCGCGTCGCGCCGGGTGCGCTCGATGCGGTCTCGGTCGTGTTCGTGCCCGTCGTCAACCCCGACGGTCACGAGCGGTTCGGGCCGAATCATCGCGTGAACCAGCGCGGCCCCGAGCAGATGGGCTTCCGCACGAACGCCGCGCGGCAAAACCTCAACCGAGACTTCGTCAAAGCAGATTCGCTCGAGATGCAAGCCATCGTTCGCGAGCTCGCGCAGACGGATCCGGTGCTGCTCGTCGACCTGCACACGACCGACGGCGCGAAGTTCGAGCACGACATCTCGATCCTCACCGCACCGTTCGCGCCGCGCGCCGACGCGCTCGAGGAGACCGCGGCGAAGCTGTCCGCGCAGCTCATGACCCGCATGACCGCGCTCGGTCACTTGCCTATCCCGTTCTATCCCTCGTTCGTCGAGGAGGACAAACCCGAGTCGGGGTTCGCGCAGGGCGAAGCACCGCCGCGGTTCTCGCAGTACTACATGGCGGCGCGCAGCCGGCTCGGCATCCTCGTCGAGACGCACAGCTGGCGTACGTACAAGGAGCGCGCGGAGAGCACGTATCACACGCTGCAAGTGATCTTCGAGGAGGCCACGCGCGATGCACGGACCTGGCGCACCGTCTGCGACGACGCCTCGCGCCTCGACGCCACGCTCGCCGGCAAGACCGTCACGCTGATCTGGGAGAACACGAAGCAGTCTCGCGAGCTCGCGTTTCGCGGCTACGCGTTCACGCGCACGAAGTCAGACGTAACGGGCGCCGACTGGATCGTCTACGACGAGAAGACGCCGCAGATGTGGAACGTCCCGTACTTCGATCAGCTCGCGCCCGCAGCGACGATCGTCGCGCCGCGCGCGGGCTACATCGTCGACGGCGGCTTCGCGCCGGTCGTCGCGAAGATCCTCGAGTACCACGACATCGCGTACGAACCGGCGAAGCCGTTCGCACTCGAGGTGTTTCGGGCCACATCGGTGAACATCGCGACGACGCCATACGAGGGCCGCACACGCGCCACGATCACCGGCGCATGGGCGACCGAATCGCGCACGCTCGATCGCGGCGCGATCTTCATTCCGATCGCACAACCAACCGCGCGGCTGATCATGCACCTGTTCGAACCGACGCTGCCCGACTCGCTCGCGCAGTGGGGTCACTTCAACGCAGTGTTCGAGCGCAAGGAATACATGGAGCCGTACGTCGCCGAGCAAGTCGCGCGCGACATGCTCGCGGCCGACCCGGCGTTGCGTGCGGCGTTCGACGCGCACGTCGCCACCAATCCGAAGATGACGGCGGCGCAGCGGCTGGACTTCTTCTACAAGCGCCACCCGTCGTGGGACGAGCGCGTCGATCTCTTGCCGGTCTATCGCGCGAACTAGAACTGCGGAACGGGCGCGCGCGTGTAGAACTGGTTCGCCGCGCGGCCCTTGGCACCCTTCGTCGGGTAGTAGCGGTCGCCGAACACGAGGACGCCGTCGTCGGAGAGCGCGCGCATGCCGATCTCGCGCATGAGCTCGTCGGTCGTCGACAGGTCGAGGTCCGTGATGTCTGCGAAGCGGTTCGAGTTGACGCGGTACTCGGTGAGGCTCGGGCACGGCGCCGTGATGCAGCGAACGCCGTTGTCCTTGACGAGCACGGCCACGCCTTCAGCGACGCCGCCCTCGATGCGCGGCAGCCACACTTCGGTGACGGTGAACATGCTGCCCGCGTCCGCGGGGTGCGGCGTGATCGTGCCTCGGAGGATCAGCTTCTCGCCCTTGCGGAGCATCTCTTCGTAGCCACGCGCGACCGAGTCCGGCAGCGCGATGCCCGACCAGTCGAGACCGTCGACGTAGCAGCGCTGGCCTTGCGAGCCGCGACCGCAGATCGTCGACGTGCGGTTCGGGCGCGACACGAAGAAGCCACCGCAACGCGCGTCGAAGCTGCACGCGCGGAGGTCAGGGTCGGCCGCGAAGAAGTCGAACGCGGCGGAGGAATCGCCCTTGCCCACTTCGCCGTCGTCGGCGGACTCGTTCGCCAGCTCGTCGGCGGGACCTTCGGTGGCACAGGCAGCGAGAGCAAGCACGGCAGAGAACATCGAGATACGCAACATCGGAAGCTCCAAGGAAACTAGGTTAGATGCCGCGGCCATGTGCAGCGCCCGTGCCCCTCGTGCGCGCAATGGTTCTCGGCATGTGTCCTGTTCACGCGTGGCCAGCCGACTGGCCAGGCTGAAGCTCGCGCCGCCGTGCGTCAGACGCTGAGCACGATCTTGCCGAAGCTGTCATTGCTTGCCATTCGCACGTGCGCAGCCGCTGCCTGCGCGAGCGGCATCACGCAATCGATCACGGGAGCGATCCGCCCGCGCGCGAGTAGCGGCACGACCTGCTCCTCGAACAGGCGCATCGCCGCGATCTTTTGCTCGAGCGGCCGCGAGCGGAGCACGGTGCCCATGATGCGGACGCGCTGGGTCAGGACGCGATCGAGGCTGACCTCGGCGCGCGCGCCGGCCATCAGGCCGACGAGCACGATGCGGCCCTGCGTGCGAATGCAGCGCAGATCTTCGTCGAGGTAGCCGCCACCGACGAGCTCGAGCACGACGTGCGGTTGCGAGATCGCCTTCACCGCCGCGGAAAACTTGCCGTCGGCGACGACGACACCAGCGCTGATGCCGAGCTCATTCGCGCGTTCGATCTTGTCCGCGGTGCGCGCGGTTCCGATCGTGAACGCGCCGAGCGCGCGGCCGAGCTGCACGGCGGCGGTGCCCACGCCGCTACCGACCGCGTGCACGAGCAACACCTCGCCTGCGGTGAGTCCCGCTTGCGTGACGATCGCATCGTGCGCGGTGATGAAGGCTTCGGGGATCGCGGCGGCGTACTCGAACGAGATGCCGTCCGGAATCTTCGCGGCCGCACGCTCGTGCGTGACGATCGCTTCGGCGTAGCTGCCGCCACCGACGAGCCCGAACACACGGTCGCCGACTTTCAAGCGCTCGACGCCAGGTCCGAGCGCGTCGACTTCCCCGGCGTATTCGAGCCCGGGGATGTCGGCGGGTGCGTCGGCGGGCGCGGGATACACGCCGACTCGTTGCAGGAGATCGGCGCGGTTGATCGCCGTCGCTCGCACGCGCACGCGGACTTCACCGCGCGACGGTTCGGGCAACGGTCGATCGACGACCGTCAGGACATCAGGGCCGCCGAACTTGCTGATCGCGATCGCGCGCATGCGGGGATTCTGCCCGCATGCGAACGCTCACCACCAGCAGCCGGGACGACGACTACCGACGTAAACGACGTTCGACGCCGAGCGGTTCTGCATCGCGAGCATGCAGAGGAGCAGCATCTCGTTCTGGCCCAGGCCGTTCGTCTTCGACTTGATGTCGTTGATCGACGAGGTGAGCGTCTTGAGCGTCCCGAGCAGCGAGTCGATGTTGGAAGGCGAGCCGCCGCCGGTGACAGTGTCGAGCGTGTTGCTATCGATGGGCACGAGAGCGTTCATGGTGATGGGTCCTGTGGTTGGTGGCTCCAAGGGATTCAGCAGGCGTCGTGCCACGCCTAACCGCTCGACATTGCTCGGACCCGCCGAACCGATCTGAATCCCTCTGGTTTACAGATCGCGGTCTCGAGGTGACAGGCCCTAACGACGCACGGCCCGCAGCATCTCCAAGACGGGGACCGGCTTGGTCAGGTGGAGGTCGAAGCCCGCGGCGAGCGCTCGCTCGCGGTCGCGCTCCTGTCCGTAGCCCGACATCGCGATCATGCGGGGCACGCGGCCGTTCGCGCGCGCCCGGCGGACGAGCTCGTACCCATCGATCCCCGGGAGGCCGATATCGATGAACGCGACGTCGAACTCGTGTGTCTGGATCAGATCGAAGCCGCTCGGACCATCGATCGCGCGCATCACGCTGCAACCCGCGATCGTGAGGGCTTCACACGTGAGCTCGAGCAGGTCGGGGTTGTCCTCGACGACGAGCACGCGCAACCCGACCACCGACTGCGGCCCGGTCACCGCGTGCACGGCCTCGGGCTCGACGTCCACCAGTGGCAGGTCGACACGAAAGCGGCTGCCTTTCCCCTTGCCCTGCGAGGACGCGGTGACGCTGCCGCGATGCAGCTCGACGAGCGCCTTCACGACGGTGAGCCCGATCCCGAGCCCGCCCGCCGAACGATCCAGCGTCGCGTCCGCTTGTGCGAACAGATCGAACACACGCGGCAACATCTCCGGCGCGATGCCGATGCCGCGATCGATCACGTCGACGGTGCACCGGTTGTTCGCGACGCGCAGCTCGACATCGACCTGCGAGCTGACCGGCGAATACTTGATCGCGTTCGAGAGCAGATTCGCGAACACCTCTTCGAGGCGGACCGGATCGCCATCGACGATCGCGGACGCCCCGCTCTTGAGCGTGATCTGCGTCGAGCGTGCACGCGCCTGGCCCTCGACGCTCTGCAGGCAGCGCGCGAGCAGCTCGCGCAGCTCGATCGGCGCGGGCTGCAGCGTGACCTTTCCCGTCGTCACGCGCGCGACGTCGAGCAGATCCTCGACGAGGCGCGCGAGGTGCTGCGACTGGCGCTCGAGGATCGTGCGCGGTCGTTCAGCAAGGTCGCCGACCTCGCGATGCAGCGCATCGACGGCGAGCACGATCGCAGCGAGTGGGTTGCGCAGCTCGTGGCCGAGCATCGCGAGGAACTCGTCGCGCCGCTGGATGGCCGCGCGTCCTTCGTATTGCCGTCGCCGTCCGCGAAGCGCCGAGACGACCGCGCTCACGAGCGTGCGGCTCTGGACAGGGCGCTCGAGCACCGTGACGTTGCCGAGGACACCCGCGATGCGAATCACATCGCTCACGTTGCCGGCGCCGCGCGGCGCGAACAGGATCACCGGGAAGTCCGACCATGCGGGCTGGCTCGCGAACGCCTTCTGCAGGGCGTCGCGGTGCGAGGCGTGGAGTGCTTCCTCGGTGAGCACCGCGCAACCCGCTTGAACGGCGAAGCGGCCGATGTCCTCGACGGTCTCGCAGGCCTTCGCCACGAGCCCGTTCCGCTCGAGCAGCTGCGCCGCGAGGTTGGCATCGCGACCGCGCGGCGCCCAGACCAGGACCGTGAGCTCGTCTACAACTTCCATCGCCATCGCCTAATCGAGATCTGACGCCTTCCCGACGTAGCGCGGCACCCCGGTGAGCACGCCATGGAATTGCTCGAGCGGTTCGCCGACGGTGACGCCGCTGCTGCTGAACACGAGCTCGCGGATCGTGTTCTCGTGCTCACCGCTGCGCTTCTTCATCACCGAGATCGCCTTGCGAATGCGGCCCTCTGCCTCGAAGTAGCGAAGCAGCAGCACGGTGTCGGCGACGTAGCTGACGTCGGTCGGGGACTTCATGTTGCCGATGAGGCCGTGCTGCGCCATCACGAGGATCGTACAGATCCCGTTGTGCGCGAGATAGCCGAGCATCTCGTGCATCTGGGCGAGCAAGAGACGCTCGTCGGGCATCGCCTGCAGATAGCCGTTGAGGCTGTCGATCACGATCACCGTCGCGTGGTCATTCTCGACGGCGCAGCGCACGCGGTGCGCGAGCTCGCCGGGGCTGAGCTCGGACGGATCGACCTCGCGCAGAACGAGCCGCCCGGATGCGATCTGGCCGTCGACATCGATCCCGAGCGAGCGCGACCGCATGAGGAGCGTCTTGAGCCGCTCGTCGAACGCGAAGACCGCCGCGTGTTCGCCCCGCTTGGCGGCGGCGACCGCATACTGGATCGCGATCCCTGACTTGCCGGCGCCGGCGGGTCCTGTGATCAGCGTGCTCGTGCCACGGTCGAGACCACCGCCGAGGAGCGAGTCGAGCTCGATGACACCGCTCGAGATCTGACCCTCCTTGAATTCGCGTTTGTGGTCGCCCGGAACGAGCCGCGGGTAGACCTGGACGCCGCCGGTGCAGATCGAGAAGTCGTGCCGCCCGCCGCGAAACTTGATGCCGCGCAGCTTCTGGACACGCAGCTGCCGGCGATCCTCGCCGTGGATCGGCGTCACTTGCTGGAGGACGATCACGCCGTGCGCGAGGCTCTGCAGCTGCATGTCATCACCCTCCGACGTGCCGTCGTCGAGCATCAGCACCGTGCAGCTCTTGTCGATGAAGTAGCCCTTGAAGTTCAAGATCTGCCGGCGGTAGCGCAGCGCGCTCTGCGCGAGCAGACGCAATTCGGAGAGCGAATCGAACACGACCCGCGCTGGCTTGACCTTCTCGACGAAGCCGAGCAGCTTGCGCGTCGTCTCGTGGAGCTCGACCTCGGCCGGCTCGAACAGCGTGTTGTCATCGAGCGCCGTGCTCTGCTCGAGGGCCGAGAGCTCGACGATCTCGATGCCCTCGAGCGACCAGTTGTGTGACTCCGCGACGTCCTGGATCTCGGCGATGGTCTCCGACAGCGTGACGTAGAGGCAGCGTTCGCCCGCTTTCGCCAGCCATCAGAAACTGCAGGCCCATGGTCGTCTTGCCGGCGCCGGGATCACCCTGCAACAGGTAGATGCGATCGCGGGGCAGGCCACCGCCGAGAATCTTGTCGAGTCCTTCGATTCCGGTGGAGGCGCGTGGCTTCGGCACTGGCCGGTGACTCTAGCAAGACGCGTCTCACCCGTCTGTGAGTCCGGCGTGAAGTCTCGCTGTGCGGGTTCGCTCAGCGATTCACATGAAACGGCTGCTCGAACGTCGTGCGAATCGCGCGGCCAGCGTCGTCGAGGGCGGGCCGGTACCGGAACCGAAAGATCAGATCGGCGGCCTCGTCATCGCGTGGCCCCGAGCGGCCCCGAACGAGCTTGGCTCCGACGACGTATCCGTCGGTGTCGACGGTGACTCGCGCGATGAACAGCGCCGCTTCGCCGAGGTCGCGTTCGCGCGAGGGGTAGATGAGCTTCGCCGGCCGCGCCTTCGAGACCGGCTTCGCGGCGGGTGGCGGTGGCAGCGCGAAGTCTTCGGCGACGACAACGCGGCTGCCGTCGCCAAAGCCGATGCCGTCGCCACGATTGCCGCCGACGCCGTTGCCTTCGCCGCCGTCGCCATCGCGGTCGAGGCCGCCGCCGTTCGTGTGCTCGCTGCCCGACCGGTCGATCGAGTAGTCGACCAGGTCGGCGACCTTCATCGGCGTCGGTTGCGCGCGGCGCGCCTTCTGCGGCGGTGACTCGGTCTTCTTCGTCGACGCTTCGCTCGCATGCGAGATGAACGAACCGCCGCCTTGCACGCCGGTCGGCGGTGGCTTGGTCTCGGGCGGCGCGATCGTTGGAGGGGAAACGATCTCGATCGAGATCGCTTGCGTCGACGGCACACCGTCGCCTTCGGAGAGCTCGACCGAGAGCAGCGCCGCGCCGAGTAGCCCGTGCAACACGACCGAGGTGGCGAGCGCGCGCTTCACGATCTGATTGTCCCGCACCGACGCTGCGCGTGCATCTGGCCGCTGCTGAGCACGGCGAGAACACTGCTGCACTGTTGCTGTCGCACCACAGGTTTTTTTCACAGTTCCATACAGTTGCTTCACGCTCGCTTCACGCGTGGGCCATGTCGTGATCACGAACCGAAACGCGAGAACGAGACATGTCGAACAAGAAGACCCTCGCTCCTCTCCTCCTCCTCCTCGCCGCCTGCGGCGACAACCTCCCGACCACCGACGAACCCGTCGACGTGCCCGACGAGCTGCTCGCGCCGCAACAGCTCGTGCCGCTCGAGAAGAAGGTCTGCGCGCCGTCCACCCTCCGTGCGGACCTGCCGTGGTTCCGCGAGAACCGCGCGACGCTCACGTCGTGGATGGACGAGCTCGGCTGTCAGTCGAGCGGCTACAAGCACAACAAGAAGCCGATCGCGCTGTTCGACTTCGACAACACGATCCTCAAGAACGACATCGGCGATTCGATCACATTCCACCTGATCAAGAACGACAAAATCCTCCAACCACCCAACCAGGACTGGAAGCGGACGAGCAAGTACATGACGGACGCCGGTGCAGCCGCACTCACCGCCGCATGCGGGACCGACGTCCCTGCGGGTCAGCCGCTCCCGACCAGCACGAACCTCGGGTGCGCCGACGAGATGCTGTCGATGTACATCGACAACAAGACGCGCGCCGGTGCGCTCGCGTTCGGCGGTCACAACTTCCGCCGCATGGAGCCCACGTACGCGTGGACGGCGCAGCTCGCGGCCGGCTACACGCCGACCGAGCTGTCGTCGATGGCGCTCGTCGCAGCGTCGAAGATGCTCGCGGCACCGCAAGGCACCACGCAGGTCGTCGGTACGAAGACGCTGAACGGCTGGCTCCGCTTCTACGACCAGAGCCTCGACCTGATCGACGGCTTCAAGTCGCGCGGCTACGACGTGTGGATCATCACCGCGTCGCCGAACCCGGTCGTCGCGGCGGTGTCGTCGATGGTCGGCGTTCCGAGCGATCGCGTGATCGGCATCCGCCAGCTGCTCGATGGCGACGGCAAGCTGACGTACAGCTTCGAAGGCTGCGGTCCGGTCGCCGCCCGTGAGGACTCGATGATCTCTTACATCGAGGGCAAGCGCTGCTGGATCAACAAGGTGATCTACGGCGACACCACGGCGAACGCGATCAACCGCCGCAGCGAGCAGCATGCCTTCGGCGCCGGCGACTCCGACACCGACATCGATTTCATGCGTGATGCGAAGTACAAGCTTGCGCTCAATCGCCAGAAGAAGGAGCTGATGTGCTTCGCGTACAACAACGAGGGCGGCTCGTGGCTCGTGAACCCGATGTTTATCGAGCCGAAGACGTCGCCTGCCGCGCTGCCGTGCTCGACGACTGCATGTAAGGCCGCGAGCGGCGCTGGACAGCCGTGTCGTGACGAGGCCGGTAACATCATCCCGGACCAGATCGACTCCGCGCTCCCCTGAGCGGATATGATGTGCCTCGCAGATGGAGGCGTTCGTACAAGGTTGGGGCCTCACGATCGCGCTGTGTGCGTTCATCGTGATCGTCTTCATCGCCGGTTGGCTGCACCTGCACCGCGAGCTGACCTGGGTAAGGGCTCTCACCGATCACCTCGGTGCAGAGCTCGTCGCGTCCGAGACGAAGCCCGCGTCGCTGCTCGCGCAGGAGATCCGCGACGAGTCCCATGCGGTGCTCACCGCGAAGGACGCGGGATGGGCGCAGAAGCAGGTCCGCAGCTGGCAGATGCGCGCGCACCGCCTCGAGCCCTCGCTCGCCTTCTGGACGGATCTGCTCCGACAGCTCGGCCTCCTCGGCACGGTCGTCGGCATCGGCCTCGCTCTCGCATACACCGGCACCGACATGACGAAGCTCCTCGCGCCGCTCGCACTCAAGGTGTGGACCACGGTCGCGGGCCTCGCGACGAGTATCGTCTTGTCGGCGAGCTTCGGCATGAAGATGACGGCGTGGACCGACGCTGCGGAGAAGAACCTCGAGGCGTGGGATGCGCGCCGGCTCGAGACCAAGGTGCCCGCATGAACGTCCGCACGCGGCGCTACGTGCGCCGGCCACCTGACCTGACGTCGCTGTTCGACGTCTTGTTCATCGTCGTGTTCGTCGCGCTGATCCGCGCGGCCGCCGCGCAGTCCGCTGCCGCCGAGCCACCGCCGAAGCCTCGCCCGGTTGCACCGACGCCGCCTCCGCCATCTCCCGAGGTTGCCGCGCTGCGGGCCGCCGCGCTCGCGAATCTGCAGAACGACCTCGAGGCCCGCACGTCCGTCGTCGTGCGGATCTCGCCCGAGGGCGCAGTCACCGGGCTCGAGCTGGGCGCCGACAAGCGCGCGCTCGACGTACCACTCCTCGAGTACAGCGTCGATCCCGACGCCGCGATCGCATACCTCGGAGATCGCAGCGCCGAGCTGCGCGTTTGCCGCATCGTCGCGGTACACCTTGGCGTGCCCGATCTCGCGAAGCACCTCGTCATCATCTCGCCCACGAGCCCACTCGCCGATCTCAAGCGCGCACTCCACCGCGGCCTTCACGAAGACCTCCTCCGCTGTCTCGCCGATCAGCACGGCATCGCGACCATCATCGACCCCGCATCTCTCAAATGACCGACATCGATCACAAGCGCCTCGCAAAAGAGCTCGACCGCCGCCGCCGGCGCCGGCGGATGGTCACGCTCACCGGTCTCCTCGCCGCAGCCATCGCGGCCGCGACGTACCTCCGTTGCGGCAAGGGCTGGGGCACCGGCGGCAAAGGTCCCGGCGAGGGCGGCACGACGACGACGTCCGTGCCGAGCGACGCCAACGCGCGGTGCTCGATCCGGCTCACCGCGACGGGCATCACCGTCGACGGCAAGTCGATGACGCGCGATGAAGCGATCACCGCGTGCAAGGTCAAGACAGGCGCCGACGTGCTGATCACGGGCGACGCGCGGCAAGGCGACTGGGACGAGCTACGCGGTTCGCTCGAGGCCGCGAGCATCCCGTTCTTCGCGCGCGAGCCGCGCGGTGTCACGCCGTCCGATGCGGGCCCGGCCCCGAGCGAGTGACCTGGCGGGGCCAGGGCGCACGCCCGGCTAGCCAGAATTCGCACGGCGTAGCAAACGAGCACGCAACAGCGACGGTCAGACGATGACCTAGACCTTGCGCACGATCTTGCAATAGCCGCAGTAGCCATGCCGGTCGTCACCGTAGAACGCCAAGGAAAGGCGGCGGTGGTGCATCTGCAAGGGGACGTCGTCACCGCCGTCGCACCGGTGCTCTACGGCAAGCTGCGCGCGGTCGCCCGGCGCCGCGACGTCAGGAAGATCGTCGTCGATTTCTCGAAGGCTGGACGCGTCGATTCGTCGGGTGTCGCCGTGCTGTCGATGGTCACGCGGCAGATGGCGCGCGCGGGCAAGACGGTCGAGCTCGACGAGATGGCGCCGCATCACAAGGCCGCGCTCGCCCTGGCGCCGCAGGAATACACCGCGCCGGAACGGGTCGCGTATCCGGGCGTGATCGAGAAGCTCGGCGACGGCGTGATGAACACGGCCGGTTCGGCGAAGGCGCTGATCAAGCTGATCCTCGAGACGCTGCGGCAGTCGTTCGCCGTGATCACCCGCAAGAAGAAGCTGCCGGCAGGCTCGCTGGCGGCGCAGATCTCCAACATGGGCGTCGACGGCATCTTCATCGTCGCGCTGCTGTCGTTTCTGATCGGCATGACGATGGCGTTCCAGGGCGCCGTCCAGCTGGCACGGTTCGGCGCGAGCGTGTTCGTCGCCGACATGATCGGCCTCTCGGTCGTGCGCGAGCTCGCGCCGCTCATGACGGCGATCGTACTGACCGGCCGCACCGGCGCGGCGATCGCCGCCGAGCTCGGCACGATGCGCGTGCGCAGCGAGATCGACGCCCTCTCGACGATGGGCATCAATCCGGTGCGCTTCCTCGTCGTGCCGCGCCTCGCGGCGATCACGTTCGTCGTCCCGGCACTCACGCTGATGGCGATGTTCATCGGCATGGCGGGCGGCATGTTCGTCGCGGCGCTGTCGCTCGACATGCCGATCACGACGTTCTGGCAACGGATGGCCGAGCGCGTCCAGCTCCACGACTACATCCACGGCATCGGCAAGAGCCTCGTGTTCGCGTGGATCATCGGCTTCGCGGGTGTGCACCTCGGCATGCGCGCGCGTGGCGATGCGTCGAGCGTCGGTGCTGCGACGACGCGCACCGTGGTCGCCAGCATCTTCTTCATCATCCTGGTCGACGCGATCTTCGCGACGGTCACCACCCTGATGAAATACTCATGACCGCGCTCGTCGAATGTCGCGATCTCGTCGTCGGCTACGAAGGTAAGCCGATCCTCGAAGGCCTGAACTTCACGATCAACCCCGGCGAGATCGTCGCGCTGCTCGGCGCGTCGGGTGGTGGCAAGTCGACGGTGATGCGCACGATCATCGGTCTGCACCCGCCGATCTCCGGCGAGGTGCTGATGTTCGGCGAGTCGCTCTACGACATCCCACTCGACGAACGGTACCGTCTGTTGCGCCGCACCGGCACCGCGTTCCAGCAGGACGCGCTGTTCGGATCGATGAGCATCGGCGAGAACGTCGGGTTGCCACTGCGCGAGCTTACGAAGCTGCCGACCTCCATCATCCGCGAGATGGTGCGCATGCGGCTCGCGCTCGTCGGACTCGGCGGCTTCGAAGAGCGCGAACCGGCGAGCCTGTCGGGTGGCCAACGCAAGCGCGCGGCACTCGCCCGCGCATCGATCCTCGATCCCGAGGTGCTGTTCGCCGACGAGCCTTCGGCTGGACTCGACCCGGTCGTCGCCGCGTCGATCGACGACACGCTGATGGGATTTCGCACCGCGCTCGGCGTGACGCTCGTCGTCGTCACGCACGAGCTCGAGAGCATTCGCACGATCGCCGACCGCGCGATCATGTTCGCGCACGGAACGCTCGCGGCGGTCGGCACGATCGCGGAGCTCGAACAGTCCAAGGACGAAGAGATCTACAACTTCTTTAACCGCGTCCCGGAACGCGCGCTTGCGGAGGCCCGATGAGCTCGAAGACGCAGAAGATCAAGGTTGGCTTGTTTGTCGCTGCTACCGGTCTGCTCCTCGTGATCGTGCTCGTCACGTTCGCGGGGATGAAGTTCTGGGAAGGGCGCGAGACGTATCGCATCGTGTTCACCAAATCTGTGATGGGTCTCGAGAAGGGCGCGCGCGTCTACCTGAACGGCGTCAAGGTCGGCGCCGTCGAGGACATCCAGGCGGCGAAGGACGACCTGCGCAACGTCGAGGTCACGATCGCGGTCAAGGAAGGCACGCCGATCCGCAAGAACACGGAGGCGATGCTGCAGCTCGCCGGCATCACCGGCCTGAAGGTGATCGACCTGCGCAACGGTACGCTCGACGCGCCGGTCATCCCCGAGGGCAGCCGGATCGCCGAGGGCGAGACGACGATCGACAAGCTGTCGAAGAATGCCGAGACGCTCGCCGATCAAGCAGCCGAGCTGATGACGCGCGCGAACAAGATCGTCGGACAGCTCGAAGGCATGGACCAGGTCGTCGCGTCCGCGAAGGTGACCGCCGATAACCTCGCGCAAGCGTCGGGTCAGCTCAGCGCGATGGTCGGCGAGAACCGCAAGACGCTGAAGAATTCGCTGGTCGCGATCGAGGAGACCGCGAAGAGCGCGAGCACGCTGCTCGACGGTCACATGAGCCAGCTCGTCGCGAATGCCGACTCGCTCGTCAGCGATGTGAAGGGCGTCGTGCACCGTAACGACACCGCGCTGCGCACCGCCGTCTTCGATCTGAAGCAGGCGAGTCGCACGTTCAAAGAGCTCGCGCGCGAAGTACGGCAGCGCCCATCGCGCTTGCTGTTCTCCGAGCCCACGAGCGAGAGGAAACTGCCATGAAGCGACTCGCTCTGTTGTTGCTCGTCGCCTGCGCGAACAAGGTCCCGGAGACGCGCTACTACCAGCTCTCCACGCCGGCGGCGAAGCAAGCGCCCGCCGGCACGGTCCTCGTCGTCGAGCAGCTCACGACCGACACCGCGTACGACGACGAACGCATCGTCTACCGCACGAATCCGTACCGCCTCGACTACTACCAGTATCACCGCTGGAGCGCGGCGCCGGGCGTCCTGATCGGCAACTACCTCGAGCAGGCGTTCGAGAAGAGCGGCAAGTTCCGCTCGGTCGTCCGCGAGGCGAACGACTCGACCGTGGTCTCGCTCGGTGGTCGCGTCGTCGCGATCGAAGAGGTCGATCAATCCAAGACGCGCTGGCTCGGCCGCATCGTCCTCGAGCTCTCGCTGACCGACACGCGCACCGGCGAGCTCGTCTGGTCCGAGCAGTTCGAGGAGACCGAGGTGATGCCGACGCAGCGCCCCGAAGGCCTCGCCGTCGCGCTCTCGACCGCGATGGCGCGGATCGCAAAGCGCGCGGCGCCGACGATCGCCGAGCACGCCGAGCAGCGCGCCGCCATGCAGACGCCGACGCCAACAGCGCGCCGCGCCCGCGAACGCGAATAACGCGTCTGGTGGCTACTCGAGCTGCCACCGATGCGTCGAAACTTCGGACAGGCGGACAACCTTTCGTCGCATCCCGCTAGAAACGCTTGGACATATTGGTCCGACCTCTGGTCTAGCGTTTGCAACGCGGCGTGTCATGCGCGCCCGAAACCTACTACTCGTTGTCTTAGCTGCCTGCAACACCCAGGTCGTCGACTCTGCCGATTCACCGCCCGCGTCCGTTCGCGAACGTCTGTCCGAGGACGCGACACGGATGCTGTGGAACGCCGGCGAGAGCGCCGGAACCATCACCGTGCAGCGCCGTCTCGGCGGTGGTGCGTGGGAGGCGGGCCTCGTCGATCTCGAGATCGATCAAGGCGAGGTCGTCGCGTCGGCCGACGCCACGACGGGCCAGATCACGATCGAGAGGCTCTCGTTCACGCTCGAGGACATCGCAATTCCCGCGAGCGTGTTCAATCGCGAAGCTTCGCTCTCGAGGGTCCGCGCGGAGCTCTCGGCGCCCGCGCTCGTCACGACGATGTGGTCTAGTGACGACGCGGCGCAGCTCTCCGCTTCGCTCGACCTCACGTTCTCGTGGGCGCTGACGGTCGAGGGCAGCACCGCCGAGCTCGGGGCGCCGGACTTGCCGCCGGTGCAGATGCAGATCCATGTCACCGGCAATGGCTCGGTCGTGCACGCGGATGTCGATGCGAGCGCGAGCGGCGAGCTGTGGAGCTGGGCCGGTCTCGTGAAGCTCGAGAACCTGACGCTCGTGCTCAGCGGCAAGACGAACTAAGGACACATCGGGAACTGCGCGGCGCCTTCGCGCGATACCGAATCGCCGAGCGCGATCGCGGGATCCTCGACGACGTTCGCGCGCGTGTCGGTCACGCGCAGCGTGTACGGACCCGGGCCGAGGCCTTTCGTCTGCACGAAGTAGTTGTAGTCGGTGCGCCCGATCTTCGTGTACGCGCCCGCGGCATCGCGGACCTCGAGCGACGAGATCGCATAGCGGTGGTTGCGGATCTGAATGCCGGTCCAGAACGCGTTCGAGCCGTCCTTGAAGTGATAGGCGATCGGGCCCGAGACGCTGCATGCCGTCGGACGCCACGAGATCGGGACGCGCCCGGCCGTCAGGTTGGCGATCTTCGCGAACGCTTCCTTGCTGAGATCGAGGTCGCCCTCGTCGCAGCCCGGGCACGAGTCGACGATGCGCACGGTCACCTCGCCGTTCGGTCCGGAGACCGCGACACACGAGCCGCACCACGCGGCGCCTTTGTAATCGACGCCGTTCATCGCCGCGACCATCAGGTCGCCGCCCGCCGGGAAGCTGCAATTGCCGCGACCGCCGGCGTCGTAGTACGTGGCTTCGCCGGTGAACGGGCCGACGTCGTTGCGACACGGCTCGTCGGAGAGCTCGTCGTCGGAGGCGCACCCGCCGCTGCACGCAGCGCTGAGCCCGAGGCCGACGACGATGATCAACGCGCGATGCACGGAGGCCACGATCGAGGATCGCCAGCGGCCGCGCGGCTCGCAACCGCAAACGCGGCGCGAATCACGCCTGCGCGTAGCCGGCGCTGACGTCGACCGACCAGCCGTTGCTGGCCGGCGCGGGTGCCGGCGCGGGAGCCGCGCCGTAGTTGTTCACGATGTTGACGTTCTTCGTGCCGCAGCCACCGCGGCAGCGGCGGCGACCGCACCCGCCCTGGACGTCGGCGAGGAGGTCGGTGTCGATGGATGCGAAGGAGGCCTTGGTGTTGGTCATGCTCGGCGGTTTTGCAGCCGATATGCCACGGGCTTGCACGTTGAGTTGTGGGGACTTGCGAACCGGCGACGCGCGGTCGTCGTCTATCTCGGGATGCATCCGGTAGAGTCCCGACGACGCATGAGGGAGATCACGCCGTGATTCGCGGCCGGGGCATGAGCAGCAGCGGGATGCGCTGGGCCTTCCTGTTCGGGTTCCTCCTCGCGTGTGCCCTGCCCAAGCGGGTCGAGTGCGGGTATCCCGGAGCGCTGGCCTGCGCCGAGCAGGGCATCCGTCTGCGTGTGATGTGCACGGCTTACGAGGTCGAGCCGTTCCTGTTCTACATGCTCGAGCTCGCGTTCAAGCGTGATGTCGGCTTCGCGTATTCGTCGGGGGAGGACTGTCGTTAGTCCTCTCCCAGGTGGCCACTTCCGGCTATCCTGATCGGATGTACCGCGACGACTCGACCCTCCTCGACGAGCACGACCGCGCGGTCGGAGCGATCCAGATCGCCGACGGCCTGATCGTCGACTGCTTGAGCGCCTCCAAGCAGCTCACCAGCATCGAGCATCGCTGGGGCGCGGTCCGCAAGATTCACGACGACTACGGCGAGGTCTGGCGTCAGCTCGATTGCGCGCGTCAGTTGCTCGCGGCACGCGGCGCGAACACGATGGGCTTCGACGAGCTTCGAGAGAACGTCCTGCCATTGTTGACGCTCCGCGAGGACGGCATCGACACCACGCCACTCGAGGACGCGCGGCGCGCCGTCGCGGAGCTGCGGCTCGCCATGCCCGGCGCGGACTGGAAGGGGATCGAAGCGCGCACGCGCGGTCTCGTCAGCACGTCGTTCGCTCGCCGCGGCCAGCATCTGGCGTTCGCCGGCGTCGCCGTCGTGTTTTCGCTCGCCGTCGTGACGTGGGCCATGAGCGCGCAGGCCGAGAAGCGCGTCGACCCCCGCATCCAGGAGCGCGCCGAAGCTCGCGTCGCACTCAACAAGGAGCTCGCGGTCGTGGTGGAAGATCGCCGTGACCGCATCGGCACGCTCGAGCTGCTCATCGGCGGTCGCTGCGACCGAGAACGCGTGACGGAGTACGTGAAGCTGCTGGTGATGGAAGGTCGCTTCGACCAAGCGTACGGCTACGGCCTGGACTTCAAGGCGCGCTGCGGCGAGGACCCGGAAGTTCAAAAGTGGTCCCGGATGGCGAAGAAGAAGCTCGACCGCCTCTCGAAGCTCTAACCGCTGCAGGCCACAGGCCGCGCGTTGTTGCCGTCGCGTCACGGAGGCGGCACAGACGAAACACGCGTGATGGCCATCGAAACGGGTATGAACCCATTCGATCTGACGGGCCCCGAGTTCCTCGGCTTCTGGCTGGCGGGTTGGGTCTTCGTCGTCCTCGCCGTGCTTGCGGTTCGCGTGTACGTGAGCCGCTCGCGCTCGCGCGACGGCGTCGACATCCTCGCAGCGAAGCTGCACCCGACCGAGATCGCGTACGTGTTCGGTGGTATCGAGCGCGCGATCGAGGCGGCCGTCGCGGGCCTGCATCATCGCGGCGTCATCGACATCGAGGCTGACGGTCTCTTGAAGCGCACGGCCAAGGCGCGCGGCAGCGTGCTGCGACCCGATGGCGTGTTTCGCGGCGTGATCGTCGGCGAGGAGATGTCGCGCGTCGAAACGCACGTGCTGGAGCGCTTGCCCGCGACGATTCGCGAACTGTGCAAGAACAGCGACTCGCTCGACATCGTGCTGCGTCGCAAGCTCGAGGAGCAGGGCTTGCTCGTCGAGGATCGGCGCGCCGCGACGCTGTTGGTGCGCACGCCCGCGCTCTTGTGGATGCTGGTCGGCGCGATCAAGATCGCGATCGGCCTGTCGCGCGACAAGCCGGTCTTTCTGCTCTTCGTCCTGATGTTCGGCGGCGCGTTCTTGCTGACGGTGTTCCGCGCGCCGCGACTGACCTCGCTCGGCCGCTTGCTCGAGCGAACCTTGAAGCGCCGCTACGCCGCGCTCGAGAGCACCGCGCGGAGCGCACCGCAGCAGCTCGACGCCGCCGACATGACGCTCGCGTACGGCGTGTTCGGCTTCCTGGTCGCGCCGGCGCTGCTGATGACAGCGATGCCGAGCTATCTCGCGGCCATCGCATCGCCGACGACGAGCGTGACCTCGTGCGGCAGCGCGGGTGACGGCTGCGGGAGCGGATGCGGCGGCTGTGGAGGTTGCTCGTGAACGGCGTCGGCCTCGGATGGCGGCCGGAGACCGCGTGGCTGATCGAGCGCCGCACGCAGCTCGGGTTCTCCGAAGTGATCGCCGAGAACGTCAACCCCGCGAAGCCACCGCCGGCCCTCGCGCATGCGGTCGAGCGCGGACTCCCGGTGATCACGCACGGTGTCGCGCTGTCACTCGGCGGCGCGCAGAAACCGGAGCGTGCGCGTATCGAGCGGCTCGCGCGGGTCGCGCAGGTGTTGCGGTCGCCGCTCGTCAGCGAGCACGTCGCGTTCTGTCGCGCGGGAGGCATCGAGTCTCCGCACTTCATGCCGGTCCCTCACACCCGCGCGCAGCTCGCGGTCCTCGTCGACAACGTGCATCGCGTGATGGACGCCCTGCCCGTTCCACTCGCGCTCGAGAACGTCGCGGCGCCGCTGCGCTGGCCCGGCGACGAGCTCGCGGAGGCCGACTTCCTCGCCGAGCTCCTCGATCGCACCGGCGCGCTGCTCTTGCTCGACGTCGCGAACCTCCACGCGAACCTCGTGAACTTCGGCGGCGACCTCGACGCCTATCTCGATCGCCTGCCGCTCGAACGCATCGCGTACCTGCACGTCGCCGGCGGTGCGCGCGTCGAGACGCTGTGGCGCGATACGCACGCGCATCCGGTCACCACCGAGATCGTCGACACGCTCGATCGCGTGCTTGCACGCACCGGTCCGCGGCCACTGCTCCTCGAGCGCGATCATCACTACGGCACACGCGAGGCGCTCGAGGCCGAGCTCGACGTCCTCGCTGCGCGGCTCGCGTGCGCAGGACCCACAACGCACGTGCAGCGCCGGGAGACGATCGAGCTACCGCGCATCAACGGCACCCTCCGAGCTACGCTGGAATCGCAACACGCCCGACTATTCCGCGGAGACGCAGATTTTGATCCGACGCAGCTCGCAGAAATGCGATCGATCACCTCTGCCAAGAGCGCTAGGATGCTCGGCGCTTGCCGCTCCTCGACGACTTCCTGAAGCTGCTCGGTACGAACCGAACGCGCATGCAGTGGAAAGCGCGCGCGTGGAAGCGCGCGTGGGAGCGCCGCGTCGGTAGCGTGAAGAATCGCGCGCAGGCGATCTCCTATCAGCACCAGACGTGCCCGCGCTGCACGCACCCGGCGAGCGCCGACGAGAAGGTCTGCACGCGCTGCGGAGAGGTCCTCGGCGGCCGCGCTGCGCACCGCATGCGGCGCGTCGCGGGCATGCTCTGGATCGAGGGCGCGCCGGTCGTCTCGACGGTGATGATCGCCGCGATCGCCGCGCTCTACGCGACCACACTCGTGTGGGGCGCGCGCACCGGGCTCACCGAGGGCATGGCGCTCTCGCCGCATCCGCTCGCGTTCACGCGGTTCGGCGATCTCGACACGCGCCTCGTGCAAGACGGCGAGTGGTGGCGGCTGTCGACCGGCACGTTCCTGCACGTGCATCCGATCCATCTCGTGTTCAACGTGATGAGCCTCTACAGCGTCGGCAAGTACCTCGAAGAGGTGCTCGGCACGCGCAAGACGCTCGCGCTGTACCTCGGGCTCGGCATCGTCGCGTCGCTCGTCAGCTTCGTGTGGCACGCGTATCGCTGGCCGTACTTCGGCAACAGCGCGGGCGCGTCGGGCGCGATCTGCGGCTTGATCGGCGTCGCGATCGGCTTCTCGCTGCGCAAGCGCAACGTCGCGCGCCACATGCGCGGTCACTACATCATGTGGGCGATCTGGATCGCGGTGCTCGGCCTCTCGAGCTGGAACATCGACAACGCGGGTCACTTCGGCGGGCTCGTGCCCGGCGTGGTCGTCGGCTACCTCGTGCGCCGCCGCAGCGAGACCGGCGTGCGCGCGCGACGCGTCTGGCTCTACGCGGCGCTCGTCCTCGTCGCGGCGACGTTCGCGGCGCTCGTGCTCGCGGCCGGTCAGCGGATTCCCGAAGACGTGATCGACGCGTGGCAATCGTCGCACGCGTCGCACGCGGTCGCGGACTAGACACGATTCGCACGCGCGGTACTGTCGTTCTCGCGTGAAGCGTCGCGGACCCGAGTTGCTCGTCGCACTGTGGGCGGCGATCACGTTCGGCGCGCTGCTCTCGAGCTACATGGCGTTTCGTCCCGTGCGCGACGCGCTCGTGCTCGGCGACTTCGACAACCTCGCCTGGCTGTTCACCGCGACGCTGATCTCCGTCGGGATCCTGTCGAGCGCGTGGAGCGCGATCCTCGGGCGCACGAAGCCGCGCGAGACCATCCCGAAAGCGTTCCACGTGTTCGCGGGCTGCCTGCTCGTGTTCGCCGTGCTCGTCGGCAACGACATCGCGCCGCTCGCGGTGAGCCGCGTGTTCTACGTCTGGTCCGCCGTCTTCAACCTGTTCATCGTCTCGGTGTTCTGGACGCTGCTCGCGGATCTGCTCGGCCCGGTGATCGCAAAGCGGCTCTACGGACCGATCGCCGCAGGCGGCACCATCGGCGCGCTCGCGGGACCCGCACTGACGCGCTTGCTCGTCGACACGATCGGCATCGACGGCGTGCTCGTGATGTCGGCCGTGCTCCTCGAGGTCGCGGTGCTTGCCATCGCGCAGGTGAAGCGGTATGGCGAGAAGCTCGAGCGCGAGGATGGCGTTCCCGCCGACGAACCGACGCCCGGCGGCGCGCTGAAGGGCTTCACGCAGGTCGCGCGCAATCCGTACCTGCTCGCGATCGTCGCGTACGTGCTGTGCACCGCGTTCGCGGCGACATTCATGTATCTTGAGCAGGCCGCCATCGTGCGCGCGCAGCTCCCGAACCGCGTCGAGGCGACCGAGCTGTTCGCGACGATCGACTTCTGGACGCAGGCCGGCACGTTCGTCATCCAGACGGTGCTCGCGACGCCGCTGCTCGCGTGGCTCGGGCCCGGGCTCGTGCTCGCGCTGTTGCCGCTCGCGCAGGGCATCGGCATCTCGGTGCTCGCGGCGACGCCCGTGATCAAGACGCTCGTCCCCGTGCAGATCGTGACGCGCGCGATCACACACGGGCTCGCTCGCCCGGCGCGCGAGCTGTTGTTCACGGTCGTGTCGCGCGACGACAAGTACCAGGCGAAGCACGCGATCGACACGTTCGGATATCGCCTCGGCGATTTCGGATCGGCGTGGCTCTACAACGGTCTCAAGGCGGCCGGCGCGGGAAGCCTCGCGCTCGTGGGCGCGATGCTGCCGCTCGCCGCGGTGTGGATGGGCATTGCCGTGTTTCTCGGCGTCGGCTATCGCCGCCGCGTGGACAAGGAGTCTCGATGAAGATGGATCGCCGCAAGTTCCTCGTCGGCTCGCTCGCCGCCGCCGCGTGCGGATCGAGCAAGCGTGATACGCCCGCCGCCGTGCCGGCTGCGTCCGCGAAGCCCGATGACAAGACCTCGAAGAAGTCGATCCTCGTCCTCGGCGGCACGGGGTTCCTCGGGCCACACGTCGTCGAGTACGCGAAGTCGCGCGGGCACACGGTCACGCTGTTCAACCGCGGCAAGACGCGGCCGACGCTGTTCCCCGATGTCGAGAAGCTGCAGGGCGATCGCGACGGCAAGCTCGACGCGCTGAAAGGGCGGACGTGGGATGCCGTCGTCGATACGTCGGGCTACGTGCCGCGCATCGTGAAGATGTCGGCGGAGCTGCTCGCGCCGAGCGTGAAGCAGTACATCTTCATCTCGACGATCTCGGTCTACGACGACTCCGAGGATCGCGTCGGCGCGGACGAGATTGCGAAGCTCGCCGTCGCGCCCGATCCGACGAGCGAAGAAGTGCCGAGGTACTACGGCGCGCTCAAGGCGCTCTGCGAACAAGCTGCCGAGGCCGCGATGCCCGGCCGCGTGGCGAGCATCCGGCCCGGCCTCATCGTCGGGCCCGGCGATCTCACCGGTCGCTTCACGCACTGGGTCACGCGCACCGCGGACGGCGGCGAGGTGCTCGCGCCTGGCGATGGCTCCACGCCCACGCAGTGGATCGACGGCCGCGATCTTGGCGCGTGGATCGTGCGCATGATCGAGTCGAGCTCGACCGGCATCTACAACGCCCTCGGACCCGACCGCCGCGTGACCATCAAGGAGGTCCTCGATACGTGCAACGCGAACGGCGGCAACAAGGCCACGCTCACGTGGGTGCCGTGGGACTTCCTCAAGAAGCACGACGTCGCGCCATGGGCCGAGATGCCGATGTGGATCCCACTCGAGGAGATGAAGCGGTTCGGCTCCCTCTCGAACGCGCGCGCCCTCAAGGCCGGCCTCACATTCCGCCCGCTTGCCGAGACGGCGAAGGACACGCTGGTGTGGGTCGACACCGTGCCCGAGGACAAGCGCGAGAAGGCCCGCTCGGGCGGGATCGCGAAAGACAAGGAAGCGAAGGTCCTCGCGGAGTGGAAAGCGCGCAAGTGATCGCTATGCTGTGCGCATGTATCGCCTGGTTCTGATCGCGCTCCTCGTCCTCGTCGCCGCGTGCAACAACAAGAAGAAGCCGGATCCGTCGAAGCTGAAGAAGATGGACTTCAAGGTGTTCGTCGACGACCGCGGCCGCATGCTCCCCGAGATCGAGCTGTTCGATCAGCACCACAAGCCCGTCGTCGTGACCGGCTCGTACACGATGACGATCTCGCGGCCCGACAACACGGTGCTGTGCTCGCACACGCGTCCGCTCGCGAAAGAGGACTTCGTGAAGGATCGCATGAAGTCCGCCGACTGGCAGGACGCCTCGTGCCCGCCCGACCCGGCGGCCGAGGAGCTGCGCGTCACGCTCGAGGTCAAGACCGGCGACAAGCCGGAGGACACCAAGCTCGCGCGCGACAAGACCACGCCGACGAAGTTCATCTACCGGCACCTCGCGGCGAAGCCAGCCGCACCGGCGAACGGCTCGGGCTCGAGCGCCGGCTCGGGTGACGCGAAGATGGTGACGGCGGAGAAGCCCGCAGCGGAAGGCTCGGGATCGAGCGCAGCCGGCTCGGGCTCGGCAGCGACGGGCTCGGCGACTGGCTCGGCAGCGACGGGCTCGGCGACTGGCTCGGCAGCGAGCGGCTCGGCGAGCTCCGGCGCCGGCCCCGGCTCGGCGAAGTAGACCCGCGCAGAAAAGGAGCTCCACAGCTCGCGCAGGCGTCGCGCTACTCCGGCGTCGCGCTACTTCGGCATCGCGGCGCGCAGCAGCATGCGCTTGAGGCCGGTCGCGCGCTTCTTCGCCCACTCGCCGAGCCTCGACGAGTCCGGCGGCGCGAGCGTGACCTCGTCGCCGACCTTCACGGCGCCGGGACGCGTGGTCGTCGCGCAGGCTCCGAGGCAGCGGTCGGCATCGCGCGCGATCGTCTTGAGGACGCTCTTGTCGGCGGGGACGCCGTCCGCTTGCGCGCGTGTCGGCATCGAGCAGCGCGGTGTGGGGCAATCGACGAACGCGGTGCACGCGCCGAGACCGAGCGTGCCGCCCGTCCACTCGAGCTCGAGGTAGCCGCGCGCGTCGCCGGTGTCGATGACGACATTTGCGCGAAAGCGGCGCGCGTCGAAGTTCGCGAGGCTCGCGGTCGTGACGACGTGGAGCGGGAACGCGTCGAAGTACGTGCCCGGTGGCGTGGCGTACTTGTCGAGCTCCATCAGCTTGCCGAGCGGCATCATCGAGAAGTCGGGGAGCGGCTCGTCATTGTCGACGGCGAAGTGCTGGCGCATCTCGTCGGCGGTCGACGAGACGCCCTTGTAGTGCGCCTTGTCGCTCTCGGGCTTCAGCGGGTGCAGTGTGACGCGCTTGCCGAGGAATGCGGAGAGGCGCGCGTTCACGTCGGCGTCGCTCGACAGGATCGTCGAGCCGTCGGGGAGCGTGATCGCCACATCGGGAATGTTGCCGGGACCGACGTTGGCGGCGGGCTCCTTCACGAACCGCGCGGTGAGGAGGAGGAGCGACGGGATGCGCTTCGCATTGGTGAGCGCACCCTTGTCCTCGTCGCGGACCGCCCACAGACGATCGCCGTGCACGCCGCGCTCGTCGATCGTGGTGGCATCGAGGCGCTCGCCGCCCATCGACTTCACGGGGAATCGCCAGAGCTCGCGGACGGTGCCGATGCGCATCGGCCGACACTACAACGGGTCGACGAGGATCGGATAGCGCGGCGGCCCGACGGGAATCGTGTGCCGGGGCTTGGACGACGGCGCCTCGGGGAACCGGATGCCGCCCGCGATGCCGAGGTACGGCGAGTAGCTCGAGGCCTCGAGCTCGTTTCGCTGCATCGAATCGCAGACGGTGCCGCCGATGTCCTTGTCCTCGGATTCGCAGTCGATGTCGAACGCGTGCGTCATGCCGGCGGTAAGGCGCATGAAGGAGTGATCGGAGATCGCGAATTCGAACGAGACTTGGAGATCCAGCCAGCGCGTGGCGTCGCCGAAGTGCGTGTCGGGCTCCTGGTCCGGGTCGCCTTCGCCGAGGCTGATGTTCGTGTCGTGCAAGCCGGGGCCGCGCGAGATGCCGAGCCCGATGCCGATGTCCATGCCCGACATCTCGCCGACGGCGCGCACCATCGCGGCCATCGAGACGCCACGAAAGCCGCGACCGACGCCCGCCGATGCGCGCATCCAGTCGAGGCCGACGCCGAGCTCGCCGCCGACCGCGCCGACCGGCAGGTTCAGGCCGAGGTGAGCCGCGCCGTAGAAGAAGACATCATCCTCGGCGTGTGCCGTGGACGACAGGAGCATGACGAGGACAAGCGCACGCACGTACGCAGCGTGGCGCGCGCTACGGAAAGCGCAGCTTCGCGACGAACGCTTGCCAGCGATCCTCGAAGTCTGCCATGTCCTTTTCGCCGAGCGCCTTCACCAGCGTCGCGTAGCCGGTCGGGTCCTTGCTGCGCGCGGCGCGGAACGCCTTGTAGAAGTCGCGGAGCAAGCCCTTCTCCTGCATGTAGTAGAGGAGGTAACGCGACTGCGAGTAGTTGGTCCCGCTCGCCTCGCCGTAGAACGTCTCCGAGTCCATCGACGTCAGCGTCTTGAACGTCGGCACCGTGTCCTTGGCGATCGCCTTCTGCAGACCGGCGAGCCGCCAGTTCGTCAGCCCGACGATGTGACCGTCGCGCTCCGCCGATTGTTCGTACAAGGAGCCGAGGCCTTCGTTCAGCCACGCGGGCGCGCTCGGGAAGTCGGCCTCGACGTACGGATGCACGATCTCGTGCACGAGCGTGCCGCCGCCCGTCGCGATGTTCATGAACAGGCCACGATGCGTGCGCGAGTAGAAGCCGTACGGCGTGCCCGGCTCCTCGCCGGTCAGCTTCTTCACGCCGCGCTCGTAGGTCGCGGCCGTGTCGAACAGGAAGATGTCGAGGATGATGGACGGCCGCTTGCCGAAGTAGTCGCGCTCGAGGATGTCGGCGGCCCAGCGCACCGTGCCCGCGCTGCGCTCGAGCTGCTTTGCCGTGCCTTCACCGACGACGACGAACGGATCCTCGATGCGAATCTCCAGGCTGCCGAGCCCGAGCTTCGTCAGGCGCGCGCGCAGATCCTTGATGTGCTGCGCGTAGGCTTCGTTGCTGAACGTCTTGCCCACGGGCGCTGCATCGGTCGTAGCGCATCCGGCGACGGCTGTCAGGGCGAGAAGGAAGCGCATGACCATCTAGCCTAGCGAACGAACGCAGAAATGCAGGTAAGACTCGTGTAAGAGGACACCATGGGCCGAAAATTCGAATCGATCCTCGGCACCGTCGGGCACACGCCGGTCGTGCGCATCAACAAGCTCGCGCCGCCGCACGTGAAGCTGTACGTCAAGATCGAGTCGTTCAATCCAATGGGGTCGGTCAAGGATCGCCTCGCGCTGGGTGTGATCGAGGACGCCGAACGGAGCGGCCGGTTGCAGCCGGGCCAGACCGTCGTCGAGGCGACGAGCGGCAACACCGGCATCGGGCTCGCGATGGTGTGTGCGCAGAAGGGCTACCCGCTCGTCGTCGTGATGGCCGAGAACTTCAGCGTCGAGCGCCGCAAGATGATGCGGTTCCTCGGCGCGAAGGTCGTGCTGACGCCCGCGGCGCTCAAGGGCAGCGGCATGCTCGCGAAGGCGGTCGAGCTCGCCGAGGCGCATGGCTGGTTTCTGTGCCGGCAGTTCGAGAACGAAGCGAACGCGGACATGCACTCGCGCACGACCGCGCCCGAGATCCTCGAGGCGTTCGCCGGCGAGCAGCTCGACTACTGGGTCACGGGCTACGGCACGGGCGGGACCTTGAAGGGCGTCGGTCGCGTGCTTCGCGAACGCTCGCCGAAGACGAAGATCGTCGTCTGCGAGCCCGATAACTCACCCGTGCTCGGCAGTGGCATGCCGATGCCGGCGACCGGCAGCCACCCGCTGTTTCGCCCGCACGCGATGCAGGGCTGGAGTCCGGACTTCATTCCGAAGCTCACCGGCGATGCGGTCTCCCAGAAGCTCGTCGATCGCATCGTCCCGGTCGATGGCGAGGCGGCGATGCGCTGTGCGCGCGACCTCGCGCAGAAGGAAGGCATCTTCGTCGGGATCACGAGCGGGGCGACGCTCGCGGGCGCACTCGAGATCGCCCGCGCAGCGCCCGAGGGCGCGAACATCCTCTGCATGCTGCCGGACACCGGCGAGCGCTACCTCTCCACGCCGCTGTTCGCCGACGTGCCGGCCGACATGACGGCCGCCGAGGTCGAGGTCTCGCGATCGACGCCGAGCGCGCGGTTCGATGTCGCGGCGCCTGCCGCACCCGCACAAGCACCGCCGCCGCTCGACGCCGAGGCGAACGCCGCGCTCGAGCAGATCGTGCGCGAACAGCCGGTCGTGATGTTCGCGTTCGCGTGGTGCGAGTTCTGCTGGGCGGTGCGCAAGCTGTTCGCGGCGTACAAGATCGAGCACCGCGTGATCCCGCTCGATAGCGTCGAGTACCAGGCCGACAATCGCGGCGGAAAGCTGCGCGCGGCGCTCGGCGTGAAGGCGGGCGCGACCACGATCCCGCAGATCTTCGTCGGCGGCGAGCTCGTCGGCGGCTGCACCGAGACGATGCAGGCGATCAAGGACGGCCGCTTCCAGCAGATGCTCGCCCGCGCGAACGCCACGTACGATGCAGCTGCGCGCGACGAGCCGTTCTCGTTCCTACCGACATGGCTACAGAAGCGCTAGGCGCGCACGAACACGGCGCCGTCGACGATCGGCGCGTCGAGTGCGCGCAGCGTCGCGTCGCGTGCGAGCGAGAGAGCGCGCCGACCGGCGTCGAGCTTGAATGGCCCGGAGCGCGGCAGCGCGTCGATCACAAGCGAGACCAGCTCCGCGCGGCGCGGCAGTCCGAGCCCGGCGAACCGCCACGGCGAGCGCGACGCGATGTGATGAAACAGCAGGCGTCCGCTCGGCACGCCGGCGATGCCGGGTCGATCGAGGATGCCGCCGTCCCAGTACGGACGCCCTCCGATCCACACCGGCTGAAACATCGCAGGCACGGCGCACGATGCGCGGATCGCATCCGCGAGGTCGCCGCTCGCGAGCACGGCGGTCTTGCGCGCATAGATGTCGAACGCGCTGATCTTCACCGGCACGCGTGTCGCCTCGAACGCAGCGACCGGCAGCATCTCGCGCAACATGCGATCGAACTTCCTACCGGCGAGCAGGCCCGCACCGACGGCGGGATCCCAGAAGTGCGCGCGCTCGAGCCGAACGAGCACATCCGCGAGCTCGGTCGGCGACAGGCCCGCACCGTACGCCCCGCCGACGAGCGCCCCGGCACTCGAGCCGGCCACGTGCGCCGGCAAGAGGCCGCGCTCGACGAGCGCCGTCAGCATGCCGGTGTGCGCGAAGAACGAGAAGAAGCCGCTCGACATCGCGAGGCCGAATGGCGCCTGCGCGAGCCAATCGCCGAGCTTCACGGCGCGGCGGCCCTTGCATCGCGGCAGCGCGAGACCCGGCGATAGCCCATGTACGCGCTCACGGCCGAGCCGAGCGCGACCACGCCGACGAGCGCCGCGATCGCCGTCGCGTTGTCGCCGTCGCCGGTCGCGATGTAGATCGCCCCGAGCGTCGCAACGACGGCCGTCGCGGTGTCCGCGATGGGTGCGACCGCAGACGTGCTGCACGGCGGCGGCGGGTTCGCGGTGAATGCGAACGAGCAGCCGGAGACCGCGAGCATCAGGAGCACGGCGCGCAACAGCCGCTAGTGTGCCCGAATCACGCCCATGTGAGCTGGGGCTCGCGGGTTCATATTTGTTCACGCTCTCCGACGAGTCGAGCACGTCCCCCGTGCTACAGCGTCCTCGTGAGCAAGCGAGACGCTGACGGCGCGAAGATGCCGCCCCAGATCCCGTTCATCATCGCAAACGAAGGCTGCGAGCGCTTCAGCTTCTACGGGATGCGCAACATCCTGCAGCAGTTCCTGCCCGCGTCGATGATGATGATCCACCTCCCGCCCGCGGCGCGTGAGGGCGCGGCGAAGGAGGTCTTCCACATCTTCGTGATGGGCGTGTACTTCTTCCCGCTCCTCGGCGGATGGCTCGCCGATCGCTTCTTCGGCAAGTTCAACACGATCTTCTGGTTCAGCCTGATCTACTGCGCAGGCCACGCCTGCCTCGCGATCTTCGAAGACCAGCCGAACGGCTTCTACACCGGCCTGTTCCTGATCGCGCTCGGCGCGGGCGGTATCAAACCGCTCGTCGCATCGTTCGTCGGCGATCAGTTTGACGAACGCAACAAGCACCTCGCGAAGGTCGTGTTCGACGCCTTCTACTGGATCATCAACTTCGGCTCGTTCTTCGCGTCGCTCTTGATGCCCGTCTTCCTCGCCGAGCTCGGCCCGAGCTGGGCGTTCGGCATCCCGGGCGCGCTCATGCTGGTCGCGACGATCGTCCTCGTCATCGGCAAGAACCGCTACGTGATCGTGCCGCCGGCACCGCCGAACCCGCACTCGTTCTCGAACGTCGTCAAGAGCGTGCTCTCCGCGCGCGACTCGAACGGCTCGCTCGGCCCCGGCGCATACACGGCGATCGGCGGCATCGTCCTCGCGATGTGCGCGTTCGGCCTCCTCGCCCTGCCGACGTTCAAGCTCGTTCCCGTCATCTGCCTCGCCCTCGTGATCATGCTCGCGTTCGGCGGCCTCGGCACCTCGATGCAGCTCGACCGCGCGCGTGGCAAGCACCCCGACGAAGCCGTCAACGGCGTGCGCGCCGTCCTCAGCATCCTGATCGTGTTCGCGCTCGTCACGCCGTTCCACTCCCTCTTCGATCAGAAGGCGACGGAGTGGGTCATCCAGGGCAAGCAGATGTCGATCCCCGCCTGGGAGATCAACCTCGGCCCGCTCGGACTCTGGGAGACGAACTTCCTGCCGACGCAGATGCAGGCGTTCAACCCGCTCCTGGTGATGATCCTCATCCCGTTCAACAACCTCGTCCTCTATCCGTTCATGCAGCGGCGCGGCTACACGCCGACATCCCTCCGCCGCATGACGTGGGGCATCGTGTTCTCCGGCTTCGCGTGGGTCATCGCCGGCGGCCTCCAGGTCGTCCTCGAAGGCGGCGACAAGATCACCATCCTCTGGCAGATCCTCCCGTACGTCTTCCTCACGTTCGGCGAGGTCCTCGTCTCCGCGACCGGTCTCGAGTTCGCGTACAGCCAGGCGCCGCTCGCGATGAAGGGCGTCATCATGAGCTTCTGGAACCTGACGACCACCGTCGGTGGCCTCTGGGTTCTCCTCGTCGACGCGGGCATCAAGAACACGACCGTCACCGGGGCGATCAACGGCGCGGGCATCAGTCCCACCGTGTTCCGGATGTTCTTCTTCGCAGGCTTCGCGTTCGCCGCGGCGATCATCTTCAAGCTCTACGTGAGCCGTTACAAGATGGTCGACAACTACCGCTTGCGAGAGCCCAAGGTCTCGCGCGATGTCGTCGCGGACAAGGCGGCGGGCGCCGCGTCGCTGCCGGAAGCGCGCGATGTGTCGGGGCGCAACAAGCCCGACGCCGACTAGGGCTCGTTCGACGGAGGCGCAGCACAGAGGATTGTCTTGCGCTTCGCTCGTTCGCGCGTTCGCACGTGTTTCGCGCTGCGTCTGCACGTGTTCCGCACGTTGCGTTCGCACGTGTTCCGCGCGTTGCGTTCGCAGGTGTTCCGCGCGTTGCGCGTGCACGTGTTCCGCACGTTGCGTCCGCACGTGTCCCGCACGTTTGTCCGCACGTGTTCCGCACGTTGCGTCCGCACGTGTCCCGCACGTTGCGTCCGCACGTTTATTTTCAACACAGAGGGACAGAGGGACAGAGGCCACAGAAGGTCTTTTCGGGGGCATCTGGTGCTCGAGCCAGCCCAGGGCCGAGAACGCTCACGGTGGCGCTCGAACGCATTGACGCGTGTGCGGGAATCAACCGCTCGCGTTCGGTTGCGCTGCGTTGTTAAGGCTGGAGCACGAGCAACCGCGGTCGAGGCGCGGCGCCAAGGATCGCGGCGGATCGTTTGCTCGAGCACGAACGCCCCTAAAAAGATCTCTTCCTCGGTGGCCTCTGTCCCTCTGTCCCTCTGTGTTGAAAATAAACG
Source organism: Myxococcota bacterium (assembly GCA_030857175.1). Taxonomy (GTDB): domain Bacteria; phylum Myxococcota_A; class Polyangia; order Haliangiales; family Haliangiaceae; genus JABFXX01. The sequence goes on along the minus strand of JALZOJ010000008.1, from coordinate 79,197 downwards.
TGCGGACGCAACGTGCGGAACACGTGCGGACAAACGTGCGGGACACGTGCGAACGCAACGTGCGGAACACGTGCGGACAAACGTGCGGGACACGTGCGAACGCGCGAAGCGCAGCTCAGTCCTGACGCGAAGGCGCCTTCTCGACCCGGCCATCGGGGTGCCGCGCGAACCGCGCTTGCTCGCGCGGCAGCACCGGCGCATCCGCATCCCACGGCCAGCCGCCGAACCGGGTGCGCTGATAGTCGGCGAACGCCTGCTGAATCTCCTGCTTCGTGTTCATCACGAACGGGCCGTACTGAACGACGGGCTCGCCGATCGGCTTGCCCTGCAAGAGCAAGATGTCGACGGGCGCATCACCCGCGGCGATCTCGACCGGCACCGTCGGCGACAGGTGTACGCCGCTGTTCTCGATGCGGTCGTCCTCGATCGTCACGCTGCCCGTGAACACGTAGAGCACGCGATTCGACTCGGCCTTCGCCGCGGGGATCGTCCACGTGGCGCCCGGCTCCATCGTGATCGTCCAGATCGCGATGTCTGCATCCGGCCGTGATGCCCACGAGTCCGGCGGCGGCGACGGTGGCTTGATGTCACCGAGCGGACCGGCGACGACGGTCACGTCCGTGACCTTTCCGTTCGCATCGCGGTGCACGTGGTGCGGAACGGCGTCCGACCACAACATCGAGAAGTACGGGTTCACCATCTTGCTCGCGGCCGGCAGGTTCAGCCAGATCTGAAACAGCTCGGCCGGGTTCGGCTTGTCACGCTCGAGGAGCGGGAACATCTCCGAGTGGACGATGCCTTTGCCCGCGGTGAGCCACTGCACGTCACCCTTGCCGAACCGCGCGGCGGCGCCGAGCGAGTCGTGATGATCGATGAGACCGTTCCGCACGATCGTGACGGTCTCGAAGCCGCGATGCGGGTGACCCGGAAATCCCGGGACCGTGTCGCCGTGATACATGCGCCAGCCGTCCTTGCCAGCGAAGTCCATCCCGAGCTCGCGCCCGGCGAGTGATGCCTCGGGGCCGAGGTGCTCGTTGCCCGCGGGATAGGCATCGTCGTGGTGAACGGCGAACAGGAAGGGATCCATGGTCGGCCATGGAGGATTGCCGAGACGGAACGTTTCGATGACCGCGGTCATGGACAAGACCGTAGCTCGCCAAACGCCGAACCAAAGCCCCGGCGAGGGGAACGGATTGTTGCGTGGGGCTGCTCGCCGAACGGCTAACTAACTAGCGCGGCGCGCCCGACCAGAACCGCATGCCCGTCATGCTGCGCGGGCGCACGAACGCGATCTCTCGCGACGGCTCGAGGAGCACGCGATCGGTGTCGCCCTGATGGGCGATGACCCGCCCTCGCGTGCCGCGCGGGACGAAGCGCCAGATCCGAGGCGCGCGCTTGGCCGGGGACTGAAACTCGCAGAGCGCATCGCGAACGATGGCGACCGAGTCACCGACGTTCGGCGAGAACAGGAGTGGTGGATCATCGGCGGACGCGGTGACCTCCGTGGGCGTGTGCTCGGCGAGCAGGCGCTCGACGAAGTCCGCGACCTCCTCCGCAAGGTTCGTGTCGACCTCGACCGAATCGACGCGGCCGTCGAGCAGCGGCGCGAGTGCGGGGCCGAGGCGTCCGAGGTGACGAGTCAGCTTTGCTCCAAGAATGGAGAGGAAGCGCGAACCGCCGAGCCCGTTGACGGTGATCGTGGTCGTGTTCGTGGGGTGGTGCATCGGCGGGGTGACGATAGCGTCGGGGGCTGACATGATGCGCCCGTGGTTGTTGTCCGGCGCTACGCGTCACGGGTCGGGTCGTGGCGTTGGATCGCGACGCTGGCGGCACTGAATGGCATCGTGGCGCTCGCGATCGACATGAGCTTGCCGGCGCAGCCGACGCTGGCGACGACGTTTCGCGTGTCGGCGGAGACAGCGGCGCTGAACCTGTCGCTGTTCATGGTCCCGTTCGCGATCGTGCAGGTGTTCATCGGGTATCTCTCTGACGCGATCGGACGGCGGCCCGTGATGCTCGGCGGCCTTGGCGTGTTCACGATCGCGGGCCTCGCGTGCGCGCTCAGCCCGACGATCGAGGTGTTGCTCGTGTGTCGCGCGATCCAGGGCGCGGGCGCCGCGGCGTGTCCCGTCGTCGCGCGCGCGATGATCCGCGATACGCAGCCGCCCGGGCAGGCCGCGCGGCTGTTGTCGACCATGCTCGCGACGCTCGCGATCGCGCCGATGCTCGCGCCCACGCTCGGCAGCGCGCTGATGCATGCGTTCAACTGGCGCGCGATCTACAGCGCACTCGCGACGTGCGGCATCGCGCTGCTGCTCTACGCGAGCTCGACACTCGACGAGACGTTGCCGGTCGCGCGGCGCACGGCCGCATCGTTCCGCGGGCTCGGTCGCGGCTTCGCGCGGTTCTTCCGAGCGCGCGGCACGAAGTTCCCCGTCATCATCAGCTCGGCGTCGTTCGCGGGCCTGTTCGCGTACGTCGCCGGCTCGCCGTTCGTGCTCGTCGAGGGCTACGGCGTTCCCGTCGAGCACTACGGCTTCTACTTCGCGCTCACCGCCGTCGCGATCATGTTCGGCTCGATCACCGGCGGCCGGATGCTTCACGCGGGCCGCTCGCCCGGCACGATGATCGTCATCGGCGCATCGATCCAGGTCGTCGCCGGTGGGCTCGTGATCGCGGGCACCGTCACCGGCATGGGCCTCGCCGGCTTTCTCGGACCGATCATGCTGTACTTCGTCGGCAGCGGTATCACGAGCCCGAGCTCGATGGCCCTCGCGATGGAGCCGCTGCCCGAGCTCGCAGGCACCGCGTCGTCGGCGGTCGGATCGTCGGCGATGATCTCCGGCGCGATCGCGGCTTACGCGACGACGAAGATGGGCGCCAGCTCACCTGCCGTGTTCGCCGGCTTCATGGCGGTGATGGGCGCGATCGTCTTCGTGTTCGCCGTGCTCGCCGCGGTGCTACGTCAGAAGCAGCACGAGTCGCGGTAGCCGCACGTGGCGCAGCGATAGTGCGCGTGCTCCGGCTGCATCAGCGTGCTGCAGTTCGGGCACGTCGACGCGAGATCGCACGTGCCTCGCGGCGTCTCCGCGGTCGTCGCGCCGGCCTTGAGCGTGCTGGGCGGCGCATCCACTTTCTTGGGCGCACCGCGCTCGAGCTCGACATACGCCGACGGCGGCAGGGTGCCACGCGGGAAGTGTTTCATGAGCATGCCCTGTACCACGCACCTCTGACGTTCAGTCCGTGCGCCGGACATCGAGCTCGCCACATGCCGGGTGCTTGATGGTCCCGACGAGCCGCTGCCACTTTCGCGAGCTCGTCGCCGCGAGCGAGACCATGATGTAGCCGTCGGGCGCCATGATCCATTCGAGCGGGTCGAGCTTGATCTCGAACGTACCTTCTCGGCCCGCGCGGATCGTGCCGGCCAGGCGATAGGCGCCGGTCGCGGTCGTCGGGGTCTCGGCTGTCGCGCTGAACTCGAAGATCGCCGTGACGTTGCCGTCGGGCTTCGCGGTCAGCTCGAGGTACATCGCCGTCAGGCCTTGCGAGCAGCGGTACACGCCCGTCCACTTGCTGTGCAGCGGAAATGGCTCGCGCTGCGGGGGCGCCTCGTCGGGAGATGCGGTCGGCTTCGTCGCGCTGCTGGTCCAGCACCCGGCGAGGAGCACGAGCCACACGAAGCGCACACCTGATGGTGTCACATGCCGGCGAGCTCGACGACGAGGATGTCGGGATCCGCGTTGAGCCGCAGCGAGACCTCCGTCGAGCCGACGCCGCGGCTGACGATCAGCGTCCGATCGCCATGCAGTGTGTAGCGTCCATGCGCGTACGTCCGCGAGAGCGGCCCGGGCGCCACGATCGGAATACCGCCGGGTAGCGCGATGTGACCGCCGTGCGTGTGGCCGCAGAGCGCTAGGTCGAAGGGCTCACCGTCGAGCAGCGTCATCGCCTCGGGTGCGTGCACGAGGACGATGCGCACGCGGCCGTCGTCCTCGAACAGCGGCAGTGACGGCGCGGCGCCGGTCCACGGATCGTCGACACCCGCGAGCACGACGTGATCGAACGGCGCCGGCAACACGACGCGCTCGTTGACGAGGACCCGCGCACCGGCACCCTCGAGCGCACGCGCGATCATCGCGTCGTCGGCCCAGAGGTCGTGGTTGCCCATCACCGCGTAGATGCCGAGCGGCGCCGCGAGCCGGCTCACGCGCGCCGCGATCTGATCGACGTAGTCGGCGAACAGGAACACGTAGTCGCCGCCGAGCAAGATCACATCGGCACCCACCGCGGCGAGCACGGAGAACGCGTCGTCGAGCGTGCTCGGGTGCGTCGTCGGTCCCGCATGGAGATCGGACGCGAACGCGATCCGCAGCGGACGACATTCCGCCGGCCACTTTCGCGTCGCGATGTGGTGGCGCACCGGGCGGACCGGCGGCTGCAGCCCGAGCGCCTTCACGAGCTTGGCCGGCCAGTGACCCCGGTACGCGTTCGCGAGCGTCCACTCGACGACATGGCGCCCTCTCGAGTAGCGAGCGCCACGACCACGCAACGGCACGCCGCATCGTATGCGCTATGGTTCAGCCCATGTGGTCCCGACGAGGATTTCTCGCAGCGGTCGCCGCCACGGTGCCGCCGGGCGCTCGCTCTTTCGCAAAAGAAGCACCCGTGAGCGACATCATCACCCGCACGATTCCCTCGACCGGCGAGAAGCTGCCGGTGATCGGCCTCGGCTCGTGGCAGACGTTCGACGTCAGTGACATCGCAAAGGTGTTGCCCGTGCTCGAGCGCTTTCTCGCTCTCGGCGGTCGCGTGATCGATTCGTCGCCGATGTACGGCAAGAGCGAGGAGGCGATCGGCAAGATGCTCGCCGCGATCAAGAAGGCGAATCCGAGCGCGCCCGCACCGTTCCTCGCCACCAAGGTCTGGACGCGCGGCAAGGACGAAGGCATCGCGCAGATGAAGCGCTCGATGTCGCGCATGGGGACCGCGAAGATGGATCTGATGCAGATCCACAACCTCGTCGACTGGAAGACCCAGCTCGCGACGCTTCGCGCGTGGAAGGACGCCGGCACGATCCGCTACATCGGCATCACGCACTACTCGCACGGCGAATTCGACGCGATGGAGAAGATCATCAAGAGCGAGAAGATCGACTTCGTGCAGCTGCCCTACTCCGTCGCGGAGCGCGGCGCCGAGAAGCGCCTGTTGCCCGCCGCGGCCGCCGCCGGCGTCGCCGTGCTCGTGATGGAGCCGTTCTCGAAGGGCGCGCTGTTCGATCGCGTGAAGGGCAAGGCGCTGCCCGCGGTCGCCAAGGACGTCGGCTGCACGAGCTGGGCGCAGCTGTTCTTGAAGTTCATCGTCGGGCACCCCGCGGTGACCGCACCGATCCCGGCGACCTCGAAGGTGAAGCACATCGAGGACAACCTCGGCGCCTTGCGGGGCCCGGTCCCGACCGAGGCCCAACGCAAACAGATCGCCGCCGCGATCTAGTGTTCCGTGCGGTTTTAGCGCACGCCCTGGGGCGGTTGGCTACAGCGGAAGAGCTAGGCCGGTTCGGGTTTGACCGGCGTGGTCTCGTCGCCGGGACCATCGGGCCGCGCTTCGCCCTTCTCGAGCTCCTTGCGCACCACGTTGGTCTCTTCCTTCTCGGGAAGCTTCTGAGCAGGAGGCGGAGGCGGCGTCTTCTTCGTCATGGCAGGCCCAGCTGCAAACCTCACTCCATCGGATCGCCGCTTCCGCCGCCACGTCGCCGGCCGCGCCGAAAGGCACCGCCCTGGCGCCGTTCGCGGATCGCGGTATCGAGCTCATCGACGCTGACCTGACCGTCGTTGTTCGTATCGGCGCTCGCATCGAAGCGACCGAACGGCGCGGCCTCGAGCTCGACCGACGAGACCTTGCCGTCGCCGTCCTTGTCGAAGCGTGCGTGCATGTCGACCGCGCGCTGGCGCATGGCGTTGTTACGCTCTTCTTCGCTGACGACGCCGTCCTTGTTCGCGTCGAGGCGGTCCTTCATCTCTTGCTCGCGCTTCGCACGCGCGGCCTGACGTTCTTCATCGCTGATCTCACCGTCGCCGTTCGTGTCGGCGTCGCCCATGCGCTGGCGGCGCCGCTCTTCGCGTGCCTGCCGGCTCACTGCGCGGTCGTCGTCATCGTCGTTGTCGATCGCGGGGGCGTTCGGCGTCGGCTGCTGCGGCAAGGTCGGCAAGTCGATCTTGCCCGAGCGCGGTTTCGCATTGCTCGGTGCCTCCGTCGTTCGAGATTTCTCCGAGGAGGCGGGAGCGTCGGTCTTGCAACCAGCGAACGCCGCGAGGGAGAGCGCGAGGGTCAGCGTCTTCAGCATCGTAGCTTGGTTACAGCAAGAGCCGGCCCCGGGCGCAAGGGCCGAGATAAACAGCAACAGTGAGCGCGCAGACTGCGGAAATCGCAGCGGCCTTGCGGGGTACTCTCGCGCGCGCCGTGAAGCGACCGGTGGGACTCGGCTGCATGCGCCTCTCGACGGTGCCCGAGCGCGACGACGCGCACGGGCTCGCCGTCCTGATCGCGGCACTCGATGCGGGCGTCGACCTGCTCGACACCGCCGACGCGTACGCACTCGACGACAGCGACATCGGGCACAACGAACGGTTGATCGCACGCGCGATCGCGGGCCGCAGCATCTTTGTCGTCACGAAAGGCGGGCTCACGCGGCCCGAGGGCGCATGGGTCACGAACGGGCGAGCGAAGCACGTCGCCGCGGCCGCACGCGCGAGCCGCGATCGGCTCGGCGTCGAGGCGATCGATCTGTACCTGTTGCACGCGATCGATCCACGCACGCCGTTTCCGACGAGCGTGCGCGCGCTCGCGAAGCTCCGCCACGAGGGCGTCGCACGCGCGATCGGTCTGTCGAACGTCACGCCGACGCAGCTCGAAGCGGCGCTCGCGATCACGGCGATCGATGCCGTCGAGGTCGAGCTCAATCCGTGGAAGCTCGACGCGGTGCGAGGCGGGCTCGTCGCGATGTGCGAGCAGCGTGGAATTCGCTTGCTCGCGCATCGTCCGCTCGGCGGACAGCCGGGCGCGAAGCGCATCATGCGCGATCCGGTGCTGTTCGCGATCGCGACCCAGCTCGGCGTGTCACCGCACGAGGTCGTGCTCGCGTGGCTGCGCTCGCTCTCGCCGGCCATCGTTCCGCTGCCCGGCGCGACGCGCGTCGTGACGGCGGTCGGTGCGGCGCGCGCGGCGGCGCTCGTTCTCGACGAGGCTGCACGCACGGCACTCGCGGCACGGTTCCTCGATGTCGGCACGGCCGCGGTGCGCGGCGAACGCGCGAGCGGCGAGATCGTCGTGATCCTCGGCATCCAGGGCGGCGGCAAGTCGACGCTCGCCGAGGACTACGTCGCGCGCGGCTTCGCGCGCTTCAATCGCGACGAGCGCGGCGGCACGCTGCTCGAGCTCGCGCACGCCGTCGACGCGGCGATCGCCGGGGGTGCGGAGCGCATCGTCGTCGACAACACGTATCCGAGCCGCTCGTCACGCGCGCCGCTCGTCGCGATCGCGAAGCGCCACGGCATGACGATCCGCTGCATCACCGTGACGACGCCGCTCGAGCAAGCGCAGTCGAACGCGGTCGCGCGGATGCTCGCCAAGCACGGCCGCTTGCTCGAGCCCAGCGAGCTCGTCGCCGAGAACGAGATCGCACCGAACGTTTTGTTTCGATTTCGCCGCGACTTCGAGCCGCCGCGCGGGGATGAAGGCTTCGCGTCGGTCGAGGAAGTCCGCGCGCCGCGCCGGCTGCAGGGGACGCAGCGCGCCGTGATCGTCGAGCTCGACAGCATCGTGTGGAAAGGGCGACCGCGCACCGCCGACGAGATCGAGCTCCAGCCCGCGGCGCTCGAGGCGCTCGCGCGCTGGCCGCGCATCGCGGGAACGACGTGGCAACCGGGCGCGACCGCCGATGCGATCGCCGCGCTCGCCGGCGCGCTCTCGACGCGTGCAGGCATCACGCTCCTGGCATGCACGCATCCGGCGGGTCCGCCGATCTGCTGGTGTCGCAAGCCGCTGCCTGGTCTCGCGATGGCGTTCGCCCACGCGCACGACATCGATCTTTCCAAGACGCTGCACATGGGCAAAGGGCCCGCGGATCGCGGCTTCGCGTTGCGCGCCGGCATGCCGTACGTCGAGCTCGGCGAACGCTGGCCTACGCCCGAGGATCCGTTACCACTGCCCGCCGATCCATAACTGACCGCCGTCGTCGGTCGCCGTCGCACCGACGACCCACTGCGGCTGCTTCTCGCGATAGAGCTTCCAGCTGCGGCGCGGCTGCGTGTACGCGCTCGCCGGACCGATCGGATACGAGACCGCGAACGAGATCGCGCCGACCTTGAGCGAGCGGCGGATCGTGAGGATCGTCGCGCCCGCGATGTTGATCGCCGTGCCGCCGAGGTGCGTGAGCCAGAACGAGCGCTTCTCGCGCTTCGCCGCGTCGGTGAGCGCCAGGCGCAGCGCCTTCACGTCGGCGCACGCATCGGCCGTGCGCGACGGCACCGGGATGCGCAGCGGCAGGATCACCTTGGATCCGACGGCCAACGTCGCCTTGCTGGCACCGACGATCAGCGTCTCCTTCGTATCCTGATCGAACTCGCCGCCGGTCGGGTTGACCTCGGCGACCAAGAGCGTCACCTGCCCGACGACGGCGGCGCCGAACAAGATCGCCCAGATCGTGGTCCAGCGGGATGCTCGCACCGACTCGCGCTCGAGGTGCTCGTGCAGCTCCGCCGCTTCTTGCTCGCACGTCTCGGCCGAAGCAATGCCGCTCGTCGCGAACACGAAGACGAGCGATGCGAGCACGCGCAACATCATCTGTCGATCACGATCCAGTAGGCTCGGCGGATGCGCAAGAGCGGCATCTGCCCGAAGTGCTCCAATAACCAACTGCTGCACGTGGGTGCGGTGGCAGATACCGGCGAACACGACACGTTGATGCGCCCGATGTACCTCGCGATGATGTTCACCGGGACCGGGTTCTTCGGAGACGAGAAGAACGAACGCGCCGGCCAGCTCACCGCGGTGGTCTGCAAGGGCTGCGGCTACACGGAGCTCTACGTGCTCGACCCGGAGACCATCAAGCCGGACGGCAAGTACATCACCGACATGAGCGGGCCCACGTCGTCGTCGCCGCATCGATGAAGCGCGCGCTCGTCATCGCGCTCGTGCTCGCGTGCAAGAGCGATGCGCCGCGGCCGCAAGCGGGCTCCGGGTCGAGCGCGCCCGCACCGCGCACGTTCGGCGTGCTCGCGGAGATTCGCGGCGGCAAGGCCACGCTCGTCGCGGGCACGCGCCGGTTCGCGCTGCGCGTCGACGATCGCTGGTACGACGCCACGGCCGGCAAGCTCGTCGAGAACCCGGCGCTCGGCGCGGCGCTCGCGAAGGAAGCACCGACCGACGTGTTCCTGGGCGCGACCCCGGTCGCCGTCAGCGGCGAGGAGCACCACGAGAAGCACGTGCGCTTCACGCCCGCCCGCGAGGAGCTGACGGTGCTCGGCGTCGCGACGAAGATCGAAGCGACGCGCGACGGGCTCGAGGTCTGGGCGTACACGCATGAGCTCGAGAAGAACCTCGCGCTCGTGCGCGGCGGCACGATCTCGTATCCGAAGCCGTTCGCGCGCGTAGGCCCGATGCCCGAGAGCATGTCGCCGGTGAGCGCGAAGCTGTGCGAGCGGCCGCACGTCGCCGACGTCGCAGCCTCGGATCGCGCGGTGTTCGCGCTCGTTACCGAGTGCAGCCCGCTGGCGCCACTGCGGCTCGCCGAATACGCGAACGAAGCCGCGGAGCCCAAGGAGACCCAGCTCGCAACGCGACGCGATCTCGGCATCTCGTTCGAGAAGCTCGTCGTATCGCGCACCGGCCGCGTCCATGTCGTCGGCGTGCGGGACAAGCGGCTCGCGATCGACACGCTCGTCGACGGCAAGCTCGCGGCCTCCACGTTCGCCCCGGTCTCGCGCGTGTTCTCGGCCGTCGCGGCCGACGACGAAGCGGTGTGGACGCTCGTCATCGACACCGCGGGCAAGGCGGCGATCCTGCGCGATGGCATGCAGATGGCGACCAAGGCCGCACCGAGCGGGCTCGCCGTCGACGAGACGCTCGGGGTCGTCGTGCTCGCGGGCAGCCAGCTCTACGCCGAGCGGCCCGGTCCGCGCGTCGTGATCACGCGCTAGTGCGTTCGAGCCGTCGCGCGTTCCGTTCGTCGCGTTCGCTCGTGTTCCGCTCGTGTTCCCGAGTTACACAAAACGCACAGAGGCCACAGAGGCCACAAAACGGAGATCCTTTTCGGCGCGCACCTGCGACGCAGCCGACCCACGATCGAGATCCTGTGGCGCCGCGCCTCGATGACGTTCGCCCGTTGCAAGCACGCTTCGTGCGGGCGACTAATTCAGTCGAGACGCACGGCGACAGGATCTCGACCGCTGGGTTCGCTCGAACACGAACGCCCGAGATTGATCTCTTTTTTGTGGCCTCCGTGGCCTCTGTGCGTTTCGTGCAACTCGGGAACACGTGCGGAACACCAGCGAACGCGCGAAGCGCAAGACAATCCTTTGTGCCGCGCGGCAGCTCAGCCGAACTTAGTCGGGGCCGAATTCCATGCGGTGCTGGGCCGCATCGAAGCCGGTCTCGGCCTCGGGCTCGCGGCTCGAGAGCGAGACGACGATGCCGACCAGGAACGACAGCGGCACCGTGATCACGCCCGGGTTCTTGAGCGAGAGGATCGCCTCGGGGTTGCCGAGCAGATCCTTCCACACCGTCGGTGACAGCAGGATCAGGATCAGCGTGCTCGCCGTGCCGGTGATCATGCTCGCGACGGCGCCGCGCGTCGTGAAGCGTTTCCAGGTCATCGAGAGGAGGAGCGCCGGGAAGTTCGCGCTCGCGGCGATCGAGAAGGCGAGCCCGACCATGAACGCGACGTTCTGGCCCTCGAACACGACGCCGAGCAGGATCGCGATGGCCGCGAGCCCGACCGTCGCGAACCGCGCGACCTTCAGCTGCTCGGCCTCCTCGATCTTGCCCTTGCGCACGACGTGACCCCACAGATCGTGGGCGAGCGCCGCAGCGCCCGAGAGCGTGAGGCCGGCGACGACGGCGAGGATCGTCGCGAAGGCGACGGCCGAGATGAAGCCGAGGAACGGCGTGCCACCGAGCACCTCGGCGAGCAGCGGCGCGGCCATGTTGCCGCCTTTCGCGGCGCCCTTGATCGCATCGCGCCCGACGAGGACGGACGCGCCGAACCCGAGGATGAACGTCACGAGGTAGAAGAAGCCGATCAGCGACGTCGCGTACGCGACCGAGCGGCGCGCGGTCTGCGCGTCGGGCACCGTGTAGAACCGCATCAAGATGTGCGGCAGGCCGGCGGTGCCGAACATCAGCGCGATGCCGAGCGAGATCGCTTCGAGCGGATTCGAGACGAGCGCGCCCGGCGCCATCACGCCGTCGCCGTATTTCTCGCCGGCTGCGGCGAACAGCGTGAGCGGGTTCATGTCGAACTCGCGAAGCACGAGGATCGCGAGCAGCGACGCGCCGACGAGCAGCAGGCACGCCTTGATGATCTGCACCCACGTCGTCGCGATCATGCCGCCAAACAGGACGTAGGCGAGCATCACGCCGCCAACGATCAGGAGCGCCGCGCGATACGGCAGCCCGAACATCAGGTGCACGAGCTCGCCCGCGCCGACCATCTGCGCGATCAAGTAGAAGATGACGACGGTCAGCGTGCTGATCGCGGCGGCGATGCGCACGGGTCGCTGCTTCAAGCGATACGCGACGACGTCGGCGAACGTGTACTTGCCGAGGTTGCGCAGCGGCTCGGCGATCAGGAACGTGATCACCGGCCAGCCGACGAGCCAGCCGACCGAGTAGATGAGGCCGTCGAAGCCCGACATCGAAACGAGGCCCGCGATGCCGAGGAAGCTCGCGGCGCTCATGTAGTCGCCGGCGAGCGCGAACCCGTTCTGCACGGCGGAGATCTTTCCGCCGGCGGCGAAGAACTCCGACGACGTTCGCGTCTTGCGCGCGGCCCACCACGTGATACCGAGCGTGATCCCGACGAAGCCGAGGAACGACGCGATCGCGACCGCGTTGGGCTCGCCGATCGTACTCATGGCTTACCCCGCAGTGACGCGATCGCCGGGTCGTAGCGGCGGTTCGCCCAGCGCACGTAGATCGCGGTGAGGATCGGCGCGAGCGCGATCACGCTGGCACCGATCACGATGCCGATGCTCACGCGACCATCGGCGATCAGCGTCCCGACGAACGGCTTCGCGAACGCGACGAGCAGGATGAACCCGAAGTACGCGAGCATCATCAGCGCGGTCAGCAGCGCGCCGATGCGCCATCGCCGGGCGACTACGGCTCGAAGCGCTTCATCCGTCGACATCGCCGCGAGTATCGCCAGCCGGCGTGCACGACACCACTTCAGCGCACCTTTCCGACGCCAAAAACCGAGCGCTGGCACGGCATGTGTGGGGCCGCGAACGGGCGAAACCGAAACTGCGAGGTCGACGTGAGATCGACTTTTGGAGATCTGCCCAAAGAGCATTCGCGATATCGTGGTGGAATATGGGTGTTGGGGACGTGCGCAATCGGCCGGCGCCAGAAACCAAGAAGGTCGACGTCGACGAGATCAGCGACCTCATCGAGATGTCGAGCACGCCGCTCGAGCCCGAGGACAAAGCGACGCGCAAGATGGACGCGGACCAGTTCCGCTCGCTGCTCCGAACAGAGCATGGCGCGGATGCGGTCGCCGTTGTCGAGCAGTCGATTCCCGCGTACACGGAATCGAAACCGCTGAAGAAGCCGGCACTGATCGTTGCGGACCACCGCCTCGATACGCGTCACGCGGGTGCGATCGTACCGATCACGAAGCCGCCGGTGAAAGTTTCGACACCGCGCGTCCCAACGCCGGTCGAACCGTGGGTTGCTCTCGCCATGCTGCCCGCGCATCGCGCGCGGAGGGGCCTTGTGCTCCGGATGTTCGTGCTTGTGACGGTCGCGATCGCGGTCGCGATCGCCGTGGTGCTGGTCAGGTGACGACTGGCTTCACGTCGACAAGCGAGGGCGCGACCTTCGTCCCGCGCGCGAGTGCGTAGCAGCACCGCCGCGCCGACCTCGCCCGCCTTGTTCGTCGCGATGAACGCGAGCTGCGCCTTCGGATCGCCCTTGATCCCCGGGCTCTTCGCGAGGACGCGGTCGAGGATCTCCCGGCACGCCCGCCGGCTGTTCGCCATGCCCCGTGTATCAGGTCGCGGTCCTGGCTACACCTCGTTGTTGCGACGAGCCGCAGCATCCGAGAGCGAGGTCAACATCGAGGGCGCGAGCGCGGATTCCGCGTCCTTGCCCTCGACACTCACGCGGCTCGTTCCGGTCGGCAGCAGGCGATTCGCGACGGCCATCAGGTCTTGCACGAGGTTTGGCGCGAGCGCGTGCAGCTTCGCGGCGATCTTGGCCTGCAGCGAGAGCGTGACCTCGCCGTCGCCGAATTCACACGCGCGCAGGATCTGACGCGCGGCGCGCTCGGCGTTCATCGACGTCAGCGGCAGGCTGTCCATGATGTCGAACCACGCGTATTCGGCCTTGTGATCGCCTTTGACGAGCGCGTGGCGCGGGCTGCCCGTGCGCATGAGGCCCGGGCAGACTGTCGTCACGTAGATGTTGTCGGAGACGAGCTCGGCGCGCGCGCCGGACGAGAGTCCGTAGAGTGCGAACTTGCTCGCGCTGTATGGCGTGAGGTGCGGGATCGCGAGCTTGCCGCCGACCGACGCGATGTTGACGATGCGGCCGCTCTTGCGCGCGCGCATCTCGGGCAATACGGCCTGCATCGCGTAGAGCGGTCCCCAGAGGTGCGTCTTCATCGCGCGCTCGTAGTCGTCGATCGTCATGGTCTCGAGCGGACCGACCTGGATCACGCCGGCGTTGTTGATGAGGACATCGATCGGGCCGAGCTCGTCGCGCGCTTCGATCAGAAAGCGGATGAGCTCGTCACGCTCCGTGACGTCGCACGGTGCGGCGTAGACGGTGCCGCCCATGATCGCGAGCTCGACGCGTGCACGCTCGAGCTCCGCCGCATCGCGCGCGCAGATCGCGACGCGCGCGCCCTTGCGAACGAGCTCGCGCGCGAGCACGAGCCCGAGCCCACGCGAGCCGCCGGTGACGACGACCACGCGGTCGCGCAGATCGATCCGGCGCCGGCGCCTCAGGAGTGTTCGGGTGACGACCGTGCCGGCGAGACCGAGAGCAAGGGCTGTTCGCATCCTCATCCGCCTGCGAGAACGCAAGCGATGTGCCTTCACGCTCTTCGTGATCCATGCGAGTCACACGGTTGACCCTGCGCGCCCGCGCTCGAACGAGCGAGCCCGCTCAGCGATTGCAGGCGGGTAGCGTCTGCGAGCCACACGCGGGTGCGGCGACGCCGGTCGCGACCGCTTCGATCCACGCGACGACGTTTTCGATCCGTCGCTCGAGGACCGTATCGTGCGTGGCCGTCGAGTCGCTGCAGATCTCCGGCTGCACGCCCTCGGCGCGGAGCTTGGCGACGCCGCACGCGGCCTCCCCGGCAGCGGGCATCACCTGATCCGCGAGGCCCTGGACGACCAGCACGCGGGCGCCTTGCGGGTCCGCCGTCACGAAGTCGTTCGTCACCCACTGATGAAACTGCTGCGCGCGACCGGTGCAGCCTGCGCCACCGTCGATGCACGCGAGCATCGAGGTGCGAAACGTCTCGTCGACGAGCTCGCGCAGGCGCGTCTGGTTCGCGTCGAGCGCGCCGCCGAGCGCCACGGTGCACAGTGATTCGATCGAGCCGATGATCGACGACCGCTCGGCGGCGGGGAACGCATCACCGCCGTTTTGCGCACCCACCTTGTTCATGAAGTAGCCGTAGTGGCGGAGCACGGTCACCGTCGCAGGCGCGAGACCGGCGAGTGCCGTGAAGCGATCGGGATTGCGCAGCACGTCTTCGTAGCCGAAGGACTTCGTCGAGATCGGCCACTGCGGTGCGAGCACGGCGATGCCCTTCAACGTGCGCGCGCTGGTCGTCGCGTGCTCGAGCGCCTGCGCCGAGAGCACGACGCCGCCGCCTTGGCTGTAGCCGACCGCGCCGACCGGATCGCCGACGACGTTACCGGGCACCAGCGCCTTCAGCGCCTTCGCGCCGTCGAACAGCTCGCTCACCGCTTCGTGGTTGTCGAGGTACGCGTGTGTTCCTTCGTTGCCGAGGCCCGCGAAGTCGGGCGTGATCGTCACGAACCCGCGCGCCGCGAACGGCAGTGCGAGGTTGCGCTCGGGGCGCGGCTTCTTCGATGGCGCACACGTGTCCGCGATGCCCGACGTCGGCCGACCGATCAGCACGACAGGCGCTGGCACCGCACGTGGCACGAGCGGCAAGTAGACCGTGGCGGTCGTGGCGGCCGCGCTGCCATCGCTGCGCACCGTGCGATACGAGATCTTCACGACGCGTGCGCCGGTCTGCGCGACGACGCCTTCGGCGCCTGCTGCGTTCATCTCTGACTGCACGGTCGCCTGATCGAGCTTGTCGCCGAGCGCGCACTTGATGATCGCGCCGCGCGCAGCGGGGAGCTGCGCCGGTGTCGTGTAGATCGCGTCCGCCGTCGCGGTGCACGGCGGGTCCGCGGTCCACGCGCCGACGATCGCCGCGTCGGCACTCGCGTCGGTCGCGGCGTCGGGCGGGGCATCGTCGCCGTGGCTGCCATTCGTGCTGCTGCACGCCGCGACTGCGATCAGGACCCCGATCCCGACAAAGCTGGAAGTCACGCTTTCCACTTACGATCGAAAGCTCGCGCAAGCCAAGCAACATCTCGTCGATGGGGCCGCTTGTGACGCCCTTGTAATAAAGAGAAGCCCCCACGGGCGGGGCTGGATCAGCTCGGCATGTCGGCGACGGTTCCGATGCGAAACACCAGCTCGGGAGCGCGGCGTCGGTTCACCTCGGCGGCCACCTCTTCACGCAGATCGTCGACGTATTCGGCGATGCGCGCGAGCGCTTCGCCTTCGTCGATCCCTGCGTGACCGGGGACGAGGATCACCTGGACGCGTCCAGCATTGGGTGCGGGCATCACGCGCGCGAGGATGAGGTCGTCGATCACGGGATCGTCGATCTCGGCCAGCGCGAGCGCGAGCACATCGTAGACCTGTCGACACACCTGCAGATCCTTGTGGCCACGAGGGCCACGGGATTCGCGATGCATGTCGTTCCTTAAAGAAAGAGGAAAAAGGAAGTTACGACGCGGTCGTGAGGTGAGGCTGAATGAGCATGGGGTGCCTCCGGAAAGAGTGTCGCCACTTTAAGGGCTCGAGCCGCCGAGTCAACACCACATTTATAAGCGCCGGAATCGCCAGAACGTTCTGCGCGTTCGATCCAGTGTGAAGAGGAAGTTCCTGTGGCTCGGCTTCGCCGCGATCACGATCGGGCTGTTCGTGCTGATCTATCACGGGCCTGGACGCGCCGTGTTGCGCGGGCACGTGGGCGACGTGGCGGCGGCGATGCTCGTCTACGCGACGATCGGTGCGCTCTCGCCCCAAACGTGGATCCGGTTCCGCGCGTTCACGACGTTCGCGTTCGCGACGCTGATCGAATTCGGCCAGTCGTTCTGGAGTGCGGGCTCGGTGCTCGGCGAGCTCACGATCGGCGACACGTTCGATCCGTGGGACATCCTCGCGTACGCGATCGGTGTCGTGATTTGTGTCGCATGCGAGCTGTGCTGGCGTTCGCAAGACGTGCGCGCGAGCGCCGTGGCACCATCGCCACAATGCGCATCCTCACCCTGATCCTTTCGCTCACCGCATGCGGTTCTGGCCCGAAGACGCCCGAGAGCGCGGCACCAAACGCCGAGCTTTCGAGCGCGCTGACGCCGCTCGCGTGGTGGCTCGGTGACTGGAAAGCAAAGACCGGCACCGAGCACTGGGTCGCCGCCAGCGGAGCGATCTACGGCATCGCGCTGAAAGACAACGCGCAGTTCGAGGTGATGATCATCGACGACGGCGACGGCGGCGGTCCCGCCGACGGCAAGCTGCGCCTGTTCGCGATGCCGGGCGGCATGAAGTTCGTCGAGTTCGGAAACCCCGACGTCAAGGACACGACCGCGGCGTTCTCGAATCCCGCGCACGACTATCCGAAGACGATCACGTACGCGCGCGACGGCAAGCACCTCGTCGCGACGATCGGCGGCGATGGCAAGGCAGAGACATTTCGCTTCGTACGGAGGCCGAGGCCGCGCGCGCCCGCGCTCGAGGCCGCGGACATCGCGTTCGCGAAGGACACGGCTGCGCGTGGCATCGAGGGCTGGGTCGCGGCGTTCGAGCCGAAGGGCGGCATCATGTCGAAAGCGGGGCGCGTCGAGGGCATGTCCGAGCTCGCGCCGACGAAGGTCGAGTGGGCGCCGATCGCGAGCGCGGTGCGCGGCGACATCGGCTACACGGTCGGCAAGGCGACGTTCACCGGCAAGGACAGCTGGCGCTCGACGTACGTCTCGATCTGGAAGAAGCAGCCCGACGGCACGTGGAAGGTGCTGTTCGACACCGGCCGCACCATCAACGCCGAGTAGCGGGCAAGCTCCACGCGAGCCACGCGATGCCATACGTCGCGCCGATGGCGGCGAGCCACCAGTTCGCGCTCGGTGCGCCGTACGCGTCGGCGAGCAGGCCGGCGATGATCGACGACACGCCGATCGCGAGCGTCGCGAGCCCGTAGTCGAGCGACATCACGCGGCCGCGCAGGTGATCCGGCGTCGCGACTTGCAGCCCGTACGTCGAGACCGTCCACTGCGCGCCGCCGCCGAGGTGCGCGATCGTGACGAGCACCATCGCGATCACGAACACGGATGTCAGCGGCACGAGCGCGTAGACGCCGCAGTAGAGCAGCGTCGATCCGCCGACGACCCAGACGATCGTCCGCGACTTCGGCGCGTCACCCGTGAACGCACGCACGAGCATCGGACCGAGCAACGCACCGAGCCCGCGCGCCGCGAACAGCAGCCCTGTGGCGATGTTCGCCCCGCCGAGGTTCGCGCCGAATGCCGGCAGGAGGCCGACGGTGCCGTTCGCGGAGCTGACGCCGACCTTCGCGAGAATCAGCCGGCTGACGAGGCGATCGCTGCGCACGTACGCGATCACCTCGCGAAAGCCGGCGCCGGAGACGCGTGCGCCGCGCGCCTCCTGCATCGGCTTCGTGATGCCCGCGAGGATGATCGCGGACACTGCGAACGAGAGCGCGTCGATGATGAAGGCGACCTGCATCCCGAACACCTCGGCGACGACGCCACCGATGCCGGCGCCGACAAGCAACATCGAGCCCCACACGGTGCCCATCAGCGACTGCGCGGTCGCGAGATCCTCCGGCGCGACGAGGTTCGGCGTCGCTGCGCTCGCGACCGGATCGTGAAAGCTCGCGCCGACACCGAGCGCGATGACCGCGCCGATCGCGAGCGCGACGCTACCCCACAGCGCGGCGAGGCAGAGGAGCAACACGATCGGCACGCGGATCAAGTCGGCCGCGATCAGGATGCGCCTGCGATCGTAGCGATCCGCGATCGCGCCCGAGAATGGCGACGCGAGGAACACCGGCAACACCGTTGCCGCATAGACGAACGCAGCCGCGCCCGGCCGCCCCGTCAGCCGCGTCACCAGATCGGCGACGGCGACGAACGAGAACCAGTCGCCCGCGAGGGACACGACGCTGGCGAGAAAGAGCCGGCGAAACTCGCGGTTGTTTCGCAACAGCGCGCGATACGACACCGACGCGAAGCTATCAGGACTTCGGCTTGATCACGCCGACGCGCGCCATCACCGCAGGTGGAATGTTGAAGAACGCGAGCGAGGCCTCGTGATCGTAGAACCGCAATGCCTCGCGCGTGATGATCAGCTCCCATACGGCGGTCGCGGCGTCGTCGAGAAAGTTCTCTCGTGGCGCGCCGCCCGCGGCGAGCATCGCGAGCGCCTTCTCGACCTTCTTGCCCGCCTGGCCGAGGGCCATCGCGCGGGCTTCCTGGAGCTCGTATTCCAGCGGGTCCATGCGCTGCTGGGCCATGTCGTTTGGATGCATACCTGAAATCGATCGATGCGCACGTCCGGCCTGCGATATCGTGGATCGTATGAGGGTGCTCGGGGCGTGTGCCATGGCCATGCTCGTCGCGTGTGGCGGCGAGTCGGGCCCGAACAACGGCGATGACGATCCGGGGCCGCTACCCGCACCGTCATGTGAAGCGAACGGCGGCGGCGCGACCGTCGCTGCGCCCGCGGTGAAGTACACGCTGGCGGATCGCTGGCACGAGGCGTGGCTCGCATCGCCGGCGGTCGCGGATCTGAATGGCGACGGCACCGTCGAGCTCGTCGTGCCGCGGCACGATCAGTTGATCGTGTGGCACGTCGACGGGACGATCCTGTGGCGCGCCACCCTGCCCGGTCGGATCTGGTCGTCGCCCGTCGTCGCGGATCTCGACAAGGCGCGGCCCGGTCTCGAGGTCGCGGTCTCCGCGCGCGGCACGATCGCCGCCTTCGACGCGGCAGGCCGGCCGCTGCCCGGCTTTCCGTTCATGTGGCGCGACGAGGTGCGCGCGCTCGCCGCCGGTGACATCGACGGTAACGGCGACCTCGAGCTCGTCGCGGTCACGACCTCACCGCTGCAGGCGAACAACCAGCGGGACATCGTCATGGCCGTCCATCACGACGGCTCGATCGTCGCCGGCTTCCCGCCAAATACGAGCGGCGCCGCCGGCTGCGATGCCGCCTGCTACGTCACCGGTGGCTACGATCAGACGCTCGCGGTCGGCGACGTCGACGGTGACAACAAGGCCGACATCTTCGCGCCGCAAGACAACGCGTACATGTCTCTGCACCACGGCACCGGCCGCGCCTTCGATGCCGCGACGATCTTTCGCAATCGCACGAAGTTCTCGGGCATCCGCTGGATGGTCGACTACGCGCTCGCACAGCAAGGCTTCGCGAACGACGAGGACACCGAAGACCAAGCGCACTTCACGAACACCGCGCCCGCGATCGCCGACCTCGACGGTGACGGCGCGGCCGAGCTGATCGCGCTTGGCTCGATCCAGAACGCCGCGCAGACCGATCGCGAGCGCGGCGTTGGCCTGTTCGTGATGCGCCCCGACGGCACGCGCCCCGCCGCCTGGCTCGCACCGCCCCGCTTCCCCGACTACACGAGCGGTCTGTGGGACGGGACGAACAACATCGTCGGCATCACGAACCAGGTCGCGGTCGCCGAGCTCGATCCGTCACACGCCGGTCCCGAGATCGTGTTCGCCGGCTTCGATCAACGCATTCACGGCGTCGACGCGGCGGGCGCGCCGCAGTGGTCCGCGACGTACACGACACGCTCGGATACGTGGACCGCCGGCGTCGCGATCGCGGATCTCTCCGGCGACGGCACGCCCGAGCTCGCCCTCACGACGTACGGCCCGTCGGGTGGCGACCTCATCATCCTCGACGCAGGCGGCAACGAGCTGCACCGCATCTCGCTCGGCGGACGCGGCGCGATGCCGGTGCCGACGATCGCGGACGTCGACGGCAACGGCACACTCGACATCGTGGTCTCGCTCAAGGATGGCGAGGACCGCGTGCGCCAGGTGCTCGTGTACGAAGTACCCGGCTCGTCGACAAAGTGCCTGCTGTGGCCCACCGGTCGCGGCAACTTGCGCCGCGACGGCGCCGTGCCAGCTACTTCTCGCTGAACGACTGGAGCAGCGCCTCGGTGCGATCGTTCAGATCGGCCGCCGAGGTCACGTGCTCGATCTCCCAGCCCTTGCGCGAGTAGTAGCGCTTCACGCCCTTGCCACCGCTGAGCTCGAGGCAGAAGTCCATCTGGTTCTCGCTGCAGCGACGCGCGTTGTGCTTCACCTTCTCGCGATCGCCCGACTGCGGGTAGACGACGTGAAGCTCGTTGCCCTTCGCCTCGTAGCGGAACAGCTCGTAGTTGCCCTTCCACGTCGACGCAGCCTGGAATACGCCGAACGGCTCCTCGCTGATCGCCGCGAACACGTGGATGGTGTCGCGCTCGTTCTTTGGAATGTGATCGATCCAGATGCGGTCGAGCACGAGCTGCTCGCCGTCTTGCGCGACCGGCGCGTCGCTCGACGACGACCCGATCATCCGATACGCGCCATACGAGACCGTTCCCATGAGTGCCAGAATCAACAGTGGCTTCTTCATCGCTACCCCCTTCGGTAGCGGCATCGTAGCTCGTGAACCTCTCGATGCAACGCCCGCCGGGACGCAAGTCTGAAATACCGATAAGCAGGGCCGGGCGTGGCCCGCACCGGTTTCGCTCTAGCGCGGGCTGGCGCGTTTCGAGGGGACCAGCGGGGCGGCTCGTTCTACGAAGTACGTCTGCTTGTGACCGCGCGCTTCGAATGCACTGGCGATCGCCCGCGCGTCGAGCTCGCTCGCGACCTCCGCGATCACGAACGTGTTGCCGTTGTCGTCGAGTCGCAGCACGCGCCAGCCGGTCATGGCGATTCGATGCGCGCGCGGCCCGGCGCGGTACACGGGACAAGACCGACCGCGTCGATCTCGTTCCAGCCCTTCGTCCCGACGGAGCCAATGTTGATGCGCACGGCGGCGATCGGCTCGGTGGTGCACGGCGTCTGAAGGACGGACTTGTGCACCTCGGTGACCTCGTCGTGGTCGGGCAAGGTCGGCGCGCGGAGCTGGATCCGACGACCGCTCGTGGTGATCAGCTCGACGTTGTCGATCGCGCCGGGGTTGTACGTCTCGTAGATCTCGACCGCCGACACCGTGCGCGGCACTTCGTAGCCGAGCTCGATCCACTCGTCCTGTTCGTCGGCGGTGCGCGAGGCCCATGCCTGCTGGATGTCGCCGTGGTTCGGATAGACGTTCGGCGCGCCGAGCGCTTGTTGCGCGGACCATGCGGTGTCGCTGTACTGCGTGGAGTAGCCGAGCACCGAGGCCGCCCACATCACGCGCTCCATTCGTTGCGAGGCCGGGCGGGAGAAGGCGAGATCGATCTCAGCGACGGACGACTGGTATTGATCCTTCGTGATGCGCCCGTGCTCGTAGTCGTGACACGCGAGCGTGCGCCGCGCGACGAGCAGGCGAGCGTGCGGGTCGAGACCGCTGGCGTCGACGCTGCACGTGTCCTGCGTCATGTGCGCGACCGTCAGCCCGCCTCCGACGAGGAGGCTCGCGGCGGTGGCGATCAGCGTGACCTTGGCGAGGCGATCGAAGGCGGTCGTCGACGACGGGCGGCTCAGCATGTTGGATAGAACGCGCGAGCCCTGGGATCGTTGCATCCACGTGCAACCATTCGTCTGCGGCAACTGAAGAAGGCCTGGCTCCTCGTCTAGCCGTCGCTATCTCCGCGCCGTTCCTCGACGCACCGTGGCATCGATCTTGATGAAGTCGGGGTGTGCGCTTCAAAAGCCTGCTCCTGACCGTCCTCGTCGCGTGTAGTGATGCCGGCGACCTGCCCATTCCCGACGCCGAGCCGGAAGCGCCGACCAAGGAGGACGGGGCGTTTCAAGTCTCGGGAGCGCGGAGCTGGTACCTCGTCGGGAACGCACTGACGCCCGGTACCGACAAGCTCGAATTCACGGTCGCGGGGCAGGCGAGCGTCGTCGACCTCTGGATCGACGGCCGCTACGTGAAACGCGCGACGAAGATCGGCGGCAAGTTCGCGTTCTCGATCGATATCAAGAACCTTCCGGTCGGCGCACACCGCGCGTTACTCGCCGCAGATGGCGAGCGGGTCGCGTTTGCCGCGCTGCCGTTCACGAGGTCGCATCCGCTCTACGTCGTGGTCTCGAACGACTGGGACGATCCGGACAACGGCGACGACAAGCTCGAGCGTCAGGAGCGCCTGCACGCGCGCCACCCGTCGCTGCTGCTCACGCACTTCGTCGGTCCATACACGTTCACGGATCCATCCGTCTCGCCCGCGCGCCGCGCACGCCTCGTGTCCTGGGTGAAGAACCTCGCCGCGACGCAGGGAGATGAGATCGGATTGCACGTTCATCCGTGGTGCAACTTCGTCACGACGGCCGGCGTCACGTGCCGCACGTCGCCCTCGTTCGCGTATGCGAATGGCGACACGACGGGCTACACTGTCATCCTCGCGTCGTACACGCGCGCCGAGCTCGAGAAGCTGTTCCGCCGCGCGACCGAGCTGTTCGTCCAGAACGGCCTGCCGCGGCCGACCTCGTTCCGCGCAGGCGGCTGGACCGCAAACACCGACGTGCTCGCCGCGCTCGGCACCGCCGGTCACGTCGCTGACTCGAGCGGCTGCAACTGGTCGCGCCTCGAGGAGTGGAAGAACCACGCGGGCGCCGCGCTCTACGCGTGGAACCAAGAGAACTGGTCCTCGATCGACGAGACGAGCCAGCCTTACTACCCGAACACGACGGACATCCAGGCCGACGCCGCGCCGCACCTGCCGATCCTCGAGGTCCCCGACAACGGCCTGCTCGTCGATTACGTCTCCGCTAACGAGATGATCGAGATGCTCGACAAGAACTGGCCGAGGCGCGGCGCGCTCGCCGAGCCGATCACGTATTCGATCGGCTATCACCCGCCGAACTTCAGCGAGTCGTACTTCACGCGCATCGACCAGGCGCTGACCGAGATCGACAAGCACCTCGCGTCCGACGGCAAGGGACCGATCGTCTATGCGCGGATGAGCGAGCTGACGAAAGTGTACCGGCGCTAGAGCGCGTCGCCGACGGTGAAGAAGAACGTCGCGCCCTTGCCGAGCTGACCCTCGGCCCAGACCTGGCCGTGGTGCCGGTGAATGATGCGCGCGACGGTCGCGAGGCCGATGCCCGTGCCCTCGAACTCCTCTTGCATGTGGAGGCGGCGGAACACGCCGAACAGCTGGTCGGCGTATTGCGGGTCGAAGCCGGCACCGTTGTCGCGCACGAAGAACGTGTTGCCGAGCTGACCGATCTCGATGCGTGCGGCGTCGCGCTTCGCGGTGAACTTCCAGGCGTTGTCGAGGAGGTTGTCGACGACGATCGCCATCAAGTGCGGGTCGGCCTCGACGAACAGGCCGGGCTGGACCACGACCTCGACCTTGCGGTGCTTCTCCGCGTGCTGCAGCCCGCTGATCGCCGAGTGCACGATCGCGGTGAGATCGACGCGGCTGCGCACGAGGTCGGCCTGCGTGATGCGAGCGAGTCCGAGGAGCTCCTCGATCAGCGTGGCCATGCGGCCGGCCGCTTCCTTCATGCGCGTCAGGTACTCGCGCGGCTTGTCATCGACCTTGTCGCCGATGTCTTCGAGGAGCGCTTCGCTGTAGCCGAGGATGCCGCGCAGTGGCGCGCGGAGGTCGTGCGCGATCGAATATGCGAACGCTTCGAGCTCGCGGTTCGCGTTTTCGACGGTCTCCTTCGCGGCACGCAGGAGTGCATCGGCGCGCTTGCGCTCCGTGATGTCTTGCGAGATGCCGAGCAGGTACCGCGGCGTGCCGCTGTCGTCGACGAGCGGGACCTTCTTGGTGTGGAGCCAGCGCGTGCCTGCGCGCGTCTGGATGGGCTCCTCGGGGATGTCGACCAGCTGCTTGTTCGCGAGCGTCTCGCGATCTTTTTTCGTGAAGAAGTCAGCCTCGGCGAGCGGGAAGAAGTCGTAGTCGTTCTTGCCGATCAGATCCGCGGCCGACACGCCGAGCAGCGTCTCGCCGGCGCGGTTGAAGCGCACGAACGAGAGGCGATCGGCCTCCTTCACGAACACCATGTCGGGGATGTTCTCGATGATCGCGTCGAGGAACTGCGTGGTCTCGCGGAGCTTCGCGCCGCTCTCGAGCTTCTTCACGAGGCGCGCGTTCATGATCGCGAGGGCCGCGTGACCCGCGAGGTCCTCGACGATCTCGAGATCGAGCTCGTCGAGCGGTGCGTGCTCGGCGCGACGACGGATGATCGTGATGAGGCCGAACAGGTCGCCCGCGGCACGCATCGGGGTGACGATGAACCCGCGCGCACCGATCGCTCGAAACATCTCCGCGCTGCGTGTGCTGAGCGCCTCGATGGCGTCGTAGTCGATCGCGGGTTGGAACTGCGAGCCGCGCTCGATCGCCTCCGAGCCGATCGGTGTCTCGGCAAGGCCGTAGGTGCGCCGATAGGGCGCGAGCTTCTCGATGATGGCCGGGTCCGAGTCGTACGTCGCGACGGGCGTCACCGCCGTGCAATCCTCCGAGCACAGGCTCACGAGGCAGGTGTCGGGGATCGCATCCGCGATGGCCCACGCGATGGCGGGCAGCAGGCGTTCGTAATCGGGCGTGCGCTCGGCGAACGTACGCACGACGGTGGAAACCAGCTGTAGCCCCCGCCTGACTCGCTTCTCCACCGAAGGAGCTTACCTCACTGCGGGGCGACGTCGCTCGCGGGCATCAGGTGGCGCGGCGTTGCGATAGGAGGATCTTGCTCGGTGGGCGTTGCCCTCTTGCCGTCCCAGACGCGTGCGAACTGCGTGTCGAACGCCTTCAGCACGTGCGGCACCTTGATGAAGTAGATGTTCTCGAAGTTGTCGTTAAAGCCGGCACCGGTGAGGTTCGCAGCGCCCGCGATCAGGCCGAACGGCTTCCCACTCGCGTTGCGGTAGATGAGGTACTTGTTGTGGTGGAGCAGGTGCTCCGCGTGGTTCGTCTCGAAGAAGCGGATCTCGAACTTGGCGGCACCGGCAGTCTCGAGCCGGCGCACGTTGTTCGCCTCGAAGTCGTCGTTGGCGCCGGGCTGCGAGGCCGGGCCCGCAGCCGGATCGAGCCAATAGAGGTCGTCGTCCGCGACCATCCGCACCGCGATCGTACCGGCCTCGAGCTTGTCCTCGAGCTTGCTGACCAGCTTGCTGTGACCGAAGCGGTGCACGCCGAGGTCGATCTTCTTCGCTTCGTCGATCGCACCGAGCATGTACTTCTCTGCACGCTTCGCGTCGTCGCGGTTCGGGATGAAGAACGCCTTGATGTCGGTCTCCTCCGGCGCGTCGATGTTGGAGCGGCACGCGTTGAGTGCGGTCTTGTACTGCGTGCGCCCCGCCGATGCCGTCGTGCTGATCTGCGCATCCATGAGACAGACGTGTGCCTGCGCGAAGTAGCTGTCGCGCGCGGCTTCGATGAAGTGCCAGTTCTCGTGATGCGTGACGACGCCCGACGACATGTTGCCGCTCGAGAACGTCATCTTCATGAACTCGCTGTCACCGCGCGGATTGATCAGGATGACCTTGTTGTGCGCGTAGCCGATACTGCCCGCGTGACCGCGGATCAGGATCGTCGCGCCGCACGTCTTCAGCTTTTCCGACGCCGTCGACGGCGCATCGAGCACGAACGTGACCTTGGTGCCGCGACCGACTGCTGCGCACAGCTCATCGCCGACCGCCTGGTTCGAGAACGATAGGTACGCGAGGAAGATCTCGTCGTTCGCACCGAGCGGCGTGACCCACGTCAGCAGCTTGTTTTGCGGGCTCTCCGGACGCGCCGCGGACGCAGCGATGTCGGTCCGCGAGCAGAAGACGTTCTTCGGCTTCCTCGTCAGCGTCTTGCTGCCGTCAGCGGTCTCGAGCGGCTGCGCGTACGTGTACTCGCGGCACAAGGGATTCGTGAACAGCACGTCGTAGCTGTCGTAGCGAAGCGGCACCGCGACTTCGTCGGCCTTGCCCTCGGGCAACCAACCTTCGTCGTCGACCATGTCCGTGGCACCACAGGCGGCGAGAGGGAGAGCAAGAAGCAAGCGACGCATCATCGAGTCCTTTGGCGAAGACGGACATGGCTAGTCGAGTGGCCAGTCAGCGGACGTGATGTCCGGCTGCAGTCGGACGAGCATGTCCGGTGCCATCGTGTCCGGCGGCAAGCGCACGAGATCACGGTGGACGCTGCTGTCCGGCGCGTCCGGTGGCCGGCTGCGTTATCGGCCTCTGCAAACAATCATGCGCACGACGCCGAAAACGCGGAGACGCCCGCGTGAGCGAGCGGCTGGTCCGACTGAATTATCGAGGCTACTGAGCCTGGCAGCCCTGGATCTCGCCGTTCATGTTGCGCGTCGCCGTGTCGAGGCAGGTCTTCGCTGCTTTCTCGACGAGCTCGCGCGTCGGGAGGCGGCAGCTGCCGTCCTTGCCGGTCTGCGAGATCCACTTGATGAGCGAGGTGCGCCACGCCCAGAGGCGCGCGCTCGACGGCGAGCCCCACGAGGTCGCGTCGGAGAAGTCGTCGTTCCAGTTGAAGAACGAACCGTTCCAGTTCGTGTCCTTGAGCTTCACGAGATCCGCCGGCGGACTCTTCATGATCTCTTCGAAGCGGATCGCGCTCGCCTGCATGCAGAGCTTTCCGAGGTTCGTGCCCTCGTCATAGCTGTACGTCGGGTTGTGGCCACCGCTCCACTTCTGCCAGAACTCCGTACCGCCGAGCGAGAACTCGCCGCCTTGGGGATAGGTGTAGTCGGCCGGCGCGAGCGTGCCGCCCGCGAACATGATGATGGGCTTCGTGACGTCGCGTGCGTCGGTGAACGGATCGGGCGCGCAGCGCGGTGCGACCGCGGCGGCGAGCTGCGTGAATGCGGTGCGGCCGACGTAGGCGACCTCGTCGACCTCGTCGATCGTGTCGAACTTGTCGTCATCGGCGGTGTTCGGCAGCGCGTCGGCGCCATTGCGATACGCGACCAGCTCCTTCGCGGCGCGCGCATGGACGCCCGAGCGCTCGAGATCGCCGGCGCTGACGCCGCCGTTCAGGAGCTCGAGGATCTTTGCCGTCTCGCACTCCGAGAGCTGGCTGCCATCTGCTTTGCCATCCACGCCACGGTCATCGATCCCGTCTGGCGACTCCTCCGCCGCATCGACACAACCAAGGAGAAGGAGCGGCAAGGCGAAGACAAGGCGCATGGCAAACGTGAGAGCAAGCACCGCGCCATTGGATCTGCGCGGGATCATAGACGCGCGATGCGGCGAGCAGCGACGCCGGCAACTCCAGCGGTCGGCGGAGTGGAAGGAATGAACGTGCACGAACGTGCACGATGCTGTTAGGTTCGCCGCGTCATGCGAGCCGTCGCGATCGCATTACTCGCCGGGTGCGGCTCGTCGCCGGTGACCATGGACGACCCGGTCGACGCGGCGCCTGTCGCCGCCCCCGATGCGGGGCCATGCGGCGTCCGCGCGAACATGCGCGGCAAGACCAGCCGCGAGGTCACGATCGATGGCCTGAAGCGCACGTACATCGCGTACGTCCCGGCCGCCGCAGATGCCAAGAAGCCCTTGCCCCTCGTGTTCGTGCACCACGGCTACACGATGTCGGGGCAGCTGATGTTCGACATCACGAAGTACGCCGCGCTCGCCGACAGCGAAGGCATCGCGCTCGCGTTCCCCGATGGCCAGGGCGGCCCGAACACGAACAAGGCGCCGTGGAACGCCGGCAGCGACCTGTGCCCGAGCTACTTCGGCGCGCCGCCCGTCGCGATGGCCGATGACTTCAAGCTCCTCGATGCGATGCGCGCCGACATCGCGCAAGACCAGTGCATCGACGACAAGCACGTCTTCGTCACCGGCTTCTCGATGGGCGGATACTTCTCGCATCACGCGGGCTGCATGCGCAGCGACATCGCCGGCATCGCGCCGCATTCCGGCGGCACGCACGTCCTCGACAACTGCACCTCGCAAAAGAAGCCCGTGATCATGTTTCACGGCCTCGCGGATGCGTTGATCCCGCCGGGCTGCAACGACCCGAATGCGACCGCCGTGCAGAACGTCGTGCCCGCCGCGACCGCGTGGGCGCAGCGCAACGGCTGCGATCTGACGACGACCGATGTCGCCGTCACGAACGGCACGTGCCGCATCTACAACAACTGTCCGCAGGGCGGACAGGTCGAGATCTGCACGTTCAACGGCATGGGCCACTGCTGGGCGGGCGGCGCCGCGAGTGCGGGCGTCTACGCGTGCCCGGCGTATGCAGATGCCACCGCGATCGAGTGGCTGTTCTTCAAGCAGTACGCCTGGGACTAACAACCGATCCTGAAAATTCGACTTCGCGGTTCCGCTTCCCTATTCACTATTTTTCAGGGCCGACGCGTAGGGTGCGCGGATGGAGAGGCGCCGACGACCTGAATCCGCAGCGCGTCAGGAATTCCCGCGAACTTGATCTCTACCGAACCTGAGATCACGCCGATTCAAGCGAGCAACCGGCGCGAGTGAAACAGCGTTCCCATTCACTATTTTCAGGGCCGGCGCGTAGGCTGCGCGGATGGAGAGGCGCCGACGACCTGATTCCACAGCGCGTCAGGAATTCCCGCGAACTTGATCTCTACCGAACCTGAGATCACGCCGATTCAAGCGAGCAACCGGCGCGAGCGAATAGGGAATAGTGAAGCGGAACCGGAACCGAGAAGTTCTAGCAACCCGGGACGAGCAGCACGCGGTTCGTCTTCGAGCGCAGATCGATCATGTCGATCCGCATCTGCTCGCCGAACTGCGTGACGCCGACGAAGCCGTTCTTCAGCTTGTGGAACGAGAGATCGTCGTCACCATCGTCGTCGCGCTTGATCGTGAACTTGCCGACCGCGCCACCACTCGCGAGGTTGTGAAGGTAGAGCGTGTACGGCTTGTCATCGCTGTCGACCGGGCCGATGTCGACGATGCCGAACACGCCGGCGTGCTGGAACGTCTTCTGCGGATCGAGGTTGCGGGAGCCCTGACCGAGCTCGCCGCGGAAGCTGCCGTCTAGCCCGAGGATCGTGCCGAGCGCGCGGCCGTTACTGTCGTCGGCGATCCCGATGACGACGCCCGTGCCCATGTGCGCGTGGAAGTCATACGTCTCGTCGGCGACGAGTCGCTTCATGCCCGCGCGCGTGCGCATCCGGCCCGCCTCGAGATCCCACATCTCGAAGATGCCCTTCGCGCTGTCATAGTCCTTCATCACGACGACGGCGCGCTTGTAGTCGGGGTCCGTGAGCACGGCCAGGATCTCGTGCTCGCTGGACCTCGGCATGATTCTCATGCACGCCCGATCGTACGGACAGACGTCGATGGTCTTGCCGTTCAGCGTGATGCGTTCTTCGTCGTTATTGTCCTGATCGCTGCGGTACTCGACGTGGACTTCGGGCTCCTCCGTCGTCGCGTCAACGTCCTCGACGGCGAACGTCGTGTCGATCGTGGCGACGTTGCCATCGCGGCGCCAGGTCACGCAGCGATCGGCCTGATCGTCATCATTGCTGTCGAAACACGCGCGCAGCTTCGCCGGATCCCACGAGACCAGCGCGGCGTCGTCGATGCACTCGGGCTTCACGTCGGGATCCGCGGGCGTCGGAACCGTGCCCGGGTTCATGAGCTGCTCGTCGATCGACGGGTCTGCGATCACCGGCTGCTTCGGCGGCGGCATCTCTTCCTCGCGGATGATCGGCGACCGGTCCGCCTCCTTCTTGTTTCCGCAACCTGCAAGCAGGACGACGGCCAAGAGCCCCCACGCTTTCGACATGGCCCCAGAATGCCACACGGGTTTCGACGATGCCGGTGAAACAATCCGGGTGCCCCGTGTGTCTTCGCGTCATGCTCTCCGCGGTGAGCCGGTCGCTGCTGCTGCTCCTCGTCTGCGGATGCACCGCGGTGCATTCCGACGACAAAGTGAAGCCCGCGGCGACACCCGCGCCACCGCCGGTGACACCGACCGTGATCCCGACCGTCACGACCGAGGCGCCGAAGAGCTGCGTCGACGATGCGAAGCCCTTCGATCCCGAGGTTCTGCGCACGCGCCTCGAGGTACTCGCCTCCCCGGAGTGGGACGGTCGCGCACCCGGCACCGAGGGCGACAAGGCGGCCCGCGCCCTGATCGTCGAGCGGTTTCGCTGCCTCGGCCTCGCCCCCGCTGCCGACGGCGACGGGTACGAACAGGCAGTCAAGGGCAACGATGGCTCGGCGACCGCGAACGTCGTCGGCATGATCGAAGGCAGCTCGAAACCCGACGAGATCGTGATCGTCGGCGCGCACCACGATCATC
Organism: Myxococcota bacterium; assembly: GCA_030857175.1. Taxonomy (GTDB): domain Bacteria; phylum Myxococcota_A; class Polyangia; order Haliangiales; family Haliangiaceae; genus JABFXX01. Next base: position 48,230 of record JALZOJ010000008.1, on the reverse strand, counting down.
TCGGCGGCGGCTTTCTCGGCGCGAACGACAACGCATCCGGCGTCGTCGGCTTGCTCGCGATCGCGCAGTCCGTCGCGCAGCGCGAGACCAAGCCCGCGCGCACGATCGTGTTCGTGACGTTCGGCGCGGAGGAGCAAGGTCTCATCGGCTCGCTCTACTTCGTCGCGAATCCACCGAAGAGCGTGCCGCTCGCGAACGTGGTGCAATACATCAACCTCGACATGATCGGCAGCCACGCGTCCAAGAACGGCGTCGCGGCGTTCGGCGCGTTCACGAAGCAGCCGTCGAAGAAGCTCCTCGAGAAGCTCGACGACAAGTTTCCGAAAGTCAGCCTCGGCATCGGCGGCCACAGCGTGCGCGGCGATCACATCAACTTCTGCGCGAAGAAGATCCCGTACATCTTCTTCTGGACGCCCGATAAGCGCTGCTACCACGAGAAGTGCGACACGGCCGACAAGATCGATTACGCGCGCATGGCCGACATCGCGCAGATCGCGGGCGGCCTCGCCGTCGGGCTCGCGGATACGGAGACCGACCTCGTGGCGTCGAAGAAGAAGATCGGCTGCTTCGGTCGCTAACCGAAGCTGCACGACGTCGCCGCGGATTTCAGACTCGCCCTCGTTCGCGCGCACGCGATTTGGTGCGACCTGTAATCGAAAAAGTACAGGTCGCACCTGTACTCAACCACGTACCGGTCGCACCAACTCGCGCGCGGGCTCGGGCTCGAACTTCAGGCCGGCGTGATGAACATCCGCCGCGCCTGACCCCACGAGCTCTTGGTCTCGGCTTCGAGCGTGATCGAGATCTTCGCGGGCACGTCGAGCGCGAGTGACTCTTCGCTGTCGCCCGAGTCGGTCGATGGCACCATCACGAGCTTCTTCGAGGGCACCGCGAGGTTCGCGACCGACTTCGGCTTCTGCGGCGCGCTCGCGACGTACTCGAGGAACAGCTCGTCCTCGGTGTTGTCCGCGATCGACTCGACGACGACGATCCGATCGCCGACGCGAAACACGTCAGCGATGCCCTGCCCGACGCCGAGCGACAGCGCGACCGCCGACTGCTGGCCGACATCGAGCATCGCGTAGTCCTTCTTCGCGAGCGCGAGCCGCGCGCGATCCCAGTCGCTGCCATCGGGGTCGCCAGCGCCGGTGCCGCTCCAGCCCTTCGCGACCTTCGCATCCGCGATGATCAGCGACAGCGAGGCGTTCACGCTCGCGACCTGCCCGATGCGCGCGAGCTTCGCCTTCGGCTGGGTCTTCACCGGTGCGGGCACGCGCTTCGCGACACTGAAGATGCGCTTGCTCGGCGAGAGCTTCATCAGCTTGTCGAGCTCGCGTCGCTCGGAGACCGCGACCGGGTTGCCGCTGTAGTCGAAGTTCACGAGCTTCGGAAACCGCGCGACGAGATCGATCAGCGTCGCGAGCTTGTTGCCACTGACCTCGAGCGACTCGAGGTTCGCGAGCTGCGGCAGCGTGTCGGGAAGGCTCGTCAGGCCGAGGAAGTTCGCGCGCAGCTCGCCGAGCGTCTTGATGAGACCCACTTCGGCGGGCAGCTCGCCGGCGCCGTGCACGTGCAGCGCGGTGAGCTTCAGCTTCGGCAGCTCGACCGCGATGCTCGCGAGCGCGCTCGGCGATGCAGAGAGCGTGCGCAGCTTCGTCAGCTTCGCGATGCCCGGCGGCAAGCTCTCGAGCGTGTCGGGGAAGCTCAAGGTCTCGAGCGCGCTGCACTGCCACAGCGCGGGATGCACGGACGTGAGCGCCGTGTTCGCGAAGTTCGCGGTGCGCAACGCGCGCAGCGCACCGATCGCCGGCAGCGCGGTGATGCCCGCGTACGCCATGTCGAGCTCGCGCAGCTTCGTCAGCTTGCCGATCGAGACCGGCAGCTCGCGCAGCGACTGCATGTACGCGAGCGACAGCGTCTCGAGCTTCGTCAGCTTGCCGAGCGACTCGGGCAACTGCGTCGTCGACAGCCCACCGAGCCCGAGCGCCTTCAGCTTCGTCAGCGTGCCGATGCCCTCGGGGATCGTGCCGTCGATGATGCCGCGATAGATCTCGAGCTCGACGAGGTTCTTGCAGCCCAGGATCTCGGGCGGAAACACGGGCAGCGGTTCGAACCAGCCCGTCCCCGCATTGCGCGACGCCGCTGGATTGAGCTCCAGCGTCGTGACCTTCGTCGGATTCGTACGCACCGGCGCGAGCGGGTCAGCCGTCTTCACCTTCTTGCCCATCGACGCCGTTGTACTCTGCTAGACATCGGACGTGCTGCTTCGCGAGACGTTTCCTGCCGGCCCGTTCGAATGTAACTGCACCGTCCTCGCGTGCGGCGACACCAAGGACGCGGTGATCATCGATCCCGGCGGTGAGATCGAGCGGATCGCCGAGATCGTCGCGCAGTACGATCTGAAGGTCCGCGCGATCATCCACACCCACGCGCACCTCGATCACATCTACTGCACCCGAGACGTGAAGGAAGCACATGGCGGCGCGGTCTGCCTGCACAAGGGCGACGCCTTCCTCTACGACGGTTTCGCGATGCAGGCCGCGATGTTCGGCTGGAAGGTCCGCGCGACCACGGTCGTCGAGCGCTGGATCGAGCACGGCGACGAGATCGAGATGGGTAAGCGCAAGCTCGCCGTCCTCCACACGCCCGGTCACACGCCCGGCTCGGTCTGTTTCGAGGTCGAAGGCCTGCTGTTCTCCGGCGATACGCTGTTTCGCCGGTCGATCGGCAGGACGGACTTGCCCGGTGGCGACAGCAAGCTGATCCAGCAGTCGATCCGGGACCGCCTCTACACGCGGGACCCCGATACGCTCGTCATTCCGGGCCACGGCCCCACCACGAAGCTCGGCGACGAAGCCAAGGCAAATCCCTTCGTTCGCGCCTGATTGAAGCTTGCCGCGCGGGCGCATAGGCACTAGGGTGCGTCCCCTTGTCGTTTCAGTCTGCACATCCGAGCTTGCAAACCGCGCTCGCTCGTCGGGAATACACGGAGCCCACCGCTGTCCAGGCCGCGGTGCTCGCCGAAGACGCACGCGAACGTGACCTCCTGGTCTCCGCGCAAACCGGATCAGGCAAGACCGTCGCGTTCGGGCTCGCGCTCGCCGGCCGCTTGCTCGGTGAGGCCCCGCGCTTCGAGAAGGCGGGTGCGCCGCTCGCGCTCGTCGTCACGCCGACGCGCGAGCTCGCGCAGCAAGTCCACCGCGAGCTCGTGTGGCTCTACGCGGACACCAACGCGCGCATCACCACGTGTGTCGGCGGGTTCGATCCGCGGCGCGAGCAATACGCGCTCTCGCAAGGCGTGCACATCGTCGTCGGGACGCCGGGCCGCCTGTGCGATCACCTCGAGCGCAAGAACCTCATCCTGACGCAGCTCCGCGGCGTCGTGCTCGACGAGGCCGACGAGATGCTCGACATGGGCTTTCGCGAGGACCTCGAGCGCTTGCTCGAAGGCGCGCCCGCGGAACGGCGGACGCTGCTGTTCTCGGCGACGATTCCGAAAGAGATCGCCGCGATCGCGAAGCGCTATCAGCAGAAGGCGCTACGGATCTCCACGCAGCAAGAGAACGATGCGCACCGCGACATCGAATATCACGCGGTGCCGATCGTCCCGCGCGAACGCGACCTCGCCGTCGTCAACGTGCTCCGCTACCACGAGGCGAACGGCGCGCTCGTCTTCTGCAACACCCGCGACGGTGTCGCGCACCTCGCGGCGAACCTCTCCGACAGAGGATTTTCCGTCGTCTCGCTCTCGGGCGAGCTCTCGCAGCGCGAGCGCAACACCGCGATGCAAGCGCTGCGCGACGGTCGCGCACGCGTCTGCGTCGCGACCGACGTCGCTGCACGTGGACTCGATCTTCCCGATCTCGGCCTCGTGATCCACGCGGACCTGCCCCAGAACAAGGACGTGCTCGTGCACCGCAGCGGTCGCACGGGCCGCGCGGGTCGCAAAGGCGTTTCGATCCTGCTCGTCCCCGACAGCGCGCGCCGCTACGTCGAGCGCACGCTGCACTCGGCGCACATCGTCGCGCAGTGGATGCGCGCACCGACCGCGGAGCAGATCGCGGTTCGCGACCAGGAGTCGATGGTCAAGGAGATCGGCGCGCTCGTCGAGAACGTCGACGACGACGACCGCGCGATCGCGACCAAGCTCCTCGCCGAGAAGCCTCCCGAGGATCTCGTCGCCACGCTCGTCTCACAGCTGCGCGCACGCCGGCCGTCCCCCGAGCTCCTCACCGAGCCCCCGTCGATGCGCCCCGCGCGTCCGAACGATCGCCCGCGCCCGAACGATCGCCCGCCGATCACGACGCGCCCGCACGAGCCGCGCCGCGATGACGCGAAGCCCGCGTGGACGCGGCCCGAGGCCGAACAGGTGCTGCGCCAGCACGGTGCACGCCCGCCACTCGGCCCGATGATGTGGTTCACGATCAACGTCGGCCGCTCGAAGAACGCGGACCCGAAGTGGATCGTGCCGCTGCTCTGCCGCCGCGGTGGCATCAGCAAGCGCGAGATCGGAAAGATCCAGATCCTCCAACGCGAGACCCGCGTCGAGATCGCCGCGGAAGCGAGCGAGCGGTTCGCGGAGGCGGTGCGTCAGCCGGATCCGAAGGATCGCAACATTCACATCGAGCCGCTCGAAGCCTCCTAGTGCGAGATGCGGTCGTCGCGGCGCGGGAACAACCGCTTCGGCCGATCGATGGAGGGGACGAACGCCGGCGCGATCATGCGCGGCGTCGCCCGCTGCGCGATGCGCTTGACGTGACCGGCGCGCCAGCACGTTCCGTGATGATCGTCGGTGAGGTCCTCGCCGTACGGGATCGCGAGGTCGTTGCCGTCGACGAGCGGACGACACTCGGCCTCGACCTTGCTGAGTGACGGCAGGATGCGGCCGAGGGTGTCGGCGACGAAGCCACCGGCGCGCATCGTGTAGACCGACGAATCGTCGGCGGCTTCTTCCGTCGAGAAGTACCGCAGGCGGCTCCACGGCTGACCGATCGCTTGGGCGTAGCCTTGTTCGATCTCGCGGAGCGCTGCGCGGTCGAGCTTCACCCAGTGATCGATCCCGGTGATGAAGTCCTTGCCCTCGATCCCGGCACGATACTCGGCGGAGAGCGAACCGCGCACGCTCGACGCGCCGACATCGAAGTGGTCGGCGACGAGCTCGATCGCGTCGTCTTGTTCGCCGGCAAAGCAGTCGGTGCGGAGCTTGTTCATGACGGTCACGATCTGGCTCGCGGTCGCGGCGTCGATCGAGACCGAGCGATCGAGCGGATTCGAGCGAGCCTTGATCGCGGCATGGAGCGGCTCGAGGGTACTCGTGCAGCCGCGCTGCTCGACGATCGCCTGGAACGCATCGCCGAGGTCTCCTTCGAGCGGCAGACCACCGAGCTCGACATCGGACAGGTGACCGGCGTTGCGCGCGTACTCGATCCAGTCGAGCGCGAACGTGCGCACGGTGAGATCGTCGTCTTGCTCGAAGCCGAGCGGCTCGTCTGTCGCGCCCGCTGCATAGAACCGCTGCAGGCCGTCGGCGACCGACGATACGACGTGGAGGCCGATCGCGTGCTCGAGCTCGTGCGCGATGATCGCGAGGAGCTGCTCGCGCGGCATGCCGAGGTCGACGAGGCTCGCGGTGATCAGCACCACGAGCCCGGTCTTGATCGTCGAACCATCGCCGCTCACGAACGCGTTCGGCTTGCCGTTCTCGATCAAGACGAGCTGAAACTTGCGATCGCCGAGCGTGCCGATCTGATGCGACGCCTTGTAGTGCGTCCACGCCTCGTCGACGATCGCTTGCGTGGGTGCGAAGCGCGGATCGGTCGGCGGCAGCGCGGGTCCCTTCAGCTGCCGCGCGAACGTCTTCTCGTACCAGGCGAGTGCGGCATCGGGACCGTCGAACGAGAGGTAGCAACCGGGGTCGGGCTCGTCGAAGCCGCAGAACCGCTCGGCATCGCAGTCGCTGTCGCTACGCCACGCGGCGAGCTCGCAGCGGGCTGGTTGATCGCGGTCACGGTCGTCGCCACACGCGGCAAGCAAGCAGACGGTCAGAGCAAGGCGCATGTATCTCGTACGGTCGCCCGCGCGCGCCGGATCCCGACGAGCGCGATCATTGCCTCGGGAGACGATGGCCGTCACGAAATGCGCGAGTTGCGCAGAGTCGTGCACGCTGTTGAGAACCAGTCAGTTAGCGCTTGCGGATCACGTCGCCGCGGCGAGCCTCGCCGGCGACCTCGACTTGCATCATGACCCCGCGCAACCTGAGCGCGCAGCCAACCTCGGTGTTCAGCCACTTCGTCGCGTCCGCGCCGAAGCGCTTCGTGAACTTCACGCAGCCGCGGTGTGGATACGACGAGACCTGGAGCACCGCGGTTCCGATCGCGAGCTTCGTGCCCACCGGAAGGTTGTCGACCGAGAGGTCGAGGTCCGCGTAGAGCTGATCGCCTGCGTTCGGCCAGTCCTCTCGGTTCGGTGCGATCGCGGCGATCGCGCGCGAATTCATCATCGTCACTTGCTGCTCGGGATTCGGCGCGCCCGTCTTCCGGCTCGGGCGGCGATGCCAGCCGTCGCCAACGACGCCGTGCTCGAGCGAGAATCGCACGTGGTCGACGACCTCGCGCGTTCCCGCCGCGGGACGGCGCGCGATCAGATCGAGCGTTCCTTGATCTTTGGGCGCGGCGCGAATCAGCTCGAGCGCGGAGTCGAGGTTCACGAACGGAGGGCGCATGGACATGTGATGCACTGTTCTAGCGACAGTTTTCACCCCAGCCAGCCGGAATCACGCAACAGCCTTCGCGGCCGACAGCAGCACAGGGCGGCGGGCACTGTCCCGCGGCGGGGCTGGTACAAGGGACAGAGGAATACGCATCGCTGCGGTCCGCGCGGATCGCGAACGCCGCGCAGTGCGGGCCGAGGCGAATGCAGTCCTCGTTCGAGCTGCAGCTGCGATCGGCGCCGGGAATTGGCGTGTTCGCGGTCGCCGCGCACTCGGGCGAGCCGTCGTAGCCGCCCATCCGGCCGTCGGTGCAGATCGCGGGCGCGATCTTCTCGGGCGCGACGGGCTTCGTCGTCGGGGCCGGCGATTTCGACGAGCACGCGAGAACGAGAACGAGGAGCCAGCGCATCACGCGCATCATATGAAGGGCGCTGTCAGCGGTGTAGGAGTTGTCGACTTAACCTCCGCCGCGATCTCGGAATCCAACGCGCAAGTGTGGAGGGCGGCCTGCAACCATGGATTTCTCCACGCGCAATGCGTGGCCTTGGCGTTGCAACTCTCCGCAGCGCTGAGTGGAGGGAACCGTGCAGCGAATACTCGCGACTGTCTTGCTATGTCTCGCCGCGTGCGACGACACCGTGTCGGGCCAGAAGCCCGTCGGCGGTGACGTCGATACCGAGGCCGAGATCCAACGTTATCTCCGGCGTGTTTACCTGGATCTGACAGGTCACGTCCCAACCGATGCGGACCTCGCTGCATCGACAACCCGGTTGCAAGCAGCGGCGAACACGCCGACCGCGCGCGCCGAGCTCGTTGCCGAGCTGATCGCGAAGGAAGACTTCGCGAAGGTCTGGATCGAAGAGCTCGAGAACGGGATCTTCGGCGGCAACACGCTCGACTCTCAGTACGCGCTCGTGTGCGGCATCATCCGCGTCACCGTTCCCGCGTGTCAGTCGTGCACCGAGAACTACAGTTGCGATTGCAACTGCGGTCCGTTGCCGACCTACAAGACCGAGAAGGCCGACCTCGCGAAGACGAGCGCGGACTTTCAGGCCGGCACGAAGAGCTCGGATCTCGAACGTCGCTACGCGCTGGCGTTCGGCTACTTCGTGCTCTCGGGCGCACCCGAGGGTCGCGTGCGCTCGCTGTTCGACGACTTCTTGTCGCGGCCCGCAGAGCCCGACGAGATCGAGAACGGCCGGTCGATGATCTTCGGCTCGATCTTCGGCGATTCGCCGGCGGGTCTGATGTTCCATCGCCACGGCAAGAACTACGCAGACCTCATCGACATCATCTTCGACAGCGAGGTCTATCGCGAATCGATGGTGCGTCGCGTGTTCGGTCGTTACCTCGCGCGAGAGCCGTCGTCGGCGGAGCTCGCGCACTTCACGTCTACCCTCGATGCGAACGTCCCCGATGCGCGCGGTCTGGTCCGTGCGGTGGTGTCGTCGCGGGAGTACTTCGACCAATGAAACGCCTCCTCTTGATCGTCGCGCTCGCGACCGCGTGCGCAGACACCACGTACGACTACGACCCCGCCACCGCCGGTGACGTCGAGGGCGGCGATCGCGCACCGCGCGCGAAGTCGTCGAGTCAGTTCCTGCGAGGCCTCTACGCCGACCTCCTCGGTCGCACGCCCGAGAGCTACGACTTCGTGATCCGCGCGAACGGCGTGGAGGCCGCGCGGCTGCCGCTCGACGAGGAGATGCAGCTCTCCAACGTGCTCGAGGGCCTCGGCGATTCGTTGCCGATGCGCAACCTCCTCGTGAAGGGCCTCCTTCACTCGACGGAGTTCACGGTGCCGGCGAAGACCGCCGTCGACGCGAAGGAATACATCAGCGAGCAGTTCAGGCGCTTGCTCGGCCGCGAGCCGAACGCGTACGAGCTCGGCGCGTTTGCCGACGAGTGGGCGAAGGATCCCGCCGTCGGTCCCCGGACCATCATCCGCGCGATCGTTGGATCACGCGAGTACCAGAGCCAGTAGGAGGCCGCCATGAACCGACGCAATTTCCTTCGCGGTGGTCTCGCAGGTCTCGGCGCCGTCGCCGCGACCAAGGCGCTCTCGCCGCTCATCAAGATCAAGCGCGCGCACGCCGCCGGCAACGGCAAGCGCATCATCATCGTCGGCATCGGCGGTGGTCTGCGGCTTCGCGAATCGCTCGGCATGGGCGAAGGCGCGACGATGCCGAACCTGTTCGGCAACACGCCGCTCGTCACCGGCTTCGCGACGGGCTCGCAAGGCGCACCGCGCATCGCGCCGGAGTACGCACAGATCGCGCAGCCGCTCGTGCTGCCGGCCGTGCGCCCGACGCCGCTCTACACGCAGGGCTCGCTGATCACAAATCTAAGGTACGCCGACGGACCGCCGGGTCACTTGCAGGGTCACGGCTGCTTGCTCTCCGGTGGCTACAACCGCCTCGAGAACCGCGCCGATGCACGCATGCCGGTGCCGACGATCTTCGAGATCCATCGCCAGAAGGCGAGCGCGCCGGCGACCGACGCTTGGTACATCTCGCAGGTCGGTGGCTTCTATCGCGCGCTGATCGCGAGCGAGCACGCCGCATACGGTCCGCGCTACGCGGGCATCTATCTGCAGCCGCCGGGCGCGATGTCTGCGTTGATGCCGATCATCACGAGCGGCAAACGCTCGATCGACTTCGTGCCGGGTGTGGTGCTGCCAACGATCCCCGCCGATGCAGCCGAGGATGCGGCCGCGCAGCGCCTGACGAAGGTGCTCGACGGCAACTCGCCCGAGTTCTCGCGCACCGATCCGATCGTGCACCTGGCGGCCGAGGACAACTCGCGCATCCAGAGTCACCTCAGCGAGATCTACGCGGACCCGTCGTATCAGTCGTTCTTTCCCGACTCGTTCGGCATCGGCCTGCGCCAGCAAGACGGTGGTGTCGAAGGTACGCCCGACGCGCAGACGATCTATCACGCCGAGCGCGTGCTCTCGAAGTTCAAGCCGTCGGTCATGGCGATCACGCTGCTCGACGTCGACACGTGCCACGCAGACTTCAACGGCTACCTGCGCATGCAGCAAGTCGCGGACGCGTGCGTGAACCACCTGTGGAACTTCATCCAGGCGGATCCCGAGCTGGCCGCGACGACGACGATGATCGTCCTTCCCGAGCACGGTCGTCACATGTTCTTCAACGGCAACAACCCCGACTCGCTCGGCCGCTCGGGCATCGACCACGGTCAGGGCGACAACGGCGACCGCGACGTGTGGATGCTCGCGCTCGGTCCCAACATCAAGAAGAACAACGTCATCGCACCGACAAACGTCTCGCAGCCGGGTCGTTCGACGAATCGCTACGAGACGATCGATGCGGTGATGACTGCCATGACCGTGCTCGGCCACGACGGCGCGCTCAAGGAGGGGCTCGTGTCGCAAGACGTGCGGCCCGGTCTGCTCGTCCAGGAGGTGATGCAATGAGGCGCGCCTTCTGTACCGCGTACTTCTTGCTCGCCTTTGCCGCGTGCGGCGGCGGCGACGGTGATGATCCGATCGACCCGGACGTCGATCCCGATCCGCTCGAGGTCACGACCGCGCCGGCCGCGGGTAGCCTCGACGACATCCACGCACGCGTGATCGCGAAGCGCTGCTCGGGTCAGCCCGGCCTCTGCCACAACGGTCAGTTCGAGCCCAACCTCTCGACGCCGGGCCTCACGTATTCGTACCTCGTGAATCGCCCCGGCATCGAGAAGCCGACGCTGTTGCGCGTGAAGCCGGGCAACGCCGGCGCGAGCCTCTTCATCGACAAGATCCGCAACCGCAATGGCGTCGCGACGCAGATGCCGCTCGGCGCCGAACCGCTGTCCGAGGAGGACACGCAGGCGCTCGAGAAGTGGATCAACGACGGCGCGCTGCGCGCACCCGGCGCCGCGCCTGCGCCCGTGCTCAACAACCCGCCGAAGCGGCCGCAGATCGGCATCTTCAACACCTCGAACACGCGGCTCGACGGCACGGGCCCGGTCAGCGCCGCCGCGGGCACGACGCTCGTCCTGCGCCACACGGTCAACGACTTCGAGACCACCGACGCGTCGGTTCCGTTCGGCGCGTTCATCCTCTCGATCGGCGACGGCCGCAACGTCGTGATCGCCACGGGCAACGATCCGCAGGTCGGTGCGACCACGTTCGATGCGGCCGGCCCCGCCGGAAACGGCGACACGTTCAACTGGCGCCGCAACTGGACCATCCCCGCGCAGCTGCAAGTTCGCAACGCCCAGGGCGTGATCTCGACGGTCCCGGCATCGGGCCAGGTGATCTCCATCCTCGCGGTCTATGTCGACGGCGCGCCGATGGCGGGCGGCATGGTCGCGCTCGAGCAATCCACCACCACCATCAACATCCAATGAGGCCCCACATGCGAACGCTCCTGCTGCTCACAGCACTCGCCGCGTGCGGCGGTGCCTCCGATTCACCGAACGTCACGGTCAAGAGCGCGACGCCCGAAGAGCTCGTCACCTCGGACGACGCGCTCGACGACGTCACCATCACCGTCGACTTCGACGACGGCGACGGTGATCTCGGCACCGGTCGCGCCGAAGTGCACGACTGCCGCGCCGACGGCATCATCACCGAGCTCGTCCTGCCGGCGATCGCGCCGGAGAACCGCGTCGGCGATCACATCAGCGGGACGCTCGAGCTCCACGTCAACGACGTCGGCGCGATCGCCCTCGGTGCGCAGCCCGCGCTGTGCGAGGAGCAAGGCGTCGCCTCGCTGACGGCGGATCAGACCGTGTTCTGCGTCGTGCTCGTCGACGTCAAGGGTCATCGCGGCGACGCGGACTGCACGAACGCGATCACGCTCTACGAGTGATCACTTGAGGACGCCGGCCTCGATGAGCGGCTTGCCATCGAGCATCACGGTCGACCCGGGCAGGAACATGTTCATCACGAACGGCTCCTTGTTCGTGCCGCCCGCCCACACGTTGCCGCCGATGCCGATCGTCACCATGCCGGCACTCACGTAGCTCTCGAACTTCGCGGTCGTCTTGATCGACGGGTTGATGCCGACGTCGAACACGCTGACCTCGAGCTTGCCCGGGCCCGCGGCGTCGTACCGCGGCTTCAGCGCGTCCCAACCGGACTTCGCGCTGATGTTCGTGACCTTGCCGGCCTTCACGTCGAGGGTCAGGCCGAGGACTTCCTTGCCATCCATCAGGAAGCGATCGTCGACGAGCTTACCCTCGGTGCTGCCCGGCACCGGCGTGACATAGACCTCGCCCGCGGGCAGCCAGACCTGGACGCTCGCGCCACCGGCCTTCTTGTCCTCGTCCGAGATCACGCCGTCGCTCGCGAGGACCTTGCGGCCTTTGATCTTCATCTTGAGGTCGGTGCCGTTCGCGTGCGTGATGCGCAGCTCGCCGCCCTTCGCGAGGAGAGCCTTCATCGCCTTCGCCTTTTCCTCGACCGGTGTGTAGTCCGCGCCGATGCCGTCCCAGTACATCTTCGCGAGCTCCGCCTCGGTGATCCCGAGCTCCTTGGCGCGCGGCGCGGACGGCGCGAAGCCGTTGTCGAGCTCGATCGAACGAACGTTGCGCTTGCGCGCCGCTTCGTTCACCGGCAGGCCGCGCTTCGCCTGGAGTGCACGTCGCGCGGGCGGGAGCGTGTCCGCGATGCTCGGGTCGCGCACCGGCGAGATCTCGATGCGTGCGTTGATCAGCTTCGCGAGCCCCATCCCGAGGGCCCGCGGCTGGCTGTCGTACTTCTCGGGGACGCCGGCGTTGAGCTTGCGCTCGAGGTTCTCGCTGTGCAGCCGGAGCAACGGATGCGCGCCACGCTTCGCGAGCGCCACCGCGATCTCCTCCGCGAACGCGATGTCATTCGGGCCGAACACGACCTCGACGATCTCGCCTTCCTTCACGTTCGCCGTCTTGCTGACGACCTTCTCGGCGAGCGCCGCGTAATCGACCGCGGGCTCCTTCTTCGGTTGAGCAGCAGCAACACTCGCGACCAAACACGACGCCAACACGACGGACAGTTTCTTCATCCGCCCTCTGTAACAGAGGTCGCTACGGCTCGCTGCCCGGCGCTCCGGTCTTTTGCGTCTGCTGCTCGTCGAGGCGGTCGAATACGTCCGCCGGGACGGTGCCACCCGACTTCTGCGGCTTCTTTTCGTCGTTCACCTTCGCCGACTCCGCCACCGCGGCGGCGGCCTTCGGATCTGCGAGCGTGAGCGCCGCGGCGGCGCCGGCGGTGATGCCCGCAGCAGCAGCCTTGTTCGGCGCCGGAATGTTGCGCGCGATGGGAGCACCACCGCACGAAGCGAGGAGCAAGATGATCATCAGCGAGCGCACGATCCGAGTTTACCACCGCGCTACGCGGTGGCTCTCGCCGATCTTGACTGCGGGGCGGCACATCGCGGCACGCGCGTAAGTGCGAATCCCGCCTGGAATTTGCCTGCGCCTAGCGCTCGGCGACGATGCGCCACGGAACTTTGGCGATGTTGGCGACGTGCATCACCTCGGCGAGGGGCACATCGGGATCGGCGCTGATCGCGATGCTCTCGATCTTCTGCTTCTGGAGCTCGGGCGCGACATCCGCGCGCAAGACTTGAAGTCCGTTGACGCGAACACCGTCGGCCATGACGTGGAGCGTCGCGAATTCGCCGTCGGCCCACCATGTACCGGTGCCCTCCGGAATCGGGACGGCGGGTAAGTCGAGCGCGTATGGCAGCTGATTGCTCGTCGTGACGATCACGTCGACGCGGCCGGTCGCATAGATCGCATCGACGAGCACCGAGATGACCTTCATCTGGGTGGTCGGCTGCGCGCGCACGAGGATCGGCCCGACGATCGCGACTGGCTCGGCGCTCTGCAGTGCCTTGACCAGTGCAGGGACGTCGGCTGGCTTGGTGCTCGCGTCGAGGCTCGGCAGCTCGTGGACCGGGATCGTGCCGTAGGCGAACGAGCACCGCATTCCGTCGACGAGCTTCGCGATCGGCTTCGCGATGTTCGCGATGCACGTGGCCGGTTCGCCTTCGACCCCGATCACCCGCGCGTTTCCGCCGGCGAGCTCGACGAGACCGACGCCATACGGCCTGGTCAGGCACGCCAGGAGCGCGTCTTTGTGCTCCCTGAGCGGCGTGTTGTCGTCGGGAAAATACGGCGCGTTGGGGGCGGGCTTGATCTCCGCCGGCGGCTTCTGCCGCGGACGGACCGAGCTCGCCGGATTCGTCGGCTTCGCGCCAGACTCGAAGCGCGTGGTCGCTGGCGCGCAGTCACCGAGCGCGATGCGTGTCGGCCGCTGGGTGACGGCTGACGGCTTCGGTGGTGGCGAGGGCGGCTCCTGCTTCTCGCCGCCGCACGCAGCGACGATGATGACGAGCCACGCGCGCATCACTTCGCGGCCTCGGGTTCCTTCACGACCGATGGGCAGCGCGCGATGTAGATGACACCGACGAGCATCAACGCCGCTGCAGCCGCGACCGACCACCAAGGTGCACGCGCGAAGATCATGATGCCGAGGCTGACTGCCATCGAGCTGAACGCAAACACTTTCACGCGTACCGGAATCACGCGATGTGCGCGCCACGCGACGAGCCGAGGCCCGAAGCGCGGATGCGTGAGGAGCCAGTTCTCGAGACGCTTGCTGCTCATCGAGAACGCCCAGAGCGCGCCGATCAGAAACACCGTCGTCGGCAGCACGGGCAAGAACGCGCCGATCACGCCGAGCCCGACGAGGAAGCAGCCAAGAGCGAGATAGCCAAACCGCGCTGCTCGCCGAAACACGAGCACAGGGTACGCTGCGCGCGTGGCCAAGGAAAAGGCAGAGGGGTCACAGGATGCCGGCACCACCGACGACGACGCGCTCCGCTGCACGGTCTGCGAGCATCGCATCAGCGAGCGCGCGTATCGGATCGAGATGCAGGGCGCGCACGAGCACACGTTCGTGAACCCGGGCGGCTTCGCGTATCGCATCGGTTGCTTCGCGGCGGCGCCGGGCTGCGCGCATACCGGTCCGACGGAGGCTGCGTTCTCGTGGTTCCCGGGCTGGTCGTGGCAGGTCGCGCCGTGTGCGAAGTGCCGGTCGCACGTCGGCTGGATCTACCGGCTCGCGGGCCAGCAGTTCCACGGGCTCATCCTCGACAGGCTCCGGTAAGCGAGCCGCGTTCGTAGGTGTCATCGAACGTTCACGTGGGAGACCCCGACGTTCGGTGGTCGGATCTCGCGAGGTTGCGGCGGCATGACGGCTGCAACCCACCCGGCCGATGCGCTCGCTTCTGGTCCTCGTCCTCCTCGGTGGCTGTTTCTACACCGAGGACAGTCCCCTGCCGGCGGAGCTCGGTGTCTGCACAGTCCCCGACGAAGACACCGGCGTCGACTCGCCGACCTGGTATCGCGACGTCGAGCCGATCGTCGTCACGAAGTGCCAGAGCTGCCACGTCGAGGGCGGCATCGCGCCGTTTGCGCTCGAGGGCTACAGCCAGTTCTCGCAGCTCCGCGGCGTGATCCACGACGCCGTGGCCGAGAAGCGCATGCCGCCGTGGCAGCCGGATGACTGCTGCAACAAGTACCAGTTCGATCGCTCGCTGACCGACGCCGAGCACGACACGCTGCTCCGCTGGCTCGAGACCGGCACGCAGCTCGGCGATCCCTCGACCGCGCCGCCGGTCACGCCGCCGCCGACGGGCTTGCCGCGCGTCGATCTGCGCGCGGAGATGCCCGTCGAGTTCACGCCGATGCCGAAGATCGGGAGCGACGAGATCCGCTGCTTCCTCATGGATCACGATCCGATCGATCGCACGCGCTACATCACCGGCTTCGACTTCCATCCCGGCCGGCGCGCGATGGTGCACCACGTGATCGTGTATTCGGTCTCCGAGAGCAAAGCGAAGGAGCTCGCCAAGCGCGACGGCGAAGATGGCCGGCCAGGCTGGGACTGCTACGGCGAGGACGGCGAGCTGCGCGGCAGTCGCGAGTACATCGGCGGCTGGCAGCCCGGCGTGCTCACGCGTCTGCTCCCCGAGGGCATTGGCCGCGAGCTCAAGCCGAAGACGCGCATCATGGTCAACATCCACTACGACACCGCGCACGGCGAGGGTGCGGACCGCAGCACGATCGACATCATGCTCGAGGACAACGTCGAGCGAACGGAGAAGTCGATCCCCGTCGGCAACCCGCTGTGGTTCGCGGGCGACGGCATGAAGATCGACGCCGGCGATCCCGACGCGATGTACTGGTTCGCCTACGACCCGACGGAGGTGATCACGAAGGGCGACGCGGTGGACATCCACAACGTCATGATCCACATGCACGAGTACGGATCGATCGGCCGCGTCGCGATCATGCGCGGCGACGGCACGACCGAGTGCTTGCTCAACATCACGCAGTGGGACTTCCACTGGATGGGCGACTACTACTTCGACAAGCCCGTGCGCATCGAGCCCGGAGACAAGCTCGTCGTCGAGTGTCATTGGGACAACAGCGCCGGCAATCAGCGCATCGTGAACGGCGAGCGCGAGCCACCGCGCGACCTCTACTGGAAGACCGCGGACGAGATGTGCGGCGCGATCCTGACCTACAGCGTGGCGGTGGAAGAATGAAGGCGCTGCTGCTGAGCTGCGCCGTCCTCGCGGGCTGCGGCTCGTATTCGACATACCGCACGACGCGCATCGCGAAGCCCGGCAAGACAGAGTGGCTGCTGGGCGCGCAAGCCTCCGGTGCGCTCGCCGTCGACGGTGGCGCGGCGCCGCTCCCCGAATTCGCGATCGCGGCGCGCCGTGCGGTGCACGAGAAGATCGAGGTCCAGGTCAACGGCACGTCGCTGCCGATCCGCCAGCTCCGCACCGGGAGCCTCGAGCTCGCCGGCAAGGCACGCGTGCTCGAGCACGGGCGCTGGTCGCTCGCCACGGGCGCGGCCGCGGGCTATCGCATCGCGGAGTCCGGCGGTGCGATCGTCGAGGGCGTGCACGTCGCGGTGCCGGTGATCGGAGCCGTCGAGCTCGGCCGTCATCAGCTCGTGTTCTCGATCGTCGGCGGATATCAGAAGTGGTACTCGTCCGGCGCGCGCCCCGTCGAGATTCCGTTCCTCGGCGATTCGGTCGGCTTTGTCTGGCAGCTGACGGAGAACCTCGCGCTCGTGCCCGAAGCCGGCGTCGCGTGGACAACGACGCGCAACTTCATGACCAGCGAGACGCGGCTGTTTCACATGGGGTTCGCGTTCATGTACTCGCGCTAGAGATTGTCGAAGCGATCGTTGCGCGCGCCGTTCGTGCGATCCCAGTGGATGCGAACATTGAAGTAGCCGTTTACTTGTAGTGGGTCCGCGTACGACAGCCGCGAGAGTTGCTCGAAGTCGCTCGGATCGATCGCGTCGAGGTCGGGGCCCGGCAGCTCGCGCTTCGCGATCGAGAAGCCAAACGAGAAGTCGATGTGGTCGCCGATCTGCACCTCGACCGACGGTGACGCGGAGAGCGTGTGTCGGCGCTCGGGATGGATGACCTCCGCGCGCGCGAGCAGCGACAGCCCGAGCGAGACCTTGTCCTTGCGGATGCCGCCGGCCACGACCACCTCGTGGGTCGGGTACTGCGCGAAGCTCTCGCGGAGCTCGTTGCGCACGTTGTAGCGCTCGATCGTATGGCCCGCGAAGTAGACGATCGCGAGCCGGTTACCGCGCGCGTCGTCGGGCTTGAAGAGATCCCAGCCGATGCCGCCCTTGTACTCGGCGTGATAGCGAAACTGACCCTTCGCGTCGTCGCGAAACAGGCTGTAGATGCCGCCGACCGACCAGCAGCGATTCCACAGGCGCACCGCGCCGCCGTTCGTCCCGACCCGCCAGCGCGACGAATCGAGCGAGAACTCCTGTCCCATCTCGTCGCGTAGCGGTGGCTGGCGATTGATGCCGCCGTTCGCGTAGACGCCGATCGAGGCCTTGTCGCGCATCGTGACGCGTGTGACCTCGGCGCTCGCGAACGCGCTGTACGACTGGTAGTTCTCGGTGTAGTTGCCGTTGCCGCCGAGATCCAGCGAGAAGCCATACGGGGTGGTCTTCGGCTTCTTCACCACCGCACCCTCGGCCGCGGCGATCGCGACCGTGACCGCGGTCGGGTGGCGCGCGGCAACGTAGAGCGAGATCCCGCGCAAGAACGCGGGCTCGAGCTGCGAGCGCTGCGTGTCGTCGTCGGCGCGCGTGTCGATGTCGACGTCGAGCTCGATCACCGGCGGCGTGCCGGGCATGCTGCTGACGAAGCGCAGGTGCACGCGATCGACGAGCGCGACCTCGTTTGCGGTCATGTACAGGAGGACGTCGGCGTTCGCGCGCGGCGCGGACAGCAGCAGCTTGTTCGCCTCGAGGATGGCGGGCATGAACGCGCTGCACGCCTTCGTGCGACCGTAGCTCTCGCAGAACAGACTGACTCGGATCGGCGTTGCGGGCTCGGCATGGGCGATGCCCGTCAGCAACACGAGGAACACCACCCAGCGCACGAGGCGAGCGTACGCTAAGCGGTGATCGCTGCGATGTCTTTGGTCAGCTTCTTCTGCGGATCGCTCGGTTCGACGGTCTGCATCGCGACCAGCTTCGCGATGTCGCCCTCGACCTGCATCTCGCCCGCGAGGAACGCCTGCACGCCCGCGGCCGCGTCGGCCTCGATGAAGATCTTGCGCGCGAGCGCCTCGCTGAGCGTCAGCTTCGTCGTCGCGGTCGGTTGATGGCCTGGTGAGAACAGGCCGTCCTTGAGAAAGATCTGCTTGTCGCCCGCGGCCGACTTCACGGTGATGTTGACCTCGACCGCCTTCATCTCTGCGGGGATTTTCAGATCCCCCGCCTTGGCGATCAGCTCGTCGACCTTCGCGAACCATTCGTTGGACAGGAACTCGTGCTTCACGGGCGCGACCATATGGCATGCTCGCCGCGCGTGGAATGGGACTTCGACGATGTCTCGGTGAAGCTGACGAACGTCGATCGCGTGATGTTTCCCGACGCGGGTATCACGAAGCGCGAGGTGCTCGAGTACTACCGAGACATCGCCGAATACATGATCCCGGAGGTGCGCGATCGCGCGCTCTCGATCGAGCGCTACACGAAGGGCATCGACGTCGGCGGCTTCTTCCAGAAGCACTGGCAGAAGCACTACCCCGCGTGGATCCGTAGCGCCGAGCTCGGCACGAAGACGGTCGTGCGTTATCCGATCTGCGATACGCCCGCCGGGCTCGTCTACTTCGCGAACCAGGGCGGCATCGCGATGCACATCTGGACGAGCCGCGCGGAGTCGCCGGAGTATCCCGACCTGCTCGTGTTCGATCTCGATCCGCCCGAGGGGCGCTTCGATCTCGTTCGCTTCGCGGCGCTGGGGATCAAGAATCTCTGCGACGCGGTCGATCTGCCAACGTTCGTGAAGACAACCGGCTCGAAGGGCCTGCACGTGGTCGTGCCGCTCGACGGGCGCGCGCTGTTCGGCGAGGTGATGTCGCTCGCGAATCGGATGGCGAAGATCCTGTGCGCGCGCCATCCCGACAAGCTGACGCAGGAGTTCTACAAGAAGGACCGCAAGGGCCGGCTCTACCTCGACGTCATGCGCAACGCACTCGGCGCCACGATCATCGCGCCGTATTCGCTGCGCGGCAAACCGGGCGCGCCGCTGTCCGCGCCGATCGAGTGGGAAGAGGTCGAGGACGAGTCGCTGAAGGCGAACGGATTCACGCTGCGCAACATCCGCGAGCGGCTCGACGTGCTCGGTGATCCGTGGAGCAACCTGCGCCATCGCGTCGCGTCCGTCGACGACGCCGACGCGCTGCTCACGCGCCTCGACGACTAGGGCTTCGGCACGCCCGACAGATCGGGCGCCGCGTTCACGTCGCAGCGCTGCGGCTGGCAGAGATGATCGGGCCGCTTCTGCATCGCGGCCGGCACGGTCACCTTGTTCGAGCGGCCCTGCGCGTCGTGATCCATCGCGTACGAGAACGAGCCGTCCTTCGCGCGCCACGAGCGCGAGATGCCCACGACGCGCCCATCCTGGTAGTACGCGAGATACCAGGCGCGGCCGTCGGGCAGGCACGTGACAGAGAGGCCGTTGTATTCGTCGTCGGCCACATCGGTCCACGACTCGAGGCGACCCTGATCGTCGAACCGAAACACCCGGCCCGACTTCTTGTGGTCCTTGTAGGTCGCCGCGAACGAGACCTTCGTCGCGTCGCGCATGAACACGGCCGGGCCCTGGCGCTTGCTGCCCGACCAGTGCTCGCCGGTGCCTTGACCGCGCTGCGGCTCGCGCGCGCGGCACTCGGTGCCAGACCGCTGCGCGCCCGCCGGGCACGTGAGGAAGTCATCGATGTTGCCGAGGCAGACCTGGGTGGTCGGATTCGCGTGTGCAGTCGAGGCCAAGAGTGTCGCGGCGACGAGGAAGAAGAGGTTTCGCATGCCCCTGGAGCGGTCGGATCGCGATTCGTCGCAAAACAATCTGCAAGGCCGCGAAACCCCGAGGCGTCGATTTCTTGCGACGAAGCCCGTGCCGCCCGCTCCAGGTCGCCGGAGGAACCATGATGAAGAGCTCTCTCGTTCTCGCGTCTCTGTTGATCAGCAATCTCGCGTTCGCCGATGGCAAGACGATCGGTATCGATGGCGGCGTCGCCGTTCCCACGGGCGACTGGGGTGATGCGGTCGGGTTCGGTATCGGCGCGCTCGCGCGGTTCGAGATGCCGATCAAGGACAAGCTCGTGTTCACCGCGCGCGCCGGCTACATCCAGCACATGGAGAAGGAGGGCGCCAGCGAGCTCGGCGGCGATAGCTCGTCGACGACGTCGGAGATCCCGCTGTTCGGCGGCATTCGCTACGTGTTCTCGCAGACGACAACGAGCGCGATCTACGGCGCGGCGGAGCTCGGCTTCGTGAACTACCGCATCTCGATCGATGTGGGCGAGGACTCGATGTCTGACTCGGATACGAACTTGGGCATGACGCTCGGCGCGGGCTATCGCATGGGCAAGCTCGACCTGCGCGGCGGCTTGTACTTCCCCGACGTCGACAACGCCGGCGATGCGATGGGGATCATGGCGACCGTGGGCTACGACATCAGCACGCTCTAAGGGCCCCACGGATCCGCGCCGGCCTCGCGCGGTGGTGGTGGTGGCGGCGGCGGGCCCGCGTCGACGGGGATCGTCACGGGCGTCGGCCCGCTATCGATCTCGGCCAGGATCGCGGCGAGCTCGGCCACCTCGGGCGCGCGGCCCGCTGCCTCGAAGACGCGGCGCGCTTCGAGCGCGTAGATCTTGCGCAAACGTACGTACGCTTCCTTGTCGCGCGCGAGCTCGAGGCGCAGCTGCGCGATCGCGAGCGGCCGCGCATTCGCCTCGGTCAGAAAGTTCACGGCGTCTTCGTACCAGTCCTCGGTGCGCGATCGCTTCGTGCGTGGTGAATGGATGCGCTTGACGAGCCACCGCGCGTGGAGCGGCGATCGCGGATGACCGGTCTCGACGAGCTTTGGCTTCACGCAGTAGTAGTCCAGGACCGGAAGCGCGATGTTCGCATCGCACTCGACGAGGACGCCTTCGGCGATCTCGGCTGCCGACACGCCGAAGTAGTCCGCGACGTCGAACTGTCGAAGCGTCTCGATCACGTCGGCATGGCGCCCCGCATCGTGAAGGATGTGTGCGCGCGCGATGAGCTTTCGCGCGTCGGTCGTCGGATCACCGATGATCGCGGCGACATCTTGCAACGCAGCGTCGACATCGCCGGCGAGCCCACGTGCACGCGCCGCCCGCAGCCTGTCGACGACGGCGGTGCTCGTCTTCATCACCTCGGCCATCGCCTCGACGGCGGCGGCCGCGTCCTTGCGCGCGAACGCGAGCTCGGCGGCGATCGTCCACGCGTAGTGGTTCGTTCGCACCCGATCGATCTCTTGCTCGGCCGCGACGCTGTCCCAGCGCAGGAGGTGGACCGCCCAGGCGTGCGTCGCGCGCGCGCGATTTCGTTCGTCGGTGGTCTTCGCGGCTTGCTCCGCGCGATCGATCGCGGCGAACGCGGCCTGCACGTCGCCGAGCTCGATGAACGTATCGGCTGTCGCGAGCGCGACGCGATAGACATCGCGCGGTGCGTGGCCATGCTTCGCGAGTAGGCCCTCGAGGCGATTCGCCTGATCGCGCGCTTCAGCGAGGTCGCCCCGCACGCGCGCGAGCTCGAGGAGGCCGAGCACGGCGCGACCGCGCACCGAATCGTCGCCGGTGCGCTCGCCCGTGGTTGCCTCGGCCTCGAGATCGGCGAGCGCGGCTTCGAAGTCACCGATCGAGATCGCGACGGTCCCGGCACGATCGAGCGCATCGGCGCGCAACAGATCATCGTCGAGGATACGGGCGCGCTCGGCGATCGCGCGGGCGCGCGCCGGGCTCGCGGTTGGCAGCTCGGCGCCCAGCGTGGCGGACTCGGTGTCGCTCGGCACCGGAGCGCATGCTGCGATCGCACGTACGTGCGCCCACGGATTCGCCGGCGACAGCGCGTCGATGGCCGCGAGCGCCTTCTGTCGTTGCGCGAGGCAGGGCGCGTCGACGGTCGTGCCCTGGCACCGTGCGACCTCGGTCGTCCCGATGTCGGCGACCGCCTTGTCGATCGCGTCGAGCACGTGGGCCGCGTGCCACGTCGCGAGCTCGCGCGGCTGTGCGGCGAGCTTCGACTCGATGCCCGCGCGGGACTTCGCCCACGTGCGCGGTGCTTCGGCGACGCAGCTGACGACCGGCGTCTCGCGACGGACGGCGAAGAACGTCGTGACCGCGGCGATCGCGAGTGCGCCTGCAGCGACGAACGGCCACCAGCGACGCTCCTTGCGTTCGGGCGCGAGCTCGCCAAGGAACGTCGCGAGGTCGGGCCACCGCGCATCGGGGTCGAAGCTGAGCGCGAGCGCGATCGCGGCGCGTGCGCGCGGCGGCACCTTGTCGAGCGCGGCCACGATCTCGGCGGGCGGTTGCGTCGGCTTGATCTCGCGGCGCGTCGGCGGCTGACCGACAAGCGCGTCGAGGAGCGCGAGCGCGAGCGCGTATTGATCCGTGCGACCGTCGAGCGGCTGGCCCGCCGACTGCTCGGGTGCCATGTACGCCGGCGTTCCGATCACGGTGTCGCGCTGCGTGAGCACGGCATGCACGCCCGACATCTGCGGCATCGGCTGCGTCGCCGACGGTGTCGACGGCGCCAGCGCGCGCGCGAGTCCGAAGTCGGTGACCTTCGCGGTGCCGTTGCGATCGACGAGCACGTTCGACGGCTTGAAGTCCCGATGCAGAAGGCCGGCGCGATGCGCTGCTGCGAGGCCGGCGCCGGCCTGGAGGAACATCGCGAGGATCTCGTTGGTGGTGCGCTCGCGCTCGATCAGCCAGGCGTCGAGCGTCTCGCCGGGGATGAACTCCATCGCGAGGAACACGCGATCGCCGTGGCGTCCGATGTCGAAGATCTGCACGACGTTCGGATGTGACAGCTGCGCCATCGCCTGCGCTTCGCGACGCAGACGCGCTTCGAGATCGTCGTCGGAGGCATCCGGGCGCACGAGCTTGATGACGACGGCGCGGCGAAGCTCCGGATCACGCGCGAGGCTGACGACGCCCATGCCGCCCGCGCCGATCGGCCGCTCGACGATGTAACGACCGACGACCTCACCGGCGACGAGCTGCACCGAGCGCTGCACGGGCGCCTGTCGCGCGCTGATGGGTCGCTCGCGCTTCGTCGCGGGGGCGGTGTCACGCGCGGCGCTCGCGATCGCGGCGCGGCACTCGTGACAACCGTCGATGCGGCGCTCGACCTCGGCACGCTCGGACGGTGCAAGCGTGCCGTCGACAAATGCGAGCGCCACGTCGGCATCGACGTGATCGGCATAGCCGGCGGCGCATGCGCTCACGTGCCGGAGCGTAACGCGTATCATGGCGACGTGGACCCCGTGGAACAGGCCTGGCAGCAGTGCCGAGCGACACGGCCCGACGTACACGTGATGCTCGATCAGTTTCGCGCACACCTCGACGCGCACCGCCCCGCCGAGGTCACGCTCGACGAGCAGCTTCGCACGTGGTGCCTCGACGACATCTACCTCGTGTGCGGCGCGATCGCGGGCCACTCCGCTGCAGTTGCCGCGGTCGAGCGCGAGGTCATTCCGATCATCGATCTCGTGATCGCGTCGTACGCGCCGTCGGTGATCGACGAGACGCGGCAGCGTCTGCGCGCGATGCTGATGGTCGACCACGGCGGTCGCGGCCCCTTGTTCGCGCAATACGGCGGGCGCGGCGCGCTACGCCGGTGGATCCGCGTCGTCGCCGCGCGCGAAGCGGGCAAGACCTGGCGCGCCGACACCGCCGCGATGCCTGTCGACGACGACGCGCTCTTCGACGCGCTCGCGCCGCCGACGGATCCGGTGCTGAGCGCCGTGAAGCGGAACGCCGCGGTCGCGTTCAAGGCCGCGTTCGTCACCGCGCTCGGCGAGCTCGAGCGGCGCGATCGCACGATCCTGCGTCTGCATATCCTCGACGGGCTCTCGATCGACGAGATCGCGCCGATGTACTCGGTGCATCGTGCGACGATCGCGCGCTGGATCGCCGCCGCGAAGGATCTCGTCCTCGACAAGACGCGCCGCGCGCTCATGCGCGACCTCCGGATCGATGCGCGTGAAGTCGACAGCTTGATCCAATTCGTGCAAAGCCGGATCGACCTCTCGTCAAAGCTGCTCGACTGAGAGCCGCACACCGCACGCGGACAGGTCCTGTCGCGTCGCGGTGAATCGAGATCGCGAATCGTGCTCGTCGGAAAACTCGCCGCATCGGCGCGCCTTTCCGCCGCGTTCGTGTTTCGGAAACGCGCTGTTCGAAGTTCTCGGGTACTCGCGAACCGGGCGCACGGCCTAGATGCGCTTCGTATGAACCGCAACGACAACACCGCTCGATTCGTTTTTGCCGAAGCAGAACGGGCGCTGATTCTGAACCGCGCCGCGTTCTCGAACCTGTCACCCGAAGATCAGATCCTGTTCGCGCGGTTTGGCGCAGGACCTGTCCGCGCGCCGACCCACGCGCTGATCCACCACGCGTTCGAGGAGCGGGCTACAGCGACGCCCGACGCGATCGCCGTCGAGCACCTCGGCGAAACGATCACGTATCAAGATCTCGATCGCCAGGCAAACGCGCTCGCCACGCTGCTCATGACCCACGGCATTCGCGCAGGCGATCGCGTCGCGCTCTTCCTGCAGCGCTCGATCCCGATGGTCGTCGGCATCCTCGCGACGCTGAAGGCCGGCGCCGCGTACGTCCCGCAACACGTCGGCGTCGCGCCCGACGCGCAGCTGCGGCACGTCGCGCAGACGTCGAACGCACGCGTGATCCTGACGCTCTCCACGCTGCGCGCGAACGTCCCCGCGATCGAGGGCGTGCCGCATATCGAGATCGATGCGTTCATGCGCACACACGAGACGATCGCGCCGTTCCCGCCGCGCGTCTTGCTCTCGCCGTCGAGCGGCTGCTTCGTGCTGTTCACCTCCGGCACCACGGGCATTCCGAACGGGGTCGAGGTCACGCACGCGAACGTGACGAACTTGCTCCTGACCGCGCCCGGCGATCTCGACATCCAGCCCGGCGATCGCGTCGCCCAGATCCTCTCGATCGCGTTCGACATGGCGGCCTGGGAGATCCTCGGCTGCCTCGCGCACGGCGGCACGCTCGTCATCCGCGGCAAGTCGATCGCAGACGCGGTCCGCCGCGCGAACGTCGTGATCGCGACGCCGTCCATCCTCGCGCAGGTTCCCGTCGACGATTGCCATCACGTCAAGGTCGTGGCCGTCGCCGGCGAGCCCTGTCCTCGCCCGCTCGCCGATGCGTGGGCCGCGTTCGCGACGTTCTACAACGGCTGCGGTCCGACGGAGGTCACGATCGTCAACACGATGCAGCACCACCTGCCGACGAACGCGCGCCTGACGATCGGCGCGCCGACGCCGAACAACACGGTCTACATCCTCGACGAAGCACTCCGCCCTCTCCCGATCGGCGAGGTCGGCGAGATGTGGGCCGGCGGCGACTGCGTCTCGACCGGCTATCTCGCCAACGACGAGCTGAACGCCGACCGCTACCGCCACGATCCGTTCCTCGGCGGTGCGCGCAAGATGTTCCGCACGCGCGACCTCGGCCGCTGGACACCCGACGGCCAGCTCGAGCACCTCGGCCGCACCGACGATCAGGTCAAGGTGCGCGGCTTTCGCGTCGAGCTCGACTCGGTCTCGCGCATCCTCGAATCCACGCCCGGCTGCACCCAAGCGGTGACGCTCAAGCTCGACGACCGCACGCTTGTCGCATTCGTCGCGCCCGCCGATGTCGATGTCGAGGCGGCCCGCACCGCCGCCGCATCGCGCTTGCCCTACTACGCGGTGCCCGCGGCGGTGCATGCGTTGCCGACGCTGCCACTCACGTCGCGCGGCAAGATCGACAAGCAATACTTGATGTCGCTCGCCGGAGGTGTGTCGTGAGAGCGGTCGATCAAGACGCGGCGCCGCTGCCGCCCATCCCCGCGCCGCCGCGCCACCTGTGGCTGGTGCCGCCGTCCGACTTCGTCGACGACCGCCCCACCGAGGTCATGGAGAAGCTGTGGTTCCTGCAGGACGAGCTCGAGGACGACGAGCCGATCGTCCTCGGCCCGAAGCGCGTCGCAATGCGCCCGATCGAGGTTCCGACGATCGCGCCGCCGATCGCGCCGCCGGTCGCGGTTCCCGAGATCGCGATCGAGTTGCCCCCGCAGCGCGGTGCCATCACGCGTGCGCTCGCATCGCCGACGCTCATGCACTATCACCGGCTCGCCGCGTTCGTCATCGCGGCGAACGTCGTGCTCGCGATCGTGCTCGCCGGCGCGTTCGACGTCGCGATGTTGTCGCGGTTCGCGCTCGTGAACTTCGCGGTCGCGATCTGCATTCGCCAGCACTACGTCGTGAATCTGCTGTTCTGGATCGCGACGCGCGCGCCCACGAGCTGGCCGCTCGCGATCAGGCGGCGATGCGCGAAGGTTTATCACTTCGGCGGCATTCACGTCGGAGGCGCACTCGCCGGCACCGTGTGGTTCGGCGCGTTCACCGTGCACGCACTGCGGACCGGCGTCGGCGTGGCACTGACGTTGATCGTCGTCGCGCAGCTCGTCGTGCTCGTCGGGATCTGCGTGATGTCGATGCCGATGGTGCGCGCGAAGCACCACGACGCGTTCGAGATCGTGAAGCGGTTCGGCGGCTGGATGTCGCTCGCGCTGTTGTGGCCGCAGACCGCGTTGCTCGTCGATGGCCCCATGTACCTCGCGCCCGAGGCGTGGGTGCTCGCGATCGTCACGTTCAGCATCGCGCTGCCGTGGATGCGGCTTCGCCGCGTGCCGGTCGAGCTCGTGATTCCGTCGAACCACGTCGCGCTCGCGAAGTTCGACTACGGCGTGACGCCGTTCGCCGGATCGTCGACGGCGATCAGCCGCAGCCCGCTGCGCGAGTGGCACTCGTTCGCCAACGTGCCGTCGCCTGGCGTACCCGGGTATCGGCTCACGATCTCGCGAGCGGGTGACTGGACCGGCAAGCTGATCGACGACAAGCCGTCGCACGTCTGGGTGAAGGGCATCCCGACGGCCGGTGTCGCGAACATCGAGGTGCTGTTCAAGAAGGTCGTGTACATCGCGACGGGGAGCGGCATCGGACCGTGCTTGCCGCACCTCCTGGCGAACAAGGTCCCCGCGAAGCTCGTGTGGGCGACGCGCAACGCGCGCAAGACGTATGGCGATGGGCTCGTCGACGAGATCCTCGCGCAGCATCCCGACGCGCTGATCTGGGACACGCACGAGCGCGGCAAGCCCGACATGGTGAAGCTCGCGTATCGAGCCGTCGTCGAGACTGGCGCGGAAGCGGTGATCTGCATCTCGAACAAACAGCTGACGTGGCAAGTGGTGAGCGGCATGGAGAGCCGCGGCATCCCCGCGTACGGCGCCATCTGGGACTCGTGAAAGGGAAACCATGAGCTACACGCATCTGCTCGTCGATCGCACCGAGGCGATCGTCACCATCACGATCAATCGCCGCGAGAAGCTCAACGCGCTTTCGGAGGCCGTGCTGAAGGAGCTCCTCGAGCTGTGCACGAAGCTGTCGGCGCGCGGAGACGTGCGCGGCATGTTGCTGTGCGGCGCGGGCGATCGCGCGTTCGTGGCCGGCGCAGACATCTCACGAATGCGCGAGATGTCCGTCGACGAGGGCGTCGCATTCGGCCGGCTCGGCCAGCAGGCGGCTGACTCGATCGAGGCGCTGCCGTTTCCCGTGATCGCGTGCGTGCAGGGCTTCGCGCTCGGCGGCGGCTGCGAGCTCGCGATGGCGGCGGACTACATCTATGCGACCGAAGCGGCGGTGTTCGGCCAGCCCGAAGTGAACCTCGGCCTCGTGCCGGGCTTCGGTGGGCTCGTGCGGCTGATCCGGCTCGTCGGCCCGGGGCGCGCGAAGGAGCTCATCTATACCGGTCGGAATGTCGATGCGTCGGAGGCGCTGCGCATCGGCCTCGTGAACGCGGTGTTCTCGACGCGCAAGGAGATGATGGCCGCGGCAACGGCCTCGCTCCTGCTCGCGGCAGCGAGGTCGCCGGTCGCGGTGGCCGCGTGCAAGGACGTGTTGCGCTCGCTCGATGGCAAGTCGACCGCGGCGCAGCTGTCGCTCGAGAACGCCGCGTTCGGTCGCGTGTTCGCGAGCGAAGACAAGCGCGAAGGTGTCACGGCATTCGTCGAGAAGCGACGACCCACCTTTGCGGGGCGGTGAGCGGATGATCGCAAGCGAGGGGGCAGAAGCTCACCCACTGCTCGGCGTCACGGTACATTCGTGGGGCATGTCGCTGCACAAGCTCGCCGACCTTCGCGCAGGAGATCTGATGATCTTCCTCTCCGTCGCGCGATGTCAGTCGGTCAGCGGCGCGGCGCGCGAGCTCAACATGCCGGCCTCGCAAGTGAGCAAGGCGGTGTCGCGGCTCGAGGAGCAGCTCGGCCTGCAGCTCATGGTGCGCTCGACGCGCGGCATCACGATCAGCGATGACGGCAACCGCATCCTCCCGCAGTTCACGACGCTCGTGCAGGGCGTGCAGGATCTCGATCGCCGCGACAACATCGAGACGCCGATCGCGGTCGCTGCACCGTCGTACATGATCATCTGGTGCGCACCGCACATCACCACGGCACTGCCCGGGACACGCGTGCGCGCGATCGAGATGGCGCCCGCGCTGATCCGCACGCTTGCGGCCGGAAACTTCTTCGACGTCTGCCTGACGCTCGCCGAGGAGCGCCTCCCCGAGTCGTGGGTCTCACAGCAGGTCGGCGAGATGCGCCGCTCGTGCTTCGGCACGCCGGCGCTCTACGACCGGCTCGGCAAGCCACCGATCCCGCTCGACGTGATCCAGAAGGTCCCGTTCGTGCTGCCGGTCTACAACGCGAACGGAGTCTACGTGCCCGTCGACGACGGCTGCCCGCTCGCACCGACGCAGCGCACCGCGGGTCACGAGGCGCAGACGATGGCGCTCGCCCTCGAGATGGCGCACGCGAGCGGCGAGCAGCTCGTGTTCGGCCCGCTGATGGCGGCGTATCCGTACCTCGCCGACGGCCGCATGGTCGAGATCGAGGTCGTGGGCTGGCACGAGAAGGACCCGGTGTTCGTCTCGTGCAACGCGGATCGCGTGCGCGCGCAGCAGCAGAAGCAGATCGCGAGTGCGGTGCAAGCCGCGCTCGAGCGGCTCGGCTCGTTCAACCGCGATTCGTTCCGGGCCTCCTAGTTGCAGCGGTCGGGCTACTGAAAGGCCGGTTGCGAATCGGAGCTGAAGAAGTTGAAGTGCTCCGGCTCGTCGGTCGTCGCGTCGTACCAGAAGTCGAGGACGCCGTACCGCTGCGCGACCGTGGTGTCGAACGTGGCGGTGCCGTCTGCGTGGATCGCGGTGATCTGATGTGCACCCGCCGGGAGCGCGAAGTTGAACTCGTACCAGTTGTGCTGCGGCAGGAGCGGCCCGCCGCCGCAACCTTCACCGTCTTGACCGGAGAACACGTTGAAGTCGCCGCTGACGGCGAGCTGGCCGTCGATCGAGATCTGGAGATCGACGAGCGTCTTGTCGAGCGACTGGTTCGAGACGAACAGCGTGAACGTGGGCGAGCCCGACGTCTGCATCAGCTGCTTCGGTCGGCTGTCGGTTTCCGGAGACCCGTCGGTGGCGCAGGCCGAACCGAACAGGACGAGTGCGAGGGCGAGCGATTTCATGGACGGCCGTTACAGCAAAGGGCATGCCCTGGCCAAGTGGGCAGATCCACGCGGGCCCGCCTCGAAAATCTGTCACGGCAAGACGAGTGAATCCCAGAACACGCAGCGGTCCGCCTTGAACGCGGCGCGCGATGACGCCGGCTCGTCGAGAACGCGGGTCTCGTCGGTCGCCTCGTCGTAGCGCTCCCAGCCCGGATCGCCCGTCGTCGCGAACTGCGTCCAGATCTGCTGGACCGCCGCTGCGAATCCGCTCGCACCGGCACCGATGCGCGCGAGTGGGTAGGCCCCGTCGGTTCCGAAGATGAACGGGATCTCGCTCGAGTGAAACACGCCGAGGTCCGGCAGGAACGCGGACTCGGGTACGCGATCGAAGCTGTAGAGATAGACCGGCGAGCCCGCGCGTGCGGCGCCGCGCGCCGCGTGACGCGTCGAGCAGACGAAGAACGCATCGCCCGTGATCTCCGCGAGCGCCCGGTTCGGCGTCGGGTAGCTCGCGAGCGGATACTTCGCGACGATCGCATCGACGTTCGCGGCACCGAAGCGCCGCTCGAGCGCCGCGCGGTACTCGGCTTCCGACGTGACCTCCATCGCAAAGAACGAGGAGTGAAACAGCGTGCCCTCGTCGCGATTGGCGCCGATCATGAGCGGTCGCTTCTCGAAGTCGCCGCTCGCGAACGCGTCGCGCAGCGTCTGCTTCAGCACCACACCGTCGACGTTCGGGATCGTCGACAGCACGTTTTCGCCACCGACGTAGAACGGTCCACCGGGCGGTTGCATGTTCGGCGGTGTGATCTCGGTGGCGTCGAGCAGCGCGTCGGTCGACTTCGCGCGCATACACGCCGCCGCCGACGGTCCGGTGCCCGGACAGCCGAGCGCCTCACCCGTCTTCACGCCCGCCGCTTCGGCGACTGCGAGCGTGGGCTCGCTGATCTTGCCGCCGCACAGCCCGCTCTGCGAGATCGCGGCGTGGAACAGCCCGCTCGTGCGCGGCGACACGTAGTGCGCGCACGTGCTGAAGCCGCCCGCCGACTCGCCAAACAGCAGCACGCGCGACGGGTCACCGCCGAACGCCTTCGCGTTGCGCTGCACCCACTCGAGCGCGACGAATTGATCCTCGAGCCCGTAGTTTCCCGACGACGGATACGACGGGTCTTCGCTCGTCAGCGCGGGATGCGCGAGAAAGCCGAGCGCACCGAGACGGTAATTCACGGTGATGACGATGACGTTGTAGGTCTCGGCGAGGTAACGCCCCGAGTAGTACGAATCGCCGCCGCTTCCGAAGATGAACGCGCCGCCGTGCAGCCACAACATCACCGGCAGCTTCGACGCGCCGCTCGGCGACCACACGTTGACGAACAAGCAGTCTTCGTCGCCGCCGGGCCCGCCGATCGAGAACGTCTGCGGGCACTGGATGCCGACCTGCACGGTGTCGAGCACGCCGTCCCACGGCACCGCGCGCTGCGGTCGCTTCCACCGCAAATCACCGACGGGCGGCGCCGCATACGGAACGCCAAGCCACGCGCGCACGTCACCCGCTTGCTCGACGCCGAGGATCACGCCGCTGTCGGTCTTCACCTCGAGCGGATCGCCGCCACCGCCACACGCAGCAAGACAGACGATGAGCCCGCGTTTCACGCCGCCATCCTATAACGTCGATGTGTGGCTTCGCTCCTCGATCTCGCTGCAGCATCTCCCGATGACGACGGCCCGCGCCTCGTCTGGGCCGACGCGGTCGGCGGCGAGCGCGGCGAATTCGTCGTGATCCAGTGCGCGCTTGCACGCGGCGAGCTGCCACCCGCGGATTCCAGCAAGCTGCGCCGTCGCCAGCGCGAGTTGTTACAGGCGCATGGCAAGGCGTGGTCGGAGCTCGCAGGCATCGCGACGCACGTCACGTTTCATCGCGGGTTCGTCGAGGCCGCGGCGATCGATACGGGCCGCTTCGTCGACGAGGCGAACGACATCTTCCGGCGCGCACCGCTGTTGCGTTCGCTCAGCGCACTCGGGCTCGCGACGAGGGACGACGCGACCCCGGTCGCACGCGAACGGCTCGAGACCCTGTTCGGCTCGCACACCATGCGCCGTCTCGAAGGGCTCTACATTCAGGACCCGGAGCACGTCGTCGAGTACGAGTCGGGACAGTACCTGCACGAGACCGGCTACGACGTCACGTCGTATGGCCGTGACGCACTCGAGCTCGCGGCAACCGCGACGCATCTGCGCGCCTTCGGCATGCAGGGCCGTGCGCCGCTCCACGAAGCGACGTTTCTCTCGCGTGTGGAGCGCTTGTGGCCGTTCACGTACGAGACGAACCTCGTCGCGCTCGTCGCCAAGTTACCGGCACTGACCGCGATCGAGCTGACGTCTCACGAGCTCATCCGGCACTTGCCAACAACGCTGCGCGAGCTCGGTCTGCGATTGACGACCAGCGCCTTTCACGACGACAAGCTCGAGATGCTCGCCGCAGCTCCGTGTGCCGGATCGCTCGAGCGCCTCGCGCTGACGTCCGCATCTCTCTCCGATGTTTCGGCGCTCGGTCGACTGCCGCGGCTGCGGTCGCTGTGCCTCCGCGAGGTCTCGCTCGGAACGAGCTACAACCCGCCGCTCGATCGCTTCCTCGCGACGCTGCCCGACATGCCGGCGCTGCGCGAGCTTCGCGTGTTCTCGAACCTTCGCCCCGACAGCGGCCGCCTCGTCGCCGAGCGCTACGGCGCTCAGCTCGAGCTGCTCGATCTGCGGAGCGCGCACAACCTGCATGACCAGAAGCTCGACCACCTCGTCGCCGGCGACATCATGCGCGGCTTCCCTTCGGTCTACTTGCCGCTACTCTGCGTCGGCGGCAATGCGCCCGCGCCGTTCTGGGAAGAGACCTGCATCGCGGTCTGACTACTGGATCGAGTAGATGATCACGTCGGCGCCCGCATTCGCGAGCACCTCCGTACGTCCGTCGCCGTCGTAGTCGATCGGGCGCAAGTCGCGCACCGACGCCGTGCCGAAGCTGCCGGCCTTGCTCTCCCAGTGCGCGTTGCGATCGCACGTGATGCTGAACGTGCTCGGCGTCGTGGTGTTCGCGCCCTGGCTGCCGACGGCGAGCACGTCGGTGAGCTTGTCGCCGTTGAGATCACCGACGACGACGCCGCGGATGTTCCCGTACGAGCCGTTCGTGTCGCCTTGCGGGATCGTTGTGGTCGGCGCGGCCGTGAGGCCTCCACTCGGATCGACGACGAAGCGCTTGATATCCGTCGCCGTCGACTTGATGTCCGCGTTGACGAGATCCTGCTTCGGGCGGCCCGCGACGATGTTCGCGTACGTGACACGCCACGTCGGCTCGGCGACATCGGCACCGAACGTGACATAGGTCGACGCGGCGGTCTGGCGGAACAAGCGCAGCTTGTCGTCGAGGCTCGCGATCACGTCATCGTAGCCGTCGCCGTCGAAGTCACCGGCGTAGAATCCTTCCGCGCGATACAGCGCGTTCGGGATGCCCGGCGTCGTGGTGCCTGACGATGCGATGCACGTGCCCGTCGACACGCCCGTCGCCGTGCCCTTCAGCAGCGTGAGCCCGGCAGGCGCGGCGCCGAGGCCGCCGTAGCTGACGGTCGTGAGGATGTCGTCCTTGCCGTCGCGGTCGACGTCGGCGACCGCGAAGCCGAAGAGCCGTTCGTCGTTGCTCGAGTTGCACGCGCTGACATCGACGCGCGCGCCGACGGTGAACGTCTTGTTCGCCTGTTGCATCGCGAGGTAGACGAACGGCGAGCGCTGCGGCGTCTCGGTCGAGTACGTGAACGCGATGTCGAGCAAGTTGTCGCCGTTGAAGTCACCGACGTAGTTCCGCTCGGTGCCGTACTGCGGGACGATGAAGTTCGAGACCACCGGCGCGCCGAAGCCAGTCGCGGTGCGCGGGAACAAGCGGATGCGGTACTGGTAGCCGCTCGCCGCAGACGAGATGTGCTCGAACACGAGGACATCGGCCTTGCCGTCGTTGTCCGCGTCGCGCGTGAACAAGCCGTAGCGATAGGCGGTGCCGTAGAAGCTGCGATCGTCCGGATCGATCGTCGCGCCGACGATGCGCGCGACCTCGGTCGCCGTGCTCGTACATGCCGCGCCGAGCACGGACGGCGCATCGGGTGGAACGATGGGCGCGTCGATCGACGCGTCGGGCATCGGCGCGTCGTCACCTGGTTGCATCATCGACCCCGACCCGCCGCACCCGATCAGACATGTAACAAGCAGTGTTCGCTTCATGCGCCGCGTGCTCAGCAAGCCGCGGGCCCGAACACCTATGCCTTGATCTTCTTGTTCTCCGGATCGAAAAGCGGCTTCAGCGACGCAACTGCCGGATAGAGGACGCCCGCGATGTCGACTTCCCACCGCCCCGCCTCGAGCCACTTACCGTCGATCGGTGCGTCGGCGTTGATCATCGCGAGCCCGACGGCGCCGCCGAGCGTGTGGCCGTAAGACGCCGCACGGATATAACCGACGGGCTTTCCGTCGCGGTGCACGATCTCGGCGTGAAACAACATCGGCTCCGGATCCTTGACGAGGATCTGCACGAGCTTCCTGGCGAGTGGACCTGCCGCCTTCTGCGCGACGACAGCGTCTTTTCCGAGGAAGCCTCCCGGCTTCTTCAAGTCCGCCGCGAAGCCGAGGCCCGCCTCGAGGAGCGAGTCGGTGTTGTCGATGTCGTGGCCGTAGTCGCGATAGCCCTTCTCCATGCGCAGGCTGGCGAGTGATTTGAGGCCCGCGTGCACGAGGCCGACCTTCGCTCCGGCGGAGACGATCCGATCGTAGACGTGCAGCGTCTGCTCCGACGGGATGTAGAGCTCGTAGCCGAGCTCGCCGAGGTACGTGATGCGAATGCACATGACGCGTGCGAAGCCGATGTCGATCTCGCGCGCGTGGCGAAACGGAAACGCCTCGTTCGACATGTCGGCGCTCGTCAGTGACTGCATCAGCTCGCGCGAGCGTGGGCCCTGGATGTTGATCTGTCCGTAGCCGCCGGTGACGTCGCAGATGAACGCGTGCTGGTCACCGACGTGCCGCTTCATCCACGTCTCGACGTGGCGGTGCACGGTGTCACTCGCGACGACGAAGAACCGCTCGTCGTCGAGCTTCGTGACCGTGAGGTCTGCTTGCAGCTTGCCGTACTCGTCGAGCCACTGCGTGTACGTGATCGTGTCGGGTGCGCCGTCGACGTTGTTCGCGCTGATCCAGTTGAGGAACTTCCCGGCGTCGCGCCCCTCGACGCGAAACTTCGACATGAACGACATGTCCATCAGGATCACGCCCTCGCGCGCCGCCCGGTGTTCGGCTTCCCAGTATGGAAACCAGTGCTGGCGGGTCCACGAGTGCTGCGTGATCTTGGCCTCGGCCGGCGACGGTGCGTACCAGTCCGCGCCTTCCCAGCCGCTGACGTCTCGGAAGTACGCATTGCGTGCGGCGAGCCGGTCGTAGATCGGCGACGTCTTCGCGCCGCGCGCCGTCTGCATCGAGTACGTCGGGTAGTGGCACTTGTAGACCATGCCGAGTGACTCGACCGTGCGCGTGCGGCGGTACTCGGGATTCGCCTGATAACGATGCAGACGATCGATGTTGAAGAACGTCGTGTCGACATCGGGCGAGCCGTTGATGATCCAGTGCGCGATGATGCGGCCCATGCCGCCACCCGTGAGAATGCCGACGGAGTTCAGGCCCGCTGCGACGAAGTAGTTCTTCAGCTCGGGCGCCTCGCCGACGATCGGCCGCAAGTCCGGCGTGAAGCTCTCCGGTCCGCAGAAGAACTTCTTGATGCCGACCTGCATCGTGATCGGGACGCGCTTCATCGCGGTCTCGACGTACGGCCCCATGCGCTCCCAGTCGGGCTGGATCTCGCCGAACGAAAAGTCATCCGGAATGCCGTCGACCTTCCACGGCGCGCAGATCGGCTCGAACAGTCCGATCATCATCCCGCCGACTTCCTCGCGAAAGTACACGTACGACGCCGGGTCCTCGAGCACCGGCCACTCGGGCCGCAGCTCCGGGATGCGCTCCGTGATGAGGTAATAGTGCTCGGCCGCCTGGTTTGGAATGTTCACGCCGGCCGCGTCGCCCATCTGCCGCGCCCACATGCCGGCGCAGTTGACGACGTACTCCGCCTCGATGTTGCCGTACGGCGTCGTGACGCCTTTGACGACACCGCGCTCCTTGATGAGCCCGGTGACCGGCACGTTCTCGATCAGCCGCGCGCCTTGTTGCCGTGCGCCCTTCGCGAGCGCCATCGTGACGCCGACCGGATCCGCGCGCCCGTCTTCCTTGACGTAGAAGCCGGCGAGCAGATCGTCGACGTGCGCGAGCGGGAACAGCTCCTTCACTTGCTTCGGCGAGATCTCGTGAACGTCGATGCCGTGAAAGCGATTGAACGCCGACACGCGGCGATACTCCTCGAGCCGGTCGCGATCGCTCGCGACCTCGATGAAGCCGGTGCGCTTGAAGCCGGTCGACTGCCCGGTCTCCGCTTCGAGGCGCGCGTAGAGGTCGCAGCTGTACTTGCGCATCTCCGTCGAGACGTCCGAGGTCGAGCCGAACGTGACCATCAGGCCGGCGGCGTGCCACGTCGTCCCCGACGTGATGCGGTCGCGCTCGAGCAGCACGACATCTTTCCAGCCCATGTGAGCGAGGTGATAGGCGACGGAGCAGCCGATGATGCCGCCACCGACGATGACGACGCGTGCACGATCAGGAAGGTCAACCACAGCGTCGCGAGGATACACTGCGCGCGGATGAGACTCGAACGTCAACGCAGCGACGGGCGGTGCGACTTCTGGGAAGCCAAGGTCAACCGCCGAAAGCGGACGCTCGAGCTGACATCCGGCATCGTCAACGTTCGGAACACCAGGACGACGAAGACGTTCACGTCGTCGAAAGACCTCAGCGCGGCACTCGACAAGCTGACCAAAGCCAAGCTTGCCGCCGGATTCAAGGAGCCCACCGTGATCGGCAGCCACTTCCTTCCCAAGCCCCTCCCAACCAACCCCGTGCTCGAGGCCGCGATTCGCGAGGACCGGAGCGTCGCGGGTGCATATGGGGTCTACGCTGACTGGCTCCAGGGCCAGGACTCTCCCGTCGGCGAATGGATCGCGGTCGCAGCCTCGCTCGAGAAGGCGCCGGATCCGAAGAAGGAGACGCGGCTACAGGCGCTGACCGACGCGCTCTCGCTGCCCACAAAAGACTTCGCGACATGGGGGACGCGGAGTGGCTTCTTCGAGTGGCTTCGACTCGAGAACTCCAACGATTGGATGGCGAAGGAATTCGATCCCGTCGCGTTCGCGGAGAAGCTGTTCGCGACACCGCTCTGCGCCGCGCTCGAAGAGCTGCGCATCGGGATCCTTCGCTGGGATTACAACAGCGAGGACGTTCCCGCGGTCCTGCGCGTCGCCGGCAAACACGACTGGGCGAAGTCACTGCTTCGCCTTCACCTCGGCGATGTTTCTGGCGACATCGACATGGCGCATCACTCGATCGGCGATGTCGGTGACGCGATCACGACGTCGTTTCCGAACCTGCGCTGGCTCAAGCTGCATTCGGGCTCGCAGGAGTGGCGCGGCGAGGGCGAGACGTTCGGCATCGGCGGGCTCGCGCTCCCCGCGCTCGAGACGCTCGTGATCGAGACCTGCGCGATGACGAAGGGACGACTCGCCGGCCTCCTGTCCGCGAAGCTGCCGAAGCTGACCGCTCTCGAGCTCTGGTTCGGCAGCATCGATCGCGATGCGGATGCGACGGCGGAGGATCTCGAGAAGCTCCTCGACGGCAC
This sequence comes from Myxococcota bacterium, assembly GCA_030857175.1. Taxonomy (GTDB): domain Bacteria; phylum Myxococcota_A; class Polyangia; order Haliangiales; family Haliangiaceae; genus JABFXX01. The sequence goes on along the minus strand of JALZOJ010000008.1, from coordinate 10,543 downwards.
CGCGTTTCCGGCGATCACGAAGCTCGGTATCGTGAATCAAGAATTCGGCGGTGCGCTGATCGAGCGGCTCGCATCCTCAAAGCTCGCGCCGCAGCTCGTCTCGCTCGATCTCTCGAAGAGCACGCTCGACTCGACGACGGCGCCGCTCCTCGCCGAGATCGCGGATCGCTTCCCGAAGCTCGAGTCCCTGAACGTCAACGACAACTTCCTCGTCGACGACGACATCGCGGCGTTGACCGCGGCGTTCAAGCGGACGCGCGTCCTCGAGGGCTCGCAGGACAAGCTCGAGAATGCCGAGGACAACTATCGGTATGCCTCCGTCAGCGAGTGAGATCCTCGCCGAGTGTGCGGCCAATCCCGACGACGATGCGCCGCGCCTCGTCTGGGCGGACCTCGTCGGAGGAGAGCGCGGCGAGCTCGTCGTGATCCAGTGCGACCTCGCACGCGGCGGTCTCACGGCGGCGGAAGCGCGCGTGCGCCGCCAGCGCGAGCGCGAGCTGCTCGATCGTCACGCGATCGCGTGGGCGGGCGACCTCGCGAGTGTCGCGAGACGCTGGAGCTTTCGGCGTGGCTTCGTCGAGGCCGCGCGCTTCAGCATGTGGAGGTCACCGGTGGCTTGGCCGCTGCTGCGCTCGATGACCATCGATCACGGTGGACCCGGCACATGGGAGGGAATCGAGCAACTACGCGCGCTCGGCGTGACGCTCGCGCCCGAGCGCGCACCGCCCGCGTTCGCCCACCTGCGCGCGCTCGCCGTCCACCGCATCGAAGATCGACATGTCGATAGCGTGATCGAGGTCTTGACCATGGCGCCGATCGAGACGCTACGCGTGCGGATCCCGATGACCGGCGCTGCCGAGATCAGGCGCGTGCTCGACGCAGCGGACCGGGTCACCGCACTCGAGCTTCCAGCTCGTGAGGATCTTGCACTTCCGGTCAATCGTCCGCTGCGTGCACTGCGGATCGGCCGCGTGATGATTCGCTGGCTCGTGGAGCTCGAGGGCAGCGCGGCGGCCGCCACGCTCGAGCGCTTCGGCTTTGACCTCCAAGGCGATCCTGTGGACCTCACCGATATCCTCGCGTCGATGCGCCGCCTGCACACGGTCGAGATCGGCGGCAACGTCGAGGCCGCCGCGCAGGCGATCGTCGACGCGGGATTGCCGGCGCTGCGGGTCTTGCGCATTCGCGGCGAGGTCTCACCGCGAGTGCTGCGCGCGATCGACGAACGTTACGATCTCGAGCTGCTCGACGTCACGACGCGAAGCGACGAGCTGGTGCACGAATCACAGATGCTCGCGCTCGGCCCCCCTTGGCTCGTGTGGTCCGATCCTGCGGTGCTCGCGCGGATCGATCAACCCGAGATCTTCGACGTCCCCGCGTTCGATGCATCGGACCACATCACGATCGGGCGCGGCGCAGACGTGCCGCTTCGCCTGCTATCGGGCACGGTCGCTCGGCATCACGCGCGCCTGTACTGGCGCGATGGCGGGCACGAGATCCAGGACCTCGCCAGCACGAACGGCACGATCATCGCCGGGAGCCGCATCGAGCGCGTACCGCTACTCGACGGCGACGAGATGATTCTCGGCAACGTGCGGCTGCGTTACTTCATCGGGCCGGGTGCGCGCGATCGCGCCGTCTCCGCGATCAGCGGGTTCGGCAACGTGATCTTGCCGAAGTGACCGTCTAAGGTAGGGGCCAAATGGCTGACAAAGAAGCTGGCGTCTATCGCGTTACGGAGATCATCGGGACGAGCACGAAGTCGTGGGAGGACGCTGCGCGTCTTGCCGTCGAGACGGCGGCAAAGACCCTGCGCGATCTTCGTGTGGCCGAGGTCTCGAAGCTCGACATGAAGGTCGAGAACGGCAAGGTGGTCGCGTATCGCGCCCGCGTCTCGCTGTCGTTCAAGTACACCGCCGAGTAGCGATCAGCGGATCGTCCACGTGGTCGGCGGCACGTAGAACTTGTTCGTCCCCGACTCGATCGACGACGCCGAGCTCTTGAGCTTGCCCGCGAGCGTCGGCACGACGCGATACTTCGCGTTGAACGTCTGACCCGGCGACAACGGCGGCAGGTTCAGCTCGACCTTGCCGTCCGCGGTGTCGAAGCGCGTGATCGTGCCCGCCTCGAGCAGCGCCTGCAGGCTCGGCGTGTCGACCTGTACGCCCGCGGGCAGCGACTGCACGATCGTCACCGGCACGGCCGACGGTGCGATCGCGGTGATCGTGACATCGATCGGCTTGCCGACCGCGCCCGTGAACGCCGGCGGCAGGCCGAGCTCGAGGCCTTGCTTGACCGTCTCCTTCGGCCACGGCACCCAGCTATTGATGGCGAGAGAGAAGCCGAGGCCCGCGACCGGAGGCTCAGCGATGACGGCCCACGTATGCGCGCCCGCGAGACCGGGTGCGGGCCCTTCGAGCACAAGAACCTCGCGGAGCTTCGAGCGATCGAGCACGCCCGTCGCGATCGGCTTGCCGTCCATCGTCAGCGTGATCTTCACGTCGGCGGGCACAGGCGCCTTGAACAGCTCGAGCACGGCCTGCATGCAGAGCAAGTTCGCGCGGCCATCACCCCAGCCGAAGATCGGCGAATACGAGCCGAGCAACGTCGCGCCGAGATCCGCGAGCGGTGCGTTCGGGTCGCCTTGCAGTGCGAGCACTGCGAGCGCGGTCGCTTCCGCCGTCGACGGAACGCTGCCATCGGCACGCGTGACACCCGGCGCGACCGTGAGGAACTTCGCGCCGTCGCTCGAGGCGGTGATCGCCTTCGTCACGCGCTCGCGCAGCTTCACGGCGAGCTCGCCCTTGACCGCACCACTCGCGAGCATCGCGGCCGCGGTGTACGCGTCCTCGACCATCGCGTGGCTGCGCTCGAACGCGCCCGCTGCCTTCGCGCGGACGGCTTGCGTGCGGTGGCGATCCGTCGGCGATGCACCGACAGCGCGCGTCGCTTCCGCGGTCGCGACGAGCACGCGCTGGAGCGTCCAGCCGGTCTCGCCCGCGAACGTTCCGTCGGGGCGCTGATGCTGCGCGAGGTACGCCGCGGCGCGCTCGCCGAGACGCGTGAGCACCGGATTGTTCGGATGTGCGAGCGCTGATTCGGTGAGCAGCGTCGCGGTCATCACGTCGAGCGTGCGCCCGTGGCGGATCGCCCGCTGGCCCGTCACGATCGAGAGCTCGCGCAACGCGACCGGATCCGCCGTATCGCCGAGCGATGCGAGCAGGCCCGCCGCGCGGCCCGCGAGGAGTAGCGCGTAGGAATCATCGGCGACGCCCGAACGCGACGTCGACACGCCGAGCTCCGAGCGCAGCAGCGCGAGCGCGCCCGGGAACACGAGCAAGCGCGCGCGATCCGTCGTCGGATCCGAATCGAGTGGGCCCTCGATCGTCAGGGTGCGCGGCGCCGCGAGCGTGCCTGCGCGCGTCGTCGTGATCGGCTTGCCCGACGGCACGACGTCGATCGTGCGCACGACCGCATCGGTTCCGACGAGCCCGGCCTTGAGCGCGATCGTGCCGGCGTGATCGGCCTTGAGCGTCACGTATTCGACGAGGCTGCCCTCGGCGGGAACGGTGCGCGGGCCGCCCGCACTTCCGATCGTCGCGCCTTTCGCTTCGAGCACGAGCGTGCTCGTCACCGGCGCCGGCGTGGTGTTGATGATCTGGATCGGCAGCTTCACCTCGTCGCCGACCGTCAGGAACGGCGGCACCACGAGATCGACGTACGTCGGCAGCGTGCCGAGGAACGTCGCGGTCGCGCCGCCCTGCGAGCCGCTCCGCGAGTGCGCGAGCGCGAGCACGCGCCACGTCGTCAGGCGATCCGGAACCTTGACGGTCGTCGTCGCGTTGCCGGCGTCGTCGGTGACGATCAGCGGCTCGAACAAGAACGTCTCGGGGAACCACGAGCGCGTCGGCGTCGTCTCGTCGAGCTTCGCGGCGCCGCGACGCAACGTACCGTCGGCCGGCTCGTTTTTGCCATCGTCGAGCTTCTTGTCGGCTTCCTCGTCCTTGCCCGCCGGCGTCACCGGCTTCGCGGGATCCGCCGCCGGTGTCTTCCTGTCGTACTGAGCGCGATCGCGGCCCTTCTCGCCCATCTTCCCTTCGTCGAGGGCCATCGCCTGGCCCGCCCCGCCCTGCTCTTCGCGGTTCTCCCTGCTGTGTGTGGTGAACGCGGGAGTTTCCGTCGCGAAACGCTCCGAGGCGGAATCGCGGCCCTTGCAGGCAACGGCGGCCAAGATCGCGACGAGCAAGTGTGATGACTTCATGGCCTCTCCTTGGCGACCCACGCCGCCCAGTTCTCGACGTCCTCGGGGAGTCGCGTCCCCACGACCACGACCGCACGCGGATCGGTCAGCGACAGCAGATCCGGCGGCAACCGCCACAGCTTCAGCTTGCGGCCGTATGCATCGGTGACCTTCTCACCGCGCGCCGCACACGTCTCGAGCGCCTTCATCCACAACACCGCCATCGTCGCCGGGCGCATCTTCTCGTCGGGGCGTGCGCTCGCTTCCCACTTGCGCGTCTGCACGTGGAGCTCGGCGAGCACGGTGTAGAAGTTGTCGGTCAGCTCTTCGATCTGATCGAAGCGCGACGTCGCCTCGGCACTGACCTGGGCGTCGAGCTCCGGCGGCGTCGGGATCGCGGTCACGCGCAGCACTGTCGCCGCGGCGGCGTTCTGTCCGCGAATGCGACCGAGTGCGAGCGCCTGCCCGTCGAGCGTGCCGAACGCCGGCGTGCTGGTCTCGACCTTCGGGCGCACGCGCGACATGTCATCGGCACCCGGCAGCGTCGTCAGCTGGCCGAGGCTCTGGTCGACGCCGAACAGACCGACCGCCGCGCGCCCGCCCTTGCCGGCGATCTTCGTCGACAGCTCGAGCTCCGCCTTCTGGCCCGGCGCGTAGCGCTCTTGCCGCGGCTTGACGGTGACCTCGAGCTCCGCCTGCGGCTTCACGTAGACGAGCGCGCGCTGGCCCGCGCCGCGCACCTCGACCCAACCTTCGGCTTTCGGCTGGAGCGCGAACGTCGTCTTGCGATTCTCGTCGAGCTTTGGCTCCTGCTTCTCGGCCTCGAGATAGACGACCTCGAGCTTCTCGGGCAGTGACCCGTGAAAGTCGGGACCGCGAATCAGCTCCGCCGTGATCGTCTCGCCCGGATTCGCGACGACGGGCGACACGCGCAGCCGGAGCGGCGGCACGCTGCCGGGTGTCACGCGCAGCTTCGTCGATGGCTTACCTTCGGTCTCCGCGGTGACGAGCAGCTCGTAGCCGAGCATCGTCGTCGCCTGCGGGCGCTGTTCGGACTCCGATGCCGGCAGCTGGACGCTGAAGCGCACGATGCCGAGCGAGTCCTGTCGCGCTTCTTCCTCGAGCTTCACGCGCTTGCCCGCGTTGATCCGCGACGTCACGCACGGCATCACCGCGCGCGCATCGCCGCCTTGCGGATCCTTGATCCACGCGCCGAGCTCGACGTCCTTGCTCCCCCGCGTGAGCTTCCACGTCAGCATCATCGGCAGCGCGCCTTCCGCGCCGTCGATCTGTGGCAGGCAGTCGCGCGTGCTCTTCGCGAGCGTCGACATCTGCTCGGTGAAACCTCCCGGTGTCTCGAGCGCCGCGTCGACACTCGCCGTCAGCGTCGACAGCGCGGGATCGTTGAACGCGAACGTCACCGTGTACATGCGCTCGGCGCCCGCCGGCAGCCGCTTGCCGCGCAGCGTATCGATCACGCACTGATCGAGCGGCGTGGAACCGCCACCGATCGTGATGATGTTGCCGCCGGCCGCGACGCGCATGCCGACGCGCGCTTTCGCATCTTCGCCGTCCCACCACTTCGCGCACGGACCGATGGCCGCGAGCCAGCGATCCATCTCGACCTGATCCGCGAGCGAGCCGCCCTCGTCGCCGATCAGATCGCTGACCTCGCCGCGCGAGACGAGCGCCTGCTTCGGCGCCGGACGCCACGGCATCGGCGGGACGATCACGTTCACCGCCGGTCCCGGATCGATCTGCATGCTCGCGACGCCGTCGATGTCGGTCTCGACGGTCTGGCCGTTGTCGTTCGGCTGCCACGCGCGCTTGATGTGGATCTTCGTGTTTCGCATCACGTCGCCGTCGGGCGTCGTCACGCGCACGAACATGCGGTTGTTGAAACCTTCGACGAGCCCGTCGCCGAGCTCGGTCACCGACGAGACCTGGATGCCGTCCTTCGCGAGCAGCACCGTCGACGAGCCCTCGACGCGATCGCCCGCTGCATCGACAGCCGCGAGGCGCGCGCGCATCGAGACCTGACCCTGGAGGTCCTCTGGAATCTTCGGCAGCGCGAGCTCGAAGCGGCCGTTCGCCGCGGTCTTCGCCGTCTTGGGCAACAGCTTCTCGGTCCACTCGCGCGGTGGTGGCCACGCACCGTCGATGTCCCACGTGATCTCGACCTGCGCGTTCGCGACCGGCGCGCCCGAGCTGTAGATCACCGCGCCCTTGATCGCCGGCGTCTCGCCGACGCGATAGAACGGCTTGCTCGCGGTCGCTTCGACGCGAAACCGCGGCAGCGTGAACGGCTTCACCTCGAAGCTGACTTGATCGATCGCACCGGCCGACTGCCACGAGACCGTCCACACGCCGACACGCGCGCCCTTGTCGAGCGGGAAGTTGCCCGCGACGACGCCCCAGTCGCCCGCGGGTGCCTTCTCCTCGAGGAGCACCTCGCCTTCGGGGTCCTTCACGATCCACGTGCCGGGTCGGCCGTCGACCGGAGCGAGGTCCTTCGCCTTCAGCACGACCGCGCGAAACTGCACCATGTTGCCCGGCTCGTAGAGCGGGCGGTCGGTCAGCACGTGCACGCGCGCGGGCGTGTAGAGCGGCAGCGGCACATCGAGCTCGCCGGGGCCGACGCGCGTCGCGAACTTCGCGCGCAGCTTGTAGTCACCGTCGGGAACTTGCGGCAGCGTGACCTGCGCGCTGCCGTACTCCCACTTCGCGGGGAGCTTCGTCGCCGTGCCCTTCGCATCGACGAGCGAGAGCTCGATCGACGTCACGTCGGGGATCGAGGTCGTCTGTACGTTGTCGGCGCCGCTCGTCGTGTAGTGAGCGAAGGCCGAGATCCGCGCGGAGCCCGCGACACCACGGCGCAGCGCCGAGACGTTCATCGTCGCGGTCTGCCGCACCTTCCCGTCGGGGCACTGTCCGATCGTGATGCCGTATTCGATCCATGCCTCCCGACACTTATCGCTCGTGATGAAGAGCGACCCGAATCCCACCCCGACCGCGATCGCGACCACGTGCGCGTGCTTCATGCGTTGCCCCCGGTTGACGAGCGTACCAGTCCGACAAACTTCAACGCTCGACGGTTTCCTCGGGTTTCATGAAAACACCATCCAAGGCTCGCCGCGCTCCGAGTGTCACCTATGCTCGCGGAGGTGTTCCGCTTCCCGAGCCCGTTCGCGCGCGAGCCACATCCGCTCGCGCGCGCCGCCGCCGAGCGCTTGATGGCAGAGCTGCCGCCCGCGCCGCGCGAAGGCAAGATGTTCGGCGTGCTCGTGGGAGAGGATCGCGCGGGCGCCCAGATCACGCTGCGCGCGTTCTCCGGAATGCTCGACGGCGCGTGGCACGTGGACGGATTCGTGCCTCCCGCGTTCGACACGCACGCGCGCGATGCGGTGTGGCCCGAGGGCGAGCGCGAGCTGGCCGTGCTCGCAACACGACTCGCCGCGATCGACACCGCCAAGGAGCGCGAGCTCGCCGCGCTCGACGCGCAACACGCGAGCGAGCTCGAGGTACTCCGCGCACGTCACCGCGCGAATCGCGACGCGCGGCGCACCGCACGCGCGAGTGGCGGCGATCCGAACGCGCTCGATCAAGCGAGTCGCGGAGACGGCGCCGAGAAGCGCCGCCTGGTCGACGCGCACGACACCGCCCGCGCGCCGCTCGCAGCAGAGGTCGCGCGCATCGTGGACGAGCGCCGCGCGATCGAGCACCAGCGCGCCGAGCGATCGCGGTTCTACTTGCACGCGCTGTTCGACACGTATCGACTTCCAAACGCGCGCGGCGAGACCACGTCACTGCGCGCGTTGTTCGCACCCGACGAACCTCCCGGCGGCGCGGGAGATTGCGCCGCACCGAAGCTCCTCGCGCACGCGTATCGCGAAGGCGCGCGACCGATCGCGCTCGCAGAATTTTGGTGGGGACCACCGCCGGTCACGGGTGGCCGGCATCACGGCGCGTTCTATCCCGCATGTCGCGGCAAGTGCGGTCCGGTCCTCGGACACATGCTCCAAGGCCTCGATACCGACCCTGCACCCGCGTTCGAGCGCGCGGTCGAACCGAACGCACCCGCGCTCGTCTTCGAGGACGAATGGCTCGTGATCGTCGACAAACCAGTGGGTCTGCTGTCGGTTCCAGGTAAGAGCCAGCGGGACTCGGTGCAGACACGACTCACTGCTCGCTACGGTGAGGCACATCTCGTCCACCGGCTCGACCTCGACGCATCCGGCCTGATCCTCGTCGCAAAAGACCGCGTCACACACGCCGCGCTGCAACGGTTGTTTGCTTGCCGACAAATCGACAAGCAGTACGTGGCCTGGCTCGATGGCCAGGCCATGGCCAGCAGTGGCGTTGTCGAGCTAGCGCTGCGAGTTGATCTCGACGACCGTCCTCGACAGATCTATGATCCGGTGCACGGCAAAGCAGCACTGACCGAGTGGCGTGTGATCGAGCGGCGTGGAGGTAGGACGCGGGTGGCGCTGTTTCCTCGCACGGGTCGAGCGCATCAGCTACGCGTGCATGCTGCGCATCCACTCGGCATCGGCGTGCCGATCGTTGGTGATCCGCTTTACGGCCGAGAGGCCGAACGTTTGCTTCTCCATGCAGAGGCACTTTCGTTCGTGCATCCACATACCAAGCGAGACATCGGCGTGACAGTTGCGGCACCGTTCTGAGGGCTGTCTTTGCTTGCATGAGGTGCGCGCCCTGGGCTCTAGTTACGTGTCGTGAAAGTCGCCTCGGGTACAGTCCTGGACAGGCCATGGGGTTTGACCCTGGGCACGGTCGGGATGCGCAAGCTCGACGCGCAGATCACGTTGACCGGCGAGGACGGCAAGACGTACGAGATCGCGTTCAGGGCCGGCCAGGTCGCCGCCGCGATGTCGCCGCTGCCGAACGATTCGGTCACGCGCGTCGCGCTCACGAGTCACTTCGTCTCGCCGATGCAGGTCAAGGAGATCACGAGTCGGCTCGCGGCCGACAAGGACACCGACGAAGTGCAGATCGTCGCGGAGACGAGCAGGCTCTCGCCCGAGCACGCCGCCACACTTCGCCGCCGCCTGACGCTCCAGCGCGCCGCGCGCACGTTCGCGATCGATCGCGCCACGTTCGAGATCGACGACACGGTCTCGATGCCAACGCTGCCCGACTTCTCGGTCTCGCTCGGCGCCGTGATCTTCCAGGGCGTCCGCATGAACCTCTCGGAGCAGCGGCTCATCGAGGATCTGCGCGAGCTCGGCTCGAGCTTCATCCTGCGCCCGACCACCACGGAGCAGGACCTCGCGACCTACGCCTTCGAAGGTGACACGCGCTCCGTGATCGCAGCGCTTCGCAAGGGCACCACGATCGCCGAGCTCGAGCTCGCGAGCCATCGCGACATCGAGCCGCGCACCCTGCACGCGATGATCTACGCGCTCGTCTGTGGCATGCACTGCGATGCCGCCGGTGGGCAGGTCGTCGATCGCACGGCGCCGCCGGCATCGCGCACGTCAACCAATCGCGGCAACCCGAGCCCGTCCTCGTCCCACACCACGATCAAGGTCGATCAACCGCTCGTCACGCGAACGCGCACGACGGCCGCGCCCGCCAACGTCCGCGCCGCCTCGCTGACGAATGCGCCCACGAACGTCTCGCGCATCGCCACGCCGACCAGCGTGCCCACAAATGTCTCGCGCACGGTCACCCCGACGAGCGTGCCGCGCACGACGGTGGAGACCGGCGTCTCGCGCGCTCCGTCTCTCGGCGACGATGCGCCCACGAACGTCCTGCGCCCCGGCCAGTTGCACGAGGAACGCACGCGGCCAAGCTCGCAACCGCCCGTCACGATGCCCCGCGCCAACACGGTGCCCGGCACGGTCGCGAACCGCACGGGCTCCGGCACCATTCCGCCGCGCACCACCGCGCCGACCGCACAGCCTCCGCTCCGCAGCGCGACCATGCCGCCGCGCAACCAGACCCAGACATCATCGCCGCTCGACGAGTTCATCAAGGAGACCACCACCAGCCGCGGCCTCTCCGGCCCCCACGCGATCCTCGACGAGTTCAGGAGCGAGCACACCACCAGCCGCGGCATCACCGCGCTCGGCAACATCCCGCCCGCCGCCCCGCGAACGATCACCACGCCGCGCACGATCACGGAGCGCGATCGCGCGCGAAAGGAGATCGAGGCACTGATCGAGACGCGCCTCGCGAAGCTCGAAGCCGGCGCGGACTACTTCGCGATCCTCGGCCTCCCGTTCGAGGCGCCGCTCGATACCGTGCGCAACAACTACGTCGAGACCTCGCGCCGCCTCAACC
>JALZOJ010000062.1 GCA_030857175.1 Myxococcota bacterium | reverse complement strand
GTCTTGGCGTCTTGGCGACCCATCCTCGGGCACACGTGCGGAACACCCGCGAACCGCGCGAAGCGCGCCCGGATCTCTTCTCTGTGGCTCTGTGGCTCTGTGACCATCGATCTGGAACCCCCGCGGAACACGCGCGGAACACGCGCGGAACACGCGCCGAACACGCGCGGAACACGATCGTGCTCGCGCGAAGCGCGCCGAAATGTCTCCTCCATCCGATCTTGGCGTCTTGGCGTCTTGGCGACCCATCCTCGGGCACACGTGCGGAACACCCGCGAACCGCGCGAAGCGCGCCCGGATCTCTTCTCTGTGGCTCTGTGGCTCTGTGACCATCGATCTGGAACCCCCGCGGAGCACGCGCGGAACACGCGCGAACCGCGCGAAGCGCGCCGATAGGTCCTCGGCGTCTTGGCGACCGGACGAACCGCCCGGCGGACCCGCCGTGAGTTAGTCTGCCCGCGAGGCGAATGCTCGGCGTTTCCGGCAAATATCGACTCGATCAACGACTGGGCGGCGGCGGTATGGCCGAGGTGTTTCTCGGCTCGGCGATGGGAGCCGAAGGCTTTCAGCGGCGCGTCGCGATCAAGCGCGTGTTGCCCGGCTACTCCGACAATGCGGCGTTCGCGAAGATGTTCGTCGCCGAGGCGCGCATCAGCTCGCAGCTCGTGCACCCGAACATCGTGTCGGTCATGGACTTCGATCGCGATTCGGAGGGCCGGCTGTTTCTCGTGATGGAGCTCGTCGAGGGCAAGGACCTCGATGCGCTCGTCAGCTTGGGGCCGCTGCCGGTGCCCGTGGTCATCTATGTGATCGGCGAGGTGCTGCGTGGGCTCGGGTTCGCGCACGATCTGCCCGTCGGTGCGGGCATGCGCGGCATCGTGCATCGCGACGTGTCGCCGCATAACGTGCTGCTGTCGTGGGAGGGCGCGGTGAAGGTGTCGGACTTCGGCATCGCGAAGGCGCGCGCGGCGAGCGAAGCGACGGCATCGCAGTTCATCAAGGGCAAGCCCGCGTACATGAGCCCGGAGCAGGCGAACGGTCAGGCCCTCGACGGGCGGAGTGATCTGTTCGCGGTGGGCGTGATGTTGTGGGAGATGTTGGTCGGGCGGCGGCTGTTTGTTGCCGAGGACACGCGCGCGACGCTGGCGGCGGTGTTGTTCGGGCAGATTCCACGGCCGCGCTCGCTGCGCGGTGACGTGCCGAAGGATGTCGAGCGCGTCGTGATGAAGCTGCTCGAGCGCGATGTGGCGGCGCGGTATCCGACGGCCGAGGCGGCGGCTTCGGCGCTGCTCGAGTGCAGCGATGCGCCGAAGGCCGGACGCGAGCAGCTGTCGGCGACGCTCGCGCAGCGGTTTCCCGATGCCCGCGTGCGGCAGAGTCGCGCCGGCGCCGGTCACATTGCGACGCCCATGCCCGCGGCGCCGTATCCTACGAGCCCGGCGTCGCCCGCGGCCGCGATGCCGAGCATCGGCGCGATGCGGAATGCGGAGACGCGGATTCAGCGGGGGAGCGGGCGGCTGATCGCGATTCTGTTGGCCGCGCTCGTCGGCAGCACGGCGGCGGCGTTCGGGATCGCGAAGCTCGTGCGCTCGTCGAAGACGAAGGCGGAGGTGCCGCAGATCGCGGCAGCGAGCGGGTCGTCTCCCGCCGCGGGCAGCGCGCCGCTCGCACCGCCGGATGCTCCCGATCCACCACCGCCGCCCGACGCCGGGATCGCGATCGCGGATGCTGCGCCACGACCTCCCGCGGACGCCAAAAAAGATGCAACGTCCTCCCAACCGGCGCACCCTGCGAAATACGGCGTCCTCGACGTCACGGCGTTTCCCGTGCTGACCGTGTACGTCGACAGCAAGCGCCATGGAGACACGCCCCAGTCGCTCAAGCTTTCGGTCGGGAAGCACACCGTCCGGCTCAAGAACGAAAACGGCTACGACGAACGAATCCCCATCGTGATCACCGAGAACAAGACCACCAAGATCGATCGGACCAAGTGACATGCGCGCCCTGTTCTTCGCCTCGCTCGTTCTCGTCTCGCACGTCTCGCTCACCTCGGCCGCACGGGCTGGCAACAACGATGTCGGTGTGGTCGTCGTCGGTGAGGCCACGATGCAGCCGCAGCTCGCGGCGCAGCTCGAAGGTTGGCTTCGCCAGCACGGTCATCAGCTCGTCTCTGCCCCGCTGCCGCCCGATGCGATCAACACGCTGCAAGATTGCTTCGTCATCGAGGACGAGGTCTGCGCGCGCAAGGTCGTCGAGAAGCGCTCGAAGACGCAGGCGGTCGTGTTCGCGAAGGTCGACCTCAAGGTCGACGCCTCCGACAAGACGGTCACGCTCACCGCGTATTGGTTCGACAAGGGGCGCGATCCGATCGCGGAGCGCCGCTACTGCGAGCGCTGCACCGACGTCACGCTGCGCAGCACGGCCGACGAGCTGATGGGGGCGCTCACCGTGGGCAACTCGAAGGACGCCGGTAAGGTGAAGATCACGTCGACACCGCCCGGAGCGCGCGTCGTCATCGACGGCAACGCGATCGGCGTCACGCCGCTCGAGTACGACCTCAAGAGCGGCGCGCACAAGGTCACGCTCTCGGCCGAGGGCCACGGCGACGACGCGCGCGACTTCGACGTTCGCCGCGGCGAGACCACGCAGGTCGACGTCCTGATGAAGAGCCACGCCTCGACAAACTTCTTCCCGTTCATCCTGCTCGGCGGCGGCGGCGTGATGCTCGCCACCGGGCTCGTCCTGTTCGCGATGGATGAAGACGAGCCCGAGCCCGTCGGCACGCAAAAAGAGTTCTATCGAAACACCGGTCCACTTGGCGTCGGGCTCGCGCTCAGCGGCCTCGTCGTGGGCGGTATTGGCGGTTACTTGTTGTTCCGCACGAAGCGATCGTCTGCGCCTGTCGCCTCGGTCACACCCGATAGCGGTTTCGTTGGTTGGGCTGGAACGTTCTGATGCCTTTCTGCAAGCTGGAGCCACTCATGCGTGCTGCACTCCTGAGTCTTTGTCTCGTCGTCGTCGTCGGCTGCAAGGTCAAGAACCCGCACTTCTGCGAGGAGAAAGACAACATGCTGTGCGACAAGCCCGACGCGGCGCCGATGAAGTGCCAGATGTCGAGCGACTGCGACGGGGATCCAAACAAGACGATCTGCGAAGCAATGGAGTGCGTGCAGTGCACCCAGGCCGACAAGAGCGCATGCGGCGACAACACGCCGATCTGTGACATGGGGTCGAACAGCTGTCGCGCGTGCAAGACCTCGGCGGATTGTGAGTCTGCTGTCTGCCTCGACAGCGGCATGTGTGCGGTGAAGACGGACGTGCTCTATGTCGAAGGCGGCACGCCGAACACCGGCACGTGCACGTTCGAGGTGCCGTGCGGAACGGTCAGCTACGCGCTGACGATCACGCCGCTGCGCACGACGATGAAGATCAAAGGCACGGTCATTGAGACCAGCACCGTGACGATCGACAATCGCAGCCTGGCGATCTACGGCGAGACCATGCCGCAGGCGATCCTGACACGGCCCGGTGGCAACGAGATCTTGCGCATCGACGGCACCAGCGTCGTCTCGATGTTCCATCTGCAGCTCAGCGGTGCGACCGGAGCCAACGGTCACGGCATCTCGATCCTGAGCGGCTCGTCGGGCGCGCTCAGCTTCAAGCGCATCAAGGTGATCAACAACGGCGGGATCGGCATCACGTCGCTGGGAAGCGGCAAGCTGACCCTCACGCAGTCGAACATCTTCAACAACGACGGCGGCGGTGCAAACATCGAGGGCACGCACCTGCTCGACGTCACGAGCAACTTCTTCACCCAGAACGGCAACACGGATAGCGTGACGCCCTCGGAGAAGGGCGGCGTTCGCGTCACCGCGAATCAGATGACCTCGAAGTTCGAGTTCAACACGATCGCGTACAACGGCAGCAGCGGCCTCTTGAATCGCGGCGGGTTTCACTGTCAGGCGCCGAACGTCTCGGCGACCGGCAACATCGTCTATCGGAACAGCGAAGGCTCCGGAGCGACTGTGAAGACGGACGGGACGACGCAGACCCATACTGGAGTGAACTGCAACTACGGCAACTCACTTGTCCTCGCGATGGACAGCGTCGACCTCGGGTTCAAGATGCCGACGTCGGGCACGTTCGACTTCCACCTCGATCCGGCACGGGTCCCGGCGTCGGTCAAAGATGCGGGCGGCGCGTGCACGGTCCGCGACATCGATAATCAGGCACGGCCCTCGGGCGCTGCGTGCGAGCTCGGTGCGGACGAGCTCGATCCGTAGACTTCGCCCGGCGCTCGAATCTGTGATACTCGGGCACGCAGTGCGGTCTCTCATCGCGATCATGGTCGTCGGGTTGTCGACGGCGCATGCGGCCCCGGGTGACGGCATCGTCATCGAGTCGTACACGGGGGCGCGGCCCGAGGATGCGAACCGGTTGCTCTCGCCCGTGCTCGACGAGCTCGCGAATCGCGGCTACGTCGCGGGGCCCGAGGTCGTCGGCCGGCGGTTCGAGCAGCGCGTGTCGCGGCCGAGCACCGTCCAGAACGGGCTACCGGAGCAGTTCTCCGAGCAGGTCGAGAAGGGCCACAAGGCGTGGATCGCGGGCCGCTTCGACGAAGCCGAGAAGCTGCTGACGCCGCTCGTCGATGCGGCGCACGCGAACCCGGGCGCGTTCGCGCAGAACCAGCCTCTACGCGAGAAGCTCTTGAAGGCGCTGGTCGCGCTCGCGCTGTCGTATCAGCGCAGCGGCGAGCAAGATGCCGCGCGCGCGACGTTCGGCGAGATCCTGCGGAGCTTCCCGGATACGCAGCTCTCGCGCGCGTCGTACGGACCGGATGCGTTCAACGCCTTCGAGGAAGCGAAGAAGCAGGCGAACACGGCCGGCAAGGGCAAGCTCGTCGTGAAGGCGACGAACGAAGCCGCCGTCGTGTTCATCAACGAGCGGTTTCAGAACGCGGGTGGCGTGGCGCGCGCGGATCTCCTGCCCGGCGAGTACCGCGTGTTCGTGCAGGTCGGCAAGCAGCTGTCGCGCGTCCATCGCGTGAGCGTCGCGGCGAACGACGAAGCGACGATCACGATCGACGCCGACTTCGACGCGCTCGTGCACAGCTCGCCGAAGTGGACGGGCTTTCAGTTCAGCGACGCGGCGTCGCGCGAGAAGCTCGAGTCGGTGTACGCGGCTGCGTTCGCGAACGCGATCACCGCACGCGGCATCGTCGTGGTCGGCATCGACACCGTGCGCGGCAAGCCCGCGATCGTCGGCTCGCTCGTCAGCCTCATGAACGGTCGCGAAGTCAGGCGCGGTAGCATCAACCTCGATCCCGATCCGTCCGTCGACAAGCTGCGCGCGCTCGGGCGCTTCATCGCGGGCGACAACGCGGCACCCGGCATCGACATCCAGCTCGCCGGCGACGTCAACAGCGTCCCCAAGGGCGGCGAAGGCGGCGGCGTGCAGATCGGCGATCTCGACAACAAGCCCGCATCGTCGGGCCCGTGGGGCGGCTGGAAGTGGGTGACCGGCGGCGCGGGGCTCGCTGCGCTCGGTGTCGGCGCGTATCTGTTGTCCGTCGACGGCGACTGCGACGACGCCGCGTGCACGTATCAGCGCGAGACGTCCGTGCCCGGCTGGGCCACGATCGGTGGAGGCGCGGCGCTCGCGGGCATCAGCGTCTATCTGTTCATCCGCGGCAGCGGCGAGTCATCCTCGCAGCGCTCGACGACGTTCGTCGTGCCCGCACATAACGGCGCGTACGTGAGCTACGCGCTCGTGTTCTGATCGCCGGCGGCGATCGCCGCGCGGAGATTCTCGAGCGTCTTTGCCGGCGCGCGAACACGCAGCGTGGTGCCGAGCTCGTCGTGCTCCTCGGCGAGCACGGTCGCGCTCTCGTGGATCTGGTGTACGAGCCGCTGCGCGGTCCACGGCACGACGAGGTCGTCCTCTTCGAGCGCGCCCGCGAACTTCGCGATCAGCTCGTCGCGTAGCGTCAGGACGTCGCGGCGATCCTTCGCGGAGAGCTGCACGGCGCCTGGATAGCGCTCGGTCAGTGCCTTGCGGCCGAATTCGTCGACGCGATCGATCTTGTTGAGGAGCAGCCACGTCGGGACTTCGTCGGCGCCGATCTCGCGGAGGACTTCCTTCGTGACCGCGATGTGATCGGCGAGCGCCGGATCCGAGGCGTCGACGACGTGCAGCAAGAGGTCGGCATCGCCTGCCTCGTCGAGCGTCGAGCGGAACGACGCGACGAGATCGTGCGGCAGCTTCTTGATGAAGCCGACCGTGTCCGTGATCAGGACCGGTGGATCGGTCGGTGGCACGAGGCGACGCACGGTGGTGTCGAGCGTCGCGAACAACTTGTCGGCGATGTAGACGTCGGTGCTCGTCAGCGAGCGCATCAAGGAAGACTTGCCGGCGTTCGTGTACCCGACGAGCGCGACCGTCGGCAGATCACTGCGACGGGCACGGCGCGTCTTCGCGCCACCTTCGATCGATGCGAGCTCGTCACGCAGCTCCGCGATGCGATCGCGGATGCGACGGCGATCGAGCTCGAGCGTCGACTCGCCCGCACCCTTGCCACCGACGCCGCCGCGCACGCGATCGCCTCCGCCGCCCGATTCACGCAGGCGCGGCGCGAGATACTTGAGGCGCGCGATCTCGACCTGGAGCCGTGCCTCGCGCGTCTTCGCGTGGCGATGAAAGATCTCGAGGATGACGCTCGTGCGATCGAGGACGTCGGCGCCGGTCGCCTTCTCGAGGTTGCGCTGCTGCGTCGGCGCGAGATCGTGATCGACGAGCACGACCTTTGCCTTCGCGGTTGGCTTCACGGCCGGCGAGTCGTCGTAAGGCTCCTCGGCCTCGTCGTCGTCGTCATCTTCCGGATCGTCGTCGTCGTCCTTCTTCGTACCCGGCTTGGAGAACGTGGGCACGACACCCGTGCCGCCGGTCCACTCGGCCAGCTCCTTGAGCTTGCCGTCACCGAGCACGATGCCGGGCGCGAGCCGGCCGCGGCGCTGCGTGATGCGGCCGATCGGTTCGAGGCCGAGCGTCTTCGCGAGCCGCTCGAGCTCTTCCATCGAGGACGCGAGCTCGCGATCCGTCACACCGGGCAGCTGCACTGCGACGACGACGGCGGGTGGGCGCTCGTCGCCCGTGATCTCGAACAACGGACCGGTCTCGAACGCCATACGGGGTGCGCACCTTGACCTAACGTCTAGAGGCACGCAAGCGTGAATGCCGTCAGGGAGTCCGCAAACCTGCGATGTGCCTCGGCATGCAGCATGTGCCCGGCGCCGGGAATGACCTCGAGGCGGGCGTCGGGGAGCGACGCGAACAGCGCATCCAGCGTGGGGCGGAAGTAACTCGCAGACTTCTCGGCCCCGAGGAGGAGCACCGGCGTCGTCACGGATGCGAGCTCCGCGTAGCGCGGCCGGTACGCGATCAGCGCGGCCGAGTCCGCGCGGATCTCGGCGTGTTTGCTCTTCGACCGCTCCTGGAAAGCGCGCGGCATGCGCGCATAGGCGGCGTCGCCGAGCACGGTGCGCAGGAACATCTCCGCCGCGGCGGGCCCGCCCTGCTCCGCCGCGCATCGATCGTATTCAGCGAGGAACGCCGCTGGCGCCGCGGCGACATCGTCACTCGCGCCCATCGGCGGCTCGATCAAGACGGCGCCCGCGACCGAGTGGCGACGGATCAGATCGAGTGCGATCACCGCGCCGAAGCTCGAGCCCACGACGATCGCGGGCTGCTCGGGTTCGAGCAGCGAGCGCGCCTCGTCGGCCTGCGCCTCGACGGTCGTCGCCAGCGAGCGGTTGTAGGCGACCAGCTCGAACCGCTCGCGCAATGGCGATGCAAGCTGGATCGACCAGGTCGTATGGTCCGCCGCACTACCGTGAATCAACAGGATGCGTGGTCCAGTGCCCGCTCGTACGACGTGGAGCATGGCGCTATCATTGCCACACATGGCGTCCGACGAGGGACCAGCGCCGCGCAAGCGCGCGGTGACAGGCATCGGTGCCGTGTCTCCCGAGGACGCGTACGCCGCGACCGTCGCGCCGACGTCGGATCAAGCGCGCGCCACGCCGGTGCCGCCCGTCGATCTACCGGTCGGGACGTCGCAGCGTAGCTCTCGAAGCTCGTCGCTCGACGCGCAGGTGACGCACGACGCGCCCGTGGCCGGCTCGCTGCCGCCGTTGCCGCTCGTCTCCGACGAGCACTACGCGGGACAGAAAGAGATCGCGCGCGGTGGCATGGGCCGCATCATCGCCGCCGACGATCAACGCCTCGGCCGGCGCGTCGCGCTGAAGGAGCTCCTCGAGCCCGCGGGCGAGCAGCTCACGCGGTTTCAACGCGAAGCGCTGATCACCGCGCGCCTCCAGCATCCGGGCATCGTGCCGGTCTACGAGGCGGGACGCTGGCCGAGTGGCGAGCCATTCTTCGCGATGAAGCTGGTCTCGGGGCGCCCGCTCGATCGCGTGATCGCCGACGCGCGCACGCTCGAGGATCGGCTCGCACTGTTGCCGCGCATCGCGGCGGCAACCGACGCGATCGCCTACGCGCACAGCCAGCGCGTCGTGCACCGCGATCTCAAGCCCGGCAACATCTTGATCGGCGAGTTCGGCGAGACCGTCGTGATCGACTGGGGGCTCGCGAAGGATCTCGAAGCCGGCGATAGCCCGGAGTCGGCGCAGCGCTCGCCCGCCGAGAAGAAAACCGTCGCCGATCGGCCGGCGCGCAAGATCAACGACACGTCGTCGACGTTGACCGTCGCCGGTGCGGTGATGGGCACGCCCGCGTACATGGCGCCGGAGCAGGCGCGCGGCGAGCCCGTCGACGAGCGCGCCGACGTGTTCGCGCTCGGCGCGATGCTCTATCACCTGCTCGCCGGCGTGCCGCCGTACAACGCCCGCACCGCGACGGACGTGATCGCCGCCGCCGTGCTCGGCCGCGTGGTTCCGCTCGGCCGGCGCGAGGCGGGTGCGCCGGAAGATCTCGTCGCGATCGTCGAGCGCGCGATGGCGCAGGAGCCCGCGAATCGCTATCCGAATGCAGGCGAGCTCGCCGAAGAGCTCCGCCGCTTCCTCACGGGCCAGCTCGTCTCGGCGCATCGCTACACGCGGTTCCAGCGGCTCGCGCGGTTCGTGAAGAAGCACCGCGCCGCCGTGACGATCGGGGCAATCGCGACGGTCGCGATGTCGGTCGGCGGCGCGTTCGCCGTGCACAACGTCGTCGAGGCGCGCGATCGCGCCGAGCGCGAAGCCGCGATCGCCGACGCGCGACGCGAGGCTGCCGAGAAGCTGATCGACGAGATGCTGAACGACATGAAGGATCGACTGGTCGCGATCGGCCGTATCGATCTGCTGTCGAATCTCGGCGGCGAGGTCCGCACGTATTACGACACGCTCGCCCGGATGCCGGGCGGTATGCCACTCGGCGACGTCGATCGCATGGCGATCGCGATCGAGCTCGTCGGGCGCGCCGAGCGCGATGGCGGTCACTCGGATCGCGCACTCGACACGTGGGGCAAGGGCCGCCAGCTCCTCGCGCACGCCGTGGGAAGCGACCGCTCGCCGAAGACGCTCTTCAAGCGCGCGATGATCGCAAGGCTCGACTACTGGATGGGCACGATCCAGCAGACGCGCGGCAAGCAGGAGGCGCTCGCGGCCTACGTGAACGCGAAGGACCAGCTCGCGGCGCTGCGCGCCGAGGCGCCGAACAATCGCGAGGTCTTGCTCTGGGCCGCCGACAACCACGACCGCCTCGGCGATCTGCTGCGCAACGATGGCAAGCTCGATCAGGCGTACGAGGAGTACACGGCCGCGAAGGGCGATCGCGAACGCGCGAGCGCGCAGACGAGCAGCCGGCCGAGCGAAGAGGTTCGCGCGCTCTCGACGAGTCACTTGAAGGTCGGCTCGATCCATCAAGTGCGCGGCGAGTCCACGGCGGCGCTGGTGTCGTATCGCAAGGCGCTGCGCCTCCGCGAGACCGTGCTCGAGGGCGAGCCCGACCACATGGTCGTGCAGGAAGAAGTGCTCGAGGTCCACGACGCGATCGCGGAGCTGCAGCGCCAGACCGGCGATGCGAAGAGCGCGATCGAGACCTACCAGCAGGCGCTGCCGCTGATGAACGCGCTCGTGCAGCGCGATCCGCAGAACACGCTGTGGAAGCGGCGCCGCGGCGGTTTGCTCGCAGACCTCGGCTTCGCGTTGCTCGACTCCGGCGACTTCAGTGGAGGGCTCGCGCAGCTCGAGCTGGCGACCGAAGCGCAGAAGGAGCTGCTCGCGCGCGATCCGAAGAACTCGACGTGGCAGATGGACGTGTCGCGCTCGTACATGCGCACCGGCGACGGCCTCCTCTATCTGGGTGCGTACGACGAGGGCATCGCGCGCTACGACCTCTCGCTGCAGATCCGCAGGAAGCTCGCGGAAAAAGATCCGAAGAGCGCGCCGTATCGCCGCGCGACCGCGTGGTCGCTGCACAAGCTCGCGAACGCGTTCGCGCTGAAGAACGAGAACGCGCGCGCGATCGCGCATCACGAGGAAGTGCTCGCGATCCGCAAGCAACTCGCCAGCGAAGCGCCCGCGCAGACCGGCTTCCGCAACGAGCTCGCCTCGACGGAGATCGCGCTCGGCAAGCTCGTCGCGAAGACCGACGCGAAGCGCGGAAAGGAGCTAATCGACGCCGGCCTCGAGAAGGCGCGCGCGCTGGTCGCCGCCGACGCCGTCTCGAACGAGTGGAAGGAGACGCTCGCGCAAGGGATGCTCGCGCACGCGGACTGCGACCGCGTCGCGAACGATGAGAAGGGGCGCAAGGCCGCGCTCGACGAAGCGATCACGGTCGCGCTCGCCGGCTCGCAGCGCGCGCCGCAAAATCCACAGTGGCCGGGCTTCCTCGCGGAGATCCACGCCGGTTACGCGGAGCTCGCGCGAACGCCGGCGGACCGCGCCGCATCGTGGAAAGCCGTACGTGATCTCCTCGAGCCGCTGCAGCAAGCCGGGCGCTTGCCCGCGGTCCGCAAGAATCTGTTGGAACGCGCGCGCGCCGCCAGGTAGCGAGCTACGATGTCCCCATGGGGGATCCCGAAGTCGTCGAACGCGAGTTCATGGGCAAAGGCCGCTCGCGGGTCTGGTCCTATCTGATCTTGATGATCCTGCTCGTCGGGATCATCGTCGTGATCAACCTGACGTGGAACAACCCCGACGGCATGCGCTCGGGCGTGAAGGACTTCTTCGGGCTTCCCGGCTGGTCGCTCGCGACGGTGACGTTCCTCATCGGAGCCGTCATCTTCTGGCTCGGCCTCAAGATGGAGACCGACTGGCCGGAGGCGATCGGCGCGTTCTTAATCGCGGCTGCGATCACGTGGTTCGAGTTCATCGTCGGGTTCGATCGGTTCGCGCTCGGCGGATTGATCGTCCTGCCGTACCTCATTCCGGTTCTGGTGTTCGCGCTCCTGATGATCTACGGCATGAAGAAGAGCGCGTAGCGAGCTGCCACGTGCAGTGATCGTCGACCGCTTCCCACGCGCCACCAAGTGAGCGCTCGCGACCGTGGTACTTCACCTCGAGCTCGTCGGTGCGCATGTAGATGCGGCCCTCGACCTGCCACTCGTGGAACGCATCAGCGCGCTCGCCGCCGACGTCGAGCGTGAGCTGCGTGTGAAGCTCGTCGGCGCGGCGCTCGACGACGTGCGCGTCGAGGTGCTCGCCGTCGGCCTTCAGCTGGCGCGTACGCACGATCAGCCGATCGTCGAACGTCAACGATAGCGACTGGTCGCCGTTCGAAGGGGAAGCGCAACCGATCGGCTCCATGTGCGCGAGCAGCGTGCCGCTCTCGGCGTACATCGCGACGCCGAACCGGCGATTGCCGACGACGTGCTCGCGACCCGGCGTCGGATCGATGTCGGCATCGAGCGTCGCGAGTGGATCGTACTGCTCGCACTTCGGCGGTGCGAACGCGCCGTGCTTCGCCTGCCAGAACCACTGCAGGCGCTGCGCGTCGGGCGTGTCCCTCGCGACGCGCAGTTTCGGCGGCTCGACGATCAGCGGCTCCACGATCAGCGGCTTGACCTGCGGCGTGCGCGGCGCAGTCTGATGATTCAGGACGATGTTCCCGACGAGGAGTCCAGAAGCGATCCAGAGGGAGGCCCGCATGAAGCCAAGAACGCCCAAACGCCGCGTTTTATTTCAGAAGCTCGAGGAGCGCGGCCGGCTCGGTGACGGGCGGAGAGCAGGTCGGGCCGGTGCAGACAAAGGCGCGCGAATCGCCGGTCTTTCCCTCGAGGACCGACGCCGCGGCCCACGGTCCCGCGATGCACAAGGTCGGCGCGTACGTGCGACGCGCGGCCGAGAGCAACGTCTCGCGATTCGCGCCGTCCGTGACGACGAGCACCTTGCTGTCGAGATAGAGGTCGAGCGCGGCGAGCAGCGACGAGGTCGCCCAGGCGTTAACCGTCGCGGTGCCGGCGAGGCGCTGGACGAGGTATTTCTCGGCGAGCGCGAGCGCAGCGGCGTCACCGGCGACAAGGCCGACGCGCACGAGTGCGTGGACCGCGAGCGCCGCGCCCGACGGGATCGCGCCGTCGTGATGCGACTCGGGCCGATGCACGAGCAGCGGATCACCGGCGGGTGCGAGGTAGAACACGACCACGCCGTCTTCCTCCGCGACGAAGCGCTCGCGCACGGCGCCGAGCAGCTTCGTGCCGAGATCCCACCACGCGCGGTCGTTCGTCATCTCCGCGAGATCGAGGAACGCCTGCGCGCAGAACGCGTAGTCGTCGAGCGTGCCGTCGAGGTCCTTCGTTTTATTCTCGTGAAACACGCGCGCGATGCGGTTGCCGTCGACCATGTGATCGCGAAGGAACGCGCCGATCCGTAGCGCGAGCGCGCGGGCCGGCTCGTGTGCGAGTGCGCGCCACGCGGCGACGAGCCCGCTGATGGCGAGGCCGTTCCAGCCGGAGAGCACCTTGTCGTCGGTGCCCGGCCGCTCGCGCTTGCTCCGCGCGGCGAACAACTTCGCGCGCGCTTCGGCGAGCTGCTCCTCCTCGAACGGCGACGTGCGCGGCGCGATCCGCGAGAGCACCGACGTGCCGTGCTCGAAGTTGCCGCCGTCGGTGACGCCGTACGCCTGCGCGAAGACGAGCGCGTTCGCAGGCCCGAGCACCTCGCGGAGCTGCGGCGGCGTCCACACGTAGAACTTGCCCTCTTCGCCTTCGCTGTCGGCATCGAGCGACGACCACAGCCCGCCGCCTGTGTCGGAGAGCTCGCGCTCGAGGAAGTTAACGGTCTCGGCGATGACTTCACCCGCGCGCGTAGAAAACGGACCGCCCATGGCGACGACGCTGCCGTAGACGCCGAGCAGCTGCGCCTGGTCGTAGAGCATCTTCTCGAAGTGCGGCACGAGCCACTTCGCGTCGACGGAGTAGCGCGCGAAACCGCCGCCGAGGTGATCGTAGATGCCGCCTTCGGCCATCCCGCGCGCCCACTTGTCGAACGCCTCGCGCGACGGCTGGCCGAGCGGAAAGCGCCCACCGCGCGCGAGCAGATCGTGCGACGAGCTCGACGGAAACTTCGGTGCGCCGCCGAGCCCACCATGCTGCGGATCGCAGCGTTCGGCGAGCTGGCGCGCGGCGGCGACGATCAGTGACTGCTGCAGCCGCTGCGGATCCGCACCATGCGCGCTGCGCCGGTAGTGATCGTCGACGCGCTGCAGTCCATCGACGAGCGCGAGCGCGTTGTCCTCCGCATCGGCGCGGCGCTTGCTGTACGCGTCGCTCATCGCGTTCAAGAGATCCTGGAAGCTCGGGCGACCGAACCGCGGCTGCAGCGGGAAGTACGTGCCGAGGAAGTACGGCCGGCCATCGGGCAAGCAGAACGCCGAGAGCGGCCAGCCACCGCCCTCGCCCATCACCTGGATCGCGTTCATGTAGATCGCGTCGACGTCGGGGCGCTCTTCGCGATCGACCTTCACGTTGACGAACTTCTCGTTCATCAACTTCGCCGTCGCCGCGTCCTCGAAGCTCTCGTGCGCCATCACGTGGCACCAGTGACAGGCGGCGTAGCCGATCGAGACGAAGATCGGCACGTCGCGCCGCTTCGCCTCCGCGAACGCCTCGGGGGTCCACGACCACCAGTCGACCGGGTTGTCGGCATGCTGCCGCAGATACGGCGAGCTCTCGGCGGCCAATCGGTTGCCCATGCCTTCGCTTACCACGCGTACGGCAAATCAGCGCTTGGCCTGACACGCGACCGCATCGCCGAGCTCGCACGCGTGTGCGAGATCCTTCTGCGCACCGGCTTCGTCGCCGGCGGCGGCGCGCGCCGACGCACGAACGCGCCGCCACTTCGGCGACGGATCGGCCGCGACGACCGCATCGAGATCTGCGAGGGCTTCGGCGTGACGGTTCGCGTGCATCAACGCGGACGCGCGCGCGGCATGCAGGCTGAGGTCGCGCGGGTCGCGCTTGACGGACTTCGTGCACACGTCGATCGCGCCGTCATCCTTCGTCGCCGCGAGCGCGAGGCAAAGTGCGTGTTGCGCCTCGGGCCACTCGGGGTTGAGCGTTAGCGCCTGGCGCAGGCTCGCGACCGCATCGGCGGGCTGCTGCGATCTCGCGCGCTCGAACCAGCCGGTCGCCGTCGTCGGAAGAGGTGCCCCCGTTTCCGACGAAAAAGTCGGCGACGGTTTCGAATCCAGTGCCTTGCTGAACAGGCCCACGAAGTCACGCACGAGCGCCTTGTCCTCGGGGGCGATCGCAGACGCCGTGGTCACCACCGGAGCCGGCGACGCCTTCACGGCCCACGGATCCTCCTTCTGCGTCTGATACCAGGCGAACGCGAAGATGCCGGCGACGCCGACGATCGTCGCGCCGACGATCCACGGCGTGTTCGATCTGGCCCGCTTCACGGGCTCGAGCTTCTCGACGACAGGTGCCGGCTTCGGTGTTCCGGCGGTCGCCGACTCTGCCTTCGCGATCAGCTCGACGAGAGCGGCGTGATCCGGGACGTAGGCGAGGCCGCGATCGCAGGTCGACAGCGCGACGAACGGCTTGCCTGCATCGATCGCCTCGCGCGCGATGCGCTCGAGCCGGCGCACCCGAAACGCTGCGACGCGCGTTTGATAGCCGACCGGATCCGCGATCGCTGCGGCGCGCTCGTCCGCGATGTCGTCGGTCCAGTCGACCTGCGCCCGCAGCAGCGTGACGAGCTCGTCGATCGCGGGTCGCTTCGTGGTGTCGAGCCAGAGGCACGCACCGATGAGGTCGGCGAGCTCTTCACTCGCACGGCGATCGGCGGCCGTCAGCTTCGCGTACGAGCCGAGCAGCGTCGCCGCGACTTCTTCCGTCGGACGCGAGCGCGCGAAGGGCCGCTTGCCAGCGATCGCTTCGTACAGCATCACGCCGATCGCGAACACGTCGGCGGCCGCCGCGACCTCTCGGCCATCGAGCTGCTCGGGACTCATGTAACCGATCGAACCGACCGCCGCGCCCGACTCCGTGTGGCGCGTCATGTTCTCGCCCCACGCGAGGCCGAGATCGATCACGGTGATCGTGCCGTCGGGCGTCGCGATCGCATTCTCCGGCTTGAGATCGCGATGCACGAACCCGCGTTTGTGGAGCGCGGCCGTCGCCTCGGCGATCGGCAGGATCAGCAGCAGCGCGGCTTCCGGGCACACGGCGCGGCCCTTCAAGAGATCGCGCAGCGTGGGCCCGGCGAGCAGCGGCAGCACGAGGTACGGACCGAGCTCGGCGTCGACGCCGTGGTCGAGCATCGCGATCAGGCTCGGATGCGAGAGCTCGCCCAGCGCGGCGATCTCGCGCTTGAACCGCGCGAGCGTCGCTTCGTCGAAGTCGTTCGGATTTCCGATCAGCTTCACCGCGACGGTGCCTGTTGGACCGGTCGCGCGATAAACCTGGCCGTTTCCTCCCTCACCGATCCGCTCGTGCAGCTGATAGGGTCCGAGTTGGATCGATGGCAACGCCAAGACGGGCGCACACTAACATTCGGGTCGTCGTCGTCCTCGGGTTTTTCGCGTGCTCCAAGGACGAGCCGGCGCCGATAAAACCGGTCGGCGCGCCCCGGATGCAGCGCCTGTGGTCGCCACTACGGATGCGGGCGCATCCCCGGGGAAGATCACGATCTCCGTCACCAAGCCAAAGGCGCCCGGGACCGGCTTCGCGAAGCGCTGCGCGGTCGGCGGCCCGCCGCTCGCGACGACGTGCACCGGCAGTAGCAAGGGCATCGCGATCGACGCCGCCGGCACGATCTATGTCACGAACGAGAAGCAGCTCCATCGCTACACCGCGGACGAAGACTGCAAGCTCGCGCCGGCGGGCGAGCCGATCGAGCTGCCGCCCGACAATCCGCGGCCGCAGGTCGTCGGCAAGGGCCCGATCTACATGCGGTCGGGCGGCGTCGCGTGGGGGCTCACGCGTGCGGGCGATGCGATCTACGCGCACGACTTTCTCGTCGGCATGTTTCGCGTCGACCGCGGCAAGGTCGAGCCCGCGTGCACGCAGGAGTTCGGCTTCCACGGGTTCGTCAAGATCGGGAAGCGTTTGCTCGCGCAGCGCAAGGGCATCGAGGAGATCACGCTCGGCAAGGCGGGCGCGTGCAAGGCGAAGTCGGCGCGCATCGACGACAAGGCACGCGCGCTGTTCGCCGTCGGCGACCGCACGTACACGAAGTTCGACGACCTCGGCGTGCGCCTCTGTCATGTCGCGGCGATGGCCGCCTGTGGCGACGGCGCATGCATCCTCGATCACAACTGTCCGCAGGTCGTTCAGCTCGCGGCCGATGGCACGGTGCTGCGAACGATCGAAGGTGACCAACTGTTCGACGTGCGACCGTGGTCCATCGACGGGTTAGCAACCGCGACCGACGGCAGCGTCTACGTGTACGCGCGCCACCGCGACAAGGTCGACGGCAAGGAAGTCTGCGAAGCCGCGGTCTACAGGATTCCACCGGCAGTCTTTGCTCGGTGAGCTATCATCTGATCGATGAGCGAAGCGCTGTTGCGCGCGATCAACGAGCGCTTCGACGAAGCGCGCGTGCATCTCGACGGCAGCATCGTCCACGCCCAGGTCCTGCAGGACGACGTCTGGTATCGCGCGCGCCTCGAGATGCTGCCACACGCGCGTGTCGCCGTCGGCTTGCCGTGCACCGATGGCTTCGAGCTCACGCTCAAGTGGAACGATCGCCATGCCAACGATGGCTTGCCGCGCGCGTCGTCGTTCGACGATAGCTTCCTCGTCGAGACCAACGACCTCGCGCTCGCCGGCGTGTGGCTCGATCAGACCGCGCGGGCCGCGCTGCTCGCGTCGCGCTACGTCTCGTCGCACCTGCCCGAGCGCCAGACCGCGCTGATGTTCCGCGACGGTCAGTGGGTGCACGAGGTCTCGAACGACGAGGTCTCCGCACGCCGCCGCGATCCCGAGCCGTCGACCGATCGCATGGCCGACATGCTGATGGCGTCGCTCCTCGTCGCCGGTCGCCCACAGCGCTGGGCCAAAGCATTCGCGACGCTCGGCCGCCAGCTCGGCGGCGAGCCCGCGCGACGCATCGAGGTCGGTGGCAAGCCGGCACTGCGCGTGCGCCGCGGCAACGTCGACGTGCTCGTGCACATCGTGCGTCGCCTCGGTCCTGGCGATCCGGGCCGGCTGCGCACGATCGTCAGCGCGCATCGCCACGGCAGCGGCGGTCAGACGCTCTCGCTGATCAGCGAAGGCTTGCCGCGCGCCGCGTGGCCGCCGCCCGCGGATGCCACCGGCGGTACGCTACCGATCGATGCGCGCGCCGCGCAGTTGCTCGACACCGGCCGCCCGAGCGCAACGACCGTGCGCGCACACGATGTCGAGATCGCTTTCGACGGCGCGATCGCCGATAGGGAACGGCTCGGCGCCGCGATCGAGCTCGCCGCGTGGTGGGCGAGCGATGCGTTTCGCAGTGGGCCCTACAGATAGGGGTCGGCAACGTTACGGCTTGCCGTCGAGGACGAACAGCCCTGCGGCCGCCGCGCGTGTGGCCGGAAGCGTCGCGGTGCGATCGCCGGTCGGTCCGGGCTGCACGCCTTGAAATGCGACGAGCACGTTCGCGAAGTCACCCGGCGAGACCGCCATCGCGCCGATCTCCATGCCGGTCTGCGCGAAGCCGGGCATCGGTCCGTTCGAGCCCCACGCAGCGACGAGAACCCCTCGCTTCGGCGTCGTGACACCGGGCGCGACGACGCTGGCATCGTTGCTGTCGAAGACCGCGCTCTCGGCGAGGATCGGCGTGCTTGCGACCCCAGAGAACGCGAGCAGCACGCCGGCCGATTCGCAGGTGTCACCGCCCCCGGTGCCGGCGACGACATGAAACGTGTACGCCGTCGGCTCGTCCTGGGCCGCGACCTTCCAGAACGCGACGTGCGAGAACTTATCGAGTCCGGTGCGCTGAAAGTCGGGGGTCGAGACGGTACCGGTGTTGCCGGTGTCGGCGTAGATCATCCCGAACACGAGGTCACCCGCATGGACCTCGAACGGTCGCGCGATCACGAGGTCGCAGTCGACGGTGGACCCCTGCGAGCCCTGGGTCGCGACCGACGACGAGCGAAGCTTCGCGGGCGTGACGCGGTGAAACGTTCGCGTGATCGAGACCGGGCCCTGCGTGACGGTGAGGAGCTTCGTGCCGTCGCTCTCGGAGAAGGCGACCGTCGTCGCGAACGTGCCGGCTGCGCACGCCACGGTCGACGGACCCTGGAGACCGCTTCCGCCGAGCGTGATCGCGACGCCCGATCGGCAGGTGCCGGTGATCGTCACGGTCGCGTCGACCTCGGCGTCTTGCGACGGTGAGGTGATCGTCAAGGCCTCGGACGAGGCGTCGCTCGGGGCCTCGAAATTGAGGCGCCCGCACGCGCAAATGACAAGGAGTGCGACCACGAAACGCACACGTCACGATCACCTATTCTTCGTCGGAAAAACACCCAAAAACGCTGGTCGGCTCGCGTTGAGCGATCGCGCTGATCGGGCTATAGAAATGCCTGCTGATGGTTGACGTATCTAGCTCCAACATCACGCCGATCTCCATCGAACAGGAGATGAAGAACTCGTTCATGGATTACGCCATGAGCGTGATCGTCGCGCGCGCGTTACCCGACGCACGCGACGGCCTCAAGCCGGTGCACCGGCGCATCCTGTACGCGCAGCGGGAGATGAACAACACGTTCAACCGCCCGTACCTCAAGTGCGCGCGCATCGTCGGCGACGTTCTCGGCAAGTTCCACCCGCACGGCGACTCGTCGGTCTACGACGCGCTCGTTCGCCTCGCGCAGGACTTCTCGACGCGCTACTTGCTGATCGACGGTCAGGGCAACTTCGGCTCGGTCGACGGCGACCCCCCGGCGGCCATGCGCTACACGGAGTGCCGCATGTCCAAGCTCGCGGGCGAGATGCTCGCGGACATCGGCAAAGAGACGGTCGACTGGCAGCCGAACTACGACGATAAAGAGCTCGAGCCCACCGTCCTCCCGACGAAGATCCCGAACCTGCTCGTCAACGGCGGCACGGGCATCGCCGTCGGCATGGCGACGAACATCCCGCCGCATAACCTCGGCGAGGTCATCGACGGCATCCTCGCGCTGATCGCAGATCCGCGCCTCACCGACGACGACTTGATGAAGCACATCCCGGGTCCGGACTTCCCGACCGGCGGCGTCATCCAGGGTCGCGTCGGCATCATGTCCGCGTACAAGACCGGCCGTGGTGCGATCGAGGTGCGCGGCGTCGCGCACGTCGAGGAGATCCGGAAGGGACGCGCGGCGGACGCCGACGGAGAGAGCAAGCCCGACAAGGTGAAGCAGGCGATCGTCGTCACCGAGCTCCCCTACATGGTCAACAAGGCCCAGTGGGTGGAGACCGTCGGCGAGATGGTCCGCGACAAGAAGCTCGAGGGCATCTCGGACATCCGCGACGAGTCGAACCGCAACGGTATGCGCGTCGTGTTCGATCTCAAGAAGGACGCGAGCGATCAGGTCGTGCTCGCGAACCTCATGAAGTTCTCGAAGCTGCAGACCTCCTTCAGCGTGAACATGCTCGCGATCGTCGAGGGTCGTCCCGAGACGCTCACGCTGCGCCGCGCACTGCAGATCTTCATCGAGCACCGCCGCGAGGTCGTCACCCGCCGCACGCTGTTCGATCTGCGCGAGGCGCGCTCGCGCCGCGAGATCGTCGAGGGCTTGGGCCTCGCGGTGATGAACGTCGACCGCGTGATCGAGATCATCCGCGGGTCGAAGGACACCGACGAAGCCAAGGTGAAGCTCGTCGCCGAGAAGATGAGCGGGCTCGACGGCTTCCTCGAGCGCGCGGGTCGCCCGCCCGACGAGGTCGCGACCGCACGCGAGCGGCAGTTCGTCTACCTCACCGAGCGCCAGGCGCAGGCGATCCTCGACATGCGGCTCGGTCGGCTCACCGGCCTCGAGCGCGAGAAGCTCGAAGCCGAATACAAGGAGCTGTGGGACACCACGGACTACCTCGAGGGCCTGCTCGCGGACGAGAAGAAGATGGTCGGCGCGATTGCCGACGAGCTGCGCGCGATCAAAGACGAGTTCGGCGACGCGCGCCGCACGCAGATCGTCGACGAGGAAGGCGAGATCCTCACCGAGGAGCTGATCGACGAGGAGGACGTCGTCGTCACCAAGACGCACCTCGGCTACATCAAGCGGACGCGCGTTCGCGAGTACGAAGCGCAGGGCCGCGGCGGTCGCGGCATCACCGGCGCGTCGTCGACGGAAGGTGACTTCATCACCGACATGTTCGCGGCGTCGACGCACGATCACGTGCTGCTGTTCACCGACAAGGGCCGCGCCTACTACAAGAAGGTGTTCGAGCTGCCCGAGGGCTCGCGCACGGCGAAGGGCAAGCCCGTCGTCAACGTGCTCGATCTCCAGGACGGCGAGAAGGTCGTCGCGATGCTGCCGTTCAAGGAGTGGCTCGAGGATACGAGCGTGTTCTTCGCGACGCAGTCCGGCACCGTGAAGAAGACGGCGCTCCTGCAGTTCGAGAACGTGCGCGCGACTGGCATCAAGGCGATCAACATCGAAGAAGGCGATCGCTTGATCAGCGCCTCGCTGACCACGCCCGCCGACGACGTGCTCGTCACGTCCGCGAAGGGCTTCGCGGTCCGATTCACCGAGGACAAGGCCCGCGCGATGGGCCGCACCGCCGGCGGCGTGCGCGGCATCAACCTGCGCGAAGGCGATCGCCTGGTCGGCATGGTCACGTTCCGCCGGTCATCCTCTGGTGCGGCGACGCTCATCACCGTATGCGAGCGTGGTTACGGCAAGCGCACCGCGCTCGACGACTACCCGACGAAGAACCGCGGCGGTAAGGGCGTCATCGCCATCAAGACGACCGCCCGCAACGGCCTCGTCAGCGCCACGCGCATCGTCACCGACGACGACCACCTGATCTTGATCAGCGATCGCGGCAAGCTCATCCGCCTGCGCGTGCGCGACATCTCGATCCAGGGCCGCGCCACACAGGGCGTGCGTCTGATGCGCGTCGACGACGGCGAGCACGTGGCTGCGATCGAGCGGCTCGCCGAGCCCGATGAAGAGTCGGGGATCGAGACGGCCGCGCCGATCGAAGCGGTCGAAGAAGGCGACACCATCCCGAACGAGAGCCTGGAAGACGACCTCGACGAGGATGACGACGACGAAGCAGACGACGCCGAGGACGCCGAAAAGGAGAAATAGCTCGTGACGCGCGGAGGTGTGTTGGCTCCGTCTCGGCATGAAGCTTCAACACCTCTGTCTCATCACACCCCTCGTCAGCGCCTGCATGCTCGAGAGCGAGCCGCCCTCGCTCGAGGAGGACACGCAGGAGATCAGCGGCGACGGCACCGCACCGGCGTCACAATTCATGCTCGATCGCGCCGTGAAGATACCCGGCTGCACGGCGACCAAGGTCAACGCGCGATTCGCGATCACCGCCGCACACTGCATGCCGAGCGTAGGCGACTTCGTGACCTTCTACACGACAGGCCCCGGAGACAACAACAGCGAGCGCGCGGTCGTCGTCGATGTCACGTTGCGACCGGGTGTTAGCTCGACCGCATGTTTCAACGACATCGATGATTGCTGGGACAGCTCGAACAAGTTCGCCGACATCGCATTGCTCGAGCTCGCGGTGCCGCTGAGCGGCGCCGGCAGCGAACGCGATCTCGAAGGCCATCAGGCGACGCTCGCGTGGATCTATCCCGGCACCGACGCGTACGGCAAGAAGGTCGGCGCCGGCCAGCACAGTGGACAAACCAACAGCACCGCCATTCTGCTGCAGCACGCCGACTACACACAGCGAGACAACGACAACGACGGCCGGTTCTACACCGTCGACGTTCACACGGACCCGGGCGACTCCGGCGGGCCCTTCTACCACGGCAGCAAGGTGCTCGGGACGCTCTGGGGACGCTGGTGGGAGCCGTTCGATCACTACAACATCTACACGAGCGTTCCGCTCCACTTGAACTGGATCCTCACGAACATCGAGTACAAGTGGCGCGGCCTGCCCCCGCAGTCGAACACGCTGTACTCGGGCACTGCGATCGAATCGTTCACCGGCACCGAGCTCGAGTGCCAGTACGCGTGCGAGAAGACGAGCAACTGCGAGGCCTACAACCACACGAGCTCGACCTGCCACCTGCACGACAACATCGGCACCGTCGCGACGGCCTCGGGATGGCGCGGTGCGCTCAAGCACGGCTCGCGCGCGGGCAACGCGAACGACGTCGTCGGCTTCGTGCGCAGCGATAACGTGAGCTCCGTCATCCACAAGGCGAACAACGGAAACATCCACGAGCTCAAGCTCACCGGCGGGACGTGGTCGGTCAACGTCATCAACCCGATCGCGACCGTCGCGAGCAAGCTCACCGCGTATCGTCGCGCCGAAAACGTCGACGCCATCGTGTTCCGCAGCTCGACCAACCACATCATCCAGATGCTGCGCACGAGCAGCAACGGCTGGACCAACGAAGCGGACCTGACGAACCTCACCGGCGCCGAGCTCGCTGCCGGGAATCCGACGACGTACGTGCGCGCCGACGGTGTCAGCGCCGTCGTGTATCGCGGCGCGACGACCGGCCACATCATCGAGCTGCGCCGCGGCTCGCGAGGCTTCATCGCGACAGATCTGACCGCTGCGGCCGGCAGCAGCATCGTCGCATCGAGCGACCCGATGGCGAACGCGCGCTCGGATGGCTACAGCGCGGTCGTGTTCCGGGCGACGAGTGGCAACGTGTACGAGCTCTATCAGCAGGTGGGCGGGAACTGGAGCATCGGCTCGGTGTCGTCGATCGCCGGCGCACCCGATGCCGTTGATCGCCCGTTCGCGTTCACGAAGCGCGATGGCACGAACGCGATCATCTATCGCCAGGACAGCGGTCAGATCGTCGAGCTCTCGCTGAGCGGCGGCCAGTGGTCGTGGGAGCACATCAGCAGCAACGCCGTCGGTCAGCCGGTCGCGTACGTACGCAGCGACGCGGTCGACGCGGTCATGTTCCGCAACACGTCGAGCCAGCTCATCCAGGTCACGGCCGCGACAACGAACCTGACCGCGGCCACGAGCGCGACGTCCTCCGTCACGAACCCGGCCGTCTACGTCCGCAGCGATGGCTACAACAGCGTGCTGTTCGAGACGTCCGCGAATCACGTCGGCGAGCTCTATTACAAGCGCCCCGGCTCGTGGAGCGCTGGCGACATCACCGCTGTCGCCGGCGAGACGCCTTGATCACTCCGTGACGCTCCAGCGCGCGGCGAGCAGCACGGCGACTTCGATCGCACGTGCGTCCCAGCGCGAGACCTCGTCGCGAAACGGTCGCGCCCCGGGATGCGCGAGGATCGCGCCGCGCACGTCGCCGCCCGCGAGGAGCGCGGCGATCATCGCGTCTTGAAAGCGCGCGACGTCGACGACGGTGGCCACCGACAGTGCATGCGGCGGTGGCGTCGGCGGCGCGATGCGCGGTGCTCGTTCGGCATCGCGCACGACGGCCGCGAGCCGCGTGAATTCTGCGCGCCACGCATCTTGATCGCCGAGCCCGTCGGGGATGCGCTCCAGGATCACCGCTTCGAGCGCGGAACAACGTGGGATCGCCCACGCGACGAGGTCCATGACCTCCTCGGGCACGAGCGCGTCGTGCGTGTCGCGACGGAACTGCGTGCCGCCGATCGTCGACCAGCTACCGCCGGCGACGTGGAGCTGGCGCACGCGCTCGAGCGGATACTGCGCGACGAGCTCGCGCACGTCGCGCTCGAAGTTCACGGCCTGGCACCACACGTTGTGCAGGTCGAGCAGAAGCACGCCGTCTGTGGCGTCGAGCACGCGCGCGAGCATCGCGGGCTGCGCGTCGACATCGTCTTGCGACATCGCGAGTGCGAGGTTCTCGAGACCGACCGGCGCGCGTGCGCGATCGGCGAGCGCGCGCAAGGCACGAGCGGTGATCTCGACGACGGCATCGCACGCGGGCAATGGCATCGGCGCGCCACGCACGAGACCACGCGCCCGCGACCAGCCCCAGTGCTCGGTGACGTGGCGATAGCGCGCGGGCTCACCGGCGAACCGCGCGAGCCACGCATCGTTCAGACGCGCGCTCGTCGGCGACATGCCGACGCCGTGGCCGTAGAGCCGGCCTTCGCTCGCGTAGAAGTCGAGCAGCGCGGCGACCCATGCCGACGGCGGCGTCTGCCAGCCGAGATCGATCGTCCATTCGAGCGCGTCGATCGCGCCGGCTTCGAGCAGCGGCAGCGCGGCGATGCGCTGCGCCTCGGTGTCGAACAGCGAGAACCCGACGTGAATCACCCGGTGGTGATCATCCCATGCCGCACGGACCGCAGACATGGGCCTTCGACACCGGCGCCGGCTTCGGGATGATCGTCGGCTTCGCGATCGGCTTCGGCGCGACCTTCGTGATCGGCGCGGCGGCCGGTGGCGGCTGCGCGTAGGACGGCTGCTCTTGAATGATCTCGATCCGCTCGGGCACGCCCTTCTTCGCGGTCGTCGGAGTGGGCGGCGCGCTGCGGCGCTCGAAGTCGACCGCGGTCTCGCAGCCTGCGGTCGCCACCACACCGGTCACGCACAAGGCCAGGATATTTGCGGGGAGCTTCATGGAGATACAAACGCCCGGCCCGGGCGGAAGTTGTACGGCTACTCGCCGAAGCCGTAGTAGCGCGAAGAAGATGCCCGATTTGTCAGGCCGCTCGGCACCTTGCGCGATTCGAACGCATGCCCAGACGACACCAAGATCGCGAGCGCGATCGTGTGCTTGCAAGGCCGCTTACCGCTCGGACAGCTGCAGCCGTTCGAAAGGCTCGGGACCTGGACGTAGACCTCGTAGAGATCGCTGCCGCGATGCGTGCCCCAGTACGTCTCGTCGTCGCGGCCGAGCGTCGGCCACAGCTTCGGCTTCGCGATCTCGCGCGCCTTCGCGAGCGCGCTCGCATCGGGCGACATCCGGCGCAGATCGGCCTCGCTGATCGGCACCGTCGTGATCGCGCGCTGGTTGTCGAGGCGCACGTCCGCGCACAGGTTCGCGAGCTGCTTCGTCATCGTCGCGGACACGGTGTTGCCGGAGAGATCCAGGTAGGCGAGGTGATCGACCTTGTCGCGCGCGGCGAGGAGCAAGCCCGCGCCGGTATCCGAGAGCGTGCCGCCCGAGAGATCGAGGCGCGCCAGCTTCGGCAGGAGCGCCGACTTCACGAGGTACGGCACGAGCTGGTCGGTGTTCGCGGTGCGCGTGATCGCGAGGCTCGTCGCAGTCCACGCCGGACCGAGCACCTTCGCGAGCGCGGCCGGCGGCATCGGCGCATCGCCCGACGACAGCTGCAGCGACTCGAGCGCCGGCAGCTTTGCCTTCGCGAGCACGGCGAGCACGGCTTCATCGCTCGTCGCGATCGCGAGGCGGCGCAGCTTCGCAAGCGCGAGGCGCTCGAGCTCGACGTGATTGCCGGCGAGGCGCAGCTCCTCGAGGAGCGGCGTTGCATCGAGCAGCGGTGTGACATCCGCGAGGTTCGCGAACACGAGCTCGGCGGTGCCGGGCGGCAGATCGACGAGCGCGAGCGTGCGCAGCGTCGACGGACAGCCGCGGATGATCTCGTCGATCACATCGGCGTAGTCGTGCTCGTCGGGACCGAGGCTGCCGATCCGCAGCTCGCGCAAGAAGCGCGCGGCGGGATGGCGCAGGAGCTCGCCGACGAGCTCGCGTACCGTGTACGGCAAGCGATCCGATGCACGTGCGAGGCGCGCGCCGACGATGAAGCCGTTCTCCCAGGTGACCGTCGTGCGCTCGTCGTCCGTGTCGCCGGTCTTCTTCGTTCGCTTCGCTGCTTCGGTCACGCGCGTCGGCGCGAGCTCGGGGTGCACTTCGAACATCTTCTGCTCGGCCTTCGCGAGCGCCGTGTCGCCGGGACGTTCCGCGCGCTGCGACTGCAGCACGCCGAGCTCGCCGCGCGGATGCCCCTGCCCTTGCAACCAGTCCGCGTAGACGAGGACGCGCCCGCCATCCATCGGCTCCTCGATGATCTGCTTCTCGAGCGCGTCATTGGTCGGCTCGCCGGCGACGACCTCGGTGACCTCCACGAAGCCTTTCGCGCGCTGCTCGGCGATCCGCTTCTCGACATCTTGCTCGGCGCGGCCTCGCGTCGGCAGCTTCTTGGGCGCGTTCGCCTTGCCGTTGTCGCCGATCTTTCCGCTCCGCGTGATCACCGACGTGCCGTCGATGCGGATCTCCCAGAACCGGTCCTTACCGCCCTCGAATCGTCGCATCCGCGGATACTACTGCACAGATTGCGCAGCGTCGTGCGCACTGTTGACTCACAGTCAACACTGTTGACGTGTCGTCAATAAGAGCGTCTGATCTGCGGCAGGAGGGACACATGCGTCTGCACTGGCTTGTCGTGGTCGCGCTGGGTTGTCAGGGTTCGAGAGCCGGCGATGACACGCCGCCCGATCCGAAGGGCTGGACGATCACGGTCGATATGTCGGGACTCGATCGCTATGTCGTGCCCGAGACCGAGACGAACTGGACCGTACGAGGCAAGGCGACGGCAACCGAAGGCCTCGCGACGGTCGATATCGGCGACATCAACGGCACCTTCGCCGACGACGGCGCGTTCATGCAGTCCGTTGCCGTCGCGCAGGGCACCACACGCGTGCCGATCCTCGTGCGCGACCAGGCCGGTCACGAGCGCAAGGCGACGCGGACGCTGATGGCAACGCGCTTCCTCGTCGACGGCAGTCACAACGCGAGCGCGGCCTCGTTAGTGCTCGACGACGCGATCCTCGCCGCGATGTCGGGCAGCATTGCGGGTCAAGCCGGCACCATCGACGTCGCCGCCGAGATCATGATGAAGAACGTGCTCTCGCAAGACGATCGCTGCACGACGTGGCCAGTCTCCGCGCAGCAAGGCGTCGTGCGCGTCGAGCTCGTCGAAGACCTCGGCAACCTCTGGCTGCACATCACCGTGCCGAGCCTCGACGTTCGGTTCGGCGGTCAGTGCCAAGGCCTGCTCCAGACGATTCCGATCGCCGGCCGCATGGGCGGCACGCTGCACATCTGGTCGCGGCTCACCGCGAAGCCGGCGCAAGAGTCGTGTATCGACTCGTTCGCGCACACGCTGCCCGAGGTCCAGGTCGCCGGCTGGCAGTTCGACGTCTGGGGCGTCGGCGGTCCGTTGCAGAACTGGATCGTCGACCTGTTCTCGGGCGAGAAGTCGGCCGAAGCGAAGGCGCAGATCGCGAGCGAGGTCAGAACGCGCGCGAACACGATGCTTACCGAGAAGCTCGCGAACATCTCGGTGTTCGATCGCACGAGCGAGCTGACGTTGCTCGACAAGCCGGTCGCGCTGCACCTCTGCCTCGGCGGGCTCGAGAAGATCGGCCCGCAGCTCGTCGCGCGCATCGCTGCATCCGCGATCGGTCCCGGCGGCGATCGCGAGGCACCGGGTGCACCACAGATCGACGGCGCCGCGCTGAATCCGGCCATGAAGGAGCTCGTGCTCGACGCGAACCTCGTCGCGCAGCTGCTCTACGCGTCGTGGCGCAACGGCGGCCTCGCGCGTGTTGCGAGCGATGTCGACATCGGCATCTTTCAGATCCTGATGCCGCAGCTCTACGAGCGGTGGCCGGATGCAACGACCGCACAGGTCGCGATCGATGCCGAGCTGCCGCCGATCGTTCGTGCGTCCACGACGACCAATGACCTGACGATCGAGCTGCCCGATCTGATGGTCACCCTCTCCGTCGAGGGCACGCAGATCCTCAAGCTGAACGTCGGGCTCACGCTCGTGCTCGACCTCGAGCCGTCCGCCGGCAAGCTGTCGCCGAAAGTGATCGATTCGAAGGCCGAGGTCGCGCTGATCGACGAGCTCTACGACGGACCCGACGCTGCGCTCGAGCAGGCCGTGCAGTCGCAGATCGGTGGCGCCGCCGCGGGCCTCCTCGGAGATTCTGCCGCGATCGCGCTGCCCGATCTGCCCGGCCTCGGCGCACCGGTCGACGTCGTGCCCGACGCGGGTGGCCGCTTCCTGCGCATCCGGCTGCAATAGATCGTCTGCGCGGGGTACGTTCCCGCGCGATGTCGACCAAGCGAAGTGAAGCGATCTTCGAGCGTGCGCAGGCCGTGATTCCGGGCGGCGTGAACTCGCCCGTGCGAGCGTGCCGCTCCGTCGGCGGCGATCCGGTCTTCATCGCGCAGGGCGACGGCCCGACGATCACCGACGTCGACGGCAACCGCTACATCGATCTGATCGGCAGCTGGGGCCCGCTCATCCTCGGTCACACGCATCGCGAGATCATCGACACGATCGCCGAGACTATGGTGCTCGGCACCACGTTCGGCGCGCCGACCGAGGTCGAGGTTCGCTTCGCCGAGATGCTGCGCTCGATCGTCCCGTCGATGGAGATGATCCGCGCCGTTTCGTCGGGCACCGAGTCGACGATGTCCGCGCTCCGCCTCGCGCGCGGCTTCACCGGTCGCGACAAGATCATCAAGGCCGACGGTGGCTATCACGGCCACGCCGACTGCTTGCTCGTCGCCGCCGGCTCGGGCGCCGCGACGCTCGGCATCCCCGGCTCGGCCGGCGTACCCGAAGGCGCCGCGAAGGACACGATCGTCGTCCCGTATAACGATCTCGCCGCGGCGGAGAAGGCGATGGCCGGTGGCGACGTCGCCGCGATCATCATCGAGCCAGTCGCCGGCAACATGGGCTGCGTCGAGCCCGCGCCGGGTTACCTCGAAGGCCTGCGCGCGGCGTGCACCAAACACGGCACGCTGCTGATCTTCGATGAAGTCATGACCGGCTTCCGCGTCGCGTATGGCGGCGCGCAGGAGCGCTTCAACATCAAGCCGGACCTCACCACGATCGGCAAGGTGATCGGTGGTGGCCTCCCCGCCGCCGCGTTCGGTGGACGCGCGGACGTGATGAAGAAGCTCGCGCCGCTCGGGCCCGTCTATCAAGCGGGCACGCTCTCCGGAAACCCGCTCGCGATGGCGGCGGGCCTGAAGGCGATGGAGATCCTCTCGCGCCCCGGCACCTACGACCGCCTCGAGCAGCTCGGCAAGCGCCTCGGCGATGGCCTGCTCGCGGCCGCGCAAGCCGTGAACGTGCCGGCGTGCGTGAACCGCGTCGGCTCGATGTTGACGCTGTTCTTGTGCAAGGGCCCGGTCACGGACTACGCGTCGGCGAAGAAGGCCGACACCGAGCGGTTCGGCAGCTTCTTCCGCCGCATGCGCGACCGCGGCGTGTTCCTCCCGCCCTCGCAGTTCGAGGCGATGTTCGTCAGCCTCTCGCACAACGAGGACGAGATCGATCAGGTCGTCGCCGCGGCGCGGGAATCCCTCGTCAACGTGCCCTGACGCACGTCAACGATTCCGTTGGGATCGCACCCGAAACAAGAGGTCGGCTCCCTCGATTGACGATGCATTTTCGCCGTGGTACCAGGGCCCGCATCGATGCAGACAGAGCCCCGGAATAGCGGCGATTTGTCGCAGGATTCGGCACCGCCCGTCTCGCATCAGACCAACGTGCTCATGAAGTCGGTGATCGACCCGACGGCTCGCGCCTCGAAGAGCGCCTACCGCGGCCTGAGCTCCGCGTCGGTTGGCCTCGAGCTCGGCCTCTCGGTGATCATCGGGCTCGGCATCGGCTACTACCTCGACCGCGAGCTCGGCACGACGCCGTGGCTCATGTTCCTGTTCCTCGGGTTCGGATTCGTCGCGGGCTTCCGCGGCGTCCTGCGCGCGGTGCGCCGCGAAGATCGGCAGGCAACTCATGGGTAGCCCGAGCATTCTCCGCATCGAGCGCATCAACTACGGGCTCGGCGCCGCACTCGCGCTCGCCTCGCTGCTCACGCAGTCGAAGTCGATCGCACTCGGCGTGTGCATCGGCGTCGCGCTCACGTGCTTGAACTTCTACATGCTGCGCAAGCTGATCACCAAGTGGACCACGGCCGCGCAGAAGGGCGCGCCGTCGAACGCGCCGCTCCTCATGTTGCCGAAGATGGTGGGCCTGATGCTCGCCGTCGCGGCGGCCGTCCTCTTCCTCCCGATCGACCCGATCGCCTTCACGGTCGGCTACTCCATCTTCATCATCTCGATCGTGGTCGAGACCCTCTACAGCTCGGTGTTCGTCTCCGAGCCTGCCAACGGATCCACGGAGCGCCAAGATGGGTGAACACGGCACCTGGTTCGACTACCTGAACCGCTTCTCCTGGTGGCAGGACTTCAACCACTGGGCGCAGGGCAAGCTCGGCCGTTCGTGGGAATGGCAGATGTTCGGCGAGTCCGGCTGGACGCTCACGCACGTGCTCATCACGTGCTGCGTCGTCATGTTCGTCACCTGGGGCGCACTCGCGTTCTTCAAGGGAACGAAGACCCCGGACCAGGGCATCGTGCCGCCGCGGAAGATGAACCTCCGCAACTTCTTCGAGTTCCTCGCCGAGTCGCTCTACGGCATGACCGAAGGCGCGATGGGTGAGAAGAATGCCAAGCGCTTCTATCCGCTGATCGGCGCGCTCTTCATCTTCATCCTCTTCAACAACCTGTTCGCGCTGATCCCGGGCTTCGCCGCACCGACGGACTCTCTCAAGACCAACGTCGGCCTCGCGGTGTTCGTCTTCTTGCTCACGCACATCTACGGCGTGAAGGAGCACGGGCTCGCGTACTTCAAGCACTTCCTCGGCCCGTCGCCGGCTCTCATCCCGCTGATGCTGCCCATCGAGCTCATCAGCCACCTCGCGCGGCCGATGTCGCTCGCGGTCCGGCTCATGGGCAACATGATGGCCGACCACAAGGTCGTCATGTCGTTCTTCGCACTGGTGCCGATCCTGGTGCCACTGCCCTTCCTCCTCCTCGGCCTCCTCATCTGCCTCGTCCAGGCACTCGTGTTCTGCACGCTGACGATGGTCTACATCGGCTCGGCGATCGAGCACGAGGAGCACTGAGCCAACCGCTTCCACCAACGCTTCGCGCGACGACACTAGACATCAGGAGAACAAAGCCATGAATCGCACGCTCAAGATCATTTCCACGCTCGCCATCTTCGCCCTCTTCTTCCTCCTCTCGGGCACCGCGTTCGCCGACGTCACGTCGACGGACCCGGCCGCGATGAAGACGGAAGGTCTCGCCGAGAACTACGGCTGGATCGCACTCGCCGCCGGTCTCGGTATCGGCATCGCCGCACTCGGCGGTGGCATCGGTCAGGGTCGCGCCGCGGCCGCCGCGCTCGACGGCATCGCGCGTAACCCAGGCGCTGCCGGTCAGATCCGCGGCCCGATGATTCTCGGCCTCGCGCTCATCGAGTCGCTCGTCATCTACGCGCTCATCATCTCGCTGCTGCTCGTCCTCAAGGTCGGCACCTAGTCAGTCCGTCGCGCGCACTTAGCGTAGGTCGTCTGGAAAACGACCGTCCTCCTCGGAGGGCGGTCGTTTTGCGTTTTCGGAGGTCCTATGGGACGCTTGTTTCGATGGCCGAAGCGACCGACGAGAAGGCCGAGCTGGATCCCAAAGGGAAGACCACGCTCGAGATCCTCGCCGCCATCGACCTGTTCTCCGGCTTGCCGATGACTCACCTACGACGCGTCGTCGACATCGGCGTCGAGGAGCAGTACCGCTCGACCGCAACGATCTTCAGCGAGGGCGAGCCCGGCGATAAGTTCTACTTGATCGTCGAAGGCGCGGTCCGCATCTCGCGTTTCGTGCCCGGCATGGGCGAGGAAGCGCTCGCGGTCCTGCGTCCCGGCAATTACTTCGGCGAGATGTCGCTGATCGACGATGCCCCGCGCTCGGCGACGGCCGTCTGCCACGAGAAGTGCAAGCTGTTCGTCGTCAATCGCAAAGACCTCGAGGATCTCCTGTTCGTCGATCGCGACCTCGCATACGAGCTGCTGTGGAACTGGGTCCGCACCCTCTCCCGCCGCTTGCGCGCGACGAACGACAAGATGACGTTCCTCGCCACGACGTCGAAGTTCTGATGCGCGCGCTCGTCGCGCTCGTGTTGTTGCTCGCTGGGTCTTTCATTGCCCCAGCGACCCGTGCCGAAAAACTTCCGCCCGGCAGCATCGGGCTCGTCGGTGCGCTCGCGAGTGGCACGCTCGCCGATGCCTCGCGCATCGGATACGGCTATCAGGTCGGTGCGCAGGCCGCATGGCAGCCGATGCGCACGGAGAACCGGCTCGGCTTCTCGCTGAAGTGGTCGTTCGTGTTTGGCACGATGTACAACGCGAACGCCGCGCGCGTCGGCGACGAGCTCCTCACGTTCCAGATGGACCTCATGGTCGGCCTGCGCATCCGTCCCGGCACGAACGCGTCGCGTTACCTCACGTTGCGCGCCGGTCCGCAGATGATGCGCACGAATCAGGTCATCCCCTCGATGGATAGCGACACGAAGCGCGCGTTCGTCGGCGCGGTCGCGAGCATCGGCCTCGATCAATACGCCGGCATCCCGTGGCTGGGCGGCCGCTTCCTCTACAGCCTGGAAGCGCGCCTCTCGCAGATCGGCACGGGCCCCACCACCCTCGCCATCATGTTCGGCCTCGGCAAGACCGGCCCCTGACCCGCATGCCCGCGCTCGTCACCGCCCGCCTCCGCCTGGTGCCGATCACGCTCGACGGCATCCTCGCCGTCCTCGATCACGACAAGGCGCGCGCCGAGGCGATCGTCGGCGCCGCGTTTCCCTCGACGTGGCCCAGCGACGAGCTCCTCGTCAGCGGGTTCCCGTACTCGCGCGACGCGATCAGGGCCTCGCCCGACGTCCGTCTGTGGGGCGACTCACTCGTCCTCCTCAAGGACGAGCCGCGCGTCATCGGCAGCGTCGTGTTTCACGGCCACCCGTCCGACGGTGTCGCGGAGGTCGGCTACTCGATCGAAGAGTCCCACCGCTCGAACGGCTACGCGATCGAAGCCACACGCGCCTGCGTCGAGTGGGCGCTCGCCGAGCCGGGGATCGAGGCGGTCCAGGCCACCACGTTCGAGTGGCACCTCGCCTCGCTCGGCGTGATCCGCGGCATCGGCATGAATCAGGTTGCGGTCCGCGATCACGACACGCTCGGTTCGCTGCTGGTCTTCGAGCGTCGCCGCTGACATATTCGCCGCGATGAGCGGCTTGAACGGCGTGCTGGTGGTGATCATGTTGTGGGCCGGTCTGCTCGCCTGGACCGCGAAGGTCGCGCAGGCGCAGGGTCGCAGCCCGCTACTGTGGGCGTTGATCGCGGGGCTCATCGGCGGCGCGAGCTTCGCGATGGGCCTCTTGCTCTTCGAGAAGGTGATCGACCTCGAGGCTTCCACCGCGCTGATGCTGCTCACGTTCACGGCACCCCTGGTGCTGATGGCCGGATCGATGACGGCGCTCGTGTTCGCTCTGCGGCGCGGGCCGATCCACGTCGCGAACGCCAA
The DNA here is from genome assembly GCA_030857175.1 of Myxococcota bacterium. Lineage (GTDB taxonomy): Bacteria > Myxococcota_A > Polyangia > Haliangiales > Haliangiaceae > JABFXX01. The sequence goes on along the minus strand of JALZOJ010000062.1, from coordinate 12,290 downwards.
GACCTGGCCGGTTCACTTCGTCGATCGCGGCGAGGGCAAGGTCCGCTTCCACGGCGGCGGCAAGGTCGCGTTCGAGTGGCGCGACGGATCGCGCGAGGCCGGCCTACAAAACATACGCGCACAAGCCGACGGCGAGTGCGTGCGCATCAAGATCGAGGACACCGACGAGCTGTGCCTGATGCCGATGGGCAAGCCCGAGACGCCCGCCGGCCGGCGCCAGCAGAGCCTCAAGCTTGCGGGCATGCTGCGCAGCTCGCACGTACGCGCGTGACCCGAAACCAAGAATGGAGATCGCGGTCTCCATCTCGTCGGCGCAGCGCGCTTACTTGCGGCGGCGGCGAATCACGAGAGCGAGGAGACCGAACGCGAACAGCGCCGTCGGTCCACCGCGACCGCTCGAGTCGCAGCAGCCGCTGTCGTCATCACCGCTACCGCTGCTCGGCCAGCACGCGCCGGCACCACCACCATCGAGGCAGTCGAAGCCGTCGGGGCAGGTGCTGTCGTCGCCGACGGTGCACGACATCGAGCACTTCATGTCCTCGCCGATCGTGAGGCACACGTTCGACTGGCAGTTCGCCGCCGTCATGCAGTCGACGCCGAGCCCGTTGCCGGAGAACGGCTGCGCGATGCAGAGGCCCTTGAAGCAGAGGCCGCCGTTGCACTCGCTGTCGTCCTTGCAGGAGCCCGCGAGAACGGGCGCGGTCTTGAGGAGGAATTCTTTCTCGATGTTCGTGCGCGTGTCGGCGCCGAACTGACCGCAGTCCCGATCGCCGAACGACGTGACACCGACGACGGTCGGCTTGCCGTTGATCATCGCGAACGACGGACCACCCGAGTCACCCGAGCACTTGCCCTTGGTGTCCGTCTGGTTGAAGCAGAGGAGGTTCGCGTCGGAACCGCCGCCGAGGCTCGAGCACGAGACCGACGTGCGGTTGTTGAGGAACATGAGGATGCCGACGTTGCCGCCACCGCCTACCTGCGTCGCGCCGAAGCCGGCCATCTGGACGACGATGCCGACCGGCGCCATGGCCGCTTCGAAGTTGATCGGCGACGGCACGATGCCTTCGATCGGCTGCGCGAGCTTGATGAGACCGATGTCGTTCGAGCCGAGGGCCTGGACGTTGAACGTCGGCTTCGGGATGGTCATCATCGCGCGGCGCATGTTCGCGCGGCCGGCGGTCGTGTTGATGGTCGTGGTGCTGTAGTAGACGCGGACGGAGTCGGTGACCGCCTGCTGGCTCGCGAGCTGGAGGACGCGCGGGTCGATGCAGTGCGCGGCAGTCAGGATCCAGTCCTTGTCCACGATGGTGCCGGTGCAGATGCCGCCGCCCGCCGTGATGGCGACGACGGTCGGGAACTGCCCCGCGGTGGCCATGGTGCCACCAATGATCTCGGTCGGTTCGCTGATGACCGGCGGGGTGTCGAAGATGTCCCCGGTGGTGTTTGCCGACGCAACGCCCGCGGACAGGACCAACCCGAGCAACAACGAAGAACTACGGATCATGTGAGTAAGCATCGGCGAAATAAGCCCGCGAATGGAAGTGCATTTCTAACGCCTTCTGCCAGCGAGTGATGACTGTGGCACACCGTGGGCAGTGGGGTTAGCGACGCCAGGTGCCTGACTTCCCACCGCGTTTCTCTTCGAGGCGGATCTCTGAGATCACCATGCCTCGGTCGATCGCCTTGCACATGTCGTAGATCGTCAAGGCTGCTGCAGAGACCGCTGCGAGTGCCTCCATTTCGACGCCGCTGCGGTCGAACGCCCTGACCGTCGCGGTGATGTGCACGACGTTGCCCATCACGTGAAGCTCGACATCGATACCCGTGAGCCGCAGGGGATGGCAGAGCGGGATGAGGTCCGGAGTCTTCTTGGCCGCGGTGATGCCGGCGATCCGCGCGATGCCCAGCACGTCGCCCTTGCCGATCTTGCCCGATCGCACCGCGACGGCCGTCGCCGGGGCCATCGTGACCAGGCCACTCGCGATCGCGAGGCGCTCGGTCTCGGGCTTGGGGCCCACGTCGACCATGCGCGCGGCGCCCGAGTCATCGAAGTGCGTCAGCTTCGGCGCCTTCGCGGCTTTCGCCTTTGCCATTACTCGACGGTAACCGACTTCGCGAGATTGCGCGGCTGGTCGATGTCCGTGCCTTTGAAGTCGGCGACGTAATACGACAGCATCTGCAGCGGCAGCACCGTGAGGATCGGCTGCAGCTCGAGCGCGCAGTCGGGAACGACGATGACATCGTCGGAGTGACCGCCGATCTCGTTGTCGCCACGCGACGCGATCGCGATGACCTTGCCCTGGCGCGCGCGCACCTCGGCGAGGTTCGAGACCGTCTTGTCGTAGCTCGGGCCGCGCGGACAGAGCACGACGACGGGCAGGTTCTCGTCGATCAGCGCGATCGGGCCGTGCTTCATCTCGCCGGCGGCGTAGCCCTCGGCGTGGATGTACGAGATCTCCTTGAGCTTGAGCGCGCCTTCGAGCGCGATCGGGTACTGCGAGCCGCGGCCGAGGAAGAGAAAGCCGATCGCGGAGCCGTAGCGCCGCGCGATCGCCTGGATCTGCGCGCCGGACTCGACGACATCGCGCATCTTGTTCGGCATCGCGACGAGCTCGGCGAGCAGCTCGCGCGCCTTCTCCTTCTTGAGCGTGCCGGTGCGGCGGCCGAGGTAGATCGCGAACAGTGCGATACCGATCAGCTGCGTCGTGAACGCCTTCGTCGACGCGACACCGATCTCCGGGCCCGCGTGCGTGTAGAACGCGTAGTCCGCGAGGCGCGGGATCGACGACTCGACGACGTTCGAGATGGCGAGCACCTTCGCGCCCTTCTTCTTCGCCTCGCGAATCGCTTCCATCGTGTCGAGCGTCTCGCCCGACTGGCTCACCGCGACGACGAGGTCGCCCGGGCCAAGGATCGGATCGCGATAGCGGAACTCGCTCGCGAGATCGACCTCGACCGGGATGCGCGCCATGCTCTCGACCATGTGCTCGCCGACCAGCGACGCGTGATACGAGGTGCCACACGCGATGAAGATGATGCGTTTGATCTTCGTGACGTCGAGGTCGATGCCATCGAACAGCACGTTGTCGTTCTCGAGATCGACGCGACCGACGAGCGTGTCCGCGACCGCGCGCGGCTGCTCGTGGATCTCTTTCAGCATGTAGTGCTTGAAGCCGCCCTTCTCTGCCTGCACCGCCGACCACGTGATGGTCTTCGGCTCGCGCTGCTTGGGCGTGCCTTCGAAGTCGGTGATCACGACGCCGTCGCGCGTGACCGTGACCATCTCGCCTTCGTCGATGAAGATCACGCGGCGGGTCTCCGAGAGGATCGCCGTCACGTCCGAGGCGACGTAGTTCTCGCCATCACCGAGCCCGACGACGAGCGGCGAAGAGTTCTTCGCCGCGACCAGCGTGCCCGGCTCCTTGTCGCTCATCACGACGAACGCGAAGCTGCCGCGGACTTTTTGAAGCGAGCGGCGCACCGCCGTGGTGAGGTCCGGCGCGCCGGCGGTCAGCGCGTGATCGACGAGGTGCGCGAAGATCTCCGTATCCGTCTCCGAGGAGAACTTCGCGCCCGCCGCGGCGAGCTCCTGTCGCAGCGAGAGGTGGTTCTCGATGATGCCGTTATGAATGACGCTGACCGGGCCGACCTTGTGCGGATGAGAATTCTCGTCGCTCGGGCGGCCGTGCGTGGCCCACCGCGTGTGACCGATGCCGACCGTTCCGACGGCGGGCTCGACCTTCAGCTTCTCCTCGAGGTTGCCGAGCTTGCCGCGGCAACGCACGACCCGCGATGTCCCCTCATTCCACACCGACACACCCGCCGAGTCATAGCCGCGGTACTCGAGCTTTCGCAGGCCCCCGATCAGGATGGGCGTTGCTTGACGATTACCGATGTAGCCGATGATGCCGCACATGTTGGACCTCGCAGCTGTTCAAGTATCGTGCCCCACGGTTCTCCGTCGTCATGAAAAATCCGACGACGCGAATCGGCTCTACACGCGAATTTAGCCAGCGTAGCGTGCAGCGCGACGAGCGGCTGCACCACACCGCGGCGCTATTGCTTCGGCGCGGCGCTGCCGCCAGCGGGCACTGGCGTTGTCTTCGCTGGAGCTTTTGCGGCGGGCGTCGCGGCGGGCGTGCCTGGCGTCGCTGCGTCCTTGGCAGGCGCCTTGGCCGCCTTGGCCTTTGCCGCGGGCTTCGCCGGGGTCGCCGGTGTGGCCTTCGCAGTCGCGGGGGCCGGCGTCGCGGCCGCCGGGGTCGGTGCCGGCGTGGGATCGGCGGCAGCCGCCGGGGCCGATGTCGGTGGCGGCGCTTCCTCGGACGGCTCCTCTTCCTCCTCGATGCCGGTGATCTCGCTGATATCAGGTGCCTGATAGGGCAGCGCGGGCGTATCGACGTGGAGCTTGCCCGGACCACCGCCGCCGCATGCGACGAGGAACATCACAGAAGCCAGTGCGCGGAGCATCATGGCGGGACGCTAACACCGGGCCCGGCGGGATTCCACCCGCGCAATCGCTGTCTGCGAGGAGATTTCGCGGGCTAGATGCGAACGCGAAGGACTTCGAAGGCCTCCGCGTAGGCGTGACCGGAGATGCGTCCCATCGCGCGCGCGAGGTCGCGGCTCGAATCGACATCGAGGTGCGAGAGCTGCGACTCGTGCGCGCTGATCGCGCGGAGCTTCGCATCGATCGACCTCGTGATATCCGCAAAGCAGTTGCCGTAGCCGCGCACCTGCGCGTTGTTCTCCGGGCTCGACACGAACGCGAGCAGATCGCAGGGCGTGCGGCGCAGCGCGGAGACCGTCGCGCGGTGCACGAGACCGTGATCCCAGTGGAGGTCGTTCGCGCAGTGGGTGATCACCAGGTCGGGACGCGTGTCCGCGACGAGCTGATCCATGCGGCGCACGAGCTCGTGCATCGAGATGTCCTCGACGCGCGATGGCTTGTCCTCGTAGAGGAAGCGGAGCTGCGCGCCGATCGCGGCCGCGCCCAGCGCTGCTTCCTTCTTGCGGGTCTCCATGTTGCTCGGCACCGACACGATGCACATCGTGACGTTCGCGCCTTCCTCGACGAGGCGTGCGAGCAGGCCACCGGCGCCGACTTCGATGTCGTCGGGATGCGCGCCGAACGCGAGGACTCGACCATTATCTTCGAAGAGCCGATTCATAAGCTACCTCCGGCCTGTTGCGCGCTCGCTGCCGGCCAAACGACAGCAGTGCTCTCTGGCCCACAATTAAGAAGCAGATCGACGAACGCTAAGTGAGAGACAAACCCGCAGCTCGGATAGCGCTGCGGATAGGTTGGATGCGAGAAGCGCTGCCACATCGTGGTGACGCCCGCGGCGGCGAGCTTCCCGGTGTCGAGGTAGCCGGTCGAGCCACCCGCGCCGGTCAGATAGATCTTCGCGCCGGTCCTCTGACAGAGGTCGAGGATGCGATCGGTCTTCTGTCCTTTGAGGTGCAGCGTCGAGGCGCGCACGATCGGCGTCTGGATCTCGAGCCACGCGCAGGCGATGTCGAGCACGTAGAGCTGGAGCTCGATCAGATGCTCCCAGCGCCGCGTGTACAGGACCTCGAGCTCCTTCGCGTACTGCGCGAAGTGCGGCGACCGTCCGTAGTGGATCTGCAGCGTGCGCCAGGTGCGGCGCTGCCAGTGATGACGCGAGCCGTGGCCGGTGTTGTCGATCTTCTTGTCGACGATGCGCTCGGCTTGCGAGCCGCGCACGAGCGGAACGGTGAACCAGTGCGGTCCATCGTTGAGCTTGAGGCGTTGGCGATTCTGGAAGTTCTGATCCTCGTACTGGAGGTCATCCATCACGACGAACCGATCGGCCTTCGCGAGCTTGTCGAGATAGCCGAGCCACGGCAGGTAGTGCGGTTGATGCGCGGCGACGATCACTTGCCGGCTCCTGCAGGGGCGCCCGGACCAGCGTTCGCCTGCGCGGCGCCCTGGTGACCACGCGTCTCCCAGCTCGAGCTGTCGAGCGTGAGCAGGCCGAGCGGCGTGAGCAAGAGATATGCGACGGGCATCAGCACCGCCATCGGCAGGAAGCCGATCGGATGCACGCGCAACCACGGCGGCAACGCGCGCACGCTCGGCGCGAAGTAGTAGATCAATCCGAACACCGCGATCAGCGCGACGTGGAAGGTCGCGAGGTGGAAGAAGTTGCCGGTCGCGAAGTTCTGGATGATCACGAACGGGTAGATCAGCAGCAGCATCAGCATCGACGCGTACTGGAGGCAGAGCAGCGGGTGCAGCTTCCACGCGAACGGCAGGTGAACGATGAAGTCGGCGATGTTCGAGCGCTTCCAGCGCAGCTGCTGACTGAAGTACGCCTTCAGCCCCGTCGGTGCCTTCGTGAAGCACATCGCATCCATCGTCATCATCGTGCGGTAGCCCGCCTTGACGATCTCGTGCGTGAGGAAGCGGTCCTCGCCGTACTTGATCGCGACGCCGAGGATGTTGCGATTCTCGAGCACGGGCTCGAGCTCCATCAGCACGTGACGGCGATACAGCGTGAGACAGCCCGAGAGACACAACACGGACTGCAGCCCGTTCTCGAGGTTCTTCAGGTGCTCCTGCCCGAAGTAGTACTTGATCGTCTGCATCCGGCTGAGCCAGTTGTCGTTCGGGTTGGACACGTGAACGCGTCCACCCACGGCCGCCATATCTGGGTCGACGAAGTGCCTGACGAGGTTCCTCAGCGCCTTCGGATGAACGATCACGTCCGAGTCGACGGAGAGGATCATCTCGGTCTTCGCTTCGCGCACCGCGTGGTTGATGCCCTTGCGCTTGCCCATGTTCTTGGGATTGCGCAGCACCTTCACGTTCTGCATCTCGCGCGCGGCCTTGCAGGCCCAGTCGTAGCTGTCGTCGGTCGAGCAGTCATCGACGACGGTGATGAACAGCTTCTCCTTTGGATAATCGAGGCGCGTCAGCGCGATGATCGTGTCGTAGATCGATTTGCCCTCATTGAAGAGGGGGACCACGACAGTGACGGTCGGTTGAAATTTATCGTCGACCACATTCAGACGCTTGTTGTTCACAAGCCGGATGTAGAGCCCGAACACGTAGCGGTTCAGGAAGACGAGGAGGATGAATAAATAGACGGGCAACATGCGAGGAACGGCTAGGCCGTATCCCTTTACGTGAGCAATCGTGGTGCCACGATGGAACACCGAGCGCATGTGCACGTCTGTGACTCGAATCCACATGTGAGCCGGCAGACCGATTGCAGTCCAACAATTCAACTATGCCGACCTCACAACGCTTAAAGGCCATTCCGAAAAACCTGTTTCACACTGATCCCGGCGAAGTAATCCATCTCGTTCCACGCGAGAAGGTTCGGGATGCGGTGAAAGACGCCGCAGCGAGCGCTGAGATCCACGCGGCAACTGCGCCCGCACAGCGTGACGCCGTTGCGCAGCGCGAGCGTGCGGCGCGCGGATCCTTTCAGCCCCTCACGCTGATTGGCCCGGGCGTCGCGGCACGCGTCCCAGAGAAGCACGTTCCTGTAGCGCGCACTACGCGTCCAGCTGCGGCAGTTCCCGAGGCGAAGACGCGTGAAGGCGTGATCATTCCCGCTAAGAAGGAGACACCGGTCTACGCGATCACCGACGTCATCCGCCCGGTCAAGTACGAAACCTTCGAGCAGCTCGGTCTCGGCAAGCCGCCGAAGAAGGCCGGCGGCGGACTCGCGAAGCTCGTCGTATCCGCATATCGCTTGCTCGGCTTCGCGATCCTCACATTGATCGTGGTCGTGCTCGTCGGTTACATCGGGCAGTCGGTGTTCTTCTATCTCAACAAGACGTGGATCGCGCCCGTCGCGATTTCACCGACGGACGAGAAGGTGATCGCCGCGCGTACGCAGCTCGCTGCACAGCAGGATCTGCGTGAGCGCACGGCTGCCGAGCTCGCACAGGCCGATCTGGTGATCAGCACGCACAAGGCCTTCCAGGGCGAATTCGCAAAGGCGATCAAAGGTGATCGCGCGGATCGCGTCGCCGCACTCCAGCGCCTCAAGTCGCTCGCGAACACCGCAGCCTCGGCACGCAGCGAGATCCACAGGGCCACGAACGACTTCGCATCGTCGTCGAAAGACAAGATGGCGAAGGAGTGGGAAGCCGGGCTGATCGATCGCCAGTCGATGCTCGCGGGCAAGTACCAGGTCGCGCAGATCTCGGGTCAGAGCCTCTCGCTCGCCGAGAAGCAGGCCGAGTATGAAGGGCGCGCGGCCGAGCTCGAGTCGCAGGCGCGTGCCCTCGAGGGCATGGTCTCCGGCAAGGGCGGCGCGGCGCTCAGCTACGACGTGCTGAAGATCAAGCGCGAGTACGAGCAGAGCCGCCTCGATCTCGCAAAGGCGATGGGCGACAAGAAGGTGCTGACGAGCTCGCTCGCCCGTCAGGACCAGACGATCGCGGACCTCCAGGCGTCGGCGTATCTCCGCGCGATGTCGGACGAGACGACGGTCGCCCTCGTGCCGTACGAGAACCTCGAGCGTGCGAAGCCGGGCGCGCCGATCGTCGCGTGCAGCGCGAGCTTCGTGGTCTGCCGCGAGGTCGGCAAGGTGAAGGAGATCCTCCGCGGTGAGGTCTCGTTCAAGCACCCGCGCCGCGACGCGCAGATGCGCGGTCAGATGGTCGAAGTCACGATGACCGACAAGGCGGCGTCGAAGGAGGACATCCTCTTCGTCGGTGGCAAGCCGCTCGGTTTCTAAGCATCTCTCGGCATAGTGGACGCGCCGGCTGAAAACAGCCGGCGCGTTTGTTTTCGTTCAGACGCGGACGCGCAGCGCTTCGTACGCTTCGGCGTACTGATAGCCGCTGATGCGGCCCATCGCGCGCGCGAGATCGCGGCTCGAATCGAGGTCGAGCTTCGGGACCTGCGACTCGTGCGCGCGGATCGCGGCGATCTTCGTCTCCATCGTCGTCGTGATATCGGCGAAGCACTGACCGATGCCGCGCGACTGCGCGTTCATCTCGGGCGACGACAGGAACGCGAGCAAGTCGCACGGCGTGCGGCGCAGCGCGGACACCGTGGCGCGATTGACGAGGCCGTGGTCCCAGTGCAGGTCGAACGCCGAGTGCGTGATCACGAGGTCCGGCCGCCAGTCACCGACGACCTGATCCATGCGGCGCACGAGCTCGTGCATCGGGATGTCCTCGACGCGCTGTGGCTTCTCGTCGAACAGGATGCGGAGGTCGGCGTCGATGACGTCGGCGCCCGCGTTCGCTTCCTTGCGACGCTGCTCGGGGTTGTTCGGGATCGAGACGACCGCCATCATCACCTCGGCGCCCTCTTGCGAGAGCCGCGCGAGGAGTCCGCCCGCGCCGACCTCGAGGTCGTCGGGATGTGCACCGAATGCGAGCACGCGGCCGTTCTCTTTGAGCAGGCGGTTCATGGCTGTTGTCCTTCCGAGATGGCTTCGCCTGCGGTCGCGAGGATCACGACGGCATCGGGCCCACAGTTGAGAAGCAGATCGAGAAAGCCGAGGTGCGAGACGAAGCCGAGCGCGGGGTAGCGTTGCGGGTACGTCGGGTGACGGAACCGCTGCCACATCGTCGTGACGCGTGCGCGTGCGAGCGCGTCCACGTCGAGATATCCGGTCGAGCCGCCGCGCCCCGTCAGGTAGACGTGCGCGCCGAGCTTGTTGCAGACGTCGATGATGCGGTCGGTCTTCGCACCGCGCAGCGCGAGCGACGACGCGCGCACGATCGGCACACGGATCCCGAGCCAGTTTCGCGCGAGCTCGAGCATGTGGAGGTCGAGCTCGAGCAGGTGTGTCCAGCGGCGCACGAACACGTCCTCGAGATCCGGCGCGTAGCGCTCGAACCACGCGGCCTTGCCGTAGTGGACCTCGAGCGTGCGCCACGTGCGGCGCTGCCAGTGATGGCGCGAGCCCTTGCCGGTGTTGTCGATGCGCAGGTCGCAGATCCGATCGGTCTGTGCGTGGCGAACGAGCGGCACCGTCATCCAGTGCGGGCCGTCGTTGAGCTTCAGGCGCTGGCGGTTCTGGAAGTTCTGCGCCTCGTACTGCAGATCGTCCATCACCACGAACACGTCGGAGCGCGCGAGCTTGTCGAGATAGCCGAGCCACGGCAGGTAGTGCGGCTGATGCGCGGCGATGATCACGTCCGCACCAGTGGCGGCGCGGAGTGACCGCGCGTCTCCCAGCTGCCGCTATCGAGCGTGAACAGGCCGAGCGGCGTGAGCAGCAGGTATGCGACCGGCATCATCACGGCCATCGGCAGGAACGCGATCGGATGCACGCGCAACCACGGCGGCAACGCGCGCACGCTCGGCGCGAAGTAGTAGATGGTGGCGAAGCCGCCGGTCAGCGCGACGTGGAACATCGCGAGGTCGAGGAACTCGCCCCGCTGCACGTTCGTGATGATGACGAACGGATAGACGAGGAGGAGGAGCAGCATCGAGAGGTACTGCAGGCAGAGCAGCGGGTGCAGCGACCACGCGTGGCCGAGGCCGACGATGAAGTCGACGATGTTCGAGCGCTTCCAGCGCAGCTGCTGCGCGAAGTAGCCCTTCATGGTCGGCGCGGCCTTCGTGAAGCACATCGCCTTCATCGTCATGACCGTGCGGTAGCCGCGCTTGACGATCTGATGCGTGAGGAAGCGGTCCTCGCCGTACTTGATCGGGATGCCGAGGATGTTGCGGTTCTCGAGGATCGGCTCGAGCTCCATCAGCACGTGGCGGCGATACGCGGTGAGGCAGCCCGAGAGGCACATCACGCTGCGCAGGCCGCGCTCGAGGTTCTTCAGGTGCTCCTGACCGAAGTAGTACTTGATGGTCTGGAGCCGCGTGAGCCAGTTCTGGTTCGGGTTCGAGACGTGGACGCGTCCACCGACCGCCGCGATCCCCGGCTCGACGAAGCGCTTCACGAGCTCGCGGATCGCGCTCGGGTAGACGATGACGTCCGAGTCGACGCTGACGATGATCTCGCTCGTCGCCTCGCGCACGGCGTGGTTGATGCCCTTGCGCTTGCCGACGTTGACCGGGTTCCGCAGCACGCGAACGTTCGGGTACTCGCGCGCTGCCTTGCAGGCCCACTCGTAGCTGTCGTCGGTCGAGCAGTCGTCGACGACGGTGACCGAGAGCTTGTCCTTGGGGTAGTCGAGCTGAACGAGCGAGACGATCGTGTCGTAGATCGATCGCCCTTCATTGTAGAGCGGCACGACGACCGTGACGGTCGGCTCGTAGCCCTCGATCGTCTCGTCGATCTTCGAGCGCCTGACGATCGTCAAGTAGAACCCGAACACGTAGCGGTTCAGGAACACGATGAAGATGAAGAGGTAGATCGGAAACGTATCCACGTGCGCGCGCAGAGTGAGCAAGACGGATGCCGCCGTCGTGCGCGTTCCGCGCGGACCGAAGTGCCCGTGGACGTAGCGAACTGAACGTGTCGGTACAGGCGCTGTCCATTTCTTGCGCGGAGACACCGCCACCCGCGTGGCGCGTGGCCTCCCAGGCTCCTGCACCAGCCACGCGTGCTCGAACAGATGTCTACCGTCGACGAAGTTTCGATCACCGCGGCCGATGTCTTGCACCGAGGGCTCGCGCCGTATGAGTCGCTCCAAACGTCATGAGTCCTCACCACTGCGTGTCATCCCAAAGCTTCCTCGGTTAGAGGAAGTCGGTGACGTGACCTCCGTCGACGCGAGAAAGGTAATTCCTCGTCGAGACGCGCCGATTCCATCGCTGTTAGCACGCGCGAGGAACGAGTCGCCGCAGCAGCAGAATGTGATCCCGTTCGTGAAACCGCGCGCGATCTCACAGCTCGCCGCGGAGAATCCGAGCGCGGTCGTGATCACGCCGAGCAAAGCCGCGCCGCAACACGACACCGCGGCGCGAAAGGTCGAGGCCGCTACCAAACTTTCTCCTGCGCAGACGCCTCGCAGCACGGGGTGGACTCCCCCAGGAGGTGTGAAAGCGATTGCGCCCGTGAGGCCCGCTCCCATCACCACGGCGTTCCCGTCGGCGGCGGCCTCATCGTCGTCATCGATGGCCGCGACGACGATGCCGATGCCGATGCAGCAGCCGCTCGCGAAGCCGGTCGCGCCGCCGCTCGTGATCGAGAAGCCGGCCGAAGAAGAGAAGCCGTGGGCCGCGTACGAGGCGCTCGGTCTCGGCGAGCCCAAGACGGAGCCCGCGGTCACGTTCACGCAGCGGTTCGGCAAGTGGATCGTCAACGGCTATCGCCTGCTCGGCTTCGCGATCCTGACCATCATCGTGATCGTGCTCGTCGGCTACATCGCGCAGACGGCGTTCTTCTACA
>JALZOJ010000100.1 GCA_030857175.1 Myxococcota bacterium | reverse complement strand
CTGCCGGACAAGTTCGTCGATTGTCGCTCAGGGAAACCCAACACCACGCCGATCACCAAGATGCGCCTCGAGTGGAGTGTGCGCACCGAGGACGATCAGACCGTGACGGGGTCCGATGAGTGGCCCTGCGACGACAGTCATGGTGTAACCGGATTTGATCTCCCACCTGGCACGGCACTGCTCTCGGTGAAGCCGATTTGCGCGCAAGTACCCAACGAATACGACGCGCTACCGGGCTCCTACATCGCGCCCGCGGCCGAGCAACGCCGCGTGAGGCTGGGAGATACGGTCAGCCTGGGCGCGGTCGAGCTTGTGGTCGTGGTCTCGTATTGCGCAGAACAGCCGTGTATTTGCGAGTGTGATCCGGCGCAAGGCGAATGCGACGCCAATGTGGCTCGCCGCTTGCCTCTCTCCGGGCCGTGAAGGATCCGACGGCTGCTGCGTCAAAGCCAGCGTCAGGCCTTCGGCTACGAAGGAGACACGTATGACCAAGTTTGCATTTCTCGCACTTGCTACCTCGCTGGCCACCGGCTGCGTCGTGCACGAGGAGCCCTACTACGAGGACGCCACAATCACCGGCGCGTGGTCGTTTCACAACATCGCGACGAACACCGAGACGGGCTGCCCCGCCGGCTTCGGCACGGTTCGCCTGGTCTCGCAGCCGCTCGATAGTCGCCTCGCGCCCGTCGGCGAGCCGTTCCTCGATCTGTTCGACTGCGTCGACGGTCGTCAGACGAGCGCGTATCTGCCGCCCGACATCTATGAAGTCTGGCTCGAGGTCACCACCGACAACGGCGGCTCGCTCTACGCGCAGTCGACGTCGCGGATCGTCGACGTGATCGAGCGCGATGCGCTGTTCGACGCGCAGATTCTAAACGACGGTGGTTACTTCCTCCTCGACTGGCAGCTGCGCGGCGCGACCACGAATCAGAACGTGTCGTGCGACGGCGTGAACAGCGTCGAGGTGCTCGCGACACTCTCGGGCACGACCGAAGCGGTCGGCGACAAATTCACGTGTCGCGATGGCTCGGGCCTCACCGCGGGCCTGCTGAACGGTGCGTACACGGTGTCGGTACAAGCGCTCGATGCGAGCAATCGCGCACTCGGTACGGCACCGACCCTCACGAGCAAGGCAATCCGTGATCGCAACCAGATCACAGACCTCGGCCTCGTCACAATCCCTGTGCAGGGCCGCTAACTTCCATCTCATGTGACGCTCGCCTCTCAGGGGGTGGGCGTTCGCGTTTTATCCGGCTACTTCTGCTACCGTTTCAATTCATTTGAGGAGGGACCTAATGCGTAAAGTTGTCTTCGCTGCTCTGTTTGCTGCAACCGGCTGTGTCGCCAGTGATGGTGGTGCTGATGATGACGGAGATGGAGTCGCGAACATCGACGACTTCTGCCCAGGCACGCCTGGGGGTGCAGCCGTCGATATCGACGGATGCTCGTTCCGGCCCGCGCCGGGTCTCATCACGGCGAACTGGTCCTTCAAACAGCTCTCGACCGGTGGAAACCTCGCGTGCCCGACCGGCTTCAACACGACCGCGGTGCACGTCACCCCGGTCAACCGTTTCGGCGACAAGACCGGAACCGAGATCATCGACCTCTACAACTGCAGCGCGATGAGTGGGACGGCGGACTACGACGCGCGTCTCTACAGCGTGTTCCTCGAGATCACCACGCAGACGAACAGCGCGAAGTACGCGGACACGCCGTCGGCGTTCGTCGACATCACGAACGTCGACAAGTCCATCACGCAGACCATCATCGATGACGGTGGCTTCTTCGTGTTCGACTTCTCGCTGCGTGATGCGAACGGTGGCGCGCAGCTCAGCTGCGCCGAAGCAGGCGCGGGTGGCGGCGTCGAGATTGTCTCGACGCTCAACGGCACCTCCTCGGCCAAGACCGACATCTTCGACTGCGTGACGCCCGGCTTCCGCGACGACGGTAAGGGCTACGCCACGACGGCAGGCCTTATTGCGGGCGACTACACCGTCTCGGTGGCGGCGCTCAACAACGCGGACCAGTCGGTCGGTACGGCGCCAGCGCTCACCAACAAGCGCATCTCGGCCCCGAACAAGCTGACGGACCTCGGGTCGATCCAGATCCCGATCGACTAGCGAACGGCCCTTTCGGGACCTCGTGCTAAGGTCCGTTTGTGAGCGCCCGGCGTAGATTCGAACAACTCCGAATCACCCCGGGCGCTTTTTCTATTATCGCGGTCGAGCTCGCGGTCTCGCTGTTCTGGCTGCTTTCCGGCCCCGAGCTCCGCGCTCAGATCGCGACGTACGGCGTCGCCACGGCTTCGCACGTGTTCGAGCACGGCCGCGTCTGGACGCTCGTCACCTCGGTCTTCATCGAGCTGTCGTTCATCAACCTCTTGCTCCACGCCGTCATGATGTGGGGCTTCGTGCCGACGCTCGAGCGGTTCTGGGGTCGTGCACGCTTCTATCGCTTCTTCGCCATCACCTCCGTCGCGGCGACCGCCGCCGGCGTCGGCATGGGCTGGGTCACCGGCAACGTCAACGCACCGGTCGCCGGCCTCTCGCCGTTCATGCTCGCCGCGATCGTCGCGTTCGGCGTCGTCTACGCGCGGCAGCCGGTCTCGTTCTTCGGTGTCCTGCCGCTGACCGGCCGCCAGATGATGTGGGGCTTCACGGCCGTGATGGCGCTGTTCGTGATCCTGCAGCAGCTCTGGTGGACGGGCGCCGCGCTCGCGGCGGCGGGCATCGTGGCTGCGATCATGACGTCGAAGCAGTTCTCGCCGGGGCTGTCCTGGAAGCGCTGGCAAATCGCCCGCGCGCGCAAGAAGCTGTCGGTGATCGACGGTGGCAAGAAGAAGCCCAAGGACGAGGCGAAGTGGCTTAACTGACGTCGGGAGCGGGCTCGTGGTACGTTGAGTCCCGCATGGAAAACGACGGGGCAGATTTCGAGTCCGGCACCGGCCTGACGACCCTGTTCGAGGGCGAGTGGGCCACGGTACGTCGGTTGCGCAAGGGCAAGCTCGTCGTCGTTAACGGGCCGGACCAGGGCAAAGAAGTCGAGATGGTGAAGCCGCGCGTGACCGGCGGGCGCAGCATCATTTCGGACCTCGTGGTGCAGGACAAGGCCGTGTCGGGCACGCACTTCGAGGTGTCGGCGCGTGACGACGGGTATCGGCTACGCGATCTGAACTCGCGCAACGGCATCTACGTTGGCGACCTGCGCATCCGCGAGGCGTATCTGCGGCCGGGGACGATCTTTCGCATCGGCCATACGAACATCCAGTTCCAGTCGACGCAGGACGTCGTCGAGATCGAGCTATCGAAGAAGGACCGCTTCGACGCGATGCTCGGCGCGTCGCCGGCCATGCGCGAGATCTTTGCGAACCTCGAGAAGGTCGCGCCGAGCGAGCTGACCTGCCTTATCACCGGTGAGACCGGCACCGGTAAGGAGATGGTCGCGCGCGCACTGCACAATGCCTCGCAGCGCAAGAGCAAGCCGTTCGTGGTGCTCGACTGCGGCTCGATCCCGCGCGAGCTGATCGAGTCGACGCTGTTCGGTCACGAGAAGGGCAGCTTCACCGGCGCCGTGCAGCAGCACGTCGGGTGCTTCGAGCAGGCGAACGGCGGCACGATCTTCCTCGACGAAATCGGCGAGCTCGACATCACGCTGCAACCGAAGCTGTTGCGCGTGCTCGAGCAGCGCGAGATCAAGCGCGTCGGTGGCGACCGCACGCACAAGGTCGACGTCCGGGTGCTCGCGGCGACGAACCGCGACCTGCGCGACGAGGTGAACACGGGCCGCTTCCGCGAAGACCTGTACTTCCGGCTGTCGGTCGTGCACGTCGAGTTGCCGCCGATGCGCGAGCGGCGCGAGGACATCCCGGGCCTGACGAACCACTTCCTCCGCGAGATCGCGGGCCGGCGCGGCATGACGATGTCGTTCTCGCAGGACGCGATGACGGCGATGATGGGGCACCCGTGGCCCGGCAACGTTCGCGAGATGCGAAACGTCGTCGAGCGCGCGGCTGCCCTCTCCGACGGGCCGGTGATCACGCGGCAGGACCTCGTGTTCGGCCGCGAGATGGGGCCGTCGATCGTGGTGTCACACGACCTCGCGCAAGCCGGCGCACAAGCGGCGCAGCGCGCGGCCGCGAAGCTGGCGGGCATCGAGCTGCCACAGCAGACCGGCCCGGCGATCTTCGACGCGGCGTTGCTCAAGGCAGGCCTCGGCTTCAAGCAAGCGAAGCAGTCAGTCGTCGATGCGTTCGAGATCGCGTACCTCTCGGCGCTGATGGCGCGCAACGACGGCAACATCACGCGCTCGGCGCAAGAAGCCGGCTTGACCCGCTACCACCTGCGCGAGCTCTTGAAGCGTCACGGCCTCAAGGGCGGCGATCAGGACTAACGCTTCGCGTCCGCGACCAGGAACGCGACGACCTTCCTCACTGCCGGCGTCTGCACGACGCCCTTCGGGTAGAGCAGCGAGAACTGGCGGGTCGCGCCGCGCGCGGAGGGCAGCACCTCGACGAGCTCGCCCCGCGCGCGCTCGCGCATGACCGCGAAGTCGTAGGTCTGCACGATGCCGGCGCCCTCGCGCGCGAGCGTGATGGTGCCGAGCACGTCGCCCTGGACCGTGAACGACATCACCGGCGTGACGTCGCCCGTCGCGAGCTCCCACGGCAGCACCCGGCCGCTGCCCGGCATCACGAAGCCGATGCAGCGATGCTGCGCGAGATCCGCGACGCGGCGCGGGGCAGGGCGTTCCGCCAGGTAGGCCGGCGATGCGTAGAGGCCGAGCGCGTGCTCGCCGAGCTTTCGTGCGACCAGCGTCTGGTCGCGGATCTCACCGAGCCGGATCGCGCAATCGAAGCCGTCGCGCACGAAGTCGATGTTGCGGTTGTCGATTTGAACCACGACGTCGATATTCGGGTGAACGCGCGCCAGCCGCGCGAGTGCGGGAACGAGCTGGTGGTGGCCCCATGGCGTCCCCACGCTGATCCGGACGATGCCGCGGTCGGCGTGCTCGGCTGCCAGCTCCCGCTCGCCGGTCGCGAGCAGATCGAGCGCCTGCCGGCAGCGGGCGTAGTACGTGCGCCCAGCCTCGGTAGGCTCGAGCTTGCGAGTTGTTCGCCGGAACAGCGTGGTCCCGAGGTGCTCCTCGAGGCGCGCGAGGGCTCGGCTCGCCGCCTGCGGCGTCAACCCGAGGTCGACCGCCGCTCGCGTGAAGTTGCCGAGCTCGAAGGTCTTGCAGAACACCTCGAGATTCGCGACGCTGGCCTCGGTGCGAGCCATTTGTACCTCGAGTGTACATAAGTTCCACCCGCGTGGCGTCTACGCGAGCGTGCTCGCGGCGCGTAGGTTGAGCACATGACGAACAACACGAACAAGCTTCCCCGCCGCGCCCTCATCGTTGTCACGAGCCATGACCAGCTCGGCTCCACGGGCAAGCCGACCGGCGCGTACCTCTCCGAGATCACGCACGTGTACCAGACGCTCGCGAAGGCCGACATCCCGGTCGACTTCGTGTCGCCCAAAGGTGGCCAGGTCCCGCTCGACGGTGTGGACCGCAAGGACGTCGACAACGCGGCCTTTCTCGACAACGCGCCCGCACTCGCGCAGCTCCACGCGAGCCTGCGCCCGGACCAGGTCGACGCCGCGAAGTACGGCGCGATCTACTACGCCGGGGGACACGGCACGATGTGGGACCTCCCTGACAACGCCGACCTCGCGCGTGTCGCCGCCGCGATCTACCAGGCCGGCGGCATCGTCTCGGCGGTCTGCCACGGACCAGCCGGCCTCGTGAACATCAAGCTCTCGGACGGCGCGTACCTCGTCGCGGGTAAGGAGCTCGCCGCGTTCACCGACGACGAAGAGCGTGCGGTCAAGCTGACCGAGGTCGTGCCGTTCCTGCTCGCGAGCACGCTCGTCGCACGCGGCGCCAAGCACCGCGCGGCGCCGAACTTCGCCGCGAACGTCGTCGTCAGCGAGCGCCTGATCACCGGCCAGAACCCGGCCTCGGCACGCGGCGTCGGCGAAGCGATCGTGACGGCGCTTCGCTAGTCTGTCCGGCTGTCCGACCTGTCCGACATAATTAATTCAGGCGGGCGAGGATTTCTTCGCGGGTCGCGAGGCCCTTCTCGATCAGCAGCGCGAGCAGCTTGCGCAGCACGTCTTCGTCGCGCGCGACGAGCGCCTCGAGCTTCGAGATGCGCTGCTGGAGTGCATCGATCTCCTTGTCACGGTCGTTGATCGCGACTGCGGCGCCGCCGAGCAGCGCATCGCGCGCACGCGCCGGATGTTGTGTAGCGCCGCCGCCGGGAAACGGCTTCAGGCCGTCACGCATGTCCGCGCCGATCGCGATGGATTCGCGCTCCTCGGTCTGCGAGCGCTTGCGCGTTGGGCCCACCTCGACCGGGATCTCGTACTCGACGTGGCCGATCTGAGCGCCGTAGTACTTCATCAGCGCGCGTTCGATCATCTTCGGGCCGGCGAGGTACGGGCGGATGTTGAGCTGCGTGCGGATGCGGAGCTCGTCGACGATGCCGAGGTTCGTCGGGTCGAGCATGGCGACGTCGAGGAACTTCATCGGCTGCGCGAACGGCATGATGTTGTGACGGAACGCGAGCTCGGCCGGGACGAGGTCGGTGACCGCCTTCGAGATGTTCACGCGATCGATGTCGACGCTCGGGAGCCCGAGCTGCTGGCCGAGGACGCGAACGAGGTCTTCCTCACGGATCAGGCGGAGCTCGACGAGCGTGCGGCCGAGCGGGCGGCCCCAGCGGCGCTGGTCGGCGAGGGCGGTACGGAGCGTGGCCTCGTCGAGGGCGCCCGCTTCGATGAGCATCTGTCCGAGCTGCTTGCGCATGGATTAGGGGACCACCGTGGCTGTTCCAGTCTGCGCGAGGGTGCCGAGAAAGCTCGCGGCCTGGCGCTTTGCGACTGCAATATCGAATACGACGAAGTGGCCGTCGGAGCCAGTTCGTTGCTTGTACTGGCCGAGGGCGGCGGTGGCGCCGTTGACGTTGGTGGCGATCGGAGCCGCCTTGACGGTGCGGCCGCGCAGCGCGGTGAGGCCCGTGATGTCGGCGGTGTCGGCGAGCTGCACGATGTCGCCGCCGGTCGCGATCGCGAACGCCTCGATCGACGGGTTCGGCGTGTACGTGTCGGTGAAGCCCTCGGTCTGGAAGATGTTGCGCGGCGTGCCGATCGGCCGGCGCACGAACATCGGGGCGTAGTTCGCGCCGTCCGCGCGCTCGACCCACATCTGCACCATCGCGAGCGACGGGTTGTCCTCGTCGACCGGGTCGTCGCGGAGGAACGTCGCGAGCAGCATCGACACATCGAGCGGCTTGGTCTTGTAGAGGAGACCCAGATAGAGGAGGCCGCCGGTGCCCGAGAACACGGCGCCCGAGAGCGACGGCTCGAACGCGACGAAGCCCGGACCGGTCAGGCCGCCCTGCGAGTGACCAAAGAAGTAGACCTTCGTCGCGTCGAACCGGATCGTGCGCCCGCCGTCGGCGAACGACATGCCCTGCGCGAGGCGCAGCTGCGCGAACGCGTCGGCGGTGCCCTGCAGCGAGTTGTCGCGCATCGCGAACGGGTTGGCGACGTTGAAGAAATCGATCTGCTCGTCGCCGTTGGGATTGCGCGGACCGTGGAGGACCTGGTCCGTCGAGATCATGGCGATGCCTTGCGCGGCGAGCGCGGCGCCCGTGCCGTCGTCGACGAACGACAGGTGATCGCCGCCGGTGCCGTGTGCGTAGATCGCGATCGGGAAGCCATTCGCGGGCACGGGGCCGGCGGGGATGGTGAGCCCGAACCGCATCGGCTCCAGGCGCTGCGAGATCGCCGTATCTCCCGCGACCATGATCTGTCCCGTCGGCGCATCGCGATACGGGACGTCTCCGCTCTGGAAGTTCGGCGCCATGTACTGGCCGGTGAACACGCTCATCGCAGCCGTGACCGGGCCGGGCGTGATGCCCGTCGCCACCGGTGCGGGTGCCGCGAGCACGCCTTTGCGCAGCGCGGGGACGATCTGCGTCACGCGCTGCGTGGTGAACACGGCGGCGCTGACGAGGTCATCGCGGTCGTCACCGCCGGGCTCGGCGAGCCAGTCGAGCAGCGGCTGATAGGTGGTGCGCGCCTCGACCGTCTTGGCATCGCCGCCGGTGCCGAGCAGCGCCTCGAACGTCGGCGAGGCCTTCACACCACCGACGCGATCGGTGATCACGAGCGCGTACGTGGTGCCCTCGGCGAGCCCGAAGCCGGGATACGGGCGCGCGACGAGGTGATTCCCGCCGAGCGTGCGCGTCGCCTCGGCGCGGAACTTCACCGCGATCGGCGTGCGCTCGCCGCGCTGTGGCGAATCGGGATCGATGTCGACGAGGTAGACCGATGCCGTGTCCGCGACCGAGCCCAGCGGATCCGGAAGCGTCGGTGAATCGAGCGTGCCGTCGAACCGCGCGAACACCGCTTGATTGAGACCGAAGCCTTCGAGCGTGTCGGCCGCCTCGCGATACTTGTCGGCGATCAGGCTGTTCGTCGGAAACCCGGACAGATCGATCGTGCCATCGGCCTCGCGCCGCAGGTCGTTCGGAAACGGCAGCGCGTAGAAGTCGGTCGAGTCGCCGGGCAGCTCGAACAGCGCTGTCTTCGACGACGAATCACCGCCGCACGCGGCCAGGATAACGAGACATGCGAGCTTGCGCATCGCCGGCACCCTATCACCGACGCGCGCGGGGAGCGTGTGGCATTCGTCGCGTCAGAACGCCAGGACGCCGATGCCGCCGAGGGCGAGCCCGCCGCCGCCGGTCGCGGTCGCGAGGCCCATCTTGTTCTTGTCGTCGGCGAAGTACCAGGCGGTTCCACCACCTGCGACGGCGATCCCGACGACCGTCATCACGATCCCGAGCGTGTTGTTGTTCTTCTTGTTCGCCACGTCGAGCTTCTTCTCGAGGGGCTGGACGGCCATCTGCACGGCGAGGTCGACGGCTGCACCCGCCTGCGCCGTCTCGTCGGGAAGCTTGGGCGGCACCTGATTCAGGAGCTTGATCGTCGCGAGGACGGCTGTGTTCATCGTCTCGGTGAACGTGCAGACGTCGCAGCGCTCGGTCTCCTGCGCGACAACCTTGCCGGTGTCCGTGCGGACCACCGTGACGACGAACCCGAAGCTCGTGCCCGAGCCGGTGAGCGCCGCGAGGATCACGACGTCCGCGCTCGTCTGCACCCGCACCTCCTGGAGGCAGTGGTGAACGAGGCAGCCCTCGGTCCACTTCGTCGAGTTGCGCAGCCGCTCGCGCATGATCGCGCGCGGTGCGAGCCAATACGTGTTGGTGTCGAGCTGGTCCTCGAGGTTGCGCTCGAACGTCAGCTCGTCGGCGGTCGTCGGGCCACGCACGTCGAGGATGCCGACGATGCGCTCCTTGCCGGTCGGCGGAGCCTTTGGTTTCGGCGGCGGCGCAGGCGGCGGCGTCGGCGCGACGGCCGGCGGCGGCGGCTTCGGTGGTTTCTTCCCTCGCTGCGCATCGGCCACGCCGCTGAGCACGAACATCGCGATGGCGGCGGGGAGGAGTTTGTTCACATTCAGGCTTCGTCGACCGTGGTGATGAACTGCTTCATCAGCCCGTCGATCATGAGATTGCGGTCGGTAATTTGATACTTGCCGTCCCGCCACCCCGCCTGCACCTCATCATACTTCTTCTCGTTCTCGACGATCACCGTCTTGTAGATGCTGACCTTCTTCACGATGTCCTTCTGATTCCGGATGAAGTACGAGACCATCGACGCGCCGGCGGCGATCGAGAGGACGAGCCCGAGCGGGCCACCCAGTGCGTACTTGAGACCGATCCGCAGGGCGATCATGAGGCCCGCGCCGATCGCGAGCTTCTTCGTGCCCGAGCCATCGACGACCGAGTCCTTCGCCAGCGCGAACGAGGTCGTCCCCGAGGCAATCAAGAGCGCGATGAAGTTGCCCTTCCGCGTGGTCCAGCCGCGATCGTAGTACTCGCGGATCGCCTGCTTCAGGAACGCGTCGAAATCGTTGTACAGCCCCTGACTGCGTACCGGAACTTCCTTGGAAGCCTCTGCCACGAGGCCAACATACCACTACCGGCCGGTTTGACAGGCCGGGGGTGGTCGCTCAGATTCGATAGATGATGAGGACTTGCTTGGCGCTCGTCGTCGCTGTTGTTGCAACGGCTTCGGCCGCCTACGCAGACCTGGCGACCGGTCGCGACAAGCTCGCCGCGGGCGAATACAAGACCGCGATCGCCGAGCTCGGCAAGGTCACGGGCAAGGACCGGAATGCAGCGCGGGTCCTGCTCGCGCGCGCGCAGATCGCGACCGGTGACTTCGCCGGCGCCGATGCGACGCTCGCACCGCTCGTCGCCAGCAAAGATGTCGAGGCGCGGCTCGCGCTCGCCGAGCTCCGCGAACAGACGGGCCGGCTCGCCGACGCGCGCAAGGATCTCGAGCAGCTCCACAAGGACAAGCCCGACCGCAACGTGCGCACGCAGCTCGCCTTGATCCGCTACGCGCAGGGCGACCTCGCCGGCATGAAGCAGCTGTTCGCGGTCACGCTCGACGAGGAAGCGCAGAAGAAGCTCTCGTACGACGATCCGGTCGCGATGTTTCAGGTCGCGCTCGCGGCGCGTTACACGAACAACATCCAGCTCTCGAACGACGCCTATCGTGAGGCACTCCGCAAAGGCCCGCAGATGACGGACGCGGGCGTGTCGTGGGCCGACTTGTTCTTGCAGAAGTATCACGCGCAGCTCGCCGAGCAGACGCTCGAGGAAGTCTTCAAGGTCAACCCGAACCATCCCGACGCGCACGCGGCGATGGCCGAGGTGATCCTCGAGACCCGCTACGACCTCGTCGCCGTGCGGCACCATCTCGAGAAGGCGCTCGCGGTCAATCCAAAGAACGGCCGCGCACTCAAGGCGCGCGCATCGATCGAGATCGATCAGAACCAGTGGGAAGGCGCGCTCAAGTCGCTCGACGGCGTGCTCGCGGTGAACAAGGAAGACGTCGAGGCGATCGCGATGAAGGCGACCGTCCACTGGCTCCGCGACGACACGAAGCAGTACGACGCCGAGCGCAAGAAGGCGTTCGCGATCAATCCGGCGTACGCGCAGCTCTATCGCATCGTCGCCCGCTCGGCCGTGCGCGAGCATCGCTACGTCGAGGCCGTCGAGCTCGAGAAGGAAGCGGTGAAGCTCAAGCCCGACTTCTACGAGGCGATGGCGGGCGTCGGGCTTGGCTACCTCCGGCTCGGCATGGAGAAGGAAGGCATCGAGTGGCTCGACAAGTCGTGGGTGGGTGACCAGTACAACGTGCGCGCGTCGAACACGATCGATCTGTTCCGCGACACGCTGCCGAAGCACTACACGATGGCGACGACGAAGAGCTTCAAGATTCGCTACGCGAACGAAGAGAAGCCGGTGTTCTCGCGCTACCTCGAACCGACGATGGAGCGCGCGTTCGCCGACATGGTGAAGCGCTACGGCTTCTCGCCGAAGACGCCGGTCGTCCTCGAGATGTACGCGGACCGCGCGGCGTACGGTGTGCGAACCGTCGGGCTCCCCGACATCTCCGCGCTCGGCGTGTGCTTCGGCCAGGTCATCACGGCGATGTCGCCCGCGAACGGCGACATCAACTGGGGCATGGTGATGTGGCACGAGCTCGCGCACGTATTCGCGATCCAGCTCTCGAATTCGCGCGTGCCGCGCTGGTACACGGAAGGCCTCAGCGAATACGAGACGCTGATCGCGCGGCCCGAGTGGCGCCGCGAGAACGATGCGGACCTCTACGGCGCGATGCTGCACGGCACGCTGCCGTCGATCGCGAAGCTGAACGAAGAGTTCATGCAGCCCGACCAGAACGCCGTCGTCGTCGCGTACTACCAGTCCGCGGTCACGATCGAGTACCTCGTGCAGACCTACGGCTTCGGCAAGATCGTCGAGGGCCTGAAGATGTACGGCAAGGGCAAGGAGACGCCCGAGGTGCTGCGCACGATCACGGGCAAGCCGATCACGCAGCTCGACGCCGAGTTCCGCAAGTACCTCGAGGTTCGCCTCGCGCCGTACGCCGGCACGTTCAAGCTGCCGACGCGCGGCTTCGACGATGTCACCAAGCTCGAGATCGCCGCCGACGCCGCGCCCAAGGATGCGAAGGCGAAGTCGAACCTCGCGCTCGGCTACTACTACGGCGGCGATGCGGACAAGGCGTTCGTCGCTGCCAATGCCGCGCTCGCGATGGATCCGAAGCAGCCGATCGCGCGCTACATCCTCGCCGAGATCGCGGTCCACAAGCAGGAAGGCCCCAAGGCCAAGCAGCTCATCGCGTCGCTGATCGCCGACAACATCGACAACTCCGACCTCCGCGCCCGCCTCGCGCAGATCGCCGAGTCCGAGAACAACTTCGTCGAGCAAGAGAAGCAGCTGTGCGCCGCGAAGAAGCTCGATCCCGAGCGCAGCTTCGCTTATCAAGAGCTCAGCGAGCTCTACGCCAAGCGCGGCGATCAGGCGAAGTCGCTCGTCGAGCTCGAGCACTACGCGTTCATCGAGCAGATGGAGGTCGCGCCGCTCAAGAAGCTCGTCGCCGAGCACGCGAAAACAAACGCGTGGGCGAAAGTGCGGACGTTCGGCGAGATGGCCATCTACATCACGCCGCACGATCCCGACGTGCTGCAGTCACTCGCGCGCGCGTACCAGGAGCTCGGCGATGGCGCGAAGGCGATCTTCACCTACGACACGATGCTCGTACTCACGCCGCCGCCGCGCCGCCCGGCGCTCGTGCACATCGGCCGCACGAAGGCCTATCTCGCGATGAACAAGAAGGCCGAGGCGAAGGCCGCGCTCGCGCAGGCACTGAAGACCGAGCCCGAGAACTCCGAAGCGCTCCAGCTCAAGGCGCAGATCAAGTAGGCGCGGGTTCGTGATCGGAGGGGCGCGTTCGCACTGCGGAGCGCCGCAGCGAGGGCAAGGCCTGTGAGCGGCGGCGAAAAGCCCGGTGAGCTCAGCTGGCGCGACCCCACGCGTTGGACGCAATGGGGCGCCAGGTCACGGGGCGGGCCGCCGGTCACAGGCAGCGCGCGTTCTGCAACGACGTTCGTTGTCTCGACTCATGACCGCACGGGTTCTCGCGAGCGCTCGCGGCTGGGCTCCGAAAACCGAAAACCAAAAATTAAATCAGGGAAGGAGCGACGCGAGCGAGGGCAAGGCCTGTGAGCGGCGGCGAAAAGCCCGGTGAGCTGGCGCGATCCCGCGAAGTCGAACCAATGGGGCGCCGGGTCACGGGGCGGGCCGCCGGTCACAGGCAGCCACGCGCTCTGCAGTGTGTTGGCTACGGCGCCAGCGATCGCGCGAGCACTCGGCTCGCGTTCACGATCTCCATCGCGGTGAGAACGACGAATGCGTTGTCGATGCCGTCACGCAGCGAGTCACTCATGGGAGTTTTGGACGACTGCGTAGGCCGGGTCGCGGTCGAGCCCGACCGCGAACGAGCTGCTTGCGCGATCGCTGGCGCCGTAGCCAACGGCATTGCAGAGCGCGTGGCTGCCTGTGACCGGCGGCCCGCCCCGTGACCTGGCGCCTCATCGTGTCCAACGTGCGGGGTCGCGCCAGCTCACCGGGCTTTTCGCCGCCGCTCACAGGCCTTGCCCTCGCTCGCGTCGCTCCTTCCCTGATTTAATTTTTGGTTTTCGGTTTTCGGAGCGTATGCGCGAGCGTTCGCGAGAACCCGTGCGGTCATGAGTCAAGAGAACGAGCGGCGTTGCAGAACGCGCGCACCTGTGACCGGCGGCCCGCCCCGTGACCTGGCGCCGCGATGTGCCTGATGCGCTGGCTCGCGCCAGCTCACCGGGCTTTTCGCCGCCGCTCACAGGTCCGCCCTCGCTCGCGGCGCTCCGCTCCCGGTTTCAAAGCGCTCGCGACCGCCGGAGATCTAATTCTAGCTGGTGTCAGCGATCTGCCCGGGTTGGGCGCCTTTACCACGCAAACAATAATATCAGCGAAATCAAACTTGACGAAAGTGT
>JALZOJ010000061.1 GCA_030857175.1 Myxococcota bacterium | reverse complement strand
GAGCGGCACGACAAACCACGGGACCCAACCGGCGGCGATCGCCACGCTCGACGTGACGATCAGTCCGAGTAATACCGGCACGAACAAGAGCCGCGACGTCGCGGGCTCGAACGTTTCGACCGGAAGCGCTGGCCTCAGCTCACGCACATACGTCGACTGCGGTACTAACTGCATCTTCACACCGTACGTCCGCGACGAGAAACGTCTCGTCACGTCCCGGTCACGTCGCGGCTAGGCACATCGCCGTAACGGATCACCCGCAGCGCGGTAGCGCACGCGGGCTTGCTCACCGTGCGCTTGCGCGCGTTGACGATCCGTCCCGCGTGCCCTGGACCGAGCTGATCGTGTAACTTGCTCGCGTGGACACAGTCACCGTCGAGGTGAACGTCTCGCGAGCGCGCACCGACGGGCCGCCGGTCCCGGGGGCGATCTTCGTGTTCACCGCGGGCAAGCCGGTCATGTACGCGCTGCCGGTGACGAGCGTGTCGGTCGAGCTCGGCCGCGAATCGATGCCGGCCGGGATGGCGATCGATCCGTCGATGTCGCGGCGCCACGCGCGCATCGCGTGCGAGGACGGCACGTGGCGGATCGCAGACCTCGGGAGCCACAACGGTACGTCGATCGATGACGTGAAGCTCGAAGGCGAGCGTACGGGCGCGGGCTTCCGCGTGCTGCGGCTCGCACAGACCGTGTGCCTGCTCGAGCCCGACGTGCGGCCGTTCATGGGACTCGACATCACGAGCGACCCGAACATGGTGATGGGTCACCACCTGCAGGCGCTCTGGCGGTTGCTCGCGCAACTCACGGATCAGCCGACGCTGCACATCCACGGCGAGAGTGGCTCTGGCAAGGAGCTCGCCGCGCGCGCGTTCCACGATCGCGGGCCGAACCGCGGCGGGCCGTTCGTGGCCGTCAACTGCGCCGCGATCCCCGCCACGCTCGCCGAGGCGATGCTGTTCGGTGCGCGCAAGGGCGCGTTCTCGGGCGCGGACCGCGACATCGAAGGTCTGTTCCCGGCGGCCGACGGCGGCACGCTGTTCCTCGACGAGATCGGCGAGCTCGACCTCGTGCTGCAGGCCAAGCTCCTGCGCGCGCTCGAGACGCGCGAGGTCCTCGCCGTCGGTGCGAGTCGCCCGCGCGCGATCGACGTGCGCGTGTGCTCGGCCTCGCACCGCGAGCTGAAGACGCTCGTCGCGCAGGGCAAGTTCCGCGACGATCTGTTCTTCCGCGTCGGCCGTCCGGAGATCGTGATCCCGCCGCTGCGCGAACGGCGCGAGGAGATCGCGGCGCTCGTGTGCCGCGCGATCGGATCGCAGGAGCCCGCACTCGACGCGACGCTGATCGAGACGTGCCTCGTGCGTCCGTGGCCCGGCAACATCCGCGAGCTTCACACCGAGGTGCGGCACGCGGCTCAGCTCGCGCGCGCCGAGAACAGCCCGCGCATCACGGCGGCGCACGTCGGTGCCGATGCGGGCACGATGGCGGATGCCGCCGAGGAAGAAGTGGGCACCGTCGAGGAGATGCCGTCGCGCGAGAAGATCCTCGAGGCGCTGCGCGCGGCGAATGGCAAGGTCGCGACCGCGGCGCGCGTGCTCGGGATTCCGCGCATCCGGTTGCGCCGGTGGATCGATCGCGAAGGCATCGATCCGACGACGATCTAGGCCAGGTCTAGCGAACGTCGTCGGCGTCCGCGAGCTTGTCGAGATCGAGCTGCGCGCCGAGCCGCGCGAACACGTCTCGCGCTTGCTCGCGCAGCGCCTGATCGCTCGCGAGCTTGCTCTCGAGTGCCCACGTGCGTGCACGCTCGTACTCGTCGTCCTCGAGACGTGCATGCGCGATCGCGAGCAGCTCCTTGACCTCGGCGTCGCGTCCGCCTGCGCGCGCGAGCACACCCGCGAGGATACGTACCCCGATTCCCTCGTTGATGGGCGATGCCGACTCGCGCGCGTGCTCGATGGCGCGACGGGCGTTCGCCTCGGCCTCGACGAGGTCTCCCGCGCGCAGATCGAGGACCGCGAGCGTCGAGAGCGACTCCTGGAGGAACCGCGTGTAGCCGACGCGGGCCGCCTGCGCGATAGCTTCGACGGTCTCCGTGCGAGCACGCGTGTTGTCGCCCGCGTCGCACAGGATCGCGCCGAGGTTGTTGTGGGCGAGCGCGCGTGACGTCGCGCGGCCGCAGCGAATGCAGAGCTCGAGGCCGCGGCGCGTGTGCTCGAGCGCCGTGTCGAGGCGGCCGAGCACCTGGTAGTTCACGCCGAGGTTGATGTGCGCGCCCGCCTGGCGATCGAGATCGCCGAGAGTCTCCGCGATCTGGAGCGTTCGGAGGTTCGCGCGAAGGCGATCCTCCCAGCGACCTGCACGCATGTAACACGCGGCAAGGCGGCCGAGACCACCGGCGAGCTCGAGCAGATCGCCGACGCTCTCGAACAGCGCGACCGCGCGCTCGGCATGGGACAACCCGAGACGATGGTCGCCGATCTCGTAGCCGTGAATGAAGCCGAGCATCGCGAGCAGGCGCGCAGCGACGAGCTTGACCGCGCGATCGGTGGAATCGTCGACGGCGCCGAGCAGCTCGAGGCCCCGCTCGAAGTACCGGATCGCTGCGGGATTGTCGGCGATGTTGCTCGTCGCGATACCGAGCTTGTGGAACAGACGCGCGCGATCGAGTGCCGTGGTCGCGAGATCCATCGCGCTCTGGAAGCGCGCGATCGCGGCGCGCGAGTCGACGGGCAGCAGTGCATCACCGCACAGCTCGATCAGCGTCGCGTCGCGCTCGCCTTCACCGAGCTCTTCGGCGCGCGCGAGCGCGAGCCCGGCCTCGCGGAACGCGGCGAGCGAGAGTGCGAGCTCGCCGGCCGAGCGATAAGCGGCGCGTGCGGCGCGTTGATCGCCGGCGGCGTCGCGATGCTGCGCGAGCGCGAGCAAGAGCGCCGGATCTCGATGCGCCCACGCGGATTGCTTCTCGAGGAGCTCCGCGAGAGCGAGGTGTGCGCGGCGCTTGGCGGCGACATCGAGCTGCGCGTATGCGACGTCGCGGATCAAGATGTGGTGGAACGCGTAGCGCTCGGTGAGATCGAAGATCTGGCGCCGCTCGAGCGCGACGAGCGCTTGATCGATTTCGGCCGCGCTCATCGGCTCGATCACGAGCGCGGCCTCGAGCGCGGCGCGATCGAACTCGCGGCCGATCACCGACGCTGCGAGGACGAGGCGGCGCTCGTGGTGCTGCAACTGATCGAGGCGCGCCTGGATCGCGAGCTCGACGGACGCGGGCAGCTCGCGCGGCATCCCGGTCTCCGCGGCGTGATGTGCGAGCTCCTCGAGGAAGAACGGGTTGCCACCGGCGCGGCGGACGATCTCCTCGATCGCCTCGCGCGGCGCGGCGGGTGCGAGCCGAGCGGCGATGTCGCGGGCGGCGCCCGCATCGAGCGGGGCGAGCGTGATCGAGAGATCGACCTGGGCGTCGAGCTCGGCACGAGAGAACAGCAGGATCGCGACAGGGACCTGATCGAGATCGCGACGCAGGCCGGCGAGAAACTCGCGCGAAGCATCGTCCGCCCAGTGCAGATCGTCGAGCGCGATCACGACGGGGCGCACCGACGCGCGCGCCTCGAGCCAGCGCCGTGCCGCCGTGAAGGCCGCGGCGCGCCCGTTCGCCGCTGCCGCTTGCGCGACCTCGAACCACTCTGCCGATGCGTTCTGCAATACGCCGAGCGGCACGCCGCCGCCGAGCGGGTTCGCGCGCGCGATCAACCACTCGGCATCGCGCAGCTCGGCGAGCCGGCGCTCGAGCTCGAGCCGCAACCGACTCTTGCCCGCACCGGCCGGGCCGATGATCGCGACCGCGCGCGCCGACCGCTCTTCGAACGCTTCGTGGACGACGCGCTCGACGCGGGCGAGCTCGTCCGCGCGGCCTTGGAGCGGCGGCAGATCGAAGCGGCCCGTGCTCTCGAGCATGCCGGGTTGCACGCGGAAGCCACCGGTCGCCGCGTCGGTCGTGAATCGGCCGAGCAAGTGGCGCGTGGTCGCCGCCGAGGCGAGCACCTCGCCGGTCTTCGCGCCACGCACGAGCTCGCGCGCTTGATCGATCGCTTCGCCCTCGACGAGACCAGCTCCGAGCTTGACGCGCCCGGTATGAAGACCGGCGGCGCCGCTGTGAAAGCGCGCGACGAGCGCTTGTGCAGCACGCGTCGCCCGCACGACGTCGTCGCCGTGCGAGCGCGGCGCGCCGAACAGCGCGATCAGCTCGGTTGGCTTGGTCGAGACGATCGTGCCGCCGAGCTCGGTGACGATGCGCTCGAGCGAGTCGAGCTCGCCGGAGTCTTCGCCGGTCTTGCCGAGATCGCGGCCGCTGCTCGTGAACGCGAGGGCCGTCGCGACGCGCGCGAAGCAGCCAGCGATTGCGACGTCGTGACGCGCCTTGACCTCGACGGTCGCGTCGCGCGTGACCGGTGCAGGCGCGGGTGCAGGCACGGCTTCGAGTGCGCCGCGTGCCGCGAACGCGACGGCCTCGGCGAACTGCGTGACGGTCTCGTACTGACGCAGGAGCGCGCGCGCGAACACGGTATCGAGTGCGGGCCGCGCGATCGCGGGCGCGCCCTCTGCGAGGAGCTCGGCACCGAGCACCGCGCATGCGTGGAGATCGGCCGCGGGCTCCGCGTCGCTCCGACCGACGCCGAAGCCGGCGAGCACCACGCGATGTGACTCCATGATCACGCGCTCTGGCCTGACGTCGCCGTGCGCGATCCCGACCTGATGCGCCGCCGACAGCGCTGCGGCGAGCTGCACGACGAGATCGATCTTACGGCTGAACGACAGCGACTCCTGCTGCATCACCGCGCGCAGCGTCGCGCCGCGCAAGAGCTCCGTCGTGACGAACAGCTGCTCGCCGCGCTGGCCGAGATCGAGCACGCGGCACGCATTCGGGTGCGCGATGCGCCGCGCGAGCCGCACTTGCTGCCGCAGCTTCGTGCGGGCCTCGGGCGCGAGTCCGTACAAGAGCTGCAACGCCACCGCTTCGTCGAGCTCGCGATCGATCACCTCGTACACGCCGTCGTCGAGCAGGCGCACGACCTCGTAGCGCCGCGCGATGACCTCCCCCGGCTCGGGCGGCTCACCCTCGCGCGCGATGCGGGTCGTCGTCGGGCGCGCGAGAAGCGACGACACCCGCTCGAGCACGTCGCGCACGTCGAGCGCGGACGCGTAACGGTCGTCGGGCCGCATCGCGACGCAGCGATCGATGACCGATGCGAAGTCGGGCGCGACGTCGGGCACCACGCTGCGAAGCGGTGCGAGTGGCTCGTCGATCCAGCTGCCCGAGTGCTCGTCGATCTCGAGGCGCCGCTTCACGCCGCTGCACAGCTCGTAGAGCACGACGCCGAGCGAGAACACGTCCGAGCGCAGGCTCGCACGAGCCCCGCTGACGAGCTCGGGGGCGAGGTAGCGCGGGGTGCCGAGCACGGTGCCGACGCGTGTCAGCATCGCGAGGCGATCGCGATCGATCGCGGGTGTCGGCGTCGACGAGGGAATATCGGTGAGCGTCGGCAGCGTCTCGATGCCGCGCGGATGGACGCCCGGTTCCCCGTGCTCTGCCGCGGGCGGCATGATGTCGACGAGCTTCGCGATGCCGAAGTCGACGAGCTTCACGTCGCCGTGCTCCGACAGCATGATGTTCGCGGGCTTGATGTCGCGATGGAGGATGCCGCGCGCCTGCGCCGCCGCGAGCCCGTGCGTGAGCCCGAGGCCGATCCGCATGACCTCGCGCCACGGCAGCGGCAGCACGGCCTGATCCAGGCTCTTGCCGCGCACGAGCTCGCACGCGACGTACGGCCGGCCATCGACCTCACCGATGCGATAGATCGCGACGACGTTCGGATGCTGGAGACGCGCGACCGCGCGCGCTTCGATCAAGAACCGCTCGAGCGTGCTCGGCTCCGGCCGCTCCGCCGCGATGAACTTGACGGCGACATCGCGGTCGAGCCCGGCATCGTGCACGAGGTAGACGCGGCCCATGCCACCGGCGCCGAGGAGACGCTTCACGCGAAACCCGTCGAACTCCGTTGGCGGCTGCCACCCTGCTTCGGTCATTCCCCCGATCCCTAGCCCCGTCATCGTATCATTTGCCGTCCATGGTCGATCCGGACGCGAGCACCGTCGCGGGCCAGTTGCGGGAAGCCGCACCTGTCGAGGACGACCTCGATCGCGCGGTCGCAAAAGCCAAGGTCGCAGCAGCATTATTCGGAGACGTCGCGTCGGTCAAGATCGGCCGCTACACGCTGATCGAGCGTGCGGGCGCGGGTGGCATGGGCGTCGTCTGGTCTGCATACGATCCGGAGCTGAACCGGCCGGTCGCACTCAAGCTCGCCTCGTCGGGTGACGAGGCCGTGCGGGCGCGCGCACGCGAGGAAGGCCGCGCGCTCGCGAAGCTGTCACACCCGAACGTCGTGCCGATCTACGATGTCATCGACGTCGAGCAGGGCGTGTTCCTCGTGATGGAGCTCGTCAAGGGCAAGACGCTGCGCGCCGTCAGCGAGCACGAGACGCCACCCGCGCTCGTGCGCGCGTACCGCCAGGCAGGCGAAGGGCTCGCGGCCGCACACGCCGCCGGCCTCATCCATCGCGACTTCAAGCCCGACAACGCGATCCTCGGCGCAGATGGCCGCGTGCGCGTGCTCGACTTCGGGCTCGCGCAGGATGCCGGCCTCGGCGACGCCTCGGAGATCGCGGGCACGCCGCGCTACATGGCGCCCGAGCAGCGAGACGGCAAGCCGCTCACGCCGGCGGTCGATCAATACGCGTTGTGTGTCGCGCTGCGCGAATCGATCACGGCGAAGCATCCGCTCCCGCGCTGGCTCGAGCCAATCATCGCGCGTGGCTCCGCCGACGATCCGGCCGCGCGCTATGCGACGATCGACGAGCTCTTGCGCGCACTCGCGCTCGATCCGCGCACGCGGTGGCGGCGGCGCGCCGTCGTCGGTGGCGGTGTGATCGCACTCGGTGCCGTCGCGCTCGCGTTCACGCTCGGTCGCGCGAATCGCGAGGACGCGTGTGAAGGAGGCCCCGCGCTGATCGCACAGAGCTGGGGACAGGCGCCGCGCGCGAACGTGGCGCGGCACCTCGCCGGCCTGACCGCACCCTATGCGGTCGCGACGACACCGCGCGTCCTCACCACACTCGACAGCTACGCGAGCGGCTGGGTCCGCCTGCATCGCTCGTCGTGCGAAGCGCATCGCCGCGGCGAGATCTCGAGTGACCTCCTCGATCGCCGCGCCGGCTGTCTCGCGCGCCGGCGCGGTGCGCTCGCCGCGATCGGCGAGCTCGCGGGGGCGGTCACCGTCGATGGTCTGCCGAAGCTCGTCATCGCGCTCGGCGAGTTGCCCGATCTCGCGGCGTGCGAAGACGACGAAGCGCTCGTCGCGAGCGTCCAGCCGCCGCCGCGCGAGTCCGCGCCGGAAGCAACCGCGGTCACCGAGCTCGTCGCGCGCGCCGACGTCGAGCGCGATGCCGGTCAATACGAGACGGCGCAGCGCAACGCCGATGCCGCGCTCGCGCGAGCGCGCACGCTGAAGTACCGCCCGCTGATCGCGCGTGCTCTTCATGCCCGCGGTCGCATCTCGATCTCGACCACCGCCGACGACCGCGGCGCGCCACTGTTCGCCGAGGCGACGCGCGAAGCGCTCGCGTCCGGCGACGACGCGCTCGCCATCGAAGCGTTCGCACGCCAGGTCTGGGCGCTCGCGACGACCATGGGGCCCGACAACGCGACCGACGGCTTGCCGCTCGTCGAGGCGCTTCTCGAGCGCGCCGGTGATCGTGCGAAGTTTCCGCGTGCACTGCTCCACATGAACCTCTCGAACGTCGCGTTGGCGCGGGGCGATCGCGATGGCGCCCGCGAAGTCCTCGAGCGCGCGCGTGCCGAGGCGACGGCGATCACCGGCGCGGGCTCGATCGAGCTGACCGCAATCCTCTGGAACCTCCTTCTCGTCATCGATGTCCCCGCCCGTCGTGAGGCGATCGCCGCCGAGCTCATCGCCTCGCGGACACGCCTGCTCGGTGCGCTCCACCCGCAAACGCTTCTGGCCCGCGCCCTCGCGGCGAACCTCGTCGAGGACCCGACGACCGCACGTACGAAGCTGTGGTCCGCGTGTCTCGATCTATCGCAGCACTACCCGACGCTTGGTCCCGACATCGTCGAGTGTGGCACCGAGGTCGCCTGGCTCGCGATCATGGCGGATGACCTCGCCGCTGCACGCCCTGCCCTGCAGCTCGTGCTCGCTGCCGCCGCGCATGGTGCCGAAGCCGTACTGGTCGAGCCGTCGAAAGCCTACGTGAAATTCGTCGACGGAGATCGCGACGGCGCGATCCGCGCACTCGTCGCGATCGTCGAATTGCAAACACGCGAGCTCGAGAGTGGGTGGTGGCACGCCTTCTACCTCGCAGATGCCGCCGCCGTCGAAGCGATGGCGCGCTTCGCAGGCAACGATCGCGCCGGTGCCGCACGTGCGCTTGCGACTGCCGAGACGCACTACGCGAAGATCGGCGAGGCCCTACCCGCTCCGATCAAAGCTCGTCGCCTCGTGATGATGAAGGCCGCACGCACGCGCCTCACCGAGTAACCGCCACCCTTCCAACCAACCCACGCCTCACAACCACCCCACCAGCCGACACTACGGAAGATTTGGATCCACAGGCACCGCGCTGACGACGTACGCGTTGGTCATGAACGGCATTGGCGATGCACCGACGCTACCGTTGCACGCCGGAACCGGGCACTCGTCGTAGATCGTGTCGCCCGGTTCCAACGTGTAGAGATCGCCGAGCCGGTGCGTATCCATGCAGAGCGCGCCACCGGATCCCCACTGCGACTCGAACGCGAACTCGGAGCCCGACAGCTTCGCCCAGTTGCCAACCTGCTGGAAACGGAGCGGCGTCCCCGCGTGTGTCCACGAGTTGCCGCTGCCGCAGACATCGGAGACGTACATCTTCAGCATCGCCTGCCGCTGCAAAAGGCCCGAACCGTACAAGAACGTCGATCCCGCCGTGGTGTGGCGATTGAAGTGGAGCTTCGCGAGGACGCTGCCCGCGCAGCCGATGTTGAACCAGCCCTGCGTCGTGGTGTAGCTCGTGTGCGTGACTCGCATCGAGTCGGTGTTGTAGCGATCGCCGGTGAAGAGAACTGCCTCGTAGGGGCGGTTCCAGTTCTTACCCACACCTTCGCCGGAACGAATCGCCGGCGGGTTTCCGCATATGCGACCGCTGCCGCCCGGCCCGCTCCACATGAGCTCGTAGGTCTCGATCTGCTCCGTCGGGCCGATCCAGAAGAAGACGTTGGACGTCGCCTTCGGATTGACCGAAGCGATCCGCAGTCGGTAGTTGCCGGTTGGCGTGCTGATGTTGAAGAAGCCGTTCGTCAAGTTCGCGCCGCTGACCACGCCGCCGTTCGGATGACGCGCGATGAGCTGGCTGCCGTTGATGATCTCCGGCCGATAGATCTGGAGCCCGATCTGGAAGTTCAGGACCTGCATGCCCGCGCTGTTCGGCGCTCCCGCCACAGACGTCTGTGGATTCTGGAGCTCCCACCAGTTCTTGTACGGGCCCATCTCCGAGGTGTTCTCGCCGCAGCCCCACTTCGGGCAACTGCCACCGCCGGCGCCGACCGCCTGGCTGGTCTCTGCTGTCTCGAGGTCTGCCTCGACAGCGCATGCAGCGAGCGTGAGCGCGACGACCGTATATGAAGTGATTCGAAGCATGTTTTCTCCTCGCGACAGCTGGATAGAGTCAGCAGCCGGGTTCGTGTGACCGAGTTTTTTTAGCGAGCCGCGCCGCGGGCCCAGGTATCGAGCGTCTCGAGCGAGGCAAGTGCCTGCGGCGGCGCAGCTTTATTCGCGAGCATCGCTTCGCGAAGTGCCGTGCGCGCGCGGTGCAAACGCATCCGCATTGTGGCCGGCTCGATCTCGAAGATCTCGGAGAGCGCTGCGATCTCGACTTCTTCCCAGTAGTGCAGCTCGAGGAGCGTCTGCTGCTCGAGCGGGAGGGTCCGGAGTGCGGCGCACATCGCGCGGTGCTCCTGGTTTCTCGCGAGCTTCGCGCCGACCGTCGTCGCGATCTGGGCGATCGACGAGATCTCGGGGTCGAACAGCTTGTCGCGCTGCAGGGTGCGCACGTGACGGTAGAGCTCGTTCCGCGCGATCGTGAACAGATACGTGCGAAAGCTCGAGCGGCCGGCGAACTGATCGCGGGCCTTGAGGAGCGCCATGAAGGTGGTCTGCACCATCTCGTCGGGCTCGTTGCACTTGTTCGAGAAGAACCGATGCAATTGATCGAAGTAACGCGCGAACAGATCGCGCCCGCCCGCCTGATCTCCGGATCGCCACCGTGTGAGGAGATCGAGATCGTCGTCCATCAAAGCCATCCGTACCGCAACCATGGCCGCCGTTACAGCAGCTCGTGTGCCAGACGTAGGGAGATGAACGGCGCCATCGATCAAGGGGTTCGCGGGTCGGTGGGCTGGCCATGGCCAGGCTGCGGCCAGGCCGCTGGAATCGTTAGGTGGGCCGTCATGTCGAGTCGTCGCCGCTCGTTCGACATCACCGTCAGGTCGCGGCCGCCCGGCT
Source organism: Myxococcota bacterium (assembly GCA_030857175.1). Classification (GTDB taxonomy): domain Bacteria; phylum Myxococcota_A; class Polyangia; order Haliangiales; family Haliangiaceae; genus JABFXX01. The sequence continues at coordinate 36,073 of JALZOJ010000061.1, read as the reverse complement.
CGTACGCCGGCGCCGTCGCGAGCATGCGGTACGCGCCGGCGAGCAGCGCGGCGATCGTGTAGCGACCACGCGCGTCGGTCTGCGTGCAGCGCGGCAGTGGCTCGACGGCGAGCACGCGCGGTGACACGGCATTCGCGCAGACGCGGACCTGCGCGAGCGGCTCGCCGGTGCGGCTCGTGATCGTGCCTTCGATCGAACCGCGCGGATCGAGGTGGTCTTCGATCACGGGCGGTGGGGCGACGCGGGGCCGGATGTACCAGGTCGTGGCGAGCCACGCGACCATGCCCGAGAGCACGCCGATCATGACGAGACCGAGATTGCGAGGTGTCATGGCTACTCCACGTGCGAGACGACGTCGGTGAACGAGCGCTGGTCCTCGGGTGCGTTGTCACAGGCCACGCTACCGACCTGTTGATCGTCGCCGTCGAACACGATCGCGATGTCGTTCGTGCTGCCGTACGCGACGACGGCTTCGGGCCGCATGTTCGATGGCGGCGTGATCGTGCTGACGTACGTCGGCGTCGTGCCGATCGTGCCGGGCCAGCGATACAACTTGAACGGACCGCTCTGATCGTCGTGTGGGCCGGCGATGATCAAGACCTGGCGCAGCACCGGCGACCACGTCATCCCGCGAATGCCGAGGTTGCCGAGATCGAGCGTGAAGCCCTCACCGAACCGCGCGGCGCCGCCGGCGATCACGGTGTCCGCGTTCACGAGCGAGACGACGATCGCCTTGCCGCCCGGCCGCGGGTTGCGCAGGCCGATCAACATGCGCCCGGGGAGACCATCGACCGGTGCGTGCGTGAGGCCCTCGATGTTCACGCCGTTCGATTTCGGCGCGAGGTTCGTGTTCGTTGGTTCCTCGAGCTTCGACGCATTCCTCAGCGCATCGATGATCGGTTGATTCGGAGAGGTCCAGTTCGCGGTCACGAGCAGGTCGGAGAGGAGCGAAGAACTACTGCCCGCGACCGCGAACTGAAAGCTGGGTGACTGACCACTGACGTCGATGGCGGCAAACCGATAGCGATTGCCGTCCTGGCTTCCGTCGTTCTTGCGGCCGTGCGACGAGATGGCGTAGAGGCGATTGCCGACGCGCTCGACATCTTCGAAGTCGACCTTCGGTGAGGTGCCACCGAGCGCGAGGGAGCCGCCGATGTCGGGCGCGACGATCGGCATCGTCATCGTGCCGCGCTTGAAGACGCGGATCCGCTGATCGTTGTCGGAGAATCCGATCAGATGGTCGACGTCGACCGCGGCCGCGGCCGAGCCATCGCACGTCCCGCGATAGCGGCTCGGATCGGTGGACAGCGAGACCGCGGCGTCGATCGGGGCGTCGAGGGCGGCATCGGTGGATGGCTTGCGGTCGTTCGGCTTCGCGTCGATGGCGACTACTTCGCCGCCGACGTGCGCGGTGCACCCGACGAGCAGCGAGAGGAGAAGGCCGTGCGCCATCACAGGCGCACCGCCTCGATGCCGTGATCCGACCAGCGTGCGGTGCTCGCGAGCAGCTCGCACCAGCGCGCGGCGTACGTGTGATCGGTGAACATCGGCACGGTGATCGCGACCTCGAGCGTCGCGTCGTCGACGATCCAGCAGCTCACTGCGAGCGGATCGACGTAGTCGCTCTCGAGCCGCGCGCGAAGCTCGTCGAGCGCGGCATCGAGCGAGAGAATGGAGTCGTAGCAATACGTGCCTCGGATGCGAACGAGGTCGCGCTGGATCGAGAGCACGGCGGACCGTGCGGGTTCTGGGCGACAGGTGCATGGCTGCATGCGTTTGCAGTGCTGCAAAGGCGTGGCCCATTTTCCCCGAGGCACCGCACGGAGTTGCGCGGCCCGATGTAGCGCGTGCTGCAACACCCCTGGAGGCGCAGGCGCCGTCGACGGGATATGATTCTCGTCGACGCGTGGACCCACTGCTCGCCGAGATCGGAGCGACCGCGAACAACTACCAGGTGCTGGCGAAGCTAGCGACGGGTGGCATGGCGGAGATTTTTTTGGCGCGCAGCATCGGCGTCGGTGCGGTGCAGCGGTACGTCGTGCTCAAGCGGGTGCTGCGCGAGCATGCGCGCGACATCACGTTCGTGCGGATGTTCCTCGAGGAAGCGCGGCTCGCGGCGCAACTCCAGCACGCGAACATCGCGCAGGTCTACGACGCCGGGAAGCTCGGCGACTCGTACTTCTTCACGATGGAGTACGTGCACGGCGAGACCGTACGCACCGTGCTGCAGCGAGCCCACGAGCTGCGGCGATCGCCGCCGATCAACTGCGTGCTCGCGACGCTCGCGGGCACGGCGGCGGGCCTGCATCACGCGCACGAGCGCATCGGTATCGAGGGACGGCCGCTCGGCATCGTGCACCGCGATGTCTCGCCGTCGAATCTGATGATCGGCTACGACGGCAGCGTCAAGGTCGTCGACTTCGGCGTCGCGAAGACGACGGATCGCGTCGAGACGCAGTCGGGTGCGGTGAAGGGCAAGATCTCGTATCTGTCGCCCGAGCAAGCGCGCGGCCAGCGGCTCGACCGGCGCAGCGACGTGTTCTCGCTCGGCATCGTGATGTGGGAGATGTTGACGGTCGAGCGGCTCTACAAGCGCGACAACGACTTCGACGCGATGTCCGCGATCATCCACGATGCGCCACAGCCGCCGTCGGCGCGCCGCCGCGACATTCCGATCGAGCTCGACCGGATCGTCATGCGCGCGCTCGCGAAGGATCCCGACGAGCGGTTCCAGACCGCCGAGGAAGTCGGCGACGCGATCGAAGCGGTCGCGACGCAGATCGGCGCGACGCTCGCACCGTCGAGCCTGTCGCGGTTCTTGCGCGATCTGTTCGGTGCGCGGCCCGAGCCGTGGATCGAGCTGCGCACGCAGACGTCCGAGCCCGACATGGTCACCGTCACGAGCGAGCCGATTCCGCACGAGCTCGGCATCGCGATCAGCGATCCGGTCGATCGCCGGCTCGCCGCGGTGAAGGACCTCAGCCACGACGACCCGCAGGCCGGGCCGTTCACGCGGGAGATCGAGCCGCAAACCGTCACGCCGACGCCGCAGGACAAACCGACCGCGCCACGCCGGTTCGATGCGACGGCCCCTGCCCCGCCCGCGCGGTCGCTCTCGGTGCCGATCACGCCGCAGCGCCGCTTCCCGCTCGTGTACATCCTCGCAGGCGCGGGCTTCATCGTTGCCGGTGTCGTGGCGGCGCTGCTCGTCTCGACGAGCCACGAGGACGTCGCGGCAAAGCAGGTCGCGGTCACGCAGCCGCCGATCGAGATCGATGCGGCGGTCGAGGTCGTCGAGATCGATGCGGCGTTGCCGGCCGATGCGGCGGTCGCCGTCTTGGTCGATGCGGCGATCGAGGTACCGGTCGTCGAGGAGAGGCCCGCACCGGCGAAGAAGAAGCCCGCACCGAAGAAGAAGCCGGCGCCGAAGGCCGAGCTGTCGGCGCTGTTCGCCGCGCGCGCGTACAACCAGGTCGTGCAGGAGTGCATCGATGCGCCTCGGCAAGACCGCGCGATCTGCACGCGCGCCGCGTGTCAGATCAAGGACGAGTCACACGCGATCCAGTGGTTCCGGCGCGTCGACGAGGCGCGGAAGGACGCGGTGCAGAAGGCGTGCACCGCGGCGGGCGTGAAGGTCTGCACCGATCCGTTCAAGTGCTTCGACTAGGAGGACGGCGAGACCCTGCCCATGTTCGTCACGCTGCCGATCATCTTGATGTAGCCCGCGCCGCCGCCGCCGCCACCACCACCGCCGATGTTGGAACTGAGGCCGTTCCCGCCGGGCATGCCGACCTTCAGGGCTCCGTTCGAGCCGGGACCACCGGGGCCACCGTTACTCGGTCCCGTCCCGCCGTCATCGGTGCGACGGCCACCGAGCGCAGCCGTCGTACCCTGAGACTCTGCGCCGGCCTCGCCGGCCGTGGAGCGGCTCGCGCCCTGACCACCACCACCGCCGTCTGCGAACATGATCGCCTGCGTCAAGATCTCGATCGTTGGTGCCTCGAGGATGATCGCGCCGCCCGACCCGCCGCCCGCGCCACCGTAAGACTCGGCGTTCTGCAGATCGGCGGTGCTCGTCGTCGGCGCGCACGTGCACTTGCCGCTATCGCCGGCCGCGCCCGATGCGTTGATGACGCCGCTGACATAGATCCTCGTGCTGGAGACCAAGTACACCGCGCCGCCGCCCTTGCCGCCGAGCGCCACCGTCGTGACGCCCGCCTTGATGCCGCCGTTCTGACCGCTGCAGCCCGCGCGAAACGCAGCGGTCGCGGGCGCCGCCGGCATGCCCTTCGCGGCGGCGGCCACGCTACCTCCGCCGCCGCCACCTGCATGCGAGAACGTTCCGCCTGCACCACCGCCACCGCCACCGCCGGTGCCGGTCCCCGAAGCCGCGTAGCTCGGGCCCGCCGCGCTGTTGCATGCTGCGTTCGCCGCGCCGACACCCGGACCGTCCGGGTTGGCGCCGGTGCGATGTGATGCCGCGTCGAGAAAGCCGATGACGGAGAGCTTAGCGCTCGCGATCACGACGAGCGGCCGCGGCCCGGTCACGCGCAAGAAGTCGATCCTCACCTCGGTGCCTGCCACGATGCACAGATCGTCCTCGACGACGTCGCACATCGATCCGGTATCGAGCGTACCGGCGAGGATGCGCGACTCGGTGGCCGGCGGCCGCACGCAGACGTTGATGTCCGTGCCCCAGCACTCCGGCACGACGGTGCTGCTGCTATCGGGCAATCGGTCCGGATCCTTCAGACCGAACACGCTCTGGCATCCAGCGAGCGCGAACACGGCTATGCAGGCGCGCATCGATCTCCAGCTTAACGCAACAAGCATTGCAGGCTTCGCCGAAGTACGTGACGATCGCATCACGTGTTGCGCTGCACGATCATGGCCATTCTCGGCGTCACAGCGACGGCGCACGCGGATCCCGAGGCCTTGTTCAAGGAAGGCCGCGAGCTCGTCGAGGCCGACGACTGGAAGAACGGCTGCGCGAAGTTCGAAGCCGCGTACGAGGAGAGCCAGAAGCCGAGCATCGAGGCGAACCTGGCGATGTGCGCGGAACACTTCGACGAGCTCCCGAAGGCCTGGCGCCTGTATCTGAGCGCAGCCGAGAAGTGGGGCGCCGAAGAGGGCGCGATCTCGTTGCGCGACAAGGCGGCCGGTGTAGCGAAGCGCGCAACAGTGGTGGTGATCCGAGTCCCAGACCCGGCGCTCGACGGCCTTCGCATCACGCTCGCCGGCCGTGAGGTCGAGCCCGCATCGGAGATTCGCGAGCTCGTCATCCCGGGCGACATCAAGGTCAGCGCGAAGGCGACCGGCCGCGAACCGTGGCGCCAGACCGTGACGGGCAGGCCCGGCGAGACGGTCGCCGTCGAGGTCGTGCTCGAAACCCAGCGCGAGAGCGCGACCACGACGACGCATCGCCGGCGCAGCCGCGTCTACCTCTCGATCGGGCTCGGTGCGGTGTCAGTCGCCGCGTTCGCGACGTCGTACTTCCTCGCGAAGTCCGCGAGCGACCAGTACGACGACATCAGAGGCAATACGATGTACTGCATGCCGCAGGGCTGCACCGACGAAGGCATCTCGCTGATCGACGACACGCAGCGCAAGGCGGACATCGCGACCGGCGTCGCCATCGCGGGCGCAGCGTTCGCCGCCGGCGCGCTCGTCGTGTTCTTCACCGCGCCGCGCGACACCGTGCTGACGCCGGTCGTGACGTCGCAGACGGCTGGCCTCTCGCTGACCGCGCGGTTCTAGCGAAGTCCCGCGCGATCGAGCAGGCGATAGAAGTGCACGCGATCGACGCCGGCCGCGCGCGCCGCCGCGCTGACGTTGCCGCCGTGCGCGCGCAGGAGCTCCGCGAGGTACTGGCTCTCGAACAGTTGCACCCAGCGATTGCGCGCTTCCTTGAGCGAGACCGACGTGTCGATCTCCGACGCTTCCTGCGAGAACCGTCCGGCCGCGACGCGCTCGACGTGGTTGCGGAGCTCGCGCACGTTGCCGGGCCACGGGTGCTTCAGCAACGCCGCGACCCACGACGGATCACGCACGGCGGCGGGCGCGTGATCGAGCCCGGCCGCGATCGCCTCGACGAGGACCGGAATGTCCTCGAGGCGCTCGCGCAGCGGTGGCAGCGTCACCTCGAGCACGGCGAGCCGGTAGTAGAGGTCGCTGCGAAACCGGCGCGTGTTGACGTCCGCGCGCAGGTCGCGGTGCGTCGCCGCGATCACGCGAACGTCGACGGGAATGCGCGCGCTTCCACCGACGCGCTGCACGGTCCTGCTCTCGAGCACGCGCAAGAGGTGCGGCTGCAGATCGAGATCGAGGTCGCCGATCTCGTCGAGGAATACGGTGCCGCCCTGCGCGCGCTCGAACACACCCGCGCGTTCGCGATCCGCACCGGTGAAGGCACCGCGCTCGTGGCCGAACAATTCGCTCGCGAGCAGCGGGCCCGGGGCCGCCGCGAGATCCATGACGACGAAGGGTCCCTCGGACCGCGGGCTCTCCTGATGAATCGATGCCGCCGCGAGGTCCTTGCCCGTGCCGGTCTCGCCGCGAAGGAGCACCGTCACGTCGGTCGCGGCCGCGCGCTCGAGCACCTCGTACACGCTGCGCATCGCGAGCGATCGCCCGACGAGCACGCCGAACCGATCGCGCGTCGACACCAGCGGACGCAGCGCACCGACCTCGCGCGCGAACCGCACCGTCGACTTGCCGAACGTCAGCACGCAGCCATCGCGAAGCGGCGCGACCAGTACGTTGACGCCGTCGACAAGCGTGCCGTTCTTCGAGCCGAGGTCGCGCGCGATCGCCTTGCCGTCCTCGAGCACGATCTCGCAGTGGAACCGCGAGACGGTCGTATCGCCGAGGAGCAAGTCCGCACCCTCGCCCGTTCCGATCACGACGCGCTTATTGGTCGCGCGAATCACCTTGCCGGCATCGGGCCCGCCGATCACCGCGAGATCGATTCGATCGATCATCGGTGCGGTCTCGCGGCCACTGACTGCTGCAGTGCTGTGATTGTCTTCGTCGGCGGCCACGCCGCATCTTACCGAATCTGGACGCACTCGCCGGAGTTCTCCTCGACGAGTCGGCAGTAATAGCCGTCGGGACACTCCACGCGCGGCTCGAGCTTGCACTTCAGCGGCGCGGGCTCCTTCGGAGTCGCGGGCTTCACCGTCGTCGGTGTCAGCGGCGTTGGAGGGAGATCCGTGGGCAAGCCGTTGCGATCGATCCGCAGCCGAGGTGGTTGTTCGACATGCGTGCCGAAGATCTCCTCGCGCGTTGCCTCGCGCGCTTCGGGATCGACCGGCGCCTCCCCGAACGACGGCGCCGTATTGCTCGCCGGCGGCGCGTTGTTCTCTGCGATCTCGGAGCGCTCGCCGCAGCGCAGCGCACTGACCGTACCGAGCAGGCCGCTCGCGCCGAACACGCCAGGCACCGCGTACCAGCCGTTCGACGTCTCGGTGTTCACGATGATCGCGGCGGTGCCTGCGGCGATCAGCAGGTCGATCACGCCGAAGATCGGCATGTCGAGACACGCGGTGCCGCGGGAGTTGTGGTGCGCGTTCGCATTTGCGAGGAGCGCGCAGCCAGAGCTCAGCGCACACGCGAGAACCAGGGCGCGCATCGCTCTCATTCTAAAGGCAACGCCAGCGCCGTTCGTCGAATTTCAACAGACCGACATGTGGCGATCGCAGGCGGAACCTCTCGTTTGGTAACGACGGCGGTTCCGGCTACACCGGCAACTTCGCTGCGGCGGTGATCGCCGAGCGAATGTTGCCGATGCGCTTCTTCGCTTCTAGATCACTTCGTCGCGTCGTCGACGCTCTTCTCGAACGCGTCCCAGCGCGCGGACATGTCCGACTTGAACTCGTTCCAGTTCGCGTCGGTACGGTCCGCGGCCGCGCTCCACTTCGCGTCGAGATCCTTGCGCTCGGCGCGGAACTTCGCTGCGGCCTCCTTCGACTTCGCGTCGCCACGCTTCTCGAGCGCGTCGATCTTCGCGTCGATCCGAGCGGCGCGCTCCTTGACCGCCATCTCGAGCTCGGCACGCGCCTTCGCGAGATCGACCTTGGCCGAGTTGACGTCCTTGTTCTCCTCGACGACGTCCTTCTTCTCCTCGACGACGTCCTTCTTCTCTTCCTTGAGGTCTTCCTTGGCCTCTTGCACCTTCTCCTGTGCGGCCTCGGTCTTGTCCTTCTTCTTGCAGCCGGCAGCACCACCAGCGAGCAACACACCAGCGAACATCGTGTAGAGCAATTTGGAACGCATCGAATCTCCTTTTCGGTGCGTCACGGCGTGCAACGAAAGTGCCCGCACAACCATGTGAGATGTCACACGCGGCGCGTGCGATTGTGTCGCGCGAGGCCTCGAGCCGTGCGCGTGGGCATCACTGAATCTTGATCCACGAGATCGTCGCCGCGAGCGTACATTCGTCTGTGCTTGCGTGCAATTAGGGTGCGGTCGCCTCGAAGCTCACGTGCACGTGATCGAAATGGTTTTGCGTGATGCTGCCGCGATCCTCCATCGGGTCCCAGCCGCTGCCGTCGTTGTAACGCTGCCGCCAGATCACGTACATGATCGCGCCATCCATCTGATGCGCGAGCGCGTATGCGGCGACCGTGTCGCCGAGCTTGTTGCCGTCGGTCGGGACCTTGCCGTAGACGTCGCTGACGAGGATGTCGAGTGCGCGCGCCGCGGTCGGCGAGTGACCGTTGTACGTCGAGATCGTGCAGGCGTCAGTCGCGCCGCAGACCGCGTTCGCGAACTTCTGCACGTGCGCGAGCACCGCGGGACCTTCGATGTCGACGACGCGCGGCTCGGCCGGAGGCGCATCGGGCGTACCGGTGCCGTCACCGTTGTCGATGGAACCGGTGCACGAGATGGCAAGCGCGCTAGCCAGCAGGAGCCGCACGATTCGGGGTGTTGCAGCGGGCGTGCCCGCAGAACGTCTCGACATCACTTGGCCCGGTCAGCTCACTGGCAGTTGCTGTCGCCTCCACCGACGGCGCCGATGGGTTAATGTCGGCGGTCGATGGGAGGTTTGAACATGAGGACACGTGTTTGTTTTGTCATGGCGTTGCTCGCGCCCACGCTCGCAGCCGCCGAGGGCGAGATTTCGGTCGAGAAGCCCGACGTCAAGGCGCCGATCATGTCGTGGACCGCGGTGCAACAGTGGATGCCCTGGAGGGGCGACTCGAGCCCCCACTACGACTACGGCTACGGAACGCTGGCCGGCGCGTTGCTGATCACCGACGAGCTCGGCGACAAGCTCTCCGAGCTCGGGCGCGCGACCTTCGTCGATCGCTGCTTCCGCCAGAACAACTACGGTGCCAATGCGGGGTCGACGCTCGTGTGGACGCTGTGCGGCCCCGATGCGAAGGCGCTCGATCTCAAGAAGCTCGAGAGCGAGCTCACCGCCAACAGCGTCAAGCCGGACGAGAAGGCCGGCGCGATGACCGTCGCGAAGGAGATCAAAGACAAGGCGATGAAGGTCGGCGCGTTCATGGAAGCCGCCGCGAAAGATGATCCCGGTCTCCAGCAGCTCTTCAAGATCACGGATCAGGCGAAGGCCGAATGGACCGCCTACGTCTCGAAGAACAAGGCCGACTTCGAGCGCTACCTGGCGCTGAAGGACGCGGTTCGCTCGGGCAAGACGAACAACCCCGCGTTCAAGGGCTGCTACGAGGCGACGAAGCCGGCCTTCGAGAAGCTCGTGAAGGCCGCCGCGCCGAAGATCCCGTGGGACGTCGGCAACGACTACTTACCGGGCTACGTCTGGTATCTGCGGCAGACGCCCGAGGGCTACATCACGACGGTCGCCTGGGCCGCATGCGCGTGGAGCATTCACGAGGCGGGTGAAGCCCCATACGTGGCGGCTGCGAACAGCGACTTCGGTGGGAACTTCCGCGCCGGCTGGCGCACGATCGCGCTCGGCAAGGTGCTCGACGAGAAGCTCAAGCCGAAGTTCGCCGACCGCTCGCTCAACATGGGCGACTGGACGTTCCAGTGGAAGTATGGCGCCAAGATGACGGGCGTGAACGACATCGCCGCGATCATGACGCGGTCCGAAGGCGTCGTCGGCACGCTCAAAACCGAGGGCGACGTCACGAAGGTCGCGTTCAAGGGCAACAAGGTCGAGGCGTGCCTGCAGTGGAAGGAGACGAACAAGCCAACGGGCGTCGCGGCCGGCGGCCAGGTCACGTACGAGAAGGTCTGCAAGAAGCGCGGGATGGTCGACAATCAGACGACTGCGGAAGAAGTCCCGGCGAAGTACATGAGCGGGGTGAAGGTGGGCGACACGTTCGCCTCGGTGAAGTCGTTCCCGGTCGTGGCGTGGAAGGGCAAGAAGCTCACGATGCTGCTCGGCGTTCCGCTCAAGTAGGCGCGAGCACGCTCACCGCGATCGCGCGCAGCTCGGCGTCCGGATCGTTCGCGGCAACGTGCTCGACGAGCGAGCGCAGCTCGTCGAGGCGCGCGGCCGCGAGGTCGACGATCGCGCGGCGCACGCCGATGTCGGGGTCGCGCTTCACGACGCGGGAGAGCGCGGCCGCGAACGGCGCGAGGTCGCGCTCGGTGATCGCGAACACCGCGGCGCTGCGCACGAGGCTCGCGCTATCGGCGAACCGCGCGAGCACGAGCTGATCGGCGGCCGCACCACGAACGAGGCGAAGCGCTTCAGTCGCGGCCATGCGCACGCCGATGTTCGCGCTCGCGAGGGACCGCGAGACGGCGTCCAGGATGCGCGGATCGCCGGTGTTGCCGAGCGCGCGCAGCACGAGGGCACGCTCGTCGTCGTCGGTCGCACGAGCGAGGCGCGCGAGCAGTGCGTCGACTTGCTGATTCGAGGCGCTCGAGTCGTCGTCGCGCATGCGCATCGCGGCGTTGCCTTGCGCCAGCGTGGCGGTGTTCGCGAGATCGCCGGCGCCCTGCGCGGATTCCTCGAGCGCGCGCAGCGTGTCGCGCGTCGGCGCCGCGGTGAGCCCGAGCGTGATCGCGGCGTGCATGCGTGCGTCCTTGACGAGCGCCGGGCTCGCGAGCAGCTCGCCGAGCGCCGCTTGCGCGACCGGGGTGCCGGCTTCGCCCATCGCGCCGATCAGCACCGACGCGGCCGGCGCACCGCCCTCGACGAGGCGCTGCGCAGCGCGCACCGTGTCGGGCTCGAGGCGCATGAGCGCGGCGATGCGCAGGTACTGATAGCCGCGCGCGTGCTCGTCGTTGACGCTGGCGAGACCGGCGAGCAAGTCGGCGAGCGAGGCGCCGTCGACCATCGTGGAATCTTCCTCGTGAGTCGAAGAGCGGGCCGCGGTCGATGCGGCGTCGATCGCCATCGTGACCATGCCGTCGGGCGAGCCCGGCGTCACGCGGGCGGTGCCGGCGTGGCGGAGCGAGAACTTCGTGTCGACGATGACGCCGAGCTGCTGCGTTCCGACGCGCGTCACTTCGTGACCGTCGACATCGCTCGGCCAACCGTCGCCGCGCAAGCGGATCTCGGTGCCACTCGTGACGATCGCGGCCGACAGCGCCCCGTCGCCAGTCACGCGCTGATACGCGACGCGCTCGCGGTGCAGACCTGCACCCTTGCGTGCGTAGCGCGCCTGGTAGTCACCGATGCTGTCGGACTCGACGGTGTCCCACGATGCGCCGGCTCGCGACGACACTTGGAACGTCGCGGCGAGGGCGGAGAGCACGCCACGCGCGCTCTCGTCGAGGTCGGGTGCGAACGCGAGCGAGATCAAGCGACCCTCACTCGTGGTCGTGAAGAAGAACGGCTCGCCGACGCTGTCGCCGAGCGCCGCGCTCGCATCGACATTGTTGCGCTTCACCGAGGGCTTCGCGTCGCGAAGCTGCGCGCGGAACAATTCGCCGTGCTCGGTCTCGCCGGCGTATGCGACGGCCCACGTGCCGTCGACGGAGATCACGAACGGGATGCGATTTTCGGCATCGAGCGTGACGGTCTGCGCGAGCTGCACCTTGTACTGATGCTCGACGCCGACCTCGCGTGCGATGCGCGTCTGGGAAAACGAGAGTGAAGCGGCGGTCGGCGTGCGCGCGGCCGAGACTTCCTGGTTGATGGACACCGGCGAGCCCGTCGCCGCGATCACGACAAGCGTGACCGCACCGAGAACCGCCGCACCGATTCCGACCTGCCGCTTCATGACTAAGGCGCCATTCCGACGACGATCGGCGAGACAACGAGCGAGCACGTACCGGCGAGGCAGTAGTTGCCCGACATGTTCGCGATCGTGTACGTCGCCGTGAACCCGTTCCAATCGATCAGCTTGACGCTCTCGGAGATGCATCCACCGACGCACGCTTCCGCGAACAGTCCGAGCTCGCCGTCGAGCGACGACAGCGACAGGCTCGCCTGCGCGACATAGTTGAGCAGCACGCCGCCGTACTTCGAGAGCGACCACCAGAGCGCGACGTTCGCGGGCGCGGAAGCCTGCACGAGCTTGACGTCGGAGTAGACGCCCGCGGTCGCGCCGACACATACCGTTCCGACGCAGTACTGACCGCCGACGGCGGCCGATGCGTAGAGCGAAGCCTTGCCCGACGGGTTCGCACTCGCCTCGACACCGACGTTCGAGATCTTGCCCGTGAGGTTCGCGCTGAGGTGACCGGTCGCCTTCACGCGAAACGTGATCGGGACGATCAGGTCGACGGTCGCGGAGCGATCGAAGAACGTCGTGTTCCAGGTCGCCGTCGGGATCGGCGTATAGGTGTACGTGCTCGTCGTCGACGCGTAGCTCTTCGAGTAGATCGTCGCGGAGCCAACGTATGCGTTGAAGCGGAGGTCGGTGCGTGCCTTTGCTTCGGTGTTGCCGGCGACGCGCGCCGCGAACAGACGGTAGCGACTGCCGTTGATCTTCGCGTAGGTCTCGGCGGACATCGACGCTGCGAGGCGATCCTTGTGCGTGGCATCCGCGACGTACGCGGACAGCGAGCCGTTGATCGCGTAGCCCGCGCCCCACGTCGTCGTGCCGAACAGCGCGCCCTTCGAATAGGTCTTCTGCCAGGTCGGAGGCGTGGGCGTGGTGCCGCCACCGCCGGTGCCGCCGCCGCTGCCGCCCTCACCGGGGTCGTCGAGGCCGATCGATGCGGAAGCGGACAGCGGGGCGAGCAGGAGCGAAGCGAGCAGAATGGGCCGGAGGTTCATGACGGATTCCTTGAGAGCGCTTGATTGCGATGACCCCTAGTGCCGGCTGGTTTTCGATGTGACAGCTGCGCGCGAAGAAAGTGTGCTCGTTTTCGACGGAGATTCAGCTCGGCGAGCCGCGACGAGCAGCGGCCTTGCATATTACTAGTTCACTAGTAATATAGTCATCGATGCCGCTCGACGTCCGGATCGATTACGACCGCGGCGTGCCCGTCTACCGCCAGATCTACGAGGCGGTGACGGCCGCCCTGGCGACGGGCACGCTCGCAAACGACGAGCAACTGCCGACGATCCACGATCTCGCGCAACGCCTCGCGATCAACCCGAACACGGTGGCGCGTGCGTATCGCGAGCTCGACACGGCCGGCTACATCGTCTCGCAGCGCGGCGTGGGCACGTTCCCATCCACGGAGCGAGAGCGCTCCACGTCTGCTGCCGACAAGCAGCGGGCGCTGCGCGGCATCTTCGACCGTGCGATCGCCGAGGCGGCGAGCTATGGGATCGCTGCCTCTGAAGTGATTCGCTATTTCCAGAAGGTGCGCACATGACCGTCCTCACCGCGATCATCGAGCTGACCAAAGCGAGCTGGCACGTGCTGCGCCGGCATCCACGCCTGATCTGGTTTCCGATCCTGTCGTTGCTCGCGACGGCCTCGGTGCTCGCGTTCCTCGCACCGATCCTGTTGCCGCTCGAGGACGACGTGCCGTGGCTCGCGGTCCTGATCTTCCTGATCGCGCTGCATGCGGTGCACATCTTCTTCACCGTCGCTCTCACGAACGAAGCGCTGCGCGCGCTGCGCGGCGAGTCGCCGATCTCGATCAACGGTGGCCTGAACGCGGCGTGCACACACGTGCCGTCGATCGCGACCTTCGCCGCCGTGACCGGTTCGATCGGCTTCGTGCTCGAGCTGATGGGTCGCTCGGGACATCCGGCGCTGCGGTTCGCGCGTGCGGTCTTCGGTACGGGCTGGTCGCTCGTCACGTACCTCGCGATCCCGGTGATGGTGCAGGAGCGCCGCGGCGGGATTCCGAGCCTGCGCCGCTCGGGCGATCTGTTCCGCCGTACGTGGGGCGAGACCACGCTCTCCGAGGTCGGTCTGCGCGTGTTCACGCAGTACTTGATGATCCTGCTCGTGCTCGTCGCGATCGTCTTGATCCATCTGTTCGGTGACGAGTCGCTGTTCGCGCTGCTGCTGATCCTCGCGATGGTCGGCGCCGCGATCGGTGTGATCGGATCACTCGAGGCGATCTACCGCGCCGCGCTCTACGTGTTCGCGGTCGAAGGCGTCGTGCCCGAGCCGTTCGCGGGCGCCGAGCTCGACGAGATCTGGCGCGTGAAGCCGAGTGCTCCCTCCGCGCCGACGACGCCACCCGGCTCAGACAAGCCCATCATCGACGTCTGATCTTTATTCCAGCGCGATGTTTGCCTGAAGTTCGGTCAGCGCACGTTTTGCCACTCCACACGCCGTCAGGTCGTGTCAGGTTCCGCGCGCAATGCGCAGCCTCCTCGCCTGCTCGCTCCTGTTGTTCAGCTCATCTGCGTTCGCTGGATCGAAGTTAGATCCTGTCGGCACGGCCGAAGCCCAACCGCTCAAGGGCAACGTCCTCGTCTGGCACGACGCGACGCTACTCTCCGACCCATCCGAGACCGCACGCACGCTGCAGCTCGCGACGTTCGACCTCCCCCGCAAGGATCGCGTCGGCCATGTCGTCGCGATGAAGGTCGTCGCGGGTAAGGGCGCGTTCGTCGAGGTCGAGCTCGCGGGTGATGAAGACTGCACGTGGTCGCGCCTCGTCGTCCCCGACGACCTCGCGCGTGTGCGCATGTTCGTCCGCCGCGCGGACATCGCGCCGGCGCTCGTGAAGCCGTTCACGAAGACGTTCGCGGACGGAACGCAGATCACGCTCGCGGTCGGCACGCCCGTTGTCGCGACCGACGCGAGCACCTACGTCGTCTCGCTGCGCGGTGACGAGGTCGAGGTCGAGATTCCGGCGGCGTCGGTCGGTCACGCGTACGTTCCGCCGAAGTCGTCCTCCGCGATCAACGCCATGGGCCAGACGATCACGATCGCTGCGGCGACGAAAGCATCGCTCGGTACCAGCCCGCTCGCACTCACGGCCGCCTGGAAGGGCGCGCCCCTCGAGAAGCGCGGCACCGATGCGATGGTCGCGATCGAAGACCGCTGCATCACGGCGCACGTCGTCGTGCCGGCGAAGTCGGTCGCCGAGGTGGACGAGTCGACGATCGAGGTCGAGACCAACGAGGGCGGCACTCACAGCAGCATGCTGAACCTGCGCGACGACGTCCTGCTTCCGAAGCTCACCCCGTTGTCGATCGGCGACCGCCAGGTCGCGGTCGCGGCGAAGCACATCTACTTGCACGCCGAGCCCACCGGCAAGCACGCGTGCATCCACCGCGCGATCAAGATCGAGAGCGCGCTCGAAGTGAAGCGCACCGACGCGAAGCTCCGGCTCTGCGCACCCGCTGCGAGCGTCGCCCGCGAGCAGCGCGGCCGCGTGCGCCCGTTGCGCGGCACCGCGCAGCGCTAGCCGCGCAAGCGATCGCCGAAAGCCCTTCGTTCCCGATGAGCTCGTTGCTCGACAGGTCGAGCTCCTCGAGGTGCGGTGCCCACGTCGCGTTCGCGATCGCCTCACACGCACCGTCGCTGAAGTCGTTGCGAACAGCCACCAGGCGCGCGAAGCGCAGCGTCTTCGATTTCGCCAGCTCGGCCATCACCTCGTCGCCCATCATGCAGCCGCCGAGCCTCAGCTCGCGCAGCTTCGGTAGTGACGTCGACTTCGCGAGCCCGGCGAGTGGCACGGCCTCGCTGCCGCCGTTCGTCAGGTCGAGCAGCTCGACGCTGCCGAGCGTCTTCGCGCTCGCGAGCGCGGCGATGTCCTCCTCGACGAGCTCTTGCCGTGCCAGTGAAAGCCGCCGCACGCGGTGAAGCGGGAGCTTCAGGATAGGCGCGAGTGGCGACTTCCCGATCTTCGTCGCGCTCTCGTCGATCTTCCAGATGCTCAGCTCCTCGATCGGCTCCGCAGCGAAGATCGCGTCGGCATTCTTCAGGAGGTGCGCGGCATCGAGCGAGAGCTTCTCGACGAAGCCGCGCCGGAACTCCCAGCGCGCGCCCTTGTTCTCACCGAGTGCAGTCCACGTCTTCTTGTGCTTCGCGAGCAACGCGGCGATCTGCTCGTCGAGCGCAGCGATCCGCTCATCTCCGTCCGCGAGCTCGGCACGCGTGCACTGCATGACGATAAAGGCGCCGCGCGGATCGTCTTGCTCTTGCAGGAGGTCGGCGTAGACGAGCCGCGCTTTCTTGTCGTCTGGGTTCGCGAGAATGCTCGCGAGAAACGCCCGCTCCTCGGGCGATGCAGTGCGCGCAGCAAGTTTGGTCTTCTTCTTCGCCAACGCCGTATCTAACCACGCGACTACCCCGCTGCGCCCCCAACGAAACGTTGACCTCAACACCGGGCCGCGCGATGACGGCCGCTTCATGGACACGGTCGTCGTCTGGAACCTCGATGCGCAGTATCGACCCGAGCTCGAGGTCGAGCTCCACATCGTCTGCCTGCCCCACGAAATCCCGGGCGCGCACCTCGCGGTGCGAAGGCCCGAGCTCGAGGTCGAGATCATCGCGACCGACGAGGTCTTCGCCCCACTGAGCGCGGCACGTCCAAAACGACCCTAGGAAAGATTCGTGCGCCTGTGGCCTACGGTTTGCTCCTTCTAGGTACAAACCTAAAGGAGCTCATCATGAGTAACGAAAGCAAGCGTGCAGAAGGTGCGGCGGAGGAGCTGGGCGGGAAGCTCAAGAAGGGCGTCGGCAAGATCATCGGCAACGAGCAGATGGAGGCCGAGGGCATCGTGAAGGAGAAGCAGGGCGAGGCGAAGCAGGAGGCTGCCAAGGCCGCCGAGCGGACCAAGGGCAAGGTGCAGGAGATCGTTGGTGCCGTGAAGAACCGCGTCGGCGCGGTGATCGACAACGAAGAGCTGCAGGCCGAAGGCAAGGCGAAGGAGCTCGAGGGCGAGGCACGGCAGAAGGCGAACAAGTAATCGCACTGTCCGTTTCGTCGGCGACCGATCTGAGGAATCAGATCGGTCGTTGTCTTTTTTGCGTGCTGGCTTGCATGCACGCCACGTGCATCGCCGCCGCAGCGCGCGGAATCACTCACTTCCGGTTCATCGTTTCCGAACTGGAAACACGCCGTGCGAACTGCGCGGTATCGGCCTCGGCACCGCGAAGCCTAGAGAAGGCGCATGACCAAGCGCCCACTCGTCTCGCTCGCTCTCTCGCTCTTGACTGTTACCGCCGTGCACGCCGACGACGCTCGCGTCGACGAGGCCGATGCGCCCGAACCCGCCGCGCCCGCGTCTCGGTTGACGTTGCCCGCGGGCAAGATCGCGCTCGCGGTCGCGCTGCAATCGGATCTGACGTCCAAAGCCGCCGGCGACGCGGTGTCACTCGCGCCGGATCTCGCATACGGCGTCACGAACCGCTTCACCGTCGCGCTCGTGCATACGACCCGAGGCGGCTCCGGCTTCTGGAGCGGCCTCGGCACCGGCAGCCTGTGCATCATGGGCGAGCGCTGCGCCGATACCTACAGCACCGGCGCGCTCCTCTCGAAGCTCGACCTCTTCCATCACGCGAAGCTCGACCTCGCGGCGCTTGGCGGCGTGATCTACAACGTCGATCCGTTTCGCGTCGGTGTCGGCCTCGGTGCCGAAGCACTCGTACAAGCGGGTCCGGTCGCCGTGCACTTCAAGCCGACGATCTACATCGGTGTCAACGAGCGCGCCGGCGAGACGCTCGACGATGGAACGATGATCGGTCCGAACAAGGAATTCCTGAACCTCCCGCTCGCGCTGCTCGTCCCCGCGACCAAGCACCTGCAGCTCGGCGTGCAGTCGGGCGTCGCCGCACCGGTCGACGGGTTCGCGAAGGCGTACCGCGTCCCGGTCGCCGTGATGGGCACCGTCGCGCTCGGCGCGTGGAGCGCTGGGCTCGCGCTCAGCTTCGATCGTGTCATGGGCGGCGATCACGGCATGCCCGCACCCGGCGCGCTCGACAAGCGCTCGCTCACGCTGTCGCTCGGCTACGTGCGCTGATCTCGCTTACGCTCCCTGCGTGGGCAAGAAGCGCGAGGTAAAGGAGCCGACGCCGACCGTGCAGCCGGTCGATCCGCGTGGGCTCGACGCCGCGCTTCGTCTGTTCACGACGACGTTCGTCATCGATGACAAGCGCACGCAGGTGCACAAGCGCTTGGTCACCGCCGAGCGCCGTGTCGAGACGCTCACCACCCTGCCCCGCTGGATCCGTACGCGGCAGGCGCCACTCGAAGGCGCGGATCAATCGCCCACGGGCCTGCGCGCGCGGTTCGGCGAGCTTGTCGGCATCGTCCTCGACGAGGACGGCGCGCGCCGCACGACGATCGCGCATGCGCTCGAGCTCGGCCGCGCACGCGTGTCGCTGTTCGTCGCCGATAACGGCAGCGTCGCGATGATCACGGCCACCGACGCGCCGCCGATCTTGTGCTCGCGTCTCTAACCTTTGACGTCGAACAGCGCGCGAATGCTCGGCACGGGCTCGGTCGCCGCGTCCGCATCGAGCACGCCGATCCGCAGCGTGATCTTGTCGCCGCCACCCCAAGGCCACCACAGTCCGAACAGCTTCGACGCGAACGTCACGTCACCGCCGAGCAAGCGCTGATTCGCACGCAGGCCTGTTCGCACGGCGAGCGCGCGAAACTCCTCGGGCGCGTTCTCCAGCGACTTGCTCGTCCAGCCGCGCGGGAATGCGAGCTGCGCGCTCTGACGAACCGCAGGCTCGAGGTCGATCGTGAACGACGCGGCGATCGTCGCGAAGCGCGCATCCCACGACCACGGCGGTGACGGCCACGTGTCTCGCAGCCGCGTCAGGCTCTCGAGGAGCAAGTCCATCTACACAGCGTAAGCCAGCGCGCTAACGCCAGACAACTAGCGTGAGCGGTGCTTTGGCGGCGGCGGCAACGAGACGACGGCGATCGCCTTCTCGACGTCCATGATGCCGAGGAACGGCCCTGAAGATCGCGGGTCGGTCTCGATCAGCTTGAGCACGTTGAGCGCCTCGCGTGCGGTCTGGAACCGCCGCTCGGGCTGCCGTTCGAGCAGCTTGCGGCAGAACCGCTCGAGCATCGGCTCGACGATCATGCTCGGCACTCGCTCGGCGAACGACGGCGGATCGGTTCGGAGCTTCTTACCGAGAAGATCGATCGGCCGTCCCTCGTACGGCGGCACGCCCGCGAGCATCTCGTAGAGGATGAGCCCGAGCGAGTAGAGATCGGCGCGCTCGTCGACGACATCGCCGAGCGCTTGTTCGGGAGACATGTGATGGTGCCGACCACCTGGCCGGTCGCGGTCAGTCGATCGAGTGACTCCGCGCTGCCTTCATGCGCGAGCGCGATACCGAAGTCGACGATGCGCGCGTGGTCGCGCCCGTTACGCCACTCGACGAGCACGTTGTCGGGCTTGAGGTCGCGATGAACAAGTCCCATCGCGTGCGCGTGCTCGAGCCCGCGCAACAGCTGCGCGACCAGCGTCATCGCACGCTCCGGTAGCAGCGGCGTCGTGATGATCTCGGTGAGCGGCTCGCCCTCGACGAGCTCGAACGCGATCGAGAAGCGACCGTCCGCGCTCTGGACGAGCTCGTACACTCCGACGATGTGCGGATGCCCCAGGCGCGCGGCGAGTCGTGCCTCGCGGCGAAACCGCTCGACGGCGCGCGGCTCGCCCAGATGATGATCGTGCAGCGCCTTGAGCGCGACGACGCGGTTCGTATCGAGGTGCTTGGCGCGATAGACCGTGCCCATCGCACCTCGGCCGATCACGACCTCGACGAGGTACGCCCCGACGATGCTCCCGACGAGATCGACTTCCTCCTTGTCGGTCGCGTCGGCCGGACCGACGCCCAGCTTCGTCCGCTTGCCGTCGGCGAGCGTGTCGCTGTCTTCATCGGGAGGACGCCGCGTCACGATCCGATGGTAGCACCCGTGCGCTACGTGCCTTTGCCGAGCCAGTTCGCGATCTGATCGCGCTTCTTGCCGCGAAGCCCGGTGCGGATGTACGGGATGCCCCATTCGATGCCGAGGGTTTTCTCCGCGTGCGCGAGCCACGCAGGCACACCGGCGGCATCGCAGCGGCCGAGCTTCAAGTCGTCGTCATGGATCGCGGCGCTGTTGAACACCGTATGTTTCATGCCCCCGCTCCCAAACACGTCGGCGATGTCGGTGATCGAGACGCGGAACCACTCGGCAGCACGGCTATCGATCATCACGTGTCCCTGATAGCGCGGAACGCTGCCGGCGTTCTCGTCGGAGCTGATCGAGGCATCGAACCACAGCGGCTGGACGTTGCCGATGCCGATCACGGAACCGAGCGCGAGCGCGGGCGACACCGCGGCGCGGTGATCGAGCGCGCCCTCGACCTCCGCGAACAATGCATCGAGCGCGGGTGTGCGCTTCGCGTGCGTGCGCAACCGCTTCCAGAGCTCGAGGTTGTTCTTGTCGACGTGGGGCACGAGCGCATCGATCGACGCGGCGCTGCCGTCGGCGACCAGCACGGCGAGCATGTCCTCGCTCGGCTCCTTCACGTGCGCGACCGTGCCCTGGATCGCCTGGAGCACACGCGCATTCTTCGCGAGCTTTCGCGTCCGCGCACGGCGCGTCTTCGAGCCCCAGCTGTCCAGCTGGCTGCAATCGACGATCGCTTGCACCGCACGATCCCACGATCGCGCGAGCTTCTTGTCGTCGCCCTCGTCGTCGACCGCGAGCCGAAGAAGCAAATGATGTGTACCGTCCGTCTTGGCAGCCAGGACGTCGCGCATCACGTGCGGCGGCAGTGCGCGCGCCCACCTGCCGAACCGCGTCGTCTCGACGAGCTCGAGTGCAGCTTCGACCGTCGGTGCTACGCGTTTAGCCACGCGCGTTCGTAACATCGCCTATGATGCGGCCAGGGGGGACTCCATGATCTTTCTGCATCTCGCTCTCTTGATTCTCGGCGGCATCCTGGCGCTGTCTGCGTTCATCGTCTCGAAGAAACCCAACGCGAAGGCGACCATCGACAAGCTGGTGCCCTTCCAGGCGTTCATCGGCGTCGGGCTTCTCGCGGTGTCGCTGATCAACTGGATCCGCATCGGCATCATCGACATCTTCAGGCTCCTGAAGTACTGGCCGCTCGGCGGCATCGCGCTCATCGCCGCGGTGTTCTCCGGCATCTTGCTCGGCGCGTTGTTCGGAATGCCGCAGATCGCGAAGTGGATCCCCGGCGAGTCGTCGGCTGAGGCCAAGGCGGTCGAGCTGTCGAAGAAGGTCGCGCCGATCCAGATGATCCTCGGCGTCATCGCGCTCGTCGCGGGCTTCTTGCTGCTGTTGATGGAGCTCGGCATCCTCAAGCCGGGATGACCCTGGACACGAGCAACCAGCGCCCCGTCGCGACCATCGCGGTCGTTACGTTCGTGGTGCTGGTCCTCGAGCTCACATCCACCAGGCTCTACGCCTATATCGGCAGCTCGCACGCGACTTCGACCGCGCTGTCGATCGCACTCCTCGGCCTCGGCGTGGGCGCGTTTGTTCGCCTGCGCTTCCCACGCCTGGCCGACCCGCGGCGGGCCGCGCTCGGCCTCGCCGCGTCGCTGTTCTGCCTCGCCGCGGCGGCGATCGCCGGCGCGTCCTTGCCCTTGATCGTCGTCATCTCGCTCGTGCCGTTCGCGATCGCGGGCATGCTCGTGTCGGACGCGTATGCCGCGCGCGGCAGCAAAGCGGCACGCGCGACCTATGCCTACGATCTGTTCGCCGCGGCGAGCGGCTGTCTGGTCGCGCCGCGTCTCCTCGGACCACTCACCCCGATCGAGATCATGATCGTGCTCGGCCTCCTGTGTTGCGGGCTCGCGCTGCTGCTGCGCGCACGCTGCGTCGCGGTGCTTGTCGCCGTCGCGCACGTGAGCTTGCTCGTGCTCGGACGAGCGGGATACCTGCCCGACGGACCCCTCGAGGTTCTGCTTCGCTCCGATCCTCACTCCGAGAAGGCGATCGTCGAAGTGGGGACGGCATCGCGCGACGTGCTCGATTCTGCCTGGAGCCCGCTCGGTCGCCTCGACGTGCACCGAGCTCCCGAGGATCGACTGGGCGTCTTCACCGACGGCATGAGCCCCACCTATATGGTGCAAGAGGCTCGCGCGAAGGAGGCCGCGTTCGAGAGTACGTGGGGCCTCCTGATGTCGCTGCCCTATCGTGCGCTCCGCCCCGAGCGCGTACTCGTTCTCGGCGCGGGCGCAGGTGCCAGCGTCTGGCTCGCCAAGAAGTACGGCGCGGCGCGCGTCGATGCGGTGGAGGTCAATCCCGCGATCCCCGACCTGCTCGCACGCTGGAAGCACTTCGCCGGCGACGTGTACCAGCAGCCGGGCGTTCGCTTGTTCATCGAGGACGCGCGCCGTTACTTGACCGACACCGCCGAGCGCTACGATGTCATCGAGCTCGCGCTGGCGCTGACGGGAAATGTCCACGCGCAGCCGTCGGGGATGGAGGCGCATCTCTACACGGTCGAGGCGGTCCAGCTGTATCTGAGTCGCTTGACGCCGACCGGTGTGCTGGTGCTCATCCACAGCGATCCCGGGAATGCGTATCGCCAGCTGCTCACGGTGATCGAAGCGCTCGACGTCCCGCGCGAACGCGCACTCGAAGGAATCGTCGTCCTGCGCGATCCACGGCCCGAGACTGCCTACCGATACCTGCTCGTCGTTCGCACCTCGCCGATGCCGCTCGACGTGGCCGACGGCCTCGACGTCGACCCGGCGGAGCTCCTGTGGGCACCGGGCGATCTGCCGGAGCGCGCGGTCGAGCTGCTCGATCCGACGAAGCTCGGCGTCACGGACGATGACGACCTGACACCCGTGCGCGACGAGCGTCCGTACTTCTTTCAGAACACGAAGGGCCTCGTCGCAACCGCACTCGCAGAACCGGGTCGCCTGTGGGTCCTCGCCGGCGCGCTCCTGCTCGCGCTCGTCCTGATGTTCGAGCGCGGCGGCAACGCGCGCGCATTCGTTCGCCCGGCCGCGGTCGCGAGCGGCCTCGGTGCCGCGTTCCTGTGCGTCGAGCTCGCGCTGATCCAGCGGTTCACGCTCGCTGCGGGCGGCACGCTCTACGCCGTGTCCTTCGTGCTGTTCAGCCTGCTCGCATGGAGCGCCGCGGGCGCCTTGTTGCTCGGTGGCCGCTGGCGTCGTCTCGATCGCGGCGTGTCGTGGGCATGCCTCGCAGCGGGACTGGCCGTCGTCGCCACCGCGCTGCTCGCGCGAGACCTCGATCTCGACGCGGTCTCCAGCGACGCGGGCCGACTGCTGCTGATCACGGCGATCCTCGCGCCCGTCGGGCTCGCCATCGGTTGTCCGTTTCCAACACTGCTCGCCCAGCACGGCGAGCGCATCGCCAGCTTGTGGGCGATCAATGGCGCCGCGTCGGTGGCTGGCGGAATCGTCGCGGTGATCGTGCTGCGCGTCGCCGGGTCGACCCATGCACTCTTCCTCGCTGCCGGCTTTTATCTGGCCGCTGCGGCGATCGCGCCACCGCGCGACCGAGCGCCGTAGGTATCGGTGAACACGCGAGTGGCCACGCAACAACGGTTGTTGCCACCAGTGGCGATCCCGCGTCTCCGACTCGTGCATGTGCATGCACTACGTGCGCTGCGATCGCGAGTCTCGCCATGTCGAGAGCGGTGCGCTGCTACGCCCAGGTCAAGAGCCAGCGGAACTGGTTCCAGCCGAGCGCCGAGACGCTGCGCCAGCAGGTCGACATGTGTGGCCGTTTGCGCTAACCCCCGCGGTGAGCGGTGGCGATGCGCTCTCTCATGTTGGCGACGGCTTGAACGTGGCCAGTAGCGTCGCCAGCTCGCCGCTGTTCACTGGCTTCGCGAAATGCTCGTCGAAACCGGCGGCAAGAGCCTTCTTCCTGTCCTCTGGTTGCCCATAGCCGGTGATCGCGACCAGGCTGATCGAGGCTGGCCCGAGCCTCCTCCGAATTTCGGTGGCGAGCTCGTAGCCATCCATATCCGGCAGCCCGACATCCAGCAGGCAGACGTCAGGACGCTCGCGTGCAATCCGCTCGAGGGCATGTGTGGGGTGGTGCTCGACGATCGTTTCATGCCCCAACGCGTCGACCAGCATGGCCAGCATTTCGGCGACGTCGTGGTTGTCGTCGACGATGAGCACCTTGAGGCGGTTTGTCGTGTGACTGCTCGCTCCATCCGCAGGCATGGCCGTGACTGGCACCTCGGCCTTGTGGACCCGCGGCAGGGTCACCGTGAACCGGCTGCCTCGTCCGCGCCCCTCGCTCTCCGCGCGTACGGTGCCGCCGTGGAGCTCGACAAGGCTCCTGACCAGTGCCAGCCCGATGCCCAGTCCTCCGGCGGCGCGTTCCGAGGTGCGCTCCGCCTGCACGAATAGATCGAAGCAGCGATTCAACAGCTCCGGGGACATTCCCTGTCCGGTGTCGCTGACGCATATGTCGTCGTCCACGCCGAGCTCGATGGTGATGCGGCCTCCCTTCGATGTGTACTTGGCAGCATTCGTGAGGAGGTTGGTCAACACTTGCACCAGCCTCTTCGGGTCTGCTCGCACCAGCGCCGGTTCATGAGACGTGCGCAGCGTCAGCTCGTGATGCCTGGTCTCGATCAGAGGACGAACCTGCTCGATCGCGTCACGCATCGCCTGGTGAACGTCGAGGGTGATTTGCTGAAGATTCACGAGTCCCCGCGTGACTCGTGAGACATCGAGCAGATCGTCTACCAACCCGGTCATGTGTCGCACTTGACGAGCGATGACGGCGCTGGACTTCTTCACCATCGCCGGGTCGCTGCTGGCGATCTGGAGAAGATCGGCCGCCGCGGAAATGGGGGCCAGCGGATTTCTAAGCTCGTGTGCAAGCATGGCGAGGAACTCATCCTTGCGCCGGTTGGCCTCACTCCAAGCCTGTTCAGCCTGCTCGGCCTGCTTACGCTGTTCGATCTCCAGTGCTGACGCTTCATGCAGACGTGCGTTCTCGAGCGAGATGACGGCCTGCGCGGCCAAGACCTGCACGATCTCGACGAGGTCATCCGCGAACGCGCCCACCAACGCTGCGTTCTCCAGATACAGAAGTCCGATCACCTTTGCCTGCTGGGTGAGAGGCACGCACATGACTGATCGCAACTGCCTCAACCGCACCGCCGGATCGGTCCCGAAGGCTCCCGCAGCCGCGGCATTCGAGAGCACCAGCGGCTTCTTCATCCGAACGACGTATCGAAGAATCGTCGACGGGAGATCGGCGCACTGTTCCAGCGGCGTCGAAACCACCGACACGGAGACGCCCGATGCCGTTTCGATGCGCGCACGCACCGCGAGCATGTCGGTCTCGCAAAGCACCAGCGCACCGCTTTGGGCGCCGGCGACTTCGGCAACGACGCACAAGATTCGCTCGAAGAGCCGTTCAGATACTGTCTCCGCCGAGATCGCCTGCGAGGCTTTGATCAGGGCGAGTGCGTCGATCGAGATCCGGCGGTTCGGCGATCCCGGTTCGGCGGCGAACCAATCAGGGCGTTCGCGTTCGAGCGCACGCACCTTGATCGTCGCGCCCCACTGCTGATACCCGTCCCGGGCAGCTCTGAAGTGCACGGCCGCCAGCGCTTCCTCCTGTTCGCTCAGGAGGAAGCGTGCCCGGAGCTCGTGCGCGAGCGTCTGATCCTGGATGAACTGCTGTTGCGCGGCGCCGTCGAGCGCCGCGCGATAGAGCTTTAACGCTTCGGCGGACGCGCCGCCAAGCCTCGCGAGCTCAGCGCCGACGAGCGCTGCCTTGTGGGCGAAATTCTCGGGGCAGTGTTTGGCCCAGGTGATGAGCTTTTCATGGAGCGAGCGCAGCTCGGAGTCCGACGTGGTCCCAACATCGGCCGCGAGTGTGAGCGCGGTATAGAAGACGTGCTCGGCCGAGGGTGCCATGCCGAGGATGCCGGCCATGTGTCGCGCGCCCTCAAGCGAGCTGCGCCGTGCGGACGCGTAATCACCGAGCAGATAGGCCGCTTGAAGTCGCGCGACCCAAAAGTTACCCAGCGCAGTTCGGTTGTCTCTGGCCTCTTCCAAGAAGCGCGCCTCCGCGAAGTCTTCGTCGTCGAAGCTCCCGGGTGATCGTGTTGCACCCATCAGTGCGCGCGCGAACTGGCGAAACGGCAGCGCGATCTCGGTGGACGTCCGGTTTCGGTGTTTGGTGGCGAACTCGATGGTGATGTCCGCATCGGAAAGAAGATCCGCGAGCGACACACCCGCGGGCAATCCGTTGATGAGCACCGAATTGAGATTGAACGCGGCGTACGCGAGCTCGCCGGACTCGACGCCGGCGCGGACGCCTTCACGCACGAGTGGCAGGCTCTCGCGGAGAGGAGCCTTCCACGGGTGCACGAGAAGCGCGAACACCTCGAGCGTTCGACACTCTTCGGCTCGGTCGGCGAATCGGCGGGCGAGCGCCAACGCCAGCTTGCCGAAAGCGTAGCCAACGCCATATTCGCCGGTGCGCTCGTTGTGAAGGGCGCCATAGAACACGTATGCGTAGGCGGAGTAAGGCGACGGACCGTGAAGCAGCGAAAGGTTCGCGGCCCGAGTCACCAGGAAGGTCAGCACGTCATCGCCGCTGAAGTATGCCGGTGGCCCGAGGATCGAGAGCAGGCGCATGCACGCGCGGGTTTCGTCGTCCTTCACCTCGGGTGCGTCGAGGAGGTCTTCGATTCGCCTGTCGCCGACGTTCGGCATCACGGCCGCCGCTTCGGCTTCGTTCGCATCAGCCAGCCCCTCGAGCGGCCATTCGTGCCCGAAGACGGCGAGCCCTTCGTGGCCCCAGCGAAGTGCACTTGGCCAGTTGCCCACCACGGTCGCTGCGAGTACCCGCAGGCTATAAAGATCGGCCTTGGCGACCTTCGAGGACGCATGGGCGAGTGCGATTTCGATGAGCTCCTCGGCTCTCGCGTGCTGGCCCGTCAGGTACGCGGACTCTGCCAGCTCTCGGTGCAGTGTGAAGGTCAGCTCGGACTGCGCAAGCCAGGGTTCGGCGGGCAGGTGACGCATCGCGACCGCGAGGTAGTCGCATGCCGCCTGGTACGCGGCCGACGCTTTCGCCCTGCGCCCGGCGGCGAGGTTCAGCTCGACCAAGCGAGCACGTTCCGCCGGATCAACGATGAGGCTTTGCCCGAGATCGAGCTGATCGACGATGTCGAAGAGCAGCTCGTCGAGCTGGCCGTTGTCGGCGTGATCGAGCAAGCGACGGCCGATGTCCAGGTGGAGCGCGCGCCGACGTTCCTCGCTCAACATGGAGTACGCCGCCTGCTGAACGCGGTCGTGAGCGAACCGGAACATGACGGGAAGCGCGTCGAGCGTGACTTCGAGAGCCTTGTTGGCATCGCGTATGGGCACGAGCATCTCGCCTTCGAGTGCGGGCCACAGCTGAGCGGTTGCGGTCGTGCGTGACAGCCCGCTCACCTCGGCGAGCGTGTCGAGGTCGAAGCGATGCCCGAAGCAGGACCCGATCTCGAGAAGCGCGCGCGTAGATGCTGGCAGACGTTCGATCGCATGCACCATGAGGTCGAGCACGTTGTCCGAGATCGGTGCTTGCTCGAGCTCGATGACATCCCACTGCCACGTGCGCGACTCCGCTAGAAAGCGAATCAAGCCCTGGGCATGAAGCACGTGAAGTAGTCGCCGGACGAAGAACGGATTGCCGGCGGTCTTGCGCACGATCAGGTCTGCCAACGACTGCGTCTCGGCAACATCTGCATTGACCGTTTCGGCTGTGAGCTGCGCGATCTCGTCGCGACCGATGGGTCCAAGATGGATCTCGTTGACCTCCTCGGCAGCGCGCCATGCAGCGAGGGAGACCGTCAGCGGATGGGAGCTTCTCAGCTCGCTGTCACGACACGCACCAAGCAGTAATAAATAATGGAGAGCGGTGTCGCCGAGCCATTGCTCGAGTAGTTGCAGAGACGCCGCGTCGATCCACTGGAGGTCGTCCAGGAAAAGGATGAGCGGATGCTCCCGCTGAGCGAAGACCGAAACAAAACGCGTGAACACCAGGCGGAAACGGTTCGTCGACTCCACCGGGCCGACCTCGGGCACGGCTGGCTGCGGACCGAGAATGCGCTCGAGCTCGGGCACGATCTCCACGAGCAACTGACCGTTGGGCGCGACCGCGGCCTCGATGCGTTCTCGCCAGCTCGCCAGCGTCGCGTCGGGTTCGATGAGGATCTGCCGCACCAGCGCTTGGAACGCCTGCGCCAGACCTGAAAACGGCACGCTGCGTTGGAGCTGATCGAACTTGCCAGCGATGTAGAAGCCTGGCTGCTCGGCGACAAGCCGGCCGAGCTCGCTCACCAACGCAGTCTTGCCGATTCCTGCAGCGCCGGTGACGAGGACCAGCTCACGCCCGCCCTGGCAAGCTCGTGCGAAGGCTGCGTCGAGCGTTTGCAGCTCCTCGTCACGGCCATAAAGCTTCTCTGGTATCTGCAGCTCGCGCGGAACGTCGTGGGATGCGAGCGGGAATGGAGCAATGGTTTGTGCGCGCAACCATTGTGCCTTCGCTTCGCAAAGATCGATGGCGAGCGAGTCAGCCGTCTGATAGCGCTGCGCGGGTTCCTTCTCGAGCAACTTGAGTACGATCAGCGAGACCGCGAGCGGGACCTCGGTGTTGAGCTCGTGCGGCGGGTGTGGGCGGCGAGCGATGTGCGCATGGGCCAGCTCGACAGCATCCTGCGCGGCGAACGGCGGCGTGCCGGTCAACATCTCGTAGAACGTTGCACCGAGCGAGTAGAGGTCGGTTCGCGAATCGATCGAGCGGCCGATGCGGCCAGTCGACTCGGGGGAGACGTACGCAAGTGTTCTCGCGATCCCGAAGTCGCTCAGACTCGCGCGGCGGGTTGTCCCGTCCCAGACGATGTTGCTCGGGTTGATGTCGCAATGAACGACGCGAGCCCGGTGAAGATGCGCGACTGTCTCGGCAAGCTGGGCCGCGACATCGAGGAAGTCCGGTAGAGCAAGCGCTCCTGCGCGAATGACCTTGGCAAGATTGGTTTCGCCTGCGTTCTCCATCAACAGCCCCCAGGAGTGACGCGACCGCAGCGATGCGCTGTTCGGCCGGCGGATCTCGAAGCGGAAAGTGCCACGGCGCATTCATCCCGACCAACGGCAGCGTCTGCGTACAAATACGTCTTTCGGGTGACCGCGTGCGTACGTGGCTTTCGCTGCACACGTGGCAAGGTGGACCAGCGCGCCACGGCTCGCCCCGACATCGACGCTCGAGTACAGCGCGCGCACGGTTCTGGCGAGGTCGGGTGCGATGATCATGACGAGCCGCTCTTGATCGTGGCGATCGGGCTCGGCGCCTTGCTCGCGGCGCAACGGATCTCCACGGGCCGCGTGATCGATCCGTTGCTCACGCACGCGATCTGGAGCATCTCCGTGTTCGTCGTCTTCCCGCTCGTCTGAGTGACGTCTCGGATGCTACGCGGTCGCCGTCGGCAGCGTGAAGTGCGCGACCGTGCCACCGTCGACGGAGCGCTCGACCCAGATCTTGCCGCCGTGCGCCTCGACGATGCACTTCGAGATGTAGAGGCCGAGACCGTGACCGCGGGGGTCGCGCTTGATCTGGCCGAAGCGCTCGAAGATCGCCGTCGTGTGCTCGGCTGCGATCCCGACGCCGGAATCGCTGACCGAGATGCGGGCGTCCGCGCCCTGGCGTGCAACGACCACTGACACCCGACCGCCGGAATCGGTGAACTTCAGCGCGTTCGAGAGCAGATTCGCGATCACCTGGAGGATGCGGTCGTGATCGAGGTCGATGTCGATCGCGCTGGCAGCGAGCTCGGTGCTGAGCTCGACGCCCTTCGCGAGAAACGAGGGCCGGTACGACTCGACGGCCTCGGTGATCAGCTGGACCGCGTCGTGCCGCTGAGGCGCGAGCTGGAGCTCGCCGGTCTCGAGCGCCACGACGTCGAGGAGATCCCCGACGAGCCGGTTCATGCGGGCCGTACCGCGCTGGATGCGCTGGGCGGTCCGCTTCGTCGCGGGATCGACGGAGCCGTTGGTCGTCGTCGGCTGCATCAGCATCGAGGCCGAAAGCGCGATCGTGCCGAGGATGTCGCGAAGATCGTGGCTCACCATGCCGAGGAAATCGTCGCGATTCGCGATCACCTGGTCGGCACGCGCCCGCTCCTCGGTGAGGCCATCATCGGTGGCCTCGCGCTCGATCCGGAGCAACGCCGCGATCGCACGCCGGTGCGCGTCTCGCTCGATCCGCAGCGTCTCCTCCGCCGCGGCGCGCTCTTTGTCGCGGGCGCCGTCGGCGGCCTCACGCATCTCCGCGACCAGCTGCTGCTCGCGCGGCGTCGCGCCCGCGACCTCGAGCTCGAGATTGGCCTTCTCGCGCGCCACATCGAGCACCCCGTGCGCGCGTTCGCGCGCAGTCTCGAGGACCTCGTCTTCGGCGGCGCGCGCTGCCGCCTGACGTAGCGCGAGCTCGGCGTCGGTCTTGTCACGCTCTGCGAGCAAGCTCGCATCCGTCTGATCGCGAGCCTCGACGTGAGCGGGGTCCTTCGGGTCCACGGGCGAGACGTAGCACGCGCCGGCTCGCGCGAGGCGGCGTGACCCGCGGCCCGCGCTGTTTTTTGACTCGAACGCCTGCTAGCGGTCGAGCGTCAACCCGTGTTTGGCCGCCAGCGCGTCGACCTCAGCGACCGTTCCGCCCGAATACTCGGTGAGCCGTCCGTTGTCGAAGAGCTTCACGGACCAGGTCCGGCCGTTGTCGTTGGTCCGCGCCTCGATGCTCTTCTTGTCTCCGCTGTATCTTCGAATCATCGTTGTCGACGACTCTAGCGCGCTGCCGAGCTACCTGTACGTGGTTTGCTTCGAGATGACGTCGCACCACGCTGCCTTGGCGAGCAACCGGGAGGGATCGATTGCCTCGAGCGCCGCGACGGGTGGCTTGGCGCGTTCCACGTCGACGCGCCAACGATCGGATGTTGGTTTGCTACTGACATGCGCCGGCGCGCATTCCATCCGCGGTACCGACCGCCACCAATTGACCAGCATCGTGACGCGCGGCCATCGGCCCGGTCGTCCGGGCAAGACACCGTGGAGGAGCGTGCCGGGGAACATGCCAAACCGACCGGGCCGCGGGTGCACCGCGATCCCCGCACGCGGTGCCGCGACGCGCGACGGTGTTGCGTCCAAGATGACGGTCGGTCCACCGGCGTTGCTGAGGTAGAGGATCGATGCCAGTCCCGGAGACACGATCGAGCTACGGATCCCTTCGTCGCGGTCGAAGTGGAATGGAAACCCCGTGTCGGTCGTCGTTGCACGGAACCACCACTCCGCGCCGATGAACTCGTGCCCCCGAGGCACGTAGCGTCGGAGGTGCTGGATCACCTGCTCGAACAAGAGGCGAGCGGGCGCGTCGAGAACGTACCAGTGCGTTCCTGCGTTGGCAGGCTGACCATCTCGCCGCGCCTGAGCTTCGATGATCTGGGCCCTGAGCTCACCAATCACGTGCGGCGGAAGGGCATCGTCGATCGCCGAGATCTGCGATAGCGCGCTCATGAGTCCGCCTACCGACGGCGACGGCGCTTCGAAAATTTGTCGACGAGCCGCGGGATCTCGGCGAGCAACTCGCGCGCGAGATAGCCCAGCGGCGCGATGTCTCGCGCGAGCACGTCGCCGGCGCTGGCGTGGACGTGAACACCCCAGACGGCCGCCTGCATCGGCTCGGCGCCGCGCGCGGCGAAGCCGGCGATCACGCCCGAGAGCGTGTCGCCCGAGCCCGAGGTGCCGAGGCCAAGGTTGCCGGCGGTGTTGGCGAAACATGTGCCGTCGGGCGCCACGATGTACGTGACTCGGCCCTTGAGCACGACGATCGCGCCGAGGTCCTTCGCCGCCTGGCGCGCGAGCGCCTGCGGCCGCGCCAGCACTTCATCGGACGTGACGTCGAGCAGCGTCGCCATCTCGCCCGCGTGGGGCGTGATCATCATGTGTGGTGGCCGCTTGTTCGCGGGCAGCTCGGCGACGATCTCCAGTGCACCGGCGTCGAGCACCACGGTGGCGTCGGCACCGCACCGCGTGACAGCGTCGGTCGCCGCGCGGCCATCCATCATCCCGGGCCCGACGACGATCGCGTCGCTCCGCTCCAGCTCGTCGCGCAGCACGCGCGTGGATGTCGGTGCGATCTCCCCGCTCGCCGTCGTCCGGAGCCCGATCACACGCGCCTCGGGAACGGCAACCGCAACGTGCGGTGCGATGTGGCGACTCGTCGCGATGGTCAGGGTCCCCGCACCTGCCCGGAGCGCTGCGATCGCGGCGAGGATTACCGCGCCCGGAATCTCGTCGGAGCCCCCGACGACCAGCACCCGTCCACGCGCGACCTTGCCGAGGCGCGGGTCGAGCGCGGGCAGTGGCCAGCGGCCGAGCAACGCCGGCGTGATCTGCTTGGTGGCGCGAGCGCCGCGCGTGCGACGGCTCGCCATCACTTGGGTTGCGGCGGCACGTCGGGCCGCGCGGTGACGGGCGTGTGCGCTTCCTCGAGCGGCGCGACGAAGTTGTAGGCGGTGAGCGCGAGCGCAGGGCGGCCCGCCTCGTCGGCGTCGAGGACGTACGCGGTGACCGAGCAGTTGGCGACGTCCTTCTCGCGATCGATCGCGAGGATCTGCGCCTCGGTCATCCGCTCCAGCACGTAGCGAAAACACAGCACGATCACCTGGTGCGCAACGACGAGCACGCGCTCGTGCCGGAACTGCAGCTGGACGGAATCGACGAAGCTGCGCAATCGCAGGACGACGTCACACCAGCTCTCGCCGCCGGGCGGCCGGTAGTAGAACTTTCCGACGCGAGCCCGCAGCTCGGCCTCGTGCGGAAACCGCTGCACGATGCCGGCCTTCGTGAACCGATCGAGGCTCCCGAGCTCTTTCTCACGCAGCCGCTCGTCCATCACCGGTCCCGCGAGCGAGAGGCCCGCAGCGTCGACGAGCAGCTCCGCCGTCTGCATGGCGCGAACGTACGGCGAGCAGACGACGACGGTCGGTCGCTCGGGCTCGGGCAGCGCGCCGAACCACCGACCGACGGCGCGCGATTGCTGGCGCCCGAGCTCCGACAGCGGCACGTCTTGATCGCGCAGATCGATGTCGATCGTGTGCAGCCCGGCGAGGTGCGCCGCCGCAGCCGCGACGTTGCCTGCACTCTCGCCGTGGCGCACGATCCACATGCGTTCCGGCCACGTCTCCTGCGGGCGCTCGCGTTCCGGCACTTCGACGTCGAATCTACTCCACGACGACTTGTGCGTCACGGGCAGCCCGCAGACGCGAAGGTCGAAGACGCGCTACACGTCGTTCAAGTACATCGACGGCAAGCTCGCGATCTTCGCATCGTCACGGGGCGACCTGCACGGTGCCGGTGAACGTCATCGGCGAGTTCGTGAAGTCGAACGAGCCGACGCCGAAGAACTGCAAGCACTCGGTCGTACCGGCGGGCACGTCGAGCGCCGGGTGCGTGTTCGGCGGCAGTGGCACGACGTCGTGCATCGGCGACATCTGGAAGCGCACGATCTGACCGGCGGTGATGTTCACCACGGTGGGTGTGTACCCGGACAGCCCGTCCGTCGTCGAGATCGACGCCGCCGGGGTGGTCGGGCACGGGACCGTGCTGACGGCTGTGCCGGTGGTCCCAGCGTCGGGCGCGCTGCCACCATTCCCAGCGTCGGGGCTGGTGTTGCCGGGGTCAACTGGCGACGGTTCGTCGGAGACCGACCCGCCGGAGCCCGGCGGCGGCTTGAGACACGTGCCCTCGAAGCAGAGCTCGGGCGGACAGCTCGCGGCGTCGGCCGACATCGGCAGCGGGGCGCCTGTCGAGGTGTCGATGTAGCCGGTGCCGCCGTTACACGTCAGCGTGCCCGGCAGCGTCACATCGAAGTCCGGCAGCTGCAGCGAGTTGACCTCGACGTTGCGGCACACGCCCTCGACGCAGCTCTCGGTCGCGAGGCAGTCGGTCTTCGTACTGCAGCCCAAGGTCATCCCCATGCGGAAGAACAGCGTCTTGCCCTCCACGAGGTTCAGCACCGCGCGCCGGGTCACCATGGGCGTCGCGCCCTTGAGTCCGGTCAGCACGATGTCGAGCTTGATCTCGTCGCCGTCGGAGTACACGCCGTAGGTGCCGGGCAGGTTGAACGGCTGGTTCGGCAGCCCCGAGATCTGCCACGAGACCTGCTGCTGGATGAAGCCATCCTGCGCGCGCGTCACGAGCAACTCCGCGCCGTCGATCAGGTTCGGCGCGCGGATGTCGGTGACGACGCCGATCATCAGCTCGGTGCGCGGCTGCTCACAGCCGGCGAGCGCGAGGCACAGCACGAGTGCGCGCTTCATTGGACACCTCCGGCGCCGGGGGCAAGTGTGCCTGGGAGTGGGCTCTGCTGGGTGTCGAAGCAGCCGGCGATCCCGCACGCGGCGGTGCCGCCGACGAGGACGGCGGCGCCCGTCAACACGTACCACCGCTTGTACCAGGACCTCTTCGCGGCCACGATCCGGTCGAGCCGCACGTCGAGCTGGCGCGTCTGCCCCGCCGCGATCACGAGCTCGTCGCGTCGGACCTGATGCTTCGGTGCCGTGATCTCGACCATGTGCCCGCCCGCGTCGAGCTCGACCTCGATCGGCGCGAGCCCCATCGGCTTGCCGTCGACGGAGACCGTCGCGCGTGGCACCGACGCGGTGATCCGCACCTTTCCCGTCTTCGGGATCATCTTGAGCTCGAACGTCAGCGACAGCGGCACGCCGGCCGTGATCATGATGTCCCGCTTCTGCGGCTCGTAGCCGTCGGCGGTGATCTCGATCTTGTGCATGCCAGCGGCGATCGCGACCGGCGCGCTGACCGGCGTGGTTCCCGCGGGACGACCATCGACGGTGATCGTCGCGCGATCCGGCACGATCTTGAACGTGACGTCGGCGAGCAGCGCCTTCATCTCCGTGATGATCTGCGCGGCCTCGGCGCGGCGCTCGGGCGCGAGCGTTGGAGACTCGTCGAGGTAGCGCTGCAGCGACGCGATCGCGTCGGTGTAACGAAACAGCGCCTTCTGGGTGAGGCCGATGTTGTAGAGCACGAACGGCGCCGGGCGCAGACGGTGCGACTGCTCGAAGTCGGCGAGCGCGGCCGAGTAGTTGCCGTCGTTGAACAGCGCGGCCCCCTGCTCGAAGTGACGCTTCGCCGCCTCGGCCTCGGGCGGCACCACCGGTGCGGGTGATGGTGACGGGGACGGCGCGGGCGTCGGCGCGGGCGTGGGCGGCGTCTGCGCGAGCGCGGGCACCGCCATGACGAGGATCAGGATCGCGAGCAGTCGAGACATGAAAACGTTCCTCATTCCGGCGGGTACTCCGTGATGATCGACCCCTTGGTGCCTTTGTAGGTCGCCTTCGCCCCAGGCGTCGCGGGCGCGGTCGTCGCCGGCTTCGAATCGGCCGGCTTGCTGATTTCGGTAGGTGGCTTCGTCACCGCTGGAACCGCGACGGTGGTCTTCGCAGGGCGGCTCGCTCGGACCGGCTTGGCCTCGGCGACGCCGTCCTTCTCGAGCGTGATCACGAGCGTCTGGTCGTCGTCGAACGTCACCCACCGCGAGTCCGTCTTGTAGCCGGGCGCGCGCACCTGCATGCGGTGGCGGAGCTCGGAGCGCGAGAACCGACCATCGAACGGGTTCCCGACGACGGCGTCGTCGAGCACGATTTCTGCGTCGCGCGGCACGGTCTCGATCCGCAGCCGCGTCGAGATCGCGGGCTCGGCCGGAGCGACGAGCGCGGCGGGTTCGGCGGGCGGAGCCGCGATCGCCACCGGCGCGGCCTGCGCGGCGG
>JALZOJ010000099.1 GCA_030857175.1 Myxococcota bacterium | reverse complement strand
GCCTCCCGCCCGGCGAGCGCGCCGCGTTCGTCGTCTGCCACGTGCTGAAGCTCCCCGACGACGCGGCCTCGAAGTCGCTCGGCATCACCGAGAGCGCGTACAAGGTCCGCCTCTCGCGCGCCCGCAAGAAGGTCGGCGACTACCTCGCGCCGCGTTGCGAGCACGTCAATCCGATGAACCCGTGCCGCTGCCCGGCGCGCGTCGGCACTGCGCTGCACAAGGGCTTCATTCGATCGATCGGTCAGTCGGGCGGCGAGGTCTCGCTGCGCAAACAAGATCCCTATGGTCGCTACGGAACCGGCCCCGGCAACGAGGACGTTCCCATGCGCGACATCGCCGCGATCTACGGCAGCCTGCCCGATCCCGATGCGCCGCAAGACCTCGCGACGAAGATCATCACGCAGCTCAGCGCGTGATAGTTTCCGCCGCATGAAGAAGTTCCTAGCGATTTCATTGTTCCTCGTCGCGTGTGGTGGCGGTTCGAAGAAGTCGAGCACGGATCCGAATACGAGCGTGAGCAGCGGCAGCGGCACGGCGACCACGCCGACCGGTGACGGCACGCCGTGCGAGCAAGAGATCGCGCTCGTCTGCCCCGACGGTCAGATCGACGGCTGCTTGAAGACGCCCCAAGAGGGCACGACGCACGCCTGCGTCGCGAAATAATTGAGCGTAGGGGAGCGGCGCCGTCTGGCGCCGCGACCGCGAAGCTCGCAAGCGTCAGCGTAGGGGAGCGGCGCCGTCTGGCGCCGCGACCGCGAAGCTCGCAAGCGTCAGCGGCAGAGCGGCGCTTGTCGGAGCTCGACGACGCCGGTCTTCGGTTCGACGGCTGCGACGCTGCCAAGCGCCGGGGCACCCGCGATCACGACGAGTCGCCCGTCCGCGAGCCGTACGAGTGCTGACTCGCCCAGGTTGGTGCCCTGCCGCGCGCCGCCGATCATGAACACGCCGCTCGTGTCGATCAGCTTCAAGACGTTGCCGCGCGCGACGTCTTGCAGCGCGATGCGCGCGCCGCGCTCGTCGAGAAACGCCCACAGGTTGCCTTCGACGGGCACGTAGGACGCGAGCTCGAAGCCCTTGCCGCCGGCGTCCGCGAGCTTCTTGCCCTGGCGCGAGAACAGCGACGCCTGTGCACCGCAGCGCAGCAGCACCACTTCGCCGAGCATCGCGACATCGCCGCACGCCTGGCCCTTCGGCGGGCGGATCGTCGCGAGCTTCTTCGTCGTCGTCACGTCCCAGACTTCGACGTACGCCTTCGTCGTCGTGGCGGCGAACAGGAACGCGGCGAACATGCCGTCGGCCGTGGTCGCTGCGCGGATCTGCGCGGCGTTGCCGAGCACCTTGTCCGTGAGCGTCGTGCAATCGACCGAGCCGCAGACCTCGACCTTGGGTTGCGTGGTCTCCACGTAGGCGCCCGCGGGCGGCGGCGGAGGCACGGCCTCGACGTGCGCGAACCCGCCGACGTCGGCGACATCGGGATCGATCGCGAAGCACTGCTTGGTGTCACCGAGGCAGTAGCGAACGCGCTTGCCCTCGCCGATCGCGTTCGTGATCTTCGCGCCCGTCGAGGGGATGCACGTCACCGTCACCGGCTTGCGCGGGGTCGGCGCCGTGATGTCGCGCGGCTGTTCGGGCGGCGCGGTCGGTCCGCACGCGGCCAGGAGTGCGGTGATCGCGGCCGACTTCACTTCGCCGCAGCAAAGGCGCGTTCGAGGTCGCCTTGTAGATCCGACACGTCTTCGATTCCAACCGAGAGCCGGATGAACCCGTCGACGATTCCGAGCTTCTTGCGATTCTCCGGCGGGACGCTCGCATGCGTCATGATCGCCGGATGCTCGATCAGTGACTCGACGCCACCGAGCGACTCGGCGAGCGTGAAGATCTGGCAGGTCGAGAGGAAGCGGCGTGATTCGTCGAGCCCGCCCTTGAGGACGAAGCTGATCATGCCGCCGAAGCCGCGCTGCTGCTTCTTCGCGAGCGCGTGCTGCGGATGTGACTCGAGGCCGGGATAGATGACCTTCTCGACCTGCGGGTGCTTCGCGAGCCACGCCGCGATCGTGCGCGCGTTCGACTCGTGACGATCCATCCGCACGTGCAGCGTCTTGGTGCCGCGCAGGACCATGAAGCTGTCCATCGGCGACGGCACCGCGCCGGCCGCGTTCTGGAGGAACGCGACGCGATCGCGCGTACCCTGATCCTTGAAGATCAGCGCGCCACCGACGACGTCCGAGTGACCGTTCAGGTACTTCGTGAGTGAGTGCGCGACGACGTCGGCGCCGAGCTCGAGCGGCCGCTGGAAGTACGGCGTCATGAACGTGTTGTCGACGGCGAACATCACGTTGCGCTTCTGGCAGACCTCGGCGACGGCCGCGAGATCGACGAGCTTCAGCATCGGATTGGTCGGCGTCTCGACCCACACGAGCTTCGTGTTCGGGCGCATCGCGGCTTCGACGGCGGCCGCGCCACCGACCGGGTCGACGTACGAGAACTCGAAGCCGAACCGGCGATAGACCTTGTCGAACAGGCGGAACGTGCCGCCGTAGAGATCGTCGGCGGCGATCACGTGCGTGCCGCTGTCGAACAGCTGGAGCAGCGTCGACGTGGCCGCGAGGCCCGACGCGAAGCACAGCCCACCAACGCCGCCTTCGAGCGACGCGAGGTTCGCCTCGAGCGCGAACCGCGTGAGGTTGTGCGTGCGCGAGTACTCGTAGCCCTTGTGCTCGCCGGGCGCGGTCTGCGCGTACGTCGAGGTGTAATAGATGGGCGTCATCACCGCGCCCGTCACCGGGTCGGGAGACTGGCCGGCGTGGATCGCGCGGGTGTCGAAACCGTACTTCTTGTCGTCGGCCATATCAGTCGTCGAATTTGAAGTTGGAGGGGTCCTTCTCCATGATGCGCTCCATCGCTGCTTCTTCGAGCAGATCCATCATGCGCTGACCGCCGTACTTCTTCATCAGCTTGTCGTCGTACTCGTCGGCGATCAGCGCGACGTCGCGCAGCGTCGCCTGGAGCTCCTCGGGATCGAGGGTGGTGCCCCCCAGGATCGTGTGCGTGAACAGGATCACGTGCTCGGTGGGCTCGATCGCGAACGCGCCGAATCTCAAGTGTGCGTTGAGCTCGAGCAGCTGCATCGCGAGGTTGCCGTCGACGTTGACGCCCTTCACGAGCTGCGCCGTGCACCGCACCATCGCGCGGTTGTCACCCCACGGGACGACATTGATCATCACGTAGGCGGAGCCCTGTTTGATCACGTAGAGCGAGTCGTCGACCTTGCGGTAGGCGGGGCTATCTTGGATCGTGCGCTCGATCAGCAGCGCGGTGGCGACCTCGGCAGGGTTCATGGGGCGTTGTTACCACGTGCCACCCCGTGTGATCTGGCCCGCACGCACGAGACACAGTGAGGTTCCACGACGTGCCATACTCGCGACGTGGGTCGCACGCACTTGTTCGCGCGCTTTGCCATTGCCTGCTCGCTTCTCCTGATCAGCACGCTCGCGTTTGCGCAGACGCCTGTGCCGGTCCCTCCGGAGGAGCAGCCTGGTGGTGACGGTCCGAAGCCGGTGCCCGTCAATCCCGACGAGCTGCCACCGGATCAGCGTCCCCCCGAAGAAAAGCCTCCCGAGGAGAAGCCGCCGGAGCAACAGAAGCCGCCGGAGAAGCCGCCCGAGCAGAAGCCACCGGAGCAGCCGAAGGCTCCGGATAAAAAGCCACCGGTCATCCCGCCACCGCGCGAGCTGCCGAAGGTGAAGGACGAGGTCGTCATCCGGGCGGCGCCCGAGATGCAGATCGATCAGGTCTCCGCGCAGACGCCACTGATGGGCGGCGAGGTCATCAAGAGCATCGTCGTCGAGGAGAACAAGAAGACGGACTCCGACACCGTCATCTTCATCTCCGGTCTCGACAAGGGCGACTCGTTCTCCGCCGGCGACGCGAAGGTCGCGAAGGACAAGCTCGTCTCGTGCGGTCTGTTCAAGAAAGTCACCGTCTACTGGTCCATGGTGCAGGGCGGCGTGCGCGTCCATCTTCAAGTCAAGGACAAGCACTCGTGGATCATCGCGCCCGCGTTCTACAACCAGCCGACGAACGTCGGTGGCGGCATCGGCTTTGGCGAGAACAACCTGTTCGGCCAGAACCAGAAGCTGCTGCTCTACGGGCAGATCGCGACCGGTGACTCGTTCTTCATCGGCGCGTGGGTGATTCCCTCGATCGCGAACACGCGCTTCTATGCGCAGTTCGACACGTTCCTCAAGAGCGCGCGCAACATCGAGTACGCGTCGCCGACCGCGTACCTGGACATCACGGACGAGGAAAATCCGAACGCCGGCTCGAACCCGATCGCCGTGCGCGAGTCACGCATCCACTATCTCAACGGCGGCGTGAAGCTCGGCATCGAGCTGTTCCGCGGCCTCAAGATCGATTCTCGCTTCCGCGCGGCGAAGGTCAGCTACGTCGACGATTCGGTCGGTCTCTCCGAGCCGACCGACAACAAGATGGCGGTGCTCGGCGTCGATGTCGCCGAGGATCCGATGCGACCGGGCAAGCCGCTGCAGCCCGGCGGTGAAGGCTGGGACGTGTCGTCGGAAAACACGATCTCGCTCGATCGACGAGCGAACTATTACGGCATCCAGACCGGCTACAAGGTCGGCTTCTCGTTCGAGAAGTCGCTCGGCTCGCTCTCGGACTTCGATTACTGGCTCGCCGGCTTGTCGATCTACAAGGCGAAGAAGATCCTCGATCGCCATAACCTCGTCGGGAAATTCTTCGCGGGCTACGGACACAATCTTCCGTTCCAGCAGGAGTACCAGACCGGCGGCACGTCGATGCGCGGCTGGCTCAACGGGCAGTTCCGCGGCAACCTCAAGGTCTCCGGCACGGCCGAATACTCGCTGCCGATCTCGCCGGAGATCTTCGGTCTCGGGATCCGCGGCCTCGTGTTCTGGGACAGCGCGTACACGACCTTCACGAAGGACACCGACGATCCGGTCCGGCAGATGGAAGCGAACCGCAACTATCTGCCGAACGCCGATGCCCGTGGCCTCACGCCGCTGAAGAACTCGGTCGGCGTTGGTACGCGCTTCTACCTACGACAGATCGTGCTGCCACTCCTGGGCCTCGATGTCGGGTATGGTCTCGAAGCCCGTGACGTGCAAATCTATTTGGCGATCGGTCTTACTGACTAGTGTTGTCGCTTGCTCCGGTGCGCAGGACACCGCAAGCAAGCACAAGCCGGATCTCGTCCTCTATGGCGGCGATGTCCGCACGATGGACCCGACAAATCCGAAGGCGACCGCGATCGCGATCGCCGGCGACAAGATCATCGCGGTCGGCAGCGACGCGGACATCCGCAAGCTCGGGGCGGCGCGCGAGGTCGCGCTCGCGGGCAAGACGGTCACGCCGGGCTTGATCGACGCGCACTGCCATCTCTATGGCCTCGGCGTCGACATGGAGCGCGTCTCGGTCCGGCAGCTCGACACGGTCGAGGCGGTCACGAAGGTCGTCGCGGAGGCGGCGGCATCGCGGCCGGCAGGTGAGTGGCTGCTCGGTCGCGGCTGGGATCAGAACCGGTGGCCGGGGCAGCAATTTCCGACGCGCGCGTCGCTCGATGCGGTGGTCAGTGATCGCCCGGTGCTCCTGCGCCGCGTCGACGGTCACGCGATCTGGGTCAACACGAGGGCGCTCGAAGCAGCGAAGGTGACGAAGGAGACCAAAGATCCGGCCGGCGGAAAGATCCTGCGCGACGCAAATGGAGAGCCGACGGGCGTCTTCGTCGACAACGCCGTCGATCTGATCGATCGTGCGGTACCCGGCGACAAGGCCGATGCGATCGAGCGTCGCCTGCGCGCGGCGTCGAAGGTCGCGGTCGCGGCCGGCATCACCGGCGTGCACGACATGGGCATCGGCGACGAGACCGCCGCGGTCTACGAGAAGCTCGCCGCGGCGAACGAGCTGCCGCTGCGCGTGTACGGGTTCCTCTCCGGCAATGCGGCGAACCTCGCGCGCGTGCGCCAGCCGCCGAAGCCAGCGGTCGGCCGGTTCGTGATGCGCGCGGTGAAGTACTTCGCCGACGGTGCACTCGGGTCGCGCGGCGCGCGGCTCTATGTCGAGTACGAGGACGAAGCGGGCAACCGCGGCCTGTGGGTCACCGAGCCCGAGGCACTGACGAGCGCGGTCGAGACCGCTGTCGGCGGTGGCTGGCAGGTCGGCGTGCACGCGATCGGCGATGCCGCGATCGGTGCGGTGCTCGACTCGTTCATTCGCGCCGACAAGAAGTTCCCGGGCGGCGATCACCGGATGCGCATCGAGCACACGCAGGTGATCGCACCGCAGGACATCGCACGCATGGTGGAAGTGAAAGCCATCGCCTCGATGCAGCCGACGCACGCGACGAGCGACATGCCGTGGGCCGAGGCGAGAATCGGCGGCGATCGCATCAAGGGCGCGTACGCGTGGCGCACGATGCTGAACAAGGGCATCCCGCTCGCGGCCGGCTCGGACTTCCCCGTCGAAGATGTGCCGCCGCTCCTCGGCATCTATGCCGCGGTCACGCGCCAGGATGCGAAGGGCGAGCCCGCGGGTGGGTGGCTGCCGAAGCAGAAGTTGACGCTCGACGAAGCGATCGCGGCGTTCACGACGGGCGCCGCATACGCGCAGTTCGCGGAAGACACGCGCGGCATGATCGCGGTCGGCAAGCTCGCCGATCTCACCGTGTTCGATCGCGCGCTCGCGCCCGACAAGACGCTGCTCGAGACGAAAGTTGCCCTGACGATCGTGGGAGGCAAGATCGAGCACGAGGCCGCACGGTGAGATTCTGTCCGTTCTGTAGCGCGGAGAACGCCGACGAGAGCATGGTCTGCGGACCGTGCGGCCGTCGCCTGCCGCCGTTGCCGCCGCGCCGTCGCAATGCACCGCCGACGGGCGTGCAGCTGCCGCCGAATCGCGCGAAGCCGGGCTCGAATCCGCCGCTGCCGGCGCGCAGTGGCAATACGAACCCGCCGCCGCTCGCGTCGACGCAGCCGGCCACGCCACCGCCCGCGCACCCGGCGCCGTCGCCAGCGGGTTCGCTGATGAATGC
The DNA here is from genome assembly GCA_030857175.1 of Myxococcota bacterium. Lineage (GTDB taxonomy): Bacteria > Myxococcota_A > Polyangia > Haliangiales > Haliangiaceae > JABFXX01. The sequence goes on along the minus strand of JALZOJ010000099.1, from coordinate 7,155 downwards.
GATCTCGCCGGGACCCGCAGCGCAGCGTCGCGAAGCGCCGCCGCCCGACGATCGCGATCCGGCCGGTCGCCGCATGAGCGATCAGCCGCCGTTCGATCGCAATCGGCCGCCGTCGAATCCTCCGCCGATGCCGCCCGCGCGCGCGAAGCCGCCGACGCAGCCGCCGTCGATCCCGAGGATCACGTCGCCATCGATCAAGCCGCCGGCCGGCGGGTTCGACGATGACTTCAACACGATGCCGTCGGCGTCGGCCTACGAGAGCGGCGGCTCGACGTTGGTCGAGCCGGCGAAAGCGTCGCCACCCCCGTCGTCGTTCTCGACGCCGTCGTCGTTCTCGACGCCGTCGCCGTTCTCGAAGCCGGCCGCGCCGCGTTCGCCGTTGCCGCCGCCGGTCTCGACCGAGCCGCTCGCGCGCGCGGAGACTCCGACGGGCGACGGGCCGCCGCCCACGCGCATCCATCGCGCCGAGCAGCTCGCGGACCGGCCGTTCACGCCGCCGAAGGTCGATCCGATCCCCGAGATTCCCGAGCCGGGCCTCATCAGCGCGGCGAAGTATTCGGTGCGGTTCTGGCAAGCGAAGATCCAGCGCCGCGGCGCGATCAAGACGCTCGGCGGGGATATCAAGCAGGACACCGAGGCGCTCGATCAGGTGCTCGGTGCCCTCGGTCGCGCAGCGCGTGGCGCGAAGGTCGATGGCCGCGTGTTCTCGGCGGAGAACCACGCGATCAGCTCGGCCGAGGAGCGCGCGTTCATGCTCGGCCAGGAGCATGGCGACGTCGACGGCCGTAAGGCGGAGGAGAACTCGAAGTTCCTCGACGTCGAAAAGGAGCGCAACCAGAAGCTCGACGAGGCGCAGCGCGCCGTCGACGAGACACAGAAGGAGCTCGCGCAGCTCGAAGGCCAGCGCAGGATGCTGCGCGACAAGCGCAAGGAGCTCGAGCGCCGGCAGAAGGCGTATCTGAAGGGCGCCGAAGATGCGGAGCGCCAGGCCGGCAACGCGCAGATGGGCGACCAGCGGCAGGACCTGCGGCGCAGCGCCGAGCAGTTCCGCAAGGAGGCCGGCCTGCTCGACCCCGAGCGCCAGGACAGTGACAGGAAGCTCGGTGCGCTCGAGCGGCCGTTCAATGAAGCGACCGCGCGGCTCGACGCTGCGAAGGCCGAGCTCGACGCCGCGAAGCGCAGCCTCGCCGACGCGCGCGAGGGCCACAACCACCGTCTGGCCGAGCTCGACGCCGAGCAGAAGCGCAAGTCACGCGAGATCGGGCTCGCCGAGGGTGAGATCGCGCGCCGCCTCGTCACCCTCGGTACCCTCGTCAATCTCAACCGCATCGAGGACCCGCAGTTTCACGAGCTCTATCACCGCATCGATCGACTGCGCGGTGCGATCACGGCACGGACGACCGAGATCGAGAAGCTCACGGCGGAGCGCGAGGCCTATGACCGCGGCACGATGGTTCGTGGCTACGCCACGATCGGGGGTGCGTTCGTCGCATTCATCGCGCTGATCGTCATCCTCCGCGCCATCCTCTGATAGCCTGAGTCACGGCCGTGCCCAAGGTACTGGTCTCCAACAATAGCGAGCTGTTGCGGCACTTCACCGCAGCGCCGTTCAAGCGACTCGACCTCCAACTCCTCGTCGCGAAGGACGCGGATGAGGCGCGTGGAATCTTCATGACGCAAGAGCCGTCGCTCGCCGTTCTCGACGTCGAGCTCGGCGGATTCGACGTCGCGAAGGCGATCAAGGCGCAGAACCCCGCGACCCGCGTGATCCTCGTCGCGGGCAAGCGAATGTCGGGCGATCAGATGCGCGACGTCAACGCCTCTGGAGCGGACGAGCTGCTCATCATGCCGATGACCGCCGACGAGCTGCACGATGTCGTCGCGATCCAGCTCGGCGAGCCGCGCCTCGGGACCGAAACCTTCGCGATCACGGTCGAGGTCGGCGGCAAGGCCGTCGAGGCGACGGTCTCGAACCTGTCCGTCGACGGCGTGCGCCTCGTGGTGCCCGATCCGGTGACGGAAGGGCAGGTGATAAGCCTGCAGATCACGCCCGAGGGCGAACCGACACAACAGTTCAAGGGGACCGTCGTGTGGGCGCAGCCCCGTGACGGCAAGACCGTCGTCGGGCTCGCGTTCGACAAGCTCGAGCCCGGCGCGCACGCGGTGCTCGCGAAGCTGACGCAGTGGCAGGTGGTGCGTGATGGCGAGCGCACCCGCGTCGTCTTGCGCGGCGACTTCACCGAGGCCACGCGGTTCGACGAGCTGATGCCCGCGATGGTCGGGCGCATCGTGTTCGACACCGCGCAGGTGACGTACATGAACTCGCTCGGCGTGCGCGCGTGGTGCGAGTTCCTGCGCCAGGCGCGGATCCAGGGCTACGAGTTCCACGCCTGCTCGGTGCCGTTCATCCTGCAGGCGTCGATGGTGCGCGATGTCGTCGGGCGCGGCACGGTGACGTCGTTCTTCGCGCCGTTCCACTGCATCGGTTGCGATCATCAGGAGGAGCGCATGCTGCAATCGGCAGCGATCCTCGCGTCGAACCTCGAACCGCCGATCTTCAAGTGCCCGAGCTGCGGCGGCGCGCTCGAGTTCGACGACCTCCCCGAGCGTTACTTCGCGTTCCTCGAGGACGAGGCCGACTAACCCATGCGCGGAATGTTCGCGCGATCGTTCGCGCTCGCATTTGTGGCATTTGCGTTGTTCTTTGGACTCGAGTTCTTCATCGAGTGGCACCGCGCCGATTACCCCGGCGTGAAGGAGATGTCCTGGGCGCACAACAACAACGGGAAGATGGTCGACGTGCTGTCGCCGATGGCACGCGCGTACAACAACCTCCTCGCGATGCTGATCACGATGATCGGCCTGGCGATCCCGCTCACGGCGAACATGCACACGCCGAAGCTGATCGACATGTTCTTGCGGGACCGCATCAACCGCTACGTGTTGAGCTTCATCGCGTTCGGCGCGGCGAACGTCTTGTTCGTCGACTACATCATCGGTCCCGAGTTCGCGCCGACCTGGGCGTTCGCGCTGTCGGTCTACATGGCGCTGGTCGGTTGGGCGCTGTTGATCCCGTACTTCTTCTACGTCGTGCGGTTCATCGATCCGTCGCGCCTCGTCACGCGCTTGCGTGACTCCGCGAACTCCATCGTGAGCACCGTCGCGGCGCGCAAGACCGATCCGATCGCCGCGCAGCAGGTGCTCGGGACGCGCGTCGGCCAGATCGGCACGATCATCATCAAGTCGCTCGACCGCAACGACCGCGACGTCTGCGCCGAGGGTGCGTGGGCGCTCAAGACGCTGCTCGACCACTACGACAAGTACAAGTCGCGGATGCCGCGCGAGTGGTTCGTCGTCGATCGCGCGGACTTCGTCGGATTCTCCGACGAGGCGCTCGAGATGCTGTCCGAAGCGAAGACCTGGTACGAGATGAAGTGCCTGCAGCAGCTCGAGCTCGGCTTCCTGCGCGCGCTGCACGGCCCGACCGATACGGTCTCCGTCTTCTCCGACGCCGTGCGCGTGATCGGCTGCCGCTCCGACGAGCGCCACGACGAGCAGGCGCTGCGCCTCTCGATCCGTTTCTTCAACAACTTTCTGCGCGAGGCGATCAAGTCGCGCAACCTGCGCGCGGTCTACGACGTGTTTCACCAGTACCGCAAGCTCGCGCGCACGATCGTCGATCGCCCCGAGCTCCTCCGCGAGATCGGCCGCCACTTCGTCTACTACGCCGGCATGGCGCGCGGCTTCGGCATGGTGTTCGCGCCGCAGCTCGCGCTGTTCGATCTCGGCTTCGTCACGCGTCGCGCGTACGAGCGCGCATCACCGGCCGCCGCGGATCTGCTGAAGGACGTCCTCGAGCTGCCGCATCGCACCGGCGAAGACGTTCACTCGATGGCGGTCAAGGCGAAGCTCATCCTGGGCGGCTTCCTCGTCGGGCACAGGCTCGAAGCCGAGGCCGAGGCGGTTCGCAAGAACCTGCGCGACGTCGATCAGAACGAGCTCGAACGCGCGGAGCAGGACTTGCTCGCGGCGGACCGCTCGTTCTTCGAGGTCACGGACCGCCAGCTCAACCTCGAATACGTGCCCCCCGAGCGCCGCGAGCCCCTGCAGAAGTTCTGCGCATCGCTCATCAATCAGTAGTAGGGTTCCGGCATGAGGAACCGACGGGTGCTGGGGCTGTTGCTCTTGACGGGTTGTCTCGACGGCGGCGAGCGTCCCGCGCCGATGCCGATGCCGGAGCCGGACCCGTCGCCCGAGCCCCTGGTGTTCATCGAGCCGGCGCCCGGCTGCGCAGCGACCGCGACGATCCTCGGCAACGTCGAGAACCACACGCCCACGCAGTTCGGGCCGTTTGTCTCGGCGCACATCTGTCTGCGGATCGACGCGACGCCGAACATCCAGGTCGGGCACTTCGCCAGCTCCACCAAGCGCCGCAGCGGCGAGACCTCGGGCTACAAGCTGACGCTGACCAACGCCGATGGAACGCTGATCCGCGACGGCTGGGATCTGCAGCTCGGTGACAACACGTTCGCGTCGATCGAGACCGGCTTCGAGAAGGGCACCGTGCGCGACGTCGTGCTCACGCTGCGTGGCAGCGACGCGAACGATCCCACGATGGTCGACGTCGCGCTGTTCGAACCGTTCGAGTAGTCACGTGCACTGCATGCGCAGCGCGAACATGTCGCGGTGCCGCGTGCACGAGAAGATGAACAGCGTGCCGGCATCGCCCCAGCTCGCCTCGACTGCGTCGTCGACATCGAGCTGCACGAGCAGCTCCATCTCGGCGTTGCATGCGGGACACGACGGCGTCTCGTCGGGACCGTTGTACCAGTACGCGTAGCCGCCGAGCGCGAGCCCCGAATTTCGCGGCATTGGAATCGGGCGCTCGCCGTGACCGGGCCGATCGGTCATCTCGTACGCGATCTGATCGAGGCGCGGCACGTCGGCGGCGACGATGTGATTCACGTAGTGCATGTAGTGCGGCAGCGACTTCTCGTGCACGCCGCGGACGAACCCCTCGCCGAACGGCTCGAACGTCGTCGTGAGGCGCTCGAATGCGTCGAGCTCGGCGGTGGGATACGCGCGCACGACCCAGCCGCGATACGGCCGCTCCGCGCCGCCGCAGTCCTGCTCGCCGTAGCGGCAGCAGCTCCAGCAGAAGAAGAACGTGACGAGGCCGAACCATGCCGGCTCGGCCGCGTCGGCGCCTCTGACCTGACCGACGAAGCGCAGCGGATCGCCGCACGTGCAGCGCGGCCACGGCTCGCCACGCAAGGCCGCCGGCTGTCCGCCGAACCGCGTGCGCAGGAGGAAGTCACCGTCGGGATAGATCCGCAGCCAGTGCGCCCGCTCGACCGCGCCGTGCTGCTCGAGCCAGTCGGCGTAGACCAAGCGCGCGTCGTCGTCGAGCGCGGCGATCAGCGCGGGCTCGTCGGGATGATCCGTCGCCGGCGCGAGCTCGTTCAGCGCGGGCACGGCGGGCCGATCGATCGCGACGAACCGCGTGCGTTTCCGCATGCGCGGTGCGAGCAGCGCGCGGATCTCGTCGTCGGTCACGGCTTGGGGACGAGCGCGCCCGAGCCTTGCGGCTCGGCGCTCGGCTTGTCGCGCACGAGCGAGCCCGTCGGCGACGACCACAGGATCGCGCCGATGATCACGAGCGCGATCACGCCGATGATCAGCAGCACGCCGAGTGGGATGCGATCGCCGAACGTGCGCTTCGCGAAGAAGCGGCCCGCGCTGCGCTTGTGGATCGTCTCGGTGACATCCTCGTCGAACTTCACCGGCGCGCGCGCTTTCAGCAAGCCCGAGAGCGCGTCGCGCGTCTCGCGCAGTTCGTCGTGCGTGCGCTTCCACGCCGCGTCGTCTTTGATCTTCTGCTCGACCTCGCGCCGCCGATCGATCGGCAGTGCGCCGTCGAGGTAGTCCGATAGCGTCGCGATGATTTCGTCGTCGGGCGAGAGCTCTTCGGCGGTCGTCTCAGACATGGCGTTGCAGCTTCTTTCGTAGCGCGAGACGGGCGCGGTGTAAGCGTGATTTCACCGTGCCGTCTGGAAGGCCGGTGATCTCGCAGATTTCTTCGATCGAAAGGTCCTCGATGTCGCGCAGCACGACGACGATCCGGTGATCGTCGTCGAGCCCCTCGATCGCCTTCTGTAGAATCACTTCCATCTGCACGCCCTCGAGCGCGCGATCGGGCTGCGGCGTGCGCGGTCCCACGTTCGCGATCGCGCCGTTCGTCTGTCCCGAGTTCTCGTCGAGCTCGTCGCGATCGCGGTCGTGCCTGCGCGCGAGGTACTTGATCCTGTTCTTGCAGTGGTTCACCGCGACGCGATACAGCCACGTCGAGAACTTCGATTCCTCGCGGAACGAATCGATCGTCTTGAAGACCGTGATAAAGACTTCCTGCGCGACGTCTTCGGCCTCGGCGCGATTGCCGAGCATGCGATACGTGATGTTGAAGACGCGATCCCGATAGCCCTCGAGGAGCTCGCGAAACGCGCGCTCATCGCGGTCGCGCAGGCGCCGCAACAACGTACGTTCGAGCTCGTTCATGTCTCGGCGAGCATACTCGCGTGTAAACACGGACACCTACGGACACAACCTGGTTTCTGCGATTTTCCCCTAAGGATCCCAACACGTTGGCCTCTGCGACTCACTGAACGCTAGCGATCCAATGCAGCCAGGAGTAGCTTTGTCGTCGCTCACGGTTCGTCGGTTTTGGTCCGGTGCTCAGTGGGAATACTCAGGAATCAGTTCTGAAAAACCCGCTTCGAGCACCATGGCCCCCTCGGGGGCGGGTTGAGTCATTTGTGTTGGGCCAGATCGAGCAAGCAGGATGAACACTCGTCTGTACGTCGGAAATCTCTCGTTCAACACCACAGCTGACGGCGTTCGCACCGCGTTCCAAGAGTTCGGAACTGTAAGCGACGTCCACCTCGTCTCGGATCGCGAGACTGGTCGCTCGCGCGGCTTCGCGTTCGTGACCATGGGAACCCCGGAAGAAGCAGCGAAAGCAATCGAAGGCATGGATGGCCGCACCCTCGACGGTCGCCCGCTCCGCGTCAACGAAGCCGAGCAGCGCCAGCAGCGCGGCGGCGGCGGTGGCGGCGGCTTTAGCGGCGGTGGCGGCGGCGGTGGCTTCCGCGGCGGCGG
>JALZOJ010000060.1:1776-47040 GCA_030857175.1 Myxococcota bacterium | reverse complement strand
TCGAGTCCATCGTTGCCGGTCGTGATGCCGACCCACGGCACCGCTTGCCACTCGGCGACCCACATATGAGTCTGCGGACCGGAGCGCTGCAGCGGCGATGGCGTGTACGCGAGGACGATCTCCGTATCCTCGACGCGCCGGCCGCTCCGCCGCACGACGGGCAGGTAGACGCCGGAACCGGGCACCATCTCGTATTCGAGCGTGACCTTCGGCGTCTGGGTCTGCGGGTCGTCGCCGATCCACGTGAACGTCGCGACGCCGGAGACCCGCGGGATCTGCGCGGCGGGCTGCGCTTGCGTCGGCGTGCCGGTGCGCGCCCACGTGACGTCCGGGATCGTCGTCGGGATCATGCCGGCCATCGGGGCGGGATCGTCGATCTGTAAATTATCCGTCATGCGCGCGGTCGCGACGCGTGTGGTGCCACCGTCGACGGCGTTCTCGCGCGTCGGGGTCTGCACGAGCGGCATCAGCGCGAGCAGCTTCTCGACGATGTACTCCCCCTCGAGCGGTCCCCAGAACGTGACGCTCGGCTCGTAGCCGCCGAGCACCCAGTCCTCGGGACGCAGCATGTAGCCGACGTGGCCTTGCGAATAACCGATGACGACGGTCTTGTCGGCGCCGGCGGGCGACTTCTCGCGCACGAGGTCGGCGATCAAGATGCTGACCTCGCCGGGCAGCGTGCCGAACACGTAGTCGTCGATGCGCAGCGCGGAGATCGTCGTGCGCGTGCTCTCGCAAACCGGGTGCGTCGCGTCGACGCCGAAGTCGATCTTGAAGATCGGGCCGAGGATCTCGCCGGCGAGATCGAGCTTGAGGCACGAGCCGTACGGCTTGATGCCTTCACTGCCCGGGATGGCGGCGGCCGGGAACATCGGCGACTCGGTCTCGCAGAGACCCGCGCCGACCTGCGCGTTGAACTCGTCGATCGGTGACTTCAGCGCGCCGCCCTCGAACACGATGCCGTCGGGCCGCTCGCGCTTCGGATCGAACGGCGCGTACGCGAGCGCGCCGCCGCGGATCGCGAACGTCTCGGCGCGTGGACCGGTCTCGATCGAGCGCGTCACCATCTCGAGCTCGAGCGAGTCCTTCATCGCGTTACCCGCCATCATGTACGCGGCCTGGAGCTCGGCGAGCGCCGCGCGGCCGTGCCCCTCTTCGGCGGCCCACACGAAGCACGGGTCGCTCGCCTTGCCCGGTTTGTTGTTGCAGTCGACGCCGCCGTGTCCGATCGCCGACGAATCCGCGCCTGCACTCTGCAGGTGCATGACGACGACCTTGCTATCGAACGTCTCCTGAAGAACTTGCTCGAGCGCGCCCGTCGCATCGGCGGTCGCGAACGGATTGTCTTGATCGTTGATCGTCGGATGCTCGCCGAAGATCGGGACCATCGCGATCGGCGCGCCACTCATGGCGTCGACACGCAACATCACCAGGTGATCGTCGCCGCGCTTGCCGCCCGGCATGTCGTCGTTCTCGGGCCGGCGATCGCGGTTGATGCGATCCATCGGATCGAACGCGCGGGTCGAGAAGATGCCGAGCTTCGCGGGCACGCGCGCGGCGAGTGCATCGCGCGCCGCGCCTTCGAACGCCTCGAGGAAGCGGTTGTACACGCGGTCGCGCAGCTCGCCCGAGCCGAGCTTGAGCGGCGCGTGTCCCGTGAACTGCGCCCACGCGCTGTGCGAGTGCGAGGTCGCGAGGATCACCTTGCCGGCGAACGCGGGGCCGAGCCGCTCCTCGATGTCGTACAGCATGCCTTCGTACGCGAAGATCATGTCGCCCTTGAGGATGACGACGGTCTCGCCGCCCGCGGTGAGCACGAGCGCCTTCGCGCGCGGCGCGTTCGTCACGCCGATCGACGGATTGAACGTGCCCGACTGCGCGACCTTGCGCGCGTCGACGCTGCCGGCCGAGCTGAGGAAGCCCGCGCGTCCCGTGTACCCGCCGAGCGCGGTGCCAACGGGGATGTGTAGCACCCGTTCGCCCGCGCCTGCGGTGAGCGCGCCGGCACTGACGGTGCCGCCGGCACCACTGGTCGGCGCGAGCGGAACGTAGTTGCACCGCTCGGTGGTGACGCCGTTATCGGACGGCCCGTCGTCGCCGCCGCAAGCGAATGCAAGAAGGATCACTGCGAGTCCCGTGGCACGCATGCGAGCTGCATAACATGCGGCGGAAACCCCGTGGGAAACTACTCGAGCGTGTCGAGCTGCTTGTGGAGCGTCGTGGTCTCGCCGACTTTCACGTTCACGGCAAAGCTGTGCTTATCGACACCGACGACCAGCGTCACTTTGTGCTTGCCGGGGGGGACCTCGAGGTCGATTGGGGTCATCCCGACGGAGACCCCGTCGAGGAGGACGGTTGCCGGCCGGATGTTCGAGACTTGTAGCCGACCGAGCTCGGGGGCTTTGACATCGAGGTCGGCGGGCACGATGCCGTACCCGGCGCACAGCGACGCGATCGCGTGGCGTCCCTCCTCGTTCATCCTCTTCCAGTAGAAGCGCGCCTTCATCAAGTTCTTGGACTTGCACGCCGCCGCCGTCACGTACTTCAGCGTGTTCGGCTTTTTTGCGTCGCACGCATACGCTCGTTCGAAGAACACGAGGGCCTCGGCTGGTCGGTTGGCCGAGTAATGAGCCTCCCCTTTCTCCTGCAGCTCGTCGAAGTCGCACGCGGGCAGGACGACCCGGACTTTCAGTCGCTCGATCTCGGCTTGCTTCGCCGCGAGCTCTGCTTCGAGCTCGGTGACGCGCCGGACGAGATCCGGCGATGCACCGACCGCCAGCTCCTCTTCCTCGATCACGTTCTCGCCCTTATTCGTGATCTGATAGCTGGTGCCGGGGGCGACCGTCTTGTCACCGGCTTTGACGACGCCTTCGTAGACGACGACCGTCACGACGGCGACGGCCGCTGCAGTCACCGCGGAGAGAGCGATCATCTTCTTCTGGTCGAGCATCTTGACCTCCACACGCAGGCTCGCGCTGGTTGCTTCGATCGAGGTGAGCCCGGTCTCGATGGTCAGGGTGTCGTCGTCGTCGACGTGCCATGTGGCGCCGCCGCCGGCTTGCTTCGCGGTGATCCGCTCGCCTTCGCGGCGCCAGCTCACGACCGTGTACGCATCGACGTTTGCCGACGACGACCCGATCGAGATGTGCGCGGCGCGATCGCCCGCGGTGATCCCCCGCGCGGTCCTTGGGTCGCGCGTGAGCGCGAACGTGATGACCGACGTCGCCGCGATCGCGACGGTCAGGCCCGCGACCAGCCACCAGCGCTTCGACATCGGCGCGGCGGTCTCGACCGGCAACGCTTGCGCGGTCACCGCGGTGTTCTCGCGCCGCATCCGCGCGATCACGGCGTCGGCGGTGCTTGCGGGCGGCGGTGGTGGTTGCCAGGCATCGAGGTCGATGCCGAGGACGTCATCTTCGTCGTCGTTCATCATCTACGTCTCCACAGCTCGGGCAGCTCCGCGACCAGCCGCTCGCGTAGCGCCTGCCGCGCGCGCGCGAGCCGAGACTTCACGGTCCCGAGATCGAGGCCGAGCGCCTCGCTGATGTCGGCGTACTCGAGCTCGTGGTACTCGCGCAGCACGAACACGGCGCGCTGCGCGTCGGGCAACGTCGCGACGCCCGCGGCGATCGCGGCGGCGATGCGCGCGCGCTCCGACGCCGCATCCGTGCTGTCGGTCGCGGGCGGATCTCCGATGATCGTCGTCATCTCGGGCTTGCGCAGCTCGTTGAGCGTGAGCCGCGTCGCGATCGTGAGGATCCACGTCTGCAGCGATGCTGGCCCTGCAAGGTCCCAGCTCGGTAGCGCGCGCAGCACGCGCACGAACGTCTCCTGCACGAGATCCTCGACGCGATGCCGCGAGCGCCCCGCGAGCAAGCGCCAGATCAGCGCGTGCACGGGCGCCTGATAGCGCTCGACCAGCGCGCGCCACGCCCGGTCATCGCCGCGCTGGGCACGGCGGAGCGTCAGCTCGTCGAGCGGCTCCGTGCGGATAGTGGCGAGCGCGGCAGGCATCTCGTTGTTCCGGTATCACCCGCGGCCGGCGCAAAAGTTCCGCCGTTCTGCGAAGTCCTTGATCTCACAGCGTCGCGCAGGGCCGATACGGTTCCGCGAGGTGCGTGTTCCCGACCACGACCTTCGCGCGGGCGCAGGCTCGGGCGTGGTCGCCGCCGACCTCGATCGCCATCCGCTCGATCGTCATCTCCGCGAACAGCGCGGCGCGATCGGCGAGCCCGACGGCCTTCGCGTAGCGATCGATCGTCGCGTCTTCAAAGGTCTCGCCTTGGCTAGCGAGCTTCTCGCGAACGTCGAACGTGCGGAGACCGACGGCGAATTCCGCGGCCTGTGCACGCTCCGCGACGTCTGTCACCGTGATGCCCTTCTTCACCGCCTCCGCGTGCAGCACGGCGCGCACGATCAGGAGATCGAGCGCCGCGCGCTTCTTGTCCTCGCCCTTGCGCTCGGGAAACAGGAACGGATCGCTCGCGTACATGCGAAACGACGCGCTCGAGATCTCTTTGCCGTCGACGATCAGGACGCAGTCAACGCAGGCGGGCTTGCTCTTTGCCGGTCGAACGAGCGTGGAGACGAGCACGCCACCGCCGATGATCGTGAGTGCGAGCACGACGAGCGGCAGCGCGAGACTTCGCTGCGGCTTCGCGCGCACGGCGTCGGTCGTGACGACAAAGGCCCTGCCCTCGTGCTTGCCGCGCACGACGAGCGTGCGCCGCACCGTCGCGCCGTGCAGCAGCGTCGACGAAGCGCCCTCCGCGACGAGGTGCATGACCGCGTGCTTGCCGTCTTTCGAGACGGCGTACTCGTGCACGTCACCGTCGTTTGCGATCAGGCGCTCGACGCGCCAACCACCAATCTCCTCCACCCCGACCAGTATGCGATCACATCATCAGGCGTGCGAGCCCAAGTCCAAGCACGAAGGCCAAGGCGCCGAGGAGCATCGCGAGCCCCATCGCGAGGTACGAGGGCATCTGCCCCTTCTTCTGATGGAGCGGCGCTGTCTTCGCGCGTGATTTCGTCCGCGGCAGGGGTAGCGGCGTGGGCGCACGCTCGGCGTGTTCCTCGAGCTCGACCTTCGTGACCGCGGCCGTGTCCATCACGAGGTTGCTGCCGGCGGACATGGCCACCGGCTCGAACGCCCGCTCCGGCCGCTCGAACGGCACCGAGAACTCGACCTCTTGCTCGACGGCGAGCAGCTCGTAGGGGGCCGACGGCTGCGTCGCGTCCTCGCGGGCGAATTCCTCGAGCGCGAATGGCAGGGTGTCTCCCTCGTCGAGCGTCCCGCGAACAAACCGGGTCGTGGCGGGCTCCTGGGTCCCTGCGGCACGGGTTCGCTGCTGCAGCACCTCGGCGAGGACAACATTCGCGAGGCGCTGTTCGAGATCTGACCGGGGTTCGTTAGGCGGCGGCATCCGTGGTTGCATGTGTCCGTTGATGACCAGACGTGGCCCGACCGGGGGTAGTCGCAAGAAAACGTTCCGATGGCGCAAAAGGTCGGTCGTGCGACTCCTCGTCGAGCGGTCCGTCTGGACCCGCATGATGATCAAGTCCGTCCTCGCCGCCGCTCTGCTCTCCCTCGCTGCCACCGCGTGCATCATGCCGCCGCCATCGGCCGGCCAGTCGACCCAGCCGACGGGCACGTCGCCGTCGTCCGCGAGCGAGGGCGACGACAGCATGGCCTCGTCGCCGTCCTCGCCGTCGCCGACGATGGCCTCGTCGCCCCGGCCCTCGGCCCCGGCGCCCGCGGCACCGACGACCGTCTCGGTCACGATCCGCTCGTCGTGCGGCAAGACGGCAAAGGTGTTCTATGGTGACAAGCCGGGTTTCTCGAGCGGCACGCAGAGCTCGATCAGCTCGAACAGCGTCCAGAGCAAGACGTTCCGCATCGGCGATCAGATGTGGGTCACCGATGACTCCGGCAAGGCGCTCGACAGCGTGCGCGTCGAGTCGGGCACGCGCAACATCGAGATCCTCTCGAGCTGCTCGAGCATCTCGTCGCGCTAGGACTGCGCGTCGAGGCCGCGGTGGAGCGCGTCGCGCACGGCGTCGTAGCGCTCGGGCAGCTCGATCGGCGTGTTGCGATATTTCGGCGTGGCGACGTCCGCGAGCTTGCCCTCGTGATAGCCGACCTTGAAGTCGGCGAACTTGAGGCCACTCGCCGTGGAGATGACGACGACGCGATGGTCCTTCGTGATCACGCCGCGCGCGGCGAGCTTCGTGAGCGCGGCGAGCGCGACGCCCGTGTGCGGACACGTGAACAGGCCGTCGCGATCTGCGTGCGCCGATGCATCGGCGAGCTCTGACTCCGTCGCGACCTCGACGACCCCTTCGAACGAGCGCAGCGCGCGGACGGCTTTTTTGAAGCTGACCGGGTTGCCGATCTGGATCGCCGACGCGAGCGTGGTCTTCGCCTTGACGGGCGCGAGCTCGGCCCAGTTGTTCGCGAACGAGGCGTGCAGCGGCGACGCGTGTGCGGCCTGTGCGACGCAGATCCGTGGGCGGCGATCGATGATGCCGAGTGCGAGCAGCATCTCGAAGCCCGCACCGAGCGCGGAGACGTTGCCGAGGTTGCCGCCGGGGATCACGACCCAGTCGGGGACTTGCCAGCCGAATTGCTGCGCGAGCTCGATCGCGACGGTCTTCTGGCCTTCGAGGCGCAGCGAGTTCATCGAGTTCGCGAGGTACACGCCTTCCTTCGCGGCGAGCTCCTGGACGAGGCGCATGCAGCCGTCGAAGTCGGTGTCGATCGCGAGGACGAGCGAGCCCGCGGCGAGCGGCTGGACGAGCTGCGCCGTCGAGATCTTGCCGCGCGGCAGGATGACGACCGAGCGAATGTTCGCGGCCGCGGCGTATGCGGCGAGCGCCGCCGAGGTATCGCCCGTCGACGCGCACGCGATCGCGCGGATCGGCCGCCCGCGCGCGATCATCTGCGCGACCGTCGAGACCAGGACCGTCATCCCGAGGTCCTTGAACGAGCCCGAGTGCGAGATGCCGCATTGCTTGACGCGCACGTCACCGAGCCCGAGCGCGGCGGCGAAGCGCGGGACACGCGTGAGGTGCGTGCAGCCTTCGTTCATCGAGACGATGTGCTGCGTCTCGAGCTGCGGCGCGACCCACTCGTGTTTGCCCCACACGCCGGAGCCGAACGGTTCCTCGACCTGACGCCAGCGCGTGTCGAACAGCGCCTTCCATTCATCAGCGGTGCGCGAACGGAGCGCCTCCAGATCGTGCACGACCTCGAGCAGGTCGTTGCACTTCGGACAGCGATAGATGATCTCGTCGAGTGCGTAGCTGCCGTCGCAACCACCGATGCAGCGGAATTCCGCCGAGAACGTCATTGGCCGCACTGTAGCGCTACGGTTTCGGCTTGGCGCGAATCACGACCTGGTTGTCTTTGACGACCACCTGGAAGTCGACGCCCTTCGCTTTGTACTGCTCCATGATCTTTGGAGCCTGCGCATTGATCGTCTGCAGCAGCTTGCCGTACGAGCCCGGCCCGGCCTTTTCGCCGACGGCTTCTTTCGCCTTCACGTAGTTCGCGTAGAGCACGTTGACGTCGGCGTCCGTCATGCCCGGCGGCGGACCCACACGTGCGACGCCCGGCTCGGTGCGTATCCGCGCCGTGTTGATCGGCGCCGGACGTGCGGCCGGCGGTGGCGGCGGACCCGGACGCGACGGTGCCGGCGGCGCGACCGACGGCGTGCTCGGACGAACAGGCGGCACGTGTCCGGGCGGCGCGGCCGGACGCTGCGGGCCCATGCCCGGCGCTGTCCGGGCGGCCGGATGTGGTCCGGTCGGACGTGCCGGGGCCGGCGGCGTTTGCGTTTGTTGCTCGCGCGGGAACGGACCACTCAGCGTCTCGACAGCGACGGGCGCGCGCGTGCTCGATGCACCGGGCATCACGGGCAGTGGACGCGAGACCTGTGAGGGCGCGATGCCCGGACGATGCTGTCCGGGCTGCGCGTGTCCGGGTGGCGGAGGTACGACGGGAAGCACGCCGGACTGGGCTGTTGGATGTTTGCCGGACTCGTGTCCGGGCTGCGTCGGGATCGGGGGAAAGCCGCCGGACGCGTGTCCGGGCCTGCCGGGCGGCACCACGCGCGGCGCGACCGGCACGCCTACCGGCGGCGTTCGCATGCCGACGACTGCGCGCACCGCGGCGCTCGGGTGCTGGACCGGCGAATTCGTGGTCGGTGCGGGCCGGTTGACGATCGGCACCGGCCGCTCGGTCGGCGGATCGAAGTCCGACTCCGTCGGGGGCTCGCCCTCGAACTCCGGTGCCGGTGCGGATACACGCACGGGGGCCGCTGCTCGTGGCGCAGGGCGCGTCTCGCTGGGGAACGTGGGGATCCCGGGGCTCGTCTCGTCGGGCTGGTCGTCGTTCGTGACCGCGCGGAAGTACGCGTCGAGATCGAACTCCCCGTCGCCGGCGTCGAGGACGTGCGCACCGGTGCTCGTCTTCTTCGGAGCGGGCGGCGTGTCGAGCTCCTCGAGGAAGTCGCCTTCCTCCTGCGTGCCTTCTCGGCGGCGCTGCGTCGCGAGGGCTGCTTCGCGGTCGCGCTTGACCTGCTCGCGCATCCGCTTGGGCATCGCGGCGAGGATCTCGTCGGGGATGTCCTCGCCGGTCTGCACGGCCTGGCGGCCGATCTTGGCGAGGTTCCGGTGGTACGTGCCGCTCTCGATCTGGCGGAGCGTGCGGCGCCAGTAGTTGTTGTACGAGCCGAACTTTTGCTGGATGGTCGCGAACCGATAGCGCAGCGCCGTGTTGCGGATCTGGATCTGCTGCAGCTCGCGCAGCTTGCGCTCGACGTCCGTGTGGAGATGCGTCGGCGGCTGCTTCTGGATTCCCAGAAAGAATTGCTCGTACAGCACCTTCACGCGGTCGAGCGTCGTGTCGCAGTGGTCGAGGAGCGCCTCGATCACCTCCGCCTTTTCGGGCTCGTGTTGGGCGGACTTCGAAGCCACGTCCCGAGAGAGTAGCAGTTTCTGATATAGCGTCGTCGGTCGGTTTTGTCGGTCCTTTACTTCCTCCTGCTCGTCGGTGTGCTCGTGGTGATCCACGAGCTTGGGCACTTCGTTGCCGCGAAGCTGCTCGACGTCAAGGTCCTGCGATTTTCCATCGGGTACGGGCGCCCCCTGTTTCGCGTGACGTTGCGCGAGACCGAGTACCAGATCTGCGCGTTTCCGATCGGCGGCTACGTGCGCATCCTCGGCGTCGAAGGCGAGGAGTCGTCGCGACCGCCGGCGAAGCCCGGCATGCGCAGCGAGGTCGGGCGCAGCTTCGCGAGCCGCCCCCTGTGGCAGCGCCTCGTGATCGTGTTCGCGGGTCCCGCAGCAAACCTCGTGTTGCCCGTCGTCATCTACTTCGTGTTCTTCGCCGGTCACACGATGTTGCCCGCCGCCGTGATCGGCGACGTCCTCGAGAACGGCGCCGCGTCGCGCGCGGGCCTCGAGCCCGGCGATCGCGTCCTCGAGATCGACGGCAACACGATGCGCTACTGGGAAGAGATCGAAGACGCCGTGCGGAGCGCGCCCGGCGAGGAGCTGCACCTCCGGATCTCGCGCAACGGGAAGGTCTTCGAGCGCTACGTCACGCCGCTCGAGGAGACGGTGCGCTCGCGCGATGGTCGCGTCGTCGTGCAAGGCCGCGTCGGCATCACACATCCGCCGTTCGTGCCGCTCGTCGGCGTGATCGACGGCCAGTCGCCCGCCGCCCGCAGCGGCCTTCGCACCGGCGACTTGATCATCAGCGTCGACGGCCAGCCCGTTCGCAACTGGTCCGACGTCAAGCGCGCGCTCGGGCGGTTCGCGCGCCGCACGAGCATCGTGTACTTCCGCGGCACCGAGGTGCCCGGCGTCGCGCAGGTGCAGCTGCTCTCGGCCGGCTTCGCGGACCTCGTGCCCGAGACGCAGGTCGACGCGACACTCAAGCGCCAGACGTACACCGGCCTCGAGCACGCCGAGATGTTCGTCGCGCAGGTCGATCCGGGCTCGCCCGCCGACAGCGCGGGCCTGCAGCCCGGCGATCTCATCACCGCGCTCGACGGCAAGCCCGTCATCCACTGGCTCGATCTCGACCAGCGTCTCCAGGCCGAGCCGAACAAGACGTTCAAGATCTCGTGGACGCGCGCCGTCGCCGGCAAGACCGAGACCCTCTCCGCGGAGCTCACGCAGGTCTGGCGCAAGCAACTCGACGACTACGACCACACGATCTCGCGCCTCGTGTTCGGTGCACGCAACGACGTCGACCGCGGCCGCGGCGCCATGATCGTGATCGACGGCCGCTTCGGCTACGCGCTCACGAAAGCACTCGAGCGCACCGGCGAGACGATCTCGACGATGACGAGCGGCTTCGGCCAGATCATCGCCGGCGAGACCCCAGGCGAAGCACTCGGCGGCCCGCTCATGATGTATCGCGTCGCCTCGGTCTCGGGAAACCAGGGCTGGGACAGCTTCCTGCTCATGCTCGCGTTGATCAGCGTGAACCTCGGCCTCATCAACCTCCTCCCGATCCCGATGCTCGACGGCGGTCACTTGCTCGTGTTCGCCGTCGAGGGCGCGCGCCGAAAGCCGCTGACCTCGAAGATGCGCGAGCGCATCCAGCTCGTCGGACTCATCATCGTCGGCCTCATCACGATCCTCGCGCTCCGCAACGACGTGATGCGCTTCTTCTTCTGATGAAGGTCCTCGGCTTCGATACCGCGACGCTGACGGCGGGCGTCGCCGTCGTCGACGACCACGTGACGCTCGCCGACGCACGCCACCCCGGCGGCGGCCGCAGCGCCGACTTGCTCGTCTCGATCGACGAGGTCTGCCGTCGCGCGAAGGTCACGCCGTACGAGCTCGACGCGATCGCGGTGGGCGCGGGTCCCGGATCATTCACCGGTCTTCGCATCGGCATGGCGACGGCGAAGGGCATCGCGTTCGCGGCTAGGAAGCCGCTATGGGCCGTCTCGTCGCTTGCCGCGCTCGCCTTCGATGCCGAGATGCATCTCGCGAACGAGCAGCTGCTCACGCACGTCGACGGCTTGATCGTCGCCGTGCTCGATGCGCGCCGCTCCGAGGTCTTCGCCGGCATCTATCGGCACCGTGCGCTCGTCGCCGAGGAGCGCGTGTTCGCGCCGGCCGAGCTCGCGGCGTGGGTTCGGTCGTTCGCCGGCGACGCGACCGTCACGTATGCGGGCGATGCGATCGATACGTATCGAGATGTGCTCTCACCGCTCGCCGCGGACTGGTTGCCACCGCGCACGCCGTCGGGCATCGCGGTCGCGATCCTCGCGAGCGCTGGCGCACGTGTCGACATCCTCACCAGCGGCACACCGACGTATATCCGCCCATCCGAAGCCGAGGTCATGTACCCGGATGGCGTGCCCGGCGCCCTGAAAAAACCGTGCCGGGAACCATGATCGATGTTCCATTGCCCACGCTCGATCCCCGATCTATCGTTGAGGTGTTGGTGGCTAAACCGGAGGATGCGTGAGCTCGAACGAGACCTTGCTCGCTGAACTGACCGCCGAACACCGTCGCCTCGACGAACAAGTACAAGCCCTCGAACGCAGACGAGCGCTGACCCCCGCCGAACAGGTGGAGATGAGTCGCCTCAAGAAGCAGAAGCTGCTGACGAAGGACCGGATTGCCCGCATGGGATGACGCGCGGTCGATCTGATTTAGGTGCAGCGATGCAGCTGACGCCTGAGATGATCGAGAAGATGCGCGCCATCGGGCTGCGCCTCGATCGGACCGGTACGTTCTGGCAGGAAGGCGCCGCGGTCACGCATGTACGACTGCGCCAGGCGCTGCTGCGCTGGCTCGATGTCCGCGCCGAAGATGGGCGCGACATCATCCGGCTCGACGACAAGCGATACGCCTATGTCGAGGTCGAGGACGCGCACCTCCGCGCGAAGTCGGCGCGTTGGGACGGCGAGCACTGTTTTGTCCTCTGGGATGACGACGAAGAGCGCGAGCTCGACTACGCCTCGCTGCGCCAGGCCGAGGACCACGCGTTCTACGCGCGCGTCGGCAAGCTGCGCGGGCGCATCGCGGGCCCCTCGTATCACGCACTGGCAGAGCGCGTCGTCGAGCGCGGTGAAGGCTTCGAGCTCGCGGCCGCGGGCGCGCGCTGGCCGATCGTAGACGCGGCCTAGCTGAGCGGAGCGCCTGCGGGCATGCGCGCGCGCGCGCGGTCCACACGCGTCCACCGTGGCCCTGTGCTTGCTGCGATGTGGCGCATGAAGCGCGCAGCCATCCTCGTTGTTCTCGCGTCATGCGCGAGTGAATCCACGGAGCAGCTCGACGATCACGATGCGAAGAATGTCGCGATGTCGATCGCCTCCACGCTGCGACCGCTCTCAGGTGGCGGCGAGCTGGGCGCGATGCTCGACGTCGCGAGCCTCGTGCGCGGTGAGATGCCCGCAGGCCACGAAGATCGCGACGGTACGGTTTTCGGACAGCGCGGCGGTTTCACGTATCGCTATGAAACTGCGTGCCGCGACGGCCACAACGGTGCGGTGTCGTGTGGATCACGTACGGAGAACGCGGATGTCGATGCGACGTGGTCTTCCGTGCTCGCGACGAACGCGTTCGTGAGCGTCGCATCGCGCGAAGGCACGTGGATCATCAACGACATCACGTCCGAGCGCATGCGGCTCGATGGCGATGGACACTTCGAGTACGCGAGCCGCGCCACCGAGACGAACGAAGGCCACGCCATGTCGTACGACGCGAGCTATCGCAACATGCTGCTCGTTCGTGGCGAGCGGTGGCCGCGCGGTGGGCTCGTTCGCTACGAGCTTGCCCTCGATGCGACGAACGAGCACGCCGTGACCATTCGCGCCGAAGCTCAGTTTCACGCGAGCGGACGCGCCACGATCGTGCTGCCGGATCACGCGTTCGACTTGGATCTCTCGACGGGCATGTTGAAGGACGCGCAGTGATCCGTGCGCGCCGCGCGCTGTCGACACGGCCGCGAAACCTGGTTGGCCCACTTACGTTTGGTCCGGCGATTGCTGAACTCCATATACGGAGGCCGACAATGAGAGCTTTTCTTCTAGGTGCTGCGGTCCTCGCGCTTTCCGCGTGCGGATCGACCAGTGACGACCCACAAGACCCGAATGACCCCGTCGATCCGCAGGATCCGACCGATCCCGTGGACCCGCCAACACCCGACGAGAGCGCTCGTGACAGCGACGAGCTTGCAGCGATCCTCGCAGCGCACGTACGCGGCGAGTTTCCGATGCAGTTGATCGCCGCCGAGATCTCGGAGAACCGCTTCCCCGCTGGCTTCTCCCAGACGGGCACGACCGCCGACGGCGGCTACCAGGGCGCTGGTTCGCAAGGTGGTTTGAGCTTCGCGTTCGACTACCACTGCAACGATGGATCGACGGCCCACCTCGTCGTGCCGTGCGACGGCGCTGCGCATCACTCGCACATCAAGTTCACGGTGACGGGCTCGCAATCGATGGGTGAGA
Source organism: Myxococcota bacterium (assembly GCA_030857175.1). Classification (GTDB taxonomy): domain Bacteria; phylum Myxococcota_A; class Polyangia; order Haliangiales; family Haliangiaceae; genus JABFXX01. The sequence goes on along the minus strand of JALZOJ010000060.1, from coordinate 33,559 downwards.
TCGCGATGAGCGAGATCAACCGCGTCGTCGACTGGGAGATCCGCGACCTGACGCTCGACAAGGCGCGCTTCCGCGGACCGGACGGTCTCTCGCTGAAGACCGCCATCACGACGAACGGCGAAGCTGCGAGCTACGGCGTGCAGTTCAACGCGACGTACGAGCAGGTCCGCTACCTGTCGGGCTACACGTTCCCGACGTTCGGCACGATCGACTTCACGGTCAACACGAGCCGCACGCGTGGCACCGACAAGCGCATCTTCAACTCGACGGCGAAGCTGACGTTCGGATCGAGCGGCGTTCCGACGACGCTCGCGCTCGACGGCGTCACCTACACCATCAACCTCACCAGCGGCGCGGTCGTCAGGCTGTAGTCAACACCTGACCTCGCAGACGGCCTGGCGATCTCGCGATCGTCAGGCTTTGTCGTTTGCGTGCGTCTTGATCACGGCGAGGATCTCCTCGTCGCTGAGCACGCGGTTGCCGCGCTTCGCCGCGCCGAGCACCGCGGCGACGAGCTCCTTGGTGGGCTCGTGGCCGCGCTTCTTCAGCCAGTAGATGACGTTCGACTCGCCGGAGTAGTGACCGATCTCGATCTCCTGCTCCTTGCCGAACATGCCGGCGGGGACGCCGGAGTAGATCCGGTCGGCGAGCCATGCATCGCCCTTCTTCTCGGCCTTGATGATCGCGGCCGCGTGCACGCCCGTCGCGGTGCGGAACGCGTCCTCGCCGACGAGCGGGTACTGCGGATGGATCGGCACGCGCGTCGCCTGCGACGCCGTCTTGCACCAGAGCACCAGCTTCGTGAGGTCGTGATCCGGCAGCTCGCCGAGGAGCTTCAAGTTCAGCATGATCTGATCGAGCGCCGCGTTGCCGACGCGCTCGCCGATGCCGAGTGCCGTGCCGTGGATGCGATCCGCGCCGTATTCGATCGCGAAGATCGAGTTGACGACGCCGAGGCCACGATCGTTGTGACCGTGCCAGTCGATGCCGACGTCCGAGCGACCCAGGCCGTCGAGCGTGTTGCGCGTGAAGCGAAGAAGGTTCCGGATGCCGTCGGGCGTTGCGTGGCCAACGGTGTCACAGACGATCAGTCGCTTCGCGCCGTGCTCGACGGCGGTCGTGAACATCTTGGTCAGGATCTCGGGGCGCGAGCGCGTGGTGTCCTCGGTGACGTACGCGACCGGCAGGTTGTAGTGGCGCGCGAGATCGATCGCGTCGGCCGACAGCTTGAGCATGCGCGGCAGGTCCCAGTCCTCCGCGTACTGACGGATCGGCGAGGAGCCGATGAAGCACAGCACCTCGATCTCGATGCCGACCTTCTGCGAGATATCGACGATCGCCTGGACGTCGTTGACGTGCGTGCGTGCGGCGCACGACGCCTTGACGCGCAGGTTGTGCACCTTGATGTGCTCGGCGATCGTGGTGACGTCCTCGATCGCACGCCGGCCCGCACCGGGTAGGCCGATGTCCATCGTGTCGATGCCGAGGTCGTTCGCGAGCTCGACGAGCCGCAGCTTGTCCTCGATCGACGGGTCGACCACGGATGGTGACTGGATGCCGTCGCGCAGCGTCTCGTCGAGGAACTGGATCTTCCGCTTCGGCGAGATCGGGGCGACCTTCTCGACGCTGTTCCAGTCGTAGATCAGGTCGTGGCTCTCAGGCATGGCTACCTCTTACATCACGGCATTGAGGATGAGAATGACGATCGTCGTCGCAGCGATGACGATCGCGAGCATCAGGAACCACCCGAGGAAGATCGCCGCACCCGCCAGCCCGAGGCCGATCGCCCACAGCCAGTAGCCTTGCGGCTCGCGGCGCATCAGCGAGGCGACCGATGCGATGGCCGCCGCGGCGAAGCCAGGCACCGAGAGGCGCCAATCGGGCAGGTCCGACACGTTCGGATGGGCGATCGCGACGAGTGCAAACGACAGCGCGCCGAGGACAAGCGCGACCAGCGCGACCTTGCGCTTGGCGAGCCACGGTCCCTTGTCGATCGGTTGGATGGATCTCTCGAGCGCCACGTACGGCCACTATAGCGCGCTATCTCTGCGTCAACCCGAGCTGTTTGCGGAGCTGCACGTGTGCGGCGGAGAACGAGAACTCGACGAGATCTTTCTCGAGATCGCCGACTTCCTTGGCACCCGTGAACGCCGCCGGCACGTCGCCACACAGGAGCATGCCGGCGCGGTCCGCCGTGCGTGAGAGCGAGCGCGCCCACAGCGACAGGTTGAGCCCGCCACCACGCGAGAGCAGCCGCAACGCCGACGCACGCGCTTGCACGCGCGCCTGCGGCATCAGCTTCGCGACCGCCTGCGTCGCCGCGTCGGCGAGCGGATCCTCCGCGCCGATGCTCGAGCCCGACGCCTCGCGAAACACCGCCATCACGACGGCGCGCAGCACGCGACCGGGTCGCGACGCACCGACCGCGCGGCCGGGCCACAGGAACGTCATCGCGCGCACGAGGCGGAACACGAGGTCCGGCCGCTCCGGCGCGGTCAACGCTTCGTCACCGGCGATTAGCACCGGCGGGTCACACGCGATCACGTGAATCTGCGCGCCGAGCTCGACGCGCGGATACACCGCCGCCGGCTGCACGCCGAGCATCGTCGCGTAGCGCGTTCGCAGCTTGAGGAACGACGCCGGGAGATCCACGTCGTCGATGCGCTGGCTCGGATCGAGCTCGCTGTCGGCGAGCGTCATCGGCGCGACGCGATGCACGGCCGACGCGACGAGCTCCATCAGCGCACCGAGCTCGACGCTGTCGTCCTTGTGACGCAACAGCGCCCACTGGTCGCGCCCGAGCGGCTTGTCCGGCACGGCGACAGCCTTCACGCGGTGCGCTTCGTAGAGGCGCGACATCTGTGCATCCGCGGTGCCGAGCGCGACCATCGTCGAGGCCGCGAGGAACGCCGCATCCGCGTGACCGCTCGCTTCCGTGCTCTTCACGAGCGCGGCGCCCGACTTCGGATCGGTGAGTGCCTCGCGCCAACCGGCGCGGATCGGCTCGCTCGCCGGCGTCTTCGAGAGCGTGCGCTCGACGAGCGCGAGCACGTCCGAGTCGCGCGGCGCGATCCGCCTCGCATTCGCCGTCGCGGCGGCGGCGGACTGCGGATCGTCGAGGTGGTCGATGTAGAGCCGCGCGAGCCGCGCCCACGCCTTCGCTTCCGCCGTCGTGCCGCGCCCGCGCAGCCGGAACAGCAGGCGCTTCACGACGCGCTCGTAGCGGCGCAGCTCGCCGCGCGCGAACAACAGCTGCTCGATCGCCGCGAGCGCCTCGATGCGCGCCGGATCTAGATCGATCGCGCGCTCGAGGTGGAACAGCGCCTCGGAGTCGTCGGTGTGCAGCGCCGCCTCGATGCGGCCCTTGTACTCGTGCGCCGCCGCGTGGTCGGGGTTGACCTCGAGCGCCTTGTTCAGGCTCTCGCGCGCGACCTCGGCCGCTTCGATGCCGCCATCGCCTTCCATCCACTGCGCCCAGCCGAGCGCGGCGTGATAATCCGCCTCGAGCGGCGAGCGCGCGATCACGAGCTTGATCGTGCCGATCGCCTTGCCCCACTCCTTCTTCTGCATGAGCTCTTCGGCCATGCGGAAGCTCAGCTCGGTGTCGAGCGCGGGTGGGACGGAGACCAGCTCGCCGCCCGCGAGCTCGCGGTCGTACGCGCTACGCATGCGATCTTCGACGAGCGTCGTGCGCGCGTTGAGATACGCCGCGCGCAGCTCGTCGACCTTCGCGCGATCGCGCACGTCGGTGAGCGCGAGCGCGTCCTTGTCGAGCAGGCTGTTGCGGCGGTTGAACGCGGCCTCGATCTCCTGCGCCGGCGCCTTGCGGCCGATCAACAGCACGGCGTAGTGATCCGCGCCGAGCACGCGCTGATGCTCGGCCGTCATCGACTGGCGCGCCGCGGCGACGTGATCGGTATCCGACTTCGCGACGTCCAGGTCGACGGCGGACAGCACGCCGGAGTCCTCCTCGTAAACCTCGGGATCCGGGAAGTCGAGCGGCTTCTCGCCGTCGAGCTCGTCACTGATGTCCTCGAACAGGATGTCGAACAGCGCCGACCCTGCATGCGCGGGACGCGTCAGCGCGCGCCCGACGACCGGCGTGTCGAGCTTCACCGCCGGCAGGTCCTTCAGCGTTGCATCCGTGCCGAGGCCGACCTGCGCCGTCGCTGCCTCGACGCAATCACACAGCATCATCGAATCGATCGCGAGCCGCGCCTTCGCACGATCGCCGGTCACGCGCTCGAGCTCGACCAACGGCGCGCCATCCGCGAGCATCGCGACGATGCGCTCGCCGTACGCTTTCTTGAGCTCGTGCCGCAACCGCACGCCGCGGGTCGTGAGCTCGAAGCTCATCCCGTCGAGACGCGCGAGTCGATCGAGGTCCTCGACGGCGGTCTCTTTCAGACCCGAGAACACGACCTCGACCATGCGCAGCTGTATGCCCTCGACCGCCTCCGTGCCGTCGAACCGCCACGCACCCTGCGGCCAGCGCAGCGCCTGGATGAGCTTGTGGCGCGCTTGCTTGCCGAGCTGATCGATCAGCTGCTCGACGGTGAACACGCGCTGCGCGACCAGCGCCTCGCCGAGCTTTCCCCCAACCTGCGCCGCGCGTTCGACGCCGAGCCGATGCTGTTCCTCGGTGATCACGCCGCTGTTGACGAGGAAGAACCCGAGCGTCTCGTCGCGCGGCGTCGATGCGGTCGACACGGGATTGCCATTGACCAGGTCGATGCTCTTGGTGATGCGCCCGCGCTTGAGCACGAGCTTTCCCGTCGCAAAATCTTCGTGGAGATCGAGCAACACAGCCGGAAGCGGCCGCATCGCGAGCTCCCCAGATCGCATCACAAAATTCTACTTCACTCGGCGACGTGACACGCGGCCTGCGCGCCATTCGTTAACACGCGCAGTTTCGGCAGCTCCTCGAAACACGCCTTGGGTTTGTCCTTGACGGGACAACGTGGGTGAAAGGAGCAACCCGGCGGCGGCGCGATCGGGCTCGGTACGTCGCCCTGCAAAATGATGCGCGTGCGACGAGCCTCGGGGTCGATGCGCGGGACCGCCGACAACAGCGCTTGCGAATACGGATGTTTCGGGTCGCGATACAAGGTCTTCGCCTCGGCGAGCTCGACGATCCGCCCGAGATACATCACGGCCACACGGTCGCAGATGTGCTGCACGATCTTGAGGTCGTGCGAGATGAACAGATACGTGAGCGCTTCTGCTTCTTGCAGGTCTTCGAGCAGATTCACGATCTGCGCCTGGATCGAGACGTCGAGCGCGCTGATCGGTTCATCGCACACGATGAACTTCGGCCGACATGCGAGCGCGCGCGCGATTCCGATGCGCTGCCGTTGCCCTCCGGAGAATTCGTGCGGGTACCGCTCCGCCGCATCCGCACGGAGCCCGACGCGTGCGAGCAGCTCGGCGACGCGCGCGGCGCGTTCAGCGCTCGACTTCACGAGCTCGTGAATGTCGAGCGGCTCGCCGACCGCTTGCCCGATCGACATCCGCGGGTTCAGCGACGCGTACGGGTCCTGAAAGATCATCTGCATCTCGCGCCGCATCGGACGCAGCGCGCGCCGCGACAGCGTCGTGATGTCGCGCCCGAGCACCTCGATACGCCCGGCCGTCGGCTCGTGCAGGCGGAGCAACGTGCGGCCGAACGTCGACTTGCCGCAGCCCGATTCTCCGACGAGCCCGAGCGTCTCGCCCGCGCGAATCTCGAGGTCGACGTCCGTGACCGCGCGAACGACCGCCTTCTTTCCCCACGCGTTCTTCGTCGGGAAGTGCATCGTCAGGCGCTCGGTGCGGACCAGTGAAGTCATGGCGCGTCGACGGGATAGTGGCATCGCACGAGCGACTTGCCGAGCTGCACGAGCGCCGGTTCTTCCTGGTGACACAGCGCCTGGGCCGCCGGGCAGCGGTCGACGAACTTGCAGCCCTTCGGCAGGGCCGCGAGCGACGGCACCATGCCGGGAATCTCGACGAGGCGGCCGTGGTCGGCGATCTGCTGGTCGTTCGGCACCGAGCGCAACAGGCCCGCCGTGTAGTGATGCCGCGGGCTCGAGAACAGCGTCACCGCGGCGGCGCGCTCGACGATGCGGCCCGCGTACATGACACAGACCTCGTCACAGGTCTCCGCGACGACAGCGAGGTCGTGCGTGATGAGCAGGATGCTCATGCCGAGCTCGCGCTGCAGCGACTTCAGGAGCTCGAGGATCTGTGCCTGGATGGTGACGTCGAGCGCGGTCGTCGGCTCGTCGGCGATCAGGAGGTCGGGCTTGCACGCGAGTGCCATCGCGATCATCACGCGCTGGCGCATGCCGCCGGAGAGCTGGTGGGGATACGCGTCGATGCGCTCGGCCGGCGACGGGATCCCGACGAGCTTCAACATCTCGAGCGCGACCTTGCGCGCTTCGCTCGCCGACTTCTTCTGGTGCAGCTGCACCGCTTCGGCGACTTGATCGCCGACGGTGAACACCGGATTGAGCGACGTCATCGGTTCCTGGAAGATCATCGCGATGCGGTTGCCGCGGATCGCGCGCATCTCGTCGGCCGGCAGCCTCAGGAGGTCTTTGCCGCCGTACTTGATCGAGCCCGCCACGATCTTGCCGGGCGGCGTCGCGACGAGCCGCATGATCGAGAGCGCGGTGACGCTCTTGCCGCTGCCCGATTCACCGACGATGCCGAGCGTCCCACGCGGCGGAATCTCGAACGAGACGCCATCGACAGCGCGCACCGAGCCCTGCTCGGTGCGGAACTCGGTGACGAGGTCGCGAATCTCGAGGAGCGGCGCGACCGTCACTACTGAACGACGAGGCCCGCGCTCGTGTCAGCGCCACCCAGGTTCTTGTTACTGACGATGTACCCGCCGCCGCCACCGCCGCCACCACCTGCTGCGTCGACAGCCGTCGAGGCGACGCCCGCTCCCGCAGCATTGCCGACCGCGAAGCCAGTGCCGCCGTCACCCGCGCCCACACCAGCACCGCCCGAGCCGCCGGGAGCCGGCGTGGACTGGTTGTTCGGGACGGGGTCGAAACCGGAGCTGCCGCCGAGCACCGCGCCGCCACCCGAGCCACCGCCGCCGTTCGCGACGAGCTTCGTGCTGTTGCCGGTCGAGAGCGTTCCGCCGGCGAACAGCTGCAGCATGCCGCCCGCGCCACCGCCGCCGCCGCCGGACTTCACGTCACTCGCGGAGGCACCGGCGCCCGAGACGTTGATGACGACGTTGTTCGCGATCGTCAGGTTGCCCCCGGCGACGAGATAGATCGCGCCGCCGGCCTTGCCGGGCGCGCCGCCCTGCGAGCCCATCGCGTTGCCGCCCCGCTGACCGGGACAGCCCGGGCGCAGGCGCGTCGGTGCCGCGGCGATCGCCGCCGGTGTACCGCCCGCCGCCGCGCCGTTGTTGCCAGCGCCGCCGGCACCACCGATCGAGAGGAAGCTGCCTCCCGCACCGCCGCCGCCGCCGTTGTTGTTGTTCTGCGGCGCGGTGCCGGCGCACGTGTTCGGCGGCGTCCCGGGACCGTTCGACACGGCGCCTTCGTTGCTCGAACCGTCGAGGTTGTTGCTGACCGTGAGCGTGGTGGCGGCGACCAGCACGAGCGGCCGCGAGCCGAACACCTTCGTCGCGCCGTTGACCGTGATGGTCGCGCCCGCGATCACGCACGCGGCATCCTGCGTGTCGGTCCAGTTGACCGGTTGCGTGGCCGCGCACAGCCCGCCGTCGGTGTCGAGCGAGCCGGAGATCGTCACGGCCCCGGTCGGCGGCGTGTCGAAGCAGACATCGACCGTGGCGTTCGCGCCGTAGCAAACGACGTCGTTGTCGTTGATCTGCAGGCGGTGGCTGAGCTGGCCGGTCGCCGTGGCGTTCGTCGCGGCTTGCATATCGATCTCGACGGTCTCGGCCGGCTCGTCGATCGTGTCGTCGACGATCGTGACCGCGACGTTGCCGGTCATGTTGCCGGGCGCGATCGTGATCGACGTGCCGATCGTGTAGTCCGTGCCGCCGCCGATCGCGTTCGAGTTCGCCGCGTCGACGAGGAACGGCACCGTGATCGTGCGCCCGCTGATCGCGGACAGCGCGACGACGACGTTGACCGTGCCGGCATTCTCGAGGTGCGTGGAGGTCGGCGCCTGGAACTGCACCGTCGGCGGCGGATCGACCAGATCGTCGAGGATCGTGTGGATGTACTCGTCTTGCAGCGTGTCGATGAGCGAGTTCGTGGACGACGTCAGCGTGAGCGTGACGGTCTCGTTGTCTTCGTCGAGCGCGTCGTCGAGCACGTCGAGGTTGATCGGCATCATCTTGGTGCCGGCCGCGAACGTCACGCTGCCGTTCGGGAGCGTGTAGTCGAGGCCACTCGTCGCCGTGCTCGTCACCGCGAAGCTCGCGGTGATGTCGAACTCCGACGCCTCGTCGAGCACCGCGACGATCGTCGCGTCTCCCGGCTCCTGCGCCGAGGACTGCGTGATCTCGAACTTCACGCGCGGCAGTGCACGCGCGCGGATCGTGACCTCGTGCTTCTCGGTGCCGATCGCGAGCGCGGCGCCCCTCGGCTCGACGAGCACGAGTGCGATCGTCTCGTCGGCCTCGGTGCCGTCGGTGTCCGCCTTGACCCTCACTTGGAGGGTGACCTCGAGCTGGCCGGCCGGGATGACCATCGTCTCGGGCGTGACGATGTCGTAGTCAGCGGGCGGCGACGCGGTGCCGCCCTCGATCTGGTACTTCACCGTGACGTCCCGCGTGGACACCTCGGAGATCCGCACCGTGATCACGTGCGCCGACGATTTCTCGTCCGCCATGCTCGCGCCATCGGCGAAGCCGATCGTGATCGCCGGTCCGGGCGCATCGGCCGGCAACTCTGTCGAGAATTCGCAGGCGCCGAGCGCGGCAAAGAAGAGCAGCCGATTCCACATAGGGTCCCTGGCCACGATTCTCGCGGCCGCCAAGAGAATCCACAACATAACAGCTAGGGTCAGCAATGCCTAACAGACGCGACCTTTGTCACTCGGGCGGCCAGTTCCGTAATCGCAGTGACGAAAGTAGGACCGTCACACTCGAGAGCGACATCGCCGCGCTCGCGAGGATCGGCGAGAGCAACCCGGCCGCGGCGATCGGGATGCATACGACGTTGTAGATCGATGCGCCTACGAGGTTCCGGCGGATCGTGGAGAGGGCCGCGCGCGCGAGCGCGAACACGGTCGGCACGCCACCGATGCCACCGCGCATGAGCGTGACGCCCGCGCTGGCCGCGGCGATCTCGGTGCCGGTGCCGAGCGCGATGCCGAGATCCGCGGATGCGAGCGCAGGCGCGTCGTTCACGCCATCGCCGATCATCGCGACGCGCCGCGGTTCCGCCGCGACGATCGCCGCCTTCTCGTTCGGCCGCACGCCGGCGTGCACGCGCTCGATGCCGACTTGCCCGGCGATCCACTGCGCGGCTGCTTCGCGATCGCCCGTGATCATGATCGCGTCGATGTTCATCGCACGCAGCCTGTCGATGACGGCGCGCGCTTCTCCCGAAGGCGGATCCGCGACCGCGATCACGCCCGCATAACGGCCGTCGATCGCGACGTGGCACAGCGTGGCGCCGGGAAACTTGTCGTCAGCCGGGACGTCGACGCCCGCGAGCTGGAGAAACTCCGCCGTGCCCACGAGCACGCGCACGCCGTCGACGATCGCCTGCACGCCGCTGCCCGGCGTCGCGACGACCTCGCGAGCCTCGGGGATCACGAGCTCGCGTGCACCGTCGACGATCGCCCGCGCGATCGGATGTTCGCTCGATCGCTCGGCCGCAGCCGCATACGCGAGCATGCGATCGTCCGCTGCATGCACACCGATGATCGCCGGCTTGCCTGCCGTCAGCGTGCCGGTCTTGTCGAAGCACGCGACCTCGATCGAGCTCGCCGCCTCGAGCGCGCCGGCGCTGCGGAACAACACGCCGAGCTGCGCACCGCGCGCCGTGCCGGCGGCGACCGCGGCCGGTGTCGCCAGCCCGAGCGCGCACGGACACGCGATCACGAGCACCGCGACCATGCGCTCGACGGCGACCGCCGTGCCGGCATCCGCCAGGAGCCAACCCCCGAACGTCGCGGCCGCGATCGCGAGCACGATCGGCACGAAGTACGCGCTCACGCGATCCGCGAGCCGCGCGATCGGCGCCTTGCTGCCCTGCGCATCCTCGACGGCACGTGCGATCCGCGCGAGCGAGGTCTCCAGCCCCGCACGCGCGACGCGCACGGTCAGCGCGCCGTGATGATTGAGCGTGCCCGCGTAGACCGGCGCGCCGCAGGTCTTGTCGACGGGCATGCCCTCGCCGGTGAGCAGCGCTTCGTCGACGGCGGACCGGCCTTCGATCACCGTGCCGTCGGCTGCGATTCGCTCGCCGGGCCGCACGACGATCACGTCGCCGGGCGCGAGCGACGCGACGTCGACATCGGCGCCATCACGCGGGTGCGCCGTCGTCGGCGCGAGCGCGACGAGCCCACGCACGGCATCCGCGAGCTGCCCGCGTGCCCGCGCTTCGAGCAGCTTGCCGATCATCACGAACGCGACGATCGCCGCGCCCGCCTCGAAGTACAGCGCCGGCTCGTGCGCGCTTGGATCCCACAGCCACCGCACCGCCGCGATCGTCGATGACAGCCACGCCGCACCCGCACCGAGCGCGATCAGCGTGTTCATGTCGGGGCTGCGATGCGCGACCGCGCGCGCGCCCGCGAACAAGTAGCGCGAGCCCGGACCGAGCACGACGAGCGTGCCGAGTGCGAGCTGCGCGATCACCGCGCCCGTCCCCGCGAAGAGACCGTGCGACATGGCGATCGCGATCAGCGGCACCGTCGCCACGATCGCGATGATCGCATCGCGCCGCAGCGCCGCCGTCTCGTCGCGATGTGCGCGCTCGATCGACGCGAGCCGCGCCTCGCCGCGCGGCGCCTCCAGCGCATCTGCCGGCACGTCGTAGCCCGCCTTGCGGATCGCATCGACGGCAACCTTTGCGTTCGCGCCGTCGGACATGACGATCCTCGCGCGCGAGAGCGGCAGATTGATCTCCGCACTCGTGACACCCGGCACCGCGAGCGCGGCTTTCTCGACCCGACGCACGCATGCAGCGCAGGTCATCCCGAGAACCGGGACGTCGAACGTCGTCGATTCGCTCATGCTACGGTCGCCACGTGATCACCACCTTGCGGGTCTCTGGGATGACGTGCAACGGGTGCGTGAAACACGTGGATGCCGCACTCCGCGAAGTTCCTGGCGTCTCTGCGGTCGAGGTCGACCTCACGAATGGTCGGGCCAAGGTCGTGCACGAGGCACCGGTCGCTGCGCTGATCGCGGCCGTCGCCGACGCCGGTTACGAAGCGTCGAACGAATAGCGGGAAGGCTGTCACGGGCGCGCCGGTTCCTGCCTATACGATCATGAAGAAACGAGCCCTCGCCATCCTGTTCGCCATCATCATCCCCTCGGTCGCGTTCGCCGCGGCCACCGCTGACGATTCGTGCTGCTCGCCCTGCTGCGACTTCTGCCCGTTCGAATAATCCGTGGTCGATCGCGGACAGCTCGATCGCTGGATGGCGCGCGCCGCCGACGGTGATCGTGCGTCCGTCGATCCGCTGTTCCACGCACTGTGGCCGATCGTCCTCGACTACACGCGGCGCCTCGCCGGTGACGCGCTCGCCGAGGACTGCGCGCAAGACGCACTCGTCCAGCTGTTCTCGCAGCTCGAGCGTTACGATCGCTCGCGCGATGCCCTGACCTGGGCACTCACGCTCGCGACGTGGAAGTGCCGCACCGCGAAGCGGAAGGTGCAGCGCCGTGGCGAATGCGACGCGGTGCCCGCGCTCGAGATCGACGGCCGTGCGCTCGCCGAGGACCAGGCGCTCGCACGCGCCGCGCTCGCCACGCTCGCCACGCTCGCACCGCGGGACATCCAGGTCATCGTTGCGAGCATCACCGACGACGACGCGCTTCGCTGCGCGCTCGAGCCGGCCACGTTCCGCAAGCGCCTCGAGCGCGCGCTCTCGCGCTTGCGTCTCTCATGGAGGTCACGCCATGGCGCCCTCTGACGTCCTGTCCCGCGTGAAGCGCGCGTACGAGCGACCGCATCTCTATGCGGCCCTCCGAGCGCTCGCGATCGCGGCGCTGATGATCGTGATCGCGATCGGCCTTTATCGCGTGACGCGCGCCACGTATCTGGTGGCGACCGTGCTCGCCACCACGATGGCGTTCTTCGCGTGGCGAGGCGGCGCGTGGCGGCGCGGTGCGTTCGCGGGCGTGCTCGCAGGACTGCCGCCGCTGATCATCCCGTCGATCGCGTGGACCCTGTATTCGCGCGCGGGGCACTGCTCGACCTGCGAGACGAGCGCCACCTTGCCGTGTCTGATCGCATGTTTCGCCACCGGTTCGCTCGTCGGGATCCTCGTCGGGTATCGGTCGATCTCGGACTCGTCGCCACGCCGCTACGCGCTCGCCGCGATGACGACCGCCGCGCTCGGCGGCCTGCTCGGCTGCGGCACGACCGGCCTGGGCGGTGCGACAGGGGTCGTGGTGGGTCTGGTGGCCGGTGGGGTTGCTGGGTGGATCGTTGCTGGGCGAACCGCACACGCATGAACTAGAATTCGTTCGATGTCCCGAAGTCTCGTGTTGGTGATGGTCGCAGCGTGCGGCGCGGAAGTTCCGCAACAGGACGCCGGCGTCGTCGTCGACGCGGACCCAGGCCCGTGCACGCTACCGACGCTCGCGCAGACCGTCGCGACGCTCGCGGGCTGCTCCGAGCCCGGCACCATCGATGGCCCGCGCAACAACGTACGCTTTCACAACCCGACGAACGCCGTGATCGCTCCGTCGGGCATCACGTACGTCACCGACTTCGACTCGCATCGCATCCGCGCGATCGACGCCGCAGGCACGACCAGCACCGTCTTCCAGGCGCAGAACTTCAAGGCGCCGTTCGGCATCGCGCTCGCGCCCGGCGGCAAGCTGTACGTCGAGACCGACGACAACGACCTCCTCGAGCACACCATCGACACCGGCACGTTGTGGCTGATCGATCCCGCCGCGAAGACCGGCGAGGTTCTCGGGCGTAACCTCGGCCGCCCGCGTGGACTCGCGGTGCTCGCCGACGGCCGCATCGCGATGGCAGATCACCTGCACCACGTCGTCTCGATCTTCGACCCGGTCGCGAAGACGGAGTCGCCGCTCGCCGGCGCACTCGACACGCCGGGATACGCGAACGGTCCCGGCGCCGACGCGCGCTTCGCACAGCCGTACGACCTCGTCGTGATGCCGGATGGCTCGCTGGTCGTCTCCGACTACGAAAATCATCGCCTGCGCCGCGTGCAGCTCGACGGCACCGTCAGCGACTTCGCCGGCAGCGGCGACATCGGCGGCCTCAACGGGCCCGTCGCCGTCGCCACGTTCGACGCGCCGCAAGCGCTCGCCGTCCTACCGACCGGCGTGCTGTTCGTGAGCGACGTGAAGCGCAAGCTGATCCGCCGCATCGCGAATGACATGGTCACCACGATCGCCGGCGATGGCACTGCCGGCTGGCTCGACGCGGCGGAGCCACGCAACGCGCGGTTCTACGGCGTCGAGGGCATGGACGTCGACGCGGCGCGCCTCGTGATCGCCGACGGCAACATCGGCGACGGCATGGCGTTCCACCACGTCCGCGTCATCCAGCTCACGTCACTTTGATTTGCAGTGGCAGTCGAGGCAGCCGTGCTCCGCGCACGTGCCGCACGACTTCGCGACTTGTAGTCGCAGTGCTTCGCGCGCACGAAACACGCGCACGCCGGCGTTGCTCGCCGAGATCCCCGCCTCGCCGGCGTAGTCCTTGACGCTCGCGCCCTCGACCTCGATCCGCTGCAGCGCTTCTGCGTACTCGGGCTTGAGGGTCTGCGCGAGCTCGCGCACGCAGCGACAGACCTCGGCGTGCAGCTCGGGATCTTCGTCGGCAGGCTCGGCGGCGAACGCGTCGAGGCGCTTCGCGGCGGTCGCCTGGCGCCGGTAGTGATCGATGATCGCGTTACGCAGCACGCGATAGAACCAGCCGACCGCGGTCTCTTCGATCTCGCCGGCCTTGTCGAGGCTCTTCACGAGCGCGTCCTGCACGATCTCCTCGGCGAGCGCGCGACTACCGACGCGCTTCTCGACGAACGCGAGGAACGCGCGATGATTCGCGACCAGCGCTTCGACGACGGCCGGCGTCTCCATTACTGCCAGGTGGATTCGCCGCCGCACGCGAGCATCTTCTTGCCCATGTACGGATTCGCCATCTCGTCGCTCGGCTGCACCCACTTGCGATAGCCCTTCACCATCGGGCACTCGAACACGTACTGGCCCTTCGCGAGGGACTTGTCGCCGGCGAGCAGCGTCACGACCTCGCGACTGACGTCGCCAAACGCCGTGCGCGCCGCGTCGAGATCCGCCGCCGCCGCGAGCTTTGTCGCGCTGCTGGCGATCGCGGTGTACTTCGCGCTCGTGGCCGATGCCTCGAGTGTGCGCGCGCTCTCCGCGAGGCCCTTGATCTCGTCGGCGGCGAGCAGCGCACGAGCTCGCTCGTACGCTGCAAGCGTCTCGGTCGCGGGCGTCACCGTCGCGGACGGCTTCTCGGCCTCGACCATCGGCACCGGATCCTTGATCGGGGTGGTGTTGGTTGGCGCGCTCTTGGAGCATGCGACGACAGCGAGCAAAACGATCGAGATGAGCAACCTCATGGACGACGTCCTAGCACGACGTGGGGCGTTTTGCCCGACGGCCGAGACGGGCACCGAGAAATCACGAGCCCTGCGGCAACGATGGTATGAACGCGCCCGATGAAGACCATCCTGTTCTCGATGTTGTTGGCCGCGGCGGCGTGCGGCGGTGGTGGTAGCAAGGCAAAGCCGGAGACGACGCCGACGCCGACGGAGCCGACCCCGGTCGCGAAGACCGAGACGCCGCCCGCGGAGGAAACGAAGCCGACGACGCCGGTCGAGGAGCCCAAGCCGGATCCCGAGGCGATGAAGAAGGAAGCGCTCGCGACGGAGACCGCCGCGTACGAGAAGGCGAAGCCCGTGTTCGAGACGGCCTGCAAGTCGTGTCACTTCAAGGGCCAGAAGAACGCGTCGGCGAAGAAGCTCGCCGAGCTCGACATCACGACGTATCCGTTCGCCGGCAAACACGCCACCGCGAAGGACGTCCGCACGGTCCTCGCGATCGGTGGCGGCAAGCCCACCATGCCGAAGAACAAGCCCGGCTCGGTCAAGGGCGATGATCTCGCCGCGATCGCCGCGTGGGCCGACGCGTGGGACGCCGCGGAAGCCGCCGGCGCGCACCCAGCACCTGCCAAGAAGTAAGACGCCGTCGAGAACCGGCCGTCGCGTCTGTCACAGGGCGTTAGGCCGCGCGCTCGTGCCGCAGCCGTCGATGCTTGCCGTTGCGTGGAGTTATCCGTAGCCTCGGTCCGTGCGTTGGCTGTTGCCGATCCTCACCGTGTTCGCCCTGATCGGGCAATCGGTGACGTCGTTCGCAGCGGCCGGCGTGTTCGGCGACGCGAGCTGCTGCTGTCCGATCAAGGCGAAGTGCAAGTGCCACGATCACGACGGCAAGGGCGACCCCGCGCCGGCGATGAAGCGTTGCGCAGGTGACGCGAAGCTGGTCGCGCCTGCGGTCGCTGCCGCGGTGCCCACGATCGATGTCGAGATCATCGACGAGCCGCGCGTGACCGTGGCGCCGGCCATCACGCCCCTCCCCATTCCCGACGACGTTTCGCACGAGCCCGAGAAGCCTCCGTTCTAGCGACGACTGCGCAGTTCCGCATTCGTTGTTCAGAACCTTTTTCGGAGGCGCTCGATGCGTTCGTTTGTTGCATTTGCTCTGAGTGATCTGCTCGACGGGGATGCGCGGCAGTGAGGCTCTTTACCAAGATCGTCATCGCGAGCACCTTGCTCGCTTCGCAGATGGGTCACGGCGCCGGCTGCTGCTCGGAGGAGTCCAGCATCTTCGGTCCACCGACGGGCTCCGTGTGCCCACCGACCGGCACGACGCTCACCTACAACAACTTTGGCAAGCCGTTCATGGAGAGCTACTGCACGAAGTGCCACGCGAGCGACAAGATGGGCGAGGCCCGTCAAGGCGCGCCGTCGTTCCATGACTTCGACACGCTAAATGGCATCAAGGTCGTCGCCGATCACATCGACGAGACCGCGGCGTCCGGACCAGCGGCGACGAACATGGGCATGCCAGAGAACAACCCGAAGCCCTCGCTAGCCGAGCGTCAGATGCTCGGCGAATGGATCGCTTGCGGCATGCCGGAGCAATAGCGCTCGCGCTGCTCGCATCGCCGGCGTACGCCGATCACGAGCATCATCAACACGCGCCCGCGGTGCAGTCGTCGGTGACGGCGAGCATCGGCGCGATCGCGGCGTCGTATCGCTCGCGTCTCTACGAAGGCGACTACCAGGGCGGCTCGCTCGGCGTCGCGTGGGCGCGCGGCCGCTTCGAGGTGGCGGTGCGCGGTCTCGCCTATCAGATCGATCGCAACGGCAAGACGTATCGCGGCTTCGGCGACACGATGGTGCACGGCGCGATGCGCATCTTCGAGCGCGGCGCGTTCTCGAGTGGAGCGCACCTGATGGTGATGATGCCGACGGGAGCTGAAATGACCGGCCTCGGGATGGGCCACTGGATGCTGATGCCCGCTGCATGGGCATCGTACGCGCAGCGGTTCGTGACGGTGAGCGGGTCGCTCGGCTACGCGCGCGGCATCGGCGGCAAAGACGCGCACGCCGAACATGGCGGCGGAGGCGCGTGGCCACTCGTCGAGCCGATGAGCTTCTCCGAGATCACATACGACGTGACGGCGATGTTTCCCGTCGCGACTTCACTCGCGCTCGGCGCACGTGTGCTCGGTGCGATGCCACTCGATGACGACCTGCGCGCGATCTGCGCAGCACGCATCAGCTGGCGCGCGGGCCGTCTCGAGACGGTCGCCGAAGCGCAGGCTGGAATCGCCGGTGACCCGGTGAAGCTCCGCGCCCTCGTCTCGACGTCGATGACGTTCTAACCGCGAATGCTGACGTTGACCTGAGGAAGCGGCGGCGGGGGCGGCGCGGCCGCAGGCGCCGCAGCGCCACCGCCGCCACCACCACCACCCATCATCATCATCATCATCATCATCATCGGATCCATCCCGCCCTTGTTCTGGTTGCCGGCGAGGTCCTTGATGGAGCTCGTGACCTGCGTGAGCATGGTCGTGAGCTGTTCGTTACCGCCGCTGCGAGCCGACACGCGGGACGCGCCGCCGGCAACGTGCTCGAGGTCGGCGGTCTTGATCGTGGTCAGCGTGTTGTTCTTCGACATTGGGCAAATTTCCTTCAGAGCCGCTTGTGCGGGTGGTTGACGAAGGGACCTAGAGCAGCGCTCGTGCCACACGACACCCCGAGCACGTCCGGCCACTTGCGACGCCGCCGGCAGAGCCCGGCGCATCCCGCGGATTACGATCTGTCTTTGGACACTCCACCACTGGCTGTCGAGCTTCTGACACACGCCGCGCGCGACCTCGCGGAGTTACGCGTTGGTCTCGACGTTGCGTGTTCGTGACAGCGATGAAGGGAACCATCGCCGTCCTCACGTTCGTCTTATCCGCGGGCTGCGTCGACGAGCCCGAGCCGGTGCCGCCACCGCCGGTGCCGACGCAGGACCAGTGCCCCGCAGGCTTCGGCCCGCTCGGCACGCTCGCGGGCTGTTACCGCGAGGGCGCGTCGGCATCGTGGATCACCGCAGAGGAAGCGTGCGAGCAACACGTCTCGCTGAAGCGGAAGGCGCACCTCATCATCATCGATCGCGAAGAAGAGCACCTCGCGATCGCGGCGATGTCGAAGCAGGGCGACATGTGGATCGGCCGCATGCAGAAGGGCTCCGACGACGAGTACCGGAACATCAACTACATCGATTTCGTACCCGACTACTTCGGCAGCGGCGAGCCGAACGATTACGGCGGCGACGCCGGTTCCCCTGGCGGCGGCGACGAGCGCTGCATCGAGTACAAGACCGAGACCGGCCTCTGGAACGACGAGAAGTGCTACCGCGCCGATCGCGTGATCTGCGAATGGGACAACGTGGACCCGTACGACTGGCGCCCCGGCGACCAGGGCTACTAACTCCCGATGGGAATGAGTAGGAATCCTAACTATCTCTAGCGACAGAATCATCTAGTCGCCCGATTTGGCGGTGTGATGATTGACGATCGGGTTCGCGGCGCGGACTCTTCGCCGATGCGCGGAGAGCAGCTTGGGAAGTACCAGCTCATCCATCGCCTCGCATCGGGTGGGATGGCGAGCGTGTACCTCGCGCGGGCGACGGGTCCTGGTGGATTCGTGCGCCACGTCGTGCTGAAGACGCTGCGCACCAAGGGCGTGGCCGATCCCGCGCTGGTGCCGATGTTCCTCGACGAGGCGCGCCTCGCAGCGTCGCTCCACCACCGGAACATCGCCCAGGTGTTCGACGTCGGCAGCGAGGACGGCACGTACTTCCTCGCGATGGAATACGTGCACGGCGAGACGCTGCGCGCGGTGATGGAGGCAGCGTCCGCGTTCGACGGAAGGCTGCCGCTCGGCTTCGGCGTGACGGTGGTGTGCGCCGCTGCGGCCGGCCTGCATCACGCGCACGAGCGCCGCGGCGCGAGAGGCGTGCCGCTCGGCATCGTGCACCGGGATGTCGCCCCGTCGAACCTGATCGTCAGCTACGACGGCTCGGTCAAGCTCATCGACTTCGGGATCGCGAAGGCGGCCGAGCGCGCGACCCACACGAAGACCGGGTGCATCAAGGGCAAGGAGGGGTACATGGCGCCCGAGCAGATCCGCGGCTTCCCGGTGGACCGCCGGACCGACGTCTTCGCACTCGGGATCCTCGCGTACGAGGTGATGACGCTCCGTCGCGCATTCGCCGGCGACACGCAGTTCGAGACGCTCGAGCGAACAATGCGCAGCGATCTCGTGCTGCCGACGAAGGCAGTGCCGGGATTTCCGCCCGACCTGGAGGAGGTGATCATGACGGCGCTCGAGATCGATCCGGACGATCGATACCCGAACGCGGACGTGATGCGCCGCGATCTCGAGCGCGTCGCATCGCGGCTTCGCCTGTCGATCGGCGAGTCCGCTGTCACGCCCGTGCTCGAGAAGCTGTTCGGGATCCGCCTCGAGCCGTGGATGGGTGGGACCGCGGTCCGGACGCGGGCTCGTGGCACCGGCGCGGACGACGCGATCCCCGACGACGAGGAGATCACCACGGTTCTCCACTCGCGCACGAGCGAGGAGATGGTGACGACGCGCGTCGTGACGGTGGAGGCCGCGGCGCTCGAGTTGCCGCTCCCAGCGCCCGAGATCGAGACGCCGGTGCCTGCGGCCGCCGAGCGCAACATGCCGGTCGAGAGGCCCACCGTCGAGCCCGAGACGCGCGGACGAACGAGCTGGTCACCGCCGCCTCTGCGGTCGCGTCGCGTGGCGTGGGCCGTCACCATCGGTGCGCTGCTCGCGGCCGGCACGGTCGTGGCGCTCGCGCGCTGCGATCCCGCAGAGCGCGCCGCGGCTCCGCGCGTCCGCAGCGAACCGGCTGCACACGCGCCACCACCCCCAGCACCATCGCGCACACCGCCGAGTGTCTCGCCTGCGGCGAGCACCGAGGTCACGCTCTCCGTGACGACCGAACCTGCCGGCGCAACTGTCGTGCTCGATGGCGTACGTCTCGGGGCGACGCCGTTCGTCGGGAAGGTGCCGATCCGGTCGAAACCTGCGTGGCTGAAAGTGCGGCACCGCGGAACTGAAGCGGCGAAGACGCAGGTGGTGCTCGATCGGGACGTGACGTGGTTCGTTCAGCTCCGGCCGCGAGAGGCTGCGCCGGAATCGCCAGACCTGGATGGAAGTGATCGATGAACATGTGTGAGCTAACTGCGATGTCTTGCCAACCGCGCGCGCGCGGCACTCAGCTGCTCGTCCTCGCGGACGTCCCACAGCACCCCGAGGCAGCGCTCGAGGTAATCGAGCATCCGCTTGCGATCGGTCTGGTCGAATCCGCGGAGGAGGCGCTGGTTGGCAGCGCGGCGATCGGGCTCGATGGCCTCGAGCGTGTCCGCGCCGGCGCGGGTGATCGCGAGGTAGCGACGCCGGCGGTCTGCGGGGTCCGCGTCCTCTCGGATCAACCCGCGCTTCTTGAGCGACGTGATGACAGCGCTGATCGTCGCGCGCGAGACACCACGAGCGCGTGCGATGTCCGAGGCGAGGACCCGGTGCGCCTCGTCGTGGGCGGAGCTCGGAAAGTTCGGATCGCCTGCGATCTGGAGCAGCACCAGCCACTGTTGCGTCGTCAGCCCGGCGACGGCTGCCAACCGCTCTCCGCGACGCTGGAGGTGGTTGGCGAGGTCGAAGAGCGCGAGCACGAGCGACTCCTCGACGCGCCGCTCCACGCGCAGCTTCACGCGCGGGGCGGCAAGCGGCTTGCGCGATCGCGGCGGCACGCGCCTAGCATCGAGGACCAGCGGCGTTGCGTCGAGCCGCGCCGCCGCCATTTCCTCGTCCTCGTGCTGCTCGCCGCGTGCGCTCACGCGTCGCCTCCGAAGCCCGCGCAGACACGCGATGCAACGACCGAGGAGCTCGTGCGCATGCGCTGCGCCCTCGACGGTCACGAGGTCGTGATGACGTGGACCGGCAGCGTCTATGCGGTGGTGCCCGGTGAGCGGCAGCGCCGGCTGTTCGGCGTCGTCGGGCTGAACATCGCGCGCTGTCTGCTCGTCGATGGCCGCTGGCACCTGACCTCGCGCGAGCTCCTCTACTACCTCGATCCGACTACCGGCGCCCCGCTGCACCGCTGGACGAACCCGTGGACCAGCGCGGAGGTCGCGGTCGTGCACGTCGCGAACGAGCGCGTGCAGAACGTGCTCGCCGGCCCGGTGCCGATGACGATCGCGGATGGCACGGCGACGATCGCGTTCGACATCCCGCTGTTCTATCCGAACCCGCTCGCGAGCGATCCCGCAACTCGCTCGTTCGATCCGAACGCGAGCTATCAGGCCGCCGAGCTGTTCGCCTTCGCGATGCCGGCCGAGGAGCTCGCGAAGGCGTCGGCCGCACGCCTCTGGTTCACATGGCACCGCATCGGGCCGTGGCTGCCGTGGATGGGCATGGGCGAGCGGCCCGGTGTGCTGCTGTACTCGACACGTGGCCGCAAGGTCGCGGCGTGGGACGAGCTTCCGCGGCTCTTGCGCGACGAGATCTCGACGCGCGTTCCGCTCTATCGCCACGCGCCTGCGTGCGTGTTACCGGGCAAGAACGAGACGAGCTGGACGTACTTCGCGCGCAACGTCTTGGCGTATCAGGCGGGCGAGCGGTTTCCGATCGCCGCGCCCGTCAACACGACCGAGTGTCGGTGATCACCACTTGTACGCGACGTTCATCGTCGCGGTGAGCGGCATGCCCGGCGTGTAGTGCATCTGCTCGACGACGTCGCTCGTCGGCGTCACGCGCGATTCCTCCGCGAACTGCGCCTCGCGCCAGTCAGCATCGAGCGCGTTGTTGATCGTGAGGTTGAGATCGACGGAGCCGATCTGCTTGCCCGCGATGACGTCGAAGATCAGGTAGCCATCTGCGGTGAGCGAGCCATCGTCGTTGCCGGGGCGATCGCCGATGCCGCGTGCGCGCAGCGCGATGAAGCCGGTCTTGCCCTTCAGCGTGGCGCCGCCCGAGCCCATCCAGCGCGGCGCGAGCGCGAGTGCGCCGCCATTGCCACGGTTGGCGACGAACGTCGCGTGCGCCCACGTGACGTTCGCGTCGAGCGAGAGCCACGGGGTCGCGTCGACCGAGCCTTCGACGTCGATGCCGAACCGGCGCGTCGGATCGCTGGGCGCGGTGCCGCCGGCGTCGCCGGACCACACCTGCTCCGACGAGAGCCCGAGGTACCAGACGTCTGCGGAGACGCGCGATGCCGCCGACGGCTTCATGCGAAAGCCGACCTCGCCGCCTACCGCGCGAGCGATCGCGCCCTTGCCACCTTTCCCCCCCGGCTCGGTCGCGCTGCGTGCGTCGTTCGTGTGAAAGCCCATGCCGGCGTTGATGAAGAATGTGATCGTGTCGTCGGCGTGCAGCTGCGCGCTGAGCTTCGGCGATGCGATCGAGGCACTCGCCTCGCGCGTGGGGCCCGGCATCTCGAGATCGTCGACGCCCCACGAGAATCGGTCGACACGCACGGCGGGCTGCAGGTGCAGCCAGCTCCTCGGCATCCAGTTCGCCTCGGCATACGCGGCGATGTTGCGCACGCGGTTGTCGGTGTGATTCTTCGTCTCGAGGCGGCGGCGCGCCACGCTGTGATAGAGCGCGGTCTCCACGTTGTCGGCACGACCTTGCACGCCGACGGCGATCAGCGCGTTGCCGGCGCGCTTCTCGTACGACGCGTCGAAGCCACCGAGCAGGCGGTCGTCGATCTGTTCGATCTGATCGCCGTTCTCCATGTCGTCGGCGTAGAGCGTGAAGTTCGAGAACAGGTCGAGCTTGTTCGAGACGCCGTACGCCATCACCTTCGCGGGGCCGGCCTTGTACGACGCCGACACGCTCGTGCGCATCGCATCGCCACCCTCGGTCGGATCGAGCGAGCCGAAGCGATCGAGGCGGCCCGCGGCGACTTCGCGCTCGGGCAGCTGGCCCGATTGGTTCCACGTGCCCATGTACCAGGTGGTCTGCAGCTTCAGCGTGCCGGGCCCGATCTCGTCGGCCCACTTCACGAGCGCGTTGCCCTGACGGAAGTCTTGCGGGTTCACGTACGGGCCGTCGTTCTCGGCGACCTGCAGCGCGATCAGCGAGCGGTCGCCTTTGCGAAGGCTCGGGCTCGCCATCCCGACGAGGCGGCGGTCGACGCCGTCGAACCGCCCGGGGCCGGTCGCGCTGCTGCCTGCGGCGACCCACACCGTCGGGCCTTCGATCTTGTCGAGCGTCGCGAATTCCATCGCGCCGGCCGTGTAGAAGTCGCCGAACCGCGCCGCGTACGGTCCCTTGTGAACCTCGACGGACTTGATCGTCTCCGGGATCATCCAGTGGGTGTCGGCGTAGCCCTGACCGTGACCGTGCGACGTGAGGTTCACCGGCACGCCGTCGGCGAAGATCGCGACGTCGGTGCCGTGATCGGCGTCGAAGCCGCGGATGAAGATCTGGTCCGCTTTGCCGCCGCCCGCGTGCTGCGAGACCATGACGCCCGGCACGTTGCGGAGGAAGTCGCTCGGCTGCGTGCGCGAGCGATAGCGCAGCTGATCCTGCGTGAGCCGCACCGACGACGCGGACTCGGCCGGCGCGTCGGCGATGATGACGATCGTCTCGTCGGCCGACTTCGCCTGTTCCTCGGCGAGGCGCTCGGCCTCCTCGAGGAGATCGGTGTCGGAGATCTCGGGCTCGGGCGCCGGATCGGCGTCGAGCGGATGCATGAGTGCGGCAGCGACACCAAGGATGGTGTCGAGAAATGACGGCATACGGATTCCGTTCGCGAAAGAACGACGCGTGATGGGACAGGACGCTCGTGCTCAGGCGAACGGTGGTCCGCGGGCGCTCGGGCGCGCGGCCGCTGCGAACGTGATGCGGTCGATGGGTTCTGCGTGGTGCCACGTCTCCGCGTGCGGTGCGGCGACAGGCGACGTGAGCGGCGGCGGTGGATCGAGGAGCGCGGTCGCGTGGTGCGCGATGCCGGCGGCTGCGTGCGGGACGCGATCGAACGCGAGCTGGTCTTGCTTGCGCGGCTTCTTCGGAGCATGCGAGCACGGACGACCCGCTTGCTCGTGCGCGAGCTGGTGCAGGCGCTCGAGCTCGCCGTCGTCACCGTGATCTCCGTGAGAGATCATCGTCCCGTTGGCGGCGTGCGTGTGGTCGCGCCCGTGCGTCGCGAGGTGGAGGTTCGGAAGAACCTCCGTTCCAAGCAACCACAGGAGAATGAATACGGCCCTCATACGCGCACTGAGAGTACGACTCCGACCCTTGCTCGGATCGGCTGGCAAAACTGCCAGATCAGCCGATCAAAGAGGCAACGGCCATGCCAACGCCGGCGCCGCCGACGAGCAAGACGATCGTCCACACGAGCACGCGCACCGCGGATAGCGGACGAGTCGGGCGCGTCGGGTCGGTAGTCGGTGGGTTCGTCGCGAGCCTGGTGACTGTCGGCGCCGGTAGCGAGGGCGCGACGCGGGCATGCGTCGACGCGAGCACGAGCGGCACCGAGCCCGTCGGCGCGCGATACGGGTCCGGCGTCGGACGTGGGCGCACGCGGCTGCCTTCCGCAAACTCGGCGCGCGGTGCGGAAAACACTTCGAGCTCGAGATCCGACTCGCGGCGCGCGCGGCTGCGCGGCTCGGCGTACGGCGTTGACGATCCACGTGC
The DNA here is from genome assembly GCA_030857175.1 of Myxococcota bacterium. Classification (GTDB taxonomy): domain Bacteria; phylum Myxococcota_A; class Polyangia; order Haliangiales; family Haliangiaceae; genus JABFXX01. The sequence goes on along the minus strand of JALZOJ010000060.1, from coordinate 9,171 downwards.
GAGCGCACGCGTCGGCGTGAGCGGCGATCGCGTGCCGGTCGGCGGCGTGAAGCCGGGGTTCGTGGTCGGCGAGATCGCGGCCTGCATGTGTGTGTGCGCGAAGCCGAGCGAGTCGTCGTACATCACGGGCTGGCGCGACGGCGTGATGCGCATCGGCGGAGCGACCGGCGCCGCGGGCGGCACGTCGATCCAGGTCGTGTCTTCGTCGGCGAGCTCGGTCGACCACGAGCCGCGCGCGAGCGGCACGAGCAGCTCGTCGATCGCCTTGATGACATCGCCCACCGAGGCGAAGCGATCCTTTGGATCCTTCGCGAGGCAGCGCAGCACGAGGCGATCCACTTCGGGCGGAATGCAGCCGCACGCGAACAGCGCCGACGGCGGGACGAGCGGCTGCGTCATCACGGCGGCGACGAGGCTCGTCGGTCCCGTCGCGTCGGCGTACGGGCGGCGACCGGTCAGGATCTCGTAGACGACGACGCCGAGCGCGTAGATGTCGCTGCGACCGTCGCACGCGGCGCCGAGCAGCTGCTCGGGCGCCATGTACTCGAGCGTGCCGACCGCCTGACCAACACGCGTCAGGTCGTCACCGTCGTCGATCTCGCTGCCACGCAGGAGCTTCGCGATGCCGAAGTCGAGCACCTTGACGTAGTCGTTCTGCTCGAGGTTGATGTTCGCCGGCTTGAGATCGCGGTGCACGATGCCGAGCGCGTGCGCTTCGCCGAGCGAGCGACAGACCTGCTTCATGATCTCGAGCACGCCGCGCCACGGCAGTGGACCGCGCGCGCGAAGGCGATCGAGCAGCGACTCGCCGCAGAGCAGCTCCATCGCGATGTAGAGCGTGCCGTCGTCGGCTTCGCCAACTTCATAGACGGAGACCGTGTGCGGGCTCGAGAGGCTCGACAGCATCTCGCCTTCGCGGCGAAACCGCGTCGAGAGGTTCTCGTCGACCGCGAGCTCGGCGTGCAGCACCTTGAGCGCGACGACGTGCTTCGATGCGAGGTGCGTCGCGCGATAGACCGAACCGAAGCCGCCTTCTGCGATCTTCGCGTCGATGTGAAAGCGTCCGTCGAGATCCGTCCCGACGAGCGTCGACCGACGCGCGCGCACGCGTGCACCGCACTGTCCGCAGAATGCTGCGTCCAGCTCGAGCTCCGTTGCGCATGTTGGACACGTCGACATTCCCGATCTCTGTTGATGAAACCGTTTCATCGCGCTGGGTATTCGCGGCGCGGTGACGGCATATGCGGAACAAATGGACGACATAGTTGTTGAGCTCCGTGCACTCTCGGCACGGTGTGAAACCTCGCTGCATCGAAGACGCTGCGATGTCCGCTCGATCTACGAGGACCACGCCACGACGGATCGCTCGTGCCAGCCAACGTGTCGCGACTGCTCAACTTCTAGTTGCCCCGAACAGGCGACCTTGCCCGCAAGTGTATGAAACGCGTTCGCCGCGTTTTCGATCTAGGGCAGCGCCGCGGGCGTAGCCAGCGCTACGAGAGCACTTGGTAAATCGCGATTCCGAGCCCAGCGACGATGAGCAACGCCACGATCCAGATGATCCGACCGACGGTGGCATCGCGGTTCGGGTCGTAGGTCTTGATCGCTCCCGGGCCGGGCGTGATCGGTCCGCTTCCGCGATCGCGATCTGCCGGGATGAAATTCGGCGAGCCCGGTGGAATGAACGGCTGAGATGGCCTGCCCGGATCACCACCTGGCGGCATGTAGGTCGCGTTGCCCGCGTACGATTGCCACGCCGACGGATCCATCGGCTGCGATGCACGCCCTGCCTTCGGCACCTGCCACCCGCTGTTGTCGACGGGAATCTGCTGCGCCGACGGATTGATCACCGGCTGTGGCACGGCAGGTGTCGATTGCCGCGGTTGCGGTTGCTGCTGCGCTTGCCACTGTGGATACGGAATGTGCTGTTGCGACGGTGGCGGCGGGAACGGACGCGGCACGTGCGCTTGCGCATCCGGCTGCACCGGCGGATACGGATACGGCGGAAACGGCGTCGGCGGATGCATGCGCTGCGGACCCGGCGTGTGCTGCGGCGGTGACGGCGTTGGCGGATGCATGCGCTGTGGACCGGGCGTGCGCTGCGGCGGTGACGGCGTCGGCGGATGCGCGCGCTGCGGACCCGGCGTGCGCTGCGGTGGTGACGTTGGTGGATGCATGCGCTGCGGACCCGGCGTGCGCTGCGGTGGCGCTGGCGTCGGCGGACGCGCGCGCGGCGGTGGCGTCACGATCACCGGCTGCGGCGTCTTCGACGGACGCGGCGCCGGTGGGATCGAAGACTCGAGCGTGTTGAGCCGCCGCGACGACGAACGCTCTACGCTCGGGTACTCGGCATCGGCCATCACGGTCGCTTCTTCGTCCTCCCACTTCTGCATGTGGAGGCCGATCGCGATCGTGCGCGTCGCGCCGTCGTCGCTGCTCGACAGCAGCACGCGATCGATCTCGTCGGAGAGCACGCCCACGTCCGTGAAGCGCTCGGCGGCTTCGCGCATCAGACACTTCGCGACGATTTTGTCGAGCGAGTGCGGCACCGGCACGAACGTCGACAGCCTCGGCGGCGTCTGCGTTAGCAGCGCGGCGAGCATGCTCGTCGGTGTCGCGGACTCCGCGAACGGACGGCGGCCCGCGCACATCTCGAACAGCAGGATGCCGAGCGTGAAGATGTCGCTGCGTCCGTCGGGCTGACCGCCGAGGATCTGCTCGGGCGACATGTAATCGATCGTGCCGATCATCTGGCCGGCGTTCGTGAGCTCGGGCTGCTCGTCGGTCGTCGAGCCGCGCTTGATCTTCGCGATGCCGAAGTCGAGCACCTTCACGTAGTCCGCGTCGCCGCGCGACTCGAGGTGAATGTTCGCCGGCTTGAGATCGCGATGCACGATGCCGAGCGCGTGCGCTTCCGCGAGCGAGATGCAGATCGCACGCGCGATCTGCAGCGCCTCGCGCCACGGCAACATGACGCGCTCGCGCAGCCGCTCGTGCAGGCTCACGCCCTTGAGCAGCTCCATCACGATGTAGAGCATTCCGTCGGCGGTCTCGCCGAACTCGTACGTCGTCACCGTGTGCGGCGCGCGCAGCTTCGAGAGCGTCGTGCCCTCGCGACGAAACCGCGCGATCACGTTCGGGTCGGCGGCGAGCTGCGGATGCAGCACCTTGATCGCGACCTCGTGACCCGAGGCGATGTGCGCCGCGCGATAGATCGCACCGAAGCCGCCGGCCGCGATCTTTTCCTGGATGCGGAAACGATTTGCCACGACCCCGCCGAGCAGCGGGTCATGCCGCGTCACGACAGTATGGTCGTTGTGATCGTCACGCACGGTTCGAGGACGTATGGTAGCGGGCTCCCACACACCTCCTAATAAACAGGAGATGAATGGCGCGTATTCGCTTTGCGAACGCTCCATTCTACCAGGCGTTCCGAGCACATCGGCGAGGGACCAACGTGAGGAATTTCGGTGATTCAGCGGCGTAGCCGCTTCATGAGCCCGCTACGGGCAGCGGGTCAGGCCGTCGGGAATCGTGATCTTGAACTTCGCCGGATCGAGCGTCGGGTTCACCGTGCGCTCCTTCCACTCGACGAGCAGGTCCGCATCCTTCTGCGGTGACTTGAAGCGCGTCTTCGCCGGCAAGCGATGCACGCCGCCCGCTTCGTCCTTCACTTCGCCGAAGTCAGCGTTCTCGACGGACCACACGACCTTGCCGTCCTTGAGCAGCTCGCTCGACACGACATCGCTGCGGCCGTCGCGCGCATCGATCACGATCTTCTGCGTGCCCTCGGGCGACGTCAGCTCGACGCGCTCGTAGCCCTTGCTCGAGTCCCACGTGACCTTGCCGGTCGACTGCGCGGGCACCGGCACCGTGCCGAGCGCGAGGTGCAAGACGTCCTCGGGCTCGAGCTCGACGCGGAGGAACTGTGCGATCGACTGCTTGTTGCACGGCCCCGTGAGGTGACAGTTCTTCTGCATGTTGACGAGCGCGAAGTCCTGGCCGTCGCACGCCATGTCCGCGAGCACGTCTTCCTGCGGGGAGATCGCGTTGAATCGCACTTGGCGCTGGCTCGTCCCCATGACGAGCACCGTTCCCTTCACGCGCTGTCCGCCGAGCCAGTAGTCCATGACGCTCTCGGCGCGGAACGCCTTGCGCGTCTCGCGCGTGGCGGCGAGCTTCGCGACGATGTCCTCGGCCGTCGGCATCTTCGACGGCGCCTTGTAGTTACCGCCGCCGCCGGAAGGGCAGCCACACGCGAGAAGCAAACCAACGATCGCGAGCCTCATGCGCGGGTGATACCAGAGGCGCACCTCGGAAGCTTCCCGCTGCGTGTCCGGATCACAGGGCTGGCACTACTGCAGCTGCACGAGCAACCAGGAGAGCTGATCCGCCACACGCTCGACCTGCTGCTTCACCATATCGGCGCCGCCGTGACCCGCGTTGCGCTCGATGCGGAGCAGCACGGGCGCGTCGCCGGTCTGGTTCGCCTGGATCAGCGCCGCGAACTTGCGCGCGTGCAGTGGATCGACGCGATCGTCGTGATCGGCCGTGTCCATCAGCAGCGCGGGATACTTTCGCGGCCCCGCGTCGACGGCGCGGCGATACGGCGAGTAGTCGTACAGCACCTTGAACTGATCGGGATCGTCGGCCGAGCCGTACTCCGGGACCCACGTCTTGCCCGAGCCGAACAGGTGAAAGCGAAGCATGTCGAGCAGCGGCACGCCGCAGATGACCGCCTTGAACAACTCCGGCCGCTGCGTCATCGCCGCGCCGACGAGGAGTCCGCCATTCGAACCGCCGCTGATCGCGAGGTGCGCGGGCGCGGTCCAGCCTTCCTTCACGAGGTACTCCGCCGCTGCGACGTAGTCGTCGAACACGTTCTGCTTCTTGAGCAGCATGCCCGCGCGATGCCACTCCTCGCCGTATTCGCCGCCGCCACGCAGGTTCGGGATCGCGTAGATGCCGCCCTTCTCGATCCACGCCACGCGCGACGACGAGAAGCTCGGCGTCAGCGACACGTTGAAGCCGCCGTAGCCGAAGAGGATCGTCGGGTTCTTGCCGTCCTTCTTCGCGCCGCGCGGCTTGATGATGAACATCGAGATCTTCGTGCCGTCCTTCGACGGATAGAACACCTGCTCGGTCTCCATCGCGGCCGAGTCGATCGGCAGGTTCGTGCGCGCCCACTCGCTCGACTTGCCACTCTTGACGCTCATCTTGATGATGACCTGCGGCACCGTGAACGACGTGTACGAGAGGAACGCGGTGTCCTCGTCGGGATTGCCCGCGAGGCCGCTCGCCGAGCCGAACGCCGGCAGCTCCGCCTTGCGCACGGGCTTGCCGTCGAGGTCGTGGAACTGCAGCTCGCTCGCGGCATTGCGCAGGTAACCGATCGCGAGCCGCTCGCCGACGATCTTGACGTAGTCGAGCGTGGCGTCGTTCTGCGGCACGATCTCGCGCCACGCATCACGCGCCGGCTTCTTCGGATCGACCTTGAACACCCGGTACCGCGGCGCACCGTCATTCGTCGTCACGTAGAACTGATCGCGCCAGACGTCGACCTCGAAGTTCGCATCGATTTTCTCGACGAGCGGCGTCCACTTCGCAGTGGGCTTGCGCGCGTCCTTGAAGTAGATGTCGCTCGAATTCCAGCCGTGCTGCACGGTCGCGATCAGCCAGTGGCCATCGCGCGAGAGCTCGCCGCTCAGGAACGTCGCCGCATTTTTCGTCGCGGGATGAACGATCGCGTCCGTCGAGGGATCGCTGCCGAGCTTGTGGAACCGCACCTCGGCGAAGCCGGGCCGCTCGGCGACGGTCACCTTCTCCGACTGCGCCGGGACCCACGTGTAATAGAAGCCGCTCGCGTTCGGCGTCCACGACGCGCCCGAGTACTTCGTGCCCGCAATGGTGTCGGGCAGGTCCTTGCCGGTCGCGACCTCGATCACGTGGGTCACGGTCTCGTCGCTGTTGTTCTGCTTCTTCGCGTACGCGACGTACTTGCCGTTGTAGCTCGGCCACCATCCACCGAGCCCCGCGCTGCCGTCGGTGCTCCATAGGTTTGGGTCGAAGAGGACCCTCTCCTTTCCCTTCTCGCCCTGCTTCCAGTAGACGACCTTCTTCTCCTTGTCGGCGTGCTTTCGCTCGTAGAAGAAGCGGCCACCCGCGTGCTGCGGCGCCGTGATCGCGTCGTAGTAGAAGAGCTTCTTCACGCGCTCGATCAGCTCGGCGCGACCCGGCAGCTTCGCGAGCTCCGCACGCGTGTACTTGTCCTGCGCCGACATCCACGCCTGCACGTCGGGCGCGGTCTCGGTCTCGAGCCAGCGATACGGGTCGCTGATCTTCTTGCCGTGCACGACATCGGACACGACCTCCGCGCGCGTGGCCGGCCACGGGCGCTTCGGTTGTTCGACCGTGTGGGTCGCCGAGGTTGTCGTCGGAAGCGGCGGCGCCGGATCGACGGGCAACATCGTCTGCGCCTTCGTTCCCGAGCCTCCCGAACACGCAACGAGCAGGGCGATCAACAGGAGTCGCATGGCGCTTCCTACCACGCGCTCCCGCGGTGACGGGACGGAAACGGCCGCGTGACCTTCTTGCGCGGGAAGTCGCGCGCGACCCTTCGGATGCGTACGTTCGAGTCATGGCTAGTCCGATCCCGCACAACTGGGATGTCCCTCAGATCTTCCGCGATCGGTTCGGTACGCGCGCCGGACGGCAGCGCGTGATGCACGCCGATGGGCACCTCCTCATCGTCCTTCACGAGGTCTCGAACCCCGACGACCCGGACACGCTCGACGCGAAGGTCTACTGGCGCAAACCCGACGGCACCTGGAAGTCGCAAGGCTCCGGCGCGACCAACATCGCCGCGCTGCGCGCGCACGTCGAGACGTTCGTCGCCGCGATCGATGCGCTCGAGCACAAGGCCGCGAAGGCGACGCGCGCGAAGGACTGGTTCGAGATCATGCATCGCGCCGCGCCGCTGCATCGCATGGTGCGAAACCAGTCGGCCGCGCTCGCCGAAGCGCGCGACCTCGCGAAGGGCGACAAGGATCTGATCGGCGTGCGCGATACCGCGCAAGAAAACGAGCGCTCGATCGAGCTCATCAACCATCACGCGCGCGCGGGCCTCGACTACACGATCGCGGCAAACGCCGAAGCGAACGTGAAGGGCACCGAGCACGTCGTCGAGTCGCAGCACCGGCTCAACCTCATCGCAGCGACGTTCCTCCCGATCACCGCGATCAGCGCGCTGCTCTCGATGAACTTGAAGCACGGCCTCGAGGGCTACAACGCGCCGTACGCGTTCTGGGCCGTCGTCGCAGCCGCGTTTCTGCTCGGCCTGATCGTGCGCGCGACCCTGCCCGCGAAGAAGAAGAGCGACGACCCGACGAGTTAATT
>JALZOJ010000060.1:0-1676 GCA_030857175.1 Myxococcota bacterium | reverse complement strand
TCGATCTTCACGAGCGACATCCGCGAGCGGCCCGCCGGCGACACGACCTCGACCGTCGCGCGATCGTCGTGCTCGTCGAGCACCGTGATGTCGGTCGGCGCCGCGATGTTGTCGCTGCTGCCGATCGAGACCAGATCCTTCGCCGTGTAGCGAATCGATGCGCCGACGAGATCGGTCGCGCGGCGCGCTTCGACCTCGAGCCGTGCGCGCGTTTGTGGCGTGAGCATCTCGAAGACGGTGTCGCGATCGCCGGTCTTCGCTGCATGCATCATGTCGCGCACGGCGGCTTCGGGACCCGGCTGCGAGACGCGGCAGCTCCGGCCGGCAACCGCCGCGGCAACGGCCATCGCCGCCAGCGCGCTGGCGACCGCGGCGATCGTGGAACGGCGCGATGTCAGTGCGAGGGCCATAACTCCGTGATGACGGCGGTGGCACCAAGCATGCACCAGCTTCTCGTCGGGAAAGCCGACAGTTTGCTGAACCACCCGGCCGTTTTCATCGGCTTTCTATGTACTTGTGGCTCTCTGTTCCGTCAACTAGACTGTGAAGGCTCGGGTGGCTTCACTGTCCTGTGAGTCCACTGTTTTAGGAGGAAGTCATGCGGATGCGACACCTTGCGAAGCTCATTGGCGTTTTGGGGATTGGCCTCGCAACGCAAGCGTGTGTTGTCCGCGAGACCACGCCTGTGAATAGCGGTTACGGCTACGGATATGGCAGGGCGCACGCATCTGCGAGCGTTTCCGTCGGTCAGCCGAGCCCCTACTACGTGTCGAGCATGCCTCCGGAGCCGCTCTACGAGCAGATGAGCGGCTCACCGGGCTATGGCCACGTCTGGATCGACGGCTACTGGCACTGGAACAGCTACGAGTGGACGTGGGTCAGTGGGCGCTGGGAGCGCGAGCAGAGCGGACACGTCTATGTCTCGCCGTACTACGACTACTCGAACAACTCGTACATCTACACACCCGGCTACTGGGTGACGCGCGATCGAGCACCACGCGGCTGGCAGGTTCGCGATCATCGCGATGGTCGGCCAACCGTCGTCGTGCCTCCGTCGGGTGGCTATCGTCCGCCTCGTGACGGTGGTGGAACGCGTCCGCCAACCGGTGACGGTGGCTGGCGTCCGCCGACGAACGATCGCCCGCCGATCGGCCAGAACCCGACGCAACCCGGTGGTGGTGTCGTGCAGCCGTACCCCGATCGCCCGACGCGGCCGCAGCCGCAGCCAACGGGCCCGGGCTACGATCGCCCAGGCAATGGGCCCGTCGGCCCGATCCATCCCACGGGAAATCCGCGTCGCCCGCCCGACGCGGGCCAGCCGCCGCTCCAGCCGAACCCGACGTATCCGGGCGGCAACAACCCGCGGAGCCCGGACCACCACTATCCCGGGACGATCCAGCCGACGCCGGGCAACAACAACCCGCGTCGCCCTGATGCGCCGGGCACGTACCAGCCGACGCCGGGCAACCCGCGTCCCGACGCGCCGGGCACGTACCAGCCGCAGCCGCAGCCGCAGCCGCGCGATCCGCGCAACCCGAACCACGTGAACCCCGGCTACGACCAATCGCGTGGCAACCCGGCGCACGCGAACCCGGGCCGTCCGTCCGCGCCGGCCTCGCCGGCGGCACCGTCGGGCTACGGCCGCCCCGGTACGACGCGTCCTGCACCGTCGGCTC
>JALZOJ010000059.1 GCA_030857175.1 Myxococcota bacterium | reverse complement strand
CGATTTGCTCTATGCCGGACCGCTCGTGCGGCAGCAGCAAACAATCACGATCGCGCGTGAAACAGCCGGTGCGTCTCGGGCGTTCGAGACCCTCCCCGAGCTCGCCGAATACCCCGCGTTCGAGATGTTGCAGCACATGATCCCCCGGCTCGTCGCCGAGGATCCCAGGTTCGCCGAGCTGAAGACCGCGCCGACGCCGCGGCTCCTCGACGACGCGTTCCACACCATCCTCGCGAAGTGGGCGCGCGACGAGTGGACCGTCGAGGGCATCGAGCGCGTCAGTGAGTTCGTGGCGCGCGTGCGCACCGGGCTCGATCGCGTGCTGCGCGCTGCCGGCTCGGGCGCGCGCATCGCGTGCGTGACGAGCGCCGGTCCGATCGGCGTTGCGGTCGGGCTCGCGTTCGGCATCCCCGACGAGCGGATGGTCCGCACGAGCATCGTCATCCGCAACGCGTCGATCACCGAGTTTCGTTTCCGCAGCCAGAACTTCGACTGGCAACCCGATCAGCTCTCGCTCGTGACGTTCAACCTCACTGCCCATCTTCCCGAAGGGCTGGATTCAAACCGATGAACTTCGACCCGCCCGATTCCGTGAAGCCGCTCCTCGAGAAGATCGAGAAGTTCGTCGACACCGTGGTGATGCCGGCCGAGCACGAGGTGCTCGAGAAGGGCTTCGCCGCCACGACAGGACTGCTTGGCGAGCTCCGCCGCCGTTGCAAGGAAGAGGGCCTGTGGGCGCCGCAGCTGTCGAAGGAGATCGGTGGGCTCGGACTCGGGCTCGTCGAGCACGGGCTCGTGTCGGAGCGGCTCGGTCGCTCGCCGCTCGGTCACTACGTGTTCGGTGCGCAGGCGCCCGACGCCGGCAACGCGGAGATCCTCCACAAGTACGGCACGCCCGAGCAGCAGGGGAAATGGCTCGCGCCGCTCGCGCGCGGCGAGATTCGCTCGTGCTTCTCGATGACCGAGCCGGAGAACCCGGGCTCGAACCCGACGATGATGTCGTGTCGCGCGCAGCTCGACGGCGACCACTACGTCGTCGAGGGTCACAAGTGGTTCACGACCTCGGCCGACGGCGCCGCGTTCGCGATCGTGATGGCGGTGACGAACCCCGATGCGCCGGCGCACTCGCGCGCCTCGATGATCATCGTGCCGACGGACACGCCGGGCTTCGATCGCGTGCGGAACATCAAGATCATGGGCGACGAAGGCTCGGGCTGGGGCAGCCACGCAGAGATCTGGTATCGCGGCTGCCGCGTGCCGGTCGCGAACCGGCTCGGCCCCGAGGGTGCGGGCTTCTTGATCGCGCAGGAGCGGCTCGGCCCGGGCCGCATCCATCACTGCATGCGCTGGATCGGCATCTGCGAGCGCGTGTTCGACACGATGTGCCGCCACGTGACGCGCCGGAAGATCGATCTCGACAAGACCCTCGCGTCGCGACAGATCGCGCAGGCGTGGATCGCCGAGGCGCGCGCCGAGATCGATGCGTCTCGGCTGATGGTGTTGAAGGCGGCGTGGACGATCGAGCAGAAGGGCTTCGGCGAGGCGCGCGAGCAGGTCTCGCTGATCAAGTTCTACGTCGCCGACGTGATGCTGCGGCTCGTCGATCGCGCGATCCAGATGCACGGCGCGCTCGGCATCACGAGCGACACGATCCTCGCGCACTACTACGTGCACGAGCGCGGCGCGCGGATCTACGACGGTCCCGACGAGGTTCACAAGATGGTCGTCGCGAAGCGCATCCTCGCGAGGTATTCGTGATTTCCGAGGACCAGCCGAAGCCCGTACGTGCGGGCGAGGAGCTGGACCTCGAGAAGCTCGCGACGTTTGTCGGCGGCCCCGTCACCGTCGAGCAGTTTCCCGGCGGGCACTCGAACCTCACGTATCTCGTGCATCACGGCGATCGCGAATACGTGCTGCGCCGGCCGCCGCACGGCTCGAAGGTCAAGAGCGCGCACGACATGGGCCGCGAATACACGGTGCTGTCGAAGCTGTCGGCGGTGTATCCGCGCGCGCCGAAAGTCTTCTCGTACGAGCCGACGGGCGAGGTGCTCGGGGCGCCGTTTTATCTGATGGAGCGCCGGCGTGGCGTGATCCTGCGCAAGGACCTGCCCGCGGAGCTCGCCGCGAATCAGCCGCAAATTCGTCGCGTGTGCGAGCTGCTCGTCGACGCGCTCGTCGATCTCCACGCGGTCGACTACGCGGCGGCCGGGCTCGGCGAGCTCGGCAAGCCCGCGGGCTACATCGAGCGGCAGGTGACGGGCTGGACCGAGCGGTACACCAAGTCGCAGACCGACGACATCCCGGCCGTGACCGAGGTCGCGGCGTGGCTCGCGACGCACATGCCCGCAGACGGCGCTCCATCGCTGATCCACAACGACTTCAAGTTCGACAACGTCGTCTTCGACACGTCACTCGACTCGATCACCGGTGTGCTCGACTGGGAGATGACGACGATCGGAGATCCGCTGATGGACCTCGGCTCGTCGCTCTCGTACTGGGCGCAGGCGAGCGATCCGCCCGCGTATCACGCGTTGCCGTTCGGACCGACGGCACGCCCGGGCATGATGACGCGGCAGGAAGTCGCGAATCGCTACTTCGAGCGCAGGGGCCGGCCCGTCACCTCGCTCGTCTTCTACTACGCGTTCGGCCTGCTCAAGACCGCCGTGATCGCGCAGCAGATCTACTACCGGTTCGCGAAGGGCCTCACGCAGGACGCGCGGTTCGCTCAGATGATCATCGGCGTGCGGCTGCTCTCGGAGCAGGCGCGCATGTCGATCGACAAGAACGCGATCTGACGCGTTAGTGGCGAATCTCGAGCTTCCAAACGTCGTGCTCGGGATCCTCGCGCACCTCGACGCGCGGCTGCGCATCGCGGAACACGAGCTGCTTCGCGTCGTACATCGTCGGGCGCGGCTCGCCCCACTTCGCGCGGAACAGCTCGTAGATCGTGTCCTTCGCGGCCGGGTGTGCCTTGTACGGGATCGAGATCGACAGCTCGCGCACGCGCCCACCGCTGACGTCCATCGTGATCTTCGTGGCCGTGCGCTCCCACTCGGTCGGCAGGAGCGTCAGCACGAACGTCTTGTTGCCCGCCGCGACGAGCTCGGTCTTGAACATCGTCTTGACCTCCTCGATCGTGAGGCCGAGAACGGGCGCGGCATCGATCGTGTCGGGCTGCTCGCCGAACAAGTGCGCGGCTGGCAGGAAGTGATCGAACGCGAGGTCGTGGCTCACGCCGAGCGCGGGGCGCAGCGTCGCGCGCCAGCCGGTTGTGGGGTCCGGCCACACGAGGACGGTCTTCCCGAACTCGGTCGCCTGCGCACCCTTGCCCCACGCATCCTCGATCAGCGCGCGCGCGTGTGCGGGCAGGTTGAGATAGATCGCGCGCACGACGCCCTTCTTGTCGTCGATCGCGACGAACTGACGGACACCGTCGACGCCGGTCGACATACCGGAGCGCACGTCGATCGGGCCGGGCGCGATCTTTCGCGCGTCCGCCAGCGTCATGCCGAGCTTCAGCTCGCCGAGCGCGCCGGGCGGCACGACGTGCGCGCCGAAGAAGTCGGCGGTGAGCACGTGGTAGGGCTCGTATTCGATGAGGCAGTTGCGCTCGAGGCAGTCGAGCTCGACCTTCCAGCCGGTCGCTTCGCTCGACCACGTGACCTCGGGCTGGCCGAGTGAATCGCGCGAGATGTCGGGCTCGCCCCACGCGCGCGTGAGTAGCTCGCGTGCGCTCTTGCCTTGCACGATCGCGACGATGCTCGCGACGGTGCCGGCCTCGACGCGAACCTCGAGCTTGACGTCGCTCACGCCCGAATCGAGGACGAGCTTGTCTCGCACGCCGCCGTGATCTTCACGCAGCTCGGGCAGCAGGCGCTTTGCCTCGACGATGCTCATGCCCGGCTGGATCTTCGCGAGCCCACGCGGCGGTTCCACGAGCGGACCGAAGAACTCGGTCGTCGCGGCCGGAGCCGAGTTGCAGGCGGCAACCAGCAGCGGGATGAAACAGAGGCGCTGCACCACCCCCTTTTTGTCCCGAGATCGCGCCGCTTACAACCCTAAGGAAGCGTGATGCTGAGATCGAGGCGTTTCGCCCCGTCGACGACTTCGATCTTCAGCTTATCCGTCGGGAACACGAGCGTCGCCGAGCGCGGTGTAGGCGCGCCCCACTTCGCCGTCATCAGCTTCAGGAGCTCCTCGCGCCGGGTGTCGGTGTCGTACGGCAGCTCGAGCGTCATCTTGTGCGCGCGTTGCGTCTGATCGAATGCGAGGACGAGCCGGCCCATCCCGCCTTCACTCGGCGGCATCTCGATCACGAGCTTGTTGCCGACGACGCGGGTCACCGTCGGATACGCGGCCGTGATCTGCTCGCGCGTGAGGCCGAGGATCGGCTTCGCGAGGAGCGCGATGCCCTGACCACCGCCGAGGATCTTGGTCGCCGGGATGTAACCGCTGATCTGCAGGGTGCCGAGGTCCGCGAGGAGCACGGCGCGCCAGCCGCGATCGGCGTTGAACCACACGCGGCCGTCATCGGTCTCGACCGCTTTGCCCCACGCTTTCTCGACGACGGTGTGCGCGTTCTCCGGTAGGCCACCGACGAGCACGCTGCGCACGTGGCCGCTCTTCGCGACATCGACCGTGACGCGTACGTCCTCCGGACCCGCGGGTACGTCGGTCGCGAGATGGCGCGGCGAGAGCTGCGAGAGCTCCGCGCGCGTCATGCCCGGGCGCAGACCCGCGAGCGCGCCAGGCGGCTGCACGGCCGCGCCGAAAAATGCGGCGGTCAGCGGCTGATGAAACGCCATGCGGCAGAGCTCGCCCTTGCACGACAGATCGACGCGCCACGAGCCGTTCGTCCACGACGTGATCGATTCGTTCGCGGGATTCGTCTCCACGCGCGGCGTGCCCCACTGCTTCTCGAGGCGCGGGACGAGCCCCTTCGCCGGCGCCTCGACGCCGATGCGCGAGACCACATCACCGGCGAGCAGCACGTAGAACTTCGCACCGCCGCCGGCGTCCCTCACGAGCCGCGTGCGCTTCGCGCCGTCCTTGTAGTCAGCGTCGGGCTGCCACGCGGCGAGCTTCGCGTCGCTCGCGAGCATCCCCGCGCGAATGCCATCGAACACGGTCGGCGGCGCTGGTTGTTTACCGAGCAATAGGAAACAGACAATGCCCACCAACATTGGTCATCAAACGTCACAGACTTGACACCGACGAGCAAGCGCGAAGTGAATCGGCGAGGATCGTCAGTGCTGCGCGCATCTCCGATTCTGAGAGAAAGGCGTATGCGATGCGGAACCCGTGGAGGTGTCGCTCCCCGAGGAAAGCCGCGGATGCATTGGAGACGTGGACGCCGCGCCGCGCCAAGTGGGCCTCGAGTGTCGGCAGATCGATCGTGCGCGGAATCTCCAGCCACAACGTCGGTCCACCACCCGGATGTGTCCAGCGTACGCCGTCGGGCATCAGCTCGTCGAGCGCCTGCAGACACGCGGCGTAGCGCTGATCGAGCGCCTTCTGCAGGGAGGCGAGGTGGGTATCGTAGTAGCCGCGATCGAGGAACTCGGCGACGATCGCTTCGGTCAGCCACGCGTTGCCGAGCGTCGAGAGCCGCTTCATCGCGACGAGTGTCGGCACGAGCTCCGGTGACGCCGCGACAAAGCCGATGCGCAGCGACGGCAGCAGCTTCTTCGTGAACGAGTTCACGTAGAGGACGTTCTTGCCGCCGAGCATGCGCAGCATCGGGCGGTATTCGCCGTCGGAGAGCATGTCGCTGCCCCAATCGTCCTCGAGGATCGCGACGCCGTGCTCGGTGCAGAGATCGAGCACGCCGCGCAGCTCCGCACTCGTGTACGAGTATCCCGTCGGGTTGTGGAAGCTCGGGATGAGATACGCGAGTGATGGCTTGGTCGCGAGCACCTTGCCCCACGCGGCGAGGTCGAGGCCCTTGAACGGATCGAGGTGCAGCCCGACGATCTCGGTGCCGAGTGATTCGAACAACAGCTTCGCGTACGCGTAGACCGGCGACTCCATCGCGATGCGTCGCACCGCGAGCGAGCGCGCGACGATGTCGAGCGACTGCTGCGAGCCCGTCGTGATCACGACCTCGTCGGCTTCGACGTCGAGCCCGCGGCTCTGCAGCCGCTTCGCGATCGCGTCGCGCAGCGGCCGATAGCCCTGCGCTTCGTACTGACTCGGCATGCGCTCGCGGAGCACGCTGCGCCCGCACTCGGCGATGCGCTCCGTCGGCAACAGCTCGGGATCGATGAACACCGTCGACAGCGCCGTCACACCGCGCGCCGGCAGGTCCGCACGCGAGAGCGGGCATGCAACAAGTTGCGGCACCGGCGGCACCGCGATCGGCGCACGCACCTCGATGCGGCTCGGCGCGCACACGAACACGCCCTCGCGCTCGCGCGCCTCGACGAGCCCACGCGCGACGAGCTCGTCGTACGCCGCCTGCGCCGTGTTCTTCGAGAGGCCGAGCTGCTTCTCTAGCGCGCGGACCGGCGGTAAGCGGCTGCCTGCGGGCAGCGACCCCGCTGCGATCTCGCGCTGAACACTGGCGACGATATCGGCCGCCGTCGCGCGCCGTTCGCCGGTCGCCACATGCAGTCCCACGTACGGTGCTCGCGACATGCCGACTGTCATATCGCCCGCCGCGCGGTTCGCGAAGGGACAACAGCGAGACTGTCTCGGGGACAGGTATCATGCGGCGTGGTCGAGCCCACATCTGCCAGAGAACGCGAGCCAACACTCGATGTTCTGCGCGGGTTCGCGATGCTCGGCGTGCTGCTGGCAAATCTCTACATGCTCTACAGCATGCGGTTCGCGAGTCGCGGCGGGCCGCCACCCGACGGCCTGCTCGACCACATCGCGGCCGCGTTCATGTTCATCGTCGTGCAGGGCAAAGCGCAGACGCTGCTGACGTTCCTGTTCGGCTTCGGGTTCGCGGCGCAGTTGCTCCGCGCCGAGGCGCGTGGCGAGAAGGTCGTGCCGATCTATCTCCGGCGACTCGTCGCGCTGTTCGTGATCGGCTGGCTCCACGTGCTGCTCCTTGCGTGGGTCGACGTGACGTGGGGCTACGCGCTCGTCGGGTTCTTCCTCCTCGTGTTCGTGAAGGCGTCGAACCGAACGCGCGTGATCGTCGCGCTCGTGTGTCTCGTTGTCCCCGACCTCCTGTACTCGTTCCCGAGCGTGCGGCCCGCGGTCCATGCGGTGCTGTTCGATCACCCACCGCCCTACTACATCGAACAGTTCGCGGCGGCCGTGCGCGAGGGCGACTGGCTCGCAATCTCGAAGCACAACGCGGTCATGGGAACGCTGTGGATGCTCGGCGGCAACTTCCTCTGGTACGCGCCGTGGCTGCTCGGCCGATTCCTGATCGGCTACGTCGTCGGCGCGAAGCGGTGGTTCGAAGCGCCGCGGCTCGACGTGTTTCGCAAGGTACTCGTCGTCGGGATGTTGCTCGCGGTGCCCGCGCTCGTCATCCAGGTGTTGCACATGCTGCAGGTCATCGCGCCGCAAAAGGCCGGCATCGGCGTGAGCGTGATCCTCGCGCTGGTGAGAGCAGTCGGCCTCGTCGGGCACACCGCGATGTACATCGCGATCGTGGTGTTCCTGATGCAGCGGCCGCGCATGCGCCGACTGCTCGGCGTCCTCGCGCCCGTCGGAAGAATGCCGCTGACCACGTATTTGATGCAGAGCGCCATCTGCACGTTCTTGTTCTACGGCTGGGGCCTGGGCTGGTCGACGCCGGGCCCGGCCGCGTGCATCGGGCTCGGCTTCGCGATCTTCGTCGGGCAACTCGTGTTCGCGCATCTCTGGCTGCGCTGGTTTCGCTTCGGCCCGGTCGAGTGGTTGTGGCGGACCGTCGTGTATTTGCGTGCACAACCGATGCGCGTCTAGCGTGGTACGGTCCGCGCGATGTCGGAACGCAGTTTCGCGCTCACCCCCGGCAAGCGCGTCCTTTATCTGACGAAGGACCCCGACAAGATCCGGCAACAGCTCGACGGCTCGGCGACGCTGAAGAACATCCCCGCCGAGGACTTGCTCGACGACATCAACACCGATGCGATGACTCCCGCATGGGTGTGCTTCGACTACGACCCCGCCGAGATCGCCAAGAATGCGTACGCCGGGCTGATCGTCAACGCCGCGCGGTTGATCCCGCCGAACGCGCTGCGCGACGGCGGCTTCGAGGTGATCGTCGCCGGCGCGCAGAAGGGCGTCGGCTCGAGCCGCGAGACCGCGGCGCAGTGCGAAGTGTTCTCCGGATCGCGACTCGCGATCGCGTCGTCGTTCGCGCCGATTCACGCGCGCAACAACATCAACATCGGGCAGCTGATGGGCGACCACGCGATGCTCGCGCGGCTCGAGGCCGGGGAATCGATCCCGCTCTCGGAGTTCACGCGCGGGCACGATGCGATCACCGCGTTGATCATCGAGAGCGGCGGGCTGTTGCCGTTCTGTGCGCGCCTCGGAACGGGCGAGCTCAAAGTCCCGCCGACCGGCACGAAGCGCCGGCCGATGAACCTGACCGAGAAGATCCTCGCGGCGAAGCTGCTCGCCGGTCAGGGCGAATACGTGAAGCCCGGTGATGCGGTGCTCGTGCGCGTCGACGCCGGGTACTCGCACGAGTTCACCACCGCGCAGGTCGACTTCTTCCTCCGCGAGGAATACGGCGCGCAGTACAAGCTGCAGAACCCGACGAAGTTCGCCGTCTTCGAGGATCACCTGATCTACGCGACCGGTGTCGCGTCGATGGCGAAGTTCGCCGACAAGATCGAGCGGCTGCGCGAGATGCAGCGCGCGTTCGCGACGCGCACGGGCGTTCGCAACTACAACGCGGTCGACGGCGTGTCACCGGGCATCTGCCACCAGGTCGCGCGCGAGCAGTTCATCGATCCGGGCGACTTCGTGCAGGCGACCGACAGCCACACCTGCATGGGCGGTGCGTCGGGCGCGCTGTCGTGGGGCGTCGGCTCGACGGAGTACGCCGCCCTCCTCTACTGGGGCTTCACGCCGCTCGCGGTGCCCGAGTCGATTCGCTTCGAGCTCACCGGCCGGCTTGCGCCGAACGTCAGCGCGAAGGACGTGATGCTGCACATCCTCGCGACCTACGCGAAGCGCGAGGACACGCTGAACCGCGTGATGGAGTTCGGCGGCGACGGCCTGTTCGCGCTGTCGCCCGACGAGCGCGCGACGCTCGCGAACATGGCGACCGAATGCTCTGCGCGCGGCGCCGTGATGGAGGTCGACGACACGATGCTGCGGTGGATCGCCGAGCGGCGCCCCGGCACGTCGGTCGATGCGCTGCGCGGCAAGGTCGTGCAGCCCGACAAGAACGCGCACTACGACGGCGGCGTCCACACGATCGATCTCTCGAAGATCCAGCCGATGGTCGCGACGCCGGGCGATCCGGACCGCGGTGTCGCGAGCGATCCGAAGAACGGCGCGCTGATCACGGAGATCGGGAGCGTGAAGATCGACATCGCGTACGGCGGGTCGTGCACCGCGGGCAAGCGCGACGACATCGACATGTACGCGCACGTCATCGCCGAGGCCGAGCGCGCCGGGAAGCGAGTCCCCGACGGCGTCAAGTTCTACATCCAGTTCGGCTCGCAGGAAGTCGAGGCCTACGCGAAGGCGAAGGGCTACATCGACTTGTTCCAGCGCACCGGCGTCGAGGTCATCAAGCCGGGCTGCGGAGCGTGCATCGGCTGCGGGCCGGGCGTGTCGGAGCGGGGCGAGCAGGTGACCGTCTCGGCGATCAATCGCAACTACAAGGGGCGCTCGGGGCCCGGCCGTCTGTACCTCGCATCGCCACTCACCGTCGCGGCCTCGGCCGTCAGCGGGGAGATCGTCGAGTACCAGGACGGGATGTTCGCGCAGAAGAAGTAAGCGTCGTATCGTGTAGCCCGATGGCCAAGCCCAAGACCCAGGCGAAGCCCCGCGCGAAGAAGAAGCCTGCGCCCAAGAAGGTGGCGAAGGCCGCGCCGAAGAAGAAGAAGGCGAAGCCGGCCCCCAAGAAGGTGACTGCCAAGAAGGCCGCGCCGAAAAAGCCCGCGCCGAAGAAGGCCGCGCCGAAGAAGGCGCCTGCCCGCAAGCCACGCGCCTCGGGCGTACCGGTGGCGCCGATGCCGGTGATGCGCAGCGGCGGCGATGTCGTGCGCATCCTCGAGTCCGACGATCCGATCGGCACGCTGCGCGCGTTCCTCGATGGCATCTCCTCGGAGCGCGGCGCCACGCTGCAAGAGGGGCAGATCGCGCTCGGCAGCGCGCAGCTCGTGCTCCTCCCGATCGCGCGCGAAGGCCGCGGCGGACCCGAGGTCAAGGAGCTGCTCGATCTCGTCCTCGGCCGCTGGACCACGTTCCCGGATCGCACCGGGTTTCACGCGCAGGAGTTTCTGCGCAATGCGTTCGCGGCCGTCGGCAACGATCGCGAGCGTATCGCGCGGCTGACGGCGCTCGTGCCCGTCGACGCGAGCCCCGAGCTGCGCTTCAACGTCGCGTGCGCGCTCGCGGCCGCCGGCGAGCGTGACTCGATGATGCGCGCGATCGAAAGCGCACTCGCGGTCGGAGCGAGTGCCGCGGCGTTCCGCGGCGACGACGACTTCCTCGCGTATCGCGACGATCCGGCCTTCCAGTCCGTCCTCGATCGCGCCGCGCCGCCGTCGATTCCCGTCGACATCGGGCCGCACGTGCCGATCGTGCGCGCTTCGCTCGACTCCGCCGTCAAGACGCTGCGCGAGTTCGGCGAGGTCGCGAAGCTCGAGCCGCCCGCGACGCTCGATCACATCCTCGGCGCCGAGCGCATTCGCAAGGTGCAGCTGCCGAACGACTTCCGCGCGCTGCTCACGCTCTGCGACGGGCTCACGCTGTGGGACCACACGTTCTTCGGCACCGTCGACTATCGTAACGAGACCACGCTCGCGAAGAGCGCGCGCGAGTACCTCGAACAATCGGCACGCCACGGACGCACGGGCATCGACGAGTGCGTGCCACTCGCGAACTGGGGCCAGCCGAACGACTGGCTCCTCTACGATCCACACGGTCGCGTGCGCGGCGGCGCGCCCGGCTACGTGCTGATGCTCAATGCCGACGAGTGTCCACTCGACGGCCTCGCGCATGCGCTCGACAGATTCGAGCGCATCGCGCGCGACGTGCTCGGTACGAACTGACTACTTCTTGCAGGTCATCGTCATGCCGGTGACCCACTTCTTGCCACCATCCATCGACATCTCGCTGGTCATCGTCACGGACTTCGCCGCGAGCTCCTCCGTCGTACGGCCCTTCATCATCATGCCCATCATGTGGCTGTCGCCCTCCCAGACCATCTTGCCTTCCTTGGCGCCGGCCGGGAGACCCGTCGACCACTCCATGACGCCCATGCCCATGTTGTCGACGGCGTGGCGGTACCACTTCTTCGCCGCCGCGTCGTAGGTCATGTACATGACGCCGCGGTTCTTGATCTTGCCCATCATGCTCGCCCACTCGCCCTTGACCCAGTACTTGTCGAGATCGAGCGCGGCCTTGAAGGTTCCCTTGAAGTCGGTCATGTTGGCCGGGTTCGCCGGATCCATCGCGACCTTGCCGGTGCACTTCCAGTTACCGGCCATCGTCTTCGCCATCTCGGCGATTTCAGGCGCGGGCTTCATCTCCATCTTCGGAGGCTCCGGCGCCTTCATCTTCGCCGCGTCTTCCTTCTTCGGCGCTGGCGCCTTCGCTGCCGAGCCAGCCTTCGGATCGGGCGCCTTGCCCGAGCCAGCGGGTTGAGCGACGGCGACGCCGCCAAATGCGAGCATCAGTGCCAGTGCGATGTTGGTCTTCATAGATCTCATTCTCCTGCGCGGACTCTCGTGCCGCTGCGCATAGACGTCAAGATCACCAACCAATTCCAACGAATATCTAATCTATCGCGGGGCGATTTGCCCCGCGGAGAACTAGAGAGCGCGCTTCTTCCTGGATGCGCGTTTCGCCTTCTTCTCGAGATGCTCCTCGAGCTCGCGCTCCTCGTGTTCCTGGCGATCACCGCCGCCGATGTAGCCCTTCTTTCTGAAGAAGAACACGATCCCGATCGCGACCGCGAGCATCAGCCCGATCACGAACGGATAGCCGAAGTACCACTCGAGCTCGGGCATGTTGAGCGGTGATTTCTCGTGCTTGAAATTCATGCCGTAGACGCCGGCGATGAACGACAGCGGAAGCATGACGGTCGATATGAGCGTCAGCGTCTTCACCACTTCGTTCATGCGATTGCTCTGCACGCTCAAGTACGCGTCGAGCGAGGACGTCACGAGATCGCGATAGCCCTCGGTGATGTCCTGGATCCGCAAGAAGTGATCGTAGACGTCGCGATAAAACGGCAGCGCCTCCGCTGGAATCTCTTCGAACTCGCCGCGCGAGAGCTTCATCAGAATCTCGCGCTGGTGAACGCTCATGCGCCGCAGCTCCTGCAGCGTGCGCTTGAACGCGAGGATCCGCATCAGCACGCTCTTGCCGCGCGGCGTGCCCGCTTTCTCGATCACGTCGATCTCGAGCTTCTCGACCTCGGTGTCGAGCTCGTCGATGACGGGCAGATACCGATCGACGACACGATCGAGAATCCCGTGCGCGAGCCACGCCACGCCCTTCGACAGCATGCGCGGCGAGTGATCGAGATCCGTCCCGACGTCATCGCAGACGAGCCCTGTCCGATCGTGGGTGACGAGCCAGTTCTCGCCGATCACGATGTCCACTTCGACGAGGTCGAGCTTCCTGCGCTTCGCCGAGCCGATGCCGTGCACCACCACGTAGAGGTAGTTCGGGAAGTCATCGATCTTCGGCTGCGAGCCCGAGCCGTAGATGTCCTCGATCGTCAGCGGGTGAATCTCGAGATGCTGCAGCATCGCGTCCGCTTCGGGCGACTGCCGCTCGAGCTCGATCCACAGTCGCTTCTTCGCCGCGAGCGCCGCGCGGATCGCGGCGGGATCCGTCGTCGAGACGATCTTTCCCTCCTCCAAGATCCGCGCGAGCACGCGCGCATCCTACCCCAGCTGCGCCGACCGCCGCGTCATCGCGCCGTCCCCACCAGAAGCCGGTGATCGGCCAGGTCACCCGTGCATCGGGCGCCGCCGCCGCCGCCACGATCAGCGGCACGAAGTGTTCGTGCGTCGGCAGCGACTCGCGCACGCCCGGCGCCTTCGCCCGGTAGTCGACGAGCGCGTCGTGATCGTGGCGCGATACGACATCGGTCGTCCACTGATCGAAGTCGCTCGCCCACGCCGGCGTCTCGCGAAGCGACAACGCGCGAAGGTTGTGCGTGATGAAGCCGCTGCCGATCACGAGCACGCCCTCGTCGCGCAGCGGCGCGAGCGCCTTGCCCATCGCGAACAGCTCCTTCGGATCCATGCTCGGCAGCGAAATCTGCAGCACCGGTAGCTCGGCCTCCGGATACATGCACATCAGCGGCACGTACGTTCCGTGATCGAGCCCGCGCTCGGGCTCGTCGATCGTCTCGATCCCCGCCGTCTGCATGAGCCCACGGAGCCGCGCCGCGACGTCGGGCGCGGCCCCGATCGACAGCGGCCGCGCCTCCCAGTGCGCGGACACGACGACGATCGCCTTCGGGCGCGGCAACGCCTTCGCCCAGTCCGCGAGCTCGGTCACCCACTGCGCGTCGTCGAGCAGCGGCGGCGCGCCATGCGCCTGGAACAGCACGGGCATCTTGTTCGACGTCATCTACCCAACTTCCGTCCGCCGGGCGGATCTCGCAAGAGCGGCGCGTGGAACGGTCTATCCTCGACGGGTGACGCTGGCGCACGACTGGCTCGCTCGCTCCGACTGGAGTCGGCGCTCGCCCGAATTCGGAACGCTCATGGCGCACAACCATGTACGCATGCAGTTCCTCGCTCCGCTACCTTCCCGGACCTGGGAGCTCTGGGACGGGCTGAATGAGCACCCGAACATTCTGACCGTCGAGGAGCCGGGGTTCCTGCGCTACGCGGCGCTCGACTGGTCTGCACGGCGCCTCGCGATCGACGAGGACTCGGACCAAGCCGTGCTTCTGATGACGCACGCTGGATATCTCATTCGGGCGTACGAATTCTTGGTCACGACAGTTGGCCTCGCGAACCTCGCGTGGTTCACCTCGCCGCTCATCAAGCTCGACCTCGAAGGCGCGATCCGGATCGCGTTCTTGAAAGTGAGCGGCCACGATCTGCCAGCCGATATCGCCGATCGCTGGCCGCATTGCGACGAGCGCTCGCTGGTGTTCGTCCTCGGACGCGCGCTCATTGCGCGGACGACGGGAATGACCGAGAACACGCCCGCGAGTAACGTGCTTCGCCAGTGTATCGACCCGGATCCGGCAAGACGCTACCCATCGCTCTACAACATGCGCGCGGCTTGCCACGCGGCCGGTGGGCGCGGAATCCCGCCGGTAGGATCACGTCCTCCGCGTCTCCGATGGAACGCGATCGAAACAGGAATCGGGCTGCTTGCGGTCGACCGCGTGAAGAACGCGTACGAGTGCTTCGAAGTCGTGACGGCACACCGGTCCTACGAACGCATCGATGTGCTCCGCGAAGTTGCCGGTGAGCTCGCTCAGCACGCGGCTTCACTCCTGAACATTCCCGCGCCGACGCTCCCCTCACCGCCACCACCCGCACCGCCGGTGGCGTGGAGCGAAGCGCGAGTCGCCGGCAAGCAGCTCGAGCGCGAGCTCGACTTCACGCGGGCGCTGGCAATCTACAAGCGCGCGGAGCTCGTCGACGTCAGCGACATCGCGGAGCACGCGATCGCACGCGCGCGTTGCCGACTCGCGCTCGGCGACGCCGACGCCGCCGTTGGCCTCGTGCGCGCCGTGCTCGCGCGCGATCCTTCTCGCCACGAGGCGCGGGCGATCGAAGTCCGCGCGCTGCTCGCGGTCAAGCTGCACACCGACGCGATCACGGCCGTCGACGCGTGGATTGCAGCGAGTCCCGACGATTGCAACGCACACTACGCGCGCGGCAAGGCCTTGCTCGGCTTGCGCCGGCTTGTCGAGGCACGCGACGCGTTCGAGCGCGCGTGTGTACTGTCGCCGAAGCTCGTCGAGGCGATGTGGCTGCGAGCGGCCGTCGACAAGTCGCTCGCGCGGCTGCGAGTCACCGTCGGAACACCGGTGCCGATGGCCAGCGACCTGCCGCCCGGCGAGTTGCGCGAGGCGCTCATCTCGGGACGGCTCGAAGACGGCATTCGTCTATTACGCGACGACGCAACGAGCGCGGCGCAGTTGCGCCTCGGAGATCTACTGCTCTATGCGGGCCGCTTTGAAGAAGCGATTGGTGTGTTCGAGCGCATCGACGATCCGGCCGCGCTCGCACGGCAAGGCACGCGCGCTGATCGATCTCGGTCGCACCGACGAGGCGCTCGTGATCCTCGAGACGATCGGTAGCGACGGGTTCACAGCAATGCGGCGCTAAAGCAAAAACAGTTGCCGTATATGCAGCGGAATCGAATTGCGCGCCCGCAACGAACCGCTCGGTCGTCGTGGTGTCGCTGAAACCAGCCGCGACACAAAGCTTGTCATCAAGCTGAAGGTCCGCGCTCGTCACACGCGACCGAACGTAGAACGCGGACGCCTGCAGAGGCTCGGACCGGGTACGCGTTGAGTGTTGACCGATGGCCACATCGGTCGACTCCTCCACGTGAAGAGCCGCGGGGCCGATCGATCCGCGGCTCGATTCTTCGAACATCTCTTCGAACAACTCGCTTGACAGGTTCCGACGTGCGCACGCGATCGAAGTCGAGAGTTGTGCAGGATCGTCGTCGAGGATCGCCCGAGCTCGCGCGTGCGCGACGTTCGCGGGACCGTTGCAAAGATCGCGGCCACGACGTCGATATCAAGCGCAGATCGCACGCCAGAGCGCTGAAATTTCGTGTGCTAGAAATCGGATGTGCACGCGCATATCCACGCGTAGGCGCACGGAGGTTGCGGATGTTCGACGGTGGTTCGATGACGCTCGATCGAAATGTGGTACTCGACACTCCATCGCTCGGTGGTCCGCGCGATGCGGACTGGAAGGCGCTGCACCAACGCTTGCGTGGGATCGCGAAGCGCCGCGTGGCGCTCGAGGCCGAGGAGGCGGGCTACCTCGTCGAGGCCGAGGAGACCGAGCTGTACCGCCGCCTCGGCTACACGACGATGACCGAGTACATGGAACGCGAGCTGTACTGGGGGCCACATGCGGCAAAGGAACGACTGCGCGTGGCACGCGAGCTCGACGCGCTGCCGCTGATCGCCGAGCTGTTCCACGAAGGCGAGCTGTGCTTCTCCGCCGTTCGCGAACTGACGCGGGTCGCGACACCGGCGACGGAGGAGGCGTTTCTCCGTGCGGCGCAGGGCAAGACTGCTCACCACATCCAACAGATGGTGGCCGGCCTCAAGCGCGGAGACGAGCCGGACGCGAAGCCGGATCCGCGCCGGATCACCAAGCGGGTCGTGATCGAGGTTTCGGCCGAGACGTATGCGATGTGGCGACGAACGCGGACCGCACTCGAGGATGAGGCGGACGAGCGCCTCTCCGACGACGACTTCCTCCAGACGGTGTGCCGCCGTGCTACGGAACCCTCCGGGCCGACCGACGACGTCCCGCGGCCGGCGGTGCAGACCGCGGTCACGACGTGCAAGGCGTGCAAGCAGAGCTTCGTGGAAGGCGCGGGCCAAGCTCTCCCGATCGACGCGGCGACCGCCGCGCGCCTGACCTGCGACGCCGAGCACATCGGTGACCTCGAGAGCAACGAGCTCACCCGCGTGACACCGACGGTCCCCGCTGCGATTCGTCGCAAGGTGTACCACCGCGATCACTTCGCCTGCGTCGTCCCTGGTTGCCGCGCGACCAGACACCTCGATCTGCATCACCTCGTTCATCGAGCGCACGGCGGCGATCACTCGATGGCCAATCTGGTGGTCATATGTTTCGGCTGCCATCAGCGACATCACGCCGGACAGCTGACGATCACGGGACGCGCGCCAGACCTCCAGTTCACGTGGCAGCGCGACGACGACGTCGAGAGTGCAATGGCGCTCAGTCCCAGCTGGGACTGGGTGCCCCTAGATTTGTCCGAGCCCGGTCGAACGCGCGACGAGGTCGAAACCCGCGGCTCGGAATGACCACCGCATCGTTGGCGGTGCGGGCCACGCCTCAATCATCCGCGTCCGGAGCTTCTTCATGTTCGCGTTCTACGTTTGGTCGATCGTGCGAGCATGATCGTTGGCTGCAACTCTCGGGATCAAACGAGAAGCTGGCGGCACGCCGACCACATCAACCGGGTTCTTTCTAGCGCCGACGCGAAGCACCGGCGAGTACAGCCCGCTCAGTTGAGCCAGAGGACGTACTTCAGCTTGTCCTCGAAGACCTGCTCCGCGACGTCGCGATCCTTGCGCAGCTGGATCAGACGATCCGTGAGCGGCGACGCCTTCATCTTCGCCTTGTAGCCGTTGCCGAGGAGGCCCTGGAGGAATGTCGTCATCAGCTTCGCGCGCTTCGCCACGTTCTTCTCGATCTCGATGCGGTCGATCGCGCCGAGCTCGAACACGATGTCCTTCGGCGACGACAGCATCGCGCCGAGGTCGATGAAGCCCGGTGGCGCCCCTTTCTCTCCGAACACCGACCAGAGTGACTTGAGCGAGATGCCGGTGGTGCCGGAGACGAGCGTGCGCACGTCGGCGACGACGTCTTCCCAGGACTTGTAGAGCGCGACGTCGACCGCGAGCGGCGAGGCGTAGTTCTTCTGCTTCGGGCTCGGGACCCACTCGCGATCGTCGTCGGTCTCGGCGAGGAAGGCGAGGCGGGCTTCGTCGGAGGCGACGAGGCCGGAGAGGAGGAGCTCGCGCGCCTTGGCGATCCTGGCGGGCTCGAGGAGCTTGATCTTGATCTTCTTGTCGAGCTTCGCATCGCCGTCCTCGGACATCAGGCGATCGATCCACCCCCAGTCGTACGCGAGCGTGATGTTCGCGATCGCCTGGTGGTAGCTGATCATCGCGCGCGCCCACGCGAGGTCGCCGTGATCGAAGCGGTAGGTCGGGCGGCGCCGCTTGTCGCCTTCGGGGATCGGCTTGCCCGCGCGGTCGCGCTCGACATCGAGCGCGCCGAAGCCGGCGATCCTGAAGTGACCATCGTCCGCTGCCATGCAGGCGACGCACAGCTCGAGCGTGAACTTCGGATCTTTGGCGGCCGCGATGAGGTGCGTCTGCACCTTGTCGAGCTCGGTGAGGAAGTTCGCCATCGCGTTCTTGAAGTCCTTCGCCGTCTTCGCGCTGCCACCGGCTGCTAAGCCTTCGAAGCGGAATGACTCGAGCGCGAAGCCGTAGGTCGCGAACGCGAGGACGCCGTGGAGCTGCGCGGTTGGCTTGTTCGCCAGTTCGGCGCGACCGAGCTTGACGGCCTGGGCCATCGCGCCGCGACGAAGCGCCTCGAGCGCGGTCTTGAACGTTGGCTCGGGCTCCGCCTCGATCTGGACGATCTCGCCGGCGTTCTCGCCGGCGTTCACGGCGAGATCCCAGTCGAGGGTGATCCGCGCGAGCTTGCCTTTCTCGACCTTGAACTTGCCCTGCGTGGTCTGGTCGCTGCCGTACGCGCTGAGCGTG
Source organism: Myxococcota bacterium (assembly GCA_030857175.1). GTDB lineage: Bacteria > Myxococcota_A > Polyangia > Haliangiales > Haliangiaceae > JABFXX01. The sequence continues at coordinate 28,754 of JALZOJ010000059.1, read as the reverse complement.
TAGTCACCGGGCGGGAGATCCGTCAGCTTGAAGTAGCCCTTCTCGTCGGTGATCGCGACCTGCTCGCCCTGCAGGGCCGGTGAGCTCAGGACGACCGTCGTACCGACCAGCGGCTCCTTCGTGCCGGAGTCGCGCACGACGCCCTCGGCGGATGCGCCTTCGAGGCTCGATGCGACGAGCTCGAAACGGAACTCCGTCGCTGGTTTTTTGGCCGCCGGCTTCGCGGCCGACGAGCCCGTGTTCGCCAGCGGCTTCGGCTTCGCACCGCCGCTGCCACACGCTGCCACTGCGATGACCAACGCCACGATCCACGATGTACGCACCCACCAATGATGCGCGGGCTCGCACCAAGTCGCACGCGCAACGGAGCTGTTACTGCGGATCGATGATGAAGTCATCGAGCGCGACCGGCTGCGCCGGTGGCGTGGCTCCGAGCTGCGTGAGCTGCGCGTCGAGCTGCGTGACGTGCGCAGCGGTCAGCTGCAACACGTGCTCGGCGGGCTGATACGTCGTGCCGTACGGATAGACCTGCTTCGGCGTCGACGTCATCTCGATATGCGCGCCGAGGACGTACGAGATCGGGTGCGAGCCGACGAACTGCGCGAGGCGTCCGATCGTCGTGCGGTACGTCGCCCAGTCGTTGATGAAGAGGAGGCCGGGATAGAGCGTGTCGCCGGTCAGGAGGAGCCCGGTCTGGCGATCGTAGATCGCGATGTGCTGCGCCTCGTGACCCGGAATGCCGAGGATGTCGAGCGTGCGGCCGCCGAGCTCGTACGTGCCGACGCTGGTCGGCCACGTCGTGATGCCGAACGTCGCCTGCACCGCGGCGCGCGTGACCGCGACGAGCGTGGTGTTCGCCTGGCCGCTGAACCGCGAGTCCGACGCCGTGTGATCGCCGTGCGCGTGCGAGTGCGCGACGAGCAGTGGCTTCGCGCCGATCAGGCCGCGCACGGTGTCGCGCAGCGTGACGGTGTTCGTGCCGCCGGTGTCGAGCATCAGGGCCGAGGTCGTTCCGACGAGCACGTAGATGAACGGCGCCTCGAACGTGCGGCACTTGTTCTGCCGGATGATGATCGTGCTCGCGTTGTACATGTGCACCTGGACCTCGGGGTCCGTGTTCGCGGCGCAGTTCTGCGAGCCGTGCATCCAGCTGACGGCGAGCGTGCCCGGCACGAGGCCGCCCGGTGGCGCATCGGGATTTGGCGGCGGACCATCGCCCGTCGCCTGTGCATCGTCCTTCGGCTGGCTCGGCGACGAGCTGCCGCAGGCCGCGAAGAGCACGAGCAAGAGCACGCGTGACATGGAGCGAGCATCGATCGTCCCCACCCCGCGCGCACCTAGTTTCGGCTAACACGCCTTGGTAGTCACACGAGGACGCGACGAAGAGTCTCCGACAGTGCCTGGGCGGTGAATGGCTTCTGCATGAAGTGGTCGGCAGGCCCGAGCTCCGCGTTCTGCAGTGCCGGGTGTTCGGTGTATCCCGACATGAGAACCACGCGGGTCGACGGACGTTCGGCGAGCATCAGCTTGGACAGCGAACGCCCGTCCAGCTCCGGCATCACGAGATCGGTGAGGAGCAAGTCGATGGGGCCTTTGTACGAGCGAGCGAGCTCGAGCGCCGCGGTGCCTGTTGCCGCCTCGAGTAGCGTGAAGCCCCACTTTATTAGATAGCGGCGCAACACGAGTCGCAACTGCACATCATCCTCGACGAGCAGCACGGTTCCAGAGCCCTGCGGCGCCACAAAACGCGGTTGCTGCGGCGCGACGTCAGCCTCGTTGTGGACGCGGGGGAAATAGATCCGGAAGGTCGTGCCCTGGCCAAGGTCCGACTCCACCGTGATCGCACCGCCGCTCTGTTTGACGATGCCAAACACCGTCGACAAGCCAAGGCCGGTGCCCTTTCCGATCTCTTTCGTCGTGAAGAAGGGCTCGAAGATGTGCGCGCGAACGGATTTGTCCATTCCGCAGCCCGTGTCTTTGACGGACAACATGACGTAGTGGCCCGCGCTGATGCCGATCGTGGTGGCATCGAGCTCGTCGAGCTCCGCATTTGCCGTCTCGATCAACACCCGGCCACCACCTGGCATCGCGTCGCGGGCATTGACGAGCAGGTTCATCAGGATCTGCTCGACCTGACCCGCGTCCCCTTCGATCGTTCCGAGCTGCGACGCGAGCAGCGCCGAGATCGCGATGTCCTCGCCGACGATGCGAGACAGCATCTTCTCGAGGTTGGTAACGATTCCGTTCAGCGCCAGCTGCTTCACCTCGCGGCGTTCCTTGCGGCTGAACGCGAGCAGCTGGCGCGTGAGCCCCGCTGCTCGCGTCGCGGCAGCGTCGATCTCGACCAGTTCCGCTGCAACGGGATGGTCGCGACCCAGCTCCTCGAGTGCCAGATCGGTATTCGCGGTGATCACGGCCAGGATGTTGTTGAAGTCGTGCGCGATACCGCCGGCGAGCTGTCCCACCGCTTCCATCTTCTGGGTCTGCCGCAGTTGCTCCTCGAGTCGGAGCTCGTTGGTGACGTCTTTTCCGATCCCGAGCACCATCGTTCCACCCGCAAGTGGAATTGGATGCACCGTGATGTCGACGTCGATCATCGCGCCATCCTTGCGACGATGCCGTTTCACATCGACGCTCTGCACGTCGCCCTCTTTAACGCGCAGATCGAGCATCGTCAGCTGCAGGAGCTCCTCTCGCGAGTATCCATACGTGCGTACCATCGCGTCGTTGACAGATGTAAATCGCAACGTTTCTGGATCCAGCATCCACGACGCCAGGGGGTTCGCATCGAACATGATGCGGTGACGTTCCTCTGATTGTCGCAGCACGGCTTCAGCTCGAGCGCGTTCGCGTTCCTGACGCAGGCGATCCGTGACATCGCGCGCGAACACCAGGACCGCGGGACGATCCTCGAATCGTACGACGCGCGACACAACTTGGATGTCGAGGACGCTACCGTCGGCTGTTAGCCATCGAAGCTCGAGCGTCGCGCGTGGCTCGACACGGCGATACTCCGCGAGCTTCTTGCGATCCTCCGGGTGCACGAATGTCTCTACCGACCGTCCGACGAGCTTCCCGAGATCGTGGCCGAGCAGAGCATGCATCGAGTCGTTCGCGTAGATGACCTCGCGATCGTTCCTGCCGGGTCCGTGAACGAACAACGGATCCGGCGATTGCTCGACCAGCGCGCGAAAGCTCGCCTCCGAGCGTCCGAGACTATCGATCAGCTGCTGGCGCTCGGAGTCATCGTGAATGACGGCCGTGAACCACACCGCACCGCCGAAGTCCGATGACGCAAACGACATCTGCGTCGGAAACGTTGCGCCACTCTTGCGCCGTCCGCGCGAGAATGTGGTCCGGTTGAGCGCCGCGAGCGCACCGGTTGCGAAGTGTTGGGACGTGTACTGTTCCGCTTGATCCCTGGGGAAGAGCATCGCGAAGGATTCGCCGAGAGTTTCGAGCTCGGTGTACCCGAACGTGCGAGTCGCGGCTTCGTTCCAGAGGATGATGCGACCGCGCGCGTCAGCTGCGACGATGGCGTCGCCGACGCTCGAGACGAGGCGCTGGAGCCGATTCTCGGACTCCATCAGGCGCTCTGCGAGTACCTCGCGCAGGCTGACATCCTCGAGCGCGATCGCGACGGCATTGCTGCCGTCGTGCAGTGTGGGAGACAGTGACACCTCGACGACGACCGTCGTCCCACCCTTGATGCAGTGCACTGCGTGGCGACGCGTCTGGCCGGAAATCGCAGCGGCGATCGCGCCGGCCATGGTCGCGTGATCGCGCTCTGAAAACACGTCTCGCCAACCAACACCGAGGATCTGACGCCCACAGAACTTCAGCAGCGCACCGTTCGCGTACTCGAACCGATCGCCGGTCAAGATTCCGATCGGTACTGCCAAGTCCTGAACCAGGGCGTCCATCAAGAGACCAGTTCGGCCATTTCGGGCGAATCGGATTGCAGGCTACCCAGGTGCTACCCACGAGAGCCACTCACCTTGCCTCGAGGCGGCCGAACCGACTGCCCATGCAGCTCGCGACGTTTTGCTTTGCCAATGGAGCGTGGTCGACGAGGACCGTGCTCTCCGTCGACGAGGCGACTCAATCGATGACCTTCGCGGGCGATGTCCCCGTCGGCGCATACGTGAAGTTGATGCGCGCGAACTTCGACCGTCTGATCATGGGGGCACAAGGCGCCGCCAGTGCGAGCGGGTTCGACAGCACGGGGCCGGTGCTCTCGATCGCGATCAGCTGCGTCGGGCGACGCCTCGTTCTGGGTGAACGCACCGAGGAAGAGACCGAAGCCACGATCGATGTGCTGCCACCTGGTACGCGTCAGATCGGCTTCTACTCCTATGGCGAAATCTCTCCGCATGCGACCGGCCGTTGTGATCTGCACAACCAGACGATGACGCTGACACTCCTGGGTGAAGCCGCATGAGCTCGGCGTTGCACCCACTGTTGGCTCGGATGCTTCGTCGCGCAGGCGCAAGTGTCGACGAGGTACCGCCGTTGGAGGTCTGGCAAGGCCTGCTCGCGCGGCTCAGCCGCACCTACCACGACGCCGACCAGGATCGTTACACGCTCGAGCGCTCGATCGACATCTCGTCGCGAGAGCTCCAGGGCCTGTACCTGGATCTGAAACGCAACAGCGAGAGCGAGATCGCAAAACACCAACGCAAGCTCGAGGAGAGTAATGCGGTCTTGCGCGCGACCTTGGAGTCCGCGAACGCAGGAATTGCGGTCGTCGATCGGCAGCGCCGCTTGATCGCCGTCAATCGACGGTTTGGCGAGATCTTCCAGATTCCCGCCGAGGTCATGACCGGCGCCGATCATGCGCTGTGCGTCGAGCACGCGTCGAAACGCTTTTCAGATCCGGCGGCCGCGGTCGCGCGCATTCGCGCGCTCCATGACTCGGCGGAAGTCGACGAGCAAGAGCTCGTCCTCATCGACGGCACCATCATCGAGCGGTACAGCGCTCCGATCAAGCTGCCCGCGTCGTTGGAGATCGTCGGCCGGGTCACGTTCTTCCGAGACGTGACCCACGAGCGCACGCTCATCCACCAACTGGAGCGCGCGCGCGAGGCTGCTGAAGCCGCCAGTCAGGCGAAGTCGAGGTTCCTCGCGAGCATGAGCCACGAGCTCCGCACGCCGCTCAACGCGGTGATCGGCCTGGCCGAGTTGCTCCACATCGACGGCGCCGATCCGATCACGCCCATCCAAGCGGAATACGTCGACGGCATCGTCGACAGCGGCCGTCACCTGCTCGCCCTCGTCAATGACGTGCTCGATCTCGCGAAGGTCGAGGCCGGGAAGCAGGACTTCTTCCCGGAACCTGTCGATGCCTGCGAGGCCATCGAAGAGGCGGTGTCGATGCTCCTCCCGCTAGCCACACATCGTGGTGTCGTCCTGGCGAGCACCGTGTCGACGACGAAATCGCAGGTCTTTGCGGACCCACTGCGGCTGCGCCAGATCCTCTACAACCTGATCTCCAACGCGGTGAAGTTCACTGATCGAGATCGACGCGTCGAGGTCTCCGCCGTGACTGATGACCGCGGCGTCGCGATCGCGGTCCACGACGAGGGGATCGGGATCTCGCGTGAGGATCAGCCGCGACTGTTCCGCGCCTTCGAGCAGCTCGGCCCTGTTAATAGCGAGCAGCCACCGGGCACAGGGCTCGGTCTCGCGCTTACCAAGCGGCTCGTCGACCTGCACGGCGGAACGATCGAAGTCGAGAGCCAACCCGGCATAGGCACCACCTTCACCGTGCGCATGCCTTCGTCACCAGGAAGCTCACATGACAGCACCCATCCTCATCGTTGATGACTCGCCTCAGAACCTGCTCGTTGCATCTCGACATCTCGAGTCCGCCGGTCATCGCGTGGTGACGCGGAGTAGCGGCGAGCAGGCACTCGCCCTGCTCGAGAGTGATCGTTTCGATCTCGTCATCCTCGACGTCCTCATGCCCGGGATCGGTGGCTTCGAAACGTGTCGCCGCATTCGCGCGAATGCGGCATTTGCGGATGTTCCCGTGATGTTCATGACAGCACTTGGTGATCGAGACGCGACGGCACCCGCCCTGGACGCAGGCGCTGACGATCTATTGGCGAAACCGTTCACGCGCTCCGAGCTACTGCTGCGCACGAGTGCGCTGATCAGGCAGCACCGCGCAGTCCAGAAGCATCGAGCGGACACCGCGGACGAACGCGCGAAGATCCTCGCCTCGGTGAGCCGACTCCGCGAAATTTCGCGGGGGCTCGACGGCGAGATCGCGCGGAAATTCTGCGAGGAGCTCGCGAACCTCGAGCACTCGTGCGAGAGAGTTTGACGACTACTCGTCTGGTTTCAGGCGGGTGACCTCGACGGGCACCGTGGCGTTGCCTTCTTCGGGCGCCCGGTCAGGCTCGGGCGCCAGCTTCTCCACGACGGTCGCGGTTTCTTCTTCCTCGGACTCGTCGCCGCGGACCTCGCGCACGATCTCGCGGATGACCTTGAGCAGCGCGCCCGAATCCTGACCCTTGCGGATCATCGGGCGGCCCGGCGCGACGCGCCCGACTTCTTCACTCTCGTCACCCGAGAGAAACACGACGCGACCGGCGAGGTAGGGCTTGCGCGCGAGTAGCCAGCGGAACAAGTCGCCACCGTTGCCGTCGTCCATGTGCCAGTCGGCGACGATGACGTCGAAGTCCTGCATGTCCGCCCGTGCGATCGCGCCGTTTCCCGACTCGACCGCGGTGACCGCGTAGCCGAGCTCGCCGAGGAGCTCGGCGATGATCGAGAGGAGGATCGGCTCGTCCTCGGCGAGGAGGAGCGTGGGCTGGTCGGCGTCGACGGCGAGCGCCGCATCGCGCATGAGCTCGAGTGATTCCGCGCGGCGAATCGTGGCGAGTGCGACGCGTACGATCTCCGCCGAGCGCGCCATCGAGACCGCGAGGCATCGCCCTGCGACGATCCGGTCGAACTCGGGCGGGACTTCCGACGCGAGGAACACGAACTGATCGCGCAGGTCGTAGCGCCGCTGGAGCGACCAGCGATAGACGTCGCCACCGACGGGATGCGCGTAGTCCCAGGGCGCGACGACGACGTCGATCTTGCGATCCGCCTCGAGCGACGCCTGTGCGCGAAAGCCGGTGACGGCCGTCAGCACGTCGAAACCGCTGCCCTCGAACAGCCTCGTGAGGACGTCGAGCGCATCGCCATCGTCGTGGATGACGAGGACAGTAGGACGGCCCAAGGACACGGTGGCACTCATCATACACGTGCTAGTGTTTCGGCCATATGCGATGGATTCAATCGCTCGGCGTACTCGCCGGCGTCGCAGGGCTCGCGGCTTGTCCAGGTCGAGGCGGCGGTGGCACCACCACGAAGCCGAACATCCCGGATCCCGAGATCAAGTTCGACCTTCCGGCGATCCCCGCCAAGATCGAGCTCACTCAGACGCCCCCAACCGAGGGCCACTCGCCGGATAAGCGGTCTCCGCTGCTCGACGTGCTGAAGGCCGAGAACGAGCGCGAGATCGCCATCCTTCGCAAGATGGAGAAGGATCCGGCGTACTACCTCGCGTATCAGCTCGTCGAGCAACGCGTCGTCAGCCTCGAAGCCGAGGGTGGCGCGCTGATCTCCGACAGCGATGATACCGCGCGCAACCTCGACGTCGAGGTTCGCGTCGGCAAGCCCGGGCTCGACAACACGCGCGCGCTCGCCGACGACAACAACGGTCTCAACCACCCGCTCACGCGCCGCGGGGTCGTGCCGTTTGGCGACGACAAGCAAGCGATCTCGAACGCGCTGTGGCTCGAGACGGATCGCCGCTATCGCGAAGCCGTCACGGCGCTCGGCTACGTCATGCAGGATCAGTCGACGCTCAAGACGTCGAAGACCGCGATCGCGGACTTCTCGTCGGCGGAGCCCGAGATCTACATCGACAAGCCGGCCGAGCTGAAGTTCGAGAAGCAGCAGTGGATCGAGCGCCTCAAGAAGTGCAGCGCGAAGGCACTCGCGCCTCCTGCCACGCGCGGCACGTGTCAGGTGATCTTCCAGCTCAACACCGCGTACTTCGTGAACAGCGAAGGCGCGCAGCTGCAGCTCTCGTGGACGAACGCGCAGATGTCTGTCTCCGTCGGTGTGAAGGCGGATGACGGCATGAACCTGTCGCGCCTCGAGCAGCGCTTCGGCCGCGCGCCCGCCGATCTGCCAAACGACGCGGCGATCGACGCGATGATCAAGGAGGTCACCAAGGACCTCTCGGACCTCGAGAAGGCACCGCTCGCCGAGCCGTACGTCGGACCCGCGATCCTCGAGGGTCGCGCGTCGGGCGTGTTCTTCCACGAAGTGTTCGGTCACCGCATCGAAGGTCACCGCCAGAAGGACAAGACCGGCGGCCAGACCTTCGCCTCGTACGTCAACAAAGACATCGCGCCCGAGTGGCTGAGCGTCTACGACGATCCGTCGATCACGACGCTCAACGGCGTGCAGGTGAACGGCTTCTATCGGTTCGACGACGAAGGCGTCCGCGCCAAGCGCGCGAACCTGATCGACAAGGGCAAGCTCGTCGGCTTCGTGATGGGTCGCAACCCGATCACGGGCTTCGAGAAATCGAACGGCCACGGCCGGCGCTCTCCGGGCCTGCCGCCGGTCGCGCGGCAAGGCAACCTCGTCGTCGAGGCGAGCAAGAGCGTGCCGCGCGCCGACCTCGAGAAGATGCTGATCGGAGAGATCAAGCGGCAGAACCGGCCGTTCGGCATGATCTTCACCGACATCTCGGGCGGCTTCACGAACACGTCGGCGTTCGCGCCGCAGGCGTTCAAGGTCAACCCGGTGATGGCGTATCGCCTGTACCCGGATGGCCGTCGCGAGCTCGTGCGCGGCATCGACTTCAGCGGCACGCCGCTCGTCGCGCTGCAGTCGATTCGCGCGGCGAGCCGCGAGATCGAGACGTTCAACGGCGTGTGTGGTGCGGAGTCGGGCTGGGTGCCCGTCTCGGCGTCGGCGCCGTCGCTGCTGATCGAGAAGATCGAGGTCGAGAAGGGCTACATCCCGCCGGATCGTCCGCCGGTGTTGCCGCCGCCGTCGATCAAGCCAATGGGAGCTCCGAGCAGCTCGGAGCGGATGGTCACGCCATGAAGAAGTATTTCGTTCTTCCGCTCGCGTTCGTTCCGGCCCTGGTGCAAGCGGAGGCGAAGCCAGCAGCGCCCATGCTCGGTCCGCCGTCGAGGGCGGTCACGACGGAGATCCTCGACGTCATCGCCGAAGAGATGAACCGGCAGATGACCGACCTCGTGATCCCCGGCGCGCCGAAGCCGTATCACATCGCGTACAAGATCACCGAGGTCGACGTCAACGACGTCTCGGCCTCGCTCGGTCACACCACGAGCAAGCGCAACCGTCACTTCGTCAACCTCGAGGTGCGCGTGCGCGTCGGCTCGCCGCAGTTCGACAACACGAACTTCGTCGTGCCACAAGCCGACGAGTTCGACGGCGTCGTCGCGCTCAACCTGCCGCTCGAAGCAACGCCGCGCATCGCGAAGCGCGCCGCCTGGTTGGTGACGGACTCGGCGTACAAAGAGGCGCTGATCCAGCTGCGCGCGAAGATCGAAGCGCGCAATGCGGGCGGTGCGAGCCGGCCTGTCGACGTCGCGTCGTTCAGCCCGCTCAACGGCCAAGCGCCGACGGCGCCGAAGAAGGAGGAGAAGAAGGCGCCGCCCGACAAGGCACCGCCGAAGGATCCGCCGCCGGGGCCGTACGTCGTCGTCGCCGAGGAGCCGATCCTCGTGCCGGTGCTCGAGACGCTCGACGAGCTCGAAGGCCGCGCGAAGATGTTGTCCGCGGTCTACCGCGATGCGCCGCATATTCGTGACTCGCGCGTCGCCGTGACGAGCTATCTCGAGCGCCGCTGGTACATCACGACCGAAGGCACGAGCGTCACGGATACGCGCCGCGCTTCGGGCGTGCTGATCGCCGCGAGCGGCCGCGCCGACGACGGCCAGGCACTCTCGCAATACTTCCTGCGCTACGGCCACACGGCGAAGGACTTGCCGGCGGACGACGAGCTCAAGGCCGAATCGAAGAAGCTCTCGGAGACAATCTCCGCGCTCGCGAAGGCGCCGGTGATGGATCGCTACTCCGGTCCCGTGCTGTTCGAGGGTGAAGGCGCGGTCGGCATCATCCGCACGACGCTCGCGCCGCATCTCGGCGGTACGCCGGTGCCGGAAGGCCTGACGCCGGCCGAGGTGAAGACGTTCGGCGGTGCGCTCACCGACAAGGTCGGCCTCAAGCCGCTCTCGCCGATCCTCACGATCTACGACGACCCCACCGCGAAGGTCGGCGCCGGCAAGGCGCTGATCGGCGGCTACCGCATCGACGACGAGGGCGTGCCCGCGCAGAAGGTCGAGCTCGTGAAGGACGGCACGCTCAAGACGTTGCTGACGAGCCGCACGCCATCGCACAAGGGCCAGCAGTCGAACGGCCACGCGCGCCGCACCGCCGAGGGTGGCTCGTTCCACGGCAGCGCGACGAACCTGTTCGTCCAGGGCAAGGGCGCCGTCTCGCGCAAGCAGCTGGCACAGAAGCTCGTCGCGACCGCGAAGGCAGAGGGACAGAAGTACGGCCTGATCATCAAGCGCTTCGACGATGCGGCGATCACGTCGGCGCCGGAGTTCTCGCGCCGCGAGCTCGTCGCGATGATCAAGAGCACCGACCAGGCGCTGCCGCCGCCGACGATCCTCGCTTACCGCGTGTATCCGAACGGCAAGCAAGAGCTCGTGCGTGGCGTGCAGCTCACCGAGGTTCCGATGCGCGCGTGGAAAGACGTGATCGGCGTGTCGAAGGAAGTCACGACGTACAACTTCCTCGCGGCCGCCGAGAGCCAGCTGCAGCTGCGCCTGACAGGCGGCACCGACGATGGCTTCGTGCCGTCGGGTGGTATCGAGAGCGGCGTGATCACGCCGGACCTCTTGTTCAAAGAGATCGATGTCGGCGGCGTGACGCTCGAGCGTGCGGCGCCTGTCGTGCCGAAGCCGACCAAGTGATCCGGGTCCACGCGATCGAGCCGCGTAGTCGGGCCAATGGTCCGGGCGCGCGGTTCGTCGTGTGGCTGCAAGGCTGCACGCTCGGCTGCGCCGGCTGCTTCAATCCGGCGACGCACGAAGCGGGCGGCACGGCGATGACCGTCGACGAGCTGATGGCCCAGGTGCCCGCGGGCGCCGACGGGCTCTCGCTCTCGGGCGGCGAGCCGCTACAGCAAGCCGCCGCGATCGTGCCGCTGCTCGAGGCGGCGCGTGCACGTGGGCTGTCGACGCTCGCGTTTTCGGGCTACACGCGCGAGGAGATCCAGGCGCTGCCGTCGGGCCTCGAGGTCCTCGCGCACCTCGACGTGTTGATCGATGGCCGCTACGTCGCCGCCGAGCGCCTCGCGACCGGGCTGCGTGGCTCGGCGAACCAGCGCATCTTGCTGCTCACCGAGCGCTACTCGCTCGCGGATGTCGAAGCGACACCGACCGGTGAGATCCGGATCTCGCCGACGGGTGAGGTCGTGTTGACCGGCGTCGATCCACTCAAGCTGAAGACGCTGCGCAAAGCGTAAGCGCGGGCACGCGTGAAAGTCGAAAGACTCACGCGGTCCGCCACACATACACGCAGCCATGTTGCGATGGACGAATGCGGATCATCGTTGTCTCGATCGTCCTCATGCTCGCGAGCGCGGCGAACGCGCAACGAGCACCGGACATGGCCACGCTCGACCGTGGCGACGGCATCTCGAAGTTCGGCATCGACGGCGCGATCAGCTCCATCGATTCGCCGTTCTACGACGCTGCGCTGCGCTTCGAGCTCTACGGGCAGTACGTCACCGATAGCGGCTTCGGCTTCTACGGCGCGTTCCCACTCGCCCACTCGTTTGGCGAAGAGGACGACCCCGACCTCCTGCCCGATCCCACGACCTCGATCGGCAATCTGGAGCTCGGCGGCCTCTTCGTCATCACCAACAACCCGAGGCTGTCGTGGGTGTTTCGGCTCGGCGTCGCGCTGCCCACCGCATCCGATGATCGCGATGGCGCCGCGACGAACTTCTACGCGACGTTCCCGCGCCTCACCGACCTCGCGCTCGCGGTGCCCAACGCCTGGTACGGGCGGATCAGCGTCTCGCCGCTGATCCACGTCGACAACGTCTTCCTGCGCGTCGACCTTGGCTTCGACATCGGCTTCGACGACGACGACGCCGCCGACGAGCTGCTCCGGTTCAACCTCGGCGGTGGCATCGACCTCGGCGTGGTCGCGCTCAGCCTCGAGCTCGCGAACCTCTACGACCTCGACGACTTCGACGACAACAACGACTGGGTCCACACGCTCGCCTTCACGGTGCGGTTCATGGGCGAGCGTCTGCAGCCGTTCCTCTCGCTCGGCGCGCCGATCGACGACGCGCGCGATGCGATCCCGTTCTTCTTCGCGGCCGGCATCCAGTACGCGCCGTAGCTGGGTCCTCGGTTCCGACGCGCCCTGGCCGTTCGGGTCCGCGCGAACCCAGCTCGGCGGGCTCGCCGCAGTCCCTTCGCGCGCATAGGCGCTGGCGCGGGGCGTGAACACGTTCCGCGGCCATGAAGCAATTCCTCCTGATCGCAGCTGTCCTGCTCCTTCCTCTCACCGCGTGCTCGAAGAAGGAGGATGGTGGCGGAGCCGCCGCGGACAAGAAGACCGTCGAGCCGAAGGCGCCGGAGAAGCCGATCGAGCTGACCGACACGGCTGACATCGGCGCCGCCGTCACCGATCCCGACGACAAATCGCTCAAGGGCCTCAAGGCCAAGGTCCCAGCGGGCGCGAAGCTCGAGGCCGGTCTCACCGGCGTCGTCGTGCGCATCGGCGAGCGCCAGGCCTACGAGATCTCGAAGGCGTTCGAGCCCGGCAAGCACGTCGCGAAGGTGAAGGGCGAAGCCTCGAGCGACTCGCTCGACAAGGTCGTCAAGTTCCACGTCGACACGCCGGAAGCGATCCTCTGGGAATCCAAGTCCGAGCTCGGCGGCGACAACAACTTCCACTTCGCCGCAGAGGTGAAGGCCGGCGAGGACAGCTACAAGTGCTTCAACACGGGCTACGGCAACTTCACGAAGTCCCAGGCAGAGGCGCTCCTCAAGAGCTGCCAGTCCGCGTCGAAGTAGTTACCATCGGCGCGTGTTCGCACGCATCACCCGGTGGTTCGCGAAGCGCGCACTCGCGCATGCACATGCCGTCGATGCCGAGAAGCGCGCCGCACTACGCGCCCGCCCCTTCCCGCCCGAGTGGTACCCGTTCGTCGCCGAAATCCCGCAGACCTACGGCCTCACGCGCATACAGCGCGACAAGCTCCACGGGGACATCCTCGTCTTCCTCGGCGAGAAGGAGCTCGTCGGCGCCGACGGCTTCGTCGTCGACGATCGCGCGCGCGTGATCGTCGCGACCTGCGCCTCGCTCCTCGTCATCGGACGCGACATCGCCGCGTTCGATCACGTCCGCCAGATCATCCTGCGCCCCGAGGTCGGCAAGTCCGTCGGCGGCTTCTATCAGCAGATGCAGTCGACGCTGAACGACGAGGTCGTCGACACGTGGGCCGTCGTCGAGCTCGGCTGGACGGCCGTCGCGGCAGGCCTGTTACGCCCCGAGGGCCAGCACACCGTCTTCCACGAATTCGCCCACGCGTTCGACGACGCCGACGGCAAGCTCGATGCGCTCATCACGCACGCGCACTACGATCGCTGGCGCACGCTGCTGCATAAATTCCCGCTCCACCACCGTATCGAAGGCGACATGATCGTCACGGAGCTCATCGGTGATGCGCAGGGTCCGGAGCTGTTCGCGTCGGCGACGGAGCTGTTCTTCGAGTGCCCGCGCAAGCTGCGCACGCTCGATGCAGCGCTGTTCGATGCGCTCGTCGAGATCTACGCGATCGATCCGCGAACGCTGACCGAACGCTAACGCTTGACTTTCGAACAACTCGCTTGACAGGAATCGACGTGCGCGGCGAGCGACTTCGACGAGTCGTGCAGGATCCTCGTCGAGGATCGCTGAGCTTGCGCGTGCGCGAACTGTGACGTGTGCAAGCAGAGCTTCGTGGAAGGCGCCGATCTGCGATGCCGAGCACATCGGTGACCTCGAGAGCAACGAGCTCACCCGGTTTACACCGACGGTCCCCGCTGCGATACGTCGCAAGGTGTTCCACCGCGATCACTTCACCTGCGTCGGCCCTGGTTGCCGCGCGACCAGGTACCTCGACCTGCATCACCTCGTTCATCGAGCGCACGACGGCGATCACGCGATGGCCAATCTTGCGGTCATGTGTCTCGGTAGGAATCAAGATGCTGTAGCGGATCGGTTCCTCCGACCTGAGTGTGACGACGACCGGCCGATCCCACGGGCGCGGATCTGCGGTGCCCCGTCTCGCGGCGGACGTCCATTGGACGTCCCGCGGTACACCATGGTCGACCGGCGGACGTCCAATGGACGTCCCACGTGGGACGGGGCGCATAGGGTAGGGTAGGGACGTCGAGTGCGATGGCGCTCAGTCCCAGCTGGGACTGGGTGCCCGTGGATCTGTCCGAGCCCGGTCGAACGCCCCACGAGATCTCCCGCGACTCGAAACGACCGGCCCATTGTTGGCGGTGCGCGCTGAACCTTGGGCATCCAGAGCGCCTTCGTGTTCGCGTTCTACGTTCGGTCGATCGAGCGAGCACGATCGTTGGCTGCACTTCTCGGGATCCTCCCGCCACAAGCGGACAGCGAAAATCAATGATGAGGCCGCGCTTCAGCTCGGATTCGTTCGCTCGAGCCGTTCGAGGCGAGAACGAAGACGCTCGACCTCGCGGGCTTTGCCTTCCTGCTCGTAGATGGCGAGGGCGCGCCGAGTAAACGCGATCGCTGGCGCATCATCCGCGAGCCCGCGATGCAACCTGCCGAGCTCGTCGAGCGCCTCGCAAGTCGGTCTCGATCGTCGGCGTGCTCGGCCAGCGCCAAGACGCGCAGATAACACTCGATCGCTTTCAGGTCGAGATCGACACAGGCGTACTCGTCGGCAAGGCTGCACAACGTGGTCAAGATGCCGTCGTCGTTGTCGGTCTTGTCCGCGAGTACGAGTGCACGCTCCAAGGAATCGATCGCCTTCGCGTGATCGCCAGCGTCGCCGTAGAGCATGCCGAGGTTGTGGAGCGCAGCACCGAGATAGAGCTCGTTGCCATGCTCGACTCGTATGGCGAGCGCGTGCTCACCAAACGCAAGAGCCTTCGCGTGATCACCCGCTTTGGACCAAGCGTGTGCGCGATCCATTTCGACGAGCGCGACCTCCATGCGATCGCCAAGTGCGCTGAAGAGATCCATCGACCTCGCGAAGTACTCGTCGGCGTCCGGCGTGATGCCCTCGTCTGCAAAGACCTCGGCGAGCTTGTGCAGCGTCCCCGCCACGCCGATCTTGTCCTCGATCCGCTCCTGGATCTCGAGTACGCGACCTCTCCTACGCGCTCCTGAATCGCCAGTGCATCCAAGTAGTGTTTGATCGCGCCCTCCACGTTGCCGCGACGCTCTAACGCCGAACCGATGTTGTTCAACGTGCTCGCGATGCCGGGTGGGTTGTCGATCTCCGTATGGATCTCGAGGGCCTCGCGCCACGCTTCTTGCGCCGCGTCCGCTTGCCCCTTGTAGTCGAGCGCCACGCCGAGGGCGTTGAGCGTCGTCGCGAGCTTCTGTTGCTCGTCGAGGTCGCGAAGAAGCTCCAACGACTGCTTGTACTGATCGATGGATCGGTCCAAGTCGCCGGCCATCTCGTCGAGAATGGCTAGATCATGCAGCGCTGTCGCCTCTTGCGAGCGATCGCCAACGCTACGCGCAAGCTGGAGGGCTCGATGAAACAAGATCCGGGCCTCCTCTGGACGGTCCTGCATCTGCACGACCGATCCTCAAGCTCGGTCACGACGACTAGGAGACGACGCCGTATACGTTCTTGTGCGTGCGCTGGATCTCGATCGAATCGCGCAGGTTCTCGAAGAGCTGGCGCGACGCCGGCATGCCCACGATCTCGAGGTGCGGCGTGGTCGCGTCCTGCGCGAAGACCTCGATGTGCGCGATGCCGAGGATGCGGTCGATCAGGTTCTGCCGATAGCGGACGTCGCGGCAGCGCCACAGCTGGAGCACGTCGATGTTCTTCGAGAGCACGCCGCGCTCGGTCTCGATCACCGTGTTGGTGACGCGGAACTTGATCGACTTGCGATAGATGGTGATCGCGAAGAAGAAGATCGCGGCGGCGCCGACCGGGATGGCGACGTCGAGGATGCGGCGCATGGTGGTGGTGTTGGTGTCCTGGAGCAAGCGCAGGACACCGATCAGGAGGAGCGCGACGAACGCGACCAGGACGTAGTGACCGAGGAAGGCCTTCCACGACGGAACGCCTTCGTAGAAGGTCTTGCGGCCGGTAACAGGCTCGTCGTCCTTGGGCGTGGCGCGCGCGAACGGTGGTGCGGCAGGGGCCGCGGCCTCGCTCGGCGCCGCAAGAGCGGCCATGGGGGCAGGTGCGCCGGCGGGCGCCGCGGAGAGGAAGGAGTTACAGAAGCGACACTTGATCGCTTCGTCCTGAATCTCCTCCGCGCAGAACGGGCATTTCTTCATCGCGGCTGAAGCTTACATGCGATAGCCGACGCCGACCATGAAGTCGAAGGACACGATGGCGCCAGACATGCCGTCCTTCTTGGGGCTAAAGCCGAGGGCGAGCGGGGCCGTGACGAGGACGTTGGGCGTCACCATGTAATCGAAGGAGGCGCCCGCACGGACGTGGAAGAGGGCGAGCGCACCACCGTCGGTCGCGGCCCGCTCCGTGAACGGCGACTCGCTGATGTTGCCGAAGAAGAGCATGCCGAGACCGAGGTCACCGCGGATCGCCATCTTCGGGGCGATCCCGTAGCTGATCGCGCCGTTCGCCATCACGGCGGTCATCGACGCGGTGCCGGTCTTGCCCGTGGTCTCCATCGCGTCCCACTTCACGCGCGTGAAGCCAAGGCCGATGCCCACCTCCGCCGTCATTTTCTCGTTGATGACGATCGGATAGCCGCCCATGACGGCGACGGTGGCCTGGAGCGGGACGGAGACGTCACCGACGGAGACCTTCGAACCGCCAAACGCGAGACGCGCGGAGAGGAGGCGCGGCGTGCCGTCGACCGTCGCGCGGACTTCGCCTTCGCCTTCGCCCTCGCCTTCGACCGGCGTCGTGACACCGACGACGGGCTTGGTGGGATCGACCTTCGTGGGATCGGGCTTCGTCTCGCCGCCTTCGGGCTTGGTGATGCCGTCGGGCTGACGGTTCTTGATCGCCTCTTGCTCGCGTGCGCAGGCTTCGAGCTCCTTGATGCGATCCTCGACGTCCTTGCGCTCCTGGGCCGACAGCGGCTTGACCGTGTCGACGTCCTTGAGCGCGAGGAAGCGCTTGTAGAAGAACTGCGCGTTGCCGCAGTCCTTCATCTGCCGGTACGTCTGCGCGATGTTGTAGAGGTACGCCGCCTTCTTGCGCTCGACGGGCTCGGCCGTGAAGCCTTCCTTGAAGGCTTTGACCGCGGCCTCGAAGTTGCCGAGGTTGTACTGGTTCGAGCCCTCGGTGAACCACTCCTCGGGAGTCTTGGGCTGCGCGAATGCGAGCGTCGGTGCGAGCACGAGCGCGCACAACAGGCTGAGCTTCTTCATACGTCCCCTTAGTCCGGTCTCATCAAATTGTCGTCTGGACCCTTGGCCGAGCCCTTTGCCGAGCCTTTGCCCGAACCCTTGCCGGTTCCGCTGCTCGTCCGCTTCTTCTTGAACTCTGGCAGCTGCTGCGTGACGTCGTCGCTGACGACGAACTTGTCGAGGACGATGTCCTCGTAGCCGTCCTTGCGCAGCGTGATCTTGAGCGGGTCGTTGCTGATCCGGAACTCGAACGCCATCGGCGTGATGACGTCGGGCAACACCTTGCCATTGACGAGGATCTCCGCGCCCATCGGCTTGGTCTTGAACGTCAGCTTCGCGGTGGTCTTCGGCGGCGGCGGAGGCGGCTCGACCTTCGCGCTGCCGCTGCCCTCTTGCGTCTGCGCGCTGCCACTGCCGGTCGCCACCACGGCACTCGATCCCGAGCCGTGCTCGACGGTCATCGCGCTGCCGCTACCGGGCGCCGCGCCGGATGCGGCGGCATTTGCGGAGCCGCTGCCTTCGGGGACTTCGCTACCGCTAGAGCGGCTCTTCGAGGTGATGACGAACGCGATCGCCGCGATCGCCGCGACGAAGACAACGGCGGCTGCGACCAGCGGCCACTTGTTCTTCTTCGCGGGCGGCATGATCGCCGACTGCGGACCGATCGCGCCGGGGATCGGCGAGTGCAGTCCGTACGGCGTGAGGTGATGACCAGGAACGGGCGTGGTCGCGGTCATGCCGGCCGTCATCGGCGGCGGCGTCATGCGAATCGGGGGCAACGGCGCGTTCGACGGCATGAGCTGCCGCTGCGAGAAGCCACCGATTCCGCCGTGTGCCTCGACGTAGCCGACCGGGTCGGACATCGCGCGCATCATCTCGTCCATCGTCGGGTAGCGCATGTCGGGCCGCTTCTCGAGCGCCTTCATGAGCATCGCCTCGACGTGCGCGTTCATCATGTTGAACTGCGACGGCGGCAGCGGCATCTGCGTGAGGTGCTGGACGAGGATCTCGCCGTAGCCCTCGCCGATGAACGGCACGCGGCCGGTCATCATCTCGTAGAGCACGATGCCGAGCGCGTAGATGTCCGTGCGGTGATCGATGTTGCCGCGTCCCTCGCACTGCTCGGGAGACATGTACGCGGGCGTTCCCATCACGATGCCGGTGCGCGTGCGGCTCGAGCCCGCGGCGTCGCCGGTGAGCTTCGCGATGCCGAAGTCGAGGAGCTTCACGAAGTCCGTCTCGCGATGGCGACGGATCAGCATGATGTTGTCGGGCTTGAGATCGCGGTGAACGATGCCGCACTTGTGCGAAGCGGCGAGCGCGTCGGCAACTTGAAGGCCGATGCCGAGCGCGCGCTCGGGCGGTAGCGGCGCTTCCTGACGGATCAACCCCGAGAGCGAGTTGCCCGCGAGATACTCCATGATGAAGTACACCATCTGCTCGCGGCCGACTCCGCCCTGGATGATCCCGAAGTCGTGGATGTCGACGATGTTCGGATGACCGATGTCGTTGACGGCCTTTGCCTCGTTGAAGAAGCGCGCCGCGACTTCTTGGTTCGTCGAGAACTCGTTGTGCAGGACCTTGAGCGCGACCTTCTTGCCGATGCCCGGATGCTCGGCGAGATAGACGGCTCCCATGCCACCTTCGCCCAACTTCTGTCTGACCAGATAGTTGCCGATGGTTTGCCCGATCAGGAGGTCTTGTTGCGATGACCCTTGTTGAGGGTCCATGAAGCCACCGTGGAAAGTCATCTTAGCCCCAACCGGCTGAAAAGTCGCGGACACCCGGGCCGCGTGTTACGAACCCCATGATGAGATTGTTGGGGCTTTGTGTCACGAGCGCCACCCTCTTGAGTGTGCTCGCTGGACCGACATGGGCCGAGGCCGAGCTGCCGGCCATCAAATCCAAGGCTGCCATCGTGTTGGACGCCGATACCGGCGCGGAGATCTTCGGAAAGTCGGCCGACCAGGTCCGGCCCATCGCATCGACGACGAAGATCTTCGTGGCGATGGTCGTGCGCCGGCGCGGCCTCGACCTCGATGGCTGGACCAAGATCACGCGGGCGGACGTGCGTGCAGCACGGGGCGGCGCGCGGACGCGGCTCGACATCAACGAGTCCTTCAAGAATCGCGACCTCCTCCGCGCGATGCTCATGGCATCGGACAACCGTGCGCCGACCGCCCTCGGGCGCGCAGTGGGCCTCGACGCCGACGAGCTCATCGCCGCGATGAACAAGCTCGCGAAGGAGCTCCACCTCAAGCGGACGAAGTTCACCGACACGTCGGGGCTGCGCGGCAACGTGTCGACGGCGCGCGAGATGGCGATCGCGTTGCGCGCCGCGCTCGAGGACAAGGTCCTGCGCGACATCATGAACACCGAGTCGTTCCGAATTCACTCGAAGGACAAGTCGGCGCACATCGATTACATGACGACGAACGTGCCGCTGCAGTCGGGACGTCATGACGTGATCGGCGGCAAGACCGGCTACACGCGGCCCGCGGGCTACTGCTTCGTCACCGGTGCGCGGTTCGAGAAGCGCGAGGTGATGATGGTCTTCCTCGGTGCGAACGAGAAGCTGACGAGGTTCGGCGACTTCAACCGCGTCGCCGACTGGCTCGATCGCGGTGCGCCCGGCTCGAAGATCGCCCTCAAGCGTCCGAAGCGCGCGGGACCCAAGGTCGACGCCAACGTGCACGGCCGCATCGCCACGCCGTAGCTACGGGTGGCGCGTGATCTGCGCGCGCTGATGCTGCTCGACCGAACATGATGGGCCGGGTAACGTATGCTCGCGCCGTGTTCGACCGACGAGAGCTCCTGCGTGCGCTGGGCATCGCGGGCGCGTCGACGATCGTGGCGGCGTGCGGCGGACAGAGCCGGGTCAGGCGCGGAAAGCCGCAAGTTCGCGACGAGGTTCGAACGTGGCTACGGGATGCGGTGACGAAGCTCGCGGCCGTTTACCCCGGCGTTCATGTTCTGGCTGTGTCGCGGCGGCGAACGACCGCGGGCATCGACATCATCGGGACGGGCATCTCGCGAGCGCGGAGAGACGGCGTGGTGCTCGCGGTCCGCGATCGCGATGGGCAGTGGCGCGAGCACGTGACGTCGGAGCTGACCGCGGCGGGCGTGACGGCGGCTGTTCGTGCGCTCGTGGGGTCGCAGCGGCGCGCCGCGCGCGTGACGTTCCCGAATGCGCCGCCGCCGCCGACCGCGCCGGCGATTCCCGATGACGTCGCGCTCGAGAAGCGCGTGCGCGCGATCGTGCAGGCCGATACGTCGATCAACAGCCGGATCGTGTACGCGGCCGCGCTGATCGACATCGACGACGCGACCGTGTGGTCGATCTCGCCGCGCCACGATCGCGAGCAGCGTCTCGTGCGCGTGCGCAAGCGTGCGATCCGCGCGGCATGGGCCGGCACACGGCCGGTCGTCGCGGAAGCCGAGCGTGGGTGGATCGGCGGCGTCGATGACTTCGAGCTCGGCGAGAAGGTGCAGAACGCGACGGCTGCCGCGCTGCTGCTGACGACGCCGGGCACGTTCGACGATCGCGAGGCCGACGTCGTGCTCGATCCGAGCGTGACCGCGAACCTGATCGATGCGGGCGCGCGCGCGATCCTGACGACGAGTGCGGCGCGCAGGCCCGAGGTGATGCGGCGGATCGCGACGACCAGCAAACGCCTCGCCTCGCCGCTGTTCACGCTCGTCGACGATCCGACGGTGCCCAACGCGTACGGCGGGTTCGCCTTCGACGACGAAGGTCAGCCCGCGCAGGCACAGACGCTCGTGGAGGAGGGGCGCGTCGTCGGCGTGCTCGGCGACAGCGGCAAGGGACGCGGCCGGCGACCCGGGCACGTCGGGCCGATCGAAGCCGCGCCGTCGCACTTGCGGCAAGCAGCGGGTACCGTCGACTGGAGGACGCTGCGCGGCGACGGGTTTCTCCTCGAAGGCGGGCAATACGCGGTGTTCGACGCGACGACGGATCGCGTCGTGATCAGCGCGGCGCGCGCACGCGTGCTCGAGAAGGGCGTCGATACCGGGCGCGTGTTCGCGGACGTCGAGCTCGTGGGCAGCCTGTCGACGCTGCTCACCGGCGTGACCGGCGTCGCGAAGGAGACCGAGGTGTTCTCGTACCGCGACGAGGTCGACGGCGAGCCGCGGTGGCGCTCCGTCGAGGCGCCGTACATGCGCACGCGCGGCATGGTGCGAATGCGGAGGCGCGCGTGATCAAGCGGCGCGATCTCACGCGCGCGCTCGATCGCAAGCGCGTCGCCGACTGGGCGGTGTACGAGCGCATGCAGGACATCGCGATCGCCGATGCCGTGCGGCGCGAGAAGCTGATGCGCCGCCGCGAGCAGCGGATCCGGATGACGTTCCTCGTGCACGTCGACGATTCGCGCGGCCGCGGCACCGCGCGCGTCGAAGTCGGGAGTCAGGACGACAAAGCCGGCGACATCGTCGATCGCGCGATCGAGCTCGCACTCGCGTCTGTCGGTCCGAGCTGGAAGAGCGTGCCGGCCTCGGCGCCTGCGAAGGTGAATCTCCTGGATCCGGCGATCGCCACGCGCGATCTCCAGGACATCGCGCTCGGCATCGCGGGCCGCGTGCGCGCGCCACAGCCGGCAACGGTCGTCGCGTGTGCACGGGTCGCGCGCGAGGAGATCGTGCTGGACACGCGCGCCGGTCTGAGTGCGAAGTGGGCGCTCTCGACGTACGAGCTCGACGCGCTCGTCGCCGATAGCAAGCACTCGCTCCTCGTACATCGCGAAGGCCGGCGCGAAGCGGACCTCGAGCTCGACGCGGCGATCACGAGCGCGGCGGCGGACCTCGCGTTGCTCGCGACCGCAGGGCCGGTGAAATCTGGACCGTGTGCGCTCGTCCTCGACGCGAACGCCTTCCTGCACGACGATATGATGGGCGTGTGGTCGGTGTTCGCGACGCAGGCGGACGCCGTCCTCGAGCGACAGGGCCTCACGCGCTATCGCGTCGGCGTGCCGGTCGCTCCCGGCGCGGACACGGTGAGCGAGCCATTGTGGATCGAGAGCAACGGCGCGCTCGACTTCGGAACGCGCTCGGCACCGATCGGCGAGGACGGCGATGCGATCCGTAAGTTCAACATCGTCGAGCGCGGCATCGCGAAGGACCTGGGTCTCACGCCGCGCGAGGCCGCGCTGCGCGGGCGCGATCCGAACGGCGGCGTGCGCAACCTCAAGGTCTCGACCGGCACGTGGGACGGCACCCTCCCGAACAAGCGCACGATCGAAGTGCGACGCTTGCGCGGCCTCACGATCGATGCGTACACCGGCGAAGCGAGTCTCGAGCTCGCGATCTCCATCGACAACGGCGAGAAGAAGCAGACGTTCACGGGCGGCACGATCCGCCTCGATCTGATCGCCGCCCTGTCCCTCGCACGTCGCGCGGCGACGACGATCCGGCGCGGCGCATACCTCGGTCCTTCGCGCTTGCTGATCGACGACGCGCACCTCGTCGTGTAGTCAGTTCGCGACGCACTTCTTCGTCATCGCGTCGCACCGCGATGTCACGCCGGAGCAGTCGAAGTCGTTCGTGCACGTGCCGCCGTTCGCGACCGTGCCGAGCAGCGCGGTGTTACACGCCGACGGAAACGTCGGCTGCTGGCTCTGCCAGTAGATGCTGCAGTTCTGCTGGTAGACGATGCCGTCGAGACAGGTCTTCGCGGTGCCGGGGTTGAAGATCACGCGGCCCGCCGTGATGCTCTGCTCGACGGACTGCGGTGTGTAGAACGCGATCGCACCCGCGTAGCACTCGGCGGTCGTCGCGCCGAAGTTCTGGGCGAACACCGTCGCTCCCTGGGGATAGGTCGCCTTGCAGCGGAATGACTCGTCGCAGAACTGCGTGGCGATCTTCGTCAGAAAGCCGGTCGCCGTCAGGGCCATCGTGCCGCCCGAGCCCGAGCCGCCGCCCGAGCCATCGCCGTCGCCCTTGCCACCCTCCGAAGCAGTCTCGGGAGGCTCGCCGATCTCGACGCCGCATGCAGCGAGGAGAGCGAGAGTGAGAGCGCGCCTGGACATGAAGACCCCACGCGCGATCGTGCATGGCGCCGGCCAAGTCGCAGTTGTGCAGCAATCGGCGGTTGGGTTCGTTCTACGGGCGATCTGACGGGGAGCGGGGTGGCCCCACTCCCTCGACCGGGGCAGCTAGTTCCAGTTGCCCTCGACCTCGAGCTGCCACATCTGCGGCATCGAGCAGTTGGACCCGACGGGGCGCACTTCGATCGTGACATTGCGGCTGTCGCTGCTGCCGTTCGAGAACGTGCCTTCGCCCCACTCGCCCTTGACCGTCTGGAGGTTGCCGACCGTCGTGCGCGTGCCCGTCGTGATCGCGCACTCCGCGGCAACGTCGCTGCCGGAGTTCACGTAGACGTAGGTCTCGAACCCGACCGCTGCCGGGAACGTGAGCTTCGAGGCGACGCGCAGCGTGAGCCCGAGGAGCTCGTGGTCGTCCTCGGTGACGCGCACGCGAAACCACGCCGCCTGGTATCCGCTCGCGCTGAGCTTCATGTTGCCCGAGTCGCCGCTGACGGTGCCGAGCATCATCGCGCTCGCGCACGTCATCGCGCTCGGACACGTGTTGAGCGCATCGGAGCCCGGCGCGTCGATCGCCGCGTCCTTCTTGCCGCTCGATGAATCGATCCCTCGTGCGTCGATGGCTTCGCCCGGTGGGCCCGCGGATGCGCATGCAGTAGCGACGACCGCGCACAGGAGCCCGAACAGCCTCATGGGACGGGACCCTATCATCGATCCCAGGGCGTCCTTCTGACCATCTCTGGCACCCCGGTGGTGTCGGGCGGCCCGGTCCGGCCGCACGGCCGGCGAGCTCAGCTCTCGTGGTCCGGGTTGGGCGGAAGGTTCATCATGTCCTCGGGAAACTTGCTCGCGACGTACGTGAGGATGTCGCGGATCGAGAGCAGGCCGAGGACCTTGCCGCGGTCGTCGACGATCGGCAGGTGACGCCGCTTGCCCTGGACGAGCAAGCGCAGCGCCTCCGCGAGCGAGTCCGGCGGCCGAATCACGGTCGGGTGCGGCGTCATCACGTCGCGCACGACGACGTGCGTGCCGAGCGGGTCGAAGTGATCGATGCGCGTGACGAGGTCACGCTCCGTGAAGATACCGACGAGCCGACCGGTCTCCTCGACGAGCACGGCGCCGCGGCCCTTCGACTTCATCGTCGCGACGACCTTCCAGATCGGATCGCTGACGTCGACGCTCGCGTGCGAGCGCGGCGGGAGGTCACCGACCTGTGCGAACGACAGCGCGCGCATGCCTCCGGACATCTCGCTCTTGCTGGTGGGGGTGGGAATCATCCGCCACCTCCGAGCTCGACGTCGACGACGCCGGAGATGTCGCTCGCCGGCGGCACCATGCGCGGCGTGGCGTCGATCTCCTGGAACATGTCTTCGAGGTGACGCATCACGTCCCAGACGGTGAGCACACCGAGCACGCGCCCGTCGTCGTCGACGATCGGCACGTTGCGAAAGCCTTCGAGCGCCATCCAGTTGATCGCGAAGGCGACACCGTCGCGCGGGCGCAGTGTCTTCGGCGTGGCCGTCATGACGTCGCCAAGCTGCACCTCGCGCGGATCGCGCCGCACGGCAGCGACTCGGTTCAAGAAGTCACGACTCGTGAAGATGCCGGCGAGCACGGGCCCATCCATGATCAGCACGCAGTCGTGTGACTCGCGGCCCATCGCGTCGAACGCGTGCGCGACTGGATCGCGCGGCGAAAATTTGGGGACCGCCCGGGTCCAACCGGTCTCCTCGATGGTCTTCTGCAGTCGACTCATACGCCCCTCCCAGTCCACCTTAACTGCTTCGGGGACTCGCGATCACGCACCTCTTTCTCTGTATGGTAGCGAACGTCGTGAGAGAGGTCTCCGAAGCCATCGAACGCAAAGACTTCGAGGTCGCGCTCGTCGAGGCGGTTTCCGCGTGGCGTACCGACCGTCATGCCGTCCTCGCTGAGCTCGTCGACGCGATAGCGGCGAAGTGCCGGCCCGCAGCGCTCGCCGGGCGCACGAAGGCCGCGTTCCAGAAGGCGTGGCTCGCGCTGGCGAAGCGCGCAGCGACGACCGACGACCCGGCCGCGATCGCGGCGCTCGTCGCCGCGCTCGTGAAGAGCCTCCCGGGCGGCGAACCGACCGCGCTGCGCCGCGTGGCGGCGGGGATGGAGCGACCGCGCGCGCTCCTCAAGCGCCTCCAGGCGCTCGCACTTTGTGCCGACGATCCGCGCGTCGCGACCGCGCTCGTCGAGAGCATCCTCGTGAAGGCACCGTTCTCGGTCGACGATGCCAGCGCCGTCTACGGACCGGTGCTCGTGTTCTTGATCGAGCTCGGAGACGAGCGCAGCATCACCGAGCTGCGCGCGCTCGCCGCGAGCCCGCTCGCCAAGACACAGACGATCCGCAACTACTTCGCGCGCGAGCTCCCGAAAGCCGCCGATGCGATCGAGAAGCGTCTGAAGAAGCGGCCTGCGTTCGCTGATGCGGCTCGCGCGAAGGCGTTGATCGCGGAGCTCGGTACCAAGGCGCCCGACGTGTTCGTCGCCAAGCATGCCGCCCTCGATGTCGACGCACTCGTCGCCGAGTGCATCGCGCATCCCGATGACGACGGACCGCGCGAAGTGCTCGCGGACGCGCTGCTCGAGCGCGAGGATCCACGCGGCGCGTTCATTCATCTCCAGCTCCGCGATGCGCGTGGTGCGCTCGACGAGACCGAGCGCAAGCAAATGGCGTCTCTGCAGCGCAAGCACGAGAAGACGTGGCTCGGTGATCTCGGTCGCTGCACGAAGCTGCGCGCGTTCCGCCGCGGCTTCATCGAGGAAGCCGAGCTCCTGCAAGGCGCCGCGGCCGATGCTGCGACCTGGAAGCGCGTCGCCGCGGATCCGATCGTCGCCACGATCCGCACGCTCCATAAAGGAAGCGCGAGCGAAGAGCTCTATCGTTCGTTCGTGTTCTCGCCGGCGATGCGACTGCTTCGCGAGATGGACGTCCCATCGACGGCGATGCTGCGTGCGATCCCTCGGCGTATCGAGCACATCAAGCTCTCGGGCGGGCTCACGAAGGACGCGCTCGCCGCGATCGACGAGGTCGTGCGCAAGACCGGCGCGACGCGGCTGTCGTTCGAGGTCAGGAAACCGCCGGCCGACGTGCTCGCGCAGCTCGCCGACTGGGAACCGCGCAAGCACTTCGTCGAGCTCGGCGCGATGCCGCACTACCGAAGCGCGCCCGACTGGTTCACTCGCGGACACGAGTGGCTGCAGGCGTTCGAGAAGCTCGCACCCGTGCAGCGGCTCGGGATCGAGCGCGTCGGGGAGCGCCTGACCGTCGAGCGCGGCAAGCGCGGCCTCGTGATCGAGATCCGCGCCTCGCAGGAGCTCTGGATGCGCACGATGCTCGACAAGCGGCTGAGGCCGATCGAGCGGCTCGTCGTTCGCGGCACTCCCGACCCGTGGTCGAAGCCGACCGCGTGGTTCAAGGGCGTCGTGAAGAAGCTGCGCGCGGCGAAGACGGTCGTCGAAGTTCGCGACGGCTGGCAGCCGTTCGCTTAGTTCGTGTCACGACACAGTGCGTCGGCGCGCTCCGTAAAAATGCTGAGGATGCCGAACGTATCGACGGAGGTAAGGTTTGTTCGATGGCGAACACCGGGCCTGTCGAACGTCGGCGCTTCACGCGGGTTCCAACACACGGTGACGCTGTCTTCCGTGGACACGAGCATGTCATCCACGGTCGCGTTGTCGCGCTCAGCGAGATCACGCTCGATGTTCGCTGCCAGCTCGGCTTCTCGATCCTCGGGATGGCAGGCGAGCAAGTCGATCTCGCTGTCGTCATCGACGGTGCCGAAGGGCCGTGGAATCTCAGCGGCCGCGTACGGACGGTGCGAGCTGCGACTCACACCCTCGTGATCGAATACGACCCGCCACCGCCCGCGGTCGCACGCGTGATCGCGAGCTACCTCAGCGAGTCGCGAGATGCGGCAGAGAGCCTGCAGCTGATGCTGCGCATGCGCGACTACGACGAGCTCGAGCACCGGCGCATCGACGACATGGAGTGCCAGCGTATCGTCGACGAGCGGCGCCGCCCGGAACCGTCGTAGCTACGTCGGCAAGAGCGTCGCGTACTCGCGACCGGTCATCGGGTCGACGAGCGTGACGTCGTCCTTGTAGATGCGCGCGGTGCGATGCAGCGCGAGCAACGCGGCGGGCAGCGACATCGATTGGTAGCGCTCCGGCCAGCGCGCGCGGATCTCTTCGCGGATCTTGCGCGCGTGGCGCGAGCTCACCGCCGGAAACAGGTGGTGCTCGACGTGATAACCGAACTGCAGCGTGAGCCACTCGACCCAGCGCGGCGCGGTGACGCTGAGACCGCTGACCAACGGATCGTTGACCTCGACGCGTGGGCTGAGGCCGTGGTTCGTGAGGATGAACGACATCACGATCGCGTTCGCCACGAGCAGCGGTAAGACATAGATGAACAGGAACGGCACGAAGCCGACGAACGCGGCGACGGTCGCCCAGAGCGCGACGCCCGCGAGCGTCTCGAGGACCGCGAACACGAACGCGCGCGGCTTCAAGAATCCGCGCTTGCGAGCGCCGAACAATTGATGCGCGCTCTGCACGGTGAAGCCGAGAATCAGGCTGAAGGCGCCGCGCCAGCGCCGCCCACCGAGCGAGAACGCATTGACGAAGAACCGGATCTTCTTGCTGCCGCGATACTCCTCGAGCGTCGGGTACATATCCGGATCGTCGACGAGGTTCGCGTTCGCGTGGTGCACGCGGTCATGCCACGCCTGCCACAGCCGCGGCGACACGGTGAACGGCGCGAACCCGATCCAACCGAGCACCAAGCGCGCAGTGCGTCCGCGCACGATGCCGCCGTGAACACCTTCGTGCCCGATGAACGTGAGGCCCGCGAAGCAGCCGCCGATCACGAGCGAGACGAGCGGCACGACAAACCACGGGACCCAACCGGCGGCGATCGCCACGCTCGACGTGACGATCAGTCCGAGTAATACCGGCACGAACAAGAGCCGCGACGTCGCGGGCTCGAACGTTTCGACCGGAAGC
>JALZOJ010000147.1 GCA_030857175.1 Myxococcota bacterium | reverse complement strand
CCCGCGCCCGCCGTCCATTGATACGTCGTTGCCTCCGTGAACGCCTGACTCTGGCCATCCACCGTCGGCACGACGTACGTCTCGCGCGTGATCGCGCTCTCGATCGGCGTGATGCGAACCACCGCGCGCGGACCCACCGTCACCTTCGTCGCCTGCGTGATGCAGCGACCGACGGGCAGCGGAATTGGCTCCGCGCCGTCGATCGAGATCTCGATGAAGTCGAGGCTCGGGTTCGTGTTCGCCGAGCGCGCGGCCGGAATCCGCGGCGCGACGCGCAGCGACTTGCCCGCGTACAGATCGAGCGACGCATCCGTATCTTCGCCGCCGACCACGAGCGAGACGCCGTAGTCGAGCCCGCCGAGCCCGCCGAACGAGTCGCCCTCGAACGCAAATCGAATGACGCCGAGCAGATTACCGTCGGGATTGATGTCCGCGCAGATCTCGATCGCCTTCTCGTCGACGGTCGTCTCGCGATCCTCTGCGAACCCCGAGCCGAGCATCGACGTCGGGCCGTAGCACCGCTCGTCGTTGTTGAGCGTGCAGAGCGTCATCGACCAGCGCAGGCGCCGGTCCTTCGACGGATCCGCGACGAGCGCGCACATCCGCGTCGGCACGAGTTGCTCGAGCAGCTCGAGATCCGACTGCGGATTTTCCAGATCGACGTCGATCACCTGGTCGGGCACCGTCGCCGCCATCGCGAGCACGCGCGTGTCGAGGACGATGTCTTCGTCCTCGAACGAGCCGCAGGCGGCGAGGGCCAGAGCGAGCCAGGCGCGCTTCATGGTTCCACCTTGATACATGCCTCGCGCCAGCGCACGCCGTAGCGCGAGTCACGTTGCAGCACCCACACGGTCACGAGCGTGTCGCGCTCGACCTCGGGCGCTTTCCACTCGGTGCCGTCGAGCCGAATGTTTCCGAAGATATCGGGCGGTCCACCGGTGATCTCATCGACGAAGTTGCCGGCCGTCGCGATCCACTGGTACGTGAGGTACTCGGTGAATCGCGCGGATCCGCCGTCGATCGTCGGCAGGACATACTCTTCCTTGTCGGCGTCGCGCGCGACCGGGAACAGCGTCACCGTCATTCCGCTGCGTACGTTGTCGACCGTGACCGCGTCGTTGCAGTGTGGGCTCATGAGCTCGACGCCGAAGCCCGCGCGGCCGAGCAGGAGTTGATCGATGTTCGGGTTCTTGTTCGCCGCGCGTTCCTTCGGAATCCGCGGCGCGAAGCGCACGTGCTTCGCCGCGAACACTTCGTCGGCGCCGTTCACGTGCAGCACGATGCCGATGTCGATGCCGCCGAGCCCGCGCGCGGGATCTTCCGAGAGCGCCTTGTAGAGCATCTGCACGAAGACGTTGTCGGGGTAGAGCGTCGCGCACAGCGTGCCCGCTTGCTCGAAGACGTCCTCGATGCACGGGCTACCGAACGACGTCTGCTCGGGATCGGAGAGGATGCCGCGCCCGAGCTCGACCTCGAGCCCACCGGGCTCGCAGCGGCTGCCTTCGTCGAGGATGCAGGCCGTCAGCATCCACTCGAGGTCGCCGGTGCGGCCCGGCTCGGCGAGCAGCGCGCGCACGCGGATCGGCTGGAGTTGCTCGAGCAGCTCGTCGAGCGTCGGCGGCTTCTCCGGGTCGACATCGATGATCTGCTCCGGTGGCGTGGTCTCGATCCCGAGCACGCGCAGGTCGAGCACGATCGTCGGATCCTCGAAGCTCGCGCATCCGGCGAGCAGTGCGAGCACGAGCCACCTCACCAGTTGCCTCGCAGGCCGAGCGTCGGCAGGATCGGAAAGCTCGTGATCGGCGCTTTCTCGCGGAACCGATAGTCGTACTGGATCGCCTCGACGTTCTCGAAGTTCGCGACGTTGATGATGTCGAGATAGAGCCCGAGGCTCCACGTGTTGAACAGCCAGACCTTCTCGGCGCGCACGTCGATCTGCTTGAACGTCGGGACGCGCGTCGAGCGGAACGGGCCGCGCACGGCGTCGTAGTTGCCGGTGTCGGCGTCATACGTCGCTCCGATGACCGGCGTGTCGGGGCGACCCGTGGCGAGCTGAAAGCGCACGCCGAGCTCGTAGCCTTTGCCCGGCTTCCAGCTCGCGATCGCGTTCATCACGTGCGTCTGATCGAAGCCGGTATTGACCCACTCGCTATCTGGGTGCTGCTTCTGCTTCGACTTGCTGAACGTGTACGAGAGCCAGCCGAAGAAGCGCTCGCTGATCTCGCGTCTGATCAAGATCTCGAGCCCGTAGGAGTCGCGCTGGCCCTCGTTGCGGAAGTTGATGAACCGGAACGAGCCATTGTCCTCCTCGACGCCGGAATTACCCAGCGAGACGACGATGTCGCGACGCCGCGCGTAGTAGATCTCGCTGTCCAGCGTCCACAGGCGGTTCGGCTTCCATTCGTAACCGAGGCCTACTTGTAATGCGTGCTCGAGCCCGACGTCGGGGTTGCCGAACCGGCGATCGAGGGCTTCCGGCTGCGGCGGTTGGCTGAACATGCCGACATAGCTCTTCGCCGTGAACGTTGGCGTCAGCTTGTACTTCGCGACAAGCCGCGGATCCAGGCCGTAGCGATCGCGGCCCGAGATCAGATATGTGTCGATGCGCAGGCTCGGCACGAGCTTGAGGCGGGCGTTCACGTCGACTCCAACGTCCGCATAGAACCCGAGTCCGACCGTGGAGGCACCGCGAAAGACCTGCGACGGCGTGATGTCCACGCCCTGCGAGTTGAACAAGTTGTCGTCGACGGGAATCAGCGCGTCGTAGGTCGTCGCCCGCGAGTACATGTCGAGGCCGGCGTCGAGCGTGAGGCGCTTGTTGATGCGGCCGTGTGCGCGCGCGCGATACGAGATGTTCGTGTTGATGACGCTGACCGACGTGAACGGGCCGGTCGCTTCGGCCTGCGCGCCCGCGAACGTGATCGAATCGCGACCAAACGCGGGCGACAGCGTGAGCTTGAGGTCGCCGCCGAGCGAGCGCGCGTACGTGCCGATCAGTCGGAAGAACTTCACCGACGTGTTGAGGTCCGTCGACACGTTCGAGTCCGCGTCTGAATCGAGGACGTGCAGCTCGTCGGAAGAACCGATCGCGAAGAACGAGAGTCGGCCGTTCTCCTTGAGGTTGTAGTCGAGGCGGCCCGCGTAGTCGTAGTAGACCGGCGTCACGATCCGCTGCGCGCCGGGCCCCGGATCGGGCAGCACGAAGCCGAGGAACAGATCGATGTACGAGCGCCGGGCCGCAAACGCGAACGTCAAGTCCTTCACGATCGGCGTGCGGATGTAGAGGCCACTGTCCAAGAAGTCGACCTTCGCGGAGCCGTGCACGCCATCGGACTTCGTCGGGCGCAGCTCGAGCGCGACCGCGCCGCCGTGCTTGCGGCCGAACCGCGACGGAAAGCCGCCCGGATAGAGGTCGAGCGACTCGAGCATCTCGGCGTTGAAGATCGAAGGACCGCCGAGGAAGTGGAACAGGCCGGGCACCTCGTGACCGTCGACGAAGATGCCGGTGTCGTCGGGGTTCGAGCCGCGAATCAAGAGCAGGCCGAGGCCGAACGGTGCGCGGTTCACGCCGGGCAGCGTCTGGATCACGCGGATCGGATCGCCAAACGTGCCGGGGATGTTCGTCAGCTGCTGCCGCTGCAGCGTGCGTTTCGTGACCTCGAGCTCCTCGCGCGCGCCCTCGATCACCGTCTCGTACGGGTTGCCGCCTTTCGGCTTCATCCACAGCCGCACCTCGACCGCTTCGCGCTTCGCGAGCGTGATCTTGCGAGAGAGTCGATCGTACTTCGCATCGACCGCGAGCAGCTGGTACGTGCCCTGCGTGACGCCGTGGAAGAAGAAGCTGCCATCTTCGCCGGTGACAACGTCGAGGCCGAGATCCGCGATCGAGACGATCACACCGCCGAGCTTCTTGCGCGTGCCGCGCTCGACCACCGTGCCTTCGATCGTCACCGGCAGGTCCATGTTGCCGGCGTGATTCGGCGGACCGGTCTTGGTCTTCGTCGGTGGCGGAGGTGGTGGTTCGATCTCCTGCTGCTCCTCGATCACGAAGTTGATCGCGGTCTCGACGGTGATCGATCCCGGTTTGCCATCGAATTCGGCCGGCTCGAACACGTACTGCATCGCCGCGGCGATCGCGGCTTCGTCGAAGCCATCGCCGACCTTGTCGACGACTTCGACCTTCTCGACGATGCCGGTCGCATCGATCGAGATCCGGACCTTCACCTTCGCCGCCTTGCCGGCCGCGAGCGCGGCGGGCGGATAGTCGGGTGCGACGGCCTGCAGGAGCTTCGGCTGCTTCGTCAGCTTGCCCTTCGGTGCGGGCGGTGCGGGCGGTGCGGGCGCTGGCGGCGCGGGTTGCGCGAACGCGATCATGTGCAGCGTCATCAAGACGACCGCGATCAACAACGCGCGCATTGGCGTGGAGAGCCTAGCGCAGCTCTTAG
>JALZOJ010000146.1 GCA_030857175.1 Myxococcota bacterium | reverse complement strand
GCGTCGATGTCGGCGCCACCGCGACACTGTTCGGGTGCCATGTATGCGGGCGTGCCGAGGATCGAGCCGCCCTTCGTCTTCATCTTTGGATTGGTGCCGATCTGATCGCCCATCAGCTTCGCGATGCCGAAGTCGAGGATCTTGATGCGGATGGCGCCCGGCGCGGAGGGGTCGCGAACGAGGTAGATGTTGTCGGGCTTGATGTCGCGGTGAACGATGCCGATCAGGTGGGCGGCTTCGAGTGCGGAGAGCATCTGCAGGGTGATCTGGGCGGCGATCTTCGGATCGAGGACGCGGTGGCGGCCGATGAAGGAGGTGAGGTCCTCGCCGCGGAGGAGCTCCATCGCGATATAGGCCTGGCCGTTGTCGATGCGACCGTAGTCGAAGATCTGCACGATCGAGACGTGACGGATCGAGCTCGTTGCCTTGGCCTCGGTGAAGAAGCGATCGACGACGACGGTATCGCGCGTGAATTGCGGGAGGAGGACCTTGATCGCGGCGGGGCTGCCGAGCGTGACGTGCTCGGCGCGGTAGACGATGCCCATGCCGCCTTCGCCGATCTGGTCGAGGATCTTGTATTTCCCGACAACGCGGCCGATCACAGGGCGGGGAATCTAGCGCATCTACCGCACGGGCGGGCTGGCTTCTAGGATCGACGCGCCTGCCTTGTCGGAACAGACGAGGATCGCGAACCGCTCGACGTGGTCGAGGTCGGTCGTCGAGAGTGAGGCGTAGTCGAACCAGCCCCGAAGGTCGGTGTAGCCGTCCTTGTAGAACTCCACGTGGCCACCGCGCTTGCGCGCGTAGACCTTGACGTAGGTGGAGGGCAGGGCGACGCGGTCGGAGGCGCGCTGCACGCGGACCTGGCCGACCTGGTTCGCGAGGCTGGTCGTGAGGTCGTTCGCATAGTGAACCTTGGCCTTGCGCATGCCGGCCGCGACGGCCTCGACGACGACGTTCTTGCCGCGCAGCGCCGCGGGCCACGCGATCCGGTGGTCGACACCTCCCGGTGGGAGGTCCGCGAGGAGCTCGCGGTGGCCGGGCTCGATGAACGAGAAGCGCGAGACGTCGGACTGCACGAACGGTTGGCGCGAGAACAGGAGCTCGACATCCATCTCGAAGAAGCGCAGCTCGAGTGACTTGATGTGCTGGCTCGTGACGGCGATGCCATCGCGATCGACCGCGAGGTCGAACGTCGGCTGCTTGGCGGCGAGGTCGGCGTGCTGCTGATCGCGGCTGCGCGGGTCGACGATCTGTGGCGCGGCGCCCGCGACCTCGTCGAGCATCGAGACGAGCGCGCCGAAGCGATTGCGCCAGCGATCGACCGGATGCTCGCGCCACCGCTGAGCGAGCTCGCGCGCGGCGGCGGGGTTGCCCTCGAGGCACGCGGCATACGCGGCGAGATAGTCGTACTGCATCGCATCGGCGAGCTGATCGCGCTTGATGCGGCGAAGGAGCGCGAACGTTTCGTCGGCGCGATCTTGCGCGAGCATGTAGTGCGCGGCGGCGAGCAGATCTTCGTGGGTGGCGGTCGGGCGATGCGCGACCAGCTCGAGGAAGCGGCGGTACTGCGCGGACAGGCCGTCGTTGAGGATGCGTAGCTTCTGACCGAGCCGGTGTGCGCGTGCGTTGATCAGCGGCGCGAGCTCGAGATGCTCGTAGGTGCCGAGGTCCTCCGCATCGATGCCGAGCATGTCGAGGACGGGGCCGGCTGCGAGCAGGCGC
Organism: Myxococcota bacterium; assembly: GCA_030857175.1. Taxonomy (GTDB): domain Bacteria; phylum Myxococcota_A; class Polyangia; order Haliangiales; family Haliangiaceae; genus JABFXX01. The sequence goes on along the minus strand of JALZOJ010000146.1, from coordinate 2,738 downwards.
TGATCGAGCGCGCGCAGCCACACGAGCATGCGGCGCGGATCGCGGTGCAGGATCGAATACGACCAGAGCGTCTCGTCGTACGCACGGCGAGCCTCGAGCGCGTTCAGGATCATCGAGTACGCGGGCTTGTCACGCATGCGCCACGCGATCCGCGCGAGGTCGGTCGCGGCGAGGTTGGCCGTGGCGAGATACGCGACGACCTCGGCGACCGAGCCGCGCTGCGAGACGTACGCCCACGACGTGGTGTCGGGCGCGGCGCCACCGCTACGGACCTCGAGCACCTGACCCGGTGCGGCGGCGACGATCGCATCACCGCGCGAGACGTGCACCGGGAAGTGACTCCACTCGCCCGGCGTCGGGAAGTAGAACGAGACCTCGTGCCCGTGCGTGCCGTATGGCGCGAGCAGGATGTCGATCGTGTCGGTCTGCTTCGAGGCCGAGACCGTGATCGATCCGCGCGGCACCTGGATCAACGCGCTGATGCGCTGCCGCGAGCTCGTCGGATTCGCGAGCACGACCTGACACGTGTAGACGACGCCGGTCGCGAACGGACCCGTGACGTATTTGTCGACCTGCTCGCCCGTCGAGTAGTCGTAGCGATCGTCGGTGCGCACGTATGACATGCCAACGACGAGTGGCGGACCGCCGGTGACGAGCTCGCCATCGAGGAGTTGCGACGAGCCCGCAAGCGCGTTGTGCTTCGCGGTGATCGTCATCCGCGGACCGTCGGCGACCATCGCGTGCTGCGTCGCGACGAACGGCAGATCGATCGTGGCCAGCGCGGACATCGCCTCGGCGAAGTTCGCCGTCGCGAGGCCGAGCGACGGCGAGAGAAAGTGACCCGTGCGATGCATCGCGAGGTCACGCCAGTAACGATTCGGCGTGACGAGCGCGGCGATCATCTGCGACGGCGTCAGGTGCCACCAGTTGTTCTCTGCCCACTCCTGCGTCTTGTCGGCGCTGCGATAGTGCGGTGCTTCGTCGGCGCGGCGCATCGCATCGCCGCCGAGCTCGTCGTCCATGTCGGGCGGGCTGCCCTCAGCGGCGTAGTCCGCCTTCTGCTCCTTCTTCTTCACCGTCGCCGCGAGCTTGCGCGCGGGCGCTGGCGCTTGCGGCCGCGGCGGTGCGCTGCGCGGCGCGGCCAACACGGGTGGCGCTGCCATCGGAGGTGGCATCGCTTGCATCAAACCATCACGCGACGAGATGCGATCGACCGCGCTGCGCTCGGCATGCTCGAACGCCTCGCTCTGGGCGTCGGCAAAGTCGTCGTCGCCGTCGAGCGTCGATGCACCGATCAACGCGTCGATCAGATGCGTGTCGCGCGCCGGGTCCGGCGGCAACATCGCGACCTGATCGCCGAGGATGCGCGCGAGCCGGTCTTCGGCCTCGAGCCGCTGCGCGAGCAGCGCGGTCTCGACCGCATTGAGCCGCACGAGCCGTGACGGCTCGAGGTAGGGAGCGAGGTCCGCACCGAGGAGCCAGTGATCGATGAACGTCTTGACCCGCTTGTGCGCGAGATACGGCTTCACGACCGCATCGAAGAACGCACGGTCCTTGTGGAACAGAAACAGGTGCAGCTCGTGACACGCGAACTTGCTGTACAGCTCGCGGCGCTCGGCATCGGCGAGCGTGTGCCAGCGCGTGACGAACGAGAACTCGCGCAGCGTTGGATCGTCGCGCAGTGCGAGGAGGTATGCGTGCGCGCGCTCGACGGTGTCGATGATGTGGACCTTCGCCGTCGCGAGGTCCTCGATCACGAGCGTCTGCCCCTCGACGAGCGGCTCGATGCGCTTGCGCTGCGCCGCATGCCGCTCGGGATCGAGCGCCACGACGAGACGCAGGTCGCGCGGCACGAGCTCGCTGTCGGGAATGTACGTGCGCCGCATCGACACGCCGGATTGGTCCTCGACGAAGATCGTCACGCAGACCGCGTTGCCGAGCTCCGCCGCGGGGACGTGCACGACGCCGTTCGCATCGGGTTCGAGGTTCGCGAACACGCGCGGCGGATCCGGCACGAAGTCGTGACTCGCGAACGCGGCGTCGGTGCCACCACGTCGCTGTTGCTCCTGGCGCCCGCCGCCGCGGGCTCCCATGCTCGCCGCTGCGCCCGCCGGTTGCGCGCCGAAGTAGCCACCCGTGCGCGCGGACTGCACTTCGGTCGACGTCGTGCGGCGCGACCACGGATTGAGCAGCAGCGACGGCTTGTCGAGGAGCAGGCTCGGGAACCGCTTCGCGCTGCGTCGCTCGAGGATGTAGCGGTACTCGTCGCCGAGGTCGCGCCCCGAGACGTAGAGCGCCATCCGTCGTGAATCCGTACGCCGGCCCGGCGACCAGCTCGGTCCGAGGTGAGGCATGTCGACGAGCGAGGAAGCGAAGCGCGTCGCGATCACGTGTACGCGCGTGCGCTTCGAACCATCGCGCACGGTGACGCGCAGGCCATCACTCGTGTCGATCGCCGCGATCTGCGGGACCGGCCGCGGTAAGTGCATCAGCTCGCCCGGCGTGATCACGACCTGCGGCACCTCGGAGATCGCCGCCGCGACGACGATCGAGTAGTGGACACCCGACCCGCGCAGCTCGTATTCACCGGCGGGCAAGCCGCGAATCACGATCGAGCCTTCGAGCGCTTCGATCTCGACGGCGGGATGTTTCGCCGGCACGCCCGCGCGCAGCTCGACGAGCGACATGCGGCGCAGCACGTCGTCGGCAACGCGGCCAGGCGGCACCGCGATCACGAC
>JALZOJ010000058.1 GCA_030857175.1 Myxococcota bacterium | reverse complement strand
GCAGTGGCTTGCCGACCGCGGAGGCCGGTTGTGCATCGGCCACGTGAGGGGCTGATGCGATGGCGCCTGCAAGCACCGCGAGCATGATGATCCGCTTCATCGCGCGGCCTCCTTCGCTTCAGACGTCGTATCCGACTTGGTGTCGGGGTTCGGATCGGGGTTCGGATCGGGGTTCGGAGCGCGCGCGGTCGATTCGGCGACGGCCTTGTCGCCGGGCTGCACGTCGTCGGCCTTCGCTTCGGCCTCGTCGACGGCCTTGGCATCGACGGCCTTGACGTCGTCCTTCTTGGCGACGGCGTTCACCGCGTCGGCGAGCTTGTCGGCGCGCTTCTGCTTGTCGCCCTTGTCGGCCTTCTTGTCCTTCTTCTTCGCCTTGTCGGCGATCGGCGCGACCTTTTCCTCGATCTCGATGCGTGCGCGCGCCTCGCGCATGATGCGGTCGCGGACACTGCCGACCTTGCCGCTCAGCGAGTTCTGGACGTCGATCTCCTTGATGACCTCGATCGCGCGCGTGCGGTAGATCGCGATCATCGCGTCGGCGTCTGCCTGCGAGAGCTTGCCCATCGCCAGATCGAACTCGGATTCCTTGATCGCCTTCAAGAGGGCGCGCTTCTCGCGCTCGAGCTCCTCGAGCTCGCCGAGTGGGCGGCCCCAGGACATCTCGTCGTCGTCCTCGTTGTTCGCGGCGACCGCCGTCGAACCGAGACGGTAGAGCGTGTAGAGCGCCGCGACGCCCGCGAAGTACGCGAGGCAGATGAAGATCACGGCCGGGCTGATGTGGAAGTGATTCGAGCGAAGGATGAAGCCCCAGCCGAGCAGGAGCAGGGCAAGCCCACCACCTCGGCGAACCCACCGCATCGTCTCGTCGTCGTTTCGGTATTCGCGCATGAGTTGCGGCTCGCTGCTCAGTCGTTGGACTTCGCAAGCTCGTCGTCGAGCTTGTCGGCGTAGACGTCATCGACGGCCGGGGCGGGACCTGACGGTGCTGCCGCCGCGGCCTCCTTCGAACGTCCAATGAACCGTCGTCCTACGACGAACAACAGGCCGAGCCCACCGATTACTCCGAGCGAGGGCAGCAGCCACGAGATGCGGCTCTGCGGCGTCGCGAGCGACTGGGTTCCGTATTGCGCGACGTACGTGTCGAGCGCGTGTTGATAGGCGGCCTCGCGTCCGTCCTTCGTCGCGAGGTTGAAGCGCGGCTTGCCGGTCGCCGTGTCGCGCTCGTTGACGAGCTCGATCACCCACGCACGCAGGCTCGACGCCGTCTGGCACTTGCAGAGGTAGATGTCCTCGCGCTTGCAGCCGCAGGGACACAGCAGCTCCTTCATCGCATCGGACTCGGCCTCGTTGGTCGGCCGATTCATCGACGCCCAGCCAACGCTGGTGTCACCCATGCCCATGCCCGGCTTCACGTGTTCGCCCTGCCCGCCGCCACCACCCGACGCAGATGCCTGCGACGCGAGGCCGGCGATGATGCCGAACGCGAGCAGGAGCAACAGCGCGATCTCGCCCGCGCGACCGAGCCGCGTCTTCGGCCCCTTGATGTGCGTGAGGCGATCGAGGCGGTCGACCGGGATGAGACAGATGAGCGTGCCGAGCGCCAGGATGAGGAACCCGATCCACACCCAGCTGATCAACGGATTGATGAACACGCGGAAGTTGGCGAGCTTGCCCTCGAGCTCGTAGCCCGTGAGCACGACGTAGACGTCTTCACTCGCGCGCACCTTGATCGCGACCTCGGTCGTGGCCTCGCCGCCTTTGCGGTAGTCCCACTTCGCCGGGAAGACCTGGCCGAGGTTCTCGCCGTCCTTCCAGACCGAGACCTGCGCGGTCACGGTGTTCTTGTGGTCGTCGCTCGCATCGAGCAGGTCCTCGTAGAGGAACACGTAGTCGCCGAACTGGAACGCCGACGGCGAATTCGGCGGCACCACCTTCATCACGCGTGTGCCGTCCTCGTCGACGTCGAGGTTCTCGGCCGCCCACTTCTCGCGCTCGGCCGGCGACTTGTCCTTCGACATGCCGGCCGCGATCGACGGGACCTTGATGGTCTTGTCGGTCATCCGGTCGTACGCCTTGCCGCCGAAGCCGACGAAGATGACGGCCACGCCGAGGTGCACGATGTAGCCGCCGTACTTGCGGCGCTTCGCGAGCGTCAGCCCGATCAGCGACGTGAACGGGTCAGAGCCGGTCTGCTTGCGACGGACGCTCGTGCCGCGCACGAACTCCTGGATGATCGAACCGAGCACGAACGCGCACAGCCCGAAGTTGATGAGCGAGATCGGCAGCTGGATCGACTTCGCGAAGATCGGCGTCTTCATCGTCGTGTGCGGGAAGAAGATCAGGCAGACGATGATCGTCAGCGCCATGAGCCCGAACGGGAACATGAACTGCTGGTAGAGGCGGTCTCTCGTCGACCTGCGCCACGCCATGAGTGGTGACGCACCGGCGAGGAACAACAGGATCAGCCCGAGCGGCGTCATCCACTTGTTGAAGAAGTCGATGCCGACCGAGACGCGCGAGCCGTCGACCGCTTCCGAGATCGTCGGGAACATCGTCGCGAACAGCACGAAGAACGCGCACCCGAGGAGGATCCAGTTGTTCAGCAGGAACGCGAACTCACGTGAGACGAAGGACTCGAAGTGCGTCTTGGTCGTGAGCTTGTTCGAGCGATAGACCATGAGGCCGATCGACACGATCAAGATCGCCCCCATGAAGATGATGAACTGCAGCGCGAGCACGTTGTCCTCGCCGAACGCGTGCACCGACTGCACGACACCCGAGCGCGTCATGAACGTGCCGAAGATCGTCAGGAAGAACGTCAGCACGACGAGCAGCATGTTCCACTGCTTCATCATGCCGCGCTGTTCTTGAATGATCGCGGAGTGGAGGAATGCGGTCGCCGTGAACCACGGCATGAGTCCCGCGTTCTCGACCGGATCCCATGCCCAGTAGCCACCCCAGCCGAGCTCCTCGTACGCCCAGCGTCCGCCGAGGATGTTCCCGAGCGAGAGGAACAAGAAGCAGATCAGCATCCACACGCGGACCGAGCCGAGCCACATGTCGTCGAGGCGGCCCGAGGCGAGCGCGCCGATGCCGAACGCGAAGGGGATCGTCGCCGCGACGAAGCCGATGTAGAGGCTCGGCGGGTGGATCACCATCCAGTAGTTCTGGAGGAGCGGGTTCAAACCCTGCCCGTCGACGGGCGGCGTGGTGAGGAACGTCGTGAACGGGTTCTTGTTGAAGATCAGGAGCGACAGGAAGAACACCTGCACGACCATGATCGTCGCGACGACGTAGCCGATCATGTCGCGGTGCCGCTTCGCGTTCATCGCGACGGCGATGCACGAGAACAGTCCGAGCACGAGCACCCAGAACAGGAGCGATCCGTCGAGGCCGCCCCAGAAGGCGGTGATCTTGTACGCGAGCGGCATGTGCACATCGGCGGTGTGCGCGACGTACTTGATCGAGAAGTCGTGCGTGACGAACGCGTAGATCAGCAGTGCCGAGGCAACGCCGACCAGCGCGGTAAATCCATAGAGGCCATAGACCGACGAGTTGACGAGTCCGCGGCTCTTGCGCGCGTTACCGGCGATGCCGGACGCCACGCACCATGCGCCGACGAGATACGCAGCGAGGAGGGTGATCGTGCCGACCAGCGCGATCGGCGAAAACGGAGCAGACGTGACGTTCACGATCTACTCGTACTTGATCTTGAGGTCTTTGTTGGACGCGGCGCCCTCGTACTTCGAGGGACACTTTGCTTGGAGCTCTTTCGCGACGACGACGTGCGAAAGATCCGCTTCGAGCATGACGCCGAGCGACTTCGCGAGGTCGGCTTTCGTCGCTGCGACGACGATCTCGCCGGTCGCGACGACCTCGGCTTGATCCTTGAACGTGTCGGGCACCGGACCGTTCGAGAAGACGCGAATCTTCTTGCCGCCCTTCTGGAGCACGAAGGTTCGATAGGTGTCCTGGTTGACGACCTCTTGCTTGATCGACCCGGCCAGCACCCAGCCGTGGACCTTGATCTCTTTGTCCTTCCACTGCTCGAGATCGCCGGCAGTGATCAGGTCGTCGACCATCTTGTAATGGGTCGTATGGCCCATGGTCGACTTCACGAAGAAGCCCACCCCGGCCATGGCGACCGCGGCGGTCAGAGCGATCTTCGCTAACGTGCTCTTTTGCATGCGGAATCCCTCGCTGATGCGTGTCCGGCTAAGGTGGCAACCGTAGCACGCCTAAGTGGCATTCCGTCGAATCGCTTCGAGCCAAAGATCCACCTGCGGCGCGGGGTCGCGCCCTCGGAAAACCGAGGCTCGAACGTGCAGCAGACTGCGCAGCTTTCAGAAATCCGCGACGGGGCCACGCAATTCCCGCGCGCTGTGACGGCACTTGCCTTGCTCGACGGTGACGTATGCCGTCTCGTACGCACCGCGTTACCCTGGTCGCCCTCCTCCTCGTCGGCTGCGGAAGCGAGGAATCCTCGCTCCCCGCGTGGCAGGCACGCCTAAACCCGATCGGCAGCTGCGGCGAGGCGAAGACCTACGTCCGGGACGTCGCGCTTGCCAAGATGAACCGCGACCTCGACGAGGCCCTCACACACTTCCAAAGCGGCGACCTCTGCGGGCGTGGGGGCGACGCGGAGAGCGACAGCGCGGGCGGTGCCGACCCGAGCCCGCCGTCTTCGCCGAGCGGACCGTCGACCGGCACCGGGACGAACAACCAGGTCGCCGGCGTCGATGAAGCCGACTTCGTGAAGAACGACGGTCAGTACATCTATCTCGCCCAGAACGGCGTGTTGCGCATCGTCGATGCGTGGCCCGCGGATCAGGCACACGAGGTCTCGAAGACCCCGCTGCCGGGCAAGCCGAAGAAGCTGTTCGTCAGCGGCGATCGCGCGCTCGTCTATGTCTCGGTCGGCACCGTCGGTCAGAACGACAGCGGCTGGCAGCGTCCCGAGTGCACGTACGGCTACGACTGCGACTTCACCGGGGACGGCACGCAGACCAAGCTCCTCCTGTTCGACATCACGAGCCGCGCCGCGCCGCGCATGGTGCGGCAGATCGATCTCGCAGGCTCCTTGATCGCCGCGCGTCGCGTCGACGACGCCGTGCACACGGTCGTCACGCAGGGCGGCGCAGCGTTCCCGCAGCTCGCGACCAGGCCCCAGAACATCTGCGACTACGGTGGCGGCACGCCTCCGATCCACTGGAAGCTCGCCGGCGAGCGCGCGTTCGAAGCGCTGCGCGAGAAGAACACCAAGCTGATCGAAACGGTCGACCTCGACCTGCGCCTGCAGGGCATTCGCGACTCGGAGACGCCCGACGCCGACCTCGCGGAGTCCGCGTGCGCGTCGCTGTTCGCATCGCCGCAGCAGGACGGCACGGCGTTCACGAGCATCGTCTCGATGAACCTGCGCGTACCGACGCCCGCGACGGTCTCGACGATCATCTCGCGCGCCGGTTCGGTCTACGCCGACGCAGACTCGCTCTACATGGCGGTCGCGCACCAGTACGGCGAGGAGCAGCGCTCGACGATCCACAAGTTCGCGGTCTCGGGCCTGCCGAACCAGACGCGCTACGTCGGCTCGGGCACGGTGCCGGGCCGCGCGCTCAACCAGTTCGCGATGGACGAGCAGAACAACTTCCTGCGCATCGCGACGACGACGGGCCGCGCCCCGAGCCCCGACGCGGTCAGCCAGCTCTCGGTGCTCGCGGAGCGAGAGAGCGGAGATCTCGAGATCGTCGGTAGTGTCGACGGCATCGCGCCGACCGAGGACATCCGCTCGGTGCGGTTCGACGGCACGCGCGCATTCATCGTCACGTTCAAGAAGACGGACCCGCTGTTCGCGTTCGACCTCTCCAACCCGCGCGATCCGAAGAAGCTCGGCGAGCTCAAGATCCCCGGCTTCTCGACGTACATGCACATGCTCGACGAGCATCACTTGCTCACGATCGGCTACGACGCCGACGACCACGGCTCGTTCGCGTACTTCGATGGCGTGATGCTGCAGATCTTCGACGTCAGCGACATGACGATGCCGCGCCTCGCGCACAAGCACATCATCGGCACGCGCGGCTCGAGCAGCGAGGCGCTGACGAACCACCTGGCCTTCACATGGTACCCGGAGTACGCGCTGCTCTCGATCCCGATGACGCTCTGCGAGGGCGGCAACGACGGCCAGTACGGTACGAACATGACGTTCTCCGGCCTGATGCTGTTCGACGCCGGCGTCACCGCGGGCTTCGGCGAGCACGGCCGCGTGGCGCACCCGCCGTCGGCCGGCATCTCGTGCGGCAACTGGTGGACCGACGCGGAGTCCGTCGTGCGGCGCTCGCTGTTCCTCGATCAGTACGTCTATTCGATCAGCGACAAGCACCTCAAGGTGCGCGACGTCGGCAACCTGAACGCGCCGCTCGTCGACCTGGATCTGTAGCGTACGATAGGGCGTGGACGACGACCCGCGCACGTTTACCGTCACGACGTCCGACAAGCCGCCCGGTCCCGCGCGGCCGCTGCAAGCGGAGCGCTATCAGCCGAGCGCCGAGCTCGGTCAAGGCGGGATGGGCATCGTCTATCGCTGCTACGACGTGCGGCTCGGACGTGACGTCGCGGTGAAGGTCCAGCGCGAGGGCGAAAACGAACAGCGGTTCTTGCGCGAGGCGCGCCTGCATAGCCGCTTGCAGCATCCCGCGATCGTGCCCGTCTACGATCTCGACGCCGCGGCGGACGGCCGCGACTTCCTCGTGATGCGCGAGATCGAAGGCGAGACGCTGCGCAAGGTGCTCGCGGCGAGAAGGCGTGGCGAGGAGACGACGTTCGGGCGCGCGGCATTGCTTGGCGCGTACGCGCGCGTCTGCATGGCGATCGACTACTGCCACCGGCGCGGCGTGCTGCACCGCGATCTCAAGCCCGAGAACGTGATGCTCGGCGCGTTCGGCGAGGTCTACGTCCTCGACTGGGGCCTCGCGATCGAACACGGCGAGACGAACTCGCGCGTCGGCGGCACGAAGGGCTACACGGCACCGGAACAGTTCACCGGCACGAACAGCGAGCGCGGCGACGTGTTCTCGCTCGGCGCGATCTTGATCGAGATCCTCGGCGCCGAAGACGATGCGCCGCCCGAGCTGATCGCGGTCGCACGTCGCGCGATCGCCGATGATCCGGCTGCCCGCCCCGGGTCCGCGCGCGAGCTCGCCGCTGCCGTCGAGCGCTACACAGAAGGCGAGCGCGATCTCGCGCTTCGCAAGAAGCTCGCCGACGACAGCGCACGCGAAGCCCTGCGCGTCGCGAGCGAGCCCGGCGTCGCGTCGCAGCGCGCCGCGCTCCAGCACGCAGGTCGCGCGCTCGTGCTCGATCCAGATCACCCCGAGGCGCGCAGCGTGCTGCACCACCTGTTGACCGCATCACCGCGCGAGCTTCCGAAAGAAGTCGTCGCGGACACGCAGAACACGATGGAGGGCGCGATCCGCGCCTCGGCTGGAGCGGGCGCGCTCGGCTTCGCGAGCCTGTTCGTCCTGATGCCGTTCGAGATCGCCATGGGCGTGCTCGACTGGCCGTGGTTTGTCGTGCGCGCGTTCCTCGCGGCCAGCGCGATCGTGGTCTGTCTCGGTCTCGCGCGCGCGTGGTGGCCGGCGTCGGTCTTCGCGGTGTCGGGCGCCTTCGCGATCTCGCTGCTCTCGATGATGTCATCGTCGCTCGTCGCGAGCCCGTTCATCATGATCCCGAGCCTCGCAGCGTTGATCGCCGCAGCGCTCGGGCTGCTCTCGGGTCGCAAGTGGCTCGTCGGGACAGCGCTCGTCGCGTTCACGGTGATCGCGATTCCGCTCGCGCTCGAGGTCGCCGGTGTCTTGCCGCCGTCGTTCGAGTTCACGTCGTCGGGCATGCTGATCAAGCCGCGGCTCGTCGAGCTGCCGAGCACGCTCACGACGGTCTATCTGCTCGTGAAGGAGATCTCGATCATCGGTGCGGTGGCCGCGATGATGGGGCGCTTCCACGGCGTGCTCGCGGAGACCAAGCAAGAGCTCGCGGTCCACGCGTGGCAGCTCGAGCAGCTGCTGCCGAGCCGCTAACCGCCAATGCCGATCATGTGCTTCTGCGGCGCGCCGCTGCCGGTGCGCTCGAAGACATGACCCGCGCGCTTGCCGGTGACCGCGCCGGCGATCGCCGCGATCACGTCGTTATCACCGCCGCCGCGGCGCATGATGTCGCGCAGGCTGATCGCGTCGTCGTGACCGAGGCATGCGTGGAGCGCACCCACGGCCGTGAGGCGAAGGCGGTTGCAGTCGTCGCAGAAGTGCTCGGTCATCGCCGAGATGATTCCGACTTCGCGGTCGCTATTCTTCCAGTACCGGGCGGGACCCGCGTCGCGGTCGGTGTCGGCGGTAACGAGCGGTCCGTGCACCGCTTCGATGGCGGCGCGGATCTGCTGAGCCGTCAGCTCGGCGGTGCTCGCGTAGAGTGCGCCGCCCGACATCGGCATGTGCTCGATGAACCGCGGCGTCGCGCCCCTCGCCCATGCGAAGTCGCAGAGCGCTGCGATCTCGCTGTCGTTCACGCCGCGCAGCGCGACCGTGTTGAGCTTCACGCGCATGCCCGCTGCGAGCGACGCATCGATGCCCGCGATCACGCGCGCCAGATCGCCGCGCCCCGTGAGGTCGGTAAACTTCGCGGCGTCGAGCGTGTCGAGCGAGATGTTGATCGCCGAGACGCCGGCCGCGGCGAGCGGGGCCGCGAGCTGGTCGAGCAGGTGCCCGTTCGACGTCATCACGAGCTGCTCGATGCCCGGCACCGCGCGAAGCCGGCGGGCCAGGTCGACGATCCCCTTGCGGACCGTCGGCTCGCCGCCGGTCAGCCGGACCTTGCGGACGCCGAGCCGCGCGAAGATCCCGACCACCCGCTCGAGCTCCTCGAACGACAGGACCTGGGACTTCTGCTCGAACACGAGCTGGTCTCCAAGCTCCTCTGGCATGCAGTACGAGCAGCGGTAGTTGCAGCGATCCGTGACGGAAACGCGGAGATAGCGGACCCGCCGCGCGAACCCGTCGACCAGGGGGTCGGCGACCCCGCCCACCGGCTGGACGCCGCCGAGAACGGGTAGGAACACGCGGTTCATGAGCCTCCCATTCATAGCCGATCGCCACTCCTACGTCCCTAGCCAGTTGGCCGTTACAAGATCCTTGACAGATCGAGCAAAAACCAGCATCTATCACCCGCCTCATTGAAGGCAGGAGAGCTTAAGAAATTGCAGATGCAGACCCAGACTTCCACTCAGCAACATGTCCAGACGGCTCCCAGCCTTGCGGGCCTCTGGGTGCTCCTCGTCCAGAACGACGGCGAGCTTCAAACGCAGGATGCAGATGGTCGCGTGCCGGTGATGGCGCGTGCGGGCAACGACAAGACGTACCTCTTGGTGTTCAAGAACGTCTTCACGGCTCGCCAGTTCGTCACCTCGCAAGCGATCGAAGGCGCAGAGCCTCGCATGGTCGTTCGCGGGAACCGCGACGAGGTCGTGCGGATCGCGAAGTCGGCCGGCGTGGTCGGCACGCTCGTCGATTACGACCCGACGACGCAAAAGTACGCTGCGACCGGCGCCCTGGCGTAATCGTCAGTAGCCGCTCGTCACGATCACTTCGTCGACATCGCCGCGCTTCGCGGCGTTGGAGTTGATCGCGCGCGGGCACTTCACGCGATCGATCGTGAAGCCTTTGTAGATCGATCGAATGAACGGCGTGTCCGAGTTCGAGAGCATGACCTTGCAGCCCCGCGCGACCAAGATGCGCGCGGTCTCGGCGAGCTCCTTCTGCTGGTCCGGACCAAACACGTTCGCCGTGTAGCTCGTGAAGCTCGCGGTCGGCGTCAGCGGATCGTACGGCGGATCGAAGTAGATGAAGTCGCCGCGCGCGGCCGTCGCGACTGCCGTGCGGTAGTCGGCGTTGACGAGATCCGCATGCGCGAGCACGTCGTGCGCAGCGCGCAGCGTATCGGGCACGCAGATCGGCGGATCGGTGTAGCGACCGATCGGCACGTTGAAGTCGCCGGCGCGGTTCACGCGCCAGAGGCCGTTGAAGCAGGTCTTGTTGAGATAGATGAACGCCGCCGCGCGCTCCGCCGCGTTCCACGTCGGGCGCTGCTGGTTCCACTTCTCGCGCATCTCGTAGTAGTGCGTCTCGGAGTGGTGCGTGCGGTGATACCCGAGTCGCTTGATCACCGACGCGACGTCGGCGGCGATCGCGCGGTAGAGGTTGATCAGATCGGTGTTCGAGTCGGCGAGCACGGCCGACTTCGGCGCGACGCGAAAGAACAGCGCGGCCCCGCCGGCGAATGGCTCGAAGTAGCGGCCGAAGCGATCCGGCAGACGCGCGAGCAGCTCGGGCAGAAGCTTGGTCTTGCCGCCAACCCACTTGATAACTGGCGACGCGACCGGATCCGGTAGCGGCGCACGAACGGGACGAACGGCGCGTCCCGACAAACGTGAAGCCATGAAAAAGATCGTCGAGCGCCGGCCATCATGCGGGCCAGTTTTCGAATCGATTCACCGTGCGCGCCGAGCACTTCGATAAATCGATCGATACGAAGCGCGATGTCTCTAGCGAGATGCGAGTCGCGATGTGATCGAACCCCGGTAGACGACATCCACGCATCGAAATTCATCTGACGTCGGGTCGTCACACGTCGACGGAGAACCGCCGAGACCGCGCGAACGGCGTGATAGCGTCGCGCGCATATGCGACGAACCCTCTCGCTGCTCGTGGTGTGTCTGGTGATGTTCGGAACAGGGCCTGCGCTCGCGCGACAACCGGCCCCGCCGCCGGAAGCGCAGGTCTGGGACTCGAAAGGCTGGGTCTTGCTCGGCGAGCAACAGGTCTCGGGTCGCGTCGATCGCGACAAGATCGCCGTCGGACGCCACGAGGGTCGGTTCAGCAAGATGACCGTCGTCGTGCTCGACAGCGAGCTCGAGCTGCTCGACTTCACGATCAACTTCGGTGACAACACGACGTACACGCCGAAGCTCGCCTACTTCTTCAAGGAGGGTCAGCGCACGAAGGCGTTCGACCTGCCGCCGTCGGCGAAGGTCATCTCCAGCATCGACGTGAAGTACAAGAACCTCCCCGGTGGCGGCCGCGCCCGCGTCCAGGTGTGGGGCTGGAAGACCGGTGACAACGCGCCGCGCCCGGCGACGGTGACGATTCCGCAGTGGGATCAGCGCGGCTGGCAGATGCTCGGCGAGCGTCAGGTCGACGGTCGCATCGATAACGATCGCATCGAGGTCGGTCGCTACGAGGGCAAGTTCACGAAGCTGCAAGTCGTCGTGCTCGACTCGGACCTCGAGCTCATCGACTTCGCCGTCAAGTTCGGCAAGGGACCGGAGTGGCGGCCGTCGATGCGCCACTTCTTCCGTGAAGGCTCGCGCACTCACGCGATCGACTTCCCCGGCGATGAGCGGACGATCAAGCACATCGAGTTCAAGTACGCGAACCTGGCCGGCGGCGGTCGCGCGAAGATCCAGATCTGGGGCTACCAGCGCGCGGGCGATGCGCCGAGCGTGCCGCCCGGCAAGATCTGGGACAGCCAAGGCTGGACGATGCTCGGCGAGCGCGCGGTGCAAGGTGGCCGGCGCGCGGATCGCGACAAGATCTTCGTCAGTCGCAACGAGGGCAAGTTCAGGAGGCTCATGATCGTGGTGCTCGACAGCGACCTCGAGATGATCGCGCTCGGCGTGAAGTTCGCCCGCGGCAAGGAGTTCCGCCCCGAGACGAACCAGTACTTCCGCGAGAACACGCGGACTCGCTCGATCGACCTGCCCGGTGACGACCGCGTCATCAAGTGGATCGAGTTCCGCTACCGCAACCTGCCCGGCGGCGGACGCGCGAAGGTCCAGGTGTGGGCGAAGTAGGTCGCGAATAGCGCCGGTCACATGGGCACAGCGAAGTTTTCACCTCGTCGTGCCGCGCCTGTACCATCACGAGGTGCGGGCAAGTTGGCTGTTCGTCTGTCTCGGGCTTGCCGCGTGTGACGACGCGGTCGTCCTCGAAGTGCACACCGCGCCCGGCGTCGATGCCGACGAAGTGCAGCTCTTCATCGGCCTCGGCGAGTGCGATGACTGCCCGGGCATTCAGCCGCCGAACATCCCGGAGATCCTGCCGGGCAAGGTCTTCTATCGCGAGGACTCGTTCGGCGCGACACGTCTGCGCACCGCGAAGGTCAAGGATGGCGTCGCGCGGTTTCGCATCGAAGCGAGCGAGGTCGGCGACGCGTTCACGCTCGCGGTCGCCGTCGACAATACGAACCGTTCGGCCGCCGTCATCCAATCACTGCCGTTGAACGAAGCCGGCAAGTATCGCGTCGATCTTCGCGAGGCGAACACGAGCGCCAACGGGCTCGGGCCGAAGTCCTCGCTGGTGAGCGGCAACTTCGTCGACATCTGGACGCAGCCCGGTGGGACGTTCCCGTGTATGGGGTTCGAGCACTGGTCCGAGGGCAGGCTCGGCGACCGTCTGTTCATCGTGCCGGCCAACGATCTCGACTGCGACGCGCGCCTCAACATGGAGTGCGCGCCGTACGGCTATGAAGCCACCGGGTTGCCGACGTTCGAAGAGGCGACGTGCACGAAGACGCAATCAACCGTCTCAACCGGCCAGGTCTGCTGGCTCGGTGGCCCTGCGTGCAACGAGAAGTCGGGCGAACAACACGCGTGCTTCCCGACCGACTACTGCCTGCCGAGCTCGTATTGCGACGGGCTCGTGAACCCAGCGTGCGCGACGGCCTCTGGGTCGGTCGACGTCGAGGCATGCTTGTTCGGGGATGCGCCGCCGTCGGCCAGGCTCAAGTGCACGATCGCGTTCGAGGCCGCGGAGGACAACACGCACGCGACTATCTGCAACAACGACCCGACGTTCGAGTTCGATCTGTTTCCCTTTGCGCCGGCCAACAGTCCGCTCGCATGTGTGCCGCCCTCGGACAGCAACAAGCTCCTCTACGAGGAGATGGGCGACCCGCGCGCGTTCACCGACAAGGTCGTGCTCACGACGAAGGACGCGACCGGGAAGTTGTTCCCGATGGACTTCAAGCTCCGCTACATCTACTCGGGCTGCAAGTTCAAGGCGGAGCTCTACGGTGACAAGGCGCTTGGATCGGTGTCGGCCGAGAAGACCGTATTCGCGCAGTTCTGGACGGCGAGGAATGGTGGCCGCACGCGCAAGCTGCTCGTACCCGTCGAGCTCAACTTCGTCGAGGACTGCCAGCGACCGACGACGTGTGTGCTCATCGTGGACGAGTCGACGACGAACTGCCTACGCTGACTGCAGCGTGTCGTACGAGTGGAACAGCATCGAGAACGTGGCGCGACCCTCGGTCAAGCTGCGCACCCGCGTGGAGTAGCCGAACATGTTGCGGAGCGGCACGAGCGCGGCGACCAGCTTCTTCGCGCCGCGCGAGCCGACGTCCTGCACCTGACCGCGGCGTTGATTGAGATCGCCGATCACGGCGCCCATGAACTCGTCGTCGACGGTGACCTCGACGGCCATGATCGGTTCGAGACGTGACGGCGCGGCGCCCTGCACTGCGCGCCGGAACGCTTCAGCCGCCGCGGCGCGCGAACCGATCTCGCCGTTCGAGCCTTCCTTGAGCGTCACCGCGGTCAGCGTTGCCTCGACGTCCTCGAGGGGATAGCCGTCGGGACCGCTCGACGCGGCGTCGCGGAGACCCTGCATCGCGGCGTTCACGATGTTGTCGGGGAGCAACGACGACGCGGGCAGCTTCTTCTTGAACTCCATGCCGGAGCCGCGCGCCCGGCTCTTCACGTGAACCGTGGCCTCGCCGTAGATGAGCTGCTCCTTCATGTCGCGCTCGAACACGGCGTGACCGTCGCCCTCGCCGAGCACGGTCTCGCGATACACGACCTGCGGCTTACCGGCGCGCGCTTGCACGCCGTACTCCTTCTTCATGCGGTCGACGATGATCTCGAGGTGGAGCTCGCCCATGCCGCGGATCAGCGTCTGCCCCGTGTCGGGATCCTCGTGCGTGCGGAACGTGGGGTCCTCGTCGGCCATCTTCTGCAGCGCGAAGTCCAGGCGCTCTTTGGCGGCGGCGTTGTCGGCCTCGATCGCCTGCGAGATCACCGGCTCGTAGGTGTCGATGCGCTCGAGGAGGATCGGCGACTTCGGATCGCAAATCGTGTCGCCGGTGGTCGCGTCCTTGAGGCCCGCGGCGGCGACGATCTCCCCGGCGACCGCGCGGTCGAGGCGCTCGCGCTTGTTCGCGTGGAGCTGGAACAGGCGCGCGATCTTTTCTTTCTTGTTCGTGCGGACGTTCAGGATCTCGGCGCCCGCATCGATCATGCCGCTGAAGATCCGCATGAAGACGACCTTGCGGCCCTCGTCCATCGCGATCTTGAACGCGAGCGCGCTGAACGGCTCGCTGTTCTTCGGCGCGCGCGTGATCTTCTCTGACCCACCGTCTTTGATCGACCGAGGATCGACGCCTTCAACCGGCGGCACATCCGCAGGTGAAGGCAGATACGCGATCACCGCATCGAGCAGCGGATGGATGCCCTTGTTGCGCAGTGCGGTGCCGCAGAGCACGGGCACGATCTTCACCGCGGTCGTCGCCTTGCGCAGCGCCGCGTCGAGCTCGGCCGGCGTGAGGTCCTGGCCTTCGAGGTACTTCATCGCGATCGAGTCATCGAGATCCGCGATCGACTGGATCATCTGATCGCGCGCGTCGTTGGCGGAGCTCACCAGCTCCGCCGGAATGTCGGTGACCTCGGGTTCCTCGGTCACGTCGCCCGAGAACATCAGCGCCTTCATGCGCACGAGGTCGACGACGCCCGAGAAATCATCCTCGGTGCCGATCGGCATCTGGATCGCGACCGCGTTCGCGCCGAGACGCTCGCGGATGTCGGCGACCGCGGCGGGGAACGACGCACCGATGCGATCGAGCTTGTTGATGAACGCGAGGCGCGGAACCTTGAACTTGTCGGCCTGGTGCCAGACGGTCTCGGACTGCGGCTGCACACCGGCGACGCCGCAGAACACGACGACGGCGCCGTCGAGCACGCGCAGCGAACGCTCGACTTCGATCGTGAAGTCGACGTGGCCCGGCGTATCGATCAGGTGGATCTCGTGCTTCTTCCACTCGAACGTCGTGGCCGCCGCGGTGATCGTGATGCCGCGCTGGCGCTCCTGCTCCATCCAGTCCATCTGGGTCTCGCCGTCGTGGACCTCGCCGACTTTGTGGATCTTTCCCGAGTGGAACAGGAAGCGTTCCGAGACGGTCGTCTTGCCGGCGTCGATGTGCGCGACCACACCGAGGTTGCGGACCATATCGATCTTGGCCATGAGCACCGTCGGTATAGCGCAGAACGCGCGGTTCAGGACCGGGTGTTGTAGGCTCTTCGTCATGCGTAGGGTCCTCGCCGGTGTGCTCGCCGGTGTCCTCGTCGGATCGGCGGCGATCGCTCAGACGCCGGATCTCGATCGCGCGAAGGAGCTGTACAGCGTCGCGCGCAAGGCGCTCGACGACGGGCGCCACGCCGATGCGATCCGCGACTTCGGCGCCGCGTACGACATCACCAAAGACCCCGTGATGTTCTATTGGATCGGCAACGCGAACGCCGTGGCCGGCAAGTGTGACGTCGCGCTCATCTACTACGGTCGCTACCTCAAGGAGGGCAAACCGTCGGATGACTTCCTCGTCACCGTGCGCCAGCGCATCACCGCGTGCGGTGGTGACGCGGAGGGAGCCGGAAGCGGCAGCGCCCTCGAGCCCGCTGGTTCCGGCAGCGCGCCTGCCGGCAGCGGAGCCAATGACCCGGCCGGATCGGGCAGCGCCGCTATCCCGGATCCGGTCCCGGTCGGATCCGGATCCGCCTCGGCAGACGCGGCACCGCTTCGCGCGAAGGACCAAGGACCGTGGCTGCTCGTCGGCGGATCGATCGCGATGCTGACGGTCGCCGTCGTGCTCGCGTATTCGGCGAACGCATCCGAGAACGACATCAGCGATCTCTACGTCGGGCTCGAAGGCAATCCGCCCGTGTTCGATAACCGCACGAAGAAGCGCTACGACGATCTGATCGCGGAAGGCGAGCGCTACGAGAAGCTGTCGTGGGCGAGCTTCGCCGTCGCGGCGGGTCTCGCAGGCGGCGCGGCGATCTGGTTCTACACGTCACGCGGCAGCAGCACGGAGAACCGCGTGATCACGCCGACGGTGCAGAAGGATGGAGCCGGCGTGTCGGCGACGGTTCGCTGGTAGCTACGCGCCGGCGGGCCTGGACACCGGCGACGACGACGCGCCCTGAAACGCCGGCACGAGTTGGCGCAGCTCGATGTCGACCCAGCGTGCGATGTCCTTGTCGGAGCACGACAGGCCATTCGCTTTCATCACGCGCTCGAACGAGGCTTCGAACGCAGCGCAGTCGGCGGGGCGGCGCTCGCGCTCGTATGCCATCGCGGTGAGCAAGATGCCGTCGAGCTCCGGCGGCAGGTGCGCGCGCAGCGACGACGGCAGCGGCAAGTGCGGCCAGTTCTCGACGCCGAGGTGCGCGAGTGTGGCGAGGTCGAGGTTGACGGCGTGGCCGGTGAGGATCTCGAAGCCGACCGCGGCGACGGAGTAGACGTCCGCGCGCACGTCGACGAGCTCGCCGACGCGCTGCTCGGGCGCCATCATCGACGGCGTGCCCTTGGTCTCGCCGGCGACGGTGTTGTGTGATTGCGTCGCGGCCTTCGCGATGCCGAAGTCGACGACCTTCACGCCACCTTGCGTGGAGACCAGCACGTTCGCGCTCTTCACGTCGCGGTGGATGATGCCGAGCGGCGTGCCGTCGGGGTTCTGCGCGCGGTGCGCGGCGTTGAGGCCGTCGCAGATCCGGCAGAGGATGCCGAGGCCGACGTCGAACGGCACCGGTCGCCCGCCGACGCGCGCCGATGCGAGCAAGCGCTCGAGGTCGACGCCTTCGACGTAGTCCATCACGATCACGTAGTCGTTGCCGATCTTGCCGAGGTCGTGGATCGGGACGACGTTCGGGTGCGCGATGCGCGCGGCGAGCTTCGCCTCGTCGAGGAAGTGCGCGACGGCGCGTTCGTTCCGCGCGAGGTGCGGATGCATGACCTTGATCGCGACGAGCTTCTCGAAGCCCGCTTCGCCGCGCGAGTGCGCGAGGTAGACGTCGGCCATGCCGCCCGAGCCGAGCCGGCGGATCACTTCCCAGCGTCCGATCATCGCGCCGGGTCCGAGGTTCGCGGGACTGACGCCCGTCGCCGAGAGGCTGTCGACCGGCGTGCCCGACGCGACGGAGTGGTGCGCGGAGAGCTTGGTCGGCGCGTTCGCAAAGGACTGCGGGCCCGACGGCACGGTCTGCGTCGACTGGATGCCGACCTGCGGCTCCTTCTTGCGGATGAGGCCGATCACGATCAACAGGAGACCGAGCGCCGCACCACCCGCGCTCGCGCCGACGACGCCGGTCGGGACCGCTGCGCGCGCCGGCGGCACGTCGACGATGATCTGGAACGTCGTCTGCGACGGCAACGTGCGCGCCTCCGTCTTTGCCGCCGGATCCGGCTTGCCGATCGTGCGCGACTTGCCCGCGTTCTCGAGGCGGCCGTTGATCTGCGCGTCCTCGAGCTTCGCGATCAGCGGCGTCAGATCGAGCGAGCGGCTCGAGGCGATGTAGCCGGTGATCTTCTTGCCGTCGCGCACGTCGTCGGACTTCGGCATGACCTCGACGACCTCGCTGATCGCGAGCGTATTGCCATCGAGCTCGGCGTAGCTGCCGGCGGCGTGGTTCTTCGGCTTGACGACGCCGTTCGCGGGCTGCACGAGCAACGTCGTCGGCTTGCTGTCGACGATCTGGCCGAGCTCGATCACCACGCCGGGGCTGGGCCGGAAGTTGAGCTCGCCCGTCTCCTCGGAACCCTTGGCCGTCTCGGCATCGGCGACGATCACGGATTGCACGGCCGTGAGGCGCGCGAGTGCCTCGGCGCCGCCACGCAGCTCGCTGCGCGCTTTCGTGATCTCGCTGTCGAGCTCGGTCATCGCGGCGGTCATCGCCGCGGTCGCCTTCGGCGTCATCGAGCCCTGCGCCTCGCGAGTCAGGCCATAGCCGAGCGCCGCGCCACCACCGACGACGAGTAGCGCACCGACGACGGCGAGGCCTCTACCCACGCTTACCTCCGAACTTGTCGGGCGGCGGTCCCGCGGGCGCATCCGCCGCGACGCCGACCGAGAGCTCGTTCTTGCCGGGCTTGATCGTGACGTCCTGCACGATGGGCGCTTTGCTCTTGATGCTCCACGCCCGCATCTTGTACTTGCCCGGCACGACGCGGCGGAACGAGAAGCTCCCCTTCTCGTCGGTCACGACATACGCGGGCGCGGACACCACTGCGATGTATGCGCTCATGTTGGAGTGCAGGTTACAGCCGAGGCGAATGATGCCTTCTTTCGCGAACGTGAACTCGCGCGCCTCGCCTGCCTTGTAGAGCCCGAGGTCGAACGCGCCGATCGGCGACGTCGAGAACACGTTGTGAAAGACCGTGTCGAAGTTCGGGAACGAGATCGTCGAGCCGACGCTCACCGCGACGAGGCTCGGCAAGAACTCGCGACCGCGCTGCTCGATCACGACCTTCTTCGGTGAGCGCGGCTTCCACTTGCCACTCGCGGGCTCGAGCGTGACGAGACCGTACGTGCCGGGCTTGCCGTCGAGCATGATCGTACCGGTCACGCTCCCGGTCTCCACCTTCGGCGGTGCCACCTTCGCGGCGTCGTCCTCGGCTTCGCTGTTGCCGAGCACGCGTGGCTGCGGCGCGGCGGTCGTGTCGATCTTCTGCGTGGGCGTCATCACGCGCGGCGGTGCACCTTCACGGAATAGCGGTGCAAGTGCGGCGATTGCTTCCGCGCCGACGAGGAGCTCCGCCGTCGAGAACAGCTGCTCTGCGAGGTTCTTGTTGCCGCGATCGAGGGCCGCGTTCGCCTTGTCGAGCTGATCCGCAGCGTCGCGCAGGAGCTGCGCTCGCTCGCCGACCGGCCCGAGCTTGCCCGTCGGTTTCGGCGACGTGGGTCTGGGTGGGGCCTGCGCCACCGTGGTGTTCGGTGTCGTTTGCTTTTGCTCGGCTTTGACGGCCGGGGACGAACAAGCCAGCACGGCAACCGCCGCCGGGAGCCAGGACCTCATTAGCCAGATATTGTACGCGTCGCCGGCCAGACCAGATCATTGTCCGGAGCCTATCGGCCTTCCTCAGCTTCTCCCACGGGGAGAAGGGACGCCGATTCGCCTCGAATACGCCTGCCGAATCAGAAAATGTAGCGTTGGCGGGTGTCGGCGTCGGGGATGCCAACTTCCGGCAGCTTCGGGTGCGTGTCGTAGCGGGTGTCGGCGATGGCTTTGTATTCGCGATCCTGCACGGCGCGTGGCTTCTGCACGTTTGTCTCGCCGAGCGCTTTCAGCTCGCCGGAGAGGCGGAGGAGCAGGAAGTTACTCGCGGGCGCGGCGGCGCGGACGGCTTCATCGGAGGTGCCGTAGTCGCTGATGACATACATGGAGCGGAGCTCCAGCGAGTCGATGCCGTAACGGTCGAGTGCCTGCTGCGCAAACGGGCTCTGGAGCGGAGCGAAGAAGAATTGCTCCCGCTCGTCGCTGCTTAAGCACGCTTCGACGATGCCTTTGCAGTAGCTGCAGATGCCGTCGTAAAGCATGATGTGCTTGCCGGTGTAAGCGAGTTGGGGCGGGTTCGAGGCGGCCGCTTGTTCTAATCTACTCATCGATGCCGGTGCTGCGGTTTCCATCAGTGTTGCTCCCATGCGCTGAAGATAACCGGATCAGCGGCGGCTGGCGCTGTTTGGCACCAAGTTCACGATGGAGGTGGCGCTGTTTCCGGAGGCGTTCTCGCGGCGCGTGCGGCTGGTGGAGATTGCGGAAGCGATGGAGGAACGCGACGGGATCGATGGTTTGATCCTCGGAGGCACGGAGCTGTCGTTGATCCTGCGGGAGCCTCCGGGACGCTTTCGCCCCCGCCGATCTGGTCACTTGCCCACCGACGGGCCCCGACCTACGGGTGTGGTAGCTTCCGCCCGCATCTCCCGCTTTGATCCCGTTTCCGGAGCCTCGCTTCATGGTGTTCGGCCTGTTCTCAAAAGAGAAATCCTTAGAAAAAACGATCTCGAAGGCGACCAACAAGCTCGCCCAGCAGGTCGACCGGTGGGCTGCACTGGAGAAGCTCAAGGAGGCGGGCACGGACGAGGCGTTGTTCGGTTTGTGCAAGCGGTTCGGCGTGACCTCGATGAAAGGCATCGAGGACGAGCAGGAGAAGGACTGGGTCGTCGACGCGCTCGTGGCCAAAGGTAAAGACGCCCTCGGCCCGCTGACTCGTTACATGAAAAACGCGGAGCAGCTCGCGTTCCCGCTCAAGGTCCTCGAGCGCATCGCGGATCGCGACAAGGTGATCGAAGTCGCGAATGACCTGTTCAAGTCCGAGCCGCCCGGCTACGTCCGCATCCCCGAGCGCCGCATCGATCTGCTCCGCTGGTTCTCCGAGTGGAGCCACGCGACGGATGATGAGGTCATCACCCACCTCACGCCATACGTCACCGACTTCGACGAGAACTCGCGGTTCGTCGCGATCGACGGCCTGTCGAACAAGGACCCGGCAAAGATCGCCCCGCCGCTGATCGCCGGCCTGCTGCGTCCCGAGGAAGAGTCCGGCCGCATCAAGCGCACGATCGTCGAGGTCCTCGAGAAATCGAAGGCACCGCTCGGCGACAAGGCCGACGCGGTCGCTGCCGCGCTGGCCGGTGGTGGTCCACTTGCCCACGACTTCAAGGTCGTCGGCGGTATCGTCAAGAAGACGTAACGGGCGACAGCTGCCCTACGACACGCGCGTGATGCGGGCACACGTGGCCCGGCTCTCGTGCGCCGACGACACGATCGGTTCGTAATCAGCCACTTGGTAGATGGCGTGACGCTTGCTCATGCATCGCCTCGCTCGACCGAGAACCAGCGCGCATAGGTGGCGCTGGTGTCGGCGGATCGAAGCCGACGTGCGCACTGAAACGCGCGCGTCGATGAAAGGTAATTATGAATCTTCTCTCCACTAAGTTCGCTCGCACGCTGCCTCTCGCACTCGTCATGGCGTTGTTCGCATGCGGTGATGGGGGCTCCGACTCGCCCGACGGTTCGAATGGACCCGACGCGATGAACAACCCGCCGAATCCATCGGGTCTCGGCCCCGCGCCGGTCGCGCTCGGCTCGAGCACCGACGACGCCGCGGTCGCGAGCTTCGTGCTGCTCGCCAAGACCGGCATCACGAACGTCACTGGCTCGACGATCACCGGCGGCAACCTCGGCCTCAGCCCGGCAGCCGCGAGCTTCATCACCGGCTTCTCGCTCGTCGCGACCTCCACGGTCTACTCGACGTCCGCGTCCGTAGCCTCGCCCGGCAAGGTCTTCGCGGCGAACTACGCCGCGCCGACGCCGACAAACCTCACGACCGCGGTGCTCGCGATGGAGACGGCGTATACCAATGCCGCCTCGCGCACGCACCCCGACTTCCTCAACTTGCACAGCGGAAACCTCGGTGGCCAGACGCTCGTGCCGGGTCTCTACAAGTGGGGCACCGGCGTCACGATCCCGACCGATGTCACGATCGCCGGCGGTGCAAACGATGTGTGGATCTTCCAGATCTCGAATGACCTCGATCTGAGCAGCGCGAAGAAGGTGCTGCTGAGCGGTGGTGCGCAGGCGAAGAACATCTACTGGCAGGTCGCGGGTCGCGTGACGATCCAGGCGAACGCGCACTTCGAGGGCGTCATTTTCTGCAAGACGGGAATCACGCTGCAGACCACGGCCACGATGAAGGGCCGCGCACTCGCGCAGACCCTGATCGCCATCGACAACAACGCGATCACCGCGCCGTAGCGATCGCCGCGATCTGACGCACTCGCGCCACGGGTAAACGCGCCACGCTGTGGTAAACGTCGGCGCGATGCCGCGCCGCAAAGATCTGGAGTCGGTGCTGATTATCGGGTCGGGACCGATCGTGATCGGCCAGGCCAGCGAGTTCGACTACTCGGGCACCCAGGCGTGCAAGGCCCTCCGCGAGGAGGGGCTGCGCGTGGTCCTGATCAACTCGAACCCGGCCACGATCATGACGGACCCCGATCTCGCGGACGCGACGTACGTCGAGCCGCTGACGGTCGAGGTGCTCGATAAAGTCCTGGCGCGTGAAAAAGTCAGCGCCGTGCTGCCCACGCTCGGCGGCCAGACCGGTCTCAACCTCGCGATGGCCGCGAGCAAGGCCGGCATCCTCGAGAAGCATGGCGTCGAGTTGCTCGGCGCGAACGTGAAGTCGATCGAGATGGCCGAGGATCGCGAGCTGTTCAAGCAAGCGATGGCGCGCATCGGCCTCTCGTGTCCGCTGTCGCGGCTGGTGACGAGCGTCGAGGAAGCGCGCAACGTGATCGAGGAGATCGGCTTCCCCGCGATCCTGCGGCCGTCGTTCACGCTTGGTGGTTCCGGAGGCGGCATCGCCTACAACAGGGGCGAGCTCGACCGCATGGTGCAGTTCGGCCTCGACATGTCGCCGGTCGGCTCGATCCTGCTC
The DNA here is from genome assembly GCA_030857175.1 of Myxococcota bacterium. Classification (GTDB taxonomy): domain Bacteria; phylum Myxococcota_A; class Polyangia; order Haliangiales; family Haliangiaceae; genus JABFXX01. Next base: position 25,123 of record JALZOJ010000058.1, on the reverse strand, counting down.
GAGCAGTCGGTGCTCGGCTGGAAAGAGTACGAGCTCGAGGTCGTGCGGGACTCGAAGGACAACGCGGTGATCGTCTGCTCGATCGAGAACCTCGATCCGATGGGCGTGCACACCGGCGACTCGATCACCGTCGCGCCCGCGATGACGCTGACCGACAAGGAATACCAGCGCATGCGCGATGCCTCGATCGCGGTCATGCGCGAGATCGGCGTCACGACCGGCGGCTCCAACGTGCAGTTCGCGGTCGATCCGAAGACCGGCCGCATGCTCGTCATCGAGATGAACCCGCGCGTGTCGCGCAGCTCCGCGCTCGCGTCGAAGGCGACCGGGTTCCCGATCGCGAAGATCGCCGCGAAGCTCGCGATCGGCTACACGCTCGACGAGCTGCAGAACGACATCACGCGCGTCACGCCCGCATCGTTCGAGCCGACGATCGACTACGTCGTCGTCAAGTGGCCGCGATTCGCGTTCGAGAAGTTCCCGTCGGCAAAGCCGGTGCTCGGCCCGCAGATGAAGAGCGTCGGCGAGTGCATGGCGATCGGCCGCACGTTCCGCGAGGCGCTGGGCAAGGCGATCCGCTCGCTCGAGACCGGCCGCGCGGGCTTCGACCTCCCACTCAGTCGATCATCGCCCTCGGTCGGCAACGACCTGGCCACGCTCGAGCGCGCGATGGCATCGCCATCGCCGGACCGGCTGTTCCAGGTCGGTCACGCGTTCCAGCTCGGCCTGACCATGGAGCGCGCGCACGAGCTGACGCGGATCGATCCGTGGTTCCTGCATCACATCCGCGTGATCGCGCTCGCGGAGACCGAGCTCGCGGGCAAGAACGTCGAGGACCTCGGCGGTGAGCTGCGCAAGTACAAGCGGCTCGGCATGAGCGATCGCCGGATCGCCGCGCTCACCGGCGCGACCGAGGCGGCCGTCCGCTCCGCGCGTCACGCCGCGAACGTGCGGCCGGTCTACAAGCGCGTCGACACCTGCGGCGCCGAGTACGAGTCGCACACGCCGTACCTCTACTCGTCGTACGAGGACGAGTGCGAGGCGCGCCCCACCACAAATCGCAAGGTGATGATCCTCGGCGGCGGTCCGAACCGCATCGGCCAGGGTATCGAGTTCGACTACTGCTGCGTGCACGCTGCGATGGCGCTGCGCGAAGAAGGCATCGAGTCGATCATGGTCAACTGCAACCCCGAGACGGTCTCGACGGACTACGACACGTCCGACCGCCTCTACTTCGAGCCGCTCACGCTCGAGGACGTGCTCGAGATCTGCGACGTCGAGAAGCCATGGGGCGTGATCGTGCAGTTCGGCGGTCAGACGCCGCTCAAGCTCGCCGTCGCGCTCGCGCAGGCCGGCGTGCCGATCATCGGCACGAGCGCAGACGCGATCGATCGCGCCGAGGACCGCGAGCGGTTCGGCGAGGTGATGGCCAAGCTTTCCCTGCACGCGCCTCGCTGGGGCATCGCGCGCACGCTCGATGACGCGCGCAAGGTCGCGAACGAGATCGGCTTCCCCGTGATGGTGCGCCCGAGCTACGTGCTCGGCGGCCGCGCGATGGAGCGCGTCTACGACTCGCGCAACCTCGAGGACTACTTCGAGCGCGTCCTCGGCGGTGCGACGAAGGCCGCCGGCGGCCGCGACGAAAACTCCACCGTCGGGTTCCCGCTGCTGATCGATCAGTTTCTCGCCGACGCGGTCGAGCTCGACGTCGATGTCGTCGCCGACAAGACCGGCGCGGTCGTCGTCGGCGGCGTGATGGAGCACATCGAAGAAGCCGGCATTCACTCCGGCGACTCCGCGTGCGCCCTGCCGCCCTACTCGCTCCCCGCCGACATCATCGACGAGGTGAAGCGCCAGGCACGCATGCTCGCGACCGAGCTCGGCGTCATCGGCCTGATGAACGTGCAGTTCGCCATCCATGCGGGCGACATCTTCGTGCTCGAGGTCAACCCGCGCGCATCACGCACGATCCCGTTCGTGTCGAAGGCGATCGGCGTCCCGCTCGCGAAGATCGGCGCGAAGGTCATGACCGGCAAGACGCTCGCGGAGCTCGGCATGACCGGCGAGATCGAGCCGCGCCACGTCTCGGTCAAAGAGGTCGTGTTCCCGTTCGTGAAGTTCGAGGGCGTCGACACGATCCTCGGCCCGGAGATGCGCTCGACCGGCGAGGTCATGGGCATCGACACCGACTTCGCGCGCGCGTTCATGAAGAGCTACCTCGCCTCGGGCACGCGCCTGCCGACGAAGGGCACCGCGTTCCTCTCGGTGCGCGAGCAGGACAAGCCCGCGATCGTCGAGATCGGGCGCCGCCTCGTGAACCTCGGGTTCAAGCTCGTGGCCACGCACGGCACCGCGGCCGTGCTGCGCAAGGCGGGCCTGCCCGTCGACGGCATCAACAAGGTCCTCGAGGGCCGGCCACACTGCGTCGACGCGATGGACAACCACGAGATCCAGCTCGTCATCAATACGACCGAGGGTGCGCAGGCAATCTTGGATTCGCAGTCGCTCCGACGTGCGGCATTGATGAACAACATCGCCTATCAGACGACATTGCGCGGCGCGAAGGCCTGCCTCGAGGCGATCGCCGTCGCCAAGCGCGATGACATGCGAGTCGCGCCACTCCAGCACTACGCCAGGAGCTAGAATAAGGTGTGCCGTCACCTCCTCTCGGCTTCGGCCGCTACGAGCTGATCGCCGAGATCGGGCGCGGCGGGATGGCCGAGGTCAAGCTCGCGATCCAGCGCGGGCCGTCCGGCTTCGAGAAGCTCGTCGTCTTGAAGCTCCTGCACGAGGAGCTCGCGAGCGACAAGTCGGTCGTCGAGATGTTGACCGACGAAGCGAAGCTGTCGGCGCTGATCAAGCACCCGAACGTCATCGAGGTCTACGAGCTCGGTGAAGAAGCGGGCCGGCACTACATCGCGATGGAGTACCTCGAGGGCGAGTCGCTGCTCTCCATCCTCGACAAGTGCGCGAGCGGAAAGAAGCTCGACCCGCTCTCGACGGCGCGCGTCGTCGCCGACACCGCCGAGGGCCTCGACGCCGCGCACGTCTTGAAGTCGCGCGATGGTAAGCCGCTCGGGCTCGTCCATCACGACGTCTCGCTCGGCAACATCTTCGTTCTCTACTCGGGGCAGGTGAAGCTGCTCGACTTCGGCGTCGCGAAGGCGGCGAAGAAGACCGGCAAGGTGTTCGGCAAGCTGCCGTACATGGCGCCCGAGAAGCTCGACGAGAAACCGGGCGATCCGCGCAGCGACGTGTGGTCGCTCGGCTGCGTGCTGTGGGAAGCGCTCACGCAGAAGCGGTTGTTCAAGGGCGCGAACAATGTCGAGATCGTGCGCGAGGTCCGCTACGTCAACGTCCCCGCGCCGTCGACGGTGAACAGCGACGTGCCACCCGAGCTCGACCCGATCGCGCTCAAGGCACTGCAGCGCGATCCGTTCCGCCGCTATCAGACGGCGAAGGAGATGGCGATCGCGATCGAGGCAGTGCTCACCGAGAAGGGCTACCCGGCGAAGAACTACAAGATCGGCACGTACATGATGCAGACGTTCGCGGAGAAGATCGCCGCGCGCGAGCGGCTGCTTCGCGAGGTCGCCGGACCACATCGCCCGAGCCAGGAAGTGATCGAAGCGGCGTTCGGCGAGAACGCACCGCCGAGCCGCGACTCGCTGCCCATGCTCGAGGATCTTCTCGAGCCTGAAAACGTCGTGATGTTGCCCGAGGGCTCGACGGGTGCGAATGCGATGATCGCGACGACCTCGAAGTCGGGCGCGCAGAAGCCGCTCGACGACGAAGAAGTGGCCGAGCCGGTCGCGGTCATGTCGGCGAACGCGGACGCCTCGCAGGAGCTCGAGAATCTCGATGCAGCGCGGCGGCGACAGCAGAAGACGATCGGCGCGATCGCAGCGGCCGCGGTGCTGCTCGTCGTGATGATCGTCGTGATCAAGTCGTGGGATCGCGGCGACAAGAAGACCGCGCCGGTCGCGAAGCAAGCGGATCCGCCGCCCGTGATGATCGCAGCGCCCCGTGAGGGGCGCGCGGTGACGATCGATGCGCCCGTCGCGGTCGCAGCGACGACGCCCGATGCGGCGGTCGAGGTCGATGCCGCGATCGTCGCCGAAGAGATCGAGATGCCGCCCGAAGAGGCGACGAAGTCGCCGGATAAATCGCCGCCCGACAAGCCAATCGACAAGCCGGACGCCAAACCCGACCGGCCGAAGCCGGCGAAGAGCGCGCAGAAGTACTACGTGGAAGGCCTCGCCGCGTGGCAGAAGAAGGACGCGAAGACGGCATACGCGCTGTTCACCGAGGGACGCCGCGCGAGCTCGACGTACGCGAATAACTGGTACGGCCTCGGGCTCGTGCACGAGAAAGCCGGCCGCAAGCGAGAGGCGCGCACGGCGTACGAGCGCTACTTGAAGCTCGCGCCGAATGCACCGAACAACGGCAAGCTGCGCGACCACATCAAGAAGAGCCTCATGTGAAGTCCTCGAAATCCGCCGGATCGAGGAATGGATGGGGTACGACCCGGATAGTGAGCGGCATACCTACATGTCTAGATCTCGCGTGTCCGAGCGCTGCTTTACGCCCGTTGCGTTAGACTGTTTTCGTGTCGCCAGCGGGGGAGGCCGGAGGTCGCCCGTCCACGAGATTGGGACGGTACGAGCTCATCACCCAGATCGGCCAGGGGGGGATGGCCGAGGTGCAGCTCGCGTTGCAGCGCGGACCTGCGGGCTTCGAGAAGCTGGTCGTCGTCAAGCTCGTGCACGCGAACCTCGCGTCGCAAAAAGACTTCGTCGAGATGCTGCTCGACGAGGCGCGCGTCGCCGCACTGGTCAAGCATCCGAACGTCGTCGACATCTACGATCTCGGTGAAGCCGACGGCCGCTACTTCATCGCGATGGAGTACCTCGAGGGCGAGCCGCTGCTCGCCGTCCTGCGTGCGGGCCGCGAGGGCAAGCGGCTCGACGTCCTCTCGACCGCGCGCCTGATCTCCGACACCGCAGAAGGCCTCGACGCCGCGCACGAGCTGCGCACGATGGGCGGCGATCCGCTCGAGCTCGTGCATCACGACGTGTCGCTGGGCAACATCGTCGTGCTCTACAACGGGCAGGTGAAGCTCGTCGACTTCGGCGTCGCGAAGGCGACGCAGTCGGCCGCGTCGCGAACGCGCGTGCAGGGCAAGTTCAGTTATATGGCGCCGGAGAAATTGCGCGGCGGCGCCGGCGATCGCCGCAGCGATATCTGGTCGCTCGGCTGCGTGCTGTGGGAAGCGCTCACGCTCAAGCGCCTGTTCAAGGGCGGCAACGACAGCGACACGATGAAGCAGGTGCTCGAGGCGGCGATCCCGCTGCCCTCGAAGATCAACGGCGACGTGATCCCGGACTTCGACACGCTCGTGATGCGGGCGCTCGAGCGCGATCCCGACAAGCGCTACGCGACCGCGAAAGAGATGGCCGCGGATCTCGAGGAGGTCCTGCGCAAGCACGGCTACGGCGGCAAGAACGACGTGATCGCGAAGTACATGCAGGCCACGTTCTGCGATCACATCGGCGCGCGAAAGAAGCTCCTGCAGGAAGTCTCGAGCAAGGGACGCGCGAGCGCCGCCGTGCTCGAGGCCGCGTTCAGCGAGGGCGCCGGCAACCCGTTGCTCTCCGGCGAGTTCAGCGTGCGCTTCAAGGCGTCGCAGGAGATCCACGCCGAGGGCACACCCGTCGGCGACGAGCCCATCCCGCGCGGCCCGGGCGCCCAGTTGCCGCCGCCGCGCACGCAGCGCGTGACGTCGCCGCCGCTCCTCCCACCGCGCACCTCGCAGCGCATCCCGGTGCAGACCCTCGATGAGATCGGCGACACGACCGCCGTCGAAGGCGTGCGGCTTCCGGATCGCCGGCCGTTCCCGTTCCTCATCGCCGGCATCGCGCTCGCGCTGATCGCGATCGTCGCGATCGTGATCGCGCTCAGCGTTCGCGGCGGCGACGCCAAGCAACTCGCGCCACTCGACGCGGCCGACACGATGACGAGCGTCGATGCCGAAGCGATCCTCGCCGACGCTGCCGTCGCTGCGGTCGCGGCGGACGCCGCCGTGCCGGTGGACGCGACGGACGAGATCGAGATGGACGGCAGCAACACGACCAAGCCGCGCCCGCCGCCGCCGAAGCCGAACGCCGCGGAGCTCACGAAGCAGGGTCTCAACGCGATGGTGCGCGGCGACAGCAAGACGGCACTGCAGCTCTATAAGTCCGCACAGCGCGCGAACCCCAGCTACGCGCCCGCGTGGCGCCAGGCAGGCCTGCTGCACGAGAAGCTGGGCGATCGGGGTGCAGCGAAGGCTGCATTCCAGCGATACTTGATCCTCGCGCCGACCGCTTCGGACGCCGCGTCCATCCGTACTCGCATCGGCAACTTATGATCCGTCCGATCGTCGCTCTCCTCCTCGTGATCGGCCTGGTCACGCCGGTTGCGGCTGCGCCACGCAAAGTGCTCGTGCTGCCGCTCGACGGCAACGCACCGGCGGAGACGCGCAAGAAGCTGTCGGCGTCGTTCCAGAAGATGGCGCGTGTCCTCGACGGTGACGTGCAGGCCGGCAACACGTCGCTCGGCGACACGGCGACGGCGATCGGCTGCGATCCGCAAAAGCCATCGTGCGTCGAGAACGTGCGCGCGACGCTGGGCGTCGACGAGCTCGTCTACGGCACGGCGGACGAAGCCGACGGCACGATCACCATCGTCGCCAAGCGCTATCGCAAGAGCAAGCCGGTGCGCGAGCTCGCGGTGACGCAGCCGTCGACGGAGCCGCCGAACAAGATCGAGCCGCAGCTCTTGCCCGTGTTCGGCGAAGAGCCGCTGCCGACCGACGGCACCACGACGACGGTCACGGAGCCGAACACGACCGTCACGGATCCGAACGCGACCACGACGACGGTCACCGATCCGAATCAGCAGCCGACCGACACCATCGTCACGCCATCGTCGAATCGCGAGCGCAACATCTGGATCGGCGTGACCGCGGGCGGCGGTGTGCTGCTCGCGCTCGGTTTCACGCTGTGGCTGTCGGCGAGCAGCCTGCAAGACGACATCGACAACGCGGATACCAGCGACAACGGCGACATCGATCGCCTGAAGGAGCTCGAGGACAAAGCATCGAGCCGCGGCTGGGCCGGCAACATCTTCGTCGTCGCGGGGCTCGCGGTCGCGGGGTATGGCGGCTATCGGCTGTGGAAGCTGTCCAGGAGCAAAGCCGTGGTCACGCCCACTCCCACCGAAGGCGGCGCTGCGGTTACGCTCACGATCGTGGGAGACCTCTGGTGATTCGCTGGTTGGTGGTGGCTGTCGTGATGATGACCATCGCGATGAGCTGCCTGGTCGATCGGCGCTCGACCGAGCTCGAGTGCGACGCCGACAGCGACTGCAACGACGTCGAAGGTGACCGCGAGTGCAACGCAGGGTACTGCGTGCTGATCAGCTGTCCGGGCATCTGCGACGGCGGCTGTAAGCCGGGCAAGAAGTGCACGGTCAACTGCACGAGTCCGAACGAGTGCCGCAACGGCGTGGACTGCCCTTCGGGGTTCACCTGCACGTTCAATTGCTCGCAGGACTGCATGCCCGACTGCCCGCTCGGCTGCGTCGTCAACTGCTCCGGCACGACCGCCGACTGCGGTCCGATCGACTGCGGCAATGGCGCGACTTGCTCGTGCTCTGGCGCCGGCACTTGTATTTAGGGTAGGAATAACGCTCCCAAGGCGGAGTGCGATGTCCGAAAAGTTCCCCATGACCCCCTCGGGGTACACGTCGATGAAGGTGCATCTAAAGCGCCTCAAGGACGTCGAACGCCCGCGGAACTCGAAGGCGATCGAAGTCGCGCGTGGCCACGGCGACCTGTCGGAGAACGCCGATTACAGCGCCGCCAAAGAAGAGCAAGGGCTCATCGAGGCCAAGATCCGCGAGCTCGAAGCAAAAATCGCGATGGCCGAGGTAATCGATCCAACCAAATTGTCGGGTTCGAGAGTCAAGTTCGGGGCAACCGTGACCATCGAAGACACCGAATCCGGCGACGCGACCACGTACACGATCGTGGGCGAACACGAAGCCGACATCAAGAAGGGCCGGATCTCGATCGGCGCGCCGGTCGCGCGGGCGCTGATCGGCAAAGAGGTCGGCGATACCGTTCCGCTACCGGGCGGCAAGACCAAGCGCGAAGTTGAAGTGAAGAGCGTCGAGTGGCTCGACGTCGTCGCGCTCGAAGAGGTGCAGTGATGAAGCGGCTCGTGATCGCATTCGCTCTTTCCGCGCTGTTCGCGCTCGGACTCGTTGCCTCGTGCAAGCAAGGTGAAGGCGAGCGCTGCCAGGTCGACGACGACTGCGATGACCCGCTGGTCTGCGCGCAAGCCACGCAGACCTGCGCGGACAACGACACGTCCTCGGGCATCGATGCGATGGCGCCGATGGACGCGCCCGATGCGATGCCCGACGCGAAAGTGTTTCTCGACGCGCCGGTCATCTAACTAAGGCCCCTCGACACGACGGTCAAGTAGTCAGTCGCCGCGCGGCTTCTCGCGCTCGCGCCAGAATGGCTGGTGATGCGGTACGCCGCGCGCGCAGCGAAAGCCGATGTGCGAGAAGCGGCGGTTCGCGTCGTAGTTGCCATTGAACGGGTCGCGCAGGTTCGACTTCGCGACGAACGTAGGCTGCCGCCACGAGCCACCGCGAACGACGCGCGGACCCGTGTGCGAGACGGCGTCGCGCACCGGGTTCGTCGACGGTAGGCCCTGAAGGCCGCGGATCTTGTCGGTCTCGATGAACGCGTCCGCGGTCCACTCGGCGACGTTGCCGGCCTGATCGCGCGTGCCGTACGGGCTCTCGCCCCACACGTAGCTGCCCATCGGTGCGAGCAGCGCGTTGCCGTCGCTCTCGTCGGGATCGCCGAAGAAGTTGAGCGGCGTGATCTGCTTCACGCGCTCGATCTCGCGCATCGCGTGCGTGCGGGCCTGCCCGTGGTTGAAGTCCTTCGGCTGCTCCCGCTCGCCCCATGGCCAGATCGCGGCGGGGTCGTCACCGCGTGCCGCGCGCTCCCACTCGGCTTCGGTGGGGAGGCGGCCGCCGCGCCAGCGACAGAACGCCTGCGCTTCGTCCCAGGTGACGTTGACCATCGGCCACTCGTCACGGATGTAGCGCTCGTCGCCGGCGATCAGCGGATCGAGCGTGCATGCACCACCCGCGACGCACGAGCGGTACTCGCGCACCGAGGCCTCGTGGCGATCGATCATGTACGCGTCGAGATAGACGTCGCGCTGGTCCATCTTCGAGAGGCTCTCGTAATACTCGCCGCAGAAATCGACGGTGACACCGCCTTGCGTGATGCCGGTGCTCGCGGGGAACAGCGCGTCGCATTGGTTCTTCGCAGCCTGCACGCCGTCCGGATCGACGCCCATCAGAAACTTTCCGGCGGGCACGCGGACCTCGCGGTGGCGCGCCACGTCCTCGACGCGAACGACGCGGCCGTGCACGCGATCCGCCGCCTGCTCGCCATCGCCCGCGAGCGCGACCCCGAACGGGGTCACGACGGCGAGGGAAACGAGCGCGCGGCGCATGGCGCAATGTTGTCCCACGCCTACGGCGCGAGCAACCAGGACCGTGCGATCCGCACGCGCTCGAGGCTCCTGGGGGTCGCTGCGACGAGGCGCGCGAGCAGCGCCGTCGAGATCGCGGCCCTGCCCCGCCGTGCCGCGTGGCGAACCAGGGCCTCGGTCGCGACCTCGGGGTCGTCGTCGCTCGAGAGGCGCTCGAGGAGCGCGTCGTCGGTGATCGCGGCGACCGCGGCACGGCGAACCTGCGAGGCCGGGTCGCGTGCGGCGGCGTGCACGAGGTCAGGCGGCGCGCGTTCACCGAGCGCGGCGATCGCGGCGGCGCGGACGTCGGGGTCTTTGTCCGCGAACAGCGTGCGTAGATCCTGCGCGTTCGCACCCACGGCAGCGGCAGCGCGCACGCGCGGGGAGCGATCCTGCAACACGGCACGTGGACGCTGCGCGAGTGCGAGCGTGCCCAGTGCCGCGACCGCCTCCATGCGCACGGCCTCGTCGCGATCGCGCGCGAGCTCGACGAGCCGCAGCGTGGTCGCGCGATCGACGCGAGCGCGCGCGGCGGAGGTCGCGCAGGTCGCGCGCACCGACGCATCGGCATCGCGCAGGCCGCGCGCGATGAGCGCGTTCGCTTCGCGTGGTGCCGCCCTCGGCAACGCCTTGCACACGGACTGGCGAACCTCGGCATCGCCCTTCGTGAACCACTTCGCGAGTGCTGGAGCGAGCTTCGCGTCGGGCAGGATCGCGAGCGCGACGACGGCGGTCGCGACGCCGCGCTTGCGCTCCGGCTTTCCGAGCGCGCTGCGGATCGCGCGCGCCGCGTCGTCGCGCATGTCGAGTGCGACGAGCGCGGAGATCTTCGCCAGCGCGACCTCGGGACGATCTTCGAGCTCGAGATCGAGCGCGGTGATCAGCGTCGAGAGCACGCGCGCGTCGCCGAGTGCAGCGGATGCGGCGATCGCCTTCACGCGCTGCTCGCTCTGACCGTTCGCGTCGATCAACCGGTGCACGTCGGGCGCGAGCGCGGTGAGCTTGGCCTTCCCCACCGCTTCGAGCGCCGCCTCGCGCGTGTCGCCGTCCGAGCTCGCGAGGCCTTCTTGCAGTGCCGCGATCATGACGATCTCCGTCGCGGGCATGCGCTCACCGTTTGTCTCCGGCGCAACGACGAGTCGCTTCGCGGCTCGCGCGATTCCGCTGTCGCGCTCGAGCATGCGCTGCACCGTAGCGACGAGGGGCAGCTCGATCGCGAGCACCTTCGCGGTCGCGGGTCCCGCTTGCCGACGATCGCGCGCGAACACCCAGTGCACGTGGACGAGGCCGTCGTCGGACTCGAGCTCGGTTGGTGGCGGCGTATGCGGCAGCTCGCGGATCACCTCGAGCGCGGCCCTGTCGAAGTCGCTGTTGCCGCTGGTCTGCATCACTCGCGGCTTGATCGCGCCCCGATCGTCGACGAGCAATTCGATATCCGTCGTCAGCGACGTGATGTTGAGCGGATGATCGGCACCGAGCCGTAGCCGGCAGTCCTCGAGGAACTGCGCCCAGCGCGGCTGGATGTGATTCGCGAGCGCCGTCAGGTAGCGCGCCCCGCGCACGTGCGGGTCGATCGGCTGCAGCGGCGGCAGCGACGGTCCCGCCGGCGCGATCTTCGGCGCCTTCGGCTGTGCACCGTCCCCGCCGCTACAGGCGACGAGGAGCAACACGAGCCAGTGCGCACGCACCAGCGGAGCGTGTCACAGGATGCGCTACATCGCTGGCGCGAGGACGTCGAACACGATCGTCGGGTTGTTCTTCCCGACGCCGACGAACGTCTGGAACTCGCGTTCGAACTTCATCAGACCGCCCGCATCCTTGCCCGTCACGCGGAACGTGACCGGACCCATCGGCAGGCCTTCTGCGAACTGTGCGAACTGCTCCGAGCGGCACGGCTTGTCGTCGGTGCCGTCGAGCTTCTGGCCGTTGTCGGCCAGCTTGTCGGAGGGCGCGCCCTTGATCAGGAGCTTCAGCGTCTGCGTCGTGACCAGGGCGGTCTCGCAGGTCATGCCGGTCCACGTCAGCTTGAACAGGAACGTGCCCGTGTACGAGCCCGTCCATGCGGTGTGCGGCACGTTGACGATGGTCTCGGTCGGGATGCCCGGAACGCCGGCATCGACGACACCGCGCGCGCCGGCACCGACGAGCGGATTGCCCGCCGCATCGAGCGGCGTGACGACGACGTCGTACTTGCCTCCGGGCAGGCGCAATAGCGTTGCTTGACCCTCGCCACAGGCCTTGTCCGTCGAGAAGTAGAGAGCCGGGTCGACCTGGTTGACGGCCTCGACGCGAACGCGCGCGACGTCGAGGTCGATGCACGTGTCCGAGAGGAAGCCCCACTCCGGGTACTCGTGGAAGCGCCACTTCACGACGGTGCTGCCCGGGATCGAGCAGTCGTCGGTCGGGCACTCGGGCTCGTCCGTACCGCCGCACGCGCCGAACGACAGCGCGATGATCAGACAACCGGCGAGCTTCATCATGATAGGGCCTCTCCAACGACCGTGTACTTCATCTCGCGCGCGTTGCGATGTGCCGCAGCTCACGCCGAGACCTCGGACCGGATGTGCAGGCCGAGGTGGCGACGCACCTGGAAGTAGTGCTCGCTCACGGCGTACGCGAGCAGATCCCGCAGGCGCTCCTTGACCGAGAGGTTCGAGAGCGCAGCGCCTTCCGTCGCGATGCCCTTTGCCGCCGTTTCGAGGTCGTTGGCGACGATGAAGCCGACGCGGTTCGCGGTCAGGTCCGTGGCCGTGCGCCACGCAGAGACCAGGCCATTGCCGACGCGGCCGGACAGCTTGCTCGAGAGCTCGCCGACCTGCTCGAGGAGCGGACCCGGCACCTGTTGGCGCAGGGTCTGGGCGAGCTGCTTGGTCTCGTCGCTGGCGTTCGGGCCGAACGGCTGACCATCGTGACCCGTCAGGCGCTTGCCACCCGCGAGGACCGAGGCAGCAAACGCGGACTCGAGCTTCGGCAGGGTGCCGAGCGCGAGCGTCACGAAGCGCTCGGGGCGGAGGTACGCCATGCGCTTGCCGACCTCGAAGGCCAGCTCGCGCTCGTCGTGCTTCGCGATCTGCGGCGAACCAATCAATAGCGTCGGAACCAGGCGCTGGCGCTCGGCGCCGAGGCCGACCGTGTTCGCGACGCGCAGGCCGTCGCCGCCCTCCTGGAGCCACACCATCGGGGCCGGGTCGATCGCGAGCACGCCGGTGACGTACTTGACGATGCGGCTGACGGCGCGCGTGTCGCGGTCGAGGTCCGTCCGCGCGTCGGGCACGAGGCCAAACGACGTGACGGGCTGGGCCGTGCCCGCCGCGAGGGCGCCGAGCGTCGACGAGAAGATCGCGCCGACGTGGCGGTCTTCCTTCGGGTGGATGATCGACTTCTGCCAGAGCTCTTCGGTCAGGCGGCGCGGTGCAGGGGTGAACTGCGACGGCCGGAACCGCTGGTAGAGCATCTTCTCCTCGTCGCTCGCGGCGCCGAGGAAGACGAGGGCCTGCGCGACGCACCACGCTTTGTCGAGCTCGTGCTCGGCGCGGTAGAGCAGCGCGAGTGCCTTGTAGAGCTCGACGCGGTCGGGCGCGTGACCGAGCAGGTACTGCAGCTCGTTGATCGCCTCGTGACGGCGCGGCTCGCCGGCCTCGAGGTAGAGGTCCGCGAGTTGCTCGTGACGCTGGACATCGTCCGGCGCCAGCTCGCACGCGACCTGATACGCCTCGGTCGCGGCCTCGTTGTCACCGAGGTGATCGAGGTACGTGTCACCGAGCTTCGTCCACAGGTGGAGGATCGCCTCGGTCGGCGCGTCCTCGCCCATGCGCTTCAGCTGCTTGCGATACGCGCGGGCCAGGTTCTTCCAGTCCTTGCGATCGGTGAGCAGCTTCTCCACGGCCTCGAACGCCTTGGGCGTCGACGGCGCGTCGTCGAGCGCAGCCTGCAGCTTCTCGACGGCCAGCTCGGTATCGCGCAGCTCGTCGCGTGCGATGACCGCGGCCGTGTAGTGGAAGCGCGCGCGGCGATCCGACGCGGTCTCGGCGGCGGACAGCTGATCGAGCGCGTCGATCGCTTTGCGCCACTGGCGCTGCTCCGTGTACGTCTCGAGCAGCTTGTGCAGCAGCGAGCGGGAATTCGGCAGGTACGTGAGGCCTTCCGAGTACGCGCCCGTCGCCGTGTTCACGTCGCGCAGGCGCTCGCGCCAGATGTCGCCGATGTCCTCGAAGAGGCGCGCGCGGCGCTCGTCGACCGAGGTCCCGGTGCTGTTCGCTGGGATCGATGCGGCGATCGCATCGACCTGTGCGCGCTTCGCGTCGGCGACCATGCGCCACTCGCCACGCGCACCGCCGAGCTCGACCATCGCGGCGAGCGTCGCCTCGTGGAGCGGCTCGCGCTCGAGCGAGCGACGGAAGCTCTGCTCCGCCTTCTTGTCTTCACCGAGCGCGCGCGACGCGACGCCGAGCCGGTACCAGATCTCCGCGATCTGCGGATCGGGGATGCCCTTGTTGTGGCGCGCGAGGATCTCGCGATAGCGGCGGTCGACTTCGCGCCACTGCTCGTTCGCAGCCTCGCTGCCTTCCTGCGCCTTCGCTTCGATCATGAGGACGCCGGCGAGGCCGATGGCCGCGTCGAGAGACTCGGGGTTCTGCTCGACCGCGAGCCGGTAGTGGCGTGCGGCCTTCTCCGTGCGGTGCAGTGCCTCGTACGCCTTGCCGAGCTGCGCTTCTCGGCGGCTGCGCTCGATCTTGTCGAGGCCTTCCGCTTGGCGCGCGAGCATCTCGAGCACCGGCAGTGCATCGTCCCAGCGCTTCGCCGCGATCAATTGATCCGCGATGCGCTGACCCGCGTCGACATGGTCAGGGTCGAGCTTGAGCACGCGCTCGTAGAGCTCGAGCGCGCGGTTCGGATCCGCGAGCTTCGAGTCGACCATCTGCGCGGCCGACCACAAGAGCTCGATGCGCTCCATGCGATTGCCGGACGCCGCTTCGGCGCGCAGCATCTGCTCGACGGCTTGCGTCCAGTTCGAGCGGCTCGCCTGCACCTGGGCGAAGCCCTTGAGCGCGGAGAAGTTCTCGGCATCGAGTGAGATCGCGCGCTCGAAGTGACGCGCGGCGACCTCGGTGTCACCGAGCTTCTCGAACGCGAGATGACCCGCTTCCGCGAGCAGCGCCGCGGCGTTCACATCGGCCTCGACCGCCGAGTGGCGGACGAGGATGTCGACGGCCTTGTCGAACGCGTTCGTCTTCACGTAGAGGCGCGGCAGTGCGGCGAGTGCTCCGCGGTTGCCCTCCTCGATCGCGAGGACGTTCAAGTGCGACTCGATCGCCTTCGCGGCGTCGTCGAGGTGCTTGTCGAACACGTTCGCCGTTGCGAGGTAGAGCTCGACGCGCTGCGCGGGCGTCTTCGAGGCCGCGATGTGGCGGCGGTGCAGCGCCGTCAGCTCGTGCCAGTTCTGCTCGCCTTCGAGCACGCGCTCGAGGCCACGGTATGCGTCGTCTGCATTCGCGTCGGCTGCGAGGAGCTTCTCGTACGCACCAGCGGCGCGCGCCGGATCGCGATCCTCGAGCTCGGCGGCGAGCTTGCGCAGCGTGGCGAGCTTGTCGCTCTCCGAGCCGACCGATCCGAGGCGCTCCATCGTGCGGAGGTAGTCCTCGGTGCGGCCCGTCTTGTCGTAGAGATCGACGAGCGCCTTCAGTGCCTCGGCGTCCGAGCCGTTCTGCGAGACGGCGGTCTCGTAGCGCGCGATCGCGCCCTCGAGGTCACCGAGCTTCTCGGAGCGGAGCGTCGCGAGCTCGCGGCGAATCGACGACGACCGACCGGCATCGCCGTTCGCTTCGCAGATGTCCGCGCGGCGGTCGAGGATCTTCGCGAGGCTTGCCCACTTCTCGTCGCGGCGATACAGACGCTCGAGCGCGGCGAGCGCGTCGTCGCTGTTGTCGTCGAGATCGGCAGCGGTCTGATACGCCTCGATCGCCTTTTGCGTCGACGCGAGCTGGTTCTCGGAGAGATCACCGAGCGCGATCAGGAGGTCGACCTTGGTCTCGGTGTCGCTCTCGACTTCCGCGTGTGCACGGAGCGTGTCGGCGAGGTCCGCCCACTTGCCGGCCTTGCGCTGCGTCTCGGCGAGCGCAGCGTGTGCGGTGCGGTTCTTCGGGTCGAGCTCGAGTGCGCGGCGCAGCGACGGCAGCGCGTAGTCCGGGCGGTCGAGCTTGGTGCCGTACCAGTTACCGAGGCGGGCCCACCACAGCGACGCGATCGTCGGATCGGTGGCCATCTGTGCGATCTCGGATGCCTCGCTGACGAGGTCGGCCCAGCCACCGGTGGCGGCGGCGAGCTTCTCGGCGAGCTGTGCAGCGGCGTTGTCCTCGGGCGCGACCTGGCACGCCGTGGTCACTGCCTCGAAGGCGCGGCGCAGATCGCCGAGCCCGGTCTCGTAGACCTGGGCGAGCTGCACGAGCAGCTGCGCGCGATCCGGACCATCGCCTGCGTGCTCGATGCGACCGAGCAACACTTCGACGACCGAGTCCCAGTCCTTGTTCTCGCGTGCGCGGCGCTCGATCAGATCGAGCGCGTCGCGTGCTTCCGCGGCTTCCTCGACGCCGTCGCCGAGCATGGCGATCCAGCCCTCGGAGTCGTCGGCATCCGGGCGCTCTTGCGCGAGCGTGATGTTCGCGGTGGCGCAGGTATCGCGCAGCTGCTCGAGCCACTCGATCACGCTGCGCTCGGCGACTTCGTCACCGCCGCGGCCTGCGAGGTTCACGACCTCCATGTGGTGGTCGGCCATCAATTCGTCGACGGTGACCGGGCCAACGCCCGCACCGAGGAAGTAGTGCGTGCCGCGCGGCGGCTCGAACATGCCGAACACGCGATCGAGGAGCGCTGCGAGGTCGGGGTCGCCGTAGCGGAACCCGACGAACACGAGCGAGCCTTCGACGTACAGCTTGCGCGCGTACTCGCGCAGATCGACGGCGCGCGACAACGCGCGGCGCACCGAGTTCGGCGTGACGACGTACGTGTCGAAGTTGCCGAGCATCTTGACGAGCGTGCGGCGGCGCGGCGACAGCTCGCCGAGCTCTTGATAGGTCACGACGCGTGCGGGTGGCCATGCATCGGGGCTCGCCGTCTCGAACGAGTGCTCGAGCACGTCGCCGGGGAACGTGGTCCACACGTGGCGGAACGGCAGCTGCGCGAGGATGCGCGGCAAGGCCGGGGTCTCGATGGGGGCGGCCCACATCTCCTCGACGATGCGATCGCAGGTCTCTTCGCCGAGTGCACGTGAGAGGAACCCGACCGCGCGGACGAGGCTGCCCTTGTGGAGGAGCTTCTCGAGATCCTTGGTCGCGGCGTCATCGCCCTCGCGGCCCCGAGTCTCGAGCGCCTTCGTGAGGCGCTCCAGCAACTGCTTCCAAGAAGGAACTCCGATTCCGGCACCGACGACCAGGGCTGCTTTGCCCGTTCGGATCTGCTCGATGAGGGACTCGGGGATCGTGTGCTCTGGCATCCTAAACCCCTGTGTCTTTCGACGTAGCTATGTGTTGTCTGAAGCGGTTCCCCTAGAACCGCGCGCAACCTAGTCCGGGGTGTTCCCGGGCTGCAAGCGAAAACGTCAGTGCTCGATTTCGACGAGAACCGGGCAGTGATCGCTCACTTGCGATGCGTAGAGCGGGCATCGGTCCTGCCAGTCGCAACCGTCGGTGGCGCAGCCTCCGAAGGCGCGGACCTCGACCGCGGGCTGGGTCGACAGCACGTGGTCGAGACGCGAACGCGGACAGCCCTCGTTGTACTGTGTCCGGAAGGCCGTGCACGCGAGCGGCTGCGTCAGCCAGCGTAGGTCGATCGCTCCGAGATCCTCGCGATCCGCATCACCGGTCGCGTTGAAGTCACCGAGCAAGATCACCGGCTGGCCGGCCTTCTTCACCTCGGCCACGACGCGCCGCAGCGCCGCGTACTGCCGCGTGCGCACCGGATGATTCTCGCCGCCCGCCTTGAGGTGCAGGACCAGCACGCGCAGGTGGTGTTTGCCGTGCGCGAATTCGACGTCGAGCACCGGCTTCTGCTGACCCTCGAGCCGGGTGCCGTTGTGGACGCGCGTCTTCACGTGGCGCACGACGCGGCTGTCGTAGAGGACGCCGAGGCGATGCTCCAGCACCGACCCGGTCTCGATGAATTCGAACCGCCACTGCTCGCCGAGGCGGCGCTTCGCCGCCGTCGAGAAGACCTCGGGGTTCGTGATCTCTTGAAGTCCGACGATCGGCGCGTTCATTGCCTTGATCTCCTCGAAGGCGCCGACGATCTGCTTCGTGCTCTTCGGAAAGTTCTCGATGTTGAACGTCGCGATGCGAATACGAACGGGCTCGTCGTCGCGACAGCGAAGGACGAACACGAGCGCGATCAGAACGAGCACGAACCAGCGCATGACCACAACGTAGGGCCGACGCGTCATGACTTCCCGGACAGAATTGCGGACACCGCGCGATCGAGGACCTCGTCTCGGCCTGCCCTCACCCCGCGCAGCGTCGGCCGCACGACGATGTTCGGCTGCACGCCGACCTTCTGGAGCTGACGGCCATCGACCCAGCGGACCTCCTGGCCGGTGAAGTTCATGCGCAGCGCGCCGGGCAAGCGGAGCGCGGTGATGTCGCCGTTCGCGCCGTGTGTGGGGCTGCCGACGAACGTCGCGCCGGCGGCTTCGGCGAGGAACAGGCACGTGTGCTCGGCCTGGCTGATCGCGCGGTCGTCGATCAGGACGACGACGCGCCCTTGATAGATCGGCGCGCTCGCCGGCAGCTCGTTGATTCTTTGAAAGACTCGGATGCGAATGTCGCCGGCGTCCCCCATCACGAGCGGCCGCAGAAACTGCGCGCCGTGCTTCGCGCGCTTCTTGTTGAGGCGCGGTGCGAGCGTGAACAGCGTGCCGTTCGGATAGCCGCGCAGGTCGAAGACGATCGCGCGCGTGTTGCGAAGCTCGTCGAGCATCTTCGGCACTTCCGGCACGGTGAGCAGCATCATGTTCACGTAGCCGATGTTGTTCGCGAGCTTCTTCCAGTGCGGCGCATCCGCGGCTTCGAACAGCGTGGTGAGGTTCGCGGCCGCGCGCGGCACGGCGACCTCGCGGACGCCCTTCGCGTTCCTGACGGAGAGCTTCGCGATCGTGCCGTCGTCACCGAAGCCGAGGCTGTTCGCGATGCGCTGCTCACGTGCCTCCGCCGTCGAGCCGCTCGTGATCGGGCGCTTCTCGGCCATGAACGTCGCGACGGGCTTGCCGTCGACGGCCTCGATCACGTCGCCGACGGCGAGCGCCTTGTCGACGGTGCGCACGACGGTGGCCTTGCCCTCGACGAGCCGGATCTGCGCGCCGAGCCGGCCTCGCAGCGGCATCTTCGGGTCGGGCACGGCGATCGCGACGCCGATGTGGCCGTCACCTGCGCGGACGCCGAGCTCGCGCAGCACGTTGATGTACGTCTCGCGATCGGGTGCTTTCTCGATGCGCGGCAACATCTCGCGAAACGCGCCGTCCCAGTCGGTGATGAGGTAGCGATACGGGAAGAACTGGTCGAGCGTGCCCCACACGCGAACCGCCGCGAGGATGCGCAGCTCGCGCGACGGATAGATCGTATCCGCGTAGTCGGCGTCGTCGCGCACGCGCAGCGGCGGGAGATCGACGCGCTTTGGCGTGCGTGGCTTGTGCGTCTGCGTCCGCGCGATCTCGAGCGCGCGCGGCCGCGGATCCTTCGCGATCACGTCGGCGATCGGAGGTCCCCACTCCGACTCGCCGAGCCGAACCGTCGCGGTGAGGTCGCCGGGCAGCGCGACCTCGACGACGTCGACGGTGCCCGCCGGATCGAGTGAGCCCGTCGCCACGATCGTCGCGCGGCCGCTCGCCTGCAGCGCGATCGCTTCGACCGGCAGCGACGAGCGCGAGTCGGCGACGAACACGACGTGCTGCGGTCCGCTCGCCTTCGGCTTGGCGCCGGGCGCGGCGCCGGTCGTGATGAATGCCGAGTAGTAGCCGCCGCTCGTCGCGCCCTCTTGCGTGCGCCAGCCGCGATGCTCGAGCCCGCGCTGCACGGGCCACTCCTCGATCGCCGGCAACGCATTGACGAAGTACGAGACCGCGGCCGCCGACACCCACGCCGGCTCGCTCGTGCGCAGATCGATCACGAGCACCTTCGCATTCACCGCCGCCTTCTCGATCTCGGCGCCGCGCTTTTCAAAGCCGCGGAAGTCGAAGCCACCTTTTGCGAAGCCGGCCATGTCGATCATCAGGACCCCCGGCGTGGGCCAGCTCACCGCGTCCCCGGCCGGCACGCTCGACGGCGCCGCCGCATCGGGAATGCGCGTCACCGGATCGCCGAGCTTGCCGAGCATCTCGTTGATCGCGGCCTTGTACTGCTCGACGGTCGTCGCCGCTTCGATCTTCGGCAGCGCGCGCACGAACGCGCCGTCCCAGTCGATGTCCCGGTACGCGAGGTATGGGTGAAAGAACTTCGCCTTCGACCACACGCGCGCCGCGCCGATGACCCGCTCGATACGATCGGACACCGGCTGCGCGTCGGCAGTGCCGACCAGGATCGCGACTGCGACGAGCGCTTTCCACATCTCGGGCACATGTTACCTTCGCGCCGGGACTTGTGCGGCTTCGTCGCAAGCTGACGATCGCGTTCTTCGGTGTGAGCTCGGTGCTCAGCGTGTTGCTGGCGCTGTTCCTCTACCGCTTCGTGGAACGCCAGCTGAAGGCCGACCTCCGCGATCGCTTGCGCGACATCGGGCACATCGGCGCGCACATGATCGACCAGCCCGCGTACACGCGCCTCGCGTTCCAGTTCGGCGAGCTCGACGACGACGAGGTCAGTACCGTCGAGCACTCGCACGACTACCGCTTCATCTCCTCGCAGCTCCGCGCGATCCGGCGCGCCGAGCCCGACCTCGTCCAGTATGCCTACCTCCTGACGCCAACCGACGACCCGAACAACCCACGGTTCGTCGTCGATGCCGACGTGCTCGACCTGCGCGCGAAGATCGCCGCCGGTACACCACTCGGCAAGAACGAGAAGATCAGCCACTTCAATCAGCCGTACGACGTCTCCGAGATCCCGCTCCTCAAGAAAGCCCTCACCGACTGCACGCGGCAGATGGAGCAAGACTTCGTCTTCGACTCCGAGTTCGGCGTCAACTCGGTCTCGGTCTACATGCCGCTCGCCGATCTCGCGGGTGAGCCGATGCGCGATGACAGGGGCCGCTGCCTCGGCGTCCTCGGCGTCGACATCACCGACAAGAAGATGCGTGCCGCACTCGACGCCACATCCTCGCTCGCCCTCCGCCTCTCACTCGCGGCGGTCGCGCTCGCGCTGTTCGTCTCGATCGCGATGGGCACCGTCCTCACGCGCTCGATCCTCGCCCTGTCCTCGACGGTGAAGCGCTTCGCGGACAAGGACTTCACCGCGCGCACGCCCTCACTCCCCGCCGACGAGATCGGTCAGCTCGGCACGAGCTTCAACGAGATGGCCGACACGATCCAGCTACACAGCGAGAACCTCGAGGACATGGTCGCGCAACGGACCAAGGAGCTGATCGCCGAGAAGCAGACCTCCGAACGCCTGCTCCTCAACGTCCTCCCCGCCCCCATCGCCGACCGCCTCAAGACCGGCGAGTCGCTGATCGTCGATCGCTTCGAGAACGTCTCCGTCCTGTTCGCCGACCTCGTCGGCTTCACGAACCACGCCTCGAAGACCACGCCCGAAGCGCTCGTGACGATGCTCAACGAGCTGTTCTCCAACTTCGACAAGCTCGCCGAGCAGCACGGCCTCGAAAAGATCAAGACGATCGGCGACGCGTACATGGTCGTCGCGGGCATCCCACAACCCGTCGCCGATCACGGCCTCGCGATCGCGCACATGGCGACCGACATGATCATCGCCCTCGAGTCCTACGCCGCGGAGAACGGCTACGACCTCGGCATCCGCATCGGCATCCACTCCGGCTCCGTCGTCGCGGGCGTGATCGGCACGAAGAAGTTCATCTACGACCTGTGGGGCGACACCGTGAACACCGCATCGCGCATGGAATCGACCGGCCTCCCCGGCCGCGTGCAAGTCAGCGAGGCGACGTACGCGATCCTCCATGACCACTTCGAGCTCGAGCCGCGCGGCGAGATCGATGTGAAGGGCAAGGGCAAGATGCGTACGTACTTGCTCGGCAAGCAGCTCGAGGATCCAACCCGGGTCACGATTCGCGCGATCACGAAGGACGCGTAGCACCTCGTATCGAAGCCTGCCCTCAGCGCGTCGGACGTCCATTGGACGTCCCGCGGTACACCATGCTCGAGCATGCGGCGTCTGACGCTTCGGGGCCACTCGTCCCCGCCGCGACGGACGTTCATTGGACGTCCCGCGGTACACCATGCTCCGCGTCGGCGTCGGACGCATCGGGGCCACCCTCCTCCCTGCCGCGTCGGACGTCCATTGGACGTCCCGCGGTACACCATGGTCGACCGCGGGACGTCCAATGGACGTCCATCGCGAGAGCGGTACGAATTGATTCTTTCGGACGGTACGAATTAATTCTGTCGGACCAGTCGGACGAGTCGGACAAGCCGCCGACGACGGTACGAATTAATTCTGTCGGACCAGTCGGACGAGTCGGACAAACCGCCGACCGACGAACCCGGTAGCCGGCCGCGCTACCGAGTTAATTCTGTCGGACCAGTCGGACGGACCAGTCGGACGAGTCGGACAAACCGCCGACCGACGAACCCGGTAGCCGGCCGCGCTACCGAGTTAATTCTGTCGGACCAGTCGGACGAGTCGGACAAGCGTCGCGAGGGGCCGACGGGAATGCCGCCGAACGCCGAGCGCGGTACGAATCAATTCTGTCGGACCACTCGGACGAGTCGGACAAGCCGCCGACCGACGAACCCGGTAGCTGGCCGCGCTACCGCGTGCGCGTGCGTCGCGTGCGTTTCGTCGTCGCGCGCGTGCGCCGCGTCCGCGTCGTAGTGCGGGCGCGACGACGACCGGTGCGTGCCGGCTTCGCGCGACGCGTGCGGCTGCGGCCGGCGCGCGACGTCTTCGAACGCGTGCTGCGCGAGCTGGTGCCGCGCGAGCTCTTGCGCGTGCCGGAACGCGATGACTTCGACGTGCTGCTGCGCGTGCTGTCGGCCGCGGCCGACGAGTTTTTCCGCGAGCGTGAGCGCGCGGCTGTGCCCTTCTTGCTCCCCGCCGCCGCCTTGCGTCCTCCCTTGCGTCCGCCACGGCGCATCGGCTCGTGGTTCTCCTCTTTTCCGTAGCCGCTGCCGCCTCGCTTCTCTCCGCCGCCGTGAATGGCGTTGACCGTGGCCCACGCGCGAGCCGCCGCCTCCTTCGAAGACATGCCGCGCTCCTTGTAGCCCTCCTCGATGTGCTCGGCTTTTCGCTTCTGTTTGTCGGTGTACTTGCGTTTGTCGCCTCTGGGCATCGGGAATCCTCCGCTCGAAACCTGTCGCAAGGTACGTGCCTGACAGCTCCATCGGGTAAGGTCCGCGCGGATGTGGTCCGAGATCGTCGCCATCTACCGGGCGTCGAAGAAGAAGCGCGACATCAATCGGTTCACCGAATATGTCGCGCGGCCTCCCGCGGCGATCGTGGTGTGGGCGCTCGCGAAGACGCCCGTCACGCCGAACCAGGTGACGTTCCTGTCGGCGGTGGTGGCGGCCGGGGCCGCGGCGATGTTCGCGCTGCTGCCGGGCTACCTCTGGCTCGTGGTGGCAGCGCTCGTGTTCGAGTTTTCGTTCGTGCTCGATTGTGCGGACGGGCAGCTCGCGCGGCTGAAGAAGATCGCGTCGCCGCTGGGGCACCTGCTCGACTTCTTGATGGACGAGCTGAAGGCGATGTTCATCTACGGCTGCATCGCGATCCGCATGTGGCAGGAGCGCGGCGGTGACGACCGCATGCTGCTGATCGGGCTCGGCGGCCTGTTCTGTCTGGCGGCCGGGCTGTCGCTGACGTCGTTCACGCGGCGGCCGGAATACGGCGCGAAGCCGATCACCGAGGATGGGCAGCCGGCCGAGGTCGGTGGGCGGAAGGGGCCGATCGGGATGGCGCTCGGCGGGATCGAGTGGGCCGCGCGCATCGTGGTGCACTATCCGCAGTACATCTGGATCTGCGCGCTCGCGAACCGCATCGACATCTACTTCTGGGCGTACACAGGAGTGAACGTTCTCTATCTCGCGAAGACGATGGCCGCGATCCTGTTTCGACTCGGTCGCTTTCACCGGAGCAACCCGACGCCACCATGAGCCAGATCAAACGAGCCATCTTGATTGCAGCGGGCCGTGGCAAGCGCCTTGGTGCACACACCGACGAGATTCCGAAGTCGATGGTCGATGTCGGCGCGCACCCGATCCTCGGTTGGGTCTGGAAGGCGTTCGCGGCCGCGGGAATCGAGGAGCTCGTCGTGATTCGCGGCTATCGCGGCGACGTGCTAGAGCGTTTCGTGAAGGGCCTCGTACCGAAGGCGATCTTCGTCGACAACAGCGAGTGGCAGACGAACAACATCCTGTTGTCGCTCGCGTACGCGCGGCCGTTTCTCGATCAGCCGTGCTTGCTCTCGTACAGCGACATCATCTTCACGCCGGCGGTCGCGCGCGCCGCGGTCGAGTCGCCCGCGGAGATCGGGCTCGTCATCGATCGCGAGTTCCGCACGATCTACGAGGGCCGCACCGAGCACCCGCTCGAGGAAGGCGAAGTCAGCGACCTCATGCCGGACGGCACCATCGCCCGCGTGGGCAAGCGCGCGCTGCCGCCGGCGGAGGCGGTCGGCGAGTACATCGGGCTCACGAAGCTCGGGCCGCGCGGCGTGAACGTCGTCGCGAGAACCCTCGACCGGCTCGCGCACGAATTTGCGGGCCGCGAGACCGTAGGCTTCCAGCGCGCGGCCGCGTATCGGAACGCGTACCTGACCGATCTGTGGCAGCTCCTGATCGATACCGGCGTCCGCCTCGATCCGATCTTCATCGACGGGCAATGGCGCGAGATCGACACGGAGCAAGACCTCGAGCGCGCACGCCAGCTGGTAGAGTCCGCGAACAAGGAATGGTCATGAAGCGCACCTCGCTGCTGTTGCTGCTGTCCCTCGTGCTCGCGATTGTCGCCGCTGGTTGCAACAAGCCATCGGACGCCGCCTGCCGCAAGGCGATCGCGAACATGCGTTCGCTCATGGGCACGGATGGCCCGACCTCGAATACCGATGTCGAGGGCGACATCCGGCGCTGCAAGGGCGGCTCGACCAAGAAGGCCGTCGACTGCGCCGGCAACGCGCTGACACTCGACGATCTTCGCGCGTGCGACTTCATGAAGATCCCCGCGAGGTCGACCGGTTCTGCCACCACGGGATCGGGGTCTGCCACCGGCTCGGCGACAGGCTCCGCGCCTGGGAGCGCGGCCGGTTCGGCAGGCAGCTCCGCTGGTTCGGCGCCAGGTTCGGCGGGTGGCTCGGGTTCCGCGTCTGGATCCGCAGGTGCGACTCCAGGTTCGGCGGCCGGCTCGGCCGCCGGC
>JALZOJ010000007.1:83790-267805 GCA_030857175.1 Myxococcota bacterium | reverse complement strand
AGGTCCACACGTCCCCGACGACGGGACGCCCGAGCCCGTACGCCGTGTTCTTACCGCCGGGCTACGAAGACAGCCCGAACGCGCGTTATCCGGTCGTCTACTTCCTGCACGGCTACGGTCAGGAGCCCAAGGACCTCATCGATCTCTCGGCCGTGTTCGCGAACTACATGATCTCGGATCAGGCGCTCGCGACGCGCTTCCAGAAGATGATCATCGTCTACGTCGACGGTCGCTGCCGGCCACAGGTCGACGGCGTGCCCGTCGATCCGAGCGGCGATCTATGCGAGCGCGGCACGTTCTACATGGACGCGCCGCTCGGCGGCACGGCGCGCATGGAGACCAACCTGCTCGAGCTGATGGACTACATCGACGCGACGTACCGCACGAAGAAGCCGTCGCGCGCTGAAGTCACGCCGTAGTCAGTCCGAGCGGTTCGGATCGGACCGGCGCAGCTTGCGCTGCAGCGAGCTGCGGTAGATGCCGAGCCGGCGCGCCGCTTCCGACACGTTGCCGCCGCAATCGGCGAGCACGCGCGCGATGTGCTCGGCCTCGACCTGCGCGAGTGACGGCGTCTCCGCGAGCAGCTCGTCGCGCAGACCTTCGGCCACGCGGCGCAGCAAGTCCTGGCCAGAGATCGGCTTCGCCATCACGAGGTCCGCGCCCGCCTTCACCGCCATCACGGTGATGTCGGTCGATACGTAGCCGCTGACGAGCGCGACGACGGAATCGGGACACTCCGACTTGATCGAGCGGATCGCATCGATCCCCGACTCCGCACCGAGCCGCAGATCCACGACGATCAGATCCGGTCGCGAACGGCGCGCGAGCTCGAGTCCGGTCTCGCAGTCGTGCGCGACTTCGATCGTGCGGTTCGCGCCGAGTGCGCGCGCCATCGCCGCCGTCACGCGCTCGTCGTCGTCGACGATCAGGACAGATCTCACCCCTCGCGCACTCCCGCCACTGACCCCCACCGTCGGCATCGACTCACGATAGCAAATACTGGAGGGATTCATGCCGCAGATTGCGGCGCCGCTCTGCCGCATTTTGCGGCACCCCCTACTGCGAGATGAGTGTCAGCGAACCGGGCCCGCGCGCCCACAGTCGATCGAATTGATCGGTCGCGATGTCGAGGACGTGATTCTCGGCGAGCCCGCGCCTCGTGTCGACGCGCCGCAGTTTCTGCCCGTCCCACGCGGTGATGCCGCGCTCGGTCGCCATCCAGACCTGGCCGTTCTTCGTCGCGACGACGTCATTGATCTCGAACCGGAGCGGTGCGGGCGAGTCCCACTGCTTGCCGTCCCAGCGGGCCGCGCCTCTCGGCGTGGCGACGATCACGTGACCGCTGACCGCGATGGTCACCGCGCGCGCGCCTTCGATCTCGCTCCAAACTTTCACTTCGCCGCGGCTCAGCCGCGCGACGCCTTCGCTCGTCGCGAAGTACGCGGTCTCGCCTTGCACGTCCGCGTCGACGACCCCGTCGGGAATCGGCAGCATCTCCGCGCGCGCGTCGGCGTCGGTGCGGTGATAGACGACCTTGCCGCTCGCGGGCTCGATGATCGCCATGCCGTATGCGCGCGTCTCCTCGCCCTCGCGATAGCGAAGGCCAACCCAGAGCGAGCCGCTCGATGCGAAGCGCGCGAAGCTCACCTCGGGCGTCGCGCCCGGCGTCGTGATCGTCACCTTCGGCATCGGCACCCACGTCGCGCCGTCGATGCGGGATAGCCGGATGTCGATCTCGTTCGTCGCGCGATGCAGCGCGTAGATCGGTCCCGATGGATCGCGTACGACCGCGTGCACGATCTGATCGGGTCCGCCGACGACAAACCCCTCTCCCATCCAGCGCCACGCGCGGCGTCCGCCGGTCGCGATCCAGCAATCCTGCTCGCTCGCGCACGCGACGCTGAGCTTCGTCGCATCCTGAAACATCGGCCGCCGCCGCAGCCAATCGAGCGGCCGCGCGTCTCCATCTTTGAACCGCGCGGTCCCGAGATCCTTCGTTCCGATCAGCAGCGAATCGCCCGCCGCGCCGAGCGACATCGCGCCGGGCGGCGTCTGCACGTCGAGCGGATCGATCGACCAGTCACTCTTGCTGCTCGTCACCGGCACGAGCCGCATCCCGTCGCGCGACAGCGGCCGGATGCGATTCGGTTGCGCCGGCAAGATCGTATACACGCGACCGCCACCCATCACGACCGCACCGCTGCCGCGCCGCGCCGCCGCGTCCCAGTGCACGTCGGGCAGCGCGCGATACGTCTTCCACGCGAGCTCGCGACCGATCGCGATCAACTCCTGCCCATTCTCGTCGGTCCCGATCGCGAGCAGCTGATCGTTCGGCAGCTCCACCAGCAACCGCGGCGCGTCGATGCCGCAGCCGTGCGCCGCGCCGATGCGCTCGATGATGCCGTGTGGCTTGCGGGTCAACAGCCCGATCGACGTCGCGGCCCACAGCCATCCGTTGCGATCGCGCGCGAGCGCCGTCACGGGCTCCTTGATCGCCGTCGGTGTCCACGTGCCGTCGCTCGCGACATGCACGAGCCCGCGCTCGCTGCCGAGCCACACACCGTCGCCATCGACCGCGGGTGCCAAGCTCGCGCCGCGCGTCATCGCCGCGAAGTCGACGATCGCAGGCGGCTTGATGATGTCGCGGTACGTCTCGCTCGTCGCGTCGTACACGCCGATGCCGCCATCGGTGAGGATCCACACGCGCTGCTCGTCCTCGCTCGCGAGCGCGACGATCTGATGCCCGGGCGCCGCCGCGAGCGGCACCACGCTGTCGTTCTCCCAGCGCTCGACGTGACTGTCGGTCGCGACGAACACGAACTTCCCGACCGTGGTCACGCTCTTCACCGGCGATGGCTCGGTGAACACGCGCACGCGGACCTTGCCGGTCGACACGGGAGGTAACGCTCGGATCGTTTCGGGCGGCGTGCAGGACGCCGCGACGACCAAAGCTCCAAGGACTCCCCAACGCACGCGTGTGAAGGGTAGACCATCGTCGCCGTGGCCGAAAGCAGGTGTTAACCTCGCTCCATGGCAGGCAAACGCGGACGTGGCGGCTTCCGCCCTCCGGAGCTGCGGGGCACGCTGGGCACCCTCATCAACACTGCCCTCTCGCAAGCCGGCGTCGTCCGCGATGCGATCGAGCGCGGCGCGCGCGAGGGCCGCTCGCGCCTCGAAGACGTCCGCACGAACCGCAAGCGCACCGACGCACTCGCCGAGCTCGGCGAGATCGTGCTCGAGCTGATCCGCAAGGGCGAGATCGATCTCGGCGAGCTTCCCGAAGCGAAGCAGCTCGTCCGCTACCTCGACGACCTCGACGGTGACGAAGGCCGCGTGCGCGACGGAGACGACGAAGATCTCGACGAGGTCGTGCGCCCGTCCTCGCGCAAACGCTTCGACGATCGCGACGACGGAACGGTGACCTCGTCATCGGCCGCCCGCCAGTGGGCGCCGCGAAAACCATCTGCACCCCAACGCGTCTGGCGCCCCGTCGCCGAAGAGCCAGCCCCCGAGCCGCCGTCACCGCCCGCCGCAACAACGACGCGCGAACCGCGCCGCTTGCCCAACAATCCCGCGCGCAAAGGCGGGATCGCCTTCGATGACGAGGACCTCGCCGAGTACATGCACCCGGATGACGTCCCGCCTAAGCCGTCCTCGGACGGCGATGCTTGACAGGTCGAGCCCTGGCCGGTAGATACCAGCCCTCAACACGGGGATATAGCTCAGCTGGGAGAGCGCGTGAATGGCATTCACGAGGTCAGGGGTTCGATCCCCCTTATCTCCACCCCTTAAGAGGCTGCTTCGGCGGCCTCTTTCGGTTTCGGCAGGGAGCGCGCGTAACGTTCCATCTTGGAACGAGACCAATGCTCATGCGAGCACGTGATCTGCGGTTGGTCGAGCTCCTCGACTTTGCGCCGGAAGAGGGGCGAATCGGGTTTCGCGATCACCGTATGCTGCTGTGGAGTGCCGACGCGTTCGGCAATCTTCGTAGGGAGCTGTTCGACGCGCTGGGTATCGACAGCGCTCGCGGGATCCTGAGGCGGTTTGGATTCGCGAATGGCTATCGCGACGCGATGTCGACCCGAGAGCTGTTCGAGTCGGCAAGCGACACCGAGTGGTGGTTGACGTGTCCTGCGTTGCAGGGCCATCAAGGCAAGGTTGCGCCCACGGTGAAGGCGCTCGAGCTCGACCGCACTGCGGGCCACTTTCACCTCGAGGTCGAGTGGCGGAATTCGTATGAAGCCGCGCAGCACCTGCGCGCGATGGACCGCGACGCCGTGACCACGCCGGTGTGCTGGACACTGGCAGGCTACGCCTCGGGGTTCGCGACGGCAGTGATGGGTATCGAGACGTTCGTCGTCGAGCACGAGTGCGTCGCGATGGGGCACGCCGCGTGCCGCGTGGTGGGCAAGACGCGTAGCGAGTGGGGCGCGGACGGCGATCGGATCGCGAGCGAGTATCAAGCACGCTCGATCGCGCGCGAGCTCGAGGAGCGCGACGAGGAGCTGAGGCGTACTGCACGTCGCCTCGAACGCAGCGAGCGCGAGCTCCGCGAGCTACGCGGTGCCGACTCGGGCGACTTCGTCGCGCGCAGTCGCGAGATGCATCGCGTCCTCGACCTCGTCGCAAAGGTGGCCCAGGTCGACACGACCGTGCTGGTCACCGGCGAGAGCGGTACCGGCAAAGAGCGAATCGCGCGCATGCTTCACGAGGGCTCGCCGAGGTCCCGCGGTGAGCTGGTCGCAATCAACTGTGCGGCGTTGCCGGAGCCGCTGCTCGAGAGCGAGCTGTTCGGCCACGTCCGCGGCGCCTTTACCGGCGCCACCAGCGACAAGAAGGGACTGTTCGCCGCGGCGCGTGGCGGCACGCTTTTGCTCGACGAGATCGGTGAGATGACGCTCGGCCTGCAGGCGAAGCTCTTGCGCGTACTGCAGGAGCGTGAAGTCCGCCCGGTCGGAGCGACCGTGTCGATTCCGGTCGACGTGCGCGTCGTGGCGGCGACGAATCGCGACCTGTCGGCGATGGTGGCGGAGAATCTTTTCCGCCAGGATCTGTACTACCGGCTCGACGTCATCCGCATCGAGATCCCGCCGCTGCGCGCCCGCCGCGACGACGTACTGCCCCTCGCGCGTCACTGCATCGAGAAGCTCTGCAACGCGCACGGCGTGACGACGAAGACGTTGTCTGCCGAGGTCGCTACGCTGTTGACGACCCACGGTTGGCCCGGCAACGTGCGCGAGCTCGAGAATGCGATCGAGCACGCGATCGTGCTTGCGGGTCGTGCCACGAAGCTTCAGTTAGAGCACCTGCCGCCCGCACTCACAAACACGCGTCGCAGTCCGGTCGCGGCGCTGATCGATGACACGATGTCGCTCAACGAGCTCGAGCGGCGCTACACGCTTGCGGTGCTCGAACGCAATCACGGCAGTCGCATCGCCACGGCGCGTGCACTCGGCATCGGCACCAACACGCTCTGGCGCAAGCTCAAGCGCTGGGGCGTCGCGACCGAGCACAACTGAGGCGCTCAGCGTTGTTGCTGCGGCGTGCGCGAAACGCGGCGACGACTGCGTCGCTGACCACGACCGGCTCGAGTGGCTCGCCGAGCGTGCGCAGTAGCTCGAGCGTCGCTCGGAGTTGCCGCACGAAGCGCCGGCAATGCACGCACATCGTCACATGCATCCGCATCACCATCCGCTTCGCGATCGGGAGCTCGCGATCGACGTACTGGCTGGCCAGCTCGGTGACTTCTCGGCAGGACATCATCAGGGCGACTTCGCTTTCAGCATTTCTTCAAGGAGTGCCCTCAGCCTCGTGCGACCTCGGTGGAGCAGCACCCGTTGATTGGTCTCCTCAAGCTCGAGAGCGTTACACACTTCCTCGGAGGTCCAGCCGAGGACATCTCTGAGCACGACAACCTCGCGCTGCCGCTCGGGAAGCTCGTCGAGCGCCGCATCGAGTCGCGTCATGACCTCCTTGCGGGCGAACAGGCTCTCCGGGTCTTCGTCGACCCACGGCTGCGGGGGCGCCCACATGCCATTGGGACCAAACCGATCTGCGTCGGCGCGTTGGTCATCGCGTTCGAGCGAGCTGAGCGGCACGGTGCGCGCGGCGCGGGTCGCGGCCGTTTTGCCCCGGTTCAGCGCGATGCGTGTCACCCAGGTCCGAAACGATGCGCGCTCCTCGAACGCGTCGAGGCCATTGATCACGGCGAGCCAGGTGTCTTGGATGACCTCGTCGACGAGCGCCGCGTCGCGAAGTACACCCCGGACGAGTCGCGCGAGGCCCGGCGTGAGCTCGCCGACGACACGAGTGAACGTCGCCTCGTCGCCTGCGCGCAGCTGTGCGACGAGCTGCGCGTCATCCCCTACCGTACGCAGCTTGGTCATCAGCGGTCCCAACGTCCCTCGAGGCTGATGTCTACCGACGCCGTACGTCGGCGCGACCTCTCCTGCTGCGAGCTTGGTCATCAGATTTCGTGATGCAGCCGGTGCGCCTGCCGAAGTGCAGATTATCACTGGCGAGGGCATTCCATTCTGGAATGCTACCACTCCATATTGGAACGCCGAGCCACGGAATTATCCTTCATTTTTTTCAGGCGCCGACCGAGCGTGATGGATCTGGGAGACGAGCAGACGTTCTCACCATCGGTGATCGGCTGAGCTCGGTCGGTGCGCCGCTTGCTTGAACTACCGGCATGGGCCGCGAACGCGAGAACCGAACGTGAAGCGGCTGGCATTCGCCGCTGCGTGGTTTCTCGCGCTCACGATCGCCGAGCGCCGGTGGCCACTGCGGCGACCGTCCAATTCGCCCAACCGCCGGCTCGTGATCAATGCCGTCGTCGGTGCGGTCGGATTCGGATCGCTCGCAGTGCTGTACGAGATCGTGGTGCCTCGCGCCGTCCGGTGGTCTGAGACCCGCCAGCTCGGTCTTCTACGCTGGCTCGGCGTACCGGCCTGGCTCGCCGCGCCCGCGGCGATCGTGCTGCTCGACTACACGCTCTGGCACTGGCACTGGCTGAACCATCGCGTGCCCATCCTGTGGCGGTTTCACGGCGCGCATCACGCGGATCTCGATCTCGACGCGTCGACAGCGATCCGCTTTCATCCCGGCGAGCTCGTATTCTCGGTGCCATTCCGCGCCGCGCAGGTCGTGTTGCTCGGTGTGGCCCTCGGGCCGCTGTTGCTCTGGGAGACGCTCGTCTTCATCGGTGTTCAGTTCCATCACAGCAACCTGCGATTGCCGGCGAGGCTCGATCGCGCGCTCGGGTACGTCGTGATCACGCCGCGTATCCACGGCATTCACCACTCGCGTCGGCCGCGCGAGCTCCACTCGAACTTCGGCACGCTGCTGTCGATCTGGGACCGGTTGCACGGGCTTCGGATCGAAAACGTCCCGCAGGACTCGATCGTGATCGGATTGCCTCATCAGCGCGAGCGACGCGCGCTCGGCGCGAGCGCATCGCTGTCTCTTCCATTTGCTCGAAAGGTCCCCAACCGATGATCGCGTCACCGTACTTGTCGGTAAAAGCGCGCGAGCGTGTGCGGTGACACCCCCGCGCGAAACAGGATCGGAAACACATTCATCAGTGTCGCGTACCGGATCGGGCCCGCGACGAACCGACGGCCGGAGACGCGTACGGATGCGGGGCACGTGTAGACGCGGCCGAGCCGCCAGAGCCGCCGCGAGATGTCGAGATCTTCCATCAGCGGGACATTCGCGAATCCGCCGGCGGCTCGAAACGCATCCGTGCGCACGAAGAGGGCTTGATCCCCATACGGATAACGCGTGAGGCGCGAACGGATGTCCGCGAGGTGAAGCAACGGCGCGAACCAGGGCCGAGACTCGTCGGCGACCGTCCACGTCCGGAACGCTCCCGCGATCACATCTCGTCGAGCGAGCGCACGTGTGATGTGCTCGACCGCATTCGCTGGGAGCGTCGTATCGGCGTGAAGGAACAAGAGGACGTTGCCGGTGGCAGCAGCGGCACCGGCGTTGAGCTGAGGTCCTCGTCCGCGAGGCGCGGTGATGACGCGCGCGCCGAGCTCGCGCGCGAGCGCGACCGTTCGATCGCGACTTCCGCCATCGACCACGATCACCTCGTGCAGACGTTCGACGGCCGCGAGGTCGGCGAGCGCACGGCGAATGCGGCGCTCTTCGTCGAGCACCGGCATCACGACGGACACGAACGGGCGGTTCATAGCTTCAAGCGTCCACGGTGCAGATATGGCCCCTGTCTCGAGGAGCGTCTGTAGCCGTCGCAGATCCTCGGGCCTGTCGACGTCGAACCACGAGTCGAGAACGACGGTCGACAGTCCGCGTTCGCGAAGCCGCATGAGCGTGGCTGCGAACGTCTCGCTCGTGCTCCAGGGCAAGTCCGCGAGCAGCCCGTCGGGGCAGCGACGCAGCGCGAGCAGATAGAAGCCACCGTCGTCGGTGGGACCGAGGACTGCCTCGGCGGTCTCCAAGGCGGCCCGCGCACGATCGAAGAGCTCGCGCGGGAGCCCTGGCGTGTCTGCACCGATCGCGAACGCCGCAGGCGACGACGCGAGCGCTCGCTTCAGCACGCGTTCGAGCCGTGCGCCGAGATCGCCGTCGCCTTGCAGCCAGGATGGAACACCGAGCTGCGCTGCAAGATCGCCGTCGAAGGGGGTCGTCGTCGCGACAACGGCATCAGCCCATGGCATCGCGCGCACGGCGACGCACGTGTCGACGAGAAACGCGCGTGCGAGCTCGGCAGCTCGCCGAGGCTCGGTAAGCCGTGTCTTCACGGTCCCCGGCACCGGTGGCTTCGCGAAGATGCAGACGGGTACGCGCTCGATCACGTGCGCCTCCATCGAAGGACCGCCTCGAGGATGCGACGGACGCGCGGCGTCAGTCGCGTACGCTGGTAGGCATCGCCAAGCTTGCGGATCGCCTCCGCCTGCGTCGGGTAGGGATGGATCGTTGTCGCGACCGTGCCCAGCCTGATGCCGTTCGTCATTGCGAGGACGAGCTCGCCGATCGACTCGCCCGCGTGGCGAGCGACGAGCGTCGCGCCAAGAATGCGTCCCCTTCGGTCGGCGTGGACGCGCGCGAAGCCTTCGCGCTCCTCGTCGAGGATGGCGCGATCGACGGTGTCGAGCCGCACCGTGAACGTGGTGACATCGGGCCGCTTCGCTGCGTCCTCGGCGGAGATTCCGACGTGCGCGACTTCCGGATCCGTATACGTGCACCACGGGATCGTGAGCGCCGAGACACGTTTGCGTCCAAAGAACAGCGCGTTCTGGATCGCGATGCGTGCCATGGCATCGGCTGCATGCGTGAACTGAAAACGCGACGCGACGTCACCGGCTGCAAATACGCGTCGATTGCTCGTACGCAAGCGATCGTCGACGACGACGCCCTGCTCGCTCGCCGCGACGCCGGCCGCGTCGAGACCGAGGTCTTCGATGTTGGGCTTGCGTCCCGCGGCGACGAGGATCTGATCGCCGCGCACCCGTTCTTCACCGCGGCCACGCTCGAACACGAGCGTTCGATCCCTCTCGACACGCAGCAGCTTTGTACCGAGCACGAGCTCGATACCTTCGGCGACGAACCGCTCGTGGATGATCGCGCTCGCGTCCGGATCGTCCTTCGGCATCAGGCGTGGTGCGCGATCGAGGATGGTGACCTCGCTGCCGAGCCGGCGGAACGCCTGCGCGAGCTCGCAGCCGATCGGCCCGGCGCCGATGACGAGGAGCTTGCGCGGTAGCTCGGTCAGCCGGAACACGGTCTCGTTCGTGAGAAACCCGGCGTCCGCGAGTCCGTCGATAGGTGGTGCGGTCGCACGTGCACCGCTCGCGATCACGGCGCGTGCGAAGGCGAGCCGCTGGCCTGCGACCTCGATCGCATCGCGTGCGACGAACTTCGCGTCGCCGAGGAACACGTCGACGCCGGCATCGCGGAACCGCGCTGCGGAGTCGTGCGGCGCGATCGCAGCCCGCAGGCGGCGCATGCGCGCCATCGCCGCACCGAAATCGACGTCGACCCTGCCAGTACGAACGCCGAGCGCCGACGCAGTGCGAACGTCGTGCACCGCGCGGGCGGCGCGAATCACGGCCTTCGATGGCACGCAGCCGACATTGAGGCAGTCGCCGCCGAGCAGACTGCGTTCGATCAGCGCGACGTGTGCGCCAAGCGAGGCCGCGCCGATCGCCGACACCAGCCCTGCCGTGCCGCCCCCAATCACGACGAGGTTGTAGCGTTGGCGCGGCTCGGGGTTGAGCCACGCGGGCGGATGGACGTGCTCGACGAGCTCGCGGTCGTACACGTCGTCTTCGACGAGCATGCGGGCAATCGCGGTCACGCGGGTGACTCCTCGAGCTCGCGACGAAGCGAACGTCGCGCGATCACCGTCACGCCGATCATGACGACGAGCGCGATCGCTCCTGCGGCCCAGTACAGCCAACCACCGGTCGGTGGCTTACTGAGATCGGACACCGTCGTGACGAGCGAACCGAAGTACACGAAGAGCACGGTTCCGGGAAGCATCCCGATCGCTGTCGCTGTAGCGTAATCGCGAAACCGGACGTTCGTGATCCCGAGTGCGTAGTTGAGCAGGCCATACGGAAAGATTGGCGACAACCGGACCAGGAGCGTGATCTTGAACCCGGAACGCGCGATCGCACGATCGAGCGCCTCGAACTTGGGATTCCCCGCGATGCGCTTCGCGACCCAACCGCGCGCGAACCGACGCGAGATCGCGAATGCGAGCAACGACGCCGCGACACTCGCCGGCACGACGAGCGCGGAGCCCCAGACCGGGCCGTAGATGAAGCCCCCGCCGAGCGTGAGCACCGAGCCTGGAATCATCAGCACGGCGGCCACCACATACACGAGCCCGTAGAGCGCTGCAGCGGCCGGACCGAGATCACGGATCCAACCGACGAAGTCGATCGCCCACTGTCGCGCGGGCGACAGTGCGATTGCGGCGAGGAACGCGATGAGCGCGAGCGCGATGACGATCCGTTTCGTGGTCATAGGCCCACCATGCGCAACGCGCCGTACGCGATCACGGCAAGCAGTGCGGCGAGAGGAAGCGTGACGATCCACGCGAGCAACAGTCCGCGCACCGTGCGCCAGTCGATCTTACCTGCGCAACGCTCCGCGTTGCTGCGCGCCCCGGCAAAGCCGGGGCTTGCGATCTGATCTGCGCAACGCTCCGCGTTGCTGCGCGCCCCGGCGAAGCCGGAGCTTGCGATCGCACCCGCGCGAGCCGTGCCGGCACCGACGATCGCACCGGTCGAGACGTGTGTGGTCGAGAGCGGCAGGCCTTGCCACGCACCGAGACCCACGAGCGTCGCCGTCACGAGATTGGCCATGAAGCCTTCGTGATGGTCCATGCGTGTCACGCGACACGCGAGAACGTCCAGCACGCCGAGCCCGCCATAGATACTCCCCGCGACCATCGCGACGGTCACGACGGCGAACCATATAGCCGGCGCGACCGTATCGCCGGTGAGGATCGCGCCCGCCATGATCAAAGCGACGATCTTCGGCGCATCGTTCAGCCCGCGGGCAAAGCTCGCCGCGCCGCTCGTCAGCCAGTGCAAATAATCCATCGTGACACGCGCCGCGACCGGTTGCGCCTCACACGCCGTCGTGCTCGCGACGACGAGTCGTGGAGCTGTGACCGCGATGCGAGCCAGCCCATCGGCGCGTGGCACCAGCGAGACGATCGGTGCGGTCACGCACGCGCAGTCCGCCGGCGCTCGGTCGTTGCGGCGTGTCATGCGCAACAACATCGCGGTCAGCGTCAGCGCGATGAGCGGGGTCAGCAACAGCGGCAGTGCGATCTTGTGCGCGAGCGCCTGCCACTGGAGTCCGGAGGTCCCGAACGCGACGAGCGCTACACCCGTGAGCGCACCGACGATCGCGTGCGTGGTCGATACCGGAAGTCCGGTGCGTGTGGCGATGAACACCCACGCCGCGGCTCCGAACACGACGGCCAGCGCGGTGGCGAACGTCGGCGTGGCACCAGATGCGAGCAAGCCGTTGCCGAACGTCGTGATCATCGCGCCGGCGATCGCCGCGCCGGCGAACCCACCGATGCCGGTCCATAACGAACCCCACAAGATCGCGCGCCGATGATTCGTGACGCCACTGCCGACGAGCGTCGCGATCCCCTTGGAGACGTCGTTCTGTCCGTTCGCGAACGCGATCGAAGCGCCCGCGATCACGACAAGGATCATCATCATCGAGCACCCGAAAGCCTGCGCGCGAGGATGGCGGCGAGTCGCTCTCGCGCGCGGGCGCTGATCGCCTCCGGCGGGGTCACGAGCGCGGCGTCGAGGCTGTGCTGGCAGCTGCACGTGCGGGCCGGATCGAGGACCTCGAGCGCACGCGCGAGGATTCGTCTCGCCGCCTCGACGTTCGCGCGCAACACCGAGAGCGCGTCGGTCGCGGTGACTTGGTCGCGTGCGCGCCAGCAGTCATAGTCACTCGGCAGGGCGAGCGTCGCGTAGCAAAGCTCCGCCTCGCGGGCGAGTCGCACCTCCGGGAGGTTCGTCATGCCGACAACGTCGGCGCCCCAGCTACGCAGGAGCTCGGACTCCGCGCGCGTCCCGAACTGCGGTCCCTCGATGCAGACGTACGTTGCGGAGGCGTGCACGGTGTTCGCGAGATCGTGTGCGGCGGCGACGAGCACGTTCGCGGCGTGCTCGCAGACCGGATCGGCCAGCCCGACGTGCGCGACGACACCGTCGCCAAAGAACGTCGCGGGTCGCGCCACGGTGCGGTCGATGAACTGCCGAGGCACGACGACGTGACCGGGAGCGATCGTCTCGCGCAGCGAGCCGACGGCCGAGATTGACAGGACATGGGTCGCGCCGAGCTGCTTGAGCGCATGAATATTCGCGCGCGCGTTGACCTCGGTCGGCAGCAGCTTGTGCCCGCGGCCGTGGCGGGGAAGGAACACCACACGTCGGCCCGCGAAGCGCGCCACCGACAGCGCATCCGACGGCTTGCCGAACGGAGTCTCGACCTCGATCGTCTCGAGGTTGGTCGCGCCGGGAAGATCGTAGAACCCGCTGCCACCGATGATGCCGATCGCAGGCCCGCTCATACCAGGCTTCCTCCGCAGCTCGATCCGGCGCCGGCGGTGCACGCGAAGCAATGCGATCCCGTCGCGATCGCATGGTCTGCGAGCGCGAGCGACGTCAGGTCGAAGATCGTGCGCGCCGCCGGCAGCGGCAGCTCGAGCATCTGATTGAAGTCGCAGTCATAGACTGCGCCGTCCCAGCCGACGCTGACCAGCGAACGGCACATGAGGCCAGGCACGGCGCGCGGATTCAAGTGCGTGACGAGGAGGCTCATGTACTCGTCGTACTTGCCCTGCGCGTCGAGAAAGTCTGCGTAGCGTGCGATGGGCACGTTCGTGATCGTGAACAGGTGATCGAACGTGATGCTGAAGTGCTCCGCGAGCTCTTCCTTGTAGCGCCGTTCGAGGCCGTCCTGCGCCGGCGGAAGGAACGCTCCGTTCGGGTTGTAGACGAGGTTCAGCACGCGTGCGCCACCCTTGCCGTAGCCGAGCTCGTTCAGCTGCTGAAGGCCGGCGATGCTCTTGGCGAACACGCCGTGACCGCGTTGCTCTTCGACGTTCTTCGCGCTGTAGCAGGGAAGACTGGCGACGATCTCGACGTCGCGCGCTGCGAGGAAGTCCGCGAGGTCCTCCATGCCTGGCTCGAACAGCACCGTCAGGTTGCATCGATCGATCACGCGGCGGCCCAGCCGGCGCGCTTCGTCGACGAGCCACCGGAAGTGCGGGTTCATCTCCGGCGCGCCGCCCGTGAGATCGATCGTCGTCACCTGCGGGCTCGCGGCAAGCAGCTCGATCACGCGCTCCACCACAGCGCGCGACATGATCTCCGTGCGCTTCGGTCCGGCCTCGACATGACAGTGATGACACGCCTGGTTACACAGCTTGCCGACGTTGATCTGTAGCGTCGTCGTTTCGGCGCGACGCAGAGCGAGCCCTTGATCCGCGAGCGCCTGCGCGAAATCGGGTGCCGCACGCTCTGCGATCGGTAGTCGCTTTCGCACGGCCGGCATTAGCAGCACCCGCCGGGCTTGCAGACTGGCGCGGCCTCGGTCGTCGCGTTGTAGTCTTCGCCCTTGGTCTCGCGCGGATCGCGGAGGATCGGCATCGTGCTACACGGGAACGGCTGCGCTTGTTCGAGGGGAATCAGCTCGCGCGGCTCCACGAGATCCACGTGCTCTCGGTATGGCGCGCGCGCGTAGATCCCGAACGTCTTCTCGCAGACCGCCGTGCGCACGCCACGACGAAGCACGTGACCGTCATCGTCTTGGACCTGGCGCCACGGTCCGCGGTAGATGACCGCGTGCTTCTGGTCCAGGCACGGGCCGTCTTTGCCCTTGTACGCAGCGACGGTCACGCTGCGAAACTCGATCCCATCGACGGTCCGCCACGGCTCGTCCTCGCGCACGAGCACCTCGATCCCGTAGAACCCAGCTTGCTCGAAGGCCTCGAGCAACAAGTCCTCGCGAAACGCACCCGAGATGCAGCCGGACCACAGCTCGGGATCGCGGCGCATCGCCTCGGGGATGTCCTCATCGCTGACGATATCGGAGATGACGACGCGGCCGCCACGCTTGAGGACGCGGTGGAGCTCGCGAAACATCGCGCCCTTGTCCTCTGGCGTCACGAGGTTGAGGACGCAGTTCGAGACGACGACGTCGATCGTCCCGTCGGCGACGAGCGGGCGCGTTCGCCGGAGCTCGGCGAGCGTCATTTCGAATGCGACGAGGTCGGCTTCGGAGCGCACCGGGTGCTCGCGCAACCATGCATCGACCGCGTCGCGATCGAGTGCGAGATCCTGGATCTTACCCTTGCGGAACTCGACGTTCGAAAAGCCGATCCGCGAGGCCACCTCGGGAGCCGCGCGCCGTGCGAGCGCGAGCATCTCGTCGTTCATGTCGACGCCGATCACGCGGCCGTGAGGACCGACGACCTGAGCGGCGATGAAGCAGACTTTTCCCGTTCCCGATCCGAGATCGAGCACTGTCTCACCCGCGCGTACGTACCGGCTTGGATCACCAC
Source organism: Myxococcota bacterium (assembly GCA_030857175.1). Classification (GTDB taxonomy): domain Bacteria; phylum Myxococcota_A; class Polyangia; order Haliangiales; family Haliangiaceae; genus JABFXX01. The sequence goes on along the minus strand of JALZOJ010000007.1, from coordinate 252,729 downwards.
AGCCGTAGTCACGTTCGATGACCTCGTCAGGGAGTGCTTCGAGAAGGCGCGCATCGTAGGACGTGGGGCAACACAGCGCCGTTTCGCGTGCACGCGCGGCATCGGCGTAGCGCTCGCGCACAGCGGCTTCGAGGTCGGACGCGGAAACCAGAGGTGGTGACTTCGACATGCTGTTTGGTCCTTGGAGCTCGCGGTTCGTTACACGCTGTTTGGTACTCACTGGACGCGCCACGGTGCTGCCCGATCGTTGAGCCGCCAGTCGTACGAGATATGCTCGATCGACGGCTTGCTCATCGAGTCGAGGACCCGCTGGCGGTCGTCATCGAGGTACCGGCGCACGAAGCCAAGATGGTCGTTGCCGAAGTCGCCTCCGTACCATTTGAAGTAGCTGGTCAGCTTGACCGTGTTGCGTTCGGGATCGAGCTGCACGCCAAAGCGCGAGCTCAGATACACACGCGTCGCTTCGTGCAAGCGTTCCTCCAGTCGTTCGGCTCGCCACGCCGAGCGCTGGAGGCGCGGGCATCCGAGCGACGCGCATGTCACGCCGAAGTGCGCGAGCGCGGCGTCATGTTCCTTCAACAGGATGCCTTTCTCGATATCGTCGAGCGTCATCTCCTTTCCACCGACGATGAAGCTCAGGCGACTGAACACGCCGTGGGCCACCATGATGTCCGTGATGCTCTTGATCGGATATGCGTCGACGACCGCGCGAAGCATCAGCGCGTTGTACGCGTTCATCCAGTACGCCATCCGATGCGCTGGCGTCGGGAATAGCTCGGGGTTCGAACGCGGGCTCGCAGTCGCCAGCTGACCGACGTACGCGTCGAGGTCGGCTCGCCGTGCCTTGAGCGCGGCATAATCGACCATCCCGAATTCGTCGACGAACGTGCCGAGCACGGCGTCGAGCCGTGCATGATCGAAGACGCGCTGCCCCTCTTCGACGCGTTCCTGGACGGGCGCTGGCTTGACGTGTGCTGTCTTCGAGCATCCGTACTGCGTGCTCACGAGGAGCAGCACGGCGAGGGTCGCGAGTCCGAGCGAGCCGCGCATGGGGAGCTGTCGCCGCCGCACGAGCATCGCAGCTGCCGTGACAAGTGTCAGCGTGCCGACGGCGAACGCCGCCCAGCGTGCGCTGCCGAGGACGTGCGCGACGGCCGCCGCCGGGGCAATCATCATGGCGATCGCTGCGGCGTGGACAACTACGACCGCGCCGGTCGCGATCAGGATCAAGAGCCGAACGGTTGGCGTCATTGGACAAGCACGGTGCTGCAACGATCACGCCTCGATGTATCTACGGTAAACACGCTGCGTTGCGTTCCATCTTGGAACGCGCACGTCTCGAAATGGACGGTCAGAAGAACTGCTGAACGCCGAACGAAATGCCACGCGCGGTCGTGCCTTCACTGAACGCGAGCGCGTAGTCGAGGCGAAGCACGAGCCGGTGGATCCGCGGCGACAGCAAGCGAATGCCGAGGCCGATCGCAACCGGCGGGTTACGCGCAACGAGATCGGCGGCGCTCGCGCCGGTCTGTCCAAGGTCGACGAACGCGGTGTGCTGGAGAACCACGCGGCGGGTTGCCAGGCTCGGGATCCGGTACTCGAGGTTGGCGACCCACATCCACGAACCCACGAACTGGCCGTCGAAGAACCCGCGAACGTGCTCGAGACCGCCGATCCGAAACACTTGCTGCTCGGCCTCGCTCGTCATCGCGCCGAGCAGGACGCGGGCGGCGACGTTCGCGCGCCAGGGCAACCGGCGCGCACCGATGCCCTCGCCGACCACACGATGAAACCCGAGCTCCGAGCCAAGAACACGCTCGGCGGCTTCCCAGGTGAGCGCTGCGGTCGCACCGCTGACGAGATAGTTATCGTGATCGAGCCGCCCAGCGCGCGCGGTCAGGCGCACGAGTACCGTGCGCGCGTCCTCGGGGAACGCGAGACCGGTGCGCATGTTCGCGTCGAGATCGGCCTGTTCGAGGTGCTGGTCGTCGAAGCTGTCGACGTCGAGCTCCGCCCCACCGCCGATCCGGAACTTGGGATGGAGCTCGCTTTCGACGAACCCGTTCAGCTTCTTGCGTTGCAGCGCGTACGCGCCCTCGAGCTCGCCGCTGCGCGTGTACGAACGCCGGATCCGCGTGACCGACCAGACATCTGCACCGACGAGGAGGCGACGCCCGAGGAAGCGCGGATCGCGAATCCACGCGACGCCCGAGTGCGCACCGCCGACATTTTCGTACTGACCGCCGAGCTCGACGTAGCTGCCAAGCACGTTGATGTCGTAGGCGCCCAGGTTCACCACCGTGGTGCCACCGCCGCCGGCGACGCGCACGATCGGGATCGTTGTCCACTTCTCGTCGACCGCGATCGCGACGTCGACATCGCCTGATTCCGTGTTCGTGATCCGCGACGTCACCCGGCTGAACAACAGCGTGTTGCGGAGTCGTTGCGCGCTCTCCTCGATGCGCGCTTCGTCGTAGGGATCGCCCTCTCGTACGATCAGCTCGCGCCGCGCGATCGCTTCGCGTGTGCGATCGAGTCCTTCGATCTCGAGCTTGCGAATGCGCGGCTGCGCGACTGCGTCGCTCGCGGCTGCGACGAGAGTCAAAACAAGGCAGCACCGTCGCCACCCGGTCACGCGGACGCCGATCGCGACCACGAGGGGCGGCACGAACTCGACAACGCGCACGAGCACGTCACGTTCGAAGAACGCGATGGTGTAATAGCCGAGGACCGTGATCGTTAGCAGCGTGATCGACCGAGCACCGACGACTACCGCGAACGGCAGTAGCCATGCCACGTACCAGGGATTCAGCGCGGGGGCCATCACCACGAGCGCGGTGAACGCCCACGTGACCGCACCGATCGGAAGCGCCTGGCGACGCGCACGCCACGCGAGCACGGTCACGAGCATCATCAGACCGATGCCGATAGCAATGCGCGCCGCGCGATCGCCCACCGCCGCCGACACCAAACCGAAGCCCGCCTCGTTGTAGCGCCACGATGCTGCGAACGTCGACAGGCCCTCGAAGAGGCGCGGGTCGGTCGCGAACGGTGCGAACGCGACGGCGAGTGTCAACGCCACCGCGAGCACACCGCGTACGCCGAGCCGCACGAGCAAGATCGGAATAGCGACGAGCGCGAACAGCTTGAACGCGATCGCAAGCCCGACGAGCACGCCAGCGGCGATCGGTGCTCGGCGTTCGAGCATGACCAGCGCCCAGACCATCGGCGCCATCGCCAGTGAATCCATGTGAGCGGCGCCGGCGAATGCCACGAGGAGCAACGGCGACCACGCGTACGCGACGAACCACCAACGCGGCCGTTCGAGCCGTACCAGCAGCATCCATACGCCGACTGCGGCGAGCAGATCCGCGATCACGACCACCAGCTTCATCAGCGGGATAGAGCCAGGGGTGATCGCGGTGACACCGGCGAAGACCGCCTGCGCGGCTGGGGGATAGATCGTCGGTACCGATGGATAGTTGATCGCGAGGAAGTGCGGCTCGAGCTCGCGTTCGTGCGACAGCGCAGCGAGTGCCTGCAGACGCTCGCGTTCGTGGTGGGACCATGCAGACTCGCGACCCAATCGCGCGTCCATCACGTCCTGCGGGCTGAACGCGTAGGGACTCTCCCCTGACCAGGCAACGGCGCCGTCCCAGAGGTAGCGATGAACGTCGTCTTCGAGCACCGGTTCGGCGAGCACGAGGACTAACCGCGAGGCGAGCGCGACGATCAGGACCGTTTCCCACAAGATGGGACACATCGGTTCAACACGCGCGCAGCGGCGCACGCCGGCGATCCCGAGTACGTAGCCAACGACCGCGATCGCAAGCCCGCTCACGACCGTCCCGCGATCACTCGGCGCGTACGCGAGCACCGCCGCGCCGATCACGACGAGCGCGCCCGCGAGCGCGACGATCCACAGTGATGCGCGACTCGTGCTCGAGGGACGGACGAGCGTCATGGACACCGTCGCACCGCGTAGAGGCGCCACAGAATCGCGGCACCTGCGCGCGCCGAGCCACGTACCGTGCCGGCGATCTTCGATCGCCCCGCCCGGCGCCGGTGATACGCGACATCGACTTCCACGACGCGAAGTCCAGCGAGTGCGGCGCGCGCCTGCATCTCCACGGTCCAGCCGAAACCTCGATCGCGCATCCCGAGATCGCGCAGCGCGCTCGCGCGGATCGCGCGAAACGGCCCGAGGTCCGTCGTCGGCAGGCCATACCAGCGCTCGAGGATCCGGCTCGCAAGCCAGTTGCCGGCGCGCTGTGGAATCGTCAGCGCGCCCGGCGCGGCGAGCCGCACACGCGATCCGATCACGAGGTCGGCGCGATTCGTCGTGATCGGAACGACCAACTCGTCGATCGCGTCGAGATCGTCGCTGCCGTCGGCATCGGCGAACAGCACGACATCCGCATGGCGCGGGATCCATGCGATCGCCGCAAGACATGCGGCGCCATACCCGCGCTGCGGCTCGCTGACGACGACGGCGCCGGCATTCGCCGCGACACTTGATGTCGCATCAGCGCTGCCGTTATCGACGACGATCACGGTGTCAGCGCGACGCCGGAGCCGTTCGACGACACCCGCGATCGTGGCGCTCTCATCGAGTGCCGGCACGATCGCGGCGATCGAGACCGAGCCGTTCATCGGTGTCTCAGCGGTAGCCGCGTGGCGGCACGTCGCCCGCAGAGCTCGAGCCGGACTTGTCGGGATGTTTCGTCTCGCTGCCGTCCGCGGGAGGCTCCTTCTTCGGCGGTTCTCGTCTTGGCGCCTCCTGCTTGGGTGCGTCCTTCTTCGGCGCGTCCTTCTTGGGGGCCTTCTTCGGCGGATCCTTTTTGGGGGCGTCCTTCTTGGGGGCGTTCGGTTTTGTCGTGCTGCCGCTCGGCGGGTCGTCAGCATGTGCGGGTGTGCACCCTGATAGGCCGAGCAGGATGGAAGCAAGTAAGACTGCGAGCTGCACGACCACGCCCTCGTTCATCAATCGCGCCAGCCATGTGCTCGCGGATCTGTGGCAGTTCTGATCCTTCGAGCCTCCAACTTGGAGTGCGCTCATTCCAGGATGGAATGGATCCGCGATGACTCGACGAGTGCGCGTGTCATCAGCGGGCTTTGGACACCTCAACCGCGGCACCGATGGTGCAACGCAACCTCTGTTTGGTTCCGCACGACCAACAACCAGCGACGCTGGTGCTCGACGACCGCAGCTCGATTACGATCGGCTCGCAGCGCACTCGCGAGCTTGCGGAGCGGGAATGAAGCGCGCGCGAATGATGGATGTATGCTTGACCGCGCCCGTCATGCAGACGTTTCCTCCCGCACGCGTAATGACGCGCGAACCTTTCCTGGGTTGTCTCGAGCGCGTCACGCGCGTGTGCGCGCCACTCGTGATCGCCGCTGTGACCGCGTTCGTCGCGTTCGTGGGCAGTCGGCTCGGCTTCGCTCCTTACCAGCTCGTCGTCCTGGGCATCATCGTACTAGCTGGACGCGGGTCACCTTTCGGACACAGCGCTCGATAGAATGCACTGCGTCTCGAGCGTCGGCCACGTGGCTGCCTCGGGCACCGAGCAAGGTGAGCTTTTCGGCAGATGCGGAGGATCGCCTGACGCAGATTGCCGGAAGGTCCCTCGTCCCGCTCGCCCTCACTCCATGTATGTAGTGACATGCGCAGCAAGGGTCTCGGACCGATCGTGGTGCTCGCGTTCGCCGCGCTCCCTACGCTCGGGGCGTGCCGCTTCGGATTGACGAGCCTCCCGAAGGTCGACGTCTGGACACCAGGCCAGCGCGCGCTCGTGCTGCCGATGCGCGGAAACACGACCGACGCTCAGGTCGCGGCAGTCGTCGCGGACCGGTTGCGGCAGCTCGGCGATGTCCAAGTGCTCACCCCAGGACCGTCGGCCTCACCGGACGCGAACGGCGAAGAGCACTACGGGTGCGCTCAGGCCCTCGGTATGGGCGCGGATTACGTCGTCGTCACGACCGCTGAGATCTCGGTGCTCGACAACAAGTTCTGCATGGTCGGCACCGGCATCCTCTCGCGGATCGTGCTGCCTTTGCCGATCCCGATCCCGATCCCGTTCACGAAGCGCGTCGAGGTCGTCGAGGTTCCGCTGACGATCCCAGACAAGTGCATCATCTCCGTCGAGATCGGCGATCAATGGTCGATCGTCGCGAACGCGCAGGTCTTCAAAGCCGAGACCTGTTTAACCACCAAAGGACGGTTTGCGATCGAGCGAGGTACGAACCTGACGCTTCACGATGGTGCGGCTCTCCACCGCGAGCTCGTGAAGAAGACCGCCGATCTGTTTCCCGCTCGCGCGACGATCGCGCGGATGGACGGCGAGCGCGGAGTCGTGGTCGCACCGAAGGGAATGCAGACCGGTCAGGTCTACGAGGTTCGCAAGGACACGGACACATCGGGCAGCCTGGCCTATGTCCGCCACGTCGACACCAAGGAGGCCGTCCTCGAGCCATACGCGCCGGGCGACAAGCTCCGGGCGAACGATCTTCTGCTACGCGCAGGAACGCCGACGTGGGCGGAGTTTTCGGCGTACGGCGCAACGAGCCAGATCTCGGTCGGCGGCGATCGCCATCTGGCCTCGGGAGCTGGTGCACTGTTTCGCGTGCAGTTCGGCTCGTACTTGATCGGGCTCACCGCCGAGTACTTGCGGATCCTCGATAGCGACGTCCACCGTGCAACGTCGACAACGAGCACGATGAAGGGTGGTCTTCAGGGCGGCCTTCACCATCACGTCAGTAAGCGCGTGGACGCGTATGCGTTGCTCGAGCTCGGCGTGATGGACACGCTCGGCGTTACCGAACAGAACGGCGACAATCGCGGTGCGTACGCCGCGGTGTTTGCCGGTGCGCGCCTGGCGATGGGAAAGTGGTTCGCGGGTCTCGAAGTCGGCGGAATCTACTCCGAGATGCAGACCTGGCCCGACCATGTGTCCGTTGGTCAGCGTGGGGTAGCGGCCCGCTTCACACTCGGCCGCAATTTCCGACTGGGCCCGGAGCCGCCCTCGGACAATCAGGTACGCGTCGAGGTAGACGTCCCCCCGGAATGAACGCGGAGAGCAGCTGACCGTTTCGAAAAAGCTCGCGCCGATGATCAACGAGGCTTGCTCGCAGCTTCACCTCGACCGTGCTGTGATCGCGGCGAGGTGCGAAAAAAGCACAGCCGGGTCAACTGGCTTGACGAGATGCTCGTCGAAGCCCGCAGCCAGTGCGCGCGCGCGATCCGACGGTAAGCCATAGCCTGTCAGCGCCACGAGGCGGATCTGCCGAGACCAACGCTTGCGGATCTCCACGGCGAGCTTGTAGCCATCCATTTCAGGAAGACCGATGTCGAGGATGGCGACGTCGACCGGAGCATCCGCGAGCGCAGCGAGTGCCGCGTCGGCCGTTGTCGTCGCGTGCACGTCGTGCCCCCACGTTCGCAAGAGATCGGCAAGCAGGTCGCCGGCATCGAGGTTGTCGTCGACGACGAGTACGCGCAGCGGAGCTGCGGTCGATGCTGTACCGCGGTGGGCGACGGCTGCTTGCCCAGCGCCGGCCAGCCGCGGCAACGTCACGCGGAACGTCGCGCCATGTCCGGGTCCGGCGCTCTCCGCAGACACCCGACCGCCGTGAAGCGCGACCATACTCTCCACGATCGCGAGACCGACTCCGAGACCGCCGCCCTCGCGAGCGATCTCCTGCGGCCCTTGAACGAACAGCTCGAAGATGTTCGGCAGCAACTCGGGCGCGATACCGGCACCGCGGTCGACCACGGCGATGTCGATATCGCCTCCGCTGGACGACAGCTGCACCGTGATGCGCTGGCCCGGGGGTGAGAACTTCGCCGCATTCGCGAGCAAGTTGCCGATCACCTGCGCCAGCCTCACCCGATCGCCGTCGACCATCAGCGGCCTCACCGGAGCGTCCACGCTGACGGTGAGCTGTCGAGCCGTCAGGCCTGTACGGATCCCGTCGACCGTCGCCTCGACGAGCTCGACGACGTCGAGTGGCTGGCGAACGAGCGAGATGTTGCCGCGCGTGATCCGCGCCACGTCCAGCAGATCGTCGACGAGCCGCACCATATGATCGACTTGCCGCTGGATGACGTCTCGTTCGCGACGAAACGTCGTCACGTCGCGGACGTCCATGAGGTGCAGCGCACTGACGATCGGAGCAAGCGGGTTGCGCAGCTCGTGACCGAGCATGGCGAGGAACTCGTCCTTCGCGCGGCTCCCGGCCTCTGCGTCGCGGCGTGCAGCGGCCATCTCGTCGAGCAGTGCGCGTCGTTCGGTAACGTCGTAGGTCGCCCCAACCATGCGCGCCGGAGCTCCGCTGTCATCGCGGTACACCTCCGCGCGCGTCGCGAGCCAACGAAGACCCCCGTCAGGCAGAGGAACGCGAAACTCGACCGTGTAGGGTTCGCCGCCAGCGAGCGCGGCTTCGATCGACTGAGCGACGCGACCTCGATCATCGGGGTGCACGAGGCGCGAGAAGTCCTCGACGTTGCCGCCAAACTGATCGCGCGCGACGCCGTGGAGGTCGTACACACGATCAGACCACGTGATGCGATCCGCTTTGACGTCCCAATCCCACACTCCGAGCTGTGCGGCGTCCATTCCGATGCGCAGGCGCTCCTCGCTTGTCCGCAGCGCTGCCGTGATTCGTCGCTGCTGTTCGAGCAGTCGCACGTTCGCGACCACAGGCGCGGCGAGGGTTGCGAGGTCGATCGCGAAGTCGAGCTCGTCCTTGCCATACCCGCGACCCGACCGGCCGTGGAAGAGCGTGAGTGCGCCGAGGAGCTCACCCCGGTAGCGCATCGGCACGCTGATCATCGAGCTAAACGCGAGGTCGCGTAGCACCTGGAGGTGTCCCGCGTTCACGGCGATGGCCTGGTACCAGGCATCGTCGATCTGCGGATGAAGGGCGGCACGTCCCGTCGAGAGTGCGCACAGATTCATGTCCGTACGTTCCTGCTTCATCCACTGCGTCGGACGGACGATTGCTTCGACCCGCGGATCCTCGTGTGCGCGCGCCGTCCGCTTCACCGAGCCGCCGACGTCGAGATCGAAAAAACCGAAGTCACCAAGCGACGGCAGGAATGCCGCGATCGTGTGCTCCATCGTCTCCTCGAAGTCGCGCGACGCATGCCAGCAGCGCCGTGGCGCGCCGCAAGACCGCCAGCTTCGCATCGGAATCGAGCACGTCGCGTGTCATGCCTTCTCCGGAGCGTCGGGGACTTCCTTGTGCGCCAGCTGCGCCGCGTCTGCGCTCGTGCTCTTTCGGAAGTCCGCGAGCACGTCGTTGAACTCCGCGCCGACCAGCAGCGCGAGGTTCGAGAGCCAGAGCCAGATCAAGAAGACGATCGCGCTCCCGAGCGCGCCGTACGTGGCCTCGTAGCGGTTGAAGTAGCTGAGGTAGAGCCCGAACAGGAGGCTGATTCCGATCCACAACAAAACTCCGACGACCGCTCCGGGTGTGAGGACGCGGAAGGGGGCATCGGTATCTGGCAAGAATCGATAGAGGACCGCCCACACGAACATCACCAGCAGGCCAGCCCCGATCCACCGGCCGATGCCCCACACCATGTCGAACGTCTCACCGAGGCCGAACCGATCGGCGACGTAGTGGCCGACGAGCGGACCGAGCGTGAGCATTCCGAGTGCAAGCATCACCAGGACCGACACCCCGAGGGTCACCGCGATCGCAATGAGCTGGCGCTTCCAAAACGGGCGCGTCTCCTTCTTGTTGAAGATCACGTTGAGAGCGCCCGAGAGTGCTGCGGCTCCACGGGACGCGCCCCACAGCGCGAGCACGGCGCCGAGGATCGCGAACCCGGCCCCCGAGACATCGATGAGCTTCGTGACCTGCTCCGAGATCAGGACGCGCATGCCAGCGGGCATTGCCTGTGTCGCCATCCGTACGCCCTCGTGAACCGTCGTCGCGTCGAGCACCAAGAGCCCGACACTCACGATGAACACCATCATCGGGAACAGCGAGAGGACGGCGTAGTACGCCATCATCGCGCCGATGTCGTCGATGTTGTCGATGAAGCACTCCTTGCCGAGTTGCTTGACGAAGCGAATCGGAATGCTGCCCGTGCTGGATTTCATTTCGCCCCCGTGGGGTCGTTCGCGGGTGTCTTGGGCATGGATCGCGTGGGCACGATGCACAGAAACCACTCGATCTGCCACTCGAGCCTGTCGAAGCTTGAGTGCTAGTGACGCCAGGTAAGGGCGTGCCCGGTGCTTGCCGGCCGTCGGTACGTTTGGTGCAGCCGCTCCCCGGGATGCTGCCTCGGTGCCTTGTTTCGGAGCCGAGCGGGCAGCATGGGCCCGTCCCCGTGTCCCTCCGGCGCTCAGCTGGTAGCTCCTCGCGTCGGGAGGCGGTCGGGACCGCCGCAAGCTCACGATGACTGAGCTCGTGATCTGCAGATATTGTGACGCCGTACACCGACGTTCAGAGGTCCCGGGACGCGCGACGCCGCGGTGCGTGACGTGCGACTCCCCGCTCTATCATGCGAACAGTGACCTCGGCGCGATGCTCGCGGTCACGATCACTGCGACGATCGCGCTGGTGATGGCGAATGGATTTCCGCTCATCACGCTGTCGGTCAATGGCAACGAGACTCAAGCAACGTTGTGGAGGGCGATCGCCGCTTCTTACAACCAAGAGCTACCGCTCGTCGCAGCGGCACTCGTGATCAGCCTCATCATCGCGCCTCTCATCGAGCTCGTGCTCTTGCTCTGGGTTCTGGTGCCGCTCTGTGCAGGGACCCGACCGTTCGGCTTCACCATCATCATGCGGGCGATCCACATCCTGCGCCCGTGGCGGATGATCGAGGTGTTCCTGCTCGGTGTCGTCATCGCGGTGGTCAAGCTCTCCGGTCTCGCGTCCACGGTGCCGGGGTGGGGCAGTTTCGGGATCGCCGTGATGACCCTCGCGCTCGCGTCGCTTGGAACGTTCGATACCAGTGCCCTGTGGCGGCGCGCGAGCGAGGTGCGCACGTGACGGTGACGCGAGCGATCGACGTCGGGCTCGTCTCCTGCGAGACCTGCGAGCTCGTGATGCGCGCAGAGGATCCGATCACCGGCACCTGCCCGCGGTGCCACGAGCGGATTGAGCGGCGCAAGCCCCGCTCGATCATGCGTCCCCTGGCGTTCCTGATCGCTGCGGCGGCGCTGTACGTCCCCGCGAACACGCTTCCGATCATGGTGACGGAGCAATTCCCACTCCACCGCACCGACACGATCCTCTCCGGCGTCGCATTCTTGTGGCGCGAAGGCTCGTGGCTACTCGCCGCGCTCGTGTTCGCTGCAAGTGTCTTGGTGCCGATGCTCAAGGTCGCGGCGATGGGAACCCTGCTGGCGACCTCGGCGTTTCGATCGAGTTGGCGTCCGCGTGGCCGTACGAAGCTCTTTCGTGTGCTCGAGATCGTCGGGCACTGGTCCATGCTCGACGTCTTCGTCGTCGCGCTGCTTGCCGCCGTCGTCCAGCTGGGGCGGTTCGCCAGCATCCAGCCTGGACCCGCGGTGGTTCCGTTTGCGGGCGTGGTCGTCCTGACCATGCTCGCGTCTGCGTCTTTCGATCCGCGAGCGATCTGGGATCGAGTGGGACCGAGGAGGCTATATGGACGGAAATGAGAACGAGTTTCCACTACCGGCGATTCATCCCCACAAGCGGGGTCGGTTCTCGGCCGTCTGGATCATCCCGATCCTCGCCATCGTGGCTGCCGGCACACTCGCCATCAGAACCTATCTGCGCATCGGGCCCTCGATCTACATCACGTTCAACAACGCGGAAGGCATCGAGGCTGGAAAGACGCAGGTGCGCTTCAAGAACGTTCCTGTTGGCAAGGTGACGGCCGTCAACATCAGCAGCGATCACAACCGCGTTGTCGTGAGCGTCGAGCTCACCAAGGGTGCTGCAGGCCTGGCGGTCAGCGATACGAAGTTCTGGGTCGAGCGCCCGCGGATTGGAGTCGGGGGGGTGTCCGGGCTCGGGACCCTGCTCTCGGGAGCATTCATCCAGGTCGATGTTGGTAAGTCGACAAGCGACGAGGACACGTTCCTCGGACTCGAAAAACCGCCCGGCGTGATGCACGATCAACAAGGCAGGCGGTTCCGGCTGACGGCGAGCGACAGTGGCTCGCTATCGGCGCAGTCCCCCATCTATCTTCGCCGGCAGCAGGTCGGAACCATCACGTCGCTCGCGCTTGCACCTGATGGCAAGTCCGTCGAGATCGACCTCTTCGTGTATGCGCCTTACGATCGATTCGTCGTCGAGAAGACGGTGTTCTGGAATGCGAGCGGTCTCGACGTGACGCTCGATGCCACCGGCCTTCGCGTCAACACGCAATCGCTCGCCACGGTCATCGCGGGTGGCGTCGCCTTCGGCGTTCGTGATCCAGATGTGAGCTCGAACCCTGCCGCAGAGGGCACCAAGTTCGCACTCTTCGAGGATCGCAGTCGTGCGTTCGCAATCCCCGACCTCGACGTGGGCGGGTATCCGCTCGCGATGCGCTTCCATGAACCCATCCGGGGCCTCGGCAAGGGGGTCGGCGTCAACATCGAGCTCGAAGGGCTCCACATCGGAGATGTCATCGCGGTTCGTCCCGGTTACGACAGCGCGACGCGTTCGTTCTTCTTCGACGTCGACGCGAAGGTCTTCCCGCAGCGGCTGGGTGCTGCCTACGCCAGTCTCGTCGAGGAAGGCGCGCGGTCCGGCAAGACGGGACCGCAGATGCTGGACGTGCTCGTCACACGTGGCCTGCGCGCGCAGCTTCGGTCCGCCAATATCTTGACCGGGTCGTTCTACATCGCGCTCGATTGGTTCCCCACAGACCGCGTCAAGGCTTCCTTGCCACCCCATCAAGACGATGTGTGGGTCGTCCCGACCGTGCGCGGTGGCACCGAACAGATCCAGGATACGGTCGCCAGCATCCTGGCCAAGGTCGACAAGATTCCGTTCGACGCGATCGGTGCGGATGTCCGGGGTGCGAGTCGTGCGGCGGCCACGCTCCTCGGGAACCTCGATCGTGACATCATGCCCGAGGCGCGAGCGTTGTTCGTTCGCGCTGGAGGTGCGATGGAAGCCTTACGCGAAGGACTCACGTCACTGCGCGACAACATCGCTGCACCTGACTCCGCGCTCCAGGAATCGGCACGGACGACCCTCGAGCAACTCGAGCGCGCCGCCTTCTCACTGCGAGGTCTCGCCGACTACATTCAGCGCCATCCCGAGTCGCTGGTACGGGGTCGACCGTCGGGCCGCCAACCAAAGTCGAAGTGATGAAGCCACTCGTCCTTGCTGTCGTCGTGGTTGTCCTTGCCAGCTGTCGCTCGGCCGGCAGCCGCTACTACACGTTGGTGTCGGCTCCGGACACCAAGCCGGCCGCCGCGACGCACTCGCTCCAGTTCGATGTACTGCCCGTGAGTGTTCCCCCTGAAGTCGATCGCGCCGAGATCGTTGTACGCGAAGGCCCCGGTGAGCTAACGCCGGTCAGCACACGGTCGTGGATCGCGCCGTTGTCGCTCGAGATCCGTCGAGCGTTCTCCGACGAGCTCACCCGCAACCTGGGTGCACGAGACATCGCCGGCGTGACGCCGGCAGCCGGCCTTCCGACGTACCGGATCAAGCTCGTCGTGCAACGGTTCGAATCGGTGCTGGGCAAGCGAGCTGTGATCGACGCGATCTCGACGGTTCACGAGATGAGCGGCGCGTCGCCTACCCTGGTGTGCTCGCATCACGCAAGCCAGCCTGCTGGGCGGGGCTACGACGGCCTGGCAGTAGCTCACCAGCGAGCGCTGGCGCAGATCGCGAAGCAAGTGGCGACCGCGGTGCGTTCGTTTCAAGGCGAGGCTGCGGTCTGTCCCAAGTGACCGAGCGCGCGAGGCGAGGTCGTTGGAGTGACGCAACGGAACTGCGCAATTCGAGTAATCTGCAGCGATGCGGTGGTTCGTTCTGTTCGCTGCGAGCTGTGGCCGCATCAGCTTCGACGCCACTTCGACCGACACTTCGACCGATACACTCTCGGTCGAGTGCGTAGCAGAGTTCGTTCAGCTTGCGACCGGGTGTTATCGCTTCGAGAATACGACCGCTCGAACGGCCGCATCGGCCCAAGCAGACTGCGCGATCTCGGGTGCGCACCTGGCGGTGATCGACAGCCTCGAAGAGAACGTGGCGCTGACGGCGTTGGAAGGGATGACGTCGGCCTGGATCGGCGTCGTCAACAACGGGGGCTTCGTCGACATCACCACCAATGCGCCGCCGAGCTTCTCGCACTGGGCGCCGAATGACCCCAACGGCGAAGGCAACTGCGTTCGCCTGCTAGAGACGAGCGGGGACTGGGATGATGAGCCGTGCGATCGTGCGCTCAAGTATCTCTGCGAGATCGATGGCCGCACCGCCGTCACACCGATCCCGTAGGACGACGTCTGGCTCGCGGCTGCGGGGTCACTCGCTGCGAATGTGAACGAAGTAATCGAGCTTCGCTTCGATCCCTTCCAACACGAGAATGATCTGCTTGCCCGCGATGTTTGGCATAGGACCTGTGATCGTTTGCATCGTCGCTGGCCAGCTCGTCGCACACGTGACCTTGCCTGCGCGTTGATCCAGCGAGAGAAAAATGTCGGTGCGTTCGAGGAGCGGCGTCGCCGGGCTTTGCACGACGGGGGTATAAACGTTGCCATCGTACGTTTCGGTCAGCTGGAGCACGGCGGAGCTGCCGTTGTCGAAGACCTCGCAATAGTAGAACGGCGGATCTTCGCTCACCGCGAGCGTGATTTTACGGATCCCCACGCGGCCCGCGCCGATGCGTATGCGATAGCGAAGAAGGTCATCGCCAGCGACCAGCGCGTGATACAGCGCCAGCCCGCCACCGCGCGCGTCGACGACAAGACTCTCGCCGTCGTAGCTCACGGTGGGCCCGACCGCTGCCCAGTCGCCTGATTGATGCGTGAATGGCTGGAACAGCGCGATACGCTCACCGTTGGTCGCCGGCCGCGGATCGCAAGCATCGCCAACGCCATCACCATCGCTGTCTCGTTGCGAGGGGTCGGCAATGTGGGGGCAACCGTCGCAACCATCGACGAGCAGATCGCCATCTTCGTCGTGGCCTTCGAGGCACGAGGTTTGAGTGTCGATTCCGTGGCTCGCGTCATCCATCGGCGCGAACGCGATGCGTCCGCAGCCGACGAGCAAGACCGCGATTGCGATTGCCCGCATCTCTCCATTCTACACGCGACACGCGGCGGTGACGCAATCGCGAGGTCACGTGCGGCGACTAGCCCATAACGGCCGGCCGCCGCGACACGCGATGTACAGGAACAGAAACGCATAGACGAGCGCGAGCTCACCCCCATTGACTGCCGGCAACAGCTGCGCGCCGAGTCCGAGCTTCCAGTGAAATTGCGTGTACGCGACGGCCATCGTGCCACTCGCGAGAAACGCGGCCCACGTCGTGCGAACGCCGACCGCGATCATGAGACCAGTGACGAGCTCGATCACGCCTCCGATCCACGCCTGCGAGAACACCGAAATCTCGACGCCAGGCGGCAAGAACCAGCCGAACAACTTCTGCGCGCCGTGAAACGCGAACAAGAGACCGGTGACGACGCACAACAACGTGTATGCGCGGTCCGCCTGGGGTGAGAGTACGCGCGCGAGCGGATCGGTCGAAGCTTCGGACTTCATGATGGTCTCCTGGTGGCCTTCCATTCATGCGACGAACGAGCCGTCGGTGGATCGACAACGGGCGCGAAGTTTTTCGCGCGCTCAGGGAGCCGTCAAGCCGTCGTAGCCCAGCATCGCGATCGCCCACGGTTGCCCGACCGTGCCCGCGCACGCGATCTGGCCCCCGCCCGTTCGGATCGCCGCGTGAAGGCCGCCGCTATTGCGACTATCGCCGCAGTCGACCGAGAGATCGAACAGCGGTGTCCACTCCGCGGTGAACGCGACGTTGACGTTATTTGCGTGCGCGACCACGCACAGGCTCGCGGCGGCAGTTGTCTCGAGCGCGCCCGCGAACGCGCCATCGCCTTCGCCGTGCGAGAGCCCGGGCGACACGGTCTCCTTCGCGACCGGCTTGATCGCGATCGTCAGGAAGCCGTCGTGCTTGACGGCCAAGCACACCTCTTTGCTCCAGACGCCTCCGACGCCGTACACGGCGATCCCCGCGGGATGCGACAGAGCTGCGGCGATCGTCGAGACGATCGCCTTGTGCGCGATCGAGCTTTGCTCGAGCACAGACAGGTGATCGATCGAGAGTGCGAGCCCAGCGCGCACGCCGGCAGCCGCCAGACCTTCGGCATCGTAGTCATCCCACGCCGCCTCGATGGCCTCGAAATCGGCCTCGCGCATGAGGCCGATGTATCACAGTGGACGCGGCACGATCGGTCGCGACCCGAGCTGCTGTGCCGTGCGAGGAGAGCCGCCCGGCCAAGGACGTCTGCGACGGCTACTCCGTGATTTGCGCTCTCGCGCAGCACCGCTGCGGCGCGATCCCGAAATCGTCGTGAGCGTGCTCACGGCATCACGAACACGCCCTTGTTTGACGGAGCACTCGCGCACGTGCGTTGCGCGAGCCCCATGCCGCTGCTTTCGATTTCTGGACATGCGAAATTCGGACATCGGGCTCAGTTCCCGATTTCACGCTTCCGGTCACGCGGGCGCAGGACGCCGAACAAGGACAAGTGGTACGGCGTGAAGGTGGTGAAGAAGGTCAAGGGCAAGTGGTTCTTGCTCGACGCGCGCCCGGAGTCACGAGAGGCCGCGGACACGACCGTCGCCGCCTTCAAGTCGGTTCGCGCGATGTGACGTCTCAAGGGCGGCGAGCGGCCGCGTCGCGAACGAGCGCGAGTAGGCCATCGATGTCGACGGGCTTGCCCACGATGCGCGGCTGCACCTTCTCGAGGAACTGCGCCGCACGCGGCGTCACGGCGCCGCCGGTCATCATGATCAGCCGCGACAGGAGCTCCGGCACGTCCTTCGCGAGCGCATCGTGGATCGCGACGCCATCCACGTTCGGCATCTGCAGATCGCAGAGCACGAGATCGAAGGCACGATCGCGGGCGAGGACCTCGCGCGCTGCCTCGCCACCGAGCGCGGTCACGAGATCGTGATCGCCACCGATACTGTCGACGAGTGCCCCGAGAAGCATCGGCTCGTCGTCGATGAGCAAGACACGCGCGCGCCGGGTCGCCGTGCCCGACACGGGCGTCGTCGAGACTGGACAAGGCTCGACCGCCGAGCACGTCCTCGGGCCCGCGCGCGGTAGCCGCACCTCGATGCGTGCGCCGCGCCGGGTGCCGCGGGTCGCGCGCGCTGTACCACCATGGCGCTCCGCAATCTTTCGCACCAGCGCGAGGCCGAGGCCGGTGCCGACCTCGGACGGCTTCGTCGTGAAGTACGGCTCGAACACGCGCTCGAACAGCTCGTCCGGGATTCCCGGGCCGCTGTCCTCGACAGCCAGCAGGACGTGTTCGCCATCGACGCGCGTGCTGATCACGATCTCGTGCTGCGCGGCTTCCTCGGCGACCGCGTAGGCCGCGTTGACGATGAGGTTGGTGACGAGCTGGCCGAGCCTGGCGCGCTCGCCCCGGATCGAGGGCACGCCGCCGAGATCGAGGACGAGGCGCGCGACGCTCAGGTACGCCGGCCGTGCGAGCTGGCATGCGGACCTGATGACGTCCTCGAGGTCGAGCTCGACCGGGGTCGCCGCATCGACGCGGGACAGCGCGCGAAGATCACCGATCACGGTCCGGATCCGCTCCATACCTGCGTGGACGTCAGAGAGCACCTGCTCGGCCGCGGCCAGCTCGTGGGCGAGGGCTTCGCCTGTGAGGTTGCAGGCATTCGCGACGCGGCGGCGGGCGGTCGTGATGCCAAGCAGGACCCACGTTGCGGGGTTGTTGAGCTCGTGCGCGACGCCATTCGCGAGCTGGCCCACCGCCGCGAACTTCTCGGCGACGAGCAGCTGGGCCTGCGTGGTCTGCAGCCGAGCGTACGCCGACTCGAGCTCGCGACGCGACGCGACCTCGCCGTCGAGCTCCTCGGCAAGGATATTGATCCCCGTCGCGATCGCGTCGATCTCGTCGCGCCGCTCGGACACCGCGACGCGCGTCGAGAAATCCTGGCGAGCGTAGGAGATGAGCACCGCGAGGATCGCGTCGAGCCGCGAGTCGTCGCGTGTCATGGTCGGTGTTCCATGAGCCAGGTGATGGCGGCTTCCTCGGCGGTGAACAACGCCGTCGGGATTCGCTGCGGATTGAGGCGGAGGAAGAAGTTCGCCAGCACGCGGCTCACGGGCGAGCCGATCAGGAGCGCGACCGCGAGCGTGGCTTGGAGGGCCTCGTCGGAGGTGGCGAAGTACTGGCGCGCCTCGCGGCTCTGCGACCGCACGCCGCGCATGTCGACGAGCACGAGGCCGCGCTGTCGGCCGCCGAGCTCGAAGATCGCGGCGAGGTTCTTCTGCGCATCCTCGAGCCCCATCTCGCATCCCGTTCGCATCACCGCACGCATGAACCCGCGCGGGTCTCGCTGGAACGTGCAGGTCTCGGTCGCAGCTTCGCTGGTATCCACGGCGACCATCATGCGTGAAGCACCAAGGCGCGGGTAGCCTCTAGGTGAGCCGAACGAGAGGGGAACGCCGGGACTCGTGCCGGCCGGTACGATGATTTTTGGTGCGTTGCCTCATCGTCCTGTGGGTCCTTGGCTGCAATCAAGTCTATGGACTCGACGACACGCGCATCAGGCCGCCCGATCCGGACGGCGACTCCGTG
This sequence comes from Myxococcota bacterium, assembly GCA_030857175.1. GTDB lineage: Bacteria > Myxococcota_A > Polyangia > Haliangiales > Haliangiaceae > JABFXX01. Next base: position 233,950 of record JALZOJ010000007.1, on the reverse strand, counting down.
TACGAAGATGACAACTGTCGACTCGTGGCCAACCCCGCGCAGGAGGACTCCGACGAAGACGGCGTCGGCGACGCCTGCGATCTCTGCCCGGACAACTTCGGTCCGACCAACCATGACGAGGACGACGATCTGCGCGGTGACCTCTGCGATCGCTGCCCATCTACCCCTGACTTCGATGAGGACACCGTCGACAACGACGGCGTGCCGAATGCGTGCGATGCCCAGATCGGGATCCGTTCCCAGCAGATGATCTTCGCTAGCTTCGAGACCTTGGACGAGTCGCGATGGCAGCCGTTGGGTGGCGCGTGGCATTCGCTCGGTGACTCGATCACGATGATCGGCCCGCCGCAGGCGAACGACCCGGGCCTGGGTTCGGATGTCGAGCTCGACAGCTTCTTCTGGACGGCGCACATCGGCCTGTTGGCGCCGCGTCCGTATCGTGACGGTGACGGCGTCGGCATCCGCATCATCGATGGCACCGGTAACCTGGTCGTGCGCTGCGGTATCGAGTGCAAGCCCGGCCTGTGCAGTCAGGTGCTCGAGACGCCCTTTGGCAGCGGCGCATCAGGTCTCAACTCTGCGCGCCCGATCTCGCTGCTGCAACTCTCCCTTCAACAACACCCGACCATTACTGGACAGCTCGCTTTCATCTGCAGGCTCGACGGCAACCAGATGGTGCAGAACGCGACGGGCGTGCCTCGGCACGGCACGTTCACGCTCTACGGAAATCACGAGCTGCAGATCCGATTTGCCGAAGTGTGGGAGCACAACCTCTCGGCCGCTCCATCGCCTTGAACGTAAGCAGCGGCGTCAGCGGCGCGGCTTTGCGTTCCGCGGGATGATCCCGACGCCGAGCACCTGCGTTGCGGCGTTCGCGAGCTCGGTCGCGCGCGCATCGTCGACCTTGCCGAGTCGGCCCTCGATGATCTGGTGCGCGAGCCCCATCACGAGCGCGTTCGCAGCGAGCATGAGTTGATCGAGCGGGAAGTTCGCGAGCAGACCACGCGCCTGCGCATCCGCGAGCGCCTGCCGATTCGCCGCATCGGCCGCGGCGCGGGCTGCGCGGACCTCCGCGGGCGCGCGGGCAAACGCGCCGGGTAGGCAGATCACGCGGAAGTGCTCCGGGTGCGCGGCCGCGAACCGCACGAGCGAAACGCCGCTCGCACGGAACTGCTCGATGGGCTCGTTCGGTGCGGCCGCCATCGCCTCGGCGACGAGCGTCTCCAGACGTTCCGCGGCCTCCACCGCGACCGCCGCGATCAGATCATCCTTGTCGGCGAAGTGCCGGTAGACCGCCGGCGCGGACACTCCCGCGCGCCGCGCGACACCGCGTAGCGAGAAGCCTTCGACGCCGTGTTGCGAGATCTCCTTGAGCGCGGCGGCGATCAACGCGGGCTTGAGATTCCCGTGGTGGTAGGCGGCCTTGGTCGGCAATGTTTACATTGTTCACTTTTTCGCTTGCCTGTCAACCGTGGCATGTTTACGTTGTTCACATGGTCGCAGCAACGAAACTTTCTACTGCCCCCGCCGACGACGTGCTCGAGGCGATCTGGACCCGTGATCTGCCGCGCGAGCACGGCTTCGAGCCGCTCGTCGTCGAGGGCAAGCTGCCGCAGAACCTGCGCGGCACGCTCTACCGCAACGGCCCTGGGCAGTTCGGTCAGTTCGGAAAGCGCTACTCGCACCCGTTCGAGAGCGATGGCGCCGCAACCGCGATCCGGATCGCGGACGGCACGGCGCGCGGTGCCTCGCGAATCCACGCGAGCGCCGGGCTCGTCGAGGAGCGCGCCGCGCACAAGCTCCTCTACAACCTGTCCGCGCCGTGGCACCGCCGCGTGAGCAACATGTTCCGCGGACGGCAGAAGAACACCGCCAACACGAACATCATCTCGTGGCAGGGCCGCGTGTTCGCGCTGATGGAGGCCGCGCGCCCGACGGAGATCGATCCGCGCGACCTGTCGACGATCGGCGAGACCGACCTTGGCGTGATCGGTTCGGCGTTCAGCGCGCACCCGCACCGCGTCGAGGCGCGCAAGGCGACGTACAACTTCGGCGTCGACTACGGCCGGCACACGAAGCTCGCGCTCTACGAGCTCCCCGACGCGGGCCCGGCGCGCAAGCTCGGCGAGGTACCGCTCTCCGGTGCACCGATGCTCCACGACTTCATCGCGACCGACTCGCACCTCGTGTTCTTCGTGTCGCCGACGCGCGTCGACGTGCCGCGGATGATGCTGCAGCTCGGCGGGTTCACCGATCTGTTCAAGTGGAAGCCCGCGCTCGGGACCGAGGTGATCTGCGTGCCGATCGATCGCCCGACCGAGATCGTGCGGTTCACGACCGACGCGTTCTATCAGTGGCACTTCGCGAACGCGTTCACGCGCGGCAACGAGCTCGTGATCGACTACGTGCACTACCCCAACTTCGACTCGTTCTACGAGATCGGAGACCTGGCACGCGGCGCGCTGCGCGAGACGCTCGACACCGGTCGACTGCACCGCGCGACGCTGGACCTCGCGCAAAAGACGCTGCGCTCGGAGCGCCTCGCCGACCGGACCTGCGAGTTCCCGACGGTCGCGAGCGGCGTCGCGGGTCGCGAGCACGCGCTCACGTACGTCGCGTTCGACCGCCTCACGGCGATCGGATCGATCGACGCGCGCGGCACCGTCGTCGCGCACGAGCTCGCCGACGGCGAACGCGCGACCGAGCCGGTGTTCGCGGATGGCTCGCTGCTGTCGCTGTGCCACACGCGCGACCGCGCCTACGTCGCCGTCTACGATGCGGTGCGAATCCCCGACGGTCCGGTGGCAAAGATCTGGCTCGACCACCACGTACCGATCACGTTCCACGGTTCGTTCGTCTAAACGAGGACGACGATCTCGCGGAGCATCAGCTGGCAGAGATGGCGGGATGCTTCACGCATCGGCAGCCCGCAGGTCGCGAGCAGCTCGCGAGCCGTGAGCGTGCCGTCGATGCGCGTGAGCAAGAACGCCGCGCGCTGATCGATCGCGATCCCGACGAGCTGCTCGATGTGCTGCGAGAGCGCGACCATTCGAGACGGGTCGCCGATGAACGCGTCGAAGACCGTGCGGAACATCGCGTCGTTCGACGCGAGCAACGTCTCGACACCGCCGTCGGAGCGTGCGGCCGACAACGCCAGCTCGGCAGCGAGCACCGCGGCTTCGCGATCGCCGCGCGCGTGGCATCGCATCGCTCGCCCGATCAACTGGGCGACCGCGGCCACTGGCAGATCGCGGGCGTCCGTCGTTCCGGGCGCGATGTTCTCGAGCAGTGCATCGCACCGTGCGACGACGCGGTCGATCGGGACGCGCGCTTCCGGCGAGAGCTCGGCCGGGAGCTTGGCGATGTGGCGCGGCTCGAGCGTGATGGTCGGCGCCGTGCTGAGTCGTTCGTGCGGCAGGATCGTAGGGACCGTCACCTTGCGCTCGGGGCGCACGCGTCCAAGTAGCTTGGCCACATGCGCGGCGAGCGCTTCCGTCGACAGGTCGAGATTGTACGCGGCGACGACTCGATCCAGATCGACGAGCAGTGCGCCGGCTTCGGAGTAGCGATCGGTGGGTCGTGTCGCCAGGAGCCGCAACACGATCGCCTCGAGGTCGGCCGGATAGTTCGGCACGATGCGGGACGGGGGGAGGAACTCTCCGCGAACGATCGCCTCGAGGGTCTCGTACTCGCTCGAGCGGTCGAATGGACGCGTGTTCGTCGTGAGCTCGTAGAGCACCACGCCGAGCGAAAATAGGTCCGAGCGACCGTCGAGCGGCCGCGCACGGCACTGCTCGGGCGACATGTACGGGATCTTGCCTTTGATCTCTCCACTGCCCGTGCGGGTCACCGTGCCGGTCTCGATGCGAGCGATGCCGAAATCCACGAGCTTGATCTCGCCATCGAAGCTGACCAGGATGTTGCTCGGCGAGATATCGCGGTGGACGACGTTGAGCTTGGCGTGCGGCCCGCTCGGGTTTTGGACGTAAGCGAGCGCGCAGGTGATGCCGTACATGATCGAGATCGAGATCGCATGCGGCATCGGTTGCTTGCGGCCTTCGGCGGCGACGAGCAACGCGCGAACGTCATGCCCGTCGACGAACTCCATCGCGAAGTAGCAGACGTCGTGATCGATTCCCACGTCGAGCACCTTGGCGATGTTCGGGTGGTGCAACGTCGCGGCGAGCCGCGCCTCGGCAACGAACATCTCGACGAACCGCTGTTCGTGCGCGAACAGTGGCAGGAGCCGTTTGATGGCCACGCGCAGGTCCTGCGGGCCGTTTCGGAGCTTCCCGAGATAGACCTCGGCCATGCCTCCTGCGCCGATTCGTTCGACGATCTCGTAGCGCCCAACGATCGAGCCAGGTGTGAATGCGATCGTCGACACGTCAACTCTTCCTGAGGTTCCACAAGATCTGACCGAGTGCGGCGGTTGCGGCGGGGTCACTCGAGGTCCACATCGCCGCGAGCAGCCCCGGCTTCGCGGTCGGGCCGATCACGCGCACGACGGTCGCGTCGATCGCGAATGCCGGTGCGAGGTCGGGGACGTCGAAGCCGACACGAATCTGTGCGCCGACCGCGAACGTGATGTTGCGATCGTTGCGCAAGAGCAGGCCGCCGGCGGAGATGTTGATCGTCACGAACGTCTCGACCTGGCTCTCGTTGCGGAGCTCGACCTGCGCGAAGAGCTCGAATCGCTCGGATTGCCGTCGCTCGGGCATGCAACCGCACGCTATCACGCGCCACAGGCTATTCGCGGCGCATTGCCTCGACTGGATCGAGTCGCGACGCGCGATAGGCCGGATAGATCCCGAACACGAGACCGACCGCACCGGCCGCGACCATCGACAGCACGACGGCCCACATCGGCACGGCGGTTGGAATGTGCACGAGCACATCGATGAGCTCCGCGATACCTGCGCCGATCGCGACACCGAGCGCACCGCCGATGCTGGTCAGCATCACGGCCTCGACCATGAATTGCGCGAGGATGCGGCGGCGCCTGGCACCGAGCGCGCGCCGCACGCCGATCTCGCTCGTACGCTCGGTGACGGAGACGAGCATGATGTTCATCACGCCGATTCCACCGATGAGCAGCGCGATCGCGCAGATGCCGATCGATGCGGCGGCGACGATGCCGGTCAGGTTGTCGAACGTGTCTTGAAGTGACGCGTTGGAGAACATCTCGAAGTCGTTCTCGGCTTCGGGGGGAACGCCGCGCGATCGTCGCAACAGACTTGTGACCTCGTCCTGCGTTCGCCCGATCCGCGCCGGATCGCGGGCCTGCACCGTGATGTTCAGCGAGCGCTTGCTGCCGAAGATCGGCATGAACGACGCGATCGGAATCACGACGATGTTGTCGAGTGAGCCGCCGAGCTGCTCGCCTCGGCGCGCCAACGTCCCGATCACGCGGAACCGGTGGCCGCGTACGAATAGCGTGTTCTCGATCGGCGACTCGTCGGGATACAGCAGATCCGCGAGGTCGGCACCGATCACCGCGACGGCCATCCCGCCGCGCGCCTCGCCTTCGGTGAACAGCCGGCCCGTGGCGAGCGCGTAGCCGTTGTTGTCGAAGAACGCGGCGGTCGCGCCCGCGCTCGCGGCCATCGACTGGCTCGAGCGACCGCCGGCGGAGAGGTCACGGCCGAACTCCCACGCCTCACCACCGACGCGAAGGCAACTCGTGCACTGGGACTGCAAGAGATCTACGTCGCGGAGCGTGAGGTCCTTGCGCTTGTCGTACTTCGCGCGGTCGTTGTCGTTGAAGCCGCCGGTCGGATACTTCTGGATCTGAAACACGCCGGATCCGAGCTGCGCGAGGTCGCTCGAGATCTTGCGGCGCAGGCCTTCGATCGTCGCGGCCATCGCCACCACCGCCACGACACCGATCACGATGCCGAGCAGCGTGAGCGCAGAGCGCAGCTTGTTCGCACGCAGCGTTCGAATCGCCGCGATCAGCGTATCGACGAAGCTCGTGATCACTCGAACCTCAGCGACTCGATCGGATCGAGTCCCGCCGCTCGCGACGCCGGCCACGTCCCGAATGCGAGGCCGACGACCGCGGAGAAGATGATGGAGCCGGCGATCGCCGTCGAGGACAGCTCGGCTCCGATCGGCGAGATGCGATCGATCACCGCCGAGGCGAGCACGCCGAGCCCGGTGCCGATCGAACCGCCGATCATCGTGACGAGCGCCGACTCGATCAGGAACTGCATGAGGATCGTCCGCCGCCGCGCACCGAGCGCGCGCCGCACGCCGATCTCGCGCGTTCGCTCGGTGACCGCGACGAGCATGATGTTCATCACGCCGATTCCGCCGACGAGCAGCGTGATGAGGCCGATCGTGATCGCGACACCGAACAGCGCGGAGGTCTCCTCGTTGAAGATCTTGACGAGCTCGGACTGCCGGTTGATCGAGAACGTGTCCTTGCTCTCGGGGCCGAGCGCGCGCGAGCGTCTGAGCACCTCGATGATCTGCTCTTCCGCCTCGTACAGATGATCGGGCTCGGCGGAGCAGACGATCGCCATGTTGCGCTGCATGCCGTAGAGCCGGCCGAACGCTTCGATCGGGATGATCACGACATTATCGAGCGAACGCCCGAACGCCTTGCCCTGCGGCTTGAGGACGCCGATCACCGTGAAGCGGTTGGCCCCGAGGAGGATCCGCGCGCCGAGCGGCGATTCGTTGGGGAACAAACGCTCGACTACCTCGGACCCGACGACCACGACCTGGTTCGCGCTGCCGCCCTCGAGCGCCGACAGGAACCGGCCGCGATCGATCTTGAGCGTCGACGTGTCGAGATACTCGCTGGTCGTGCCTTGCACGCGCACCGCGCGGATGCGTTCGCTGCGAAACGAGACCTCGGCCGCCGCCGTTGCCAGCGGTGCGACCGCGGCCAGGTGCGATGCGCCGTGCTGGAGCGCCGCGACATCGGCGCGCGTGACCGGCGGTCGGTTGCGATAGTCCCACCAGTCGCCGCGGATCACCCACGGACGACTCGTCACGTACATCGTGTTCGATCCGAGCGCGGCGATCTGGGCCGTGAACTGCGTCGTGAGCCCCGAGACGAGGCCGTAGATCGTCATCAGCGTCGCGACGCCGATCGCGATCCCGATCGTGCTGAGAAACGCGCGCATCCGATTCGCGACAATGCCGCGGAGCGCGGTCACCGTCGCCGCCGCGGCCTCGACGCCGAACCGCCGAATGCCGCGGAACAAGCTCACGTGGCGACCGCCGCGCCGAGGGTCTGCTCTGCCGCGACGTGAATGCCTGGGCCGTCGGCGACGATGCGGCCGTCGTGCATGCGGATCGCACGGGGGCACAGCGCCGCGATCGCGGGCTCGTGTGTGACCAGGAGCAGCGTGTTGCCGCCGGCGTGCAGCTCGCGAAACAGCTGCAGGATCTCGCGGCCCGTCGCCGAATCGAGATTGCCGGTTGGTTCGTCGGCGAGGAGGATCGACGGCTCGGTCACGAGTGCGCGCGCGATCGCGACGCGCTGGCGCTGACCACCCGAGAGCTCGTTGGGCCGATGCCGCATGCGATCGGCGAGTCCGACCCGCGCGAGCGCCGCGCGCGCCCGCTCGCGGCGAGCCCGACGACCAACGCCACGGTAGACGAGCGGCAGCTCGACGTTCTCGACGGCGGTCGTCCGTGCGAGCAGCTGGAACGTCTGGAACACGAAGCCGATCTCGCGATTGCGAAGATCGGAGAGCGCGTCGTCGCCGAGGCCGCGCACGTCGGCGCCGCGCAGCTGATACGTGCCGGAGCTCGGCGTGTCGAGCAGCCCGAGGATGTTGAGCAGCGTGCTCTTGCCCGAGCCCGAGGAGCCGACGATCGCGAGGTACTCGCCGCGCGCGACGGAGAAGCTGACTTCGCGCAGCGCGTGGATCGTCTCCTCACCCATGGCATAGCGCCGGGTGACCGCAGACAGCTCGAGCAGTGGCGGTGCTTCAGTCATCGCGCGGCGGCTCCACGTCGACGCGCATCCCGTCGGCCAGATCGCGCGCGAGCGTGCGATACGGCCCCTCGGCGACCACATCGCCGGGTCTCAGGCCCTTGACGATCTCGACGTGCGTCTCCGAGGACAACCCGACCTCGACGACGCGCTTCTTCGCGACGCCGTCGGCGATCACGAACACCACCTTGTCCAGCTTGCGCTTGGATCGCGGCGTGGCCGATCCAGAACCAGAACCAGCCGCTTCGTCGGCGGGCCGCACCGTCACGGCCTGGATCGGCACCGCGACGACATCGTCGTGCGTCTCCGTCGAGATCGTGACCTGCGCGCTCATGCCCGACAGCACGCGGACCGGCGGCACCGCGAGCGACACCCAGACCGGAAACGTCGTGACCTCGTTTTCGGTTCCCGCGTTCTTCACGATCGCATCGCGGCCGCTGTCGAGCACGGCGCCCGTCAACGCCTGGCCGGGGAACGCATCGATCTCGACGACGGCGGGCTGCCCGGGCTTGATGTAGACGACGTCGTGCTCGCCGACCTCGAGCCTGATGTCGACCTCGGTGAGTGAACCGAGGACCAAGATCACGTCCTCGGCGAAGTCACTACCGCGAACGCGCTCGCCGACACGGTGATTGACCGCGAGCACGGTGCCGTCGATCGGCGCCTTCACCGTCGCCCAGTTCAGCGCGTTCTGCGCCTCGGAGAGCGCCGCACGAGACATGCCCGCGCGGTTCTCTGCCGTCGACAGCTCCGAGACCGCGAGGGTCCGGCTCGATTCGGCCTTCGCCAGCTCGGACTCGCTGATCACACCCGCAGCCAATAGCTTGCGGAGCCGCGCTTCCTCGTCGCCGAGGTACTTCAAGTTCGAACGCGCACCGACGACGGCCGACTCCGCAGCACGCAGCTGCGCGCGCTGTTGCTCGGCCTGCGCTCGGTAGAGCGACGTGTCGATCTGCGCGATCGTCTCGCCCTTCACCACCTTCGAGCCGATGGCGACCTTGAGCTCGAGCAGCGTGCCCGTGATGTTCGAGGACACGTTGACCTTGTGCACCGGCTCGAGCTTGCCGGCGCCGCTCACGGAACGCGTGATCGACATCTTCGTGACGGTCGCAGCCTGCACGGTCGTCGTCCGTTCCGGCCGAGGCTGCAGGCTCTTGAAGGCGACCATCGCCACGAGGCCGATGATCACGACGGCAAAGATCCAGCGTGCGATGGTCATCGTCCAGCTCCTGGCGGCGGTCCGCCCATGATGAGATTCGTCACGACGAGATACAGCACGAAGCCGATCGCGATCGCGACGATGCTCTTTCGCGGTTTGAGATCTGCGGCGGCGCACAGGCCGAACGCGAGGATGACGACCGACCACCACGTGAACACGTCGATGCCGGTCAAGAGGCGCGCGAGGACGGGATGTCCGTCGGGAATCACCTGCGGAAAGCTCACGAGCCCATCGAGCTCGTCGGGAAACACGCTCGGCTGACGCCATGCGACGACCGCGGTGATGAGCGAACGCACGGCGCTGGGCACCGCAGCGAGCGCGGCCACCGTCATCGCACGCGGCATGGTCGGCTTGCCGCCGATGAAGCGCGCGAGCAAGAGCAGCGCGAGCGCGAGTCCGAGGATGCGCAGCGGCGTCACCAGCGCCGCGCCGAGGCCGAGCTTCACGCGAGCCACGGCCACACGCTTCCCGATCTCCTCGTCGATCTCGCGATCGGTCTTCAGCTCGGCCGGCTTCGAGCTCTCGGCCGACGCGGCCTGGCCTGCATCGTCGGCACGCACCGCGGGCCCGACATCGAGTCGCGTGCCGAGCGCGAATGCCGCCAGGCACGCGCACAAGATCACGCTGAGCAGCGGCAGCCCGTAGCGACCGGCGATGACCTCGGGACGGACATGGCGATCCGGGAACACCGCAACGAAGAACGGCTTCAGCGGAGCCGCGAGCCAACGCAACGCGGCTCGGCCCCGGTTCGCGGGTCGTGTCGCGGGAGAGAGGTCGTCAGCCATCACCGGGCCCGACGCAGTGCACTCACGGGGCCACGCGCGGATCGTTGCAACTCGAACGGTTACGCTCGTACAGCGCGCAATCGACGACTTTGCCCTGCGACCGCGACATCGCCGCGACGTCGCGCGACGTCCGCTTGGCCCACTGTTCGCAGCTGCGTCGTAACACATCGATTGGTGGGTCGAATCGCGAAGGAAGCGGGGCGATTTCGCCCATCCCAGAAGGATTCGACCAAATGCGCCCACTTCTACTTGTCCTGATTCTCTCCGCGACCACGTTCGGCTGCTCCAAGAAGGAGAAGGAGTCCGCGACGACGACCGAGGGCGCGACTGCGAAGCCCACCACCGGCGATCAGCCCAAGACCGACCGCGCCGCCGACGACAAGGCGACCGAGGATTTGCAGGCTCGCCGCGCCGAGGAAGCGAAGGCGGCCGAAGCGAAGGCGGCGGCGGATGCAGAGGCGGTCAAAGCCCACGCCGCGACGCACGAGCAGCTGCAGGCGAACTTCGATGCGGCGAATCGCCGGTTCAACACGCTGAAGGAAAAGGCCGACAAGCTGACCGGCGCGAAGAAGAAGAATGCCGACGCAGCCGTGGCTGCGGTCAAGACGGCCGAAGCAACGATGATGGCGAACGTTGCCAAGCTGCGAGAGGCAAGCGCCGCCCAGTGGGACGCGGCCAAGGCGCAAGTCGAGGCCGACGCCGTTGCGCTCAACAAGTCGATCGACGCGCTCGAGACGGCGGTCAAGTAACTCTCTCTGCGCCAGCACGGCGTCGCATGAGCGAACCGACCCATGCCGGCGGCGTCATCTGAGCATCTGAAGGGCGACGATCACGGCGAGCACGATGGCGCCGACCAGGAGGAGCCGGCGCCACTTCGCCGAGTCGAGCGAGCCAACCGCGGCGATCTCGGCTTCCTCTGCGCGCGCGAGCCCGCGCCAGTCGACCTCTGGCATCGCCTCCATCAGCGCGTTGCACGCCGCGCGCGCCTTCGCGTGTCCCTCGCGGTTGAACTCGGCTGTCTTCATCTCGACGTGCAAGGCGCCGCCGAACGCGAGCGCGAGCGGATTGATACCTTCGGCGTGCTCGATGTTGTCGACCGCTTGTTGGCCCGGCCGTTCGGTCGCGCGCAGCGCGTCGTACTCGGCGACGTCGATGCTGCGCGCGCCGAGGGCCGCGCGCGCTTCGTCGAGATGGCGCCAGATCTCTGGATAGATCTGCTGCGCTTCGCCGATCTTCAGCTCGAATTCGGCGACCGTCTGGTGCTCGTTCGCTCCGCGCACGATCGCGCCGAAGCGATCGTTGAGCGTGCTCGCGATCCTGATCGAGCGAACGACTGGGTCGACGTTCATCGCTCGGTTTTACCTCGGAATTCGCCCGAGGGTTTGTGACGTACGTGTGCGCGCGTGGAGCACCGTATGTTGGTGCGCTGACGATCGTTGCTCGTCGAGACGATCGGATTTGGTGAGCCGCGGAACGTGTCTCCGAAGAGAGTGCAATCGCGAGCATTCGTTGGTTGCGCTCGTCGACGGTGTTGCATCAACTGGGTTTGATGTTTGGTTCGCGCAAGCCGAAGATACTGGTCAAGGGCACGCTGGCGGAGCGGTCGTGGGCTGCAACCCTGACCGCGATCAGCACTGCCGAGCTCACCGGGCAGCTCATCCTGAACGGTGACGGCCACGAGTATCGGCTCGCGTTCGCGAAGGGGCTGCTCGTCGGCGCGGTGTCACCAGCGCCGTGTGACACCGTGCATCGCATCGCGCTCTCGAGCCACGCCGTGCCGCCGGCGAACGTCGCCGCCGCGATGCGCATCGTCGGACGCAGCGACGATGTCGCGAAGTTCGCGGACTCGGCCTGTCTGGGCGGCGCGGATGCGACGCAGTTCAAGCGACGCGTGATCATCCAGCGCGCCGCGCGCACGTTCGTCGTCGAGCGCGGTGACTACGTGTTCACCGATCGCGTCACCATCCCCGTCGTCACCGGCGTCGAGGTCGACGTCCGCGCGGCGATCTATCGCGGCATGCGCACGAACCTCTCCGAGCTGCGGCTCGGTGCGGATCTGCGGGCGCTGGGCGCGCGCTTCATCTTGCACCCGGAGGCACTCGAGCACGTCACGCGCTTCGACTTCGATGGCGAGGCCGGCGTGATCCTCGAGGCCCTGCGTTCGGGAACGAGTGCCGCCGAGCTCGAGGCGCGGTTTCGCGCGCTCGATCCGCGCCTGATCTTCGCTGTCCTCGGCGCGCTCGCGACCTGCCGGGTCATCTCGGCGATCGACGACCGCACGCCCATGGCGCAAGACATCTCGATCGCGCGCACGCCAACGCCGCGCGAGCCGACCATCAGCCGCGTTCCGACGCAGCGCCAGCCGACGACGTCCTCGTCGATCCCGGTCGCACTCCGTCAGGGTCCGCCGACCTCGCCGCGCCTCGCCTCGGGCTCGCATCCACGGATCGTGCGCGACTTCGACAACGCACCGACGAACGTGCATCCGTCGGGCGTCTCGGGAGCGCAGGTGGAGCAATTGCTCGCCTCGCGTGTCGCGCTGCTCGACGCTGGCGCCGATCTGTTCACGTTCCTCGGCCTCCCGTTCGACGCGCCGGTATCACACGTCCGCGCCGCGTACCTCGAGTTCTCGCGCTATCTGCGTCCGGACCGCCTCGCTCAGTTCGGCATCCACGATCGCCAGCACGAAGCGCGCACCGTGTTCGCGCAGGCGGTGGTCGCGATGACCGTGCTCACCGACGAGTCGCGCCGCGCCGAATACGTCTCCTCGTTCACTCCAATGCACAGTAACTGAGCGCGCGGCGCATTAACCCGAACACTTCCACCGCGTCGCACGTGGCACCCAAGGCTCCGGTACTGACAGGGTTCCGCCTACACCAACCCCACCATAGACCGCGGAGCTGCGTGTTACGTTGGATCATTCATGCGACGTCTAGCGCTCCTGTTCGTCTTCCTGGCCGGCTGTACAAAGGCCGGTACCGGCAATGAATCCCCTCCCGGCGAACCGTCACCCAAGGTGACGCCCGCCGTCGCGCCGATTCCGGTCCCGGCGAAGGTCACGCCGGCACCGAAGGCGGCGACGCGGATCGAGCTGACGGCGGTCACGCTCGCCGATGACTGCAACGGAGCGCCGCCGTGGAACGCGCCCGCGCCGAGCACCAAGGGTGCGAAGGCCGAGGTCGAGGTCGAGTCAAACAACAAGTCGAAGTCGAGGGCGTCGAAGCAGGACATGGCCGGCGCACGCGCGTCTCGCCGCTGCGAGCAGACCTCGATGCAGCTCACGATCATCGCGGGTGATGCGTCGAACATCCAGGTGAAGTCCGTCGAGCTATTCGACGACGCGGGCAAGTCGCTCGGCATGCTCACCGCGAGCAAGCCCACGCGGTGGTCGGATACGAACGGCATCTACGAGGCGTGGGACCAGAACGTCGCCGCGAGCTCGACGAGCAACGTGAGCTACGTGCTCGCACAACCGAAGTGGGACGGGATCGGCAACCGCTGGAACCGGACCTATACGCTGAAGACGGTGCTGTCCGTCGGCGGCGTCGATCAGACCGCAGAAAAAGCCGTCACGCTCACGCTCAGCGCACCGACCAGCCTCCCACCCAACGTGAAGACATGATGATCAAGCACCTGATGTTCGTCCTCGCGTTGTCCGTTGCCGGCTGCACGAAGGCGTCGACGGCGAACGAGACGCCGAACAACACCGACAACCGCGGCGCCGCGCCGCGTGCGAAGGCGACGGTCACGCTGACCTCGGTCACGTTCGCCGACGACTGTGGCGGCCTCGCGCCTCAGCAAGCGCCCGCCGCGCCCGCTGTACGCGCCGCGTCGAGCGAGCAGGCGCCGAGCGATGCGCCCGCGAAGGAATCGATCGCCGCGCGCCGTCGCTGCCAACAGACATCGATGCAGCTCGCGATCAACGGTTCCGCCGAGACCGACGTGCGCATCAAGTCCGTCGAAGTCTTCGACGAGCGCGGCAAGTCGCTCGGCGTCTTGACTGCGAGCAAGCCGACGCGATGGGTTGACGCGAGCGCGACCTACGAGGCGTGGGACGAGAAGATCGCTGCCGGCCAGACGGCGCGCGCGAGCTACGTGCTCTCGCAACCCGGCTTCGTCAGTCACTACGACAGCCACGATCGCACGTACACGGTGAAGGTCGTCGCGTCGGTCGGCGGTGTCGACCAGCCGCTGCAGACGACGGTGATGATCGTCGCGCAGCCGGCACCCGTCCCGACGTGATGCGTGGGCTCGCGGTCACGGCGCTCGCCGTCGCGATCGGTTGTGGCGATCCGGCGCCCGCGGCGCCCACGCCGCCGCCCGCGCCCGAGCCGTGGAGCGATGCGTGGCTCCTCGCGCAGACCGCGCCCTACCTGAGCGATGCGACCGCGCGCCGCGCCGCGCTCGAGTCCTCGCTCGCGAATCCGACGAACCTGTACTCGAAGATCCGCCTCGCCGCGTATGGCCACGGGACGCGCGGGTGGGATCTGTTGCCGGTGTGGAATCCGCGCTCCGTCCCGGTGACCGACGCGCTATTGCCCGCGCTCGCGCGCGGAGAGATGCCGGGGGCGCCCGTCGAGCCGCTCTGGAACGGTGTCACGCCGACGACGATGCCCGAATGGATCGCACTCGGCCGCCGCGTGTTCTTCGAGTATCCGATGCGCGCCGAAGTCTTCATGGAGTACGCGCTGACAGAGCCGGCGCTCGCGACCGCGGTCGGTCTCGAGCGCACGCGCGACGGCACGCTCCCCGGGCTCGTCGTCTTCGCGAACGTCGACGGAGAGGCGCGCGTCGGCATCACGTGCGCGATCTGTCATTCGACGGTGAAGGACGGCGCACTCGTTGTCGGCCGCGCACGCCGCACGTTCGACTACGGCAAGCTGCGGCTGACCTTCGACCGCGTGCATGGCACGACCCGCAGCCCCGAAGAAGCCGCGCGCATGGCGAGCTGGGGCCCGGGCCGCGCCGATGTCACCGAGGACGACGACGAAGATCCGGTCGCGATTCCGGATCTGTGGGGCCTGCGCCACCAGCGCTGGCTCACCCAGGCGGGAACGATCCGCCACGAGAGCCCGCTCGCGCTCGCGATCCGCCAGGAGACGCAGCTGACCGACTCGAACCACGCGCGCATCCGCCCGCCGCGCGAGCTCTCGTGGGCGCTCGCGATGTACATCTACTCGCTCTCGCCACCGCCGAGCAACGCCGCGCCTTCACCGCGCGGCGCCGCGCTGTTCGCGAAGCACTGCGCGCGCTGTCACGCGAACGCCGCGTTCGGAGGAACAACGATCGCCGCGTCGACGATCGGCACCGATCCGGCGCTCGCGACCGGGCGCGGCCGCGGGACCGGCAAGTACCGCGTCCCGACGCTCCTCGATGTTCGCAGCGGTGCGCCGTACCTGCACCACGGTGCGGTGAGCTCGCTCGCGGAGCTGCTCTCGGCGAGCCGCGCCGAGCCCGGCCATCCCGCCGGCACCACGCTCGCGCCGGCGGATCGCGATGCACTGATCGCGTATCTCGAGACGCTGTAGCGCCAGCGCGTCATGAAGAGTCATCAGATGACGCGCCGGCGCGACAGTCGAGCGAGCGGCCGTGAGCGGCCGGCGGTGCATTGTTTTGGCCGCGGTCCTATGCTGCGCCGATGAATCGAGGGATTCGCAGTGCGCTGCTCGTTCTCGTGATCGCTTGTGGCTCGAGGTCGGCACTGGCGCCGACCACGACACCAGTACCGACCACGCCCGCGGTCGTCGTCCAGGCGCCGCCCGCGGCGGAGCCGACGCCGCCCGAGATGCGGTTGCCGAAGACGGCGCGGCCGATTCGCAACACCGTCGAGCTGACGCTCGATCCGGCGACCGAGGTGTTCTCGGGCTCGATCGCGATCGACCTCGAGGTCACCGGGCCGCTCGACGTGCTCTGGCTGAACGGCACGGACATCGAGGTCGATGACGCGAAGCTCGGCGACATCGCGACGAAGCCGGTGTACGCGAAGAACTTCGTCGGGTTCGTGCCCGCGAAGCCGGTCGCGGCCGGCAAGCACACGCTGCGCGTGAAGTACCGCGGCAAGATGCCGAAGAACGACGGCGACGGCATCTACACCGCGCAGGAAGCCGGTGACTGGTACGCGTTCACGCAGTTCGAAGCGACCGACGCGCGCAAGGCGTTCCCGTGCTTCGACGAGCCGGGACACAAGGTGCCCTGGCAACTCACGCTCACGGTTCCGAAGGCGAACGTCGCGCTCTCGAACACGCCGGTCACGTCCGAGAAGGTCGAAGGCGCGATGAAGGTCGTGCAGTTCGCCGAGACGCCGCCGATGCCGAGCTACCTCGTCGCGTTTGCCGTCGGACCGTTCGAATTCGTCGACGCGGGCAAGAGCCGCAACGGCACGCCGATGCGCATCGTGGTGCCGCGTGGACGCACCGCCGACGCGGCGTATCCCGCGAAGGTGACCGGCGAGATCCTCGCGCTCCTCGAGGATTATTTCGGCACGCCGTATCCGTA
This sequence comes from Myxococcota bacterium, assembly GCA_030857175.1. Lineage (GTDB taxonomy): Bacteria > Myxococcota_A > Polyangia > Haliangiales > Haliangiaceae > JABFXX01. The sequence goes on along the minus strand of JALZOJ010000007.1, from coordinate 217,497 downwards.
CAAGAAGCTCGATTCCATCGCGGTGTCCGTGTTCAACGCGGGGGCGATGGAGAACCCGGGGCTCATCACGTATCGGCAATCGATCATCCTCACGAAGCCCGACGAGATGACGCTCGGCAAGCAGCAGACGTACGCCTCCATCGCCGCGCACGAGATCGCACATCAATGGTTCGGCAACCTCGTCACGCTCGCGTGGTGGGACGACATCTGGCTCAACGAAGCATTCGCGACCTGGGCCGAAGCCAAGGTCATCGACAAGTGGAAGCCCGAGTGGGACGGCCAGGTCGAGATGGTCGCGAGCAAGTCGTCGGTGATGGGCTCGGACAGCCTCGACTCCGCGCGCACGATTCGCCAGCCGATCGAGGCGCACGGCGATATCCAGACCGGCTTCGATGGCATCACGTACGCCAAGGGCCAGGCCGTGCTGACGATGCTCGAGCGCTGGATCGGCCCGGAGGTGTTTCAGAAGGGCGTACGGCAATACCTCGCGAAGCACGCGTGGAGCACGGCGACGTACTTCGACTTCGTCGATGCGATGACGGTCGCGGCCGGCAAGGACATGCGCCCGGTGTTCGATTCGTTCGTGCTCCAGAGCGGCGTGCCGAAGCTGTCGTTCACGCTCGCGTGTACGGCCGGCGCAGCGCCGAAGCTCGAGCTCGCGCAGGAGCGCTACCGCCCGACGGGCTCGAAGATCGATGCGAAGCGCGTCTGGCAGGTGCCGGTCTGCGTGCGGTGGGGCGCGGGCAAGGCGACCGGTCGGGACTGCACGATGCTCGGCAAGGAGACCGGCGAGCTCGCGCTCACGGCGCCGAAGTGTCCCGACTGGGTGGTGCCGAACGAAGCGGGCCTCGCGTACTACCGCATGCATCCGAAGGGCACGCTGCTCGATCCGTTGCTGGCGCGCGCGGACAAGATCCTGACGCTGCCCGAACGCGTCGGTCTCATCAGCGACCTCAACGCGCTCGTCTCTGCCGGCGACCTCAAGAACAGCGTCGCGCTCGCGCTCGTCGACAAGCTGGCGAAAGACAAGAGCCGGCACATCGTCGACGCGTCGATCGGCGTCGTCGCCAGCATCGACGAGATGGTTCCCGACAACCTGCGCAAGAACTACGAGCGCTTGATCATCAGGCTGTATCGCGCGCGCGCCGTCGAGCTCGGCTGGCGCAGCAAGAAGGGCGAGTCCGACGACATCAAACAGATGCGCCCCGCCCTGCTCTCGCTCGTCGCGGGCACCGGGCGTGATCCGGCGCTGAGCAAGGAAGCGACGGCGCTCGCGTGGAAGTGGCTCGACGATCACAGCGCGGTCGAGCCCGAAGTGACGGGCGCCGTGCTCGGTGTCGCTGCGAGCCGCGGTGACGAGAAGCTGTTCGAGCGCGTCTATGCGGATGCGAAGAAGGAGAAAGACCGCACGGAGCGCACGCGCTTGCTCGGCATGCTCGGCTCGTTCACGGACCCGAAGCTCGTCGCGCGGGCGATGGGCATCGCGATCACCGACGAGTTCGAGCTCCGCGAAGGCCTCGGCCTGCTCCAGGGCGGGTTCCGCGAGCGCGGCACACGCGAGGCCGCGTACAAGTTCTTCATCGACAACTTCGACAAGATCGCGGCGAAGCTGCCCGAGATGTACCGCCCGTACATGGCGTACACGTTCGTGTCGATGTGCGACGACAGTCGCAAGGCCGAGTTCGAGAAGTTCTTCCGCCCGCGCATCGAAAAGCTCGACGGTGGCGAGCACGCGATGAATCAAGCGCTCGAGGCGCTGACCCTGTGCTCCGCGCAACGCAAGGCGCAGGCGCCGGGCGTGATCGCATTCCTCAAGAAGCAGTAGTGCGTCACGGAGCTGCCGCAGGCGTGCAGCAGCTCACGGTTCTGCCCGAGGCGTGCGCTGGCTCATCGAGGGTGGCATGAGGTGCGTGTTAGCGTTCGTTCGTGATCGATAGATTATGGATGCTCGGTGCGTGCGCGCTCGTCGCGTGCGCCGCCGATGAAGATACGAAGCCAACCCCACCTGACCTCGACGCACTCGTCGCCGCCTATGCGATGCCGACGCGTGCGTTCGATGAAGCCGCGGCGATCGAGGTCGAAGCGATCGTCGAGAGCAAGGTCAAGGCGCTCCTGCACCTCGACGATCTCGCGAGCGAGCTCGAGAGCGTGCTCAACGCGCTCGCCGAGGACGAGGCGATGCAGTTCGCGCCGCAACGCCACGCAATCGTCCTCGAGGGCGAAGGCTTCGCGCGCATCGAGCGCATCTGCCGCGGTCATGGCGACCCAGCGCCCGCGATCGACAAGGCGGCGAACGGTCATCTCGACCTCACCGTCAACTACAGCGAGAAAGGGCTCGATGCCGTGATCTTCGGCGGCGCGGTCCGCTGCCTCGAACAGGTCGCGTCGACGCGGCTCGCGATCAACGGCGCGATTCGCTTCCACATCGGCGAGAACCTCAAGCTCGCGCAGGTGAGCGGTTCGCCGGTGCTGTTCCAGCTCGCAGACTTCGCACTCGATGTCGATGGCACGCGCATCGTCGACGGCGGGTTCGATTTTCAGGTGTGTCGCGGCACGACGAGTAACTGCGTGCCGGGGAACATCGAGGTGCTGCTCGGGTTGTCGTCGGGAACATCGCTCGTCTTCTACGTCGATCTCGTTAAGAAGACCGGCGGATTCCGCGGCGCGAACGGCATCTGGACGTGCGACTTCGCGGCGAGCCGCTGCACCGACGCGAACGGTAGCGTCGTGATGACGCCGGTGTTCGATCTATGAGGGTCGCGATCTGCACGCTCCTCGCGCTGGCCGGCACCGCACACGCCGACGAACGCATCACCGATGACACCGCGTACAAGACGCCCGAGGGCAAGGTGCGCGCGGGCCTGTGGAAGCTGCAGTACGGCGTGCACCGTGTGCCGCGGCTCGAGATCGGGACCTACACGCTGCCGTACACGACGTGGGCGTTCGGCATTCGCACCGTGAACGTGCACGCGAAGTACCAGTTCTACACGGGCGAGCGCTTCACGTTTGCTGCATCGCTGGGCGTCGCGTACGTGGATCTGTCGGGCCTCGACGATCAGACGTCCGCGAGCATCTACGTCGTGCCGATCCAGCTGCTCGGCGCGTGGCAGCTCAGCGAGCGCATCACGCTCGGCCTCGGCCTCATGTTTTCGAGCGTGTCGGGCGAGGGCTCGTACAACGAGGACGAGAACAGCGAGTTCCGGGGTGCCGTTGCGGTGAGCAATGCGCAGACTTGGCTCTCGATGTCGCTGCGGATCTCGCGCGGCTGGTCGCTCTATCTCGAGACACGTGGCATCTCGTCGACCGAAGCGGCGGCAAGCGGTGACTACATGAAGCAGCTCGACGACCGCACGACCGTTGATGTCGCGGCGACCGGCAACGCGAGCATCGACGAGATGCAAGGCGCGTCGTCGCTCCTCGCGTTTCAGTATTCGGCGAAACGGTTTCGCATGCGATTCGGCGTCGGCTACGGCAACTACAACCTGCCGATGATCAACTTCATCGTGCCGAAGGCGACGCCGTTTCCCGAGCTCGATCTTTACTGGGTCTTCTAGAGCACGGCGCCGAGGCCGATGCCCCAGTAACGCTCGCCCGCCATCTCGCGGAGGCTTCCGTAGAAGAAGCCGTCGAGCTTGCCCGAGAACTTCATGCCGACGCCGGCCTCGGCCTCGTCGCCCCAGCGCGCCATCTTCGAGCCCTTCTGGCGCGCGTCGGAGCTGAACAGATAGCTCTGGCGGAAGTACGCCATCGGGCGAATGTCGGGCGAGAGCTCGAGGACGGCGAAGACCTCCGTCGGCATCTTCCACGCGAAGTCGAGCACGCCGCCGGTGATGCCCGAGAAGCCAAAGCCGATCGTGGCGCCGACCTGCAGGTTGCGACCGAGGAATACGCCCGGGCCGAAGCCGAGGCTCATGTCGTACGCGAAGTGGACGTTGTCGCCGAGCGTCGCGCCGAGGAAGAGCTCGGCCGTGTCGGCGACACCGATGAAGGGCTTGCCGTGGACCTCGCGCACCGCGCCGCCGATCGTGACGAGCGCGTCGAAGTCCGTGCGAGTCGTCGGGCGCTCGACGCGCAGACCGCCGCCGAAGCTGATCGGAATCTCGCGATACCAGGGGTCGTGGCGCTCGCTACGGTCATCGTCGTCGTCTTCCTCTACGGAGAGGCCGCGCGCGACCGTCTTCTCCTTCTTCGTCGCCTTGCGCAGCGTGCCCGCGTCGAGCTCGACCTCGCCGAGCTTGTCGAGCGTGATCGTCGCGATGAATTCGCCGCCGTTGTTCTCGACGCGGACCGTGTACGTCTCGTTCGGCAGGGCGAGGCTGAGCGGCTCGCCGGCCTCCTTCGTCAGCTCCACGGCGACGCGGCCGCTCTCGTCGACGATCGTCACGCGGCCCTTCAGCGCGGGCGGCAGGACGAGCGTGGACTCGGTGCTGCGCAGATCGGTGATGACGACGTCGCCGGTGCCCGACAGGTGCATGTCGTACGCGGGGTGCTGCGGGCCGTGCCGCGTGTTCTGCGTGCGGCCGAGCGTGTGCTCGTACGAGAACTGGTAGGCCTCGGTCAGCGTGATGCGGCCGTCGCGGTTGCGATCCGCGGCACCGCGCAACGCGGCGACGAAGAAGTACGTGAAGAACGAGGCCCCGATGCGATCGGATTCCTGCGCGTCCTCGTCGGCGGAGCTCGACGACAGGAACGCGAAGCCCTCGACCTTCGTCGACGTGTCGTGCAGGAACGGCGGGACCTTCGTGCCGCCTTTGATGCGCGTGAAGCTGCCCGAGGCGCAGCTGTCGACGATCGCGATGTGCACGTCCGCCGGGACCGCGCGAATGCGCTGGCGCAGGCGCGCGTAGTCGTAGCGCGTGCCGCCGATCAGGATGCCGTTCTCGTCGGCGTGGCCCGAGTAATAGACGACGAGCTCCGCGCGCTGCCCGGCCTTGCGCTCGGCCTGCACGCGCTTCGAGAGTGCGTCGAAGGCGCTGTCGAGCTCGCGCTTGTCGGGCTCCTTCAGCAGGGTGAGGTCGAGCTGCGTGACGCCGCCGAGCTGCCGGAGCACGTCGGCGATCGTGCGCGCGTCTTGCCCGGCGTAGCGCAGCGTGTCGCGCCCGGCGCCGCCGCCCGTGTTGCTGCCGATCACGAGCGCGTAGCGACGGAGTGCGGGGGCGCTGCTCGTCGTCTTCGCGTGCACGGGCGATGCTTCGATCAGCACCGTCACGAACGCGGCGAACACCAAGCAGACGATAAGCTGGGAAGTCATGGCGATCCTCATGGAGTGCCCTTGTGGTTGGGTTTGCGCAGACGCAGCGACCACTGACGAACATTGGAAGGAAGCTCGAGCGTGCCGGCCGCACCGTCGTCACCGAGCGCTCGCACGGCGGCGAGGCTCTGCGCCACATCGATCGGCTCGTCCGATGTGATGAAGAAGAAGCGCTCGAAGCGCGGGGCATCGTCGAGCGCATACGCGTTCGGCAGTGCGGTCGTCTTCGGGGCGAGCGCGGTCGCTTCGGGCGGTGCGTCCTCGCGCATCGGGTGGTGCAGCGTGACGACGCCAGCGCCGTCGACGGATGCGATCACGCCATAGCGCTGGCCGCCGCCGTTGTAGCGCAGCTGGACCAGGTCACCGGCGCGCACGAGGGCATCTTGCCCCAGCTTCTCGACGTGATCGTCGATCAGGCGAAACGCGAGCAGGCGCGCGGAGCCTTTGACTCGAATGACCTCTTCGTCGTCGGGCAGCGTGGGCGCCGTCGTACGGCCGATCGCGAGAACGATCAGCACGGTCGCGGCCACGCTCATCACGCCGATGAAGCCGATCATCCGGCGCTTGCGTGCGAGGCGCTGCTTGCGAGCCGCTGCCGCGCGCGCTTCGATCTGCGCGACGGCGGGTTCTGCCGGGTACGCGGTCAGCTCGGCGGCGTTCTCCGCGTGAAGTGCGGCGACGCGCTGCGCGAGCTCGCCTGCATCCGCGCGCTCGACGCGCTCGCGGTTCGCCGCTGCGACCTCGTCGAGCGCGACTCGCTCGACGAGCCAGTCGGGAAGAGTTGTCACGATGAGACCTCCAGGTCGTGGAGCTTGGTGCGCAGCTTCGCCAACCGTTTGCGCACGCCAGAGACCGACATGCCGACTTCGGCCGCGACCTCCTCGAGCGTCATCTTGTCGTGAAGATGCAGGACTGCGATCACGGCGGTGTCCGCCGGCTCGTGGCGAAACAGCTTGTCGAGCATCGAGCGCGCCGCGCTTCGTGCCGCCGGGTCCGTCTGCGCGGCGATCTCGCCGAGCAGATCCGAGTCGGCGTCCTCGGGCCGGCGCTTGCGCGACCGGATGCGATTGAGACAGACGTTCGTGGCGATGCGAAACAGCAGCGACGACGGTGCCTGGTCGACGAGGTCGTCGGCGCGGGTCAGGACTTGGACAAAGACGTCGTGCATGGCATCGCGTGCTGCTTGGTCGTCACCGAGGAGCTTCCGGCAGCGGCGGAGAACCATCGGACCGTACGTGCGGTAGTAACTATGGGAGTCGACAGGCACGGGCGGTGACGGGACGCGGGTGTAACACCGCAGCTGACGAAAAGTGCCCCTGCCTTGTTCAAGTGGGCGTGATCGTTTCGATGTGAGCGGGGTGTGTTCGCGATCGACGATCGAGGGTCTCGTGGTGGCGACTCCGATCGCGACTCGGTGAGCAACGTGTCCCCTCTGGCGGCGGACGTCCATTGGACGTCCCGCGGTACACCATGGTCGACCGGCGGTACACGATGGTCGACCGGCGGACGTCCAATGGACGTCCCACGCGACACCGAGCGTCGCGCTCGCTTGTCAGCGCGGCCATCGCTGCGGTGCTCGGCGTGCGCAGCGGCGCGAGCTGCCGTCGATCGTGCAGCGCGCGCTGCTCGTCGGGCGACTTGAAGTAATCGGCACATGGCATGCACCTACTTGGATCGTGAAAACGCTGGTGACCACGCAGGCCGACACCGGTGCAAGAACCTCTGAGTCGCTCAGCATGGGCATGGAAGCGGGCCCGTGGGTGATCGAGGGCGAGCTCGGGCGCGGCGGCATGGGTGTTGTTTACGCGGTCCGCCACAAGCAGATCGGCAAGCGAGCCGCGCTCAAGGTCGTGAAGCGACAGCTTCACGATCCGGAGAGGTGGGCCACGCGCATCCTCCAGGAAGCGCAGGTCGTGAATGCGATCGGGCATCCGAGCATCGTCGACGTCTTCGATGTCGGCACGACCTCGGATGGTCGGCCGTTCATCGTGATGGAGCTCCTCAACGGCCAATCGCTCGCCGAGCTGGACCCGGTGCTCGACGATGCACTCGGCATCCTGCTGCAAGTGACGGATGCGCTGATCGCCGCGCACGCAGCGGGCGTCGTGCATCGCGACCTCAAGCCCGACAACATCTTCCTCGTCGACGGCGATCCATCGCGCGTGAAGCTCCTCGACTGGGGCATCGCGCGCGTGATGCACGTCGAGAGCAACGTCACGTTCGAGGGCCAGCTCGTCGGCACGCCGCGCTACGTCTCGCCCGAGCAGGCGCGTGGCGAGCACGTCACGCCGCAGACCGATGTCTACTCGCTTGGCGTCGTCGCGTACGAGCTCTTGCTCGGCCGCGCGCCGTTCGATTCCGACTCGCCGACCGAGCTCATGGCGCTGCACATCCTCGTCGCACCACCGTCACCGCGCGAGGCCTGGCCCTCGATCCCACCGCGCCTCGAGCGCCTGCTCCAGCACATGCTCGCGAAGCGTCCCGAGGCGAGGCCGCCGATCACGTTCGTCCTCGACGAGCTCCGCGAGGTTCGCCGCGCGCTTCGAGCGCCGAAGCCGCCCGCGCTGATCATCGAAGATGAACCAGAACCGCCTCCCGCAAAGCGGCCGTGGTGGCCCGCGGCCGGCGGCGTCGCGATCGCGGCCGCGATTCTCGCGGGCCTCGCGTTGTACGAGACAGCTGCACTCGCACGCCTGCGCGTCGCGCCGCCGCAACCGATCGCGATCACGCCACCACCACCGCCGCCGCCGCCGGCGCTCGAGAACCCCGTCCTCGAGGACTGCGCGGATCCGAACATCCTCCGCGACGGCGAGCGCTGGTACATGACGTGTACGGGCAAGCGCGGCGGGAACGTCTATCCGATCCACGAATCGCGCGATCTGCAGACGTGGCGGCATGCGGGCTGGATCTTCCCAGAGGCGCAGCGGCCTGCGTGGGCGACCGGCAACTACTGGGCGCCGGAGCTGCACGCGACCCCCGACGGCTACGCCGCGTACTTCAGCATGCGCACGAAGGCCGGTCGCAACGCGATCGGTGTCGCGACGGCGACGAACGCTGCTGGTCGATATCACGCAATGGACGCGCCGCTCGTCGCGCCGCCGCAGGGCGCGAGCGACGCGCACGTGCTCGCGGACGGCGATGCACGCTATCTGTATTACAAGAGCGAGGACGAGCCGTCGTCGATCTGGGTCCAGCCGCTCGCAGACGACGGCATCACGCGGGTCGGAACGGCGCGCCCGGTGCTCGCGGCGTCGGAGCCGTGGGAGCACGACAACGTCGAGTCACCGTCGGTGATCCGCAACGGTGACTGGTACTACCTGTTCTACAGCGGCGCTCGCTACTGCGACACCGGCTACGCGATCGGCGTCGCGCGATCGAAGTCGCCACGCGGGCCCTTCGAGAAACAGCGCGTGCCGCTCGTCGCCAGTGACGGCAGCTGGGCCGGTCCAGGCCATCCATCGGCGTTCAAGGACGACCTCCTCGCCTACCACGCGTATCGCGTCGACGAAGGCGTCCCGTCCTGCGACGATGACGATGCCGGCGCGAACGAGCGGCGTCACGTCCGCATCGAACGCATCAGATACGAGAACGGCTGGCCGCACCGCGTCGACGTGCCGCGGTCCTGATCAGCGGCGGCCGAGGTCGACCGCGCGCTTGACGAGGCCGCGCAGCGCCGTTCCCCACGGCGCCGAGTGATACGGCATGCCGTGCTTCTCGCACAGCGCGCGGACGTCGTGATCTCGCGCAGGCGGTTCGGCGGCAGCTTCGGGAACAGGTGGTGCTCGACCTGGCGATCGAGCCCGCCGACGAGTAGCGAGACGTGCGGTTTGTGAATCGCCATGTTCGTTATGATTTTTCACCGGTCGCATAAGCGAGGCGGGCCAACGCGATACGCAGATCGATTCGCGCGTCGAGCGAGGCGATTCGCGAGCGCGACAGCTCGGTCTCGGCATCGACCATCTCGACCACACTCGCGCGGCCCGCACCGAACAGGTCCTTGCGCACGCGATACGACTCTTCGGCCGCATCGACGCCCTGCTGCGTCGTGCCGATGTTGCGCTTCGCGAGTCGCACGCCCTGGATCGCGCGCAGCACCTCGAGCCGCACCTGATGCTGGAGGCCCTTCTTGTCCGCGCGCAGCTCGGCCGCCTCCGCGTCATGGCGGTTGCGCGTCTGGTTCGCGGCCAGGCTCTCGTTGATCACCCACGACGCCTGCACGCCCGCCGCCCACGTCATGCGGAACTCGTTCTCCGACGGAAACACGCGCGGATTCGGCTTCGCGTAGTCCACCGATGCGAACGCGCTGATCTTCGGCACCAGCGTCGAGGCCTCCGACCGCCGCTGCGATTCCTTTGCCTTGATGCCGGTGTTGATCGCCTTCAGCTCGTTGCGCTTCGCGAGCGCCTTCTCCGACAGCTTATCGAGGTCCTCGACCTCGGAGACCTCGAGGTCCTCGCGGACGTCCTCACCGACGGCGAGCTCCTCGTCTGCGCCCGCGCCGATCAGGAGGCGCAGCTGCTCCTCGCGCACGATCATCGCGCTGTCGAAGCGATCGACGAGCTGGCGCGCCTGCGCCTGCTGCGACTCGATGCGTGCGAGATCCGCCGTCGACGCGCGCTGCACGTCGACGAGCGCCTTGATCTGCGTGCGCGTGGTCTCGACCTGCGCGAGCTGGCGCTTCGCCACGATGATCTGCAGCTTCGCACGCAGCCACTCGTAGTAGATCTCGCGCGCCTGCTGGCCGATCGCCGCCGCCGTCGCAGCCATGTCGTGCGTGGCCGCGTCGAGTGCATGCCCTGCCCCACCGATCAGCGCCGGATCGCGCACGAAGTAGTCCGAGATGTTGACCTGGATCTGCGCCGTCGCCGCGTAGCTGTTCTCGAAGAACGGAATCACGAACGTCATCGGCCCGAGCGGTATCATCACGTCGTCGAGCGGCGAGAGCCGCGTGTACGTCGCCTTGCCCGCGATCACCGGCAGCAGCGACAGCTTCGCCCGCGAGACATCCGCCGACGCGGCCTCCTTCGACGCTGCCTTGCGCGCGATGATCGGCGCCGCCTTCGATGCCCTGCTTGCCGCCGCGCTCGCGGTCAGCCCCTCGTCCGCGAATACCTGGTCGAGCTCCGCCTCGAACGACTTGCGATCGGTCTTCGGCGCGGCCAACGCCGCCGACGCCGGGATGCACATCGCGAACAGCCACCATCGCGTCTTCATCGATCACTTCCTTCGTCGAGAGGTCGGCGAATGCCGCGATGGCGGCAGGCCCGAGTCATCGGTTCGCTCCGACTCCGACGGCGGGTCGTAGATGTGCGTGGCGACTTCGTCGACGTTCGTCGGATTGTCGTCGCCATAGTCGTGCGGCAGCTGCGGTTGGCCGAACGGCCGCTGCACGGCCGCTGCGGCGGCGGCGGCACCACGTGGCGAGATCGGTTGCGGCTTCGAGGGCGGCTTGTCGCGCTTCACGGCCTGCGGTAGTCGATAGGCTGGCGGCGGCGGCGGCGCGATCGGCGCGGGCATCGGCGCATAGATGACCGGCGGATGGTGATGCACGAGTGGTTGGTTCGGCGGTGCCGGTGCAGCCGGTGGCTTGGTTCGCTCGATCACGCCCGTGCGCGACGGCTGCGGCGGCGGCGCGACCGTCGCGTACTGCTCCGCCGGTGCGCGCGCGCCGGGCGGCATGATGTGGTCCATCGACATGCGCTCGACGAGCGGGCGCTCCCAGCGGATCATCTTCAGGTCGCGCACGAAGATCGTGTAGAGGACGGGCACGAGCACGAGCGTGATCACGGTGGCGAACGTCAGGCCACCGATCTGCGCGTAGCACAGCGGCTCCCATAGCGGGCCGCCGTGGATCGCGAGTGGGATCAACCCGAGCACCGTGGCAGCGACGGTGACGAGCACGGGACGAAGACGGAGGAGGCCCGCATCGAGGAGCGTCTCGCGCATGTCCTCGCCGCGCTCGTGACCTTCTTCGATGAAATCGAACAGCACGATGATGTGGCTCACGATGACGCCCATCAGCGAGATGATGCCGAGCATCGCCATGAACCCGAGCGGCGCGCCGGTGACTACGAGCGACACCACGGCCGCGACGGCGCCGTAGGGCAACGCGGCGTAGACAATGATCGGCTTGATCGCGCTGCGGAACTGGATCACGAGCGCGAGGAAGATCGAGACGAACAACAGGATCGCGACGACGAGCATGTCCTTCTTGGACTTCTTCTGCTCCTCGTGCTCGCCGGCGACATCGAGACGGTAGCCCGGCGCGAATTCCTGCGCGGTCTTCTCGATCGCGGGCAGCGCCGCCGCGAGGACCTCCGACGACAAAACGCCCGGCGCCGGGAAGCACGAGACGCTGATCGTGCGGAACTGGTTGCGGCGGCGGATCTTCTCCGTCTTGAACTCGTACGTGATGTTCGAGACCTGGCGCAGCGGGACCTTCTGCGACGTCGACATCGAGGTGACGTAGAGATCTTGGATGTCGCTGAGCTGCGAGCGCTCGTCGGCGCGCAGGCGCAGCACGAACTTGATCTCGCGGTCGCCTTCGCGCAGCTCGCCGACGACGGCACCGTTCATCGCGGTGGCCGACGACGCCGCGATGTCCTGGTTCGTGATGCCCGCGAGGTTCGCGCGGTCGGAGTCGACGTCGAGCTTGACCTGGAACGTGTCGTTGCCCCAGTCGTCGCGCACGTTGAAGGTGCCGGGCGTCTCGCGCAGGATCGACTTGATCTGGTGCGCGTATGCGCGGAGCTGCTCGCCGTCTTCGCCGCTGATGCGGATCGCGATCGGGATGCCGATCGGCTTGCCGGTCTCGATCTGGCGCACGTCGATGCGCGCGCCTGCGACCTTCGTGGCGAGCGCGATCTGCCAGAGCCCGGCGAGGTGCTGCGTGTCGTGCTTGTCCTTCACCTGGATCAGGAGCTGCGCGTAATTGAGCTGCGGCAGCTCCGGTGCGACGGAGAACCAGAACCGCGGGCCACCGCCGCCGACGAACGCGGTGACCGACTTCAAGATGTCCTTCGGATCGCGGCCGTTCTGCTCTGCCCACTCCTCCGTCGTCGAGACGAGGACACGGCGCACGTCCTCGACCCGCGCGCGCGTCTCGGCGAGCGGCGCATCCTCGGGGAGCCACACGTCGACGAACGACAGATACGAGAGGTCCTTCGGAAAGAACGACTGCTTGATGTTCTTTGCCGCGAAGTAGCCGCCGCCGGCGAGGATGCCGAGCGAGAGGACGAACACGAGCTTGCGGTGATCGATCGCGAACCCGACGAAGCCGCGGTAGGCGGCGGCGAACTTCGACGGCTTCTTCGGCTTGTCCGCGTTCTTCGACGGGCGGAGCAAGTACTTGCCGAGGAACGGGATGAACGTCATCGAGACGATGCGCGACGCGATCAGCGACATCGTCAGCACGACGGGCATCGAGTAGATGAACTTGCCGGTGTCGCCGGTGAGCGTCAGAAACGGCAGGTAGGCGGCGATGTTCGTGATGGTGGCGAACAGGATCGCGCGGGCGAGCTTGGTGGGACCGAGCCACGCCGCGATCCGCGGTTTCCAGCCAGCGGCGATCGACTGCTTGATCGCGTCGCCGGCGACGACTGGATCGTCGACGAGCAGGCCGAGCGCGAGGATCAGCGACGCGATCGAGATCTGCTGCAGGTCGAGACCGAACGGGTACATCATCGCGAACGTCATCGCGAGCGTGATCGGGATCGAGAGTGCGAGCAGGAGCGCGGAGCGCCACTCCCAGAAGCCGATCAGCGCGACAAGCACGACGAGCAGGATCGCCTCGTACAGCGACCGCATGAACAGCGAGACGTTCTCCTGGACTTGCAGCGGCTGATCGCTCGTCCGCTGCACGATCAAGTCCTCGGGGACGAGGCGCTTGATGATCTCGAGCTCGCGGTTGACCTCGTCGCCGAAGTCACCGATCTGCGAGCCGGCGCGCATGTTGATCGCGAGCGTGATCGCGCGATGCGTGACGAGCTTTCCGTCGGGATCACGCAGCGTGAGGAAGTTCAGGAACCGCGCGGGGCTCACGTATTCGCGGCTGATCGAGACCAGGTCGCGCAAGTAGACGGGCGAGCCGGCGGCGCTCGTCGTGACCTGCACGTCGCCGATCTCCTCGGCCGACTTGAGCTCGCCCGACGGATCGATCGTGACGTTCTTGCCGTCGACCTCGACCATGCCGCCCGGCGAGTTGATGTTTCGCGCGGCGAGCAGACGCGTGATCTTGCCGAGCTCGATGCCGTACGACGCGAGCCGGTCCTGCGAGTACTCGAGGTAGATCTGCTCAGGCAACACGCCGGTGCGCGTGACGCGCGCGACGAGCGGCAGGCGACTCAGATAGCGCTGCATCAGCTCCGTGTAGCGCTCGAGCTCTTGATACGTGTAGCGATCCGGCGCGACCGCGGCGAGCTGCGCGACGGTGTCCGCAGGATCGTGGATCACGACGAGCGGCCAGACATCGGGATGTAGCTCGGAGAGGCGCAGGTGCTCGGTCGCGAACTCGCGGAGCTCGAGCTGCAGCTCGACGTCGGTGAGCGTGGTCGCGACGTCGAGGCCGAGGAACCCCGGCCCCTGGACGAGCTGCGCGTCGGTGACCTTGTCGAGCGTCGCGAAGTAGCCGCGCGCGGTGGTCGCCATCCGCTCGAGGAGCGCGTGTGTGCTGTCGGGCGGGAAGCTGATGACGAGCGTCGTGCGATTTGGCGCGCCGTTTCGCACCTTCTTGATCGCGTTCGCGATCGCATGCGCGCGCAGCTCGAGCTCGACCTCGCCGACGCGCGGGCTCGCGATCGTCAGCATCAGTGTCGCGGTGTCGCCGAAGTCCTTCTGCAGCTTCACGGGGCCGGCGCCCTGCGGCAGCTCCTTGATCGTGTCGAGCCGCGTCTGGAGATCCGTGAGCTCCTTGGTGCGGTCCTCGACGCCTTCGCGCAGCGTCACGTAGACGATCGAGACGCTCGTGCGACTGATCGACTCGATCTTCTCGACGTTCGTCGACTCCGAGAGCCGCTGCTCGATCGGCCGCGTGAGCAGCTGCTCGACCTTGTTGGCCTCCGCGCCGGGCCACGGGCAGACGACGACGTACGTGCGGATGTCGACCTGCGGGTCCTTCGCCTTTGGCATCCGCAGATAGCCGAAGATGCCCGCGCCGAGCGTCAGGATCAGCGCGATCAGCGCGACCTGTCCGTTCTCCGTGAAGTAGCGAGCGGTGTTCTTCTTCTTCGCGACCATCTCGCGGTCGTCGGCGAGCTCGCGCGCCTTGTGCGAGCTCACGGGATGACCTCGACACGATCGCCGTCGGAGAGCAGACCCGCGCCTTGGACGACGACGTTCTCGTCGACGGCGAGCCCCTTCTTCACCGGGACGACACGGCCGAGGTATTCACCGAGCTCGATCTCTCGCGTACGCACACGCGTGATGCCGCCTTGATTCTCGACGACAAACACCGCGTAGCCTTTGCCACCGGGCGGCCGCACGATCGCGTTGAGCGGCACCAGCGGGACGTCGGTGTCGGCCGACGGCGCCGCCTTGATCTTTAGCGACGCGACCATGCCCGGCTTGAGCCGGCCATCGCTGTTCGGGATGGTGATGTCGATCTCGAACACGCGGCTGCGCTGATCCGCACCGGGCGCGACGCGCGAGACCTTGCCTTCGAACTCGACGCCCGGGAACGCATCGGTCGTCACCTTGTGCGTGGCGCCGAGCTCGATCTGCGAGAGGAAGACGTCGGGCACGCCGAACATCGCCTTGACGTTCGTGACGTCGGCGATCGCGAACGCCACGGTGCCGGGCGCGGCGAGCGCGCCGACCTCGATCGTGCGCTTCACGACGACGCCGTCCATCGGCGCGCGCATCACGGCATCGGCATATGCAGACTGCGCCTGCTGCAGGCGCACCTTCGCGCCTTCGGCCGCGGCTGCTGCACTATCGCGACGCCCTCCCGATGCGTCGGCGACGGCGCCCGGCAGGCTGCCGGACTTCGCGAGCTTCTCATCGCGCTCGGCATCTTTCCTCGCCTCGCGATAGATCGCGGAGGCCTGCGCGAGCGCGGCCCTCGCTTCATTGATCTTGTGCGAGTAGTCGGTCTTGCGCAGCGCCGCGAGCTCCATGCCCTCGGTGACCTGATCACCTTCCTGGAGATTGCGCGGCTTGTCGTCGACGCCCTTCACCTGCGCGATCGACTCGACGTAGCCGCCGACCTTGAACGCCAGGTCGAGTCGCGTGTTCGGAACGATCTGCGCGGAGTACCGCGTGCCCGCGACGTCACTCGTGCGCTTGATGGGCGCGATCTTCACCGCGATGCCGCGCGGCTGCACGGGCGCGTCTTTCTTGCACGCGACGGCGAGCAAGCAAACGACGACGACCCGCGTGACACCCACGGCGGGCATTATGTGAAACGTCGACGCGGCACGCACAACCATGAGCTTCCTTTCGTTCGCAGATGTAACCCGGTGACGCGGCGAGTCATTACGTGGCGATAGCAGCGACGTTGCAATGCAAGATGACGAGGCTTTGTTGGTTGCGAGCCAACGGAACATTGGCCACCGTGCCCCACTCATGACCTCCTCTGTTAGGGAACCGATCGCGATCGTCGGCATCGGTTGCCGTCTTCCTGGTGGGATCGACTCGGCGAATGCCCTCGCCGACATGCTCCTCGCGCGCCGCTCGGCCGTGCGGGAGGTCCCGCCCGATCGCTGGCTCGTCGACGCCTTCTATCACCCGGACTTCAAGAAGCCGGGCTTCATTCACGCGCGCCGCGGCGGCTTCGTCGACGGTGTGGATCAGTTCGACGCGGCATTTTTCGGGATCTCGCCCCACGAGGCGCGCCGCATGGATCCGCAGCAGCGCTGGGCGCTCGAGTGCGCGCTGCGTGCGATCGAGGATGCGGGCATGCCGCTCGAGCGGCTCGCGGGCCGGCCGGTCGCGGTGATGGTCGGTTGCAGCGGTCACGACTACGACGCCGTTCAGGTCACGCACGCGGGTCGCACGGGCATCGGCCCGACGACGAACACGGGCTCCGCGCTCTCGATCGTCTCGAACCGCATCTCGTACATGTTCGATCTGCGCGGCCCGAGCTTCACCGTCGACACGGCGTGCTCGTCGTCGCTCTACGCATTCCATCACGCGTGCCGCGCGATCTGGTCGGGCGATGCCGAGGCGGCGCTCGCGGGCGGCGTGAACTTGGTCTTGAAGCCGGAGCCGACGATCGGCTTCTCGAAGGGCTCGTATCTCTCGCCCGACGGCGAGTGCCGCGCCTTTTCGGATCACGCAAACGGCTACGTGCGCAGCGAAGGCGCCGCGATGCTGTTCTTGAAGCCGCTGTCTGCAGCGCTCGCCGACGGCGATCGGATCTACGCGCTCGTGCGTGGCTCGGCGCTGAACCAAGACGGCCGCACGCCGGGCATGACGCTGCCGAGCGGCGATGCGCAGCAAGCGATGCTCGAGACGGCGTATCGCGATGCGGGCATCGATCCGCGCGAGGTCTCTTACGTCGAGGCGCATGGCACGGGCACGCCCGCCGGCGATCCGATCGAGGCGGGCGCGATCGGGCGCGTCGTCGGGGTCGGTCGCGAAGACACGTGTTTCATCGGATCGATCAAGACGAACATCGGGCACCTCGAGAGCGCGTCGGGCGTCGCGGGCCTCATCAAGCTCGCGCTCACGCTGCAGCGCCGCACGGTGTTTCCGAACCTCCACTTCCGCGCACCGAATCCAGACATCCCGTTCGAGGAGCTGCACCTGCGCGTACCGACGGAAGCGCAGCCGATCACGAAGCCGGGTCCGATCTATGGTGGCGTGAACTCGTTCGGCTTCGGCGGATCGAACGCGCACGTCGTGCTCGAATCTCCACCCGAGGTCGATGTGCGGCCGTCGACGCAGCTCGCGTGCCACGCGCTGTTTGTCTCGGCGCGTACGCCGGCGGCGTTGCGTGGCTATGCGTCCGAGCTCGCGTCGCGCCTCGATTCGACGCTGTGCATCGAGCATGGAGATTCGTCGAGCGAGGTTGTCGTCGACGCGATCGAGGTCGCCGACGTCGCGAATGCGCAGTCGCACCGCCGGTCGCGGTTCGAGCTGCGTGCGGCGGTCGTCGGTCACACACGCGCGGAGCTGGTCGCAGCGTTGCGTGCGCTCGACGAGCAACCGCTGCACGGTCGCTATCCCGAGGGACGCGCCGCACAGCCGATCGCGTTCGTATTCACCGGCCAGGGTCCGCAGTGGTGGCGCATGGGTCGCGAGCTGTTCGCGGCATCGCCGATCTTCCGCGCGACGGTGGAGCGCATCGATGCCGCGCTACACGCGCTCGGCTGGCTCGCGAGTGACGGCTCGTCGCTGATCGCGGAGCTGCATCGCGACGAAGCGTCGTCGCGGATCGGCGAGACGCGCATCGCGCAGCCGTGTATCTACGCGCTGCAAGTCGGGCTCGTGGAGATGTTGCGCGCACACGGCGTCACTCCGTCGGCGGTCGTCGGTCACTCCATCGGCGAGCTCGCCGCCGCGGTGTGTGTGGGCGTGATCTCCGCCAGTGAAGGCGCCCGCATCGTGTACTGGCGTAGCCGCTGCCAGGCGCAGGCCGAGGGTGCCGGCTGCATGGCGGCCGTTGGTGTGAGCGAGGCCGAGGCGCGTGAATTCTGCGTTGCCGGCAAGATCGAGATCGCCGCGATCAACGGCCCGCGAATCGTGACGGTCGCGGGCACACATGCCGCCGTCGACGCGCTGATCGCAGATCTCGATCGCCGCGACATCTTCTGCAAGAAGCTGGCGGTGTCGGTCCCGTTCCACTGCTGGCTGATGGATCCGATCGAGCGCGACTTCCGCGCGGGCCTCTCGCGCGTGGAGACGCGCGCGGCGGTGTTGCCGTTCTACTCGACGGTGACCGGCGCACGGACCGAGCAGCTCGACGTCGATTACTGGTGGCAGAACATCCGCGAGCCCGTGCGCTTCCACGCCGGCATCGAGGCGCTCGCGAAGGATGGGTTCACGACGTTCGTCGAGATCGGGCCACATCCGGTGCTCGCGCGCGGTGCGCACGAGACGCTGCAAGGCACCGGCATCAAGGGAACGATCATCGAGACGCTCCGCCATCATGCCGACGAGCCCGCGCAGTTCGCACGTCTGCTTGGCAAGCTGTTCGTCGTCGGTGCCGCGGTGCACGCGACGCCCGACGAGCACTGCTCGTTCATCGAGCTGCCGCAGCATCCGCTCGAGCCGACGCGTCACTGGCTCGAGACCGAGGCCGATCGCAAGGAGCGCATCGGTGCCGACCGCGTGCATCCTCACGTCGCGAACGTCGAGCGCGGCGTGAAGTCGACGGCGACGTTCGACTGCACGCTCGCCGTCGATCCGAAAGACGAGCCGTATCTGATGGACCATCAGGTCCAGGGCGTCGTCGTGTTCCCCGGCGCGGGACAGATCGAGACGATCCTCAGCGCGGGCCGACAGGTCTTTGGCGACGACATCTTCCTCGAGGAGGTCGAATTCCTGCGGCCGCTCGTCGTCGAGGCGGAGTCCGAGGCGGCGTATCGCCTCGACGTTTACAGCGACGAGGGCCACTTCACGCTCGGCGCGCTCGCCGATCGCGAGGCGAACGCGTGGCTCGAATACAGCCGCGGGCGGATCAACCGCAGCGATCGGTTCGCGAGCGCGACGTGTGATGTTGCCGACTGGCAGGCGCGCTGCTCGCGCGAATTCGACGCGAGCGAGTTCTACAAGGGCGCCGCCGCGTCGGGCCTCGAGCTCGGGCCGGCCTTTCAAGTCATCCGCCACGTGTGGGTCTCGGCGGCGCGCGAGACGCTGTCGCTCGTCGAGCCGACCGAAGCGCTCGCACACGAGATCGCGCGGTTCTACGTGCATCCCGCGATCCTCGACGGTGTGCTCCAGACGGCCGCGATCGGCATGCTCGCCGGCACCGACAAGCATGCGCTGTTTCTCCCGCAGCGCGTGGCTCGTGCGCGCTTGCACGCGCCGTATCGCGGGCAGCCGCTGTGGTGTCACTCGCGCATCACGCACGATCGGGCGAAGGACGTCACGCTCGACGTCTGGGCCGTTCTCGCCGACGGCACGCCGATCGTCTCGCTCGAAGGTCTCGTGGTGCGCCGCGTGCGTGGGACTTCAAAGGCCGATCGGCGCGCCTTCTACGAACCTCGCTGGCAGCCGGCGCCACTCGAGACCGGCGAGCTCGCGACGCGCACGACCGCAGAGATCGCGGTGCCGGTGCGCGGTACGTGGCTCGTGATCGGCGGCGGTGCGATCGCGAATCGCATCGCGGGCGCACTCGAGTCGCGTGGCAATCAGGTCCTCGTCGACGAAGCGCCGGATCTCGCGCGTGCGCCGGGCCGCATCGTCGGCATCGTGCACCTCGCGACGATCGGCGTCTCCGACTGGCAGCGCGCCGTCGAGCGCGGCCCCGTCGCGATGGGCGAGCTGCTCACGCAGATCGGCGAGCGTGGCCTGTGGACCGAAGATGGCGCCGCGATCTGGCTCGTCACGTCGGGCGTGACCGCCGATGCAAATGCGCCCTTCGGCGCACCGCTGTGGGGCTTCGGGCGCGTGCTCGGCTCCGAGCAGCCGCGCCACGCGACGACGCTCGTCGATCTCTCCGCGAGCGCGACGTTCGCGGATGTCGATGCGCTCGTCGACGAGATCGTCGCCGGTCCGCGCGAGCACGAGATCGCGATCCGCGACGGCGTGCGCTACGTGCAGACGCTCGAGCCGGTCGCCGCCGACGGCGAACGCAGCGCGCAGGACGTCGAGATCGCACGCACCTCGGTGCGCGCGGTCGTGACGACGCCCGGCAACATCGCGAGCATCAAGCTCGAGCGACAGCCCGAGCAGCTGCTCGACCCCGACGAGATCCTCGTCGACGTGCGCGCGATCGGCCTCAACTTCAAGGACGTCGTCGTCGCGACCGCGATGCTCGGCGATGAAGCCTGGGAAAACGGCATGTCGGGCGCGACGATCGGCATGGACTGCGCCGGTGTCGTGCTCGCCGTGGGTGCAAACGTGGGCGAATTCGCGATCGGCGACGAGGTCGTCGGCCTCGCGCCGGCGTGCGCGGGCAATCGAGCCGTCGCGCATCGCCGTCACCTCGTGAAGAAGCCCGCGACCTTGGGGTTCACGGATGCGGCGGCGGTGCCCACCGCATACGTCACCGCGGGCATCGCGCTCGAGCGGCTCGCGCGCCTCACGGCAGGCGAGACCGTGCTGATCCACGCGGCCGCCGGCGGTGTCGGCATCGCGGCGATCTCGATCGCACAGCGGCTCGGCGCGCGCGTATTCGCGACGACGAGCAGCGAGGACAAGCGGACATTCCTGCGCTCGCTCGGCGTCGAGTACATCTTCAATTCTCGCTCGCCGGAGTTCCGCGACGACATCATGGTGGCCTCGGGCGGTCGCGGTGTCGACGTCGTGCTGAACAGCGTCGCGGGTCAGCTGCTCACGCAGAGCCTGCGCTGCCTCGCGCCGTTCGGCCGCTTCGTCGAGATCGGCAAGGCCGACCTCTACGCGAACCGCCAGCTCGGCCTCAAGTTCTTCGCGGAGAACCGCTCGTTCATCTGCTTCGATCTGAACCGGCTCGCGGCGAAGAAGGAGCCCGAGCTCGCCGAACGCCTCGGGCACGACCTCGCGCGGATCGCGGACGGCACGTACGCCCGCATCCCCGTGCGCGCGTTTCCGCTGACGCAGACCGCGGACGCGGTGCACGCGCTGGCGCAGGGCAAGGCGATCGGCAAGATCGTCGTCGAGGTGCCGCGAAGCGGAACGGTGCCGGCGCTCCCCGAGACCACGCTCGCGTTCGATCGCGCGAAGACGTGGATCGTGACGGGCGGTTGCGGCGGCTTCGGTCTCGCGGCGGCGGAGTGGCTCGCCTCGAAGGGCGCACGGCACATCGCGCTGTGGGGACGCCGTGGCCTGCCGGGTGACGAAGAGCGTGCGGTCGTCGAGGGGATGCGCGCGAAAGGCGTAGACGTGATCGTCACGCGCTGCGATGTCAGGGACCGCGATCAAGTCGAGAGCCGGCTCGCGGAGCTGCGCGCGCAACGGCCGATCGGCGGCGTGTTCCACGGCGCGATGGTGCTCGACGACGCTCCGATTTCAGCGCTCGATCGGGGGCGCTATGCGGCCGTGACAGCGCCGAAGCTAAATGGTGCGTGGCATCTCCACGAAGCGACGCGCGGCGATCAGCTCGAGCAGTTCGTGCTGTTCTCGTCGATCGCGTCGATCGTCGGCACGCCGGGTCAGGCGAACTACGCCGCCGCGAATGCCGGCCTCGATGCGATCGCCGCGCACCGCAACGCGCTCGGCTTGCCCGCGACCAGCATCAACTGGGGCGTGCTCGATATCGGCGTCGTCGCGCGGGCGTCCGCGGATCAGCGTCGCAAGATCCTCGGCCAGGGCGTCGAGGCGTTCTCGGTGCCCGAGGCGCTCGCGCTGCTCGAGCGCACGCTGCTCGACCGCCCGGCGCAACGTGTGGTCGCGCGCATCGACTGGAAGCGGCTCGCGCGAATCGGTGCACGCAAGGACCGTGCGGGTCGGTTCGCCGCGCTGTCGTCGGAGACGGCACAGTCGGCGAGTGGCCGCCTCGCGGATCAGCTCGCGCAGACCGCCGATGCCGAGCGTGCGAACCTCGTCGCGAAGAAGGTCGCGACGCTCGTCGCGCAGGTCGCGGGTCTCGGGACCGCGACCGTCGATCTCGATGCCGGCCTCGATCGGTTCGGCTTCGACTCGCTGATGGCGACGCAGCTGCAGAGCTGGATCGATGGCGAGGTCGGGATCACGGTCCCGCTCGTGCGCCTCTTGCGCCGTCCGTCGATTCGCGATCTGTCGGCGGAGATCGTCGCCGGCTGGAAGCGGTCGTCGAAGTCCGACGCCGAGGAGCTGATTCGCCGTCCCGAGCCGCGGCCCGATGCGAAGGCGCGGCTGTTCTGCCTGCCGCCGATGGGCGCCGACGCGAGCATCTTCACGGACTGGATCGGTGCGCTGCCGCCGGAGATCGAGCTGTGCACGCTCTCGTTGCCGAAGCTCGACGGTCCGCTCGGTCATCTCATCGGCAACGCCGAGGATCTGCGCGAGCACGTGCTCGAGCGCATGGAGCCGCTGCTCGACGTACCGTTCGCGATCTACGGTCACTCGCTGGGCGGTTGGCTCGCGCTCGATCTCGCGGATGCACTCCGCGAGCGCGGCCGCGCGGCGCGCTTCGTCGCGCTCGGCGCACTGCCGACGCTCGACACGATGCGCTCGCTGATCCCGGACGACGTCACAGCTGCGGACCAGATCACCGACGCACACGTGCGCGCTGCGATGGAGCGCATGGCCATCCCGCACGACGCGCTCTCGATCGCACCGATGGTGCGCCGCGACCTCTGGCTCGGTGCCGCGGCGCGGGCAGGCGGTGTCGACTTCGGCCGCGCACAACCCGCGCCCGTGATTCTCATGGGCGGCGACACGGATCCGATCATCACCGTCGACAAGGGCACGCAGACGATCTACGGCGCACCTCCCGACGAAGTCTGGCGCCTCCCCGGCGGTCACTTCTTCCTCGCCGAGGAAGCGAGCCAATCGACGATGCACCGCCACCTACGATCGCTCGCGGGCCGGCTGATAGACTAGCGTCGATGGACGTCTGGAAGATCAGCGAGACGACGGCTCGCAAGCTCGCGCGCGATGGTGCGGAGATGAAGCGCGTGCTGCACTACGACAAGTCGTCGTCGTCAACGCTGATCTCGACCGCGACGCGCGCGTTCCTCGGTCTCCAGAACGAGGCACAGCGCTTCACGCCTGACCCGGCGATCGACTCGCTGCGCCCGCGCCTGATCAAGGCCTGGGCCGCCGCGATCACGGACCCGCTCCCACCCGAGGTCGAGGCCGAGGCGCTGCTCCTCCTCTACACGCAGCCGGATCTCGTGATCGAGTACATGGGCCGCGGCCGCGTCTCGAACGAGGCTTTCCTCCCGGCGGAGAAGCGCACGCTGTTCTCGCTCGATCGCCCCGGCGGCCGGCGCACGTATCTGTTCCGCCGCATGACGCACGCGAACGACAGGCGCCTGCAGTCGATGACGGAGCGCTTCAAGACCTACCGAGAATTCCTCCTCGATCCCACCGCCAAGATCGTCCTCTCGATCGGCGGTGGCGGCTTCCGCATGTTCGCCGCGACCTCGGTGCTGAAGGCGATCGACAACCTCCTCGCCGGCGACCGTTCGCGCATCAGCGAGGTCTGGGGCAGCTCCGGCGGCGCGTTCCTCGGCTACGTCTACGCCTCGGGCTTCAACGCGAACGTCATCGACGAGCTCGGCTACGACCTCTATCACGGCCGTCACGGTCACCTCACCGACGGCAGCATCGGCTCGCTCATCAAGACGAACCTCCGTGCGATGGCGCGCAAGGCCGTCGGCAAGCGCCTCGATCCGGAGATGGCCGGCTGGCTCGATCTGCTCGACCAGAAGGAACCCGCCGCCGTCCGCAAGCACGCGCGCATCCCGTTCTTCCCCGTCGCCGGCAACCCGCACCGCGGCGGCGCCCTCTCCGCGCTCTCCGCCCCCGAATACATCCACGCCGACTGCGCGGACTTCATCTATCCGTGTGATCCGCGCGACGCCGTCGCCGCCTCCACCGCGGTGCCCGGCGTCCTGCGCGCGCAGCGCAACATCACCGGCACGATGTCACCCGATCAAGACACGTGGATCGACGGCAGCGTCACCGACGAGAACCCGCTCGTCCTCCCCTACATCAAGTGGTGCCGCGAGCGCGAGCGCAACCCCGACACCACGCCCTCGACGCTCAAGATCGTCCTCGTCAACTTGAACCTCCGCTCGTCGGAGTCCGGCGTCGTCCGCAAGTTTCAGGCGCTGCCGCTGCTCAACAAGATCGACGCCGTGCAGCAGCTGCCGCGCGTCGTCGACATGCTCCTCGACTCGAAGACGAACGCGTCGATCATGCTGCTCAGCGAGACCGGCAACGTCGAGATCCTCTCGCTCAAGCTCGTGCTCGGCACACTGTCGGCGAACAACCCGCGCGACATCCCGACGAGCATCCGCACCGGCCGCACCTTCGAGGCCTGGCAGATCTCGACCTTCCGCCGCGGCCTCTAGTCACTCGCTCACCGAGACGAAGCGGCGCTCGCCGTAATCGGCTTCGTCATACTCGCGCTGCTGGTCCTTGGCGACGACGGTCGCGCCTGGAAACGCCTTCTTGAGTGATCGCACCGACGCCGCCGAGAGATAGCTGCGCGACACGTCCAGCGCCGTAAGCTTCTTGAACTTCGCTGCGCTCGCGGCAAGCACCGCCGCGTCGTCGTCGCCGAACGTGCCACGCGAAAGATCCAGGCTCTGGAGCTTCGACGCGAGCTTCGACTCCGGTAACACGCGGATGATGTCGCCGACGAGTGTCGTGTTGCAGAGCCCGAGGTGACGCACATGCGGGAACGCGCCGCTCCACACCGGTGAGATATCGGCGAACGTCGCGTTGGCTTCTCGCTCGGGATCGCCGAACCATAGCTCGAGGCGTTCGAGCTTCGGCAGCTTCGCCGCGAGCACCGACTTCATGCGCTTGCGCGACATCGCACACGTCTCGATCGTGAGGTCGGTGAGCTCCGGGAGATCGAGCCCCGCCACGTCGAACGTCTGCGGTCCCTCATAGCGCTCTCCCGAACGCATCCACAGCGAGCGCAGCCGCGGAAACGTTTTCGTGATGAGCTTACCGACGGCGCCGATGCCGTGGTGATTCAAGTCAATGTTGCGGTCAACGTCGCCGACGCGCAGCACGGGCAGATCCTTCGCCCACGCGTGCCGGCCCGCCTCGGCGATGACCGACGGATCGTCGATCACGTCCCAGCGCAGCATCCCGATGCTCAGCTGCTCGAGCGCCGCGCACAGCGGCGAACCGAACAGCGCACGCGCGAACGCGACGCTGTCGTACTCGAGCGTCATGTGATCGATCTCGTTATTGAGGCGCAACGAGCGCCACATGCCGTAGCGCCATTCGACCTGCGCCAGCTCGGGATCTGGCAGGCCGATCTTCTTCGCGATGGCATCGGCCTGCTTCGCCTTCTTGCGCTGCGCGAGCACGAGGAGCTCGCCGAATGGACTCTCCTGCCCCTGCAACCAATCGGCGTAAACGAGGTAGGGCGCGCCGTCCGCGTGGTCCTTGCGGAGCTCTGCCTCGAGCGCCGCGTTGCGCGCGATGGGCACTTGCGGGAGAGGGAGCTCGCCCATCACCCGGAAGCCATCCGCGCGCTTCGCAGCGACGAGCGCGTCGTGTGCGCTCTTCGCTTTTGCCGGTGTCCCGTACGTCTTCGCCGTCGCCTTCTTCTTGCCGAACAGCGGGCCGGTCTCCGTCGACAGCTTCTTGCCGGCGAGTACGATCGAACAGAACAGCATCTCGCGCTTTGCACTGCGATACAGCCTCATACACCGACACTAACGGGGTGCGGGGAACGCAGCTACTCGCCGGCGTGAACAAATTACTCGTCGGCCGGATACATCTCGTCGATCTCGGGTGCGAAGTTCTTCGCGACGACGTTGCGCTTGATCTTCATCGTCGGCGTGAGCTCGCCGGTCTCGACGGCGAACGGGCGCGGGAGAATCGCGAACTTCTTGATCTGCTCGGAGCGCGCGACCGAGGCATTCACGCGATCGATCGCGGTCTGGATCTCGGCGCGCGGGTCGCTCGATTTCGCATCGGGGTCGAGCGTGACGAGCGCGGTGAGGTACTTGCGCCGGTCACCGATCACGACGACCTCGGCGACGATCGCGCACTGCTTGATGCCGGCCTCGAGGTTCTTCGGCGCGATGTTGTGGCCGCCCGCGGTGATCAGGAGCTCTTTCTTGCGGCCGGTGATCGAGAGGAAGCCTTCGCGGTCGAGCTCGCCGATGTCACCGGTGTGGAGCCAGCCGTCGACGAGCGCGGCACGCGTGGCCTCGGGGTCCTTGAAGTAGCCGAGGAAGACGCCCGGGCCGCGCACGAGGATCTCGCCGTCGTCGGCGATCTTGACGTCGAGGCCGGGGACGACGGGTCCGACGCTGCCGAGCTTCGTCCTGCCCGGGAGGTTGTACGAGATCGGGACGCACTCGGAGAGGCCGTAGGACTCCTGGATCACGAGGTCGATCGAGGCGAAGAACTCGAGGATGTGCTTCGCGATCGGGGCCGAGCCCGAGACCAGGATGCGCGCGCGGTCCATGCCGAGCGCGGCCTTCAGTGGCTTCAGCACCAAGCGCTGCGCGACGGCGTATTGCGCGCGGACAGCGCGAGGCTCGGTGATTCGCCGCGCATGCGATGCGCGTTGACCTGCGTACAGACGCCACGCGTCCACGCGACGAGCTGCTGGCGCACGGCCGGCAGCGCGGCGAACCGACCGACGAGTGCGGCGTGGAACTTCTCCCAAACGCGCGGGACGCCGAAGAACACCGTCGGGCGAACTTCGGGCACGTTCGCGCGCACCTTGTCGATCGACTCGCAGTAGTAGACGGGCGCGCCGATGGTGGTCGGCAGGTGGATCGTCGCCATCTGCTCCGCGATGTGCGAGAGCGGCAAGTACGACAGCCCGGTGTCGCGGTCGGTGCCCTTGCCGAGGTCGACGAACACGCGCGCGGACCACGCGAGGCTCGCGTGCGAGAGCATCACGCCCTTCGGAGGGCCGGTGGTTCCCGACGTGTAGATGAGCGTCGCCACATC
The DNA here is from genome assembly GCA_030857175.1 of Myxococcota bacterium. Lineage (GTDB taxonomy): Bacteria > Myxococcota_A > Polyangia > Haliangiales > Haliangiaceae > JABFXX01. Next base: position 190,580 of record JALZOJ010000007.1, on the reverse strand, counting down.
GCCCGCGGCGAGGGCGGCGATGCGCGCGTCGAGGTCGGTGTCCGTGGTGAGCGCGCCCTTCGCGAGGAACTGCTTCCACGGGAGCACCCGCGGGTCGTCGATCGTCTCGGCGCCGCGCATCGTGACGATCGTCTTCGTGCTCGCGGGGACCTTCTCGTACTGGGCGCGAGTCTCGACGACAACGAGGGCAGCCTCGCTGTGCAGGACGATGTGCGCGACGTCGTCCGGCGAAGAGGTCGTGTAGACCCCGGCAGCCGCACCACCCGCGAGCATCGCCGCGTGATACGCGATGACCCACTCGGGCTTGTTGTAGCCGAGGATCGCGATCTTGCCGCCCGCCGGGAAGCCGAGCGCCATCAGTGCGCGGGCGGCGGCCCGGCACTCGTCGACGAAGACGGACCACGAGGTGGACTGCCAGCGGCCCGACACCCGCGTGAAGTACGCCGGGGCGGCCGGCCGCGTACGCGCGTGCGACAGCAGGCGTTGCGGAATGAGGTCCACGGCGGCCACGGTCGTATGGGTACATCCGGCCTGCAAGCGCCCCCGGTAACAAGGTGGGGAGTGGTTTTGTCGGTCTTACCCGACACTGGGGTGGCGACCCCTGCTCGAACTGCGCAGCATCACATGGATCGAACTTGGCCAGGCCTTTGCGAGAGAGGCCAACATGCGCGTCAGATTTCTCGTGGCGATGGGCATGGGCGTGCCATTGGCAGCGCTCGCATCGTGGGTATCGATCGGTGACTCGAAAGGCAGTGCGCCCGCGGATGAAGCCGCACGCGTGCGCTGCGCGACCCGGGTCTCGCTCGCGTTGACCGGCCGCGCGCCCTCCGAGGCGCTGCTCGCCGAAGCGGACCCGCAGTCGAAGGTCGACGAGCTGCTCGCGGATCCCGCGTTCGTCGATCAGTTCGCGCGGTACGTGAACAGCGAGATGAATCCCGAGCCGGGCGAGACGCCGGCCGCGGATGCGACGTATTTCCTCGCGAAGCACGTCCTCGAAAACAACAAGCCGTGGCACGAGCTGTTCGACGGCAAGTACACGGTCGAGCCGGTGCCCGCAGCGGGTGGCAATCCCGCGACCGCGCGCGTCGTCGACGATCCGGCCGGGCTCGGTTACTTCCGCAGCCGGCCATGGATGGTGCGGTATGCGGGCAACGAGGAGCAGGGCTATCGCCTGAACGCCGCGTTCCGCATCCAGCAGAACATCATCGGCCTCGATGTCGGCGCAGTGACGTCGGCACCGGGAACGGATATCTCGGCGACCGGGCGGCTGGCGACTCAGTGCCGCAGCTGCCACTACGACTCGTACTTCGCGCTCGACAAGGCGGCGAAGGTGCTCTCGCGCAAGACCGGCCCCGACGCGAACCCGACGTTCACGCCGCCGACGGAAGGCCCGCAGACGCTGCTCGACGGCAAAACGATCGCGAACGACGCCGACCTCGTCGCTGCGCTCGTCTCGTCGACCGATCACAAGTTCCGCACGTGCCGGCTCGCGTTCCAGTTCCTCTACGGCCGCGGCGAAGCGACCTGCGAAGCGAAACTGTTCGACGCGTGTATCGACGCGTACACCGCCACCGGGGACGTGCGCGACGCGCTTCGCACGATCGCCAAAGACGACAGCTACTGCGAGTAAGGAGATGACGATGCGACAAACACTCTTCGTGATCGCGCTCGCCGGCTGCACGGGCAACATCGGCGGCGACGACCAACCAGGCGACGACGAGCCCGTCGTGTGCCAGCAGGAACGCACGTACACCAGCTTCGCGGGCCTGCCGCTCGAAGCAGCCCGCCCGCCGATCGAGGCTGGGACGGACCGCGTGCGGCTCAAGCCCTTCAACGCGCTCGCGACCGAATATGCGCGCGCGCTCGGCCTCACCGCGTTCAACACCGGCGCATATGCGGCGACGTTTGGTCGCCCGCCCGCGCGCTGGTACGCCGAGCCCGCGGCCAGCGCGAACACGGTCTATGCCGCGTTCGCCCTCGCGTTCGAGGCGTGTACGCAGCACACGGCGACCGCGCCGCTCTACGCGGACGCACCGAACGCGACGTCGGCGGGCCTCGCGTGTCGCGACTTCGCGCGCCGAGCGTGGCATCGCGACGCGACCGAGGACGAAGCGACCGCGTGCGTGACGTACACGATGGACCAAACCCCTCCCGCCGATGCGCCCCGCAAGCGCTGGGCATATTCGTGCGCCGCCGTGCTCAGCGCGTCGGGCTTCCTCGCGTTCTAGGAGATACCGATGAGCACCTCACGACGTGGATTCTTGAAGCGCGCGATGCTCGGCGCCGCGGCACTCGGTGTCACGCGGATTCCGGGCGTCGACTTGCTCGGTCGCGCCGAAGCAGCACCCGGCGATGACAAGCCGGCCGTGTTCATCCTCAACCTGATCGGCGGCTACAATGCGCTGTTCCCGAGCGCAGACTCGTTCGTCGGCACCGCGTTCGGCGTGACCGCGGCGAACATCCGCCAGATCGGCACGAGCGACGTCTACGTCGATCGCGCCACGCTCGGCACGCTGGCGAACACGACGCTGACCCGCATGGCGTCGATCGGCGTGAACCACGGCATCTCGGCACACCCGACCGCGCGCAACGCGCTGATGCTCGAGGGTGACAAGAGCCGCCTCATCTCGCTGTCGCGTTCGCTGCCCGGCACTGCGGCCGTGCGCTGCGTCTGCGTCGGGCCGACGATGCCCGACGGCATCCATCGCGCGGTCGGCGACGTCTCGCTCCAACAGGTGCGCGATCTCTCGACGACGATCGCCGTGCTCGGTGGCTCGACCTCCGCGACCGCGCCCGCACGTGCGCCCGCTGCCGACGGCATCACCGCGGCGCAACTGATGTCGAAGTCGACGCTCGACGGGAACCCGACGTCCGCGCGCTCGCTGATCGAAGGCTACCCGGCCGCGTCCGCGCAGCTCAAGCAGGCGACGGTCCCGTTCGACTACCCCACGATCGCCGCCGCATACGGCGTCACCGCCGGCACGGGCGGCACGCTACCGACGACGACGAACAACTCGACGATGCAGATCATGGGCGCCGAGCTCATGATCCGCGCCGGCGCGAACGTCGTGATCGCGAACTCGCGTGGCTGGGACACGCACGGCGACAACGACGGCTCGGTCGTGCGCACGAAGATGACGAGCGAAGGCACGATGGCCGCGCTCAAGGTGTTCACCGACCGCACGCTCGCGATGACGGACCGTAACGTCGTCACCGTGATCATCGGCGACTTCTCGCGGTCCCTGCCCGGCTCGAACCACCAGGCGAACATGACGGCGACGGTGATCGGCAAGCACGTGCGCCTCGGCACGACGGGCCGGGTCAACGCGGATGTCGGCCTGCCGCAGGGCTCGCCCGGGATTCAGGGCCTGTGGGCGTACCTCGGCGCGGTGCTGTTGGCGAGCGGCCAACCGTTCGGAGCGAATCCGCACGCGCTCGTCCTGCCGTAGTATCGGCGTGGGTGACGGAGACCTTCGAACCACACATCCAGAAGACCTGGATCTACCGAGGCGTCGAGCGAACGTTTCGCTTCCTCGCGGACTATCACCAGTACAGCGTGCACGGGTTCGAGAACATCCCGGCGAGTGGGCCGGCGATGATCGCGGGCAACCATTCGCTCGCGATGTACGACTCGTTCATGATCGCGGTGCCGATCCTCGATCGGCTGCAGCGCCACGTGTACGGCCTCGCAGATCACCTGATCTTCAAGCTGCCGGCGATCGGCCGCATCTTCCGTGACACCGGCTTCGTGCCGGGCACGCGCGACGCGGCGATCAACTTCATCAAGCAAGGCAACATGGTCGGCTGCATGCCGGGCGGCATGCGCGAGGGGCTGCGCGGTCCCGAGGACAAGTACCGCGTCGACTGGCGCGGCCGCCGCGGGTTCGTGTGGGTCGCGATGAAGTCGGGCGCGCCGATCATCCTCGTCGCGAGTCCGCGCGGTGACGACATCTTCGACGTGCGCCCGACGCGGTTCACGAAGTGGGCGATGGAACGGCTGCACGTGCCGTTCGCGATGGTGAGCGGACGCGGCGGCATGCCGTTCCCGAAGCCGGTCAAGCTCACGCAGCTCGTCAGCGAGCCGATGATCTCGGACGTCGCGCCGGATCAAATCTCCGAGGACGACGTCGCGGCGATGCACGAGCGCGTCGTCACGCGCATGCAGCGCTTGATGCAGGAAGCGCTCGAGCTCGAGCGCTAGGATTCGCCGCCGAGCTCTTCGTCGCCCTTGGTCGTGCGCGAACGCTCGAGGCATTCGCGGCAGAAGCCATCGGAGCTCACATGCGAGCCGCCGAGCGACTTCTTGCAGCCGTGACAGGTAGCGAGCGACGCGAGCATCGCACTCCACTCGCGGTGAGTCGGTTCGGGCGTGATGGCGGCCATGAAGTAACTATGTGCGCCGCCCCGACGCTTCGACTATTAGATAAACGTAGCGCCTGGATTCGAGAAAACCGAAGTGTCGCGGCGACGCAGACGGAGCGCGGCGATGACACCGAGGAGGATCACGAGCCAACCCGCGGCGTTGCCGGACGCGTTGCATCCGCCGCCCTCGTCGGTCGGCTCGTCGACGACGTCGTCACCGGGCGGCATGTTCGCGGGCACGATGCGCACGGCATCGAAGGCGATCGCGATCTTCGCGTTCGCATCGTACGGCTCGCCGGTGTTGTCACCGAGCTCGATCTTGCCGGCGTCGGTGAACTCGAAGTCGCCGAGCACGCGGAAGCCTTCGGCCGCGGCTTGATCGATCACGACCTCCGTCGTGCCGCCCGCGTGCGTGACGACGTACTTCGCTTGATGGCTCTGCGCGAGCGTGCCGCCGTCGGTGTAGACCTCGACGCGATAGCGGCCAGCCGCTTCGAACGCGAGCTTCCACGTCCCGTGATTGTCGGGCTCCGGATCGTCGGTCGTGTACGTGTAGAGGCAGGCGCCCTCCATGCCGTGATCGCCCTCGTACCAGGACGTGAGCGTGCCCTGCTTCTCGAAGCACGCGTCGCGCTCGTCGATCGTGCGGCCCGCGGCGGGAATCTGCTCGCACACGAGCGGCTCGGGCTGCGTGATCTTCCAGAACGTGGGACCGAACTCGTCGCGCAGCTTGTTCGTGCCCGCGCGGTACTTGTTGATCTGGGTCGTGCAACCCATGCAGCCGTTGTAGCGCCACGCGACGAAGTACAACCACTTCTCGTACTTCGCGTCGCCGTCCTTGATCGTGATCGAGTTCATCCACGCGAGCGCTTCGGCAGGCGTGTCGACGCCATCGACGGACTGGATCGCGCGCGTGACGAGGAACGGGATCACGGCGTCGACGTTGCCTTGCATCGTCACGATCGTCGGACCGTAGGTCGCGATCGTCTGTGAAAACGTGCCCGAGTCGAACTGGAACATCCCGAGCCCGCCCTGCTGCAGCGAGCACGCGCCGTCCGACGCGCCGGCGATCACCGGACCGCCGCCACACGACGAGCTGTTCGGACCCTGGCAGGCCCACGTCGCTTCGGACCAGCAGTGCGCGAAGTTCGTCTCGACCTCGCCGATGCCCGCGAGCAGCGCCGCGTTCGTCATGCCCGACTTCGCGGCGGTGTCCCGGATCAGCTCCGCACGCACCTTGCGCTGGGCGGAGGTCAGATAGACCGGGCCTCCTTCGAGCGGCGTCGCGTGAGCGGACTGCGAGATCAAGATCGCCGAAACGGCGAACAGCACGATGGCCCTCATCGCGCGCGTGAAAGTTCACGGATCGTGCCCGCATCGCGCGACGTGTTTACTCGACGTGCAGATGTAGGCCTGCGGTGTGAATCGCGTGGTGCAACCGATGCTGTGCAGTCGATCGGCTGCGAACTACATGCGGGTACAAGGTATGATGAGGCCTTGAGGTTTCGCATCGCGCTCGAGCCTTGGCAGCCTGTCGAACGCACGCACTTGATCGGCGTAGGCGCGTTCACGGCGGTCGTGCTCGCGCTGCTGCTCTCCGGTGATCCGGGATGGACGCCGATCCTCGACTCCGCGAACCTCGCGTTCCACGAGGCGGGGCACATGTTCTACGGCCTGTTCGGCGACACCGCGTCGCTCTACGGCGGCGTGCTCGGTCAGCTGACGTTTCCGATCACCGTCATGATCATCTTCTTCTTCCGGCGCGAGGCACACGGCGTCGCAGTCGGTGGGATCTGGGCCGCGCAGAATCTGTTCAACATCGCGCGCTACATGGCCGATGCGCGTGCAGGCGAGCTGCCGCTGGTCGGCGGTGGCGAGCACGACTTCGAGCACATCTTCACGCGCTGGGGCGCGCTGCATCGCGACGTCGACATCGCGAGCTACACGCGGATGATCGGTTGGATTGGTATCGTCATGGCGCTTGCCTGGCTGTACTGGCGGTCACGTCGCTCGGCGCAGGCTCGCTAGCTCGCGCGACCGAGCACGCGGTCGACCTCGCCGGCCAGCTGCTCCGTCGTGTACGGCTTCTCGAGAAAGCCGTCGGCGCCCGACGTCAGCAGCTCGCGCGCGGCCGCGTGGTCGGTGTAGCCGGAGACCAGGAGGATCGGCACCGTGCGCAGCTTGCGTAGCGCGTGAAAGCACGCGGTGCCGTTCATCCGCGGCATCACCATGTCGAGCAGGACGAGCACGACCTCCACGCCGTGCTGCTCGAACAGCGCGACGGCTTCCTCGCCGTCCGACGCGGCCACGGCCGTGAGACCGAGATGCTCGATGATGCGGGCGGCGCCGGCGCGCATCGTCGCCTCGTCGTCAACAATCAGCACGACACCCTTCGTGCGCGTGATCGACGTATCGGTGCGGCGTGCGGGCTGTGGCGTCGCTTCGGTCGTGGGCAAGTAGATGTCGACGGTGGTGCCCTTGCCGGCCGCGGAGACCACGTCGATCCCGCCGGCATGCGCCTCGACGGCGCCGTAGACCATCGCGAGGCCGAGGCCGGTCCCTTTTCCGACGGGCTTCGTCGTGAAGAACGGTTCGAACATGCGCTTGCGCGTGGCTTCGTCCATGCCCGAGCCGGTGTCGCGCACCGAGAGCTTCGCGTAGGTGCCGCGCGCGAGCGCGCCGATCTGTTTGGCCTCGAGGTGCACGGTATCGGTCGAGACCGTGATCATGCCCTCGCCGCTCATCGCATCGGCGGCGTTGAGGCAGAGGTTGAGGAGCACCTGGCCGAGCTGTGCGGGATCGGCGTCGACGACCGCGAGCGGTCCGTCGGCGCGCTCGAGCCTGATCGCCTTGCCGAGCGTGCGCGAGAGCAGCGGGGCCATCTCGTCGATCACGGCGCCGATCGCGATCGGTTGGCGGCGGTAGCTGCCGCGGCGCGAGAATGCGAGGAGGCCGCGCGTGAGTGCGGCGCCGCGCTCCGCTTCCTTGCGGATGCGATCCAGATCTTCGCGGATCGTCGGGTCCTTCGCCTCGTGACGCAGGATCTCGGCGAACGCGAGGATGCCGCCGAGGATGTTGTTCATGTCGTGCGCGAGACCGGCGGAGAGCGTGCCGACCGCTTCCATGCGCTGGGCGTGCACGAACTGATCGCGCAGTGTCTCGCGATCGGCCTCGGCGCGCTGCCGCTCGCTGAGCTCGTGCTGCAGCGCTTCGAGTGCGCGGCCGAGCTGGTGGCGATGTGTCTCGGCGCGGATCAGCGAGCGGCGCAGCGCGAACTGCATGATCATCGCGACGATCCACAGGCCGAGGACGGCGAGCGGGAAGATGCCGAGCGCGTCGTTGCGGATCATCAGCGGGACGGCGACCGCGATGATCGGCGTGCTCGCCGCGAGTGCCCATCGCGTGTCGATGAGAAGCGTGAGGCTCGCGAGCTCGATCATCAGTGGGAGCGTGAGCGTTGGCGCGCTCGTGAGCGCGGTCGAGACCAGCGTGTTGACCGGCGTGAACAGCCACGCGAGCGCACCGACCGCATGTGCCCACTCCGCGGGAATCTTGCCGCGGCGGAGCTGGATCATCAGGATTACCGCCGCGGCGAACATGAGGCCGTTCACGACGAGGATCTCGCGCGTCAGCGGGATGCCGCTCGGCTCGCTGATCACCAGCGCGACCAGCATCGCGATCACGACGACGGGCAAGAAGACCTGCGCGCGCACGAGCGCGATCTCGGCGAGCGTCCGCGCGACATCCGGCGGCGGCCGCACGTCGGCCCACCACTTCGCGGCTGCCACCTCGTCGCGCACCCGGTCTCACTGTAACCCGGTAGGCTCGGCACCCTGGGCTCGACGCGTCTCGACTGGCCCAAGTAGCGTCCCAGCTCACAGTTTTACAGGGTTGAGATCGGCGCCAAATGCCGGCAGGCTCAGGGGGAGATGCAGGCGTGGCGCCGGTTGGCGGTTGTGGTCGTGCTCGGGTTCGCATGCTCGTTCGAGCTCGACCTGCAGGACAACAGCATCGCGCCGAGCGTCGCGTTCGAGTTCACAATGTCGGGCGCCGACGAGATGTCGGGCGTGCTGATGATTCCGGTGATCCTCTCGCGCCCCGCGGAGGAAGAAATCTCGGTCGACTACAAGCTCCTCAATGGCAACGGCGCGACGCCGGACGTCGACTTCGAGCTCCGCACCGGTACGCTCGTGTTCGCGATCGGCGAGTACCGCAAGGAGCTACCGGTCACGATCAAGAACGACCTCGACGAGAGCGAGATGGTGGAGTCGTTCGACATCGCGCTGTCGTCTCCCATCAACGCCACGCTCGACGAAGTTCGCGCGATCCACTCGGTACGCATCGCCGATCACATCCTGCCGCGCGTCTCGGTCGGCACCGCGCCGACGATGTCGAGTGAAGCCTCGCCGTCGATGTTGACCGTGCGCCTCGACAAGCCGTCCGAAGGCGAGAGCACCGTCGTCGTCGGCTTCGCGGGCGGAAGCCCCGCGGCGACCGGCGCAGATGTCACGATCACCGACGGCACCGTGGTCACGTTCGCGAACGGGCAGATGATGGCGCTCGTCCCGATCGGCGAGAAGGACGACGCGCTCGACGAGGAAGACAACGAGATCGCCGTGTTCACGCTACGCGGCGCCTCGCCGAACCTCGTGCTCGGCGCGACGAGGACGCTCTACCACTCGATCACCGACAACGACCTCCCACCGATCGTGCGCTTCAACAATGCGACCGCGAACGTCGCCGAGAATGGCCTCGGCGAGACCGTCACCGTCTCGCTGAGCACCGCGTCGGGCCGCCAGATCCGCGTCGACTTCATCCGCGACGGCAACGACACGGCCGATGGCGGCGATGCGACCGTGATCGGCTCGCCCGGCACGCTGACGTTCGACCCGGGCCAGACGAGCAAGACGATCGTGCTCACCGTGAACAACGACGCGATCGACGAAGATGACGAGACCGTCCTCGTGAACCTCTCGAACGCGGTCAACGCGACGCTCGGCACCGCGACGCACACGTGCAACATCATCGACAACGACATCGCTGCGGTGTCCTTCCTGAACAGCACGAGCAGCGTCGACGAAGACAGCGCAGGCGGCGTCAACATCACCGTGCGGCTCGCGACCCCGAGCTCGAAGACGGTCACCGTTCCGTTCTCGCTGAACAGCGGCACGACCGCGTCGGAAGGCTCCGACTTCGCGATCGGTACGGCGTCGCCGCTCGTGTTCCCGCCGGGCTCGACGCAGGTCACGATCTCCGTCGACGTCCCCGACAACCCGCCGGGCAACGAGTCCGACGAGCGCGTCATCATCGATCTCGGGGCGCCCACAAACGCGCCGCTTGGCGGCACGACGCGGCACACGCTCACCATCGGGGAATGAGCGCTTTATTCCAAAGAACTGCATCGCGCTGTCCTGAATTTCTCCGCCACGCGCGCTGATTCCGATGTTAGAACCGCCGCGTCGATGCGGCACATCGCTCTTGTCTGCGTGTTGTTCGGCTGCGGCACCGCCCGCAATCTCGGTGATGACACCGGTGGTGGTGATGACGATCCGCCGCGTCACGACGCGAGCAACACCGACGGCTCGAACACCGGCGGCGACGGTGGCGTCAGCGATGGCAGTGTCACCGGCGGCGACGCCGGCGGTGGCAACGATGCACCGATCGGCGTCATCACCGGCGGACCATGTCTGTCGGGTCAGGCGGGCCAGACCGCGTATCGCATGCGGTGGGCAGCGGCGGGCTCGAGCGCGTATCCCGTCTACGAAGTGAACGGCCTGCCCGACAAGTCGCGCGACAAGACCGGCGCGTACGGCTACCAGATCGGCTTCACGGCCTCGTATGTCGATCCGTTCCTCGCGCAGGGCGGTCTGCAGCTCAACAGCAGCAGCTTCGTCGACATCGAGATCTCGACGATGGGTATCTCCTCGATCCAGTCCGCGAAGCTCGCGATCTACGGTCGCAGCTTCAACACGACGGCGAGCGGCAGCTTCAACTGGCAGACCTTCGACGGCACCGGCTCGACGCCGACAAACGCCGTCTCGAACGTCGCGCCGTACGCCTGGTACGCGGGCGACATGACGACCGAGATTTCGCCCGGCGATAACGGCGTGCTCCTCCGGATCAAGGCGGGCCCGAATTCGGGCTCGCTCGTGGTCAATCGGATCGAGCTCTGCTTGCAGGCGAACTAGCGCCGCTCGCGTCGCTTCTGGATCGCGCTGATCGCGACGAACGCGCCGTACGAGAACAGCGCGAACATCGCCGCGCCGAGCAAGAACGGGGAGACCTGGCTGATCGCATCGGCGTTCGGCTTCCGCGCGACCCCGCCGATCAAGCGCATGAGCCCGAGCGTCGCGGCGAGGCCGATCGTTGCGGCCAATACAAGCCTTACAAGCCGTCCCCGCCGGTCGAGCAGGTCGATGTCCATGATGAGAAGACAGTCGCACGACCACGTCGTTGCGGCCACGACGATACGCGGACTTAGCGCCCAACAGGGCCTGACAATTGACCCTGAGTCAACACGGAAGACGTTCGTTGTTGTCGGTGCGCCTTCCTGCCAACGTTGCCGCTCATGGCTGCCCCGATCGCACGTGTGAAGCTTGTGCGATCCCGCCTGGCCTCGCTTGCCGAGACCGCGCCGTTTCACAAGAGCTCGAGCGGCGGTCACGAACAATTCGGTCCGTACGTGATCCACGAGCGGCTCGGCGAAGGCGGCATGGCCTACGTCGATCGCGCGGAGATGCTCGGCCGTGATGGCTTTCGCAAGACCGTCGCGCTCAAGCGCATGCGCACGGAGTGGACGACGGATCCGGACTTCATCCACGCGTTCGTCCACGAGGCGCAGCTCGCGTCGCGGCTCTCGCATCCGAACATCGCGCAGGCCTACGACCTCGGAAAGATCGACGGCACGTACTTCATCGCGATGGAGCTCGTGCAAGGTCCGACGCTCTCGCAGATCACGCAGCAGGCGCGGCGTGCCGCGGGCCCCGTGCCGCTCGCGATCGCGCTCGAGATCTTGATCCAGCTGTGCGACGCGCTCGATCACGCGCACGAGCTGTGCGACGCCGGCGGCCGCCCGCTCGACCTCGTGCATCGTGACATCTCGCCGTCGAACGTCATCGTGTCGCGCGACGGCATCGCGAAGCTGATCGACTTCGGCATCGCGAAGGCACGCAGCGCCCGCCGCAGCACGCAGGCCGGCATCATCAAGGGCAAACACGCGTACGTCGCGCCCGAATACACGTACGGCCGGCTCGACCGCCGTGCCGATATCTGGGGCCTCGGCGTGATCGCGCACGAGCTGCTCGCGGGTCGGCGGCTGTTCGTCGGCGAGAACGACGCGGCGACGATCCGCAACGTGCGCAATCAGCCGATCCCCGCGCCGTCGAAATATGCGCGCGGCGTCTCGCAGGACCTCGACGACATCGTGATGACCGCGCTGCAGCGCGATCCCGATCAGCGGTTCCAGAACGCGGGCGCGATGCGCGTCGCGCTGACGACCGAGGTACGGCGCCTGCGGATGGCGACCAGCGGCGCGCAGATTCGTGACTGGGTCTCGTGGGCCTTCGAGCAAGTGCCGCGCTCCGAGGACACCGTGAACGAGGTGATCGACGCGATGCCGACACCGATCATCTCGTTCTGCTCGCCGATCGCCCTCGAGCGAGCGCCGACGATCGACGTCACGCCGCCGCGGCGCCGCACGACGCCGAAGGCGCTGCCGGTCGTGAAACCACGCCAGGCGCGGTGGAATCCACCGGCGCGCTGGACGAAGCCGCCGCGCCGGTCCTCGGCATCGCCATTCGTCCTGCTCGCGGTGATCGCCTTTGCCGCGTTCGCCGTCGTGAACGGCTGGATCGACATCGAGGCGTGGCGCGCGCTGCTCGCCTGATCACATCGCGAAGCAGTAGAACGAGCCACGCCCGCCGGAGTTGACGAACGCGCCCGCGGAGCAACCCTGCGTCGCGTGCGCGGAGTTCCACGAGGTCGGGTTCGCGCCGCCGCCCATGCGATCGTGATGCCCGGCCTGCGCGGTCACGCCGGTCGCGGCCGAGCTTGTCCAGTTGTTGCAGTGTGTCGCCGCGGCCATGCCGTCGGCGGTCGAGCCCGTGATGATGTCGTGCACGTTCGGGGTGTCGCCCGAGCCATTCACGATCGCGCCGTTCTCGTCGAGCGCGGTCGCCTTCGTGAGGCTGTTCGCCGCGGCGTCGTGCAGGTTCGCGACGGAGGTCGCGACCATCACATTATTCTTGTTGAACCACGGCCCCGCGCCGATGCGATCGCGCGCGTTGACCGCTGCGGTGCTGAGATACGCGCGCCACGTCCGGGTCGCGGCGGCGGGTAACGCAGCGATCGCCTTGGTTCGACAGATCTCGTCCGCCCCCGCGAGCCCATCGGTATCGGCCGCGTTCCGGCGGAAGTCACCGCCGAGCGGTCCACCCGTGCTCGTGATGAAGAAACTAAAAATCGTCGTCGGTGGCGCATCGATCTGGCCTTGCGGCGCGTCGATCGCCGCGGCGTCGACGTTCGGCAGATTCGGCACATCGCCAGCACAACCGACGAGAAGGACGAACGCGAGCATGCTCGATTTCCCCATGCCCGGAGGGTCCCATGTTCCGCGTCCTCAGCGCCACATGCACGTCGCGACCGAGGTACGATCGTCGCGTGCCACCTACCAAGAAGCCCGCAGACGAGCTCCACTCGCTCGCCGCACCACGCGAGCTCGTCGACTGGGTGCGCATGATGCCGCCCGAGTCTGCCGCGCGGTCCGCGTGGGTCGATGCGACGCGTGCCGACTGGATGCCGTTCCTCGCGAAGCTGCGCGGCCTCACCGATGACGCGATCCTGCGCGCGACCTGTGAGTGCGTGCTCGAGACGTACGGCACGCTCGAGGGTGCGGAGGCCGCGCGACTGCTCGCGGTCCTGCACCAGACGGTCGAGACCGGTCGCAGCGCGCTCGCCACCGTCGAGACCGACCTCGCGGATCTGAAGCTCGCGATCATCGCGTCGTCGCACGAGACCAAGCCGACGGCGCGCCCGGCGTGGATGCCCGCGGCCGAGCTCGTGTTCGAGCTGTCACGTGCGGCGGGACGCGGCCGGATCCTCGCGGGCATCGCGCTCGCGATGAAGATGCTCGCGCACGCAAATCCGAAGAACAAGCCGAAGGCGCGGCCGGCGCACCAGGATCTGGTGGCGCGGTTTCGCGACAAGCTCGTGCTTGCCGGCTAGATCTCGCGCCTAGGCTTTCGGCTTGCCGTGCTGCGCGACGAGGCCGGGCCAGTTCGCGTCGGCCTTCTGCTTGTTGCTGGCCGCGTCCTTCTTGAACTGCTCGAGGAAGTCCGCGTTCGTGAACATCAGGAGCTGGCCCTCGTGGATGAGGTACACGGCCGGGTCGCTCTCCGAGAGGCGGTTCTGCGACGCGGCGAACGCGCAGTATCCGCCGAACGCGGGTGCGTACTTCGTCTGTGCGCCATCGAACGTCGCCTTGTTCTCGGGCGTCGCGAACTGGTACGTCGCGCCGCCGTGCACGCTCTTGTGATCGGCGGTGCCTACGCTGACCGCGTTTGTCGTGTACGCGATCGGGTCGTTCCCGCCGAGTGCGACGCCTTGATCGTCGACGAGGACGAGGAGCTTGTCGCCCGCGGGGGCCGTGGTGGTGGTGGTCGGTTTGTTGGAAGAGCCGCCGCACGCGCACAACAGCGCGGCGACCAGGGCAATGCGGAGCATGCCCTACTGTAACTCGATGGTGAGCGCGACGCGCTCTGCTCCGGGCTGGAGCTCGATCGGAAGTGTGCCCCGCGCCCCATCGAATTCGGCCTCGATCACCCCTGCCCCGACCGGCGCATCGGCGATGCGGAAATTACCGTCGGCGTCGGTCTTGGTCGTGGCACCGCCGAGCGACACCCTCGCGCCCGCGACGCGCCGGCCGTAGCGGTCCCGGATCGTCCCCGCGACCGTCGCGCTGCGTGCGAGCTCGAGCGCGACGTCCTTCAGCACGCGCTCCGGGCGGATCGTGACGTTTTGTGAAGCAGGAGCGAATCCGGCGCTGCGCGCGGAGATTCGCCACTCGCCGGGCACGAGCCCGCGTAGCTCGGCGACGCCCTTTGCGTCGGTCATGCGATTCGCGGCGTGATTGCTCGGACCCGCGACCTCGACGCGCACGTTTGCGAGCGGCGTCCCGGCCGCATCACGCACGAGCACCCGCGCGCCACCGCCGACCTCGAGCCGCACCTCGCGCCACTTCTCGGTCTCGACCTCGATGCGCTTCGATGGGAACTCCGGTGACGACAGCTCGAGCACGTACGTGCCCGTGGCCACGCGCTCGAGCGTGAACTTGCCCTGCGCATCGGTCGTCGCACGTCGGCGCGTCGGTCCGTCGATCACGCGCACCGTGACACCCGCCGCCGCGCCGCCATCGGGCGCGAGGACCTGGCCGCGCAGGCGCGCGTTCTCGATCGTGAGCTGGAACGTCTGCTCGCGCGTGCGTTCGTCGACGACGAGCGAGCGCTCGACCTCGCCGTAGAGCGGCGCCTGCACCGCGAGCGTGACCTTGCCCGCGAGCGCGCGCAGGACGAAGCGGCCGTTCTTGTCGGTGAACGTCGTCGCGATCTTGTGTGCGGTCTCGCCGAAGCCGGCGCCCGCCATCACGATTGCGCCTGCGAGCGGACCATCGCGACCGACGACGATACCCTTCACCGCGATGCCGGCGTCGAGCGTGACGGTCACCGACGGTGTCTCCTCGCTGCCGCGCACGACAAACGCCGGACTCGCGCCCGGCGCGTATTCGCTCGCGAACGCGCCGACGACGTAGCCGCCGGGCGCGACACCGGCGATGTGAAACGCGCCACTCGCGTCGGTCGTGATGCGATGCACGACGGGCTTGGCCTCGAGTGGCTCGCGCGTGGTGCTCGGCTCGAACGGCTCGTACGCGCGCGGCTCGCGAAGCACGACCGCGTGCCTGAGCAGCGGCTCGGGATCGAGATACCAGGTGCGGCCGTACTCGTGCGTGATCGCGAAGTGCACGTGCGGGATCGCGCGCACGAAGCCCGTCGAGCCGAGCAAGCCGACCGGCTCGCCCGCGCGGACCGCGTGCCCGACCTCGAGGCCGGGACGGATCTCGTCGAGGTGCATGTACATCGTCTTCAGCCCGCCGCCGTGATGGATCGTGACGAGCTTGCCGGCCTCGGTACGGCTCTCGGCGAAGATCGCCACGACCTCGCCATCCGCCGCCGCGTGCACGACCGTGCCGCGCACCGAGCCGATGTCGATGCCGCAGTGACCGCGACCGCACTCCGTCGGTCGCGCCCCGGGCCGCGGCGCGGAGAATCGCCCCGACGAATTCGCCGGCATCTGCCGCGTACCCGCGAGTGGATGCACCCAGCGGAGGTTCGTCGACGAGACCGTCAGCGGACGCTGCTCGCCGGCTTGATCGCGCAGAACGATCGTCGCGTGCGGGACCGGCGCGCCATGCGAGTCGACGACGGTGCCGCTCACCGTCCCGGTCTGCAGCATCCGCACGGTGAGCGACGTCTCGGGCTCCGCGACGCGGAGCACTTGCTCCGCCGCCTGCACGTGACCCGAAACAACGGTCTCGACGCGCCATCGACCGAGTGGCACGCCCTCGATCGCGAACCGTCCCGTGCTGTCGATCGTCGCGATGCGTGTCGCGTGATCCCCCTCGAGCGGCACGAGCGTCACCGTCGACGACGGCGCGACGAAGCCTTCCGCCGCGATCTCACCGCGCACGTTCGCCGCCCGCTCGAGCGCGATCTCGACCGTCGCTCCGTCCTCGACGCGCACGGGCGCCGACGCGAGACCATCCGTCGCTGCCCACAGCTCGAACGGTCCGCGCGGGAGCTCGTCGAACACGACCTGCCCGTCGCGATCCGTCCACGCGCGCGCGAACACCGGCCGACTACCGTCCGTGATCCAGACCTGCACGTCTGCTTTCGCCGCGCCGTTCAGCATCACGCGTGCGGACACTTTCGCCCGCGGGACGACCTCGATCTTCGGCGGCTGGCTCGCAGGCGCCGCGCCCGCGCTCGGCAAGGAAACTGCCGGCGCGACCGCCTTCGGGGATTCGCGCAGAACGAGCGCGATGATCACGGCCGCGACGACGACGACGGCGGCGCCAACCGCCACACATCGTCGCCAGAACTGCCGCCTTGCCACGCACGCAGTGGTGCAGCCACCGTGCCCGTGCGGCGGCCTGCCCTATCGCCGGCTTAGCCGCTTGGCACGCGCGCCGGGTTGTCAGCCTGGCCCGGCACGCGTGGCACGTTGCCGAATCGGCACTCGCTACTCGAAGTACGGAGAGATCGCAGCGTTGATCCGCGCGAGCAGGTCACGCGTCAGCGCGGTCTCCGAGACCGACATCCCGCCGGCCGCCAGCGCTGCCGTCAGGCCATCGCGCACCGCCGACAGCGCGAGATAGCTGTCGAGGTTCTGCGCGCGCTTCAGCGCATCGACCACGATCCGCCGCGTCTCGAAGCTGCGCACGTTGTCGACGTTCAGCAGGATCCCCTTCGCATCGGTTGCCGCCGCTGCGAGCACGGACGGATTCGTGATCGGATCCTGGATCGAGCCGGTCGGCTGCAAGAACACCTCGCGGTAGAGCCACGCGCTGATCGCATCCGCGCCCGGACCATGCGCCGGATCCGCGATCGGTGCGCGCACACCGTCGAGCAACGCGTTCCATGCTGCCGTTGATTCCGCCGGCGTGCCGGTGCGCGCGTAGCCGACGAGCTCCGTCCCGTAGAACGAGAGGTACAGGTCCGTCAGGTACGCCGGGATCGAGCCGTCGAGGATCAGCGACGTCACGAGCTGATAGAACGGGATCTGATAGTCGTCGAGCGGCGTCGGCGTGCCCGGATCGAAGCGCACGCAGTTCGGATCGTAGAGCGTCGCGTCGTCGGTGCAGAACGGCTGCGCGGGCAGCGCCGGGTTCATCCCGTAGAGGTAGTGGATCGCGCTCGTGTCGTAGCTGGCGGGCGTCGGCTGCGCGAGCGAGGCGTCGACGTCGTTGTACTCCATCACCGACGACGTCGGCGGCATCAGCGAGCCCTTGAAGTTGTGGCGCAGGCCGAGCGTGTGACCGACCTCGTGCGCCATCACGTGCTGGATATACTTCTCGAGCTTCACCGCGCCGGTGAGCTGGTTCGTCTCGGGACGGAACATCACGCACGGCGCGGTGTCGTGCTGATCTTGCCAGACCAGCGTCGGCAGCTTCGGCTTCGCGGCGCCCGGCTTGCGGATCCCGTTCGGTCCGACGGTGGGATCGTCGGGGAATGGCGAGAAGAACGCGGCGCTGAAGTAGACGCTCGCGCCGCGGATCTCGCCGGTGTTCGGGTTCTGGCGCCAGTCGGCATACGCGTAGCCGGCGCTCGGATCGGTATCGATGATGACGTAGTTCACGTGGTCGTCGGCAAACGAGTCATTCGGGCCCGCGAGCGAGACCGAGAACACGGGGTAGCCGAACACGTCGTTCCACGACTCGATGCCGCGCTTCATCGCGCCGTACAGGTCCGCGCCACCGAGCGACGGATCCTGCGCGAGCTCGGTGATCGCCGGACCGATGACCCACTTCACCGGCTGCATGCCGGGCTTGAAGCCCCAGTGCACGGCGAGCTGCTTGCGCGCGCCGGTGTTCGGGACGTTGATCGGGTCGGTCAGGAAGTAGTGATCCTCCGCGGGCGCGAGGACCTGCGCGAAGCCCGGCGTCTCCTTGTAGCGACGAAGGTTCACGCCGAGTGTGGCGGCGAGTCGATAGTCATTGTTCTCGACGTCACCGGGAACACCGATGGGCTGATCGCTGTACGCGGTAATGATCTGCTCGAACATTCCGCCGTCGTTTGCCGACTTGAAGCTCTGCACGTACGACAGCTCGGTCTCGAGCTTGATCGCACCCGCGCCGCCACCGACCCAGTCCGCCACCGCGCCGAAGCGGTTTCGGCCGGCCGACGGATCGATCAGCAAGTACCCGCCCGAGCCTGGCAGCTTATGGAAGTTGCTCGACTCGACGAGTGGGAATGAATCGATGATCAGATCGGGATTGAAGATATCGCTCGTCGCGCGGCGATCGTCGGCGTCGAACACGTAGAGCCGATCGTTCTGCACGCGGAACCGCACGACCTTGGTGCCGAGCGTGCCCGGCGATGGACCGAACGGCTGCAGCTCCTTCAGGTACACCGACCAGAACCAGCGCTCCTGCAGCGCGCTCTTCCGGAACGCGAGGTAGAAGTCACTGCTGCCTTGCGGCGCGAGATGTGGCGCGACGCGCGCGAGCTGATCGGTGCGTGCTTGCGCTTCTTGTGTATCGACGGTGCGAGGGATCGCGACGAGCAAGTCGTCGTGCATCAGCGCGTCGTTATCGTCGGGCGCGACGGGATCGTTGTCCCCTCCACACGCCGCCAGAAGAGTAATCCCCGAGAACAACAATCCACGAATGATCGTTTGCATGGTTCCTTTCATCGCTTGAGGCCGGATGACCGAGGAACTTGCGCACGAGATTGCTTTCCGAAACCCACAACACCTCACTGCGCAGATGTGTTCGCATCGCGTGATGAGGTTGGTTTCGTCTGCGCGTGACGCGCGGGTGTTCGCGCTTACGCGCCGCTGAACGAGACGCCTTCGAACACGAGCGTCGGCGCGATCGTGGACGAGTACTTCCACGGATCGTTGCCGAGCTCGGTGAGGCGCGAGAACAGATCGACGATGTTGCCGGTCACGTTCATCTCGCCGACCGGCGCACCGATGCCGCCACCTTCGATCAGGTGACCGCGCACGCCGAGCGAGAAGTCGCCTGTCGTGCCGTCCATGTTGCCGCCGAGCCACGACGTCACGTAGATGCCGTCTTTTGCCGCGGCGACCAGCGCATCGCGACCGCGCGTGCCGAGCTTGACGACGCGGTTCGAGCCGCCGCCGCTCGTGGGCGCCATGCCGAGCTTGCTGCCGTAATACGTGTCGACGTAGAGGTTCTGGAACACGCCAGCGTCGATCAGCGGCAGCTTCTTCGCCGCGATGCCTTCACCGTCGAACGGGCGCGAGCCGAGCGCGCGCGGGATCAACGGATCGTCGACGATGGTCAGCTTGTTCGAGACCATCGACTTGCCGAGCTTGCCGCGCCAGAACGAGCGCTCTTGCTGCACCTGGCCCGCCTGCGCGGGGCCGAGCAAGCGACCGATGATCTGACCGGCGGCGCGCGAATCGACGACCATCGTCGTCTTGAGGGTTGGCCCTTTCTTCATGCCGAGGCGTGCCCGTGCGAGGCGCAGCGCCTCGTCGGCGATCCCATCGACGCTCGGGAGCCCGTCGACGTGCCGGCCCCACGCGCCCATCCAATCCTCGGGACGCTTCTCACCGTCGTCGAGGGTGATCTCGGTGTAGTAGCCGATGTCGGTCGTCTCGTACGCGTGCTGGAAACCGTTCGAGGACACCGCAGCAACGACCGACGTGCCGTCGCTGCAGCTGCTCGTCGCGCTGATGACCTTGGGTTGCTTCGCGACGCGCGCGTTCATCTGCTCGATCCACGCGAGGCGCTGATCGCGATCGATCTTGCCGACCTTGCTGTCCTGGAGATCCAGCGCGGCGAGCTGCTTCGGATAGAGCTCCTTCGGCGCGAGCTTGCGGTGCGTGTCAGGTTGCAGCGCGCGCGTGATCGCGACGCCGTTCGCGACGAACGACTTCACCTGCTCGGGGCGAAGGTCCGTCGTCGAGTGCGCCGAGTAGCGGCCGTCGACGTAGAGCTTCAACGAGAGGCCCTTCGAGGTCGAGTCTTCGACCTTCTCGAGCTTGCCGTTGCGCACTTCGAAGTTGACGTTGCGCGAGCGGTTCGTGGACGCGAACGCGTCCTGCGCGCCCGCAGCCTTGGCAGACGTGACCGCTTGCGCGGCGATCTCGAGCAACTCCTTACGCATTGTCGCCTCCCACCGTGAGCTTCGAGACGAGGACGGTCGGCAGACCTTGCGAGACCGCGACGCCCTGACCGTTCTTGCCGCACGTCCAGCCGCCGGTGTCGAGCTTGGTGTCGTTCGCGGCCATCGTGATGCGCTTGAGCGACTCGGGGCCGTTGCCGATGATGTTGACGTCCTTGATCGGCGCGGTGATCTTGCCGTTTTCGACGAGCCAACCGTTCTTGATGTAGAACGTGTAGTCGCCGGCGCCGATCTGCACCTGACCGTTCGTGAATGTCTCGGCGATGATGCCCGTGCCCTTCACGGAGGCGATCAGCTCCTCGCGCGTGTGGGGACCGTTCGCCATGTACGTGCAGCGCATGCGCGGCATCGGCGCGTGCCGGTACGACTCGCGACGACCGGAGCCCGTCGACTTCATCTTGTAGTGATCCGCGCTGATCTGATCGTGGATGTAGCTCTTGAGGACGCCGTTCTCGACGAGCACCGTCTTCTCGGTGTCGTTGCCTTCGTCGTCGACGTTGAGCGCGCCGCGCTCGCCGTCCATCTCCGCGTCGTCGATGATCGTGCAGAAGTCAGGCGCGATCTTCTGGCCGAGCATCGAGGCGTAGATGCTCGTGCCCTTGCGGTTGAAGTCGGCCTCGAGGCCGTGGCCGATCGCCTCGTGCAGGAGGATGCCGCTCGCACCGGCCGCGAGGATCACGGGTAGCTCGCCGGCGGGCGGGCGCTTCGCGTCGAACAGCACCATCGTGCGATCGAGCGCTTCCTTCGTGATCATCTGGAGGTTCGCGTCGGAGAACAGGTCCATGCCGCGACGACCCGCGATGTTCGAGCCGCTCGACTGCCGCTTGCCGTTCTTCTCGGCGGTGAGGTTGACGAACATGCGCGCCATCGGACGCATGTCGGTGACGATGCGGCCATCCTTGTTGATGACCATCATGCGTTCTTCGCTGTCGGCCCAGTAGACCGAGACCTTCTTCACCGACGGATCGCCGCTCCGAACGAGGGTCTCGGCGTGCTGGATGCGCGGCAGCTTCTTGTCGATGCCGACCTCGCTCCACGGCACGGACACCTTGTAGTAGCCGGACTCCTCCTTGCGATACTGGAAGTGTTGCGGCGCTGCGTTCGCCTTGCCGTTCGCGATCGCCGCGGCGGTGCGCGCCGCCGCGAGCATCGCCGGCTCGGTCAGATCTTCGGTGAACGCGTAGCCGACCTGATCGCCAACCACGACGCGCAGACCGACACCTTGCTCGATGTTCGAGTACGCCTGGCTGACGATGCCGTCTTCCATCGCGATCGAGTTCGACCGCGTGTGCTGGAAGTACGCATCGGCGTGCGTGGCGCCGCGGCTCGTGAGCTCGGCCATCACGCGACGAAGCATCGCTTCGTCGATTCCGAACCACGCGAGGAATGGATTTCCGGGCGTCACCTTCGGCAGCGTCGAGCTCGCCGTCTTCGAACAGCCCGCGAGGAACTGGGGCATCGTGAGCACGGCCGTTCCTGCGCCCGCTGCTCCGAGGAACCATCGTCGATTCATCATGTCCGCGGACACTAACGAAGGGTCCGCGCGTCCGCGAGAGACAAAAAACCGAGTCGCAGCGTGTCGCAGCGGGTCAGGTCACGGTCACGGTCTTCGAGGCGAGCATCGCGCCGTCGGTCATCCGTGCGTACTCGCAGATCAGCCGGCTCCGGGATGCCGCCGGGATCGCAGACACGATGTTGTCGGTGGTGTTCGTCGTGTTCGGCGCGCCGAACGGCTTGTACTCGCTGTGGGTCGCGAAGATCTCGGCGGTCAGCGCTTCGGGGAAGAACAGCTGCGAGACGCGGTACGTCGTCGCGCCGTTCTTGACCTGGAAGTGAATGTGGATCGCGCGGCCGGGGTACCAGCCGGGATAGCAGGTGTCGAAGTAGACGATGCCCGCGCTGTTCGTGGTCTGCACGCCGCGGAAGAAGTTCACCGCGCTGTACGACTGGTTCTTGAGGCAGAAGGCGTTGTTCGGCGTCTGGCCCGAGTAGCTGCCCTCGATGTTCGTGTGCCAGATGATCACCTGCGCGCCGGCGATCGGATTACACGCGCTGCCGACGACGCGTAGCGCGAGCCGCATCGGCAAGCCCGGGTTGCCCTCGGAGACGTCCTCGCGCGCGAGGTCGGTCGCCGTCGTGCACGGACCGGCGGTCGTCGACGCGACGAGCACGCACATCGCCGCCGGCGCGGTGAAGGGATCGGGATACGTCGCCTTGTCGGTCATCGACACGGTGCCGCCGGTCGCCCACTTACCCGCCGTCTTCGAGTCGGGCTTCGGGCCATCACTGTTCGCGGCATCGGGCATCTCGGACGACGACGATCCGCCGCAGCCGAACGTGACGAGGCCGAGGCCGACCGAACGGAGCAAGTCGCGACGATCGAACTGCATGTCGCGACTGTCCCCTGGATCAGTGTCGCGGGCGGGATTCGCCGCTGTCGCCCGCTGACGGACTGTTAGATGTCGTTCTCTAGTGGGCCCGCAGGCTTTGGTTTCGCGGGCTCGGGCGGCGTCACGGGCGGCTTCGCGACGACCGGCTTGGGCCGCTTCGCGCGCTTCGCCGGCTTCGGCACCGGCGTCGCGACCGGCTCGACCGCGACCGGCTCGACGGGCGTCGCTTGGATCGCCGGGGCGGGTGGCGGCTCGACCGGCGGTGGCGCGGGTGGCGAAACAGGCGCCGTCGGCGGCGCCGCCGCGGGCTGCACTTGCTCGACCGTCGTCGCGGCGCGCTCGTGTGTCGTGCGCATCGCACCGACCGTCACGAACGCGACGGCCGCCGCGGCGACGACCGCGATCACCGGCGCAATCTTCCAGATCAGCGGACGGCTCGCCGGCACCGCCGCGACGGTCTGTGCCGCGCCATGCGAGAGCGTCGTCGGGTCGGTCGCAAGATCGCTCTCGTCGAGCTGCGGCGCGAGCTCCGTGAAGCTGGTCGCTGCATCGTCGGCCGACGGCGCGGGCAAGCTCGGCAGCGGCGTCGCGTGCGTCGAGCTGATCTGGTAGCCGTGGTTCGTCGCGATCTTCGCGAGGTGACGCCCGAGCTCCTGCGCGGTCTGCACGCGCTTCGCCGGATCCTTGTCGAGGAGGCACACGATCAGCTGCTCCATCTCGGTGCCGATCGCCGGGTTGTGCTTCGACGGCGCCGACGGCTTGAGATGTTGATGCGCACCGATCAGCTCGCCCGCGCCGAGGTTCTTGAACGGCGGCCGCCCGCAGCACAGCTCGTAGAGGATGCAGCCGAGCGAGTAGAGGTCCGCGCGGTGATCGACCTGGCCCGTGCCGCGGCACTGCTCGGGCGACATATAGGTCGGCGTTCCCATCACGGCGCCAGTCTTCGTTCCTTCGCCGGCGAGGCCGATGTCCGTGAGCTTCGCGATCCCGAAGTCGAGGATCTTCGGCCGCTCGCCGATCGGCGCCTCGACATCGTCGACGAGGAAGATGTTGTCGGGCTTGAGATCGCGATGAACGATGCCCTTGTGATGTGCGGCCGCGAGCGCGCTGCACACGGCGCGAACGAGCATCGCGGCGTCGCCCTCGGCGTAGCGCCCGCCTTTCTTCAAGCGGCGCGCGAGGGACATGCCCTCGAGAAACTCCATGATGATGTAGCCGTCGCCGCTCGGCAGAAATCCGTAGTCGAAGATCTCGACGATGCCCGGATGCTTGATCGACGTCGTTGCTTTCGCTTCGTTGAAGAAGCGATTCACGATCTCCTTGCTGCCCGACAGCTCGGGATGCAGCACCTTGACCGCGGCAGTGCGACCGATCAGCGCGTGCTCTGCGTAGTAGACGGTGCCCATGCCGCCCTTCGACAGCTTGCGGAGGATCTTGTAGTTGCCGACCGTCTCGCCGATGGGCGCTGGACGTTCGACATCAGCCGTCACTGACCCATGTTCCGCTGCCTACATGTACGATTGCAACATGTCCGCCTTTCGCCGTCGCACGCGCTTCGCGACGCCGGTGATCCTCGTGGCGGCTTGTTCCTCGTCGAAGGAAGCGCCGAAACCGAAACAATTCCCGGGCGTGACGTGGAGCGTTCGCATGCTCGTCGACATGAAGTGTGTCGCGACGCGAGCTGCCGATCAGCGATCCATAGAATGTCCTCCCGGTATGTCGGGCACGACGGTGTTCACGGTCGGCGAGCTCGCGAACAAGACCTGCGCCATCGTACCGGCGGGTTGCGTCGAGGAGCAGTGCGTGAAGATTTCCGCGCCGTGCCCGTTGCCGCCGGGACAGCAGGCGACGCAGAAGCTCGCGGTCGTGTGGACGATCGAGAAGCTCGGCGAGCAATGTCACGCTGAAGAAGGCGAAGGCCACGACGCGTGTCCGCCGGGCATCGACTGCAATCCACCGCAGCCGCGCATCGTGAAGTGCCCGCCCGGTGTGACGGAGGAACGAGAGCTTCGTATCGCGGAGCTGCTCGACGGGGCGTGCGTGATCGTTCCCGACGGTTGCGAAACCACCGGCTGTGCGACGCAACGGATCGACTGCCCGAAGCAAGTGCCCGAGTAACTTCACCGGCCTTCGTGCTAGACCGCGGCGGTGATCGCCGGGGTCAGGCAACAGTTCGCCACCGTCGCGAGCTTCGCGCCGCGTGCGTTCTGGTTCGTGTGGTGGGGAACGCTCGTGAATCGCCTCGGCGGGTTCGTCGTTCCGCTGCTCACGATCTACTTGATCGAGGTCCGGCACCTCTCGGTCGCCGAGGCCGGCGGTGTTGTATCCGTGTTCGGGGCGGGCAACATCGTCGCATCCCTCATCGGCGGCAAGCTCGCGGACGGGATCGGCCGCCGCGCGACGATGCTGATCTCGCTGTTCGGCGGCGCGGCCTCGATGTTCGCGCTCGCGTTCGCACGCGATCCTCTCTCGATCGCCATCATGGTCGGCGTCGTCGGGCTCGTCGGCGAGCTCTACCGGCCGGCCGTCCATGCGTTCGTCGCGGACGTCGTGCCGCAAGCGCATCGCGTCGATGCGTTCGGCATCATGTACTGGGCGATCAATCTCGGCTTCGCCGTCGCATCGGTGATCGGCGGCTTGCTCGCGAACATCGACTTCACGATCCTGTTCATCGCCGACGGCATCACGATGCTCGTCTACGGCGTGCTCGTCGCGGTCGCGGTCCCCGAGACCAAGCCGGCACGGATCGAGACCGCCACTGCGGCGCCTGCGCGCTCGTGGCTGCGCGATCGCCAGCTCGTGATCCTGGTCGTGATCTCGAGCGTGTTCATGCTGCTGCCGATGCAGGCCGGCGCGACGCTGTCCGCGCACATGAGCGCGCAGGGCTTCACGCCCGCGGCCTACGGGATCGTGATGGCGGTCAACGGCGTCGCGATCATCCTCCTGCAGCCGTCGATGATCGGGCGGATCAAGCGATTCGACGCGCAGCACGTGATCGTCGCCGCGGCGTTGCTCTACGGCGCGGGTATCGCGATGCACGGGCTCGGCACGCACATCGCGATTCACATGGCCGCCGTGATCGTGTGGACGCTCGGCGAGATCATCGATGCGCCGACGCGCTCGGCGGTCGTCTCGAACCTCGCGCCTCCCGAAGCACGCGGCCGCTATCAAGGCGCGCTCGTGATGACGTTCGGCATCGCGCAGCTGTTCGGTCCGAAGGTCGGAACCTGGGTCTGGCAGCACGAGGGCGCGAACGTGCTGTGGAGCTCCTGCCTCGTTATCGGCATCGCGGTCGCGATCGCGTTCGCGATCACCGCGCCGGGACGTCGCCGTCGAGTCGGCAGCGCGATCTAGATCGCACTTTGATAAGGGAAGCTCGCAGGCCTACATCGGCCCCGCGAGCAACCGCTGGCTCGAAGCTTGTCCCCGCCCCGGATTGAACGCGACAATGGACATGTTGCGTCGAGCTGGAGGGGTCCATCGACGCCAAGAGGGGTCTACATGCGAGCTTTGCTTCGTTACGGTTTGATCGCGCTGTCGAGTGCCGCGTGTTCGGGACAACCGACATTGAGCAGCACGTCTGCCGCTGCCGAGGCGGGCACACCGCCGACGCCGTCGTACTCGCGCAACTTACCCGACGCGGTCACCGGAACACTCCCACCGATCATTGTCACGGGCACGTCAGCAAACTGCCCGGGTAATGCGCGCTGCTTCATCGCGCCCTCGAACAAGCCGAGCGGCGAGATCGACTCGTACTTTCACGACGTCTACGAACGTCCCGCTGGCCGAGGCTCTGCCGCGTCGACGTTTTACCCCTCGATCGACATCGCGTCCGCAGACACCGGCGTGAAGCCGACGTGGGTGTTCTATCGCCTGAACCTCGTCGGCGCGGAGCCCGGCCCTGTCGCGCTCCCCTACTTCTATAGCGTCGAGGTGAACTTCGACGCGGACCCGCGCGGCGACGTGATCATCGAGCTGGAATCTCCGTCGACGACGCTCGGTGCGGGTTGGTCGAACGCGCTCGTCGTTCGGTCCGATCGCAACGAGACGCTCGGCGGTCCACGCCCGCTGCTCGCCGATGGGCCCGGTCAGGCGGGCGGTGGCTACGAGCACAAGGAGTTCGACAACGGCGCGAACTCGTCGCCGAACCAGGATGGCGGAACGACCGCGGTGCAAGCGCGCGTCGTCGGCAGCTCGATCGAGATCGCGGTGTTCCGTCCGTTCCTCGAGTCGCTCACGACGGACGTCGTCACCGGCGCGGGCTTCCGCCCGTACGCGGCGCGCGACTCGGTGAACCCGAGCAAGCTCTACATTCATGACGACAAGAACCGCGGCGGTGTCGGCTCGCCGTATCCGTGGCTCGAGACTGCGGGCGCGCCCGCTGCGTGTCCCGGCGGCTCGAGTGGCGACGACGGCACGACCGCGGCGCAGCTCGCGTCGCTCGAGTCGGGCACCCGCGTCAACACTGGCATCCCGAACCCCTGCTACGCGGTCGGCACGGTCTACGAGCTCGACAACGCGGGCTCGATCTCGTCGCTCGCCGACAAGGACGACGTCGTGTTCGACGTGGACCTGCGCATCGACAAGACCGACACGCCCGATCCCGCGACGATTGGCCAGCCGCTGACGTACACGCTCACGGTCACGAACGCGACGCCGGGCACGGGCCTCGCGACGAACGTGACGGTGATCGACACGCTGCCGACGAGCGTCTCGTTTGTCAGCGCATCGCCGGGCTGCACGAACCTCGCCGGTGTCGTCACGTGCGTGATCGGCTCGCTCGCGAGCGGCGCGTCGACGTCGGTCTTCATCATCGTGACGCCGAACGTCGTCGGCTCGATCGCGAACACCGCGGTCGTGTCGTCCGATGGCGACGAGATCAACCCCGCGAACAACACCGACACGGAAGGCACGACGGTCAATCCGCCGCCACCCGCGTGCGGCAACGGCGTCCCCGATCCAGGCGAGCTCTGCGACGACGGCAACCAGATCCCGAACGACGGCTGCGAGAACAACTGCAAGAAGTCGAACGGCCAGACGTGCAGCGGCGACGAGGAGTGCGACTCGGAGATCTGCAATGGCGGCGTGTGCCAGCCCGCCAACCAGTGCGGGAACGGCGAGCTCGAAGGCACCGAGGTCTGCGACGACGGCAATCAGATCCCGAACGACGGCTGCGAGAACAACTGCAAGAAGTCTGACGGTCAGACCTGCACAGGCGACGAGCAGTGCGAATCCGGCATCTGCAACAACAACGTCTGCCAGCCCGACAACGTGTGTGGCAACGGCGAGATCGAAGGCACCGAAGCCTGCGACGACGGCAACCAGATCCCGAACGACGGCTGCGAGAACAACTGCAAGAAGTCGGACGGCCAGACGTGCACCGGCAACGATCAGTGCGAGTCGGGCATCTGCAACAACAACGTCTGCCAGCCGAACAACCAGTGCGGCAACGGCGTGCGCGAAGGCAGCGAGGTCTGCGACGACGGCAACCAGACGCCGAACGACGGCTGCGAGAACAACTGCAAGCGCTCGCTCGGCGCGCCGTGCGAGGACGACGACGAGTGCAACTCGAACACGTGCGATACGGCGGGATCCGACACGTGCGAGAACCCGAACACGTGCGGCAACGGCCACCTCGAGGGCAACGAGGCCTGCGACGACGGCAACACGACGAGCGGCGACGGCTGCAACGCGAGCTGTCTGAAAGAAGACGGTCAGCCGTGCACCGACGACAACGACTGCGCGTCGGGCGAATGCGGCGGCGAGCCACCGGTCTGCGGCGGCACCGACACCGACGGCGACGGCGTCCGCGACATCAACGATCTCGACGACGACAACGACGGTCTGCTCGACAGCGTCGAGGGCGGCCTCGCCACCGACGCCGATAGCGACGGGACGATCAACGCGCTCGATCTCGACAGCGACAACGACGGCATCGCCGACGCGAACGAGGCCGGCCACACGCGCGCCGATGCGAGCGGCGACTTCTTCGCCGACTGTCCCGAGGGCGTCGGAACGAACGGCTTCTGCGACGGGCTCGAGACGTCGCCGGGCGCCGCGAACTTCACGGCCATGAACACCGACACCGACCCGACGGCGAACTTCCTCGACCTCGACAGCGACAACGACGGCATCTCCGATCTCCACGAGGGCGGCTCGCGGTGCACCGACACGAACGACGACGGCGTTTGCGATCGCGGCATCGATCCCGATCACGACGGCATCGCTGACTCTGCCGATCATCAGCTGACGTATGCGAACAAGGACGCGCCGCCGCTGACCGATACGGACCAGGACGGCACCGTCGACCTGCACGACCTCGACAGCGACGACGACAAGCGCTGGGATATCGAGGAGAGCAAGAATGCGGGGCTCGATCTCGACGACGACGGCGTGATCGACGCGAACGCCGACGGTGACAACGACGGCGTGCGTGATGTCGCCGACGACAGCGACCTCGACGGCACGTCCGACCGCGACGACTTCGATCCGAAGCGGTTCGGCGGGCTCCACGACTCGCGCCTCTACACGGACGACGACGAGCTGCCCGACTTCCAGGACCCCGACGAGGATGCCGACGGCGTCGTCGGCGACGACAACTGCCCGACCGCGAACAACCCGGATCAGGCGGACTTCGACGGCGACGGCATCGGCGACGCCTGCGATCCCGAGGACCGCTGGGGCGTTGCGGGTGGCGGCTGCGGCTGCGACTCGTCGCCGAACGGCGGCACGTCGGTGATGTTCGGCTTCGCGATGTTGTGGATCCTCGCGGGCCGCCGGCGTCGCGCGCTGATCGTTCCGGCGCTGCTCGCGGTGGTGTTCGCGATGCCGGCCGCGAGTCACGCGCAGGCCGTCGAGGCCGAGGTCAACGCGGAGCGCTTCCAGCTCGCCTCCGATGCCGACGGCATCCTCGACGTCGAGTCGGGCCGCGTGCGTCCACACCTCCAGCTCGACCTCGCACTCTGGCTCGGCTACGCGAACGATCCGCTCACCGTGTACCGTGACGCGCCCGACGGCCGCGACCGATTCGGCTCGCTCGTGTCGAACCAGGTCGGCGGCGAGCTCACCGGCGTGATCGGCCTGTTCGGGCGACTGCAAGCCGGCGTCGCGGTGCCGCTCGTGTTCTCGCAGAGCGACGACCTCGATCCGGCAAATCCGATGATGCTCTCGGCCCCGGGCTCGAGCTTCGCCGTCGGTGATCTGCGTCTGATCCTCAAGGCGCAATTCGTGAAGCAAGCGGACGCCGGTGTCGACGTCGGCGTGATCGCGTCGGTGACCTTTCCGACGAGCAGCGGCGAGGGCTTCGTCGGCGATACCGGCGTGACGTTCGCACCGGCGCTGGTCATGTCGCGCTCGTCGGCGAACGGTCTGCGCGGCGCCGTGAACGCCGGCTATCGCGCGCGCGAGCAACGCATGATGGGCAACCTCGAGGTCAACGACGAGCTGTTCGCGGCGGTCGGTGTCGCGTTCGATCTGCGCCGTGCGGGTGGACCACCGCTCGAGCTCGACCTCGCGTTCGCATACGCGACGCCGTCGGGCGACGTGTTCGGCGCGTTCAATCGCAACTACGCCGAGATCAAGCCGGGCGTGTCGCTCGACTTCCCCGGACCACTGCTCGCGTTCGCCGCGGGCGGCATCGGCGTCGCCGAAGGCTACGGCACGCCCGACTGGCGCGTGCTCGCGGGCGTTCGTCTCGATCGCGGCGAGGAGCCGGCGGCCAAGTCGATTCCGGATACCGACAAGGACGGCTTCCTCGACAACGTCGACAAGTGCGTCACCGAGCCCGAAGACTTCGACGAATTCGAGGACACCGATGGCTGTCCCGACCTCGACGACGACAAGGACGGCATCACAGATGCGAGCGACAAGTGCAAGCGCGACCCCGAGGACAAGGACACGTTCCAAGACGAGGACGGCTGCCCCGAGCCCGACAACGACGCCGACAAGATCCTCGACGCTGCCGACAAGTGCCCGAACGAGCCCGAGGACTACGACAGCTTCGAGGACGACAACGGCTGCCCCGAGACCGACAACGACAAGGACACCGTGCTCGATGGAAGCGACGCGTGCCCGATCGTCGCCGGTCCCGTCGAGAACAAGGGATGCCCGTTCCCGGACCGCGATGGCGACGGCGTGATCGATCGCCTCGACAACTGTCCCGACTGGGCCGGCAAGCCGGAGTTCCACGGCTGCAACGGACCCCAGCTCGTGAAGATCACCGACACCAAGCTCGAGTTGCTCGAGACGATCTTGTTCGCGACGAATCGAACGAACATCAACAAGAAGTCGAACAAGGTGCTCGATGCCGCGGCGCTCGTGATCAAGAACCACCCCGAGATGCGGATCGAGATCGAGGGTCACACCGACGATCGCGGTAGCGACGCGTCCAACCTCAAGCTCTCCGACGGCCGCGCGGCGGCGGTGAGGAAATACTTCGTGAAGAAAGGCGTACCCGCCGCCCGGCTGACCTCCAAAGGCTATGGCGAGGCGCAACCGATCGCGGAGAACAAGACCGACGCAGGTCGCGGCAAGAACCGTCGCGTCGAGTTCCTGATCCTCCGCGACATCGAGACGACGGTTCCCGCGCCGACGACGGTTCCCGCGACACCGGCGCCCGCTCCCAAGAAGTAGCGGAACCGATCGTCGCGGGCCGGTGTCTTACCGCCCGGAGATCACATGAAGTGGCCGCTCGCATGCCTCGTGCTGATCGCGTGTAGCGATCGCACGAGCACGAGCACGCCACCTCCAGTGCCGAAGCCGCGCGTCGACGCGACGGCCCTCCTCGTCAAGTTCGAGTGCACGCGCTGCCACGACGTGCCCGCGATCGCCGAAGCACCGCGCGACAAGCACTGCGTGCGCTGCCACCAACAGATCCACGACGGCTCGTTCGAGGCGGCACGCGAGCACCTCGCACGGTGGCAAGGCCGGATCACGAGTCTGCGCTGGGCACCGACGCTCGCGGCCGCGGATCGCCTTCGGCAGGACTACATCCGCGACTTTCTCCTCGCGCCCCACGACGTGCGGCCAGGGCTCCCCGCCCAGATGCCGCGCCTGCCGCTCTCGCGCGACGACGCCGAGAGGATCGCGGCGCACCTCTCACCCGACGACATCATCCAGAGTCGTACCGACGGCCTCCTCGCGGGCGGCGATCCGGCGAAGGGAGAGCAGCTGTATCGCGGGCTCGCGTGCGGACGGTGCCATCGCTTCACCGGCGCGACCGTCGACGATGCAACGCTCCACGCGAGCGGTCGCGGCCACACGAAGCCAGACAACCACGCGCTCGCGCCGGACTTGCGGCGTGCACGCGATCGCGTGCGCCCGTCGCAGCTCGCCGCGTGGATCGCGAAGCCGCGCGGTGCGATGCCGGATCAAGGCGTCACGGCCGAGGCCGCGCGCGATCTCGCGGCGTACATCGCGCGCGCACCGCTCGCGGCATCGCCCGTGCGTAACCCGATCGCGCGCCTGCCGGTCCTCGAACGTCCCGTGCTCTGGGCCGAGGTCGAGACCAAGGTGTTTCGCAACCTGTGCTGGCACTGCCACGCGGTGCCTGATTACGCGCGTGGCGACGGCGGGCCTGGCAACTCGGGCGGCTTTGGCTACGCGCCGCGCGGGCTCGACGTGTCGTCGTATGCGGGAATCTCGTCGGGCTCACTCGACGAGCACGGTGAGCCGCGCAGCATCTTCGCCGCGCTGCCGGATGGCACGCCGCGCGTGGTCGCGCACCTCCTCGCACGCTACGCGGAGGAAGCCGGTTCGTTTGGCACTATCGTCGGGATGCCGCTCGGTCTGCCGCCGATTCCTCTCGAGCAGATCCAGCTCGTCGAGTCTTGGATCGCGCAGGGTCGCCCTCAGTAGGCTCGGCGTCGGTGTCGGGCGAGCTTTCGCCGACGTGGTCCAAGTCTTTGAGCTTGCGGCCGTCGTCGGTGAAGTACTTATCCGTGGGCAGATGCTCCTCGGGAATGCTCGGATTCTCTGACTTCTTGGTCGCCATGCTGTCAGAACGGAGCAAGCGTTGGACCACCGGTGTTCGAGCTACGGGCAGTAGCGTGCGAGCGCGGTCTCGTCGTCGGTGATCGCGGAGGCGGAGACCCAGATCTCGTCGAGCGCACCGCTGTAGTTGCCACCGAGCGTGATCGCGTCGAGCACCGGCGCCGCCGTGGCGGCGACCTCGGTACGTAGGCCATCGACCCAGAGCCGCAGCCCGGCGGCGCTGCTCGAGACAACGATGTGGTGCCATGCGCCCGCGGCGACCGGCGCCGACTGCACCATGCGCACCGCACCGTCGTTCACCGACGCGCTGATGCGGACCGTCGTCGCGGTCACGGCGGTCACGCGGATCGCGAGGGCGCCATCGCCGCTCACGAACAAGTCGCGGCCGCCGGAGAGCGAATCCGGTCGCGCCCACAGCTCGACGGAGAGATTGGGCATCGCGCCGAGCGCCGCGGGCCACGCGATACGGTCGCCTTCGGTGGCCGAGAACGCGGCAGCGCCGCCGAACTTGCCCGCACCGAGCCCGGGGTCGACGACCTCGACCATGTCGTTCGTGCCGAGCACCGCGTTCGCACCGCCGGTGGCGTTTGCGAGCACCTGGCCAGAATCGTCGAGGCGCAAGAGGCCCGCGGCACCGGTCGAAGTCGGTGCGGCACACGCGACGGTGAAGCTACGCGTCACCGTGGTGACGTTGCCCGCCTGATCGGTCGCGGTCAGCCGGAACGTGTGCGGACCGGCGGAGAGATTCGCGGCGATCGAGCCGGAGCACGGCGCGAACCCGCCCGCATCGAACGCGCACTCGACGGTGCCTTCGCTCGCGGTGAACGAGAACACGACGCGCGGTCCGACGGTCGCCGCCTCGGCAGGTCCAGCGGTGATCATCAGATCGGGCGCGATCGTATCGACGGTCCACGTCCGCGTCGCTGGCGTCGGGTCGACGTGACCCGCGGCGTCTCGCGCGGTGACCGAGAATGTGTGCGAGCCCTGGCCGAGGTTCGCGAAGTTCTGCGGCGAGGTGCACGCCGCCATCGGCGAGCCGTCGAGGCTGCACGTGTACACGACGTTCACCTCGTTCGCGGAGAACGTAAAGCTCGCGCTCGCGACGCGCACCATGCCGGAGGGGCCGCTGTCGATCGTGGTCTGCGGCGGATCGAGATCGACGGTCCACGTGCGCGTGGACGGCGTGGGATCGAAGTTGCCGACGGCATCGCGTACGCGCACCTGGAACGTGTGCGCGCCCATCGGCAGGTTGTTCAGCGTGTACGGCGACGCACACGCGACCATCGCACCGCCATCGAGCGAACATTGGAAGCTCGCGCCCGCGCCGGCATCGGGAGACACGAACGTGAACGTCGCGGTGTTCGTGGCGACAGCACCTTCGGGACCCGAGAGGAGCTGCGTATCGGGCGTGCTCGTGTCGACCGACCACGCGTGGATCGCGGGCGAGGAGTCGACGTTGCCCGCCCGGTCGATCGCGCGCACCGCAAACGAGTGCGAGCCGTCAGCGACCGGTCCGAAGTCCGTACCCGAGTTGCACGCGACGTACGTGTTGCCGTCGAGCGAGCAGTCGTACGTGACGTTCTCTTCGCTCGACCGGAACGAGAACCGCACCATCGTGCTGTTGTCGGCGGACGGCGGCGCCTCGGTCAGCATCGTGTTCGGCGCGACCGTGTCGATCATCCACAGGTGCTCGGCCGGGGTGGCGTCACCCTTGCCGTTCTTGTTGATCGCGCGCACCGAGAAGTTGTGGCTGCCGTCGCCCAATGCGCGCGTGTATGGCGAGCTGCACGGCTGCGCGACTTCACCGTCGATGCTGCACTCGAACATCGCGTTTGCGTAGTTCGCGGTGAACTTGAAGGTCGCCGAGCCCGTACCCGAGAACTCCTTTGGCGCTTCGACGATGAACGTCTCGGGCACCGCGTCGTCATCGACGGGGAGCGGGGCATCCATGCCGGCATCGGTGGTGCTCGGGTTCTTGTCGGGGACCGAGCACGAGGCGACTACGAGGCCAAGTAAGAGGGCGAGGCGACGCATTAGAACTTTCCTCCGAGCGAAACACCGGCCCCGCTCGCGCTGACGTTGGGCATGACGCGAACTTCCTTGTCGGGGCCGCCGACGAGCCAGATCACCGCGCCGGCCGCGATGGCAGCACCGCCGGCGACGTACAGAATGTTGGCGTTCATCGCCGCGGTCTGCGCCTTGTCGTTGAACCGGAGACCTTCCGGGACATCGCAGATCGAGCCGGGGCACAGCTCGTTGCTCTTGTCCTCGTAGTCCTTCGAGCGCAGCCCGAAGTAGATGCCTGTGCCGAGCGCCGCGGCGCCGACAACACCGACGCCGACCGCGACCTTGCGCGACGTCGTCCACATGCTCGGAGCGCTGCGCTTCTCGACGACGTACGTGGGCTGGGTCGGCGGCGGCTGCACGACCACGGGCTGCAAGCTCGTCGGGCCGAGCTGCTCGCGCGGCTGCGAGGCGACCGGCGCCTTCTCGAGCGCCGGCACGCTGACGACCTGGCGGCGCTGCTTGCCCGTGACGTTGATCTCGGTGCGCCACGGCTTGTAGCCCGGCGCCTCGGCGACGATCACGTACTTGTCCGGGTCGACCGGCAGCGGCGTGTTCCACATCGGCGCGTCGATCGGTTCGTCGTCGCGCTTGATGACGAGGCCGTCGGTCTTCCCGTTCACCATGATCACGAGCTGCGACAGCTTTGGCTCGAGCACGCTCGCGCGCTTCCCCGCCTCGTTGCGGCGCTTCTCGTCGCCACCACGCACCTTCGCTTGCGACTCCGCCTTGCGGAATGCGGCCCACGCACTCGCGTAGCGGCCGAGCTTCTCGCGGCAGTCGCCGAGGTTCAGCAGTGTGCCGACGCTCGACTCGAGCTTCTCGCTCGCTTCGATCTTGTCGCAACCTGCTTCGAGCTTGCCGGCCTTGACGAGCTTTCGCCCCTCGCGGAACAGCACCTCTGCCTCGGCCGATTGCGCGTGTGCCTTCGGCGAGGCGAGCAGTGAAGCGAGGAGCGGGATGGTGAGGAAAAGCAAACGAGGAGAATCAACGCGTGTCATAGAGGTCCTCGGGCGCCTGCGGCCGCGAGGGCGCCTGACGGCGGATCGCTCGCGGTTTCGGCTTCGGCTTGTGCACCTTTTTCGGATGCACCTCCTGGGCCGGCGTCGCGCTCGGCTCGACGGTGTCGTCGAGCTCGGGAAATTGCACCGCTTCCTCTGTACGAGTCACCGCTGCGGCGGGCGGCTGCGCACGTGGTGCGGTCGTGTCGACCGGCGTCGTGTAGCGATACGCGGGCTCCGCGATCGCGGACGTGCCGCCGACCTCGACGCGCGAGACGATCACCGCGCCGATCACGAGCAGCAGCACCGCGG
The DNA here is from genome assembly GCA_030857175.1 of Myxococcota bacterium. Classification (GTDB taxonomy): domain Bacteria; phylum Myxococcota_A; class Polyangia; order Haliangiales; family Haliangiaceae; genus JABFXX01. The sequence continues at coordinate 154,535 of JALZOJ010000007.1, read as the reverse complement.
CCACCGCGAAGAACTTGAGGAGAGACGGCTTCAGCCTCGGCGTCTCCATCTCGTTGCTGTCGATCCGCTGCGGCGTGGCGTCACGCGTGACGACCGCGCTGCCGACGTTCGCGTCGTAGACCGAGCGGTAACCGGCGCCGAGCACGAGTGCGGGGCGCGCGAGCGCAGTCGCGACGCCAGGTGTGCTGATGCGATCCATGGCGTTGCCGAGCGCGGTGCACAGCTCGCCCATCGACTGGAAGCGATCCACCGGCGACTTCGCGAGGCAGCGCATCAAGATCTCGTCGACCATCGGTGGCAGCGCGGGAACGAGCGAGCTCGCGAGCGGCGGCGTGTGCTGCATGTGCGAGACGATGAAGTCGCCGGGCGCATCGTGCTCGAACGGCGCGCGGCCGGTCAGCATCTGAAACAGCACGCAACCGAGCGCGTAGATGTCCGAGCGATGATCGATCTCGTCACTGTTGCCGCGGCACTGCTCGGGCGACATGTAGACGGGTGTTCCGACCATCACGCCGCTGCCGGTGATGCGGACGTCGTCCTTCTTCAGCTTGCAGATGCCGAAGTCGAGGATCTTGGTGCGCTCGCCCGACGTGGTCTCGCCGTCGTGGATCAAGAAGATGTTGTCGGGCTTGAGATCGCGATGAACGATGCCGTGCTCGTGCGCGACCGCAAGTGACGCGGCGACCTGACGCGCGATGCGCAGCGACTCGCAGACCAGGAGCTGACCCATGCGATCGATGCGGTTCGCGAGCGACTCGCCTTCGAGTAGCTCGAGCACGATGTACGCGGTGCCGTCGACGTGATAGCCGAAGTCGAAGATCTGCACGACGCCCGGATCGGAGATCGCGGAGGTCGCGCGCGCTTCGTTAAAGAAGCGCTCTGCGATCTCGCGATTCTTCGAGAGCGCCGGGAGCAGCGTCTTGATCGCGGCGCGCCGGCCGAGAAGGATGTGCTCGCCCAGATACACGGCGCCCATGCCGCCGGCACCGAGCTTCTTGACGATGCGGTACTGACCGATATGGCTGCCGACGTTCACGAATAGATTTGTACCGCTGGATTCGGAATTGTCTAGTAACTACGCATATTTGGTGCGTATACGCTCGGTGTGCTCCCCATGCCGTGCCCGCACACCACAACGCAGAGATTGCCCCGCAGAAATTCGCCGAGTTGTACGCACACGCGGCTCGGTCAGCGATCGGTATGCGAGTGAGCCCAGCGCTAGCAATCCGACATTCGTTTGGTGTTGAATGGAACGAATGGTCCGGCTCCGGGGGGAGGAAGGCAGCGCTATGCGTGTGGGTGAGATCCTTCACCGAGATGGATTGATCAGCGCCGAGGATCTCGCGACGGCGCTCGCGGACCAGCGCGTCGCCGGCATGCGGCTGTGCTCGCTCCTTATCGTGCGCGGTCACATCGAGCCCGATCAAGCCGCGCGTGCGCTCGCGGAGCAGTTCGATGTCGCGGCCGCGCTGACGAAGCACCTCGACAATCGCGACAAGAGCCTCGCGAAGCTCGTGCCCGCGAACATCGCGCGGCACCACTTCGCGCTGCCGATCGGACGCATGCGCGATGGCGAGATCGTGATCTGCGTGCGCGATCCAAAGCCGCAGATGCAGGCCGCGTTCGAGCGCATTCTGCACAAGCCGGTGTTGATCACCGTCGCCGCGGCCCACACGCTCGAGCCGCTGATCGACATGACGTACGCGCCGGCCGTCACGCAGGAGCTGAGCGTGCGCTTCGGGCGTCCATCCACGTCACCGATGACCGTGATGCAACCGCCGCCGCAACCGCAGTCGTTTGCCGCGGGCACCGTTCGCAACTCGGACGGCATCATCGAGGACGAGGTCGATATCGATTTCGATTCGGGACCGATGCCGGCGCTCGAGTCGTCGGAGCCGCCGATCGAGATGCCGGTCGAGATGCCGATGGAGCTCTCGCTCGTCGATCTCGACGACGCGGGCGTCGAGAAGACCGACTTCTCGATGCACGACACGAAGACGCCGACGAGCTTGCCTGCGGGTGTTGGCGCACCGGCGCGTCAACCAACGTTGCCACCGGTCAACGTCACGCGTACGCCAGCGAAGAAGTAGTATCCGGGCGTGGCGACGCCTCTCACCGCCGAGCAGCGCAAGTGGCGCACTCGCATCTTCACCACGACCTGGATCGCGTACTTCGGCTTCTACTTCGCGCGCACGCCGTTCAACGCGACCAAAGCCGACATCGGGAAGGAAGCCGGCTTTAGCGCGACGACGCTCGGTGACATCGGTGCGGTCTACCTGATCGCGTACGCCGTCGGTCAGTTCCTCGCGTCGGGCATGGGCACCAAGCTCGGCCCGCGCAGGAACGTGCTGATCGGGATGACGCTCTCGATCCTCGTGACGCTCGCGATGGGGATCACGCTGTCGGTGCCGATCCTGATGGGCCTCGTGCTGGTCAACGGCCTCGCGCAGGCGACGGGTTGGTCGGGCAACGTCGGCACGATGGCGAACTGGTTCCACAAGGAGGAACGCGGCCGTGTGATGGGGATGTGGTCGACGAACTTCACGGTCGGCTCGCTCGCGTCGCTGTGGGCGATGGCCGGCGTCCTGTATCTCGCCGCGCGCTACGGCGGCGACTGGCGCTGGTGCTTCTACTTCGGCGCGTTCGTGCTCGCGATCGTCTGGGTGCAGTTCTACTTGCTCCAGCGCAATCGGCCTGAAGATGTCGCGCTCGCACCGATCGACGATCCGACCACGGCGGCCGACGAGTCGAAGTCGCCGGAGCCCGTCGCCGGTGGGCCGTTGCCGCCGTCACGGATTCGCCTCTCGCGCGATGCGTGGATCAACCTCCTGCTCGTCGGTGGGTTCTACTTCTTCGCGAAGCTGATCCGTTATGCGGTGTGGGGCTGGGCGGCGTACTTCCTCGTGAATAACTACTTCCTGTCGACGAGCCAGTCCGCGCTCGCCTCGACCGCCTTCAGTCTGTGCGGGCTCCCCGGTGTCTACGTGACCGGCTACCTCTCGGACAGATACTTCGGAACACGGCGTGCCGGCGTGTCGACGATCATGATGATCGGCATGATGATCGCGACCGGCCTCTTGATCATCTTCAGCGACAGCGGCGTCGTCGTGTTCGTCGTGCTGCTCGGCGCAGTCGGCTTCACGCTGTTCGGTCCCGACGCGCTGCTCACAGGCGCCGGTGCGATCGACATCGGCGGTCGCAAGGCCGCGACGTTCGCGGCCGGTTTCATCTCGGGGCTCGGCAGCCTCGGCCCGATCGTGCAGGAGCTGGTGATCGGCAGGCTCTACGACGCGAAGGGCGGCAACCTGACGCCGATCTTCGCCTTGTTGTTCGGTAGCGCCGTCATGGCAACGGTGTTCTGCGGCATCCTCGTGCTTCGCAACCGGTCGGGTGGCAAAGGCATCTGACCCGCTGATACCATCATGCGAGTTGGCGGCGCCGTCGATTCTCATCGTGCACCCGGATCGCAAGACGCAGCGAACCGTGCAACGCATCCTCGGCGTGACCGGCTACAAGGTCGATGTCGCGGATGACGTCGAACAAGCGGTCCGGCTGCTCGCGCATCTGCAGCCGGTGCTCGTCGTGGTCGACGGCGCGATGGAGCTACCGAAGCTCGCCGAGCTGATCGAGGCCGGCAAGGCACGCGGCACCGAAGCGTGCATGACGCTGCTCGGCACCACCGCGATGGCGCAAGTGCCCGCGATCCTCGGCATGGGCTCGGTGACGAACCTGCTCGTGCATCCGATGCCGGTGCTCGCCGAGGAGCTCACGATCACGGCGCAGAAGCTGATCAAGAACGACATGTTCGGTGCCGAGAAGTACATGCTGTGGGGCACGCAGCTGCACGAGACCGTACTGACGCGCGCGCAGCAGCGGCCGCATCTCGTGGCCGAGCTCGCCGAGAAGGTGCGCGGCATCGGACAGAGTGCGCGCGTCGCATCGATGGCGATGCTCGTCACCGACGAGCTGCTCTCGAACGCCGTGCACAACGCGCCGGTCGACGCGAACGGCGAGCACTACCGCAAGGACCTCCCGCGCGAGGGCGAGCTCGAGCTCGATGCCCGACATCAAGTGCGGCTGCGCTGGGGCTGCGATGCGCGTTATCTCGCGATCGAGGTCAACGATGGCTTCGGCAGCCTCCAGCGCGACACGATCCTGTCGTCGCTGGCCAAGAACGACATCCGGGAGTCGGGTGGTGGTGCAGGAATGGGTGTCGCGTTGACGTACCGCTCGTGCGATCACCTGGTATTCAATCTCGCGCCGGGGACACGCACCGAGATCATCGCGCTGATCGACGTCCGCTATCCGCCGAACGAACGCATCCAAGCTTCGTCTTACAACGTCTTCGTACAGAGGCCCACGCCGTGACCTTCCCAGCCGAGACTCGTGGTCGCATGACCGTCACCGATACAGGTGACGCGCTCGCCCTCGCCGGCTCGATCGACGAGAGCGCGGCGCTGCACGAGCTGATCTCTCGCGCGCGGAATAACAAGCTGACACTCGATCTCGCGGCGGTCACGTTCATCAACTCGCTCGGCGTGCGCGACTGGATCCGCATGCAGGCAGCGGCACAAAAGGCCGGCCTCTTCGTCGAGCTGCGCCGCGTGGCCGAGCCGCTCATGCATCAGCTCAACATGATCATCGCGACGCGTGGTAACGCGCGCGTTGCTTCGTTCTACGCGCCGTACGCGTGTGATGCGTGCGGCCGCGAAGAGTCGCTGCTCCTCGATGCGATCGCGAACCACGAGCGCCTCGTCCGCCTCGACCCGCCGCCGCAGACCTGTCCCGAATGCGGTGCGCTGATGGCGTTCAACGACTTCCCCGAGCGTTACTTCTCGTTCCTGGCAACCTCGTAGGCGTCCCTAGCCCCCGGCTGTGTGCGTCTCGCCACGCGATGCCGCACTGTTTTCCAGGCGACTCGTCCCACCATGGTGTAAGACCCGCCCGTGCTCCAAGACTTCGCGCATGCGGTCCAGAATCTGGTCCTGACCCTCGGGTACCCGGGCCTGTTCCTGCTGATCGTCCTCGAGAGCACCATGGTCCCGATCCCGTCGCTGCTCGTCATGCCGTTCGCGGGCTACCTCGCATCGCAGGGCGAGTTCTCGCTGCCCATCATCCTGGTCCTCAACAGCGCCGGCGCTCTCACGGGCTCGTCGCTCTCGTACTGGCTCGGCGCTGCGGGCGGCAAGCCGCTCCTGCTTCGCTATGGCAAGTACCTCTTCGTTCGCGCGAAGGACATCGAGAAGACCGAGGAGTACTTTGCCCGGCATGGCGGCAAGACGATCTTCATCGGTCGCTTTCTCCCCGTGGTGCGACACCTCATCTCCATCCCGGCCGGTATCGCACGCATGCCGCTTCCCCAATTCCTCACCCTGACCTTCCTCGGCGCGACCATCTGGGGCGGTGGCCTGATGGTGCTGGGATATCAACTCGGTTCGAACTGGGAGTCGATCGCAGCACAGGCGAAGCGTGTCGACCTCGTCATCGCCGGAGTCATCGTGTTGGTCATCCTGGCCGTCGTGGTTAGGTTCGTGCTACGCCGTCGTCGAGAGGCTGCACAGAAGAACACCGACGAAACTGGCAAGACTTCGGCGACCGCTGACTGAATCGCACTGCACCTCCCACGTCGTACCCCATGCGCACCCCAACGGAACCTCCGGTGAGCACTTCGGTCCAAACAGCTTCCCGCTCCACGTCCGTGCTAGCTTCTTCGGGCATGACGTTGGGTGCAGCTCCAGCCTTCGTGGTGAGCGTGCTCGACTCTCACGAGACAGAGCTCGTGGAGCAGGCTCTCGCTGCGGTCAGCGCCTCCTCTCCCGCCGACGCCGAGATTCTCAAGAGCCTCATCGAGGAGCTCAAGGCGACCTCGTCGCTCCTCGATCGCCAGCGCCCGCTTCGTCGCCCGACGCAGCTCGGCGGCGAGCCCCGCAACGAGCAAACGCTGATCGAGCACCTCTGCACGATCGACGGCCTCTCCGGCGACCTCGCCCTTCCGCTGAAGGCGACGCTCTCGCGCACGTACCTCCTCACCAAGATCAACTTCCTGCGCGGCTTCGTCAAAGCGACCTCGACGGTCCCGAACTGCACGCGCATGACCCACGATCTCCGCGAGGAGCTCGCCCAATCGATCTACACCCTCCTCGGCGAGGAGCTCTTTCTCGCGCTGCTACGCAAGCCCGACGTCTCGCGCAAGACGAAGCAGCGCGCCGCCGATCAGCTGATCACGGTCTGGGACGACGCCGCCCTCGAGATCGACGACTTCGCCCCGCTCCTCGAGTCCGCGTGGCACGCCCGTAACCGGATCAACTCCGCCTACGGCACACTCCTCGGCGCGACCGAGACGTTCCGCCTCGTCACCGAGGATTGCAGCCCCGAGGTCCTCGAGTTCTTCGGCCGCGACGGCATGTCTGCGGACGAGTCCGCCGCCTTCGAAGAGTTCCTCTTCAACATGACGAGCGAAGAGCTCGCGACGCTTCGCCGCGCGATGCAGCAGCAGCACCTCTCCGCCGCCTCGCCCGCATGGGCCGCCGAGATCCTCGGCCGCCAGATCGAGGACCTCGAGCACTCGCACGAGATCGACCCGATGGCGCTCTATCGCTCCTATCAGCGGCGCCAGCTCGCCGCTGACTTCCGCCTGATGTCAGGTGCACCAGGCCCGCGCCGGACGGCGGAGGGCTATTTGATGGTGTATCTGCTCGACCAGCAGTAGTTGCGTCACAGAGCGTCCCGCCGTGCGCAGCGTCCGCGTGCGTGTTCGTTCACGCGTGTTCCGGGCGTGCTCCAGATTTTTAACACAGAGGGACAAAGGGACAGAGGCCACCGAGGAAGAGATCCTTTCGGGGTCGCTCGTGCTCGAGCCAACGTTGGTGCCGAACGCGCGCGCCAACGTTCGAGCGAGTTTGTTCGCGACGCCATTTTCGCGACGCCGCGTGCGATCTGGTCGAGGTGTATCGCAACAAGTTCGTCGCAACGGTGGCTCGAGCTCCATCGCCCCCGAAAAGATCTCTTCTCGGTGGCCTCTGTCCCTTTGTCCCTCTGTGTTGAGATCTGGAACACGTGCGGAACACGCGTGGAACACGCGCGGAACACCCGCGGAACACGTGCCGGACAGGCGCGGAGGCTACGAGCGGAACGCTGAAGCGCTACGCGGTAGTCGCGGCGGTCGGCTGCGTCGCGGCGTTCAGGTGACGCTCGACGAGCTTCGACAGCTCCGGGATCGCTTCGACGACGTTCTTCTTCGCCGAGTCGCGCATGCGCATGTACATCTTCTTCGCGGTCGTGTGCGACGTCTTCTGGGCGCGCGCATCGGTGACCGAGAGCAGATCCTCGGCGACATCGTCGGAGCGCGCGATGATGTAGTCCGAGAACGACGAGGGCTTCGAGGCGGCCCACTTGTCGTAGTGCGGCTGGAGCTTGCCCATCCAGTCATCGAGCAGAGAGTTGACGACCTCGGGGACGAACTGTTTCTTGATCGCCTTGATGGTCGCGTATGCGCTCTTCATGACGAAGCCCTTTTGCTTCACCTGCGCATCGACGAGGTCGACGCAGTCGGCGATGACCTGCGTGCGGAGGGGTTCGGTTCCGAGCTTCTCGACCAGGGACGACATGCGCGGGTTTATAGTAGGTGCGCGCGGGGCCGTCCAGGTTCACGGGTCTTTGAGTGTGACGCCGTAGCGATCGCAGCGAGTGCGCATTTGCGCACGGTCCTCGACTGGGAGCTTGGCAAAGTACTTCTGCGCTTCTGCGGCATCGCCGGCGATGCACTCGGCCGAGACGATGATGCGCATCATCCGGACATTGCCGGGCGCTCTGTCGAGGACCTTCACCGCGATCTGTTTCGCTTCGTCGAAGTCGCCCTGGTCGTACGCACGGTTTGCCTCGCCCATGATCGCATCGAGCTTCGGGTTGGGACCGGTCGGCGAGATGCGCGCGGTCTCGGGCGGCTGCACTTCCTCGACGGGACGCTCGGGCGTGCCTTCGCTGGGCGCGCTCGGCGTGATCTGGACCTGTGACTGCGGGATCGTGGCGCGCGTCGGAGGCTCGGTCGGCGGCGGCTTGATCGCGACCGCCGGTGGCGGCGTTGGCGGCGGCGTTGGCGATGGCGAGCGATCGGCTTGCGCAGCCGATGGTGTGCGACCGACCTCGCGCAACAGAAACACGGCCATCCCCAGAACGAGGACAGCACCAACAGCGAGGAGCGAGTGACGAACCGTCACGGCCTTTCGAGATAGCATGCCAGCCCGGGGGCTCGCACGAGCAGATATATGCTGCAAACAATGAACGTACTCGGTGTGGCCCTGATCGCGGTGCTCGCTGCGGGTTGCGGAGATAACTCGAAGTCTTGCGGCGAGGGCACCGACGACTCGGACGGTGATGGCGAGTGCGAATCGCTCGTGCCGCCCGGCGGCAAGGTCTGCGGCGATGGGACGATTGTCGATCCGATCACGAGCCTGTGCGTGCCTGACCCCGAGACGTGTGGTGGTGGCACGGTGCTCGTCAACGGCTCGTGTCAGGACCCCGCGGCGGGACTCGACATCGATCTCGAGGAAGGGCCGGAGCCGAACGCCTTCGAGACCGGCGCGGTGCCTGCGGGCGTGATCGCGCTCGAGCCCGTGGGGAGCGATGGCTTTGTCGTGCACGGTTGCATCAAGCCCGTCGACGACGCGACGCCGGACCTCGACGTGTACCTCCTGAGCGTGACCGCGCCGACGCTCGTCGAGGTGACCGCCGATGGCGTTGCGGGACTGGCAGCAGGGTTTCAGGTGACGAGCAGCGAGGCGGTGCTCGCCACGTGGAAGCGGTTCGGCGTCAACGTCGCGACGGATACGTCGAAGCGGCAAGTGCTGCTTCCGGCAGCAGGCGCGTATCGGCTGATCGTCACCGATTCGCGCACGCTGTTGCCGCAGTTGACGGGCGGCGCGACCTCCCCACCGGCGGGAAATCCCGACGGGTCGAGCTGCTACTACGTCACGCTCGCTCGGCAGACGCCGGCGCCCGTGGGGCTCGTGATCGCGAGCGGCGACACCGGCACGATCGACGACAAGCTCCGGGTCTACACGGCCGCCGTACCGACGGGGATCGTGCGGCTGACTGCGACGTTTCAGACCGCGCACGCGCAAGAGTCGATCGTGGTGCTCCGCAACGGCGCACTGCACGCCTTCGACGACGACGGCAGCATCACGTTCAGCGGCTTCGCTTCCGGCGACGACGCACTGATCGTCACGGACTTCGTTTACAACTACGCGCTGTTCTCCGTGCCCTACACCCTGACCTCGCCATAGTCAGAAACATTCCTGGCGCTGCCAGCCCGAGTCATCGAGAAGTGTCCCGTCAGCGGCGCGGTGGCCCTGCGGATTCGCGGTACCATCGTGGTTAGATGGGGACGGCACCCAAGGGGCCGAAAGAGCCAGCGCCTGTGAGGGTCGGCGTTGGCGACATGGTGCTGGATCGCTATCGCGTGGTCGAACAGATCGCGTCCGGTGGTCACAGCGTCGTGTTCCGCGGCACCGACGAGCGCTTGTCACGCCCCGTCTGCATCAAGGTGTTCTCGGGGCTCGGCGGCAAGTCGGGCGTCGGGCGCACGAGCTACGAGCACTTCGTCCAGGAAGCGTTCGCGCTCTCGCGGCTCACGCATCCGAACACGCTGCGCATCTACGACTTCGGTCACCTCGGCACTTCGGATCAGGAGGGCATGCCGCTCCAGGTCTGCGAGTTCATGAATGGCGGCACGCTCTCGAACATCGTGCGCGAGCAAGGCAAGCAGCCGCTCCTCGAGACCTCACGCGTGATCGGTGCGATGTGCGCCTCGCTCAGCGAAGCGCACGCGCTCGGCATCGTGCATCGTGACATCAAGCCGCAGAACATCTTGTTCGGCGCCGTCGGCATCAGTCGGCTGCCGAAGCTCGCGGACTTCGGCATCGCGAAGTGGAGCGCCGACGAGAACGAAGAAGGCGGCAAGCGCGCGGAGGACACCGCGATCGTCGCCGGCCAGAAGCTCGCGATGTACTCGCCGAGCTGGGCCGCGCCCGAACAGCTCGCCGGCCAGCCCGTGAGCGCGGCGACGGACATCTACTCGCTCGCGGTCGTCGCGATCTACATGCTCTCGGGCAAGGCGATCTTCGCCGACGAAGACGTCTACGCCGGCTACAAGAAGCGCCGCCACGCCGACAACCTCGTGCGCGAGGCGCTGCAGCCGCTCAAGGTTCCCGAGGATGCGATCACGCTCCTCATCAAGGCGCTCGCCTTCGATCCGAAGAAGCGCCTGACGACCGTCGAGGAGCTTCAGAACGGGCTCGCCGCCGCCCTCGAGCCGCCGACCGAGGAGCGCAAGAGCGCGCCGCGTTCGGTGCAGCAGCCCGCACAGCCGGCGCCGCAGAAGAGCGTGCCGACGCCCGCGTATCCGACCTACGCGGCGATCACAGCGATGAACGCGAGCGAAATGATGACCGCGCCGCTGCATCCGGTGACCCCGACAACACCGAACATGGCGATCACGCCGCCGGCCGGCAGCGAGCTCGTGCAGCGCCCGACCCCGACGCCGATCTCGAAGCCCCCGACGTTCGATGATCCGCCGGTCGTGGCCCCCTCCGCCGCACCAACACCGCCCGCGACCCCGGTGCCGATCCAGCCGTCGTGGCGACCGCCCGACATTCGCCAGGCGTGGATGTCGAACGCGGCCCCGTCGACCGGTTCGCCGAAGCGCCTGACGCTCGCGGATGGACCGCAGCTCGTCGGTGATCGCAACGTTCACTTCGTGATGGTCACGCAGGAGCACGTGGACCTGATCGGCGGTCAACAGAGCCGCATCCGGGTCACCTTCATCGCGACCCCGTCGGGCGCGAGAGTTATTCACGTCAAGGGACTGTCGTGCTTCGTCGCGCACCTCGGCGGTCGACCCTCGCCCGCCGTGCAGCTCGATCAGCCAAGCGATATCGCGCTCGTGACGCCCCGCGCGCAGGAGATCGGACACGTGCGGGTCGCGACCGGCACGTCCGACAACGGCGGGCACCTGATTTTCCCGATGGGTTCCGAGCTGGTTGCGATCGGCCTCGACGACTGCAGCGACCCGATCTTGTTCGACTTTGGCCCCAGTTCCGACGCATACTTCGTTTACACTCGAGGACGGGCGATCCCGAAGGCTCCTCCGCCTCGTCGCCGCTGACCCATGGCTCACTCTCCAACACCCCCCGGCGGCGGACCGCCGCGCGACAAGCGCGGATCGCAGCAGCAGCCGCCGATACAACCCCAGATGGACGAGTACGGGGACTTCGAGGCTGACCCGACCAGCATCAGCCAGATGCAAAATCTGCAGCCGCCGGCGCAGGGCACGCCACGGCCGCAACCATCGCAGCCGCCGCCGATGCAATACGCGAGCGGCTCGCCGCAGCTCACGCATCTCGGCCCGCCGCAGCATCTCTACGGCAACCAAAACGCGCAGCACTACGGCACCACGCCGGGCATGACCGAGTTCGGTCCGCCGATGACGCAGATCTCCGGCGTGATCGCGCAGCCCACGCCCTACGTGTCGCGCTCGCGCGTCTACGCGTTCGTCGTCGACGAGACCGGCAATCCGATCGAGCTCGGCTCCGGTCGGTTCGCAAAGGCGTACCTCGGCGAAGAGCGCTGGGTCGAATCGAAGACCACGCTCCGCCGCCCGGTCGCGCTCAAGTGTCTGCAGCGCGGCGTCACCGGCGAAGACCAGATGCGCTTTCAGATGGAGAAGGAGATCCTGGAGCGCGTCCAGGGTCACCCGAACATCGTCGAGCTGCTCGGCTCGGGTGAAGGCGACAGCGCCGGGTTCATCCCGCCCTCCGTGCGCGACCGCGTCGAGAACGACTTCATGATCCTCGAGCTCCTCGACATGTCGCTCGAGGAACGCTTGAAGGGTGCGCGCCAGAAGCGCCGCCGCGATGACTTGTTGGCCGTGCCGCTGCGCGAGCGCATCTTCCGCGTCCTCGAGTACATCGTGCCGGTCGCGACCGCCGTCGAGTTCGCTCACCTCGTGCGCGATACCTGTCACCGCGACATCAAGCCCGCGAACATCCTCGTCAAGCTGCCCGACCCCAACCTGCGTGGCTCGCAGATGAAGGTGAAGCTCGCCGACTTCAACGTCGGCAAGGTCGCCGACGCGGACCTCGACGTCTCGATGACGCGGTTCCAGGCCGTGCCCGGCACGCTCTACTTCCAGAGCCCCGAGCAGGAGACCAACACGTTCGAGCTGCTCGTCAACGTGACGCAGGGCTCGCCCGAGGTGGAGTTCTTCGAGGACTTCTACATCGACATCTACGAGAACGACAACTTCTCGCTGTTCAACCGCAACGAGATGTATTCGATCGCGGCGGCGGACCGCACGCGCAAGAAGATCCTGCTCAACCGGCCGTTCGCCGAGCAGAGCGAGATCAACGTGCGCGGCCGCGTCGTGAAGAGCGTCGGTCGCCCCGCGGACATCTACTCGCTCGGTGCGGTGTTCTACTATCTGATCAGCGGCGCGTACGCGAATCCAAAGAACCTGTTCGACGCGTTCCGCAAGTTCGTCGAGTACGAGAAGCGCGACGAGAACAACTCGATCGCCGCGTACGTCGAGCACGAGTACCGCACGATCCAGAACATGCGCGCGCCGAAGCAAGAAGGCCAAGGCGCACCGGAGCTCGCGCCCGAAGATCGCTTCTTCTCGTACAAGCACTACCTCGACGGCAACGGCGAGCTCATCGACCCGGTGATCATGATGATCATCGCGAAGGCGATGATCCGAAACAAGCCCGACAGCTACTGCCTCTCGTACGACCTTCGCACGACCGGCATCTCCGCCATGGTCCACGATCTGCTCTCGCTCTACGTGCAGTTCGGCATCGACCCGTCGGCGCGCATCGCGTACTCGAACGACGGCTACGCCGGCGGCCAGAACAAGAAGAGCGGTGCGATGCGCCGCGCGTTCGACAAGATCTTCAAGAAGTAGTGCGCAAGCTTCGCGTGTTTCGTGCGAGCTGCACGAACAGCACGACGAAGAACACGAGCGCACCCGTCGCCCATCCGACGAGGATCCAGTCGAGCTTGCCGAGGACGGCGAACACGCAGAACAGCGTGACGACGAAGTCGCGCTTGAGCAGCTTCGGCAGCGTCGCGGAGAGGCTCGTCCGCGCGAGTGAGTCGGCGCTCTGGAAGGCCCACGGGATCGCGGCGAGGTCGCCGGACTTGTAGACGAGCGTGATCAGCGCGTACTGCGTGGTCTGCGTGATCACGAACGCAGCAAGCGCGACCGCACCGATCGGAAACGCCCAGGCCTCGCTGCTCGCGGAGAGGCTCGCGATCACGCCGCTGATGTACGCGATGTTCGCGAGATCGTCGACGGTCGTGTCGAGCCACTGACCGACGCGCGAGAACTGGAAGCGCAGCCGCGCGATCTCGCCGTCGCAACCGTCGATAATCGAGCCCACGTTGACGAGCAGCATGCCGGCGACGCCCGCGAGATAGCCGCCGGATGCGATCGTCGCGGCGCCCGCGAGTGCAAAAACAAGCGCCGCGAGGGTGATGTGGTTGGGATGCACCTTCGTGCCCGACAGCGCCCACGAGATCCGCAGCGAGATGTGCCGATTGATCGCCTTCGACGCGATCCCGTCGGCGGCCTTCCGCAGCGACCACACGAGCTGCTTCTCGGCGCGGCGCAGCGCACGCGGGCCCGAGGCGCGCGCGGTGAAGCCTGCATACGGCAGCTCGGCTTCCCCGATCGATGCGCTGCCCAACACGCGCGCCATGCCGCCCGCCTCGAAGGCGCGCATCGCCAGTCGGCGTGCCGTCGCGCGATCCGCGGCGATCACGCCGTCGTGCTCGTCGCCTGCGATCTTGCCGATCTGCGCGCCGGAGGCCGCGCGCGCCGAAACCACGAGCTTCGGCATATCTCGATGGAACAACCGGTCGCCGCGCGCGACGAGGATCGTGTCCCCGTCGTCGCCACACGGGACCTCGGTCACGACCTCGAGCCGCGCGTGGCGCGCGAGCCGGCGGTCGCGTGAAAGCACAGCCAGGTCGGGAGGGTCACCGCCGCCGTTCCACACCACATAGATGCGCTTTGCACCAGCGAGCGCGAGGTCGCACGCAAGGCGCAGCACATGCGCAATCCCACAAACGTCGTCACCGAGCCGTGGGTACCCAGGAGCACCGTCGAGCAGCCCCGCCAAGATCCAACCTTCACGCACATAGGGGAAACACGGCCATCGGTGGTGGTTCATCACGGCCTGTACCCGAGTGGGCCCCGCAGCGCACCAGCGCTTGCTATCCCAGGGCGCGCAGCGAGATCTTGGCACTCAAGTCGCTATAAGCTCGGCGAGTGTCGAAGCTCGTCGACCGCGTGACTTCCGTGTTTTCTCGTGTGCGGCCGGGAGAGGGACTTCCGGTTGTCATCCTGCTCGTCGATCTGTTCCTGATCCTCATGGCCTACTACCTGCTCAAGGTAGCCCGCGAGCCGCTGATCCTGGTCGGAGGCGGTGGCGCCGAGGTGAAAAGCTATGCCTCGGGTGGCATGGCGCTGATCTTGATCGTCCTCGTGCCGGCGTACGGCTTGATTGCGAGCCGCGTGAAACGCATGACGCTCGTCAATGGCGTGACCGCGCTGTTCGCGGCCTCGTTCGTCGTGTTCTGGATCCTCTACCAAGCTCGGATACCGGTCGGCGTGCCGTTCTACCTCTGGCTCGGCATCTTCAACATGATGGTGATCGCGCAGTTCTGGTCGCTCGCGAACGAGCTGTTCTCCGAGGAGCAAGGCAAGCGGCTGTTCCCGGTCATCGCGATCGGCGGCACGATCGGCGCGATTGCAGGCTCCTACAGCGCGGGGCGCATGAGCGCGGCGCTCGGCCCCGGTCCGCTCATTCCGATCGCGGCCGGACTCCTCTTCGCGAGCATCGCGCTCACGTTGATCGGCACGCGCGCCGCAAGGGCGATTCCGCGGACCGAAGAGGACGCGCACGAGATCGACGACACGCCGCTATCGAAGGAGGGCGGCTTCAAGCTCGTCCTTACCGTGAAGTACCTCCGCATGATCGCGATCATGATCGTGGTCTACAACATCGTGAACACGATGGGCGAGTACATCCTCGGCTCCGCGGTCGAACAGGCTGCGAAGCTCGAGGCCGCGGGCAACGAAAAGGTCGCCGAGAAAATCATCGGCGCGTTCTACGGTGACTTCTTCACGTGGGTGAACATCGTCGCGGCGGTGCTTCAGATGTTCATAGTGTCGCGCGTCGTGCAGTTCATCGGCGTCCGCGCCGCGCTCCTGATCTTGCCCGCGATCGCGCTCGGCGGGTACGGACTGATCGCGACCGTGCCGATCATCGCGTGGATGAAGGTGGCGAAGATCACCGAGAACGGCGTCGATTACTCGCTCCACAACACCGTCCGTCAAATGCTCTGGCTCCCGACGACGCGCGAAGCGAAGTACAAGGCGAAGGCCGCGGTCGACACCTTCTTCGTGCGGTTCGGCGACGTGCTCGCCGCGGGTCTCGTGTGGATCGGCACCACCTCCCTGGCGCTGTCGCCGCGCCTGTTCGCCAGCGTCAACGTCGTGATGGCTGCGGTGTGGATGCTGCTCGCGTTCCTCGTCGGGCGCGAGTACATGCGCTGCAAGCGGCAGCCGACCACAGCACCTGCGACCGGCGGCAAGCCCGTCAGAGGCAAGCTTGGACACGCCGGCGCCTGACGAAAAGCAGACGCGCGCGCTCGTCCTCGCCGCGACGACGTGTGCGGTCGTCGTGCTCGCGAGTCAGCTCGCGGGTAAGGCCGCGCGCGACGCGATCTTCCTGCAGCGGTTCGCGGTCACGAACCTGCCGCTGCTGCTCGCGGTGTCATCCGCGCTGTCGATCGGCTTCACGCTCATGTTCGCGAGCAGGCTGCGACGCGGCATCCCGATGCGCGTCATGCAGACCGCGAACGTCGTCAGCGCCGTACTGCTGGTCGCCGAGTGGCAGCTGCTGCCATATTTCCCGCGGTCGGTCGCGCTCGTCGTCTTCCTGCACCAGACGCTGGTCGGCCCCATCCTGGTCTCTGGCTTCTGGTCGGTCGTCAGCGAGTGCTTCGACCCGCGCACCGCCCGCCGCGTGCTCGGGACGGTCGGCACCGGTGCCACCGTCGGGGCGATCGTCGGTGCCGTGCTCGCCGAACGCGTCGCCGCGATGTTCGGGACCAACATGCTGCTGCCGATGATCGCCGGGCTCGAGCTCCTCGCGACCTGGCGGCTCGCGCGCGTCGGCCGCGATGCCAAGACGCACGTCGAAGAAGACGCCCCCGTCCTGAAGGATGCGCTGCGAAGCATCACGACGGTGTCGCTGCTCAGCCGCCTCGCGATCGTCACCGTGATCGTCACGATTTCCGCCGCCCTGATCGACTACGTCTTCAAGGCGATGGCGACCGAGATCGTCAAGCAGCCCGACGACCTCACGCGTCTGTTCGCGATGTTCCATGGCGTCGTCGGAGTCCTCACGGCGCTCGTGCAGTGGCTCCTCGGCAAGTGGGCCCTCCAGCACCTCGGTCTCGCGCGCACGCTGGCGTCGCTGCCCGGTGCGGTCATCGCGTTTGGTATCGCCGCGATCATCGCGCCCGGCATCGGCACGTACGTCGCGCTCCGCGGTGCCGAGAACGTGCTGCGCAACTCGCTCTATCGCGAGGCGTACGAGGTGTTCTACACGCCGCTCCTCGCGGCCGAGCGCCGCGCGACGAAGACGATCATCGACGTCGCCGTCGAGCGCTTCGGTGACGTCCTCGGTGGCGTCTCCGTCCTCGTGATCATCGCGTTCGCGCCGCACGCCACGACGATGCTGCTCGTCGCTGCGATCGCGCTCTCGGCGGTCGGCATGCTCGTCGCGCTCAAGGCGCAGCACAGCTACGTCGAGGCGCTCGAACGCAGTCTGCTCGCGCACTCGATCGACTTCGAGAACGAGGAGCCGCGCGATCGCACGACACGCGCCACGCTCGAGCTCGTCCGGTCCTCGGGTGCCTTCCAAGCGCAGCCGGCCCAGACCTCGAAGAGCTCGCGCTGGGCGCGCTTCCTTCCGCGCACGCGCCAGAAGGTGTCCAAACCATCGATCAACAGCGCGACACGCCTCCTGACCGAGCTCGCATCGAACGATCCGAAGCGCATCCGCCCCGCCCTCGAGGTATCGCCGCTCTCGCCCGCGGGTGTCGCGTTCGCGGTCACGCTGCTCGATCGCCCTGACCTCGCCGAAGCGGCGATGCGAGCGATCTCGCGGGTGGCGACCTCGTGCATCGGTCAGCTCACCGATGCCCTCCGCGATGCAAATCTCTCGTCCGCGATCCGGGCGCAGCTACCAACGGTGATCGTCGCCGCTGCGAGTGACCGCGCTCGCGCCGAGCTCGCTCGCGCCGGCTTGGTTGCCGACCTCTCGGACCCCGAGATCGACGTCCGGTGCGCGGTCGCGGAAGGCCTCGCCAGGCTCCGTGACGTCCATCCCGAGCTCGTGATCGAGGACGAGCTGGTGTTCGCAGGCGTGCGTCGCGAGCTCGAGCACACGACGCACACGCCGCAGACGCTCAAGCACCTCGCGACGCTGCTCGCGCTGGCGCTGCCGTCCGAGGCCATCCAGATGGCGTTCCTCGGCATGAGCAGCGAGGACCCCACCCTGCGCGGGGTCTCGCTCGAATACCTCGAGAACGTGCTGCCGACCGACATCCGCGAACAGATGTGGAAGACGCTCGCGATCGAGGTCTCGGAAGCGGCAACAGCCGCACGGCGTCCGCTCGAGGATGTTCTCGCGGAGCTGCTGCGGTCAAAACGCGAGCAGACGCTGCACGAGACGCAGGTGGACCTGTCCACGAGCGCGTCGCGCTCGACCCCGCCTTAAGCCTTCGATTCGGGCTTCGCGAGCGCGAGGATCGACACGATCAAGCCACCGAGCACTGCCACGATGAGCAGCTTGCCCGAGAGCGGCGCGTCGCCGATTCCCTTGATCATCTGCCAGAACTTCAGACGGACGAAGACCATGGCAAAGCCCGCGGCTGCGAGGCCTGCTTGCCACTGCTGCATCGGCGGCTTGGCAAGGCCCATTGCGCCCATCACGGCGGCGAGCACGAAGCCGCCGAGCACCGGCACGAGGTAGCCCATTCCTGCGAGCTTCAGGAATGCAAACATCGTGAAGCCTTCGGTCGGAATGAACAGCGAGATCACTCCGAGAATACCGAACACCAGAATCAGGACCTTCATGTTCTTCATACGAGATATCTCCCCCAGTCGTTGACGTTACACGTGCCGCCGAAGCGGAGCAAAAGAGCACACCCGAAAACTAAGCGAACAGATCTACTTAACCGGCTCGGGCTTCACGGTCGTCAGGATCGCGAGTGCGAGTCCTGCGAGCGCGGCAACCCCCATCAGCTTCGCGCCAATGCCGGCCTGGAGCAATTCCACGACCTCGCCGCGCATGCGCAGCAACACCACGCTGAACCCGACGATCGCGATGATCGACATCCACCGCTGCATCCCCTTCGCGATGCCCATCGCGCCCATGACGGCGGCGGCGGCATAGCCAGCGGCGATGATATAGAAGTTGGCTGCATCGAAGTTGCGGGTGTCGAAGAAGCTGATCCCCGACATCATCGGCAAGAAACAGCCGACGAGCCCCAACAGTCCACACACCACGACGCCGAACTTCAAGTTCTGCATGTGTCGTGGGGCGCATCATCTCCTACTCGCCCACCGAATAACAGCAATTGCACTGCCAGCAAATCTTCCCTGCGGCTCTGCAACTTAGCGTCAATTTTGGGCTCAAACCGACCCAGGGATCTTACGACTTGGGTCCGTGCCGAGTCAGGTGATAGGTAGTGATGATGGATGTTCGCGAGGCCGAAGAGATGCTCGATGGCCTTCCACTCGTGCCCGCGATGTCGGGCTCGATCCAGGAGATGAAAGCGCTGCGGCTACGCTGCCTCGATGCGGACATCCCCGCGATCGTCGGCTGTCCGCCCGGCGCCGGTAAGGGTTGAGGGACCAAGACGCACCTCCTGGTTCAGGAGGCAGATATCCCGGCTCTCTCGGATCTGCTCCGCGGTGACTGGCGCGCCTCGATGGAGCGAGAAGGGCTCGCACCGGTCGCGCCGCAGCCGACGTTGATCGTCACCGACGAGCCGCCATGCCCCGCATGCGGGACGGCCGCGCCGCTGGTCGAGGGCGCCTGCTCGGATTGCGGCCTGCAGCTCGAGTAAGTAAGGTCCGCCGTCATGCCCGAGCTACCCGCCGCGATCGCGAAGCGCCGTACGTTCGCGATCATCGCGCACCCGGATGCGGGCAAGACCACGCTGACCGAGAAGCTGCTGCTGTTCGGCGGCGCGATCCAGCTCGCCGGTGCGGTCAAGGCCCGCGGCGATCGGCGGCGCGCGCGCAGTGACTGGATGAAGGTCGAGCGCGAGCGCGGCATCTCGGTGACGACGTCGGTGATGACGTTCGAGTTCTCGAACTGCACGTTCAACCTGCTCGACACGCCGGGCCACGAAGACTTCTCCGAGGACACCTACCGCACGCTGACCGCGGTCGACTCCGCGGTCATGGTGATCGATGCGGCGAAGGGCATCGAGACGCAGACGCGCAAGCTGTTCGAGGTCTGCCGTCTGCGCGACGTGCCGATCGCGACGTTCATCAACAAGATGGATCGCGACGGTCGCGATCCGTTCGAGCTGCTCGACGAGATCTCGCACGACCTCCAGCTCGACGTGTGTCCCGCGTCGTGGCCGATCGGCATGGGGAAAGAGTTCCTCGGCTGCTACGACCTGTTTCGCGATCAGCTGATCCTGATGGAGCGCAGCAAGGGCGAGTACCTCCAGGAAGGCATCACGGTGCAAGGGCTCGACGATCCCGCGCTCGACCGCCTCCTGCCCGACACCGCGGTCGCGAAGCTCCGCGAGGACGTCGCGATGGTGCGCGGCCTCTGCCCGAAGTTCGACCTCGAGGCGTATCGCGAAGGCCACCTGACGCCGGTGTTCTTCGGCTCCGCCGTGAACAACTTTGGCGTGCGCGAGCTGCTCGCCGGCCTCGCGAAGCTCGCGCCTCCGCCGCGCCAGCAACCGGCGCGCGAGCGCATCGTGCTCCCCGACGAGCCGAAGGTCTCGGGCTTCGTGTTCAAGATCCAGGCGAACATGGATCCGAAGCATCGCGATCGCATCGCGTTCGTGCGGCTCGCATCGGGTCACTTCACGCGCGGCATGCGGCTCACCAACCCGCGCACCGGCAAGGCGCTCGGCGTGCACAACGCGATGCTGTTCCAGGCGAACGAGCGCGAGCTCGCCGAAGAGGCGTGGGCCGGCGACATCATCGGCATTCCGAACCACGGCACGCTGCGCATCGGCGACGCGCTCACCGAGGGCGAAGGCCTGCACTTCACCGGCATCCCGAGCTTCGCGCCGGAGTTCTTGCGCCGCGTGCGCGCCGACGATCCGATGAAGGCGAAGCACCTCGGCCGCGCGCTCGAGCAGATCGCGGAAGAAGGCGGAGCGCAGGTGTTCCGCATGTTCCTCGGCTCCGACTTCGTTGTCGGGGTCGTCGGTGCGCTGCAGTTCGACGTGCTCGCCGATCGCATCCGCTCGGAGTACGACCTGCCCTGCCACTTCGAGGCGACGTCGTTCGAGGTCGCGCGCTGGGTCGACGCCGATGATCCGAAGCTCATCAAGAAGTTTGCCGACGCGAACC
The DNA here is from genome assembly GCA_030857175.1 of Myxococcota bacterium. GTDB lineage: Bacteria > Myxococcota_A > Polyangia > Haliangiales > Haliangiaceae > JABFXX01. The sequence continues at coordinate 133,858 of JALZOJ010000007.1, read as the reverse complement.
GCGACAACATCGCCGAGGATCACTCCGGCGCGACGGTGTTCCTCGCGCGCAACGACTGGCAGATGAACCGCGCGAAGCAGGACTTCCCGGAGCTCAGGTTCTTGCAGACGCGCGAGCAGTCACCGCTCACGCAAGCGTCCGCGTGACCGGTACGACGCGCTGAACATCACGTAGCGCTGCTTGCTGTCGACCTGATAGCCGTAGATCTGGGTCGCGCCGACCTCGACGGAGACATCGATCGTCTCCGTCGCGCGTGCGGTCACCACGAGCCCGAACGGTACGTGCCAGCCGTCCGAGAGCACCGCGATGTCACCGTCCGCGCCGGTGTGGAGCTCGACGAGCCAGCGACACGTCGGCTGCACGCCGAACCAGAACGGCAGGACGAACGCGGCGCGGTTCCCCTTGTCTCGATTCGCGAGGCCGAGCCGCAGATACGGGTCGGTCTTGATCGAGAACCGCCCGCGCGACCAGCGCGCGAGCGTGCCGAGCGTTACCGCCGGTTTCCATGGGTCGATGTCGCGCACGAGCAGGCGCATGCGTGGTGCGATCGCGAACGGCCCGTCGCTGAGGCGATATCGCACGTCGAGACCCGAGCCCTGGTAGGGACCGTCACACAGGAGGTCGCTCTGGCGCAGGCAGACCGTCGCTCGTGCCCCGATTCGGTCTACGCTCTGACTGCTGTGGATCACGCCGACGGTCAATTGCTCCGTCACGCCGACCCAGAAGTCGGGCGCGAGGGCGATCGGCTTGCCAACCATGCGCTCGTAGAGGCTGATCTCGAGGGAGAGCTGGGCGTGAAACTGGTGACGCTCGAGCGCAAGCGGACGCGTGACCAGGTCGGTCGAGTCGGCGCGCGCATCTGTCGCCGCGAGCACGATCAGCAGCGCGGCGGCTTTGCGCACGCGGCGACCCTAACATGCGTGCTCGGGCTCGTTGCGTGTCGCGTCGATGTCCAGGGCGTCGAGCGCGCGTTCTACGACGGCGATGGTCGCAAGGTGCACTGCGCGGTCAACCTCGACCACAAGGCCGGCAACATGTCGACGGTGGACTCGGGGCTCGACCGCGCGCGCGATCGCGGCGAGGTGATCGAGCTCTACGGTCATCGGCCCGGCGGCACGATCGATGTCGCCGATATCGAATACGTGCTCGCCGGTGCGCGCGATCGCGGGCTCGCCTTCTACACGTACGGCGACTTCGCGGCGGGTCGCCCGATCTCCGGCGGCATCGCGTTCTCGTTCGACGACTTCTCGATCTTCGAGTGGCACGCGCTCAGGCCGCTGTTCGATCAATACGACGCGCGGATCACGTTCTTCCTCACGCGGTACCAGAACCAGGGCTACGACAAGAAGCTGCTGGTCAAGGACCTCGCCGACGACGGTCACGACATCGCCGCGCACGGCGTCGCGCACCTGCGTGCGCCGACGTACGTCGAGGAGAATGGCCTCGCCGCGTACATGAAGGACGAAGCGGTGCCGTCGATCCAGATCCTGCGCGACGACGGCTACGACGTGACGTCATTCGCGTACCCGTTCGGCGCGCGCACGAGCGAGCTCGACGACGCGCTCCTCGAGCATGTCGCGCTCGTGCGTTCGGTCGCGTTCACGCTGCAAGGAGTGGCCGACCCGTGTCCGTGATCCGCATCCTCGTCTGCCTCGTGCTCGCGAGCTCGCTCGTGCACGCGGACGGCACGATGCGCGTGCTCCTCGCCGATGCAGACCCCGAGCTGCAACGCGCGGTCAAGGCGACGCTCGCGCCGTGGCGGCTCGAGGTCATCATCGAAGCCGAGCGCCCGACGGACACCACACACGCGCAATTGATCGGCGACGCGCAGACCGCGCGTTTCGTCGTGTGGCGCGAGAAGGGCGATCTCGTCGTGTTCGATCGCGAGCGCGGCGAGGCCGAGCATCGCGTCGCGCCCTCGGGCCCGCTCGATCCGGCGAGCGCCGCCGCGGCCGCACTCACCATCAAGACGCTGATGCGCTTGCCGCCGCCGCCGCCGCCGGGACAAGTCGACGTCGACGTCGCCGACACGATAGAAGGACCGACGGGACCGACAGGACCGAGCGACGGTGTGGTGCAGCCACAAGCGCCCGGCGCGAGCGGCGTCGAGCTCCGTCTCCAAGGCGGGCTCGCGACCCGCGTCGCGCGCGGCGAGCAGAATGAATTCGGCGGACGCGCGAGCCTCGCGGTGTTCGTGAAGCCGACGAGCTACGCGCTGCGCCTCGGTCTCGCGGCCGAGCTCGGCACAGAGGCCGATGTACAGGGCGGCGGCTTCAAGGGCACGTGGCGTGACTGGAGTGTGATGGGTCTCGCGAGCTGGGCGTTTGTCTTGGCGCCGCGGTGGGAGATCGAGCCGTATGTCGGCGCAGGTGCCCTCCGGTCGAACCTCGATGGTGAAGAAGGAATGACGGAGCGCCACGAGCGAGAGACGCTCGTCACGGTGCGCGCGGGAACGTTCGTGCGCATGCGCGTCGGTGCATTCAGCGTCGGTGGAATGCTTGGCTTCGACGCGACGCCCGGCACACCGACCTACACGAGGATGGGAATGGGATCCAAATTTTTCGAGGTCCCACCTTTCGCGCTCTCGATCGGGCTGATCGTTGCTGCAGATCTTGGAAGGTGAATTGGTTGCGACCTTCCGCGAAGTCAGGCCCACTAGTGTTTCGTGGGGATTTCTACGGAAGCTGTGCGGGCAGAGAACCTCGCGCTCGCGCGTCGCGCGGCCGCGGGTGATCGCGACGCGCAACGCGACGTCTTCCTCGCCCAGCGCAAAGCTGTCCATCACACGCTGTATCGGATCCTGGGCTCGAACCGCGAGCTCGAGGATCTCGTGCAGGACGCATTCTTCGAGATCTTCCGCGCGCTGCCATCGTTCCGCGGCGACAGCACGCTGACGCGTTGGTGCCAGACGATCGCGACCCGCATCGCGTACCTCGCCATCAGCCGCAAGAAGCCCGTGGCGATCGATCTCGCGCTCGTCGAAGACACGCTCGCCAACGACAGTGACACGCGGCGCGAGTCGCAGATCCGCGAGGCCGCGCGCCGGCTCTATGCCGCGCTCGATCGCCTCGATCCGAAACAGCGCATCGCGTTCGCGCTCGCGACGATCGACGGCCTGTCGATGGCCGAGGTCGCCGCGCTGACCGAGAGCTCGATCGTCGCGGTGAAGACGCGCGTGTGGCGTGCGCGCAAGGACCTCATGAAGCGCGCGGCGAAGGACGAGGTTCTCCGGAGCTACATCGGCGAGCTCGATGGAGGTGCGTCGTGAGCAACGTGCGTCCTCCCGTCGAGCCGATGTCTGACCTCTCGTGGGCCCGCGTCGAGCGTGGACTGTGGTCGCGCCTCGATGGCACCGTGACGACGCAGATCGCACCACCGCCATCGCGGCGCTGGTTGTGGATCGCGCTGCCGTCGGTCGCCGTGGCTGCCGCCGCTGCTGCGGTGTTCGCGTTCGCCATCGATACGCCGAAGGCGCTGCCGACCGCGCCGGTGGCCCTCGTCGAGGAGACGCCGATGCGCGTCGTGTCGGGCGCCTCGCCGTCGACGATCACGGTCGGCGACGCGCACGTGACGCTCGATGCCGAGAGCGCGGTCGTCATGCCGCGCGGCGGCGCGAACGAGTCGACCGCCGTGCTCGAGCGCGGCGCCGCGTGGTTTGCGATCGCGCCGCGCACGAACCGCGAGTTCATCGTCGTCGCCGGTGATGCGGTCGTTCGCGTGATCGGCACGAAGTTTCGCGTCGCGCGCTCTGAAGAGCGCGTCACCGTCGAGGTCGAGCGCGGGCTCGTCGACGTCACGTTCCAGGGCTCGACCGTCAAGATCGCGGCCGGCGAGAAGTGGGACTCGAGCCCGGCGAAGCCGGTCGTCGATCGCGCCGCGATCATCGAACCCGACACGAAGCCCGCTGTCGTCGTCGAGAAGAAGCGCGTGCCGACCGCGAAGGCGCAAGCACCTTCCGTGCGAGCTGACGACGACGAACAGGCGAAGTATTGGCGCGCCGTCGCGCTCGAAGCGCGCGACCCGGGCACCGCGCTCGCCAGCTACCTCGAGCTCGCGCGCGGCACGAGCACGTGGGCCCGAAACAGCCTCTACGCCGCTGCGCGCCTCTCTGCCGATCGCGGCGAGACGCGCGCGAAGACCCTCCTCGACATGTACCTGCGCCGCTTCCCGCGTGGCGCGAACGCAGCTGACGCCCGCAAACTTCTCGACCGACTAAAGGGAGCGCCGTGATGAAGATCTTGATTACCTGTCTCGCCGTCTTTGCCATCGCCTGTGGCAGCAAGGGTTCCAATAACGACGGTGAGGACAGCGACGCCAACGATGGCGTCGGCAATGGCTTCGACGGTGGCAACAAGGACGCGCCGTTCGCCGGCACGTGCACGCCGAATGCGAGCGCACCGCAGTGCTCGAACTGCATGGACGATGACGGCGATGGAAAGATCGACGGCTACGACATCCAGTGCACGGGCCCGCTCGACAACAACGAAGCGTCGTTCTCGACCGGCATCCCCGGCGACAACATCGACGCGGTCGATCAGGACTGCTTCTTCGACGGCGACTCCGGCGCCGGCAACGACGGCTGCAGCATCCACGTGTGCTGCCTCCTCGGCGCGCCGACCAAGGCGGCTTGCCCGATCGGTCGTAATCGCTACGAGCCGGCCGAGTGCCCGCCGCCGATCGGCACCGGCACGATCTCGCAGAAGTGCATCGACACGTGCGGCAAGCTCGCGCCGCCGGGCTGCGACTGCTTCGGCTGCTGCACCATCTGCGATCCGGCGAATCCGACGATGTGTTACGACATCGCGACCAACCCGTCGACGTCGCCGAACTGCACGAGCGACACGATCGCGGATCCGACGAAGTGCCTGCGCTGCACGAAGGTCACGGGCTGCGGCAACGAGTGTGGTGGCTGCATCCTGTGCCCCGGCCAGACGATGCTGCCGCCCGAGTGCGGCGGCATGAACCAGTGTCCCGAAGGTCAGACGCCGTGCGGTCCGGATAACGCCTGCGGCGCCGGTCAGTACTGTTCGAATGGCTGCTGCATCGGAACGATTCTCTAGCCTGGAGGCATCATGAAGAACTTCCTCATCACGTGTGTCTTTGTTCTGATCGCGGCCTGCGGTGGCAGTAACAAGAGCGGCCCCGAGTGCACCTTGCTCGGCGAAGCCTGTACCGACAGCGACGCTTGTTGCTCGTCAAACTGCGATCCCGGCGCGGGCGTCTGCTCGCGCGTCCCCGGCACGTGCGGCGCGGCCAACGATTCGTGCCAGACCGGTCCCGACTGCTGCTCGCTCGCGTGCGTCGATGGCGAGTGCAGCGGCGACCAGTGCACCTCCGATGGCGCAAGCTGCAACGATAACGGCGAGTGCTGCGGCGGCTTGTGCTCGAACGGCACGTGCTCTCCGCTGAACCCGTCGTGCAAGACGGCCGGCAACACGTGTGGCACGAACAGCGAGTGCTGCGGTGGCTTTTGCAAGGCGGGCGTCTGCAACGGCGCCGTCTCGTTCTGCACGCAGACCGGCGATGTCTGCACCGCCAGCAACGAGTGCTGCGGCGGGCTCTGCCAGATCGCGAACGGCGCCTCGCTCGGTACGTGCCAACAAGTTCCCTCGTCCGGCGGAACCGGTTGCCAAGGCGCCGGCTCGCTGTGTGGTGAAGGCGCGAACTATATGGGCGGCCCGCTGCCGACGTGTGGCGGCGAGTGCTGCAGCCGCGCCTGCTTCCCGTACGGCCCGACGGGCGCGACCGTGTGTCAGCCGCCCAGTGGTTGCCGCCCGACCGGAGAGCTGTGCACGGACAGCAGTGACTGCTGCGGTGGGCCGGGCACGCCCGACCACGCGATCTCGAACGTCATGTGTCGCAAGGACCCGGGCTTCACGATCGGTCGCTGCGATAACGGCAACTCGTGCTCGCCCGCGGGTGCGATCTGCCGCCTGCAGAGCCAGTCGTGCAACGCGAACGCGAACTGCTGCGCCGGCAACGTGCTGAACTTCGACACCTGCCACCAGGACAGCCTCGGTATCCCGCGCTGCGGTGACGACGACGGCGGTGGGCCATGCACGTTCACGCCGGGCATGACCTGCGCGTCGAGCGCCGACTGCTGCGGTAACCCGTGCGTGCCGACGCCCGGCCAGGAGTTCGGCTTCACGTGCGCGACCTCCTGCGTGCCGAGCAGCGGCGCGTGCACGACGGATGCGGACTGCTGCTCGGGTCTGCCGTGCAACCTCGAGCCGGGCGCGTCGCAAGGCACGTGCGGTTCGACGCCAGGCAGCTGCGTGCTCTACGGCCAGGCCTGCGATGCGAGCAACACGTGCTGCAATGGCGTGCCCTGCACGAACGGCTTCTGCGTGAACGTGATTTTGCAGTAGAGCTCGTTCGCGATCGACCAACGCCGCGGAGCAATCCGCGGCGTTTTTGTTTCCGGAATGCGAAACGCCCCCGACGGCAATCGGGGGCGTGACAAGCAAAGCTAACGGGACTGCTTATTGGAACGTGAGCGAGAACTTGTTGAGTGTGCCGGTGTCCTGGCCTGCGGTGTCGACGACCTTGATGGTGTAGCGAGCGTTGGCAGCGCCAACTTCCGCGGCCGTCAGGGTGTAGCTCTGGACGATGTTGTCGACCGAGCCACCCGTGCGGTCGTGGAGAACCTTGAGCTGCGTGCCGTTCTTGAGGAGCGTCACCTTGAGGTCGCCCTTGTACGTGTGCGTGATGTCGAGCGAGACCGTGAGGCCGAGCGAGCCGGTGACGCCGGCGACCGTGAGGTCGGCCGAGACGCCGGTCGGGTTGTTGTCCGGGATGGCCGCGTTCGGCGTGGCGGAGAACGTCTGGCCGGTCGGGGTGCCGCCGCCGCCGTCACGAGCGATCGACTTGGCAACGAGCTCGTTGACCTTGTCGCTCTTGACGTACGGGTTCGTCGGGTTGTGGTTGCCGGTCGGCGACCAGAGGAAGTCGACGTGCGAGTTCGTCGAGTCGGTACAGTAGCGACCGCCGATGATCTTGCCGACGCTGTTGAGCTCGAGGATGTAGTGGTAGTTGTCGGTGCGCGTGAAGTTCGCGAACCCGAGCGGCCGCGCTTCGGCGTCGCCTTCGGTGACGTACTTGACGGTCATCTTGACGTCGAAGAGCTTCTTCGCGGCGGTGTTGTACTTCCACGTGTCGCCCGTAGCGCCGACGCACGTGTTCGCGACCTTCGCCGTGACTTCGTTCTGCTGCGTGACCTCGTAGCCGACGACCGGCTGGTTCCACACTTCGTAGTTCGCGGTGCGGTCTTCGACGAGCGGCAGCTGCGCGACGCCGAGGAAGTTCGTCATGATGACGTGGAGACCGCCGGGGTTGAGGTCCGAGCACGCGTCGTTCGCGGAGCCCGTGACCGAGTGCATGATCTCCTTCGAGTTGCAGCGACCGCCGAGCATGACGGCGGCAGTCGAGTCGTACGCGTTCTGAACGAGCGCCTTGACGTCGGCGACTTCGAACTTCACGCCGTTGACCGTGACGGCCTTCTGCGGCTCGGGAACGACGAGCGAGGCCGGCGCCCAGGCGTGGCAGGTGCCCCACCACGTCGCGATGCCATCGACGTCGCCGTTCGGTCCGCGGTCGTCGGTCACGCCGTCGCCATCGTTGTCGATGCCGTCGTGCATGTCACCGCCGCCCTGGAATTCCTTGCTCTGCCACTTCGTGGCGGGGCCGGCGCAGCCGTAGTACGTGTCCCACGCGGCCTTCGAGCCCGCGCCGGTGATGTTGGCCGGCATCGTCGCGCAGCCCTGGGCGTTGTTGAACGCCTGGTCGTACTTCTCGAGCGGCGACTTCGACGTGCTGCCCTGCCAGCGCGCGTTGTGCGAGCCGTTGTAGGTCGGCCAGTAGGTGTCCGCCCACGCAACCGGCACGCGGCCGACTGCATCGGGATAGCGATCCTTCCACGTCGGCGTCTTCAGATCGCCTTTCTTCGGGAGCTCGCTGAGCGTGTACACCAGGCGCTGCGACATGCGCGCCGGATCGTTCTTGTAGTCGAAGCCATCGCCCTTGCCGCCGTCGCCGCCGTCGTCGGTCGAGCAGTCGATGTCGCCCGGCAAGCACTCGTCGCCGGCGTCTTCTTCAGACGTGGCGCAGCCTGCGAGCTGCAGAGAACCAAGGAGGGTGAGACCGAGACCGGCGAGTAGGCTACGTTTCATGTCGCTCGCATAGAGCACCCGCCGTGCCACGCGCACGTCGTCGACAATCCGCGAGGTTGCACACGACTGGCGGCAGCGCGACTTGCCGATCCACGCGGGGTTTTTCAGTCCACTTGCCGGCTGATCGATCAGCCACGAACCTTAACCGGGTGCGCTGAAGGCGAGTCGAACCGCTGTGATAGCGTCAACCGGGATGAGGGTGATCGCGCTCGCGATGGTCGTCGCCGCCTGTCACGGCCAGACGTCGAGGGGCTTGCCGGTCGCGCTCCGCGAAGCCTGCCCCGCGAACCATTTCTTCGACGGTGCCGCGTGCAAAGCGCGCGGTGATGGCGCCGCGAAGATCGCCGCCGGCAAGGCCGCGCTCGTCAAGCAAGACGTCGACGCGGCGAAGCTCGAGCTCGACGCCGTCAAGGGTCCGCTCGATCACCAGGCGAACGTCACGCTCTGGGAGCAGCGCGGGATCGCGGCCGCATATGTCGACGACGAGCCAGGCGCGAGCGCCGCCTTCGACATGCTGCTCGCGCTCGATCCCGCCCACATCCTCAGCTACCGGCTCTCGCCGAAGGCGACGTTCGTGTTCGAGGAGGTCCGCGGCCAGAACAAGGGGGGCGCGCAGATCGACGTGAACTGGCAGTTCGGTCAGCGCGTCGGCGATCCCGTCCCGCTCGATCTCGAGGTCGTCGCCGATCCGAAATCGTTCCTCAAGACCGCGACGGTGTTCGTGCGCACGCGCGGCGATGCGGTCTGGCGCGCCGCCGACCTCGCGGTCACCGGGCGCTCGAAGCGCGTCGTTCTCCCGGCGGTCAGCGCGACCAAGCCGGTCTCGCTCGAGCTCTACGTCCGCGGCTACGACGACAAGGGCAACGAGGTCCTCGCATGGGCGGACGCATCGAAGCCGCGTGAGATTCCGCTGCGCTATGACCCGCCGACGCCGTGGTACCGGAAGTGGTGGGTGATCACGATCGCGGGCGCCGCGCTGATCGGCGGCACCGGCACGATCGTCTATGTCGCGACGCGCGAGCCGCCCGACACCGTTGGTGGCGGCGTCAGCGTGAAGTGATCACTGCACGTCGACGATGCGCTCGGTCCACTGCGCGATGTGATTGTTCGACTGCAGATTCTGGAACGGCAGGCGGAACGACGGCGTCGTCGGGTCCATGCCCGCGGTGGCGCGCGCCGTGAAGAACGGCGCCATCCAGATCTGCGGCGTCTTCGCAGCTTCGGCCTGGCCCGTGTTGATGCGGCGCACGCCGAAGTCACGCTTCGAGGAGACGGTTACCCAGAAGATCTGGTCGGCGCCCGCACCGACGGTCTGCTGGAACGGCGCCCAGCGTCCCCACGAGTTCGTGAGGCCGCCGACGACGGCATTGAATGCGGTGAGCTGCACGGGCGGCGTGGTGCCATCGGCCTTCACGACCCACAGCGACGAATCGGCGTTGTTGTACGCGTCGCCGCCTGGCGCACGGTTGAAGAGCACCCACTGGCCATCGGGCGACCACGACGGATAGAAGTTGTGGCCACCGCCGGTGACGAGCGGCGTCTCGTTGCCGAACGTGAGCGTGACGGGATCGAACGTGCGCGTGTAGATCGTGCCGGTCGTGAACGACCAGTCGGCGCCCGGCGTGGCGCGCACGTAGACGAGCTTCGTCATGTCGGCAGAGAGATCCGGGTGCGTGGCGAAGCCGCCGCCGGGCATCGTCGTGAGCGCCGACTGATCGGCGGTCGAGCGCACGCTGATCACGCCCTGGAAGACGGTGATCATGCGCGAGCCGTCGGGATAGAGCGTCGCGAAGTTCCAGCGCGTGGTGTCATTGATGAACGGATCCGGCGCGCCGGGGATGACCGCCGGCACGGGCTGCGCGGCCTTCGTCGCGACATCGACGACCGTCGCGCGACCGTTGCCGCCGTCGTACGTGACCGCCATCGTCTTGCCGTCGCGCGAGAGCGCATGACACGCGACGCACTTGCCCGTCGAGACATCGGTCATGTACGGCTCGGCCGGCTGGCCGGGCTTGGAGACGTCGTGACGGAAGATGCCGTATTCGGCACCGGCGGCGGCCCAGTAGTAGACGCCGCCTTCCATGTTCTCGTTCGTCACGCGCACGAGGCGAACCGGTGAGCTGCCGACCATGTTGGGCAGCGTCGAATTGAGGCCGCGCACCTGATACTTGACGGTGTTCTCGCTCGCGGCCGCGAACGTCCACTCCTTCGGCGTGAAGCCGAACCACGACGGGCGCGGACCCGCACCCGCGACGCCGTTGTTGCCGGCGACGTAGACGCGGATGTCGGCGAACTCGGACTGCAGCGAGACCTCGAACACGTTGTTCATCGGATCGGTCCAGTGCGTTTCGAAGTCGCCGATGTTGCGCGGCATCGTGATGCCGTCGGCGGGATAGACGATCGTCGGCGCGCGCGCGGGGTTTTCGGTCGCGCTGCCGAACAGATCGGGCGCGTTTGGGGGAACGTCGTCGTTCGGGTTGCCCGGATCGTCGACGACACGCGAGGTCTTCACGCGCGCGATGACCTGCGCGGAGCCGGTCTTGTCGGTGTAGAGCGCGCTGACCGTCGATTTGCCCGCTCCGTGGATCGTGAGCGTCTTGCCCGCGAATGCGCCGAACGAAGACTCGATCGTGAAGATCGCCTCGTCCGTCACTTCTTTCTTGTTGCCGTTCCCATCGACGAGGAACGCGGTGAAGCCTTGCGTCGGCGACACGCCGTTCAAGATGATGTGCTCGCTCGTCGCTGGCTCGAGCGTCAGCGTGGCGTTGTCTTCATCAAAATCGCCGGAGCTTCCGCCGCAAGCGACCAATGCGCAGAGCACGAGCACGCGCGAAGTCCTCATCATCATGGGCGGCATCCTAACCTGCTACGCGCGCGTAGCGGATCTGTCATTCGATGTCGGAACGCCATGGTCGACTGACCCCAGCTGCTCGGTCCCGGACTCGCCGTGGTAGACAGCCGGCGTGAGAACGCTGACGTCCGTGCTCGGGAACGCGCAACGCCTCGACGGCGGCGCCATGTTCGGGAACGCGCCCAAGGCAATGTGGGAGAAGTGGATCGCACCCGACGAGCTCAATCGAATTCCGCTGGCGTGCCGCTGTCTTGTCGTGCGCGACCGAGGCCGCATCGTCCTGTTCGAGGCCGGCATCGGCGCGTTCTTCGATCAGGCGCTGCGCACCCGGTACGGCGTCGTCGAGGACCGTCACGTGCTGCTCGAGTCGCTCGCTGCCGACGGCATCAAGCCCGAGCACGTCGATGTGATCGTTCTCTCGCATCTTCACTTCGATCACGCCGGCGGTGTGCTCGCAGCGCACGAGCCCGATGCGGCACCGCGGCTGGTGTTCCCGAACGCGACGTACGTCGTCGGTGCCGAGGCATGGCAGCGCGCGGTCGCGCCGCACGCACGTGATCGCGCCTCGTTCATTCCAAACCTGACCGAGATGCTCGCGGCGACCGGGCGGCTCGAGCTCGCCGCTTCCGATCGTTCGTCGGCGCTCGGCGAAGGCTATCGCTTTCATCGGAGCTCCGGCCACACGCCCGGGCTGTTGCTCACCGAGATCGAGATGCCCGCTGGCCCGGTGCTGTTCGCGGCCGACCTGATCCCCGGCCGCGCGTGGGTCCACCTGCCGATCACGATGGGCTACGACCGCTATCCCGAGCTGCTCATCGACGAGAAAGCCACGTTGCTCGGAGATCTCGAGCAACGCGGCGGCAGGTTGTTCTTCACGCACGATCCCGAGATCGCGCTCTCGAAGATCAAGAAGGATGAGAAGGGGAAGTTCTCGGCCGTCGACGATCAGCGCGAGCTTCGCGCACTCGCTAGTTAGTTAGCGCGGCAGCTGGTCTCGCCCCAGCGCGCGACGAACGCGCCACCACGGAGCGACTCGTGGCTGAAGTACACGCCGTGCAGTCGACCGTGCTCGCCGGCGCGCGTCACCCAGCGACCCTGGAATTCGCCGTCGGTGTAGTGGCCCGCGAGGATGCCGCGGAACTGACCCTCGCGCGTGATGAACTTGCCGAAGAAGACCTGCTCGCCGTTGCCACGCTGGCCGTAGATCCCGCGCACGTGACCGATCGGCGTGCCGTCCTCGTCGGCGACGATGCCGAGGTACGCACCGCGATGCTCGTCGAGCGCGCGCCAGCGACCGCGCATGACGCCGTGGTCGCACGGATCGCGGTCGCGCGCCGACACGATGATGCGATTACCGTCGCCGACGTCGACGACGATCGGGCCTTCGGCGAGCTCGCGCAGCTCGAGCACGCGCGCGGTGCCGCCCGTCGGCGTATAGGTGAGCGTGAGCGGGCTCGTGCCCGGCGCAGGATCGACGACGGTCAACACGAGGCCGTCCGACGCGGGGCGCGTGCGCGAGATGAAGTCGATGCGTGCGCGATCGGTGCGCGGCATGACACGATCGCCGGTCGCTTGCTCGAAGGCGATGCGTCGACGGATCAACATGCCACCGCGGTTGAGCACGAGGCTGCCGCTCCAGTCACGCACCGCAGTCGCGTTTGGATCGGCGGGCAGCTGGCCCCACATGATGAGGACGTTGCGCGCGCGCACGCCGGGCATGGACTCCATGCTGGTGACCTCGGGCGACATCGCGTCGGTCTCGACCGCGTCAGCTTCGATCGCGGCGGACTCGAACAGCGCGTCGCTGCCGAACATCGGCGCCTCGTCGTCCATCGAGAGCCCACCGTTCTCTTTCTCGATCGCCGAGGACACCTCTTCCGAGGTCTCGGGGATGGAGGGCGACGTGGCATCGACGCAGGCGGTCAGGGCAAGAAGGGCGAGGGGGAGCTGCTTGGTCACGGTGTCTCCTTTGTTCGACAAGAGACAAGAGCAACGACCCTGCCAGGAGCTAACCCTTCGATCTTCGACGAGAACCGACCCCGCTTGGTACGTCGAGGTTCCGCTTGCTCGAACCCCGCCGGTACGTCGAGGTACCGCTAAGGAGAAACCTCGACGGTCTCGCCCGGCGCGACGAATATCTTCTTCCTCAGCACCCGTTCCTTCGTCTTCGGATGGATCAGCTCGATCAGGTGCTCGCCCGCCGGCACCTGCTTGCGGAAGAACGGCGTGTCGTCGAACACCTCGCCGTCGAGGTGCACGACGAGGTAGCTGTCCTCTCCACTCCGCACCGTCAGCTTGCCGAAGCCTTCGACCTTGACCGCCGCTGGCGCATCGATCGGCTTCTCCGCCGCATCGCGCGCGACGGTCTTCGCGCCCGCATCGAGCGCGACCGTCTTCTTCGGCCCGTCGACGGGCACGGCCGACAGCGCGTCGGCTTCGATCGCATCGGGCGGAGCCGCGGGCGCCGCGTCGAGCTCGGCGTCGAGAGCCGCATCCGCTGGCGTGACAAGCGCGACGGCCGCATCGCGCGGCGTGTCGTCCGCTCGTCGCGCGAACATCGCCATGCCGCCGCCGATCGCCGCGAGTACGAGGAGCGCGAGCACGACCGGCAAAGCCATGCTGCGCCGCGCGGGACGCAGCTCGCCGGTCTCGGGCGCGGGCAAGTGCGTCGGCGTCTCGCGGCCCGCTGGCAGCTCTTCAGCTACCGGCGCCGCAGCCTCGGCACCCAGCGCGGTGACCGAGCCGGTCGGGCGACCGACCGACGAGCGTGGCGCGTCCTTGCCCGCGACGACACTCGCGAGCCAGCTGCGATGCGCGTCGCGTGGCGCGGCCAGCTCGCGATCCGCCCACGCTTCGAGCGTCTCGTCTCCCGCGATGTTGATCACCTGCTCGAGCTCTTCGGCGAACGCCGCGGCCGTCGGTGTGCGGCGCGCGAGGTCGCGGTCGAGCGCGTTCATCACCGCCGCGTCGAGCCCGAGTGGCAGCTCCATGCCGAGCACGTGCGACGGTGGCCTGATGTCCTGATGCTCGACGGCGCGCGCGATCGCGTAGATCGAATCACCGTCGAACAGCGGCGTGCCCGTGACGACCTCGTGCATCACGATGCCGAGCGAGAACACGTCGCTCCTGCGATCGATGCCCTCGTTCTTGACCTGCTCGGGTGACATGTACGGCGGCTTGCCCTTGACCGTGCCGAACTCGGTCACCGGCGATTGCCGGTTCTTCACGAGCGCGATGCCGAAGTCGATCACCTTCACGTGCCCGTCGAAGCCGAGCATGATGTTGTCGGGCGAGATGTCGCGGTGCACGAGCCCGAGCAGCTGCCCGCTGAGATCGCGCAGCTCGTGCGCCGCGTGCAGGCCACGGCACGCCTCCGCGATCGCGCGCGCGGCGACACCCGCCGGCATCTGCCCGACCATGCCGCGCAGCGAGACGCCCGCGACGTACTCCATCACCATGTAGAGCGTGCCGTTCTCTTCGCCGAAGTCGTGCACGGTCGCGACGGCCGGGTGATTCAGGCGCGCGAGGATCGCGGCCTCGTCGAGAAACATCGCGCGCACGTGCGCGGCGGCCGCGTACTCCGTGCGGATTGTCTTGATCGCGACGAGCTGCTCGAACGAGCCCGGCCCCTTGCGCCGGCCGAGCAGCACGGAGCCCATGCCACCCGTCGACAGCTCGTGCAGGATCTCGTATGCGCCGAAGCGTTTGATCATTCTTCTTCGGCGGCTTCGGCTGGAGGGCGCTCGATGATCGCGTGCTTGTACAAGAGCTCGCGAAAGTGGCGACGAGAGAGGCCCGCGTGTTCGGCCGCGCGCGTGACGTTGTTGCCCGCGTCGGCGAACACCATCGAGACGTAGCGCCGCTCGAACGTGTCGTTCCAGCGCTCTTTCGCTTCCTTGAACGGCAGCGAGGTGTCGAAAACCTCGGCCTGCGGCTGCGACTGCGATGCACCGGGATCGAGCCACAGCTTGAGCTCGCGAAACGACGCCTTCGGACCCGACATCGCCCACGCGCGCTCGAGGACGTTGCGCAGCTCGCGCACGTTGCCGGGCCACGCGTGGCGGTGCATGCGCTCGAGGTTCTCGCCATCGATCGGGCCGGGCTCGGCGCCGCGTCGCTCGTAGAACGTGCGGACCAAGTGCGGCAGATCCTCGAGGCGATCGCGCAGCGGCGGCAACGCGACGTGCACGACGGCGAGCCGGTAGAACAGATCGAAGCGAAACTCCTTCGCGGACACCATGCGCGACAGATCGCGGTGCGTCGCGGCGACGACGCGCGTGTCGACATTCACGGGCCGGTCACTACCGAGCGGCTGCACGGTCTGCGCCTCGAGCACGCGCAGGAGCTTCGCCTGCGAAGCGAGCGGCAATTCGCCGAGCTCGTCGAGGAACAGCGTGCCGCCCGACGCCTCGACGAACGCGCCCTTGCGATCGCGGTCCGCGCCCGTGAACGCGCCGCGCATGTGGCCGAACAGGTGCGAGTCGACGAGCGACTCCTGGATCGCACCACAATCGACGACGATGAATGGCCCCTTCGCGCGCGCCGACGCGTCGTGGATCGCACGCGCGGCGAGCTCCTTGCCGGTGCCCGACTCGCCTTCGATCAAGACCGTCGCGTCACTCGGCGACGCCATCTCGAGCACGGCGAACAGCTCGCGCATCGCGATGCTCTTGCCCGCGATCGAGCCGAAGTGATCTCGGTCGCTGGGTGGGAGCGACGGCGCATCGCCCGCGGCGATCCGCACCTGCGTCTCGCCGAACTTGACGGTGGCACCTCCAGGGACCACGACCTCGCCGATCTTGGTGCCCTGGTACCAGGTGCCATTCGTCGAGCCGAGGTCCTTGATGCGGATCCCCTCGGGTACGACCGAGAGCTCTGCATGTTTGCGAGAGACCTTGGGATCGTCGAGCACGAGGTCACACGAAGCGTGCGCGCCGACGCTGACGGGACGGGCGCCGATCGCGATCTGCGTGTGGCTCGCCGCCGTGTGGCCCAGGACTTGTAGAACGTAGGACCGTGCTGCCGTACGCCCGCGCGTCGCCGCCATCGCGAGGCCGGTCTGAAGAACCGTTCGGCGATCGACGGCGGTCACGTCACACAGGATACCTAATATGAATGTTAGCGTCCCAGCGATGAGGCGATTGGCACTCCTCGTGGTGATGGTCGGCTGCGGCGATGACCTCTCGTTGCAAGTTGACGTCGAGCATCCCGCGAACGCCGACATCGAGCGGACCGTCGTCTCGATCTACGAGTCGCCGATGGACGAAGTGCGATGCCCCGACATCGAGTTTCAGGACGTGCCCGACGGCGTCCTCGCGGGCCTCGAGGTCGCGCGCTTCGAGCAAGACTCGCAAGGGACGACAGGCTCGCTCGACGGGATCTCGCGTACGGGTATCAAGCTCGTGGTCGCGCGAGGGTTTCGCGTGAACGGGATGTACTTCACCGCGGGTTGCACCGAGCACGGCACGATCGGCGGTAGCGACAAGGTCGTCGTGAAGACGCAGGTCGTCGCTGCGGTGTCGCTCGGCGGCGTCGAGTCCGAGGGCAACGACGCCGGCACGATTCCGATCACGATCACCACGCCGCTCGGCGCTGCACTGCCGAAGCGTCCGATCAGCTGGCGTGTCTACGGCTATGCCGGCGCGACCCCGATGTCCTCGCCGGTCGCGCTCGAGGTCGGCACCGACGAGTGGCAACCGACGGCGTCGACCTGTACCGGCCAGGACGGCACGATCCGGCTGCGCCCGGTTCCGCCGGCGCAGATCGGCGGCTTCGCGGCGCGGGTTCGCGTCTCGTGGGGGCAAGAAGCACCGCGGCAGTTCTCGAGCTTCACGCGCGCCGAGCCGGTGCGGCGGGATCTCGGCGCGCTCGCGACCGCGCAGCCGACGGGTCGGTTATGCACGCCGCGCACGAGCGGCACCACGAAGCGCATCGTCTGCATCGAGGATTCGGATCCCGGCGCGGCGGTCACGCCGATCGCACGCGATCTGTCCGCGACGGTCGCGAACGGTGTCGTGACGCTCGCAGTCGCCGGCAGCCAAGGCTTCGCGCCGACCGAGTCGATCGCATCGGTGTACACCGTGCAAGCCGGCGCGAACCGCGACGCCTACGCGATCACCACGCTGGGTCGCGTGATCGGCCTGTTCTCGCCATCGCGCCCGCCGAATGCGGCGCAGGGCTCATTCGCCGGCGATGGCACCGTCGAGGAGGTCATGGTGATCCCGTCGTGTCAGGCGCAGGATCCGGCCAGGCTGATCGTGCGTACGCGCGGAGCGACCCAGAAGCTCTGGGTGATGGACCCGCTCGGCGGGCCGCACATCTTGTTCGGCAACGGCTTCGACACCGCCCTCGGCGATCAGCTGCGCCTCAACACCGCCGGTTGTGTTACCGAGCTCCAGACCGACAACGCGCCTTCGCGGCGACAGGTGCTCATCCTCGACCAGCAGATCGCGACGCTCCTCGGCACGGTCGCCTACTACGACTGCAGCGCGCCCAGCGGAAAGTGCGCCACGCGGTTGCCCGGCGTGTTCGGTGGTGTTGGCTTCAAACGCGGCGGTGATGGCGACGAGGATCGGCTGGTCGCGTCTTCATTCGACACGACCGGCACGATCATCAGCGAGCTGATCTTCCTCGATGCGAAGGTCGTCGAACGCGCGCGGATCTCGGCAGCATCGGTCCCGGACCGGATCGTCAGCGGCAACCTCGACGGCGACGACCAGACCGACCTCGCCTGGAGCTTCGCGGCGATCGCCGGCTCGCAGACGAACTTCCAGGTCGCCTATGCACGCGAGGTCGACGGCGAGCCGCTGACAGCGTTGACCGGTCCCAAGTCCGTCACCGTCGACGACCTGTTCGCCGCCGAGGTCACAGGTGATGCGTTTGACGACATCGTGATCGTCTCGCGATCGCGCGACGGCACGGCGCCGAGTGGCGTCTCCGTGATCCCCGCGCGCGCACCGGCGGCGCCGCGCATGGTGCGCGCCGACGACACCTGCCAATGATACGCTGGCTCGTCGTCCTGCTCGTCGCGTGTGGACCGAAGTCCTCGAAGCCGGCGTACGACACCGCGAAGCTCGCGCGCGAGCTGCACCTCGACATCCAGCAGCTCGGCGCGATCGCGAAGCAGCACCGCGGCAACTGCGGCACGCTCGTCACCGCGCTCGGGCCGCACATCGATCGCATGCGCACCCACGCCGACGAGGTCAAGCGCGTGCAACAGGACACTCTCCTCGCGAAGCGACTGCGCAAGGACGTGCTCGTCTACGACGCCGAGCACAAAGGCCTCGCCGATGCGATCGGCGGTGACCTGGGCGCGTCGTATCAAACGTGTCCCGACAACAAGGAGCTGCTCGAGCTGATCGATCGCATTCCCGAGCTATAGTCGCCGCGTGCTCCGGCTGTTGTTGATCGCGCTTGTCGGCTGCGGCCCGAAGACGGCGAACACGGCGCCGCCCCCACCTCCTCCGGATGCGGCGATCGCCGATGTGGTGACCGCGCCCGATGCACCACCCTCACCGACCGGGCCGCTCGAACGCGACCTGCCGCGCCTCGCGAAGAAATCGCTCGCGCTCTACGAGGGCGTCGTCGCCGTCTTTCGCGCGGCCGGTGCAAACTGCGCCGAGGCGACGAAGCAGCTCGGCGCGCTGCGCGCGACCTACGCCGACGTCGGCGTCGCGAACGCGAAGGTGCTGCATGAAGGCCGCGCGCGCGAGCTCAAGACCGCGCTCGCAAAGTACGAGGATCAGCTCGCCGCCGCGGCGAAAGAGATCTCTGCGTCGCAGACCATGGCGAAGTGCACGACCGACCGCGCGTTCACGAAGGCGTTCGACGATCTCGTCGGCTCGCCGCCGTGACGCTTACTTGTCCTTGTCCTTCTTCCACTTGTCCTTCTTCTTCTTCTTCTTCTCTTTCTTCTTCTCCTTCTTCTTCTCCTTCTCCTTGTCCTTGTCCTTGTCTCTGTTTGTCTCGTCCTCGTGGTTCGTCGGCTTCTCGGTCCAATCGTCCGGCTTGGCCTCGACACCGAGCTCGGTCTCGAGCTCGGCCTTGACGAACGCGATCTGCCCGCGCGCCTTCTCGCTGAGCTCGGGGGTGGGGAGATCGAGCTGCTTCAGCGTGTCGACGATGATCTGGGAGACCGTGCGCCGCATGTACGGCTTCGAGTCGGCGGGAATCGCGTACCACGGCGCCCACGGCTTGCTCGTCGCGCGCAGCGCGGCCTGATAGGCCGTCTGGTAGTCATCCCACTTGCGGCTCTCCTCCATATCCGTGTTGCTGAACTTCCAGTGGTTGTCGGCATCCGAAACGCGCGCGAGGAACCGCTCGTGCTGTTCGTGCTGCGAGACGTTCAAGAAGAACTTGAGCACGATGGTGCCGTTGCGTGCCCAGTGCTTCTCAAACGCATTGATCGATTCGAAGCGCTCTTCCCAGAGCTCTTCGATGTTCTTCGGCCTGCGCGGTAGCTTCTGCGCGTCGAGGAACTCGGGGTGCACGCGCACGACGAGCACCTCTTCGTAGTGGCTTCGGTTCCACACGCCGATGCGGCCGCGCTCCGGCAGGCTCTTGTACATGCGCCACATGAAGTCGTGGTCGAGCTCCTCGGCGTTCGGCGCCTTGTACGCGAACACCTGGCAACCCACGGGGTTCACGCCGGTGAGGACCGCGCGGATCGTGCCGTCCTTGCCCGCCGCATCGAGCGCCTGGAAGATCAAGAGCACGTTGTAGTGATCGTTCGCGTAGAGCTTGCCTTGGAGCTTGTTGAGCTCGTCGACAATCTCGGGGAGCATCTCCTTGTTCTCGGCCTTGCCCGGATCATCGTCGGCCTTCGTCGGCGCCTTCTTGATGCTGAACGAGCCATCGAACGGAACGAGGTACGGACTCTCCACGGGGTCGAACAGAACGGCTTTGCTCATGCAGCCGGCACATTAGCCGAATTCAGGCACTCGGCGCGTTAATCCGGAGTCCAGGCGGTATTGTGCGCGCATGGCGACGACGACCGAGCGGGATGAGGCGAACGGTGGACCCACGAGCTACGCGGAACACGACAAGCTCGGTCCACTCGCAAGCAAGCAGGGCCCATTGCACGATCCCGTCGAGCTACGCGCAAAGCTGATCGCAGAATTTCAAGCGACCGTCGCCGCCGCGAAGGATGCGGCCGCGTCCGTCGATCGCAGTGCGGAGACCGCGGTGCACGACTCGCGCAAGGCGCTGCGCCGCGGCCGCGCGGTGCTCGCGATGATCGCGCGCGCCCTGCCGAAGAACGAACGCCGCGCACTGCGCACCGCGCTCAAGGACGCACGCCGCTCGCTCTCGATGGTGCGCGATCACACCGTCGCGCCGGCCACGCTCGGCAGCCTCCAACTCGAGGAGGGTGACCGCGAGACCGCGAAGCGCGTGCTCGATAGCGCGGCCGAAGCTTTGCCGCCGACCGCCGAGATCAAGCAACTGCTCGCGGAGGCCGCGACGCGCGCCGCTGCGCAAGCCGAGGCGCTGGTCGCCTCGCTGCCGCCCTCCGTCGACGAGGACATCCTGTTCGACGGCATCGCGACGACGTATGGCGAGGCACGCTATGCCCGCCGCCGCGCGAAGAGCAGCAAGTCATGGTTTCACACGTGGCGCCGTCGCACGAAGGAGCTCGTCTATCAGCTCGAGTTCGTCGCGAAGCACGCCGGTGCACGCGCGAGCGCGATCCACGAGGAAATCGGCGGCGTCAGTGACTCGCTCGGCTCGGCCGTGGACCTCATCATGCTGCGCGAGTTCGTCGAGACGCACGGCCAGGGCATCGACAAAGGAGCCGTCTCGCAGCTGCGCGATGCGATCGACAGCAACCTCGACGACGCGATGAAGTCAGCGCGCAAGGCCGGCAGCGATGTGTTCTCGCAGAAGGACAAGAAGTTCGAGAAGCGGCTCGTCAAGAGCGTGAAGCGCGATCTGACGACCGCCGAAGACAAGAGCGACACCGACGAGATCGAACGCGCGATGGACTGATTTCGCGTTTTGCCGTGGTAAACGAAACGCCATGGCAAAGGTCCTCATTATCGGTGCGGGCGGCGTCGGTGGCGTGGTCGCTCACAAGGCCGCGATGGAGAAGACGGCGTTCTCCGATGTCATGCTCGCGAGCCGCCGGCTCTCGAGCTGCACGAAGCTCGCCGCCGAGATCGAGCAGATGCACGGTCGGAAGATCCAGACCGCGCAGGTGGATGCCGACAACGTCCCCGAGCTCACCAAGCTCCTGAACGAGTACAAGCCCGCGGTCGTGATCAACGTCGCGCTGCCGTACCAGGACCTTCACATCATGGACGCGTGCCTCGCTGCGAACGTCGACTACCTCGACACCGCGAACTACGAGCCGCCCGACGTCGCAAAGTTCGAATACAAGTGGCAGTGGGCCTATCAGGAGCGGTTCCAGAAGGCCGGCCGCATGGCGCTGCTCGGCTCGGGCTTCGATCCCGGCGTCACGAACGTCTACTGCGCCTACGTGCAGAAGAACCTGCTCGACGAGATCCACTACATCGACATCGTCGACTGCAACGGCGGCTCCCACGGCAAGGCGTTCGCGACGAACTTCAATCCCGAGATCAACATCCGCGAGATCACCGCGCGTGGCCGCTACTGGGAGAACGGCGAGTGGAAGGAGACCGATCCGCTGTCGGTCTCGAAGATCTTCGACTACCCGGGCGTCGGCGAGCGGAAGAGCTTTCTGCTCTATCACGAGGAGCTCGAGTCGCTCGCGAAGAACATCAAAGGCCTGAAGCGGATCCGCTTCTGGATGACGTTCGGCGAGCAGTACCTCAAGCACCTCGAGGTGATGCAGAACATCGGCATCACGCGCATCGACGAGGTCGAGTTCGAAGGCAAGAAGATCGTCCCGATCAAGTTCCTCCGCGCGCTGCTGCCGGATCCGGCGTCGCTCGCACAGAACTACACGGGCAAGACGTCGATCGGCTGTCTCTGCGAAGGCATCAAGGACGGCAAGAAGAAGCGCTACCTCATCTACAACATCTGCGACCACGCCGAGACGTACAAGGAAGTGCGCGCGCAGGCGGTCTCGTACACGACCGGCGTGCCCGCGGTGACGGGCGCCGTGATGATGGTGACCGGCAAGTGGAAGGGCGCCGGCGTGTTCAACATGGAGCAGATGGATCCCGATCCGTTCCTCGAGGACGTCGCGAAGCGCGGCCTGCCCTGGCATGTAGAAGAGCGATGAGCGCCGGCGCTGCATTGGGTGCGGACGTCGCGAAGGCGATCGACGTCGGCAGCGTCGAGACGCCGTGCTTCATCACCGACCTCGGTGCGCTCGAGGCGAATCTCCAGATCCTCGCGGACGTGCAGCAGCGCGCCGGCTGCAAGATCCTGCTCGCGCTCAAGGGCTTCGCGCAGTGGTCGACGTTTCCGCTCGTGAAGCAGTACCTCGTCGGCGCGACGTCGAGCTCGGTCGCCGAAGCGCGGCTCGCTCGCGAGGAGCTCGGTGGCGAAGTCCACGCGTACGCGCCCGCGTACTCCGACGGTGAGATGGCCGAGCTCGTCACGCTCGCCGATCACATCGTCCTCAACTCACCCGCGCAGTGGCGCAAGCACCGCAAGGTGATCGAGCGTGCGAAGCGCTCCGCCGGCCTGCGCGTCAACCACGAGCATCAAGAGGTCGAGGTCGCGCTCTACGATCCAGCCGGCCCGTGCTCGCGCCTCGGCACGACGCGAAAGAATCTGCGCAAGGAAGACCTCGACGGTCTCGACGGCCTGCACTTTCACACGCTGTGTCAGGTCAACTCGGATGCGCTCGAGCGGGCGCTCGCCGCGTTCGAGAAGCAGTTCGGCGATTTTATTCCCGGCATGAAGTGGGTGAACTTCGGCGGCGGGCACCACATCACGCGGCCGGACTACGATCGCGATCGGCTCGTGCGCCTCGTGCGCGACTTCCAGGCGAAGTGGAAGGTTCCGGTCTACCTCGAGCCCGGTGAAGCGGTCGCGCTCGGTACCGGCGTGCTCGTCGCATCCGTGATGGACGTCTTCGACAACGGGATGCCGATCGCGATCCTCGACACCTCGGCCACCGCGCACATGCCCGACGTGCTCGAGATGCCGTACCGCCCGGTCATCATCGGTGCCGGCGCACCCGACGAAAAGGCGATCACCTACAGGCTCGGCGGCATGACGTGCCTCGCGGGTGACGTGATCGGCGACTACAGCTTCGACCGCCCACTGAGCGCGGGTGACAAGCTCGTCTTCCTCGATATGGCCCACTACACGATGGTCAAGACGAGCACGTTCAACGGTGTGCGCTTGCCGTCGATCGCCACGCACGACCCGAAGACGCGCGCAGTTACGGTGCATCGTAGGTTCGGCTACCGCGATTACCGAGACCGCCTCTCGTAGACCGCGATGTGCCACGGTGGCGCGGAGCCGAGGTAGGCTGAATCTATCGCCTGCTGCGTGCAGATCCGCTGTGTTTGGAAAAGTTGGAGGCAATCGAGCGCTGGATTCTCGCAGGAGCGCCACCGTAAACGGATGACCTCAAATCTCTCTTTATTGCGCCGCACGAGTTCTGTAGTGTCCGTCCCCGAACCAAAAGGGGACTGCATTCAATGACCAAGCGCTCTGTCGTGGCCGTGATTCTTCTGACCGTCGTTACGTTCGGCATCTATGCCCTCGTGTGGATGGTCAAGACCAAGGGGGAGATGGTGAAAGCCGGCGCGGATATTCCGACGTCGTGGCTCATCATCGTGCCGATCGCATCCATCTACTGGATGTGGAAGTTTGCGGGCGGCGTGGAGCATGTCACGCGCGGCAAGCAGTCTCAGGTGATGGCGTTCATCCTGATGTTCGTTCTCGGCGTGATCGGTATGGCGATCATCCAGGCCGAGCTCAACAAGGTTGACGGCGCCGCGAGCTCTCTGCCGCAAGCCCGAGTTGCTTAGTAGCTGAGCTTCGCGACGTTCCGCATGCTGTGGAACGTCGTGACTTCGATGGTCTTCGCCGGCAGCTTCGTGCCGTCTGGCTTGATGACCTCCACGCGGTGGCTGCCCACCGCGACTTCGTGCTTGTGAGGTACGAAGAACTTCCATTTACCGCCGTCGACGAGCACCTGCGCGCCGACGAGCTCTTCGCCGCCGACGACCTGTAGCCAGCCGGTCTCGACGGCGACGGGCGTTGGCGTCGGTGCTCCAGCATCGATGGGCTTGGGCCGCTTGCTCGCGACGAACGCGTCGAGCGGTGGTGCAGCATCGAGCACGACGTCTTCCGCGACGTCTTCCGCGACGTCGGGGAAGTCGACCGCGGGCTCGATCGCGGCGTCGGCGATCGCGGCGTCGGGCGTGGTCGTCGTCGAGCTCGCGAGGCGCCACACGCCGATGCCGCCGCCCAAAACGACCAGCAGCGCGACGAGCGCGAACAGGCCGGTACGTCGAGGGCGTGGCGGCGGCAAGATGTCGAGCGTCGTGGCCTCGACGCGCTTCTTCGCGACGACCGTCTTGTAGTGCCGCACGTCGCCGTCGGGCGTCGCGCTCGGTACGACCTCGATGCCGAGCAGATCGTCGAGTGCGCCTCGCTTGCGCTTGTTCGGCGACACGTCGATGGTGTCGAGGAATTCGCGCACGAGACCGCGCGCATCCCGGGTGAGACGCGGCGCGAGGAGGGCGCCGACGGCGCTCGCGAATTCGCCGGCACTCGGGCGTGCGAGGCGTGCCGGCGCGACCGCGCGCTCGATCAGCGCTTTAACGTCGGCGGGCAGCGCGGCGTCGAGAGGGATGGGCGTGCCCTCCAGGAGTGCCATCTCGACGGTGATGTCTTGCAGCGGCGTGTAGCCGGTGAGGAAGGCGTGCAGCGTGAGGCCGAGCGCGAACACGTCGGCGCGGCCGTCGACCTCCGAGCGCGTGCGCTGCTCGGGCGCGATGAAGCCGAGCGTGCCGGCGACGATGCCGGTCTCCGTGCGCGCCGCGCGGTCGCGAGCGAGTGCGATGCCGAAGTCGGCGAGCTTGACGTCACCGGACCAGGCGACGAGCACGTTCGACGGCTTGACGTCGCGATGCACGATGCCGAGCAAGTGACCGTCGGCGTCGGTGGCGCGGTGCGCGTGATCGAGCGCGTGCGCGACGTCGGCGGTGACCGCGAGCGCGACGTCGAGTGGCAGCTTGCCGCCCGCGCGATGCAGGAGCTGCTGCACGTCGACGCCGTCGACGAATTCGAGGACCTGAAACGGCAGGTCATCGAGCAGCCCGACATCGGTGACCGCGACGATGTTCGCGTGGTGGAGGCGGCTCGCGATCCTCGCTTCGTCGAGGAAGCGGCGCGCCGCGCCCGGGTCGGCGGCCGCGTCGCCGAGCATGCGCTTGATCGCGACCTTGCGAACAAAGCCCAGCTCTCCGACGACCTCGGCCTCGAAGACCTCCGCCATGCCACCCTGCCCGAGGCGGCGCGAGATGCGGTAGCGTGGGCCCGTCACGCGACGATGAGGGTAACACGATGCGTTTTGCTGTTCGCAGTCGTCGCGTGTAGCGCGACGCCGAAACATCGCATCGCGGTGACGACGATCATCGAGGGTGACCGTAGGAGAGTCGGCGCGCTCGAGCCCCACGCGGTGGCCGGTCTCGAGCTGCGCCCGTTCGAGCTGCCTGCCGTGCCGCCCCCGCCCGCCGACGACGCCCCCGCGATCATCGCGAAGGCGCGCGCGGCGTACGTCGGCGGCGAGTTCGAGGCGTGCCGTGCGCAGCTCGCGAAGATCGATCTCGACAAGCTCCTCCTCGCCGAGCAGCGCGCGCTCGCGGGGCGATCGATCGCGTTCGATGCCGCCTGCGCGTACGGCGCGAAGGCCGAGGCCCTCGCGAACGGCCTCGCGCAGCGGCTCGCGCGCATGGGCCTCGACCTGCCGGATGCGCCGTTCGCGCGCGGCGAAGAGACGCTCCTGACGAGCGCGATCACGAACGTCGGTAAGGAGCCACGCCACGCGATCACGGTCGGCGGGCTTGCCGGCGCGCGGCTGTTCGTCGACGGCAAGCCTGCGGGATGCACCCTGCCCTGCACCATCGACGCGCCCGCGGGCGATCACTTCGTCGCGGTCGAAGCCGATGGCTACGCGCCGGTCTCGCGCTGGCTCACCGTCAGCAAGGCGACGACGGTGAACTTCGATCCACGCCCCGCGTCGCCCGCGCTCGCACTCGCGCAGTGGCGCGCGCGGATCGGCCGCGGCCTCGCACCGAACGATGCGGTCGGCGCGAAGCTGATCGCGCAGGTCACGGGCCAGCCGCGCGTCGCGTTCCTCCAGGGCGGCAAGCGCGTGAGTGGCACGATGATCGTCGACGGCGAGATCGAGGCGACCGACGAACGTGAAACCGCGGTGCCACTCGTGCGCGAGCTCGCGTACGACGCGCGCGTGCTGAAGCGGCCCGCACTGTGGCAACAGCCGATCTTCTGGATCGCGACGAGCATCGCCGTCGCTGCGGTTGCCGGAGTGGTCATCTACGCGGTGTACGAGCCCGACGTCGAATCCAACTTGGAGTTCTGATGAAGACCATCGCACTCGTCATCGCGCTCGCCGCATGCAGCAAGACGAACGACGTCACGCTGCTGCTCGGTCCCGACGAGGATCGGCTCAGCCGCGGCTTTGTCTGCAGAGCCGATGCGAGCCCGAACCCGTTCTTGATGGCGGCCGCGCTCGTGCCGGGCACCGGCAAGCTACGGTTCGCGCTCGTCGTCGACGTGCTCGAGCTCGACGCGGGCGGCGTGTTTCCCGGCTGCCGTGGCGAGGAGCTGCGCGACCTGTGCCGCACGCGCAACTGCAAGAAGACCTCGCGGCGCACCTGCGTCGACAACGTCGAGGTCGACTTCCCGGCGGGCTTCAACCCCGACGATCCCGCCGACGTGAAGGCGCTGGTCACCGAGTTCCGCAAGTCGATCGGCGAACGCACGCTGATCTCCGACGTCACGAGCGCGCCCGTGATCATTCGCGTCGTCGCGATGAAGGAATGCCCCGCGAGCGACGACCTCGACGTTAATCTCGCGCTCGGCTGCGCGTACTCGTGCCCGGTGCAGCTCGATCAGATCAGCGGCTCGGTCTCGATCTCGATCGACACGATCGACAACCGCTGCGAGTCCACGGTTCGCGCCTGCGCGGGCTTTCCGTCGAACCTCTAGCGCCGCTTCGCGATCAGCTCCGAGAGATGCGAGCGCGTCATCTGCGCGAGCCGCGCGGCCGCCGAGATGTTGCCGTTCGTGCGAGCGAGCAGCGCCTCGACGTACTTCGCCTCGAACTGATCGAGCAGCAGCGCGCGCGCTTCCTTGTACGGCAGGCCGACGTCCGTGCCGAAGCTCGATTCGTCGACGGCGCGCGCGGCCTGGCCCTGCGGTGAGAGCTCGCCCATCGCGACCGCCGCCTCGACGAGGTTGCGCAGCTCGCGCACGTTGCCGGCGAAGTGCAGCTTGGAGAGCGCGTCCATCGCCGCGGGTGAGATCAGGGCCGACACGGGCTGCTCCCAGCCGGCGTCGCGCAAGAAGTGCTCGACGAGCGCCGGGATGTCGTCGGGCCGATCGCGCAAGGGCGGGATCGTCAGCGTGACGACCGCGAGGCGATAGAACAGATCCAGGCGAAAGCCGCCGCGGTTCACCTCGGCGCGCAGATCACGATGGGTCGCGGCAACGACGCGCACGTCGATCGGCGTCTCGGTGCGGCTGCCGACGCGGCGCACGCGGCGGCGTTCGAGCACACCGAGCAGCGTCGCTTGCACCGACGGCTGCAGCTCGCCGATCTCGTCGAGGAACACGGTACCGCCGTCTGCAGCTTCGAAGGCGCCGGTGTGATTGCGCTCGGCGCCCGTGAACGCGCCGCGCTCGTGACCGAACAATTCGCTCGCGATCAGCGTCGGTGGAAGCGAGCCGCAATCGACGGTGACGAATGGCTTGTCGCGCCGCGGACCGAGGTCGTGGAGAGCGCGCGCGACGAGCTCCTTGCCGGTGCCCGATTCGCCGGTGACGAGGACGGAGACATCGCTCTGCGCCGCGCGCGTGACCTGCGCGAGTAAGCGGCGCATCGCCTGCGAGCGCCCGATCACACCGCCGATCGCGTCGTCGCTCGCCATCTCGATCTCGATCGGCGAGCCGTCGATGACCCGCAGCGTGGTGTCGCCGATCCGCAGCTGCGTGCCGAGCGGAACGACGCCGCGCTCGATGCGCACCGCGCCGACAAACGTGCCGTTCGTGGAGCCGTGGTCGGTGACGCCGACGCCGCCCGGCACGGGCCTCACTTCGCAGTGAAAGCGCGAGACCGCCGGATCCTTGAGCCTGAGCGCGCTGCCTTCGGCGGTGCCGATGTTGACCTCGGTGCCGATCGCGCGCACACCGGCGTCGGCGCCGCTCACGACCTCGACGGCGAGCGTTCGCGTCGCGACGCTCTGCATCCCCTGGCGCAGCGTCTGTTGCACAGGTCCTTTGTACCACTCCACTGCACCATCACTTCCTGTCTGCTCGACCGGACAGTGTCCGCTGCAGCAGCCGACGACCTGCGTCCAACTCCGCGAACGCTCGACGTGATCTGCGGGCATGTCGGCTGCACATCCCGAGCTTCATGCGAATCGCTCCCCTCTTCATCTTGCTCGCTGCCTGCGGTAACGACACGGCGCTCGATCCACCCGGCCCCGGTGCCGAGCCGGTGTATTACGGCCAGGTCGAACGCATCCTCACGGACAACTGCGTCGAGTGTCACTCCGACAATCCCGACCGACTCGCGCCGTTCTCCCTCGAGGGTCTCGAGAACGCGCGGTCGGCGGCCGAGGACACGCCGCTCGCGTTCAGCGTGATGAACCGCGTGATGCCGCCCTACTACGCGAAGAACGATGGCAGCTGCCAGACGTTCCACGGCACGAAGTGGCTCACCGACGAGCAGATCGACACGCTCGTGACGTGGACGAACGGCGCGCGCCTCGAAGGCGAGCCGGTGGCACCACCGACGCCGCCAACGCCCGCGAAGCTACCGGCGATCGACAAGACGCTCGACATCGGCACGAGCTACATGCCGAAGGGATCGGCCGACGACTATCGCTGCTTCGTGATCGATGCGGTCGCGACGACCGACCAGTATCTGACCGGCGTGCACGTACGTCCCGGCAACGCGACCGTCGTGCACCACGTCATCGTCAACACGCTCACGAGCGACGCCGCGCAGCAGGCGATCCTCGATCGCGACGCGCTCGACGCAGCGCCCGGCTACGAGTGCACGAACGGCGCGGGCGAAGGCACGAACTTTCTTACCGGCTGGGCGCCCGGCGCGGGCGTCACGATCTTTCCAGCGGACACGGGCTTGCTCGTCCCTGCGAACCGCAAGCTCGTGATCCAGATCCACTACAACTCGTCGAACACGAACGGCCAGCCCGATCGCACGCTCGTCGACTTCGACCTCGCGGCGAACGTCTCGAAGCGCGCGACGATCCTCGCCGTGCGCGGCGACGTCAACTTGCCGCCGCGCCAGGTCGACGCCACCGCGGTCGGCACGCAGCTGCTCCAGCTCGGCAACCTCGCGAGCGCGCGGGTGTGGGGCGGCGCGATTCACATGCACACGCGCGGCACCGGCGCGCAGGTTCACGTCCAGCGTGGTGGCGACCAGTGCTTGCTCGACCTCGACGGCTGGAGCTTTCACTGGCAGCACTTCTACTGGTACGAGCAGCCGTACACCGTCAACAAAGGCGAGACGCTGCGCGTGACCTGTCACTACGACACGACCGGCGATACGCAGAACGTCACGTGGGGCGAAGGCACGGGTGACGAGATGTGCCTCGCGTATCTCTACGTCTCGCTCTAACGGAGGAGCACGAGCTCTTCGGCTGTCGTCGGATGCAGCGCGAACGTGCGATCGAGATCGGCCTTCGTTGCGCCCATCGTGATCGCGATCGCCGCGGCCTGCACGATCTCCGGCGCATCGGGCCCGACGACATGGAGGCCGAGCACGCGGTCGGTCTTGCGATCGACGAGCAGCTTGATCATCACCTGCTCGTCGCGGCCCGACAGCGCGTACCGCATCGGCCGGAACTTCGCGCGAAACACGACGACATCGTGCGTCTCGCGCGCGACCGGCTCGGTGAGCCCGACGCCCGCGGCCGGTGGTTGCGAAAACACGGCGGTCGGGATCAGGTGGTGCACGATCGGCGTCGGGCGATTGCCGAACAGCGTGTCGGCGACGGCGTGGCCTTCGCGGATCGCGATCGGGGTCAGCGCGACGCGCCCCGTGACATCGCCGACGGCGAAGATGTGCTCGACGTTCGTGCGCGAGTATTCGTCGACCGGGATGAAACCCTTCGCATCGGACTTCACTCCCGCGGCTTCGAGCCCGAGGTCGCGCGTGTTCGGATCGCGGCCGATCGCGGCCATCGCGAGATCGACTTCGATGTCTCGGCCGCTCGCGTGCAGGATGTTGCCGCGCTGCACGAGCTCGGTGCAGCACACGATCTCGATGCCGTGCGCCCCGAGCTGCGCGGTGACGAGCTCGCGGACGTCGGGGTCGAAGCCGCGCAGCACGTGCTTGTCGCGATGGACGAGCGTCACCGTCGCGCCCAGCCCTGCAAAGATGTGCGCGAACTCCACGCCGATGTAGCCGCCACCGAGGATGCCGATCCGCTTGGGCAGCGCGGGCAAGTGGAACGCTTCATCGGACGTGATCCAGTTGCCCGGTGGCCGCTTCGGCGTGCCGCCGGTCGCGATCAGAATGCGAGCGGCGGTGATGCGGCGGCCCCCATGGCCGGCAGCCGAGCCAGTGACCTCGAGCGAGTGCGGCCCGGTCAACGTCGCGCGTCCTGCGATGACCTCGGCGCCTGCTTTGGTCAGCCGCGTCGCATACGCGCCCGACAATCGCTCGATCTCCTTGTCCTTCGCCGCGACGAGCGCGGACCAGTCGTGCGTCGCGCCGTCGATCGTCCAGCCGTGACCGCGTGCGTCTTCGATCGCGCGACTGACCTCGCTCGCGAATACGAGCAACTTCTTTGGAACACATCCGCGAATCACGCAGGTGCCGCCCCAGCGATCTGCCTCCGCGATCGCGACACGCGCGCCGTACTCCGCAGCCACGCGTGCTGCACGCACACCACCCGAGCCACCGCCGACGACAAACAGGTCCACGTCGAACCGCGACATGGTCTGGAGTCTACGTGGCCTGGCGCACACCGGCATCACTCGGTGTCAGGACCGAACAGAACTCGTGTTCAATAATGTTGTCGCCACGACCCCGCGCCTTGATAGGCTGCCTCCGACCAAAGGGGGTCCCGATGCGCATTGGCTTGTTGTCGTGCTTGTTCCTGATTGCTTGTGGCGGCGGCGGCGGAACCTCGGACATGAACATGGGCGATGACACGCCCGACGGCGGTGACATCCCACAACCGAAGCGCGGCTTTCAGATCGTGACGCCCGACATCACGATCAAATCCGGCGAGGAAGTCACGTACTGCTACTACTTCCGCACGCCGAACACCGAGGCGATGGCGATCAAGAAGTGGGAGAGCGTGATGACGCCCGGCAGCCACCACTTGATCATGTTTACCACCGGCACGCAGGACAAGATGCCGCCCGGCACCGTCTCGGCCTCGGGCTGCGGCGCGTTCGGCGGCGGCTTGAACGTCCCGAACTGGACGTACTCGGCGCAGACGCCCACCGCGTCGATGTCGCTGCCGGTTGATGACGGCGCCGGCAAGCCGCTCGCGATCGACATCCCACCGAACACCGCCGGGTACGTGCAGATGCACTACTACAACCCGACGGACAACCCGATCCAGGCGCACGTGACCATCAACGCCGAGGCCCTCGACGCGGGTGTCGCGTTCACGAAGACGGCCGCGTACGTCACGTACAATGGCCAGATCAGCATCCCGGCTGGTGCGACGAACGATGTCGAGATGCAGTCCTGCAACACGCCCGCGGGTGCGAAGTTCTGGCTGATGTCGACGCACGCGCACAAGCAAGCGATCAAGACCGAGATCCTCGACGGCACCGATCAGGTCTTCATGTCGACAGACTGGGAGCATCCCGGCGCGGCCACGTGGATGAGCAATCCGTTCCGTACGTTCGCGAGCGGCAAGGTCACGTTCCGCTGCACGTACAACAACCCGACGAACCGCGTGATCACCGACGGCGACAGCGCCGCGACCGACGAGATGTGCATGGCCTCGGGCTACTACTTCCCGGCGACCAAGGCGTTGATCTGCTACGACGGTCAGGGACCGTTCTAACTACTCGTCGATCTCGATCACGATCTCTTCGGTCGTGATGATGAGCTCTTCCGTGACCGGCGTCGTCCCCGTGGGCGTCGCCGGTTTCGGCGTTTCGGCGTCGGTCTTCGGCGCCGCGGGCTTGTCCTTCTCGACGACCGGCGCCACGACGACGACCTCGTCGTCCTTCTTCGTCGCGGCCACGACGGATGCGGCCTTCGCGCGCGGCTCGAGGCTCTCGCCGCCATCGACTTCCTTGTCGGCCGTCTTCGGCCACGCGGGCGCAGGCGACGGCTTGCCACCGCAGGCGGCGACGACAAAAAGCGCGAGCACCAGACGCATCGGCTTATCGTAGCGTGATACGCGACGGCATGCTCGAAGTTGGGAAGAAGGCACCCGCGTTCACGATGGAGTCCTCCGACGGCGGCAAGGTCAAGCTCGCGGATTTCGCGGACAAGATCGTCGTCCTCTACTTCTATCCGCGGGACAACACGCCCGGCTGCACCGTCCAGGCCGAGAACTTCCGGGATGCCATCCCCGCGCTGAAGAAGCTCGGCGCGGTCGTGCTCGGCGTGTCGAAGGATTCGATCGCGACGCACTGCAAATTCCGCGACAAATTCGCGCTGACCTTCCCGCTCCTCACCGATGCCGACGGCAAGGTGATGGAAGCGTACGGCGCGTGGGGCGACAAGGTCCTCTACGGCAAGAAGAGCAAGGGCATCATTCGCTCGACCGTCGTGATCAAGGACGGCAAGGTCATGAAGCACTGGCCCAAGGTGTCGGTGAAGGGCCACATCGATGACGTGATCGCGACCGTCAAGGAGCTCGCGAAGTGACTACGCCGCGTCGTAGGTGATCGAGCAGCTCGTCGTCGGCAGCGCGATCGTCTGAAACGCGAGGAACTCGCCGGCGAGCTTCTTTGCCTGCGCAGGCGACAGGCGAAGCCGCGCCACGGGGAACAGGATCCACTCCTCGGTCTCGAGGTGATCGGCGACGAGGACTTGCATCCGGGTCAGTGCGCCTTGCCACGCGTCGAGCGACAGCGGGATCAGGCGCAGGTGGTTGATCGACTGCTCGATCGCCTGGTGCTCGCGAATCGCACGCTTGATCTCGTCCACGAGGCCCGCCTCGTAGGCGAATGCCGGGTACACGACCGCGTGTTCGGAGCGCATGCTGGCGAGGAGCTTCGTCGAGAGCTTGCCGAACAGTGCGCGCGCTGCACCGTGCGCCTTGCGCTCGAGTGCGGCGTGAATGTCACGGAACGCCATATCGATCTCCACGTGCTGCTGCGCGAGTAGCTCGAAGATCGTCATGGCGAGTGTTTCCTCAGCAATCCTCGGACCAACGCTTGGCCGCCCGCGTCACTGTGGTGCGGGCGTCGGTGCGGTCGCAGGCGGCGGGGGCGAGGTCGACGTCGGCTGTGTGGCCGGCGAGACCGGCGGCGGCGAGAACACGCCCGGGCGATTCGTCTCGGTCGTCGTCGAGCGCGGCGCGATATCCGTCGGTGGCTGCACGGGTGTCGACGAGGTCGCGTCGCTGCGAGCCGGCACGGGCACAGGCGTCGCCTGCTGCTGCTGTTGCGGCGAGATCGAGGCCGACACGTTCATCACGCGTGGATCATCCGGCGTGATCGGCTGCGGCTTGCTCGCGTTCGCGCCGGGCGACGCCGTGGACTCGCCGAGCTGGCGTTCCGGAAAGGTCTCCTGCGTAGGGCCACCTTTCTGACAGGCGGCAACCGCGAGCCCGATGACGAGCATCTGCGTGATCTTCATAGAACACCTACATTGCGAAGCACGTGCCCGAACGCGTCAGTGCGTATGCGCTCGGTGAGAGCACGAGAACGGACGCTGCAAGCTCGTGACGCGATGCTACGCAGTGAGTGTGGTGAAGAAGATCTTCGTAGGGCTCGCCGGAGCGCTCGCGCTGATCGTCGTTCCACCAACGGGCGAAGCCGAGCGACAAATCCCGATCGTCCTCGATCTCAGCCCGACGCAGCAGCCGACTCAGAACGGTTGGGCAGCGGGCGAAGAGGTCGCGCCGCCGATTCCGGTCGCGCTCGCGTGGCCCTTGTACACGATGTAACCGACGCCTCCGCCGCCCCCGCCGCCGCCATCGCTCGATTGTGCTGCGGCGTTGCCCGTCGAGCGCGCGAGGTGTCCGCCACCACCGCCGGCCGTCCCTGCGCCCTGGTTGTTGGCCTGCGCCGCCTCCGTCACGCCGGCGACGCCGCTCGCGCCGGCTGTCGCCGCCGAGTTATCACAGCCGCCGCCACCCTGCCCGCCATTCGCCGCGAGGATCGCGCTCGTCGCGAGATCGAGTGCGCTCGCTTCGAGCCGGATCATCCCGCCCGAGCCACCACCTCCACCGCCGGTCTGACTCTGCGCGCCACCAGTGCCGCCAGCGCCGCCCGCGTGGACGATGCCCGAGATCGAGAGCGTGTTCTTCACGACGAGCGCGATGCCGCCACCGCCGTTGCCCGCTCTGCCCGGTGTTCCACCATCACCGGCCGGTGCGTTCCCGCCACGGCAGCCACCTTCGAGCGTCTGCGGCAACACGCGCGACATGCCGACTGCGCCACCCGATGCGGCGACGCCGGCCCCGTTCCCGCCAAGACCACCGAGCGCGCCGAACCCGCCGCCTCCACCGCCGCCGTCACCGCTCGCCACCGCGACTCCGTTTCCACCGAAGCTCGTGCCGCATGTCGTCGGGTTTGCGCCCGCGCCCGTGTTGCCTGTGTTGCTGCTGACGTCGATGCTGCCTCCGACCTGCGCTGATCCGAACACCGCGATCACGAGTGGCTTCATGCCTTCTGCGCGGATGTTCACGCTCGACTGCAGCACGAGCTCCGTCAGGCTCACGACGCCGATGCCGTTCACGACCTTGTACGGCAACTGGAACGGACCGCCCGCCCCTCTCATCATGCCGGTGTCGCTCTCGATGATGTACGTGCCCGTGAACAGCGACGGTGGCGCTGCGGGCGCGGCGATCATGCACGGGTCGAAGTCCCGCGGCATGAATGACCACGCGCAGTCCGTCCCCGGCTCCGTCCCCAGCCCCGCTTCGTCGGGCATGTTGGGAACGCGCACCTCGAATGTGCAGCCCACCAGGGCGAGCAAGATCACCACGCGCACGGCCCCAGTGTATCAGCTCAATGAAAGTCGCGGCTCTCGACGTCGACGACGGGCCGCGACAGCTTCGGCACCCACACGCGCTCTGCGATCAAGTGCACGATACCCTCCTGAACTTGCAGGTGCCCCGTCACGCCAAGCAGCGACGTGGTGCGAATCACGTGTGCGTACTCGGCGAACACCTGTGCCCAGACCACGAGGTTCACGAAACCCGTCTCGTCCTCCAGCGTCATGAACACGACGCCCGACGCCGTCCCGGGCTGCTGCCGGCAGATCACGATCCCGACGTACTCGATGCGCTGCCCGTCGCGGCCGCGTGACACCCCGCGTGCATCGGGCCAGCGATTCGCACGCAGCTCCCCGCGCAGCGACGCGAGTGGATGCCCGCGTGTCGAGTGATCGCTCGCCGCATAGTCCCAGAAGATCTCGTCGAGCTTACCGAGCTTGTCGAACGCGACCTCTGCATCCGCATCGCCGACGCTCAGCGTGTCGTCCTGCCGCGCGATCCAGCCCTGCACTTGCCACAGCGCATCGCGCCGCGTCGCTGCGAGTGCACCGAGCGCCCCCGCTTCTGCGAGCTGCAGATGCGTCCGGCTCGACACGCGCGTACGCCGCACGAAATCCTCGATAGATTCGAACGCCCGCTCCGTGCGCGCGGCGACGATGCGCTGCCCGTCCGCGAGCTGGATCCCTTTCGTCCAGCGCAGGCCCATACGCACGGCAAATCCAAAGTTGTCGTCGACGTCCTCGAGCGTGCAGTCCCACGCGCTGTGCATGACATCGATCGGCCGGATCTCGAGGCCATGTCGCTGCGAATCGCCGACGATCGTCGCGGGCGAGTAGAACCCCATCGGCTGCGCGTTGAGCAGCGAGCACGTGAACTCGGCGAGGTAGTGCTTGCGCATCCACGACGTCGCGTACGCGATCAGCGCGAAGCTTGCCGCATGCGACTCCGGGAAACCGTACTCGCCGAAGCCGCGGATCTGTTCGAACACGCGCTCGCCGAACTCGCGCGCGATGCCCTTCGCTTCCATCGCGGAGACCAGGCGCTCGCGGTGCTTCTCGATGCGGCCGGAGCGGCGCCACGCGGCCATGTCGCGGCGGAGCTGATCGGCTTCGCCCGGCGTGTAGTCGGCGGCCACGACGGCGAGCCGCATCACCTGCTCCTGGAACAGCGGGACGCCGAGCGTCTTCGCGAGCACGGGCTCGAGGCACGGGTGCGGATACTCGACGGTCTCGAGTCCGCGGCGGCGGCGGAGATAGGGGTGGACCATGCCGCCGGAGATCGGGCCCGGGCGGACGAGCGACACCTCGACGACGAGATCGTAGAACGTGCGCGGGCGGAGGCGCGGCAGCATCGACATCTGCGCGCGGCTCTCGATCTGGAACGTGCCGACGGTGTCGGCGGTGCAGATCATGTCGTAAGTGTCGGGGTCCTCGGCGGGGATGGTCGCCATCGTCACGTCGATGCCGCGGTGGTGCTTGAGGAGATCGAAGCCGAGGTGGAGCTGGTGCAGCGCGCCGAGTGCGAGCAGGTCGACCTTGAAGAGGGCGAGGTCCTCGAGGTCGTCCTTGTCCCACTGGATGACGGTGCGGCCGGGCATCGCGGCGTTCTCGATCGGGACGATGTCGTGCACCGCCTCGTGGCCGAGCAGGAAGCCGCCCGGGTGGATCGAGATGTGACGTGGGAACTCGAGGATCTCGTCGGAGAGTCGCGCGAGGTGCTCGAGTGCCGAGGACGAGTGCTCGTGGAGTGCGCGCTGGAGAGCGTCTTGCTCGACGAGGCCGTACATCGAGAGATGTTTCGCGGCGCGATCGAGCGCGGTCTCGGGAATGCCGAGGGCCTTGCCGACGTCGCGCACGGCCGAGCGCGGGCGGTAGCGCACGATGTTGCAGACCATCGCGGCGTGATCGCGGCCGTAGACGTCGTAGACGTGCTGGATCACTTCTTCGCGGCGCTCGTGCTCGATGTCGAGATCGATGTCGGGAGGCTCGGCGCGCTCGCGCGAGAGGAAGCGCTCGAACAGGAGGCCCATGCGAACGGGATCGACGGCGGTGACGCCGAGGCAGAAGCACACCGCGCTGTTCGCCGCCGAGCCGCGGCCCTGGCAGATGATGTTCTTGCGGCGGCAGTACGCGACGATCTCGTGCATCGTCAGGAAGTAGCCGGGGTAGTCGAGCTCTTCGATCAGCGCGAGCTCGGCATCGAGCTGCTTGCGGACGTTCGGTGGGATATCGCCGTCGTAGCGCCACGTGGCGCCGTCGTACGTTAGCCGCCGGAGATACGCGCCCGACGTCGAGCCGTCGGGCAGCCGCTCCGACGGATAGCGATAGCGCAATTCGCCGAGCGAGAACGAGCACCGCGCGGCGACCTCGCGCGTGCGTGCGACGCTCGCGGCGTCATCCGCGTAGAGCCGTGCGAACGCGTGCGGCGCGCGCAGATCGTGCTCGTCGTTGCCGCGGATCTTGCGGCCGGCGGTCGCGAGGGTCACGCCGTGGCGAATGCACGACAGCACGTCCTGGAGCGGGCGCCGCGCGCGCGAGTGATAGAGCACCTCGCTCGCAGCGACGAGCGGGATGTTCGACCCGCGTGCACGCGCACGCATGCGCGCCTCGCGCGCGACGTCGTCGGCCTGACGATGGCGGAGCAGCATCGCGTACAGGCGATCGCCGAACGCATCGCGCAGATCGCTCACGACGTTCGCGGGCTCCTCCGGATCGCTCCACAGCGCGATCATGCCGGCCGCGCGTGCGCAGATCTCGGGCCACGACACGATCGACGAGCCCTTGTCGCAGCGGCGCCGGCCGATCGTGAGGAGCCGGGTCAGGTTTGCCCAGCCGGCGCGATCGATCGCGAGCAGCGTGAGCGTGCTCGTTGATGGCGCGGTCGCGATCTCGAGCATCGGCTGCCGCGGCTTCGCGCGCTTCGTGCGACCGCGTCGACCGGTGGCGTGCGGAGAGTCGACATCGTCCGAGTGCAGCCCCCAGCCGTGCCCCCGCGTGGACGAGATCGTCGAAGACGCGAGCGCGCTGCCGAGTGGAGCGACGGTGACCTGCGCACCGCACAGGAGGTGCACGCCGAGCTCCTTCGCCTTCACGTGTGCGCGGACCATGCCGTAGACACCGTCGCGATCGGTGATCGCGATCGAGCCGATGCCGACGCGATGCGCCTCCTCGACCAGCTCCTCGGGATGGCTCGCGCCCTCGAGAAACGAGAAGTTCGACTTGCACCAGAGCGGCGCGTAGCTCACTGTTCAAGTGTTCAGTTCACCGACGACGAATGTCAACAGCGAGCGCCGTCGGATCACGCGACCAAGGCTTACGGAGCAGAAACGCCGTCGAAACATTCGATGTGTCACGATCGATCCGTGCACGTCCAGGTCGTTCATCGCGGGGATCGCGGAGTCGACGGGATCCTGCGCCTCATCGAGCTCGCCGGCCACGACGGCC
The DNA here is from genome assembly GCA_030857175.1 of Myxococcota bacterium. GTDB lineage: Bacteria > Myxococcota_A > Polyangia > Haliangiales > Haliangiaceae > JABFXX01. The sequence continues at coordinate 95,091 of JALZOJ010000007.1, read as the reverse complement.
CGCTCGAGTCGATGCTGACCGCGATGTGCGACGAGATCGCGGCGATCATGCACGTCGACATCGTCAGCGTGTACGTCGTCGAGGACGAACGCCTCGTGATGCGCGGGAACTACGGCTTCCCCGCTGCCGCGATCGGCGCGACCACGCTCGCCGTCGGCGAAGGCATCACCGGCCTCGTCGCCGAGTGCATGCGCCCGGTCACCGCCGCACACGCTGCCGCGGAGACCGCGTACAAGCACGTCCCCGGCATCGGCGAAGAGAAGTATCCGGTGTTCGTCGGCGTGCCGCTGATCGGCGGCGGATCCCAGGCGACGACGACCGGCGTGCTCGTGCTGCAGCGCGGGAAGAAGGCGTTCGCCACCGACGAGGTCACGCTCGCCACCGCACTCGGCGCGCCCGTCACGCTCGCGATCGAACGCCGCCGCGCCAGTGCCGTGCGCTCCGCGCGCCTCGGCGGCATCGCGCACGTCGGCGGCGCGGTCCTCGGTCGCGCCGCGGTGGTGCCGACGGTGACCACGTTCGATCAAGCGCCCGGTGACGACGCGCTCGGCATCGAGCGCTCGTTCAACCGCCTGCGCGACGACCTCGGCCGCGCGATGAAGCGCCTCGTCGACGTCCCCGGCATCACGCCGAACCCCGCGACCGGCGCCGCACTCGATCGCTTCGCGCTCGCCCTCTGCGACGCGCGCCTGCGCGAGCGGCTCGAAGCTGTCGCGGGTCAGCCGTCCGCGCTGCGCGCGGTCGCGAAGGAGTACGCGCGCGCGCCGTATCGTCCCGGCGTCGTCTCCGAGAGCTCGCACGTCGCCGAGATCGAGGAGCTGTGCGCGTTGCTCGGTGATTCGCGCGCGCTGCGACCCGGCGCTGTGTGGATCGCGGATCGCGTGAGCTCGGTCGTCGCGATCGTCGCGGTGGCTCGCGGCGCGGCCGCGATCATCGCCGCCGACGTGATCTCGCCATGCGCGATCGCCATCTTGCGCACCGCGAAGCTTCCGGCTGTCAGCGACGTCGCCGGCCTGTTCGGCTGGATCCGCCCGAACGATCTGCTCGCCGTCGATGGCGACTCCGGTGCGGTCCTCGTGCACCCGGCACAGACCGATATCGAGCGCATGCGCCGCGCGCGTTAACGCGCCAGCTGTATTCTGGACGCGTGCAGGTACCGCAGGCGCTCATCGAAGCCGCCATCGCCCAGGCGGGCACTCGCTATCCGGGCGTGGTCTCGGCGGTGCTCGACGGGCCGTTCGCCGAGGCAGTCGCGGCGCGCGTCGAGGGCGAGGCCGACGTCGCGGACGCCGCGTCCAAGCTCGCGCTGCCCGATGTCTATCTCGTGACCGCGGTGCTCGCCGGCCATCGCAACGCGGTGCACGCCTTCGAGAAGCTCGTGCGGGAAGAGACCACGCGCGCCGTTCAGCGGCTCGGCAAGAACGCGCCCGCGGCCGAGGACGTCATCCAGGAGCTGCTGTTCAAGCTGCTCGTGCGGCAGGGCGATCAGACGACCGCGAAGCTCGCCGCGTTCGGCGGTCACGGTGCGCTGCACGCGTGGATCCGCGTCGCGGCCGTGCGCGCCGCGATCAGCCTCACGCGCAAGAAGCACGAGAGCCTCGTGGACGACGAAGCGCTGGCCGCCGTCGCGGACGACACCGACGATCAGGCGCTCGCGTTCCTCAAGTCGAGCTATCGCGAGCAGTTCAAGAAGGCCTTCGAGGCCACGCTCGCCGAGATGCCGCGCCGCGCACGCACGCTGCTGCGCCTCCAGATCATCGATCACCTCACGCTCGAGGAGATCGGCGCGTTCTATCAGGTCTCGCGCGCGACCGCTGCGCGCTGGCTCGCCGACGCGCGCGTCAGCCTCGTGAAGGGGACCCAGCAGCGCCTCGTCGCGTCGCTGTCGATCAGCTCGACCGAGCTCTCCGAGCTGATGAAGCTCGTGGCGTCCACGCTGTACTCGACCCTGCCGCGCCTCCTGCGAGGCACGCAAAACGTGTGAGACGGTCGAGCACCTGAGCGCGTCCATCGGACATGCGCCTGGCTCTACTATCTCCACTTTCCGTCGCCCTCCTCTCGGCGGGCTGTCATCTCGTCAAGATCAACGGTGGTTCCTCGTCGTCCTCGAACGGGATTTCGTACGTCGGCGAGGGCAACAACAAAGAACGCGTCGGCCCGTATTGGGGTCCCGAGTGCGTGAAGATCGGTGCGCCGAGCGAGCCGATCCGCGGCCGCCACACCGACGCGGATCCCACACAAGGCAAGCAGCCGAACATCTCGCACGACCCGGCGGATCAGATCCTCCGCCTCGTGTGCGTCGACACGATCATGTCGGATGCGGACGAGCCGCACCGCAACACGTGGGTCACGCAGCACTTCCGATTCGACGAGCTCTACTTCGATCACTTCACCGCATCGCAGATGCTCGTGCAGTGCCTGCTCGCCGGCTCGTGCCTCGACGCCCCACACGTCGTGCGCCCGAAGCACGACTACAACAATGCGTACGCGGAGCGCCGGATGGCCGAGCAGGCCGCACGACCGCCCGATGTCTGGCAGTTCTACCAGGCCGGCATGATGCGCTGGTACGCCGAGCGCGTCGATCCGGCGCAGGTCCAGAAGCGGCTCGCCGAGCTGCCGCTGCCGCCGCAAGCGCAGGCCGTCTACATGCGGCTCCTCGATCGCGCACGCAAAGATGTCTTCACGTTCACCGACAAGCTCATCGTCGACGCGAAGGAGATCTTCGTCACCGTGCCGTACGAGACGTTCCAGCGCCGCCAGGCGGAGTACGCGAAGAGCGGCAAGTACGTCGTCGAGCTCGCGACGCTGGTCGCACGCGTCAAGGAAGAGCGCAACGCGGGTACGGCGGGCGTCTCCGACGAGACGATCGACAAGCTCGCGAAGCTGCGCATCGCGTACGAGAAGTCATGCAAGCAGGACTGCACGAGCGGAACGATCTTCGCCGCGATGACGAAGCAGCTGTTCTGGGCGTACGTCTCGCGCGGTGATGCGCCGGCCGCCACCGCCGAAGCCAAGCTCCTCGACAAGCTCGATCCGAGCGCGGCGATGGAGATCGGCGACAAGCAGCAGAAGCTGATCGCCGAGGCGCAGGGCCGCGTCGGTCGCTTCAAGAACGCGCGCGAGCAAGGCATCGATCCAGATGCGGCGCGCTCGACGGCGAATGGCACGATCACGGACTTCGGCGACGGTCGCTACGTGTACGACTGGCACGGCGACTACAAGATCCACTGGCCGTCGCTGATCCCCGACGGCAAGGTCGGGCCAATCGAAGGCAAGGTCGCCGCGCTCGATCGCCGCGGCAAGGACGTCACGATCCGCTTCCAGGATCGCGTCTCGTCGTACTCCGAGAGCACCGGCTGCTACGAGACGGGTCGCATCGAGAGCATCAGCCGCGATGGCCACATCACGTATCGCCAGCAGTGCACGGGCTCGCAGACAAAGGTCGAGCGCACCAAGGTCGAGCCGGTCACGATGCCCGCGAGCGAAGCCGCCGGTATCTCGCCCGGCGACGAGGTCATCGGCTTCACGTCGTTCGGGCCAAAGCAGGAACGAGTGGGCGGGCGGGTGTGGGTCGTGCGTCGCGGGCAAAAGCTTGTACGACTGCGTGATGTTCCTTTGTGACCGTCTCGTAGACCTTCGAGCGCGCCACATCGGCGTCGGCTTCGGGCACGAGCACGATGATCGGAGCCCACGGTCCGAAGAACGCGAACAGCGTGCGGACGTGGCTCGCATGAAAGTGCGCGGCGATACCCGCTTCGTCGAGCACGCGCTCGACGAGCGGCACGTACTGCGCTTGATGCAGGATGCCGACGGGCACGAGCGCGCGGCGCCGTGCGCGTAGGTCGTCGCGGATGTCGAGGAGCGTCGCGGTCGCGACCATCACACTGACCGGCGTCATGATCGCGATCGCCCACGCATCGACGCCCTGCATGTAGATGCCCGCGAGCCCGATGATGCCGAGGAACAGGAGCGTGAGCCCGGTCGCGCGAATCCACGCCGGCCACGTGATGCCCGCCGCGATCTGGGGCCGCGCGAACAGCCAGGCCCACAGCGGGACGGACACGACGAGGATCACGAGACTCCAGATATCGCTCGCGCGGATCGCGGTCAGCCGATACGTGACCTCGGCAAACGCGTCACCGAGCCCGAGCGACGTCAGCAAGACGACCGCCATCAGAATCCCGCCCATGTCGTTCACGGGCGTGATGCCCGATGTCGGAAGGCGCAGCTGCTCGACGCGCCAGCGCAACATCGCGCGCGTCGCGACCGCGATGCAAAGCGCACCGACGAGCCCGAGCAGCGTGCCCTTCGAGACGTAGTGGTGCGCGTTCTCGGGGCCGTCGATCAGGTACGGCTGGGCGACCTCGAAGAGAAAGCTCGTCGTCATCAACACCGCGTAGCCGTTGCCGAGGCCGTGCTCGCGGATGAGGCCCGCGATGATCGCGAGCAACATCGTGCCCGTCGCGAGCGACAGCATGACGAGGAGCTGCAGCCGGAGACCCGGCGTCACGATCTCCGCACCGTACCGCGACAGCGATTCGAGGTAGCCGGCGAGGAAGTAGCCCTGCAGGAGCGACAGTGCGATCGCGACCGCGGCGACGGCGCGGCCGAGCCCGATGCGCCCGCGCGGATCGTGGCGTCGCCAGCGCAGGCGTGGGAACGCGAGTGCGACGAGCTCGACGAGGAGGAACGCCGTGATGATCGGCGTGACACCGAGCGCGGTCACCGTGACGTCCAGGGCGCTGCCGCCACCGCCGCGCGCGCTGATGTGCTCGAGCTCGACCTCGTTGACGCCGGGGAGCGTGAAGAAGCTGCTCGCGAGCAGGACGATCGGCGCGAGTGCGGTCACGGCGATGCGCCGCCACGGCACGCCGCCGTCGGGCTTCGCGATGCGCGGCCGCACCGTCGGTCGCGTCAGGCGCACACAGACGAACACGATCACCGCGAGCACGAGCCCTGCGATCAGGCCGAACAACCCGCGCGCCTTCCACGCTTCGCTGTCGACGTCGGCCGCGGGCTTCCACTGCTGGCTCTCGATCGTGCCCTCGGGAATCGCGCCCGTCTGCAGCACCGCGACGAGCGCATCGCGTTCGCTCTCTTGCCGCACCGGATCGGCGGCGCCCATCGCGATCGAAACGCGCCCTCCGCAGATGCGCCCGTTGACGATCGGTGCCGACTTGACGCGGCCACCGACGATCGTGGCGAGCTTTCGGCCGGCGATACGTTCCGTGAGCTCGCAGAACCGCTGCGTCCCTTCGCGATTGAAATCGAGCAGGACGATCGGGCGGCCCGAGCTCGGATCGTACGACCCGACCGCGCTCGCGATCATCGTGCCGTCGACCGCGACCTCGGTCTTGACCAGGTACGAGCGGACGAACGGCTTCGCTTCGGGACGGTAGCCTCCTGGCTCGACCCACTCGAACGCGAGCTGCGTGCCCTCCGGCGGCTGGTATCCAGCGACCGCTGCTGCCATCGCATCGGATGACCACGCCATCAAGTACAGATCGGTGTGCAGCCCGCCGCCGTCTTCGGGATGCCACTGGTCGACCTCGATCTTGACGTCCTCACGCTCGCCGATCTGCTTCGCGTAGTCGCTGCCCTCGACGACCTCTTGCATCGTGAGCCCACCGTACGAGAGCAGCTCGATCGTCTCGTTCGCCGCGCCTTCCGGCAGCCCCGGAAAATCGACGACGACAACACCCTGCTGTCTCCGCGCGACGCTCCCGCGATCCGCCACGTACTGATCGAACGCGGCCGCGCTGCCGGACGCGGGACGAAACGTCAGGCTGAGGCCGCCGTACCGATCGATCGGCCGCGTCGGCCCACCGAACAGCCCGATCGCCCAGTCGGGCACCGGCTTCAGCACGTACAAGACCAGCACGAACGACGCCGCCAGCACGCCGGCGACGATCGCCGCTCGCACCGCGCGAACCGGTTGGCTCATGGCGGCGGTAGTAACACGGGGTCAGTCACTCCACCGCGCCTTGCCAGAACCAGCGACGGCGATTGCGATCGTAGTAGACCCACAGACAATCGCCGCGGCGCAGCTCGGCGAAGTGATACTCGCGATGAAGCTCGTGCTGCCACCAGCCGCCCGAGATGACATACGGCCCGACGATGCGAACGACCGCGCCGTGCTCGAGGTTCGAGAGCAGCCAGCCGTCATCGCGCACCTGGCGTACCTGTGGCGGCAGCGGCTGCGGTCGCGAGAGCAAGCGGCGCACGAGCGGGCGCACGAGCCTCGGCTGCGGCTTTGCACCGACGACGTGAACGAGCCGCTCCCAGCCAAAGCTCGCTTCGGGCAAGTGGCCTTCGCGCAGGACGGCGCGCACGACCGCATCGTCGCCGAGCTCGGCGCGCACGCGCGCGATCGCTTCGTCGGCGGCGCGTAGATCGCGGCGTGGCTTCGACGCGAACAGCGCGAGCTGCTCGCGCGTGGCGAGCGTGTCCTCCGCCCATACCCGCACGGCGTTGACCGGCGCCGACGGTGGCATGCCCGTCAGACGCAGGTGGACGAGCCGCATCAGCGAGCGAGCGTCGAGCGTGGGCGCGGCGGGCTTGATGCAATCGGAGCGCACCTCGATCTTGGAGATGGTGTGCTTGAGCGAGAGCTCGACGTGGAGCGCCGTCAACGCGCGGGCCTGTGCGGCGAGGCGATCGAGCAGCCGATCGATCGGTGCCTTGATCACGAACATCAGGCGCTCGACGTCATCTTCTTCGTCGTCGAGGAGCACGCGCTCGTCGGGCGCCTCGGGCGGCGCGACCGGCACGAGCGGATCCCAGCGCTCGCCGGCGGCGAGCTGATACAGCTTGTGCGCGCCTCCGCCGAAGCGTTCGAGGATCCCGCCGCCCGGCAACCGCACGAGCTGACCGACGGTGGACACGCCGAGCCGCGCGAGCGAGTCGCGCAGCTTCGGATCGATCTCGAGCCGCGCGAGTGGAACGGCACTCGCGGCCGTGCGCTCGTCGACGTCGCTGCGCAGCACGGTGACGCCGTGCCGCGTCGCGCGCGCGATCGCGTACGTCGCGAACCGCGAGAACCCGACCACGACGGCACCGCGATAGCCGAGCTCGCCGACCGTCCGCATGATCGTGACGCCCCAGCGATCGCCGAACACGCGATCGAGCCCGTCGCCGTCGAGCCAAAACGATCCGGGCTCGCCCGGCTCGACACGTGGCGACAGCTTGTGGAGCGCACCGCGCAGCTCCTCGGTCGCCGTCACGATCTGCTCCGGCGGAACGACACGCGCACGAAGCCCGCCGCACAACGAGAGTGCATGCGCGTAGCGCTGACCGACGAGCACGCCGGCCTTGCGCGCGCGCTCGCAGGCCCAGAGCACCACACCTTGCGGGCGGTCCTCGTCGATCACGACGACGGGATGCGCGCGCCACGCCGGCTCGCTCCGCCACACCATCTGCAGCGGCAGCGCGGGGAGATCGAGGCACGCGATGGTCACCTGTACAGTTGTTCAGATATCGCGAAGCGCTGTCAATCCAGCCAGTTCATCCGGAGAGATCCCCTTCTAGCTCGCGGCGCTAGCCGGCGACACGATCAGCCACGACCAACAAGCTCGCGCGGTTAGCGAGGCATATCGCCTGCAGTCCTCGCGCGCATGCGCGCGTCTGCCCTGCTGCTCTTCGTTTGCACCGCGGCCTGCAGCACCGAGGAGTCGACCGCCGACGACCCGTGGACCGACGGCAAGGGCGACGGCTTCGGCGCCGAGCGCACGATCGACGTCGTCCTCACCGAGCCGTATTGCGATGTCTGCACCGCCGACGACAAGACGTTCCTGACGGCACGCTCGCCGATCACGAAGCGCATCATCGAGCTGCTCGACGGCGCGCAGACGAAGGTCGACATCGCGAACTACACGTTCAGCGTGCGCGGCATCGAGGACGCGGTCCTCCGCGCGAAGACGCGTGGCGTCGCCGTTCGCGTCGCGATGGATAAAGGTCAGGCGATGGGCGACACGGTCGCGACGCGCCTGCTCGCCGCGGGTGTCGAGGTCAAGTTCGTCGCGGGCGGCGGCTCGCCCGCTGGTCTGCAGCACGCGAAGTTCATGCTCGTCGACGATCTCACCGTCGCGACCGGCAGCAACAACTGGTCGTCGACCGGCACGACGATCAACGAGGAGTCCACGATCGTCATCCGCTCGATCGACGGCGACCCGATCCTCGGCGGCTTCACATGCCACTTCAAAGCGATCTGGAACGCCAAGCCGCAAGAGGCGGGCGCATGCTCGAACGCCGAGGCTGCGTTTTCGCCGAGCACGCAGCCGATCAAGATGCTCAAGGAAGAGCTCGCGCGCGCGACCAAGTCGATCGACGTGCTGATGCACCACCTCGTGTTCGACGACCTCGTGAAGGAGCTCGCGAAAGCCGCCGAGCGTGGCGTGAAGGTCCGCGTGATCGTCAACGCGACCGATCGCGCCGAGCACGCCGGCGCCGCATGGACTCGCTTGCTCGCCGCCGGCGCGCAGCTTCGCTACAAGCAAACGAACGGCGACCTGTTTCAGATCATGCACCACAAGCTCGCGGTCATCGACGATCGCGTCGTCGTCAACGGCTCGGGCAATTGGTCCGGCAGCGCGTTCTTCAAGAACTTCGAAAACTACGTCCGCTATCGCGACCCGCGCATCGCGCGCCCCTACCGCGCACTCTACGATCGCCTCTGGCAGTGGTCACTGACGGGCGCCTCGCTCGACGCCGGCAAGACCGCCGCCCAACAGCACGCCGACGAGACCAAGGTCTTCTTCGGCAACCTCCACGCACACTACGCCGCGAACGCGACGGGCGCCGCCCTCGACGACGGCAAGGCGATCCGCGCCGACGCGAACGGCGTGATGCAGCCGATCGACGTCGGCAACACGCCCGGCGATGCCGCCCGCTACGCCTACGAATACGCGCGCGACGACGGCGGCCTCGACTTTCTCGCGCTCACGCCCCACACCACCGACGACAACGGCATGCTCGAAGCGGGCGACGCCGCGAACATGCTGCCCGACCAGTTCAAGCAGCTGTCGCTGATCGCCAACGACGTCACGAAAAACTCCAGCGGCACGTTCGTCGCGATCGCCGGCATGGAGTGGAGCACCAACTCCACCGGCAACCACGTCAACATCTTCGGCAGCCGCGAGCTAGCGAAGGTCGAGCGCGGCCGCTTCGACCTCCTGTTCGACGACTTCCTCCCCGGCCGCGAGCAAGACGGCGACATGCCGGTCGTGCAGCTCAACCACCCGCGCACGTTCCGCCGCAACGCGACTGACTCGCTCAACGGCAACTGGGATCAGATCTTCGGCGTCAACCTGCGCGACATCACGAACAACTCCGAGCGCGAGAAGAAGTTCAACGACTTCGGCCTCGACGACTACGCCCCACTCAAGGACGTGCTCCCGAAGTGGGTCGCGGGCGAGTCACTGCCCGATCGCGCCGTCGTCGACGCGACGCTCACCACCATCGAAAAGGCCTCTCGTCCCTACGCCCGCCTGTTCGAGGTCCTCGTCGGTCGCGGCACCGAATTCGCGGGCGAGAATCGCACCAACCCCTCCATCACCACGAATTCGATGACCGGCGCGATCGAGCGCTTCACGCGCGTCCACTCCGATTGGGACTACTACCTCCTCCACGGCTTCCGCCTCGCCCCGACCGCTCCGCATGACAACCACTTCGCGAACTGGGGCACCGGCCACTCGTCGCGCACCGGCATCATCGCGCCAGCGCTCACCGAAGCTTCGCTCCTCGACGCGATCGACGCCCGCGCCGTCTTCGCGAGCGAGGACGAGGAGCTCGAGCTCCGCCTCTACGCCGACAACCGCATCCCGATGGGCGGCAAGCTCGTCACGCGCGCCGCCACCGCATCGCTCTCCGTCTTCCTCACCGATGCGAACTACACCGGCGCGTTCGAGGTCGTCGTCTACAGTGGGACGATCGGTGCTGACGCTTTGGCTAACGGGGACGCCGTCCGCGAGGTCAAGCGCCAGACACTCTCGGGCGGCGCCTGGCAAACCATCACCGTCGACCTCCCGACCGCGGGCGAGCGGTTCTTCTACCTCGAGGTCAAGGAGCCCAGCCCCGATCGCATGGCGTGGTCCGCACCGATCTGGATCGAGCGCCTCTGAGTCACGCGCGATTGTCGTAGACCTGCTGACCGCAGGTCGCCGCGGTATCGGCGCGCTACCTCGTGTGCCAGCGCGGAAGGCCAGGCGCGGTCAGACTTCTCCTGCTGGATGCAGCGACGGCACTGCGGCGATCGCCGCATCGATTGCTTCGTCCCAACTCGCACCCGCTTCCCTGCGTTCGCAGCAGATCCTGACGCGCTCGACCCTCGGGACGTCGCTAGGGTTGAGGTCGTCCCTCCACGAGTCGTTGAGCTGGTAATAGAAGAACCAGACCTTCATCGGTGCAAGTAGCCGCTGCGCACTTGCTTCGGGGATGTTCAGATCCTGAAGCCTCGCGACCACGTCTCGTGCTTCGACGAGAGCCGGGGAGAAGCGAGGCTTCGGCGGTTCCTTCGCGCGTACGCGCGTACGCCGTCGCGGCGTGTCCAGCTCGGGATCAACGTCGACGGGCTCGACGATCATGCGCTGATAGTCGTTCTCGAACGTGAGCCGAAGCCAGGTGTCTTCCTCGATGCCCATGATCCGTCGGGTCGTCGCATCGAGTACGAGCGCCCGCGTGTTTCCGAGTGCAGAGAGTCGCTTCAACATCGTGCTCGACTCGTAGCGCGTCGCTCTGACGTTCACGACGCGGCACCTGAATGATCACGTGTCCGAAACTCGGACATTCATGAAACGCGCCCCGGGACATCGAGCAAGCAGCCTCTCGCGTCGGACGTCCATTGGACGTCCGGCGGTCGACCATGATGGTCCCCGCGGTCGACCATGATGGGACCCGCGACCTGCGGCCGGCGACTCGTGAGATCCGGGCGTGTCCTGCTCGTCGCATTGGACGTCCGGCGGTCGGCGGCGACTCGTGAGATCCGGGCGTACTGCTCGTCGCGGACGTCCATTGGACGTCCGGCGGTCGACCATGATGGGACCCGCGGTCGACCATGATGGGACCCGCGACCTGCGGCCGGCGACTCGTGAGATCTGGGCGTGTCCTGCTCGTCGCGGACGTCCATTGGACGTCCGGCGGTCGACCATGGCGCGAGGGAGACCACGTCCATCGCGGGAGGGAGACCTCGATGTCGCTTCGCGCGACAGTGACCATGGTGTACCCGCGGACGTCCAATGGACGTCCATCGCGGGAGGGAGACCTCGACCATCGCGGGTGGGAGACCTCGATGTCGCTTCGCGCGAC
>JALZOJ010000007.1:50482-83690 GCA_030857175.1 Myxococcota bacterium | reverse complement strand
GACGTCCATCGCGGGAGGGAGACCTCGACCATCGCGGGTGGGAGACCTCGATGTCGCTTCGCGCGACAGTGACCATGGTGTACCCGCGGACGTCCAATGGACGTCCATCGCGGGAGGGAGACCTCGATGTCGCTCGCGTGACAGTGAGCATGGTGTACCCGCGGACGTCCAATGGACGTCCATCGCGGGAGGGAGACCTCGACCATCGCGGGTGGGAGACCTCGATGTCGCTTCGCGCGACAGTGACCATGGTGTACCCGCGGGACGTCCAATGGACGTCCATCGCGGGAGGGAGACCTCGATGTCGCTCGCGTGACAGTGAGCATGGTGTACCCGCGGACGTCCAATGGACGTCCATCGCGCGAGGGAGACATGTCGCTTCGCGTGACAGTGACCATGGTGTACCCGCGGACGTCCAATGGACGTCCATCGCGCGAGGGAGACCTCGATGTCGCTTCGCGCGACAGTGACCATGGTGTACCCGCGGACGTCCAATGGACGTCCATCACGGGAGGAACTACTTCGCGTGCCAGCGCGGAAGGCGAGCGTCTGCGCCCGATGTCACAGCAATCGGTTCGACGGCCGATGCCGCGGCGATGCTGCCGTCACCTTTGTCGGCGCTGTTCGCGAGTGGGATGACCCAGATGTCGGCGACGCTCGCGGGCGTCGTGCTCGTGGCCGGGCGCGTGCGCGAGACCGCGATGTAGCGACCGTCGGGTGACCATGCGGGCTCGGCATCGCGCGCACCGTCGGGCGTGAGCACGCGCTCCGTGCCGCCGGCCGCGCCGATTGCGCCCACGACGGCCGCGCCCGCGCCGGTTGCGCCCACGACGGCTGCGCCCGCGACGACCTCGCGCACGACGAGCTTGCCGGCGCGGAGGAATGCGATCGACTTGCCCTCGGGCGACCACATCGGGTCGTCTTCCTCGCCGGCGTCGGAGCTCGCGGTGAAGCGGCGCAGGTTCGTCCCGTCCGCGTTGACGAGGAAGATGCGCGGTGGACCTTCGCGATCGCTGAGGAACGCGATCGTCTTCTTGTCGGGAGAGACGCGCGGCGACCAGTCGTCGCGGTGGAATGCGGTGAGGCGCGTCGGCTTCTTGGTCGCGAGGTCGAGCTTGTAGATCTCGGAGTCGCCATCGCGGCTCGAGGCGAACACGACGGTCTTCGCATCGAGGATCGCCGGGGAGAAGTTGCCCTGCGGATTGTTGGTGAGCTGCAGGGGCTTCTGCGACGCGAGATCGATCCGGTAGAGCTCGGAGTGGGGCTCGACCTTGGACTCGATCACGATCCACGTGCCGCCCGGATCGACCGCGGGGTTTCGGACCTGCGTGTGCGCGGGTCCGATGCGCTCGACCTTGGTGCCGGGCCCGATCAACACGAGCTGCTCGGAGCCCGCTTCGCCGTCGCCCTTCGATGCGATGCCCACGACCCGTCCATCGGGCAGCGTGAACTGCGAGGGAAACAGCGGCGCGCCGACATCGGCGAAGTCGGTCACGAACGCCCCGCCCTCGAGCTTCTCGAGCGCCTCGCCGCGCTTGAAGTAGAGCGCGCCGGGGAGCTTCGGAGCCGGTGCCGCTGGTGTGGTGCTTGCGGCCGAGTCGACCGCGATCGTGTTCGTGGTGACGGTTGGTGCAGGTGGCTCGCTCGACTTCGACTTGCAGGCGACGACGAGCGAGAGCGCGATGACGAGTCTCACCGCACGCGGATCGCGTCGGCGATCACGACCTGACCCGCCGGTGCCCATCGCGAGAGTGCGACCTTGTTCCATCCAGCGCTGAAGTTCCACGTGCCGAGCGTAACCCACTGGCTTCCGCTGCCCTGCTGGTTGACCGCGCGGCGACCGACCTCTGCGCCGCCGGCGTTGAAGCCGATGAACGATGCGCCGCTCGCGCGGTTCGTGCCCGCGGTCCACCATGCATCGATCGTGCGGGTCTGCGCCGTCGAGAGATGGAACCAGAATGTCGCGGGTGCGGACGTCTCCTGCGTCGCCGCGACCCAATAACCACTGCCGTAGTAGCCCGGCGTGCTCGACGATGCGGTCCACGCGCCGGTGAGCTCGATCTTGGCGACGGCCTGGTTGTTGTTCGCGTTGTTGCTGTCGACGATGATCGCGGTGCCGCCGCCGCCGCCACCGCCGCCTCCGTCACCGCAGTGAGCGCGGACGCGATCGATGTAGTGGCTCCACGGCCAGTTCGGCCCGGGGTCGGTGCGGTTCCACGGCTGGAGTTGCCCGTGCGAGACGATGTGATTGCGATCGCGCGGCACGGCGTGGTCACGCGTGATGTCACACGTGAGCTTCGCGCTCGCCTCGATCAGGCCGGTCTGCCACGACGCCTGCGAGGCGAAGCCCGCATGCTCGATGCCGACCGAGAAGTTGTTCGTCGATTGGCCGTTCTTGCCGCACTGCTGATTGCCCGCACGCGAGCACTCGTAGCCGGCGGCGACGTGCCACGCGCGGCCGGATTCGCGGACGAGCTGCGTGATCTCGGCGCCGTTCTCCTTCACGACGTAGTGCGCGCTCGCGTCGGCCTGCGAGTTCGCGAGCCAGCCCCAGCATCCGGCGTAGTTGCCTTCGCAGCTGTGGATGACGACGAGGCTGACCGGCGTGCCGTTGCGGCTGTTGAAGTTCGGCGACGCGCGCCAGATCGACGACGGATAGTCCGCAGTCCCGCGCGGGGTGCCGACCGGGTCGACCGTGATCTCTTCGTGTGCATCGATCGAGGCGATGAGCGTGCCGTCCTCGGCCGTCGCGCGGGCACCTTCGGCGAGGACGCGCAGGACGTCGTCGGCGTAGGCGTAGCGGCTGTCGTCGTCGGGGTTCTGCGAGAACGCCATCAGGACCGGCGTCCACGTGACGAGGTCATCACCGGCGACGCCGTGCTCTTGCGCGAGTTGTGCAAGACGCGTCGCGGCAGCATTGATGCTCGCGACCGGGTCGGTGCGGAGCGACGCCATGTCGAAGCCGGCCACGATGTTCCCGCCCCACAGACCGAACAGACCGACGCCGGATGGCTTCCCCTCGTGCTCGACCTCGCCGGTCACCATCTGCCACTGCGTCTCGACATACGAAACCGCCGCGAGCAGGTCGGCGGGTACACCAGTCGTGCGCGAGGCACGAGCAAAGTCGTCATCGAGGCCAGGACGATCGGTGTCGATCGATTCCTCCTCGGTGGCGCACGATGAAACAAGCGATAGCGCAGCCATTGCCGCGAGGACGCGGGAGATGTTCCTCATCGGTGTGCGCCTAGAGCATCGTTAGTGCCAACTACGTGTGCTCAGGATGTACGCAGATGAAAGCTCGTTACACGACGATGACTTACTCAATCGTTTGCGCGGTGAACCGCATGCACCGCTGATGTCAGCCTGCAATTCAAAAAGAGCAGGCTGGTGACTCCGTTTGCAGACGATCGTGGGCAGAGATCAAAACCCAGCGGGTCCGCGCGCTTTGATCTTCTTGATCCAACCTGGACCGCGGCGTTTGTCTTTCAGCGCGCGCACCGTGAGATCGAATTCGTTTTGCGGAGCAACTGATCGCGCGCGCAGCGCTTCGGCCCGGAGCGAGATCAGCGATCCGAGTGATGCGGTATCAGCAGTCTTGTCCGTCAGGCAGACGACCGCCGCGTCATGCGCCTGCGCGAGCGTGACGAGCCGGCCTTGATGCGCCATGGAGATGTCCGTGCTCTGCGAGCCGACGCTCTGTGCACCCGATGCGGACAGGTCCAGCACGACCAGTCCGAAGGCGCCCGATCGCAACACGCGCTCCGCGGTGCGCGCAGCACCGGTCGCATCAGTCACGCGAATCACCACGAGTGCCGCGAGATCGACACCGCTGTCCGCGACGTCCGGCGGATAGAACGTGCCGGTGGTCAGCATGATCCAGACGACCGGTTCGCTCGCGAGCTGTGCCTCGAGCACGAGAGCGATCGCGGTGGTCAACGTGGCCGAGGCTCCGCGTGCAGACAGCTCGACCAACCGGCCGCGCAGGGCGGCGAGGCTCCACAATTCCGCGACATCGACCTGCGCATTCGCGGCCGCGCGCCGATCGAGCGAGCCGCGTGCTTTGGCGAGAAAGTCGGCGAGCGCGTCGGGGTTGGAGCTCATAGGGAACACATGTTCAGTACCACGCGGCACTGACATGGCTGTGGAGTCATTTGATCGTGATGACGATCATCTCCTCGGTGCCGCCGCGACGACCGACCAGAATCTGTAGCTCGGTCGCGTCCTTGAGCTTCCGGTAGAGCTCGAGGGCCTTGTCCGGAGTGGAGAGGTCATGACCATTCACGCGGCGGATCGTGTCGCCGTTTGCGAACCCGATCGTGAACCAAAGCGAGCCTGTCGAGATCGCGTAGAGCTTGAAGCCATCGGGCTGACCGTTGCGGACGGACGGGACGATCCGCGCGTGCCGCGCATACTGGTCCGGGTTCGCGAGCAGCTGATCGAAGGTTGCGCGCGGTACCTCGTAGTGCAGCGCATCGATCTTGCGGATCGAATCGACAAGCGGATCCGGCGGCGCCGTGAACGGATTCGTCGTCGTCGTTGGCGGCCGGCGCAGCGGACCGTTTCGCGCCTGGCGAAGATCACCGTCGAGCTTCCAGCGCACGAGCGCGGGCTGCTTGTCGCGCACGATCTCGACGTACACGATCGACGCATCCATCATGCTCATGCCGAGCACGGCATCGTAGACATCGAACTCGCGCTTGATCGCGCGGCCGTTGATCGCGGTGATGATGTCGCCGGGCTCGAGGCCGAGCGCGGTGCGCACCGGATCGTCCTTGATCTTCACGCCGACCACCTCGCCCTGGTCATCGACGGCTTTCTCGACGACATCACGCTTGAGCTTCGTCACCTCGTTCGCATCGATCGTGCGATCGATGCGCGCACTTTTCGCAGAGACGACAGGCACCGGCACGCTCGTCGACCGCCGCATCACCACGAACACCGCGATCAGTGACGTCACCAGCGCGACGACGGCAAATCCGATCGCGATGACGGCGAGGCGCCCGAGCCCAGCACGTTTTGGCACATCAGCCATTCTCCGAGCATAGCCCGGCACGGGCGTTGCTCCAGTTCATAGTCATGCAGACCCGATCCAGCATCTTCGACGAGAATCCGAGTCTCGATGGCCCGGACTACGTCGCTCTCGTCATCGAGTGGGACGAGCTTGCCGATGACCTCGAGCAGCAACTGCACACCGAGCCGTCATCCCTCATCGCCGAACCCAAGCCCGCTGGGTTCTCGCGCACGGTCAAGATTGCCGCGGGTGCCGTCGGCGCGATCGCGCTTCTGTGGGTCGTTCGCCGTATCCGCGCATAGCTGCTGGCTCGATCGCTGCAGAAAGTCCTCACCATGTCGACCGAGAACGAACAAGACTGCGTCGATCAAGCGAGCATGGATTCGTTCCCCGCGAGCGATCCGCCCGCGTGGGGCTCGAGCCGCGCCGCTCCCTCCGACTCGACGGTCTGCCCGCCCGACCTCGTGTCCGCCACGAACAGTGGGCGCACCAAGCTGCTCAAACGCATCGCCGTGGGGGCCGCAGCGCTCGGTGCCCTGTTCACGTTTGTCGAGGGCATGCGACGCGTTCGTTCCCGCTGAGCGCACCGTGCGTCGGCGCCCGCTGTAATACGATGCAGCGATGGCAAGCCAGTACGACGAGGCTGTGGCCGCGCTCTACCAGGCGCCGCACGGCGAGTTCGTCAACGCGCGCAAACGGCTCGCCGCCGAGCTAAAGGCTGCGGGAGATAAAGCCGGCGCCACCAAGCTCGGCAAGCTCGCGCGCCCGCCGACGTCCGCGTGGACTGTCAATCAGCTGTGGTGGCAAGCACGCGACGCGTTCGACGCGCTGTTCGAGTCTGCTGAAAAACTTCGCGGTGGTGATCTCGGCGCGACCGGCGAGCATCGCGACGCGATCGCGAAGCTTCGGCAGCATGCGCAGAAGATCCTGACCGACGCCGGCCACGGCACCACCGAGTCCACGCTCCGCCGTGTCACCACCACACTCGCCGCGCTCGCCGCATCCGGAGGCTTCGGCCCCGATCCCGAGGGCGCGCTCGCAACCGATCGCGATCCGCCCGGCTTCGAAGCGGTCGGCATCTCCGCGCCCGAACTGGTCGAGCGCCACACGATGAAGGAAGCGTCCAAGCCAGAGAAGAAGCCCGCGGCGCCCGCGAACGACAACGATGGTGACGACGGTGACGACGGCGACGACGGACCCTCGCGCAAGGAAGCCGCCGAAGCAAAGCGCCGCGCCGAAGCCGAGGAAAAGCGCCAGCTCGCGGAAGCCGCCGGCGAGCGGCGCAAGAAGGAGCAAGCGAAAGCGAAGCGCCTCTCCGAGCTGCGCGGTGTCGAGACCGAGCTCAGCGGCGCGAGGAGCGAGGTCGAGCGCAAGCAGAAGGAGCTCGATCGACTCGGGAAAGCCGTCCAGCAAGCGCAGGCCACGGTCGACAAATCGCAGGCCATCGTCGACGAGCTCGAAGCCAAGCTCGCCGAGCTCGTGCGCGCGAATGAAGAATCAGCGGACGACGAGGACTAGCGACGGCCCTTGGGCGTACCGAACGTGACCTTCACCGTCTGCTGCTTGTTGTCGCGGAGGAACACGATGGTGACCTCGGTGCCCGGCTTGCTCTGCTCGAGGACGAACATCAGATCCGGAACCGTTGCGACCTCGTGCGTACCGATGTGAATGATCCGATCGCCCGCCTTGAGGCCGGCCTTCGCGGCCGGGCCGTCGGGGACGACATCGGAGAGCAAGACGCCCTTCGGTTGGTTCGGCTCTTCGGAGTAAGACGGGACGGTGCCGAGCGAAGCACCGCGGCGACGAACGTCACCACCCATCGGTGATTCGGGCGCGGACTTCACGTACGCGAGCGTGCCCGCGCGGTTCGCGACCGCAAAGGCGGTGTCCGCGGTGACGGCGGCGATGCGCGCGCCACCGACGGAGTTGACCAGCGGCGAATCGTCATTCGCGGTGTGGTACTCGCGGTGGCTGCCCGTGAAGTAGAACAGCACGGGGATGCCGGCGATGTAGAACGGCATGTGATCGGAGGGGCCGTAGCCCGAGCCGCCGATCGTGCAGTTGATCCGCTGCGCGGTGCACGCGGGCTCGACGAGCTCTTTCCACTCTTTCGCGGAGTCGCCGCCGTTCACGTGCAGGTGGTTCATCTTCATGCGACCAATCATGTCCATGTTCAGCATCGCGATGATCGGGTCCTTCGTCGGCGGATTCTTCGTGTAGTGGAACGCGCCGAGCGCGCCCATCTCCTCGGCGGAGAACGCGACGATGTAGACGTCGCGCGCGAGCGTCGCGCGCTTTTCGCTGAGGATGCGCGCGGCCTCGATGAGGCCGGCGATGCCCGAGGCGTTGTCGTCGGCGCCGTTGTGCACGGCGCGGGTCGACGGGTCCATCGCGTTGGTTCCACCTCCCCAGCCGAGGTGATCGAGGTGGGCGCCGATCACGACGACGCCCGGCTGCTTCTGCGCGGCGCCGGCGCGGATCACGCCGACGAGGTTCGCGGTCTTCGTGCGCACGGGCTCGAGCGCGACGGTGATCTTCGCCGTGTGATTGCCGGTGCGCAGGACCGCGCCGGCCTTGCGCGTCAGCACCATCACCGGGATCTGTGCTTCGCTCTCGGCGGCGGCGAGCTTGGGCAGCGGCGCTTCTTCATTTTTGGGATCGCCGTCGTCGATCACGATGACGGCCTTGGCGCCCTTGCTCTTCGCGACGAACGCCTTGCGGCGAAGGTCGCCGAGCTCGTTCGCCTTCTTCGGATCGATCAGCGGATCGGCGAGCGGGACGAAGCGGTGCACGAGCACGATCGCGCCCTTCACGTTTTTGCCCTTGTAGTCGTCACGCTTGATGTCCGCATCGACGATGCCCCACCCGACGGAGACGACCCGGCCTTGTGCGGTGCCGCTCGCAGATGCGGCGAGCGGGCCGATGTCCTCGGTGGGGATGGCCTTGCCGTCGATCATCACGGCCGTTGCGGCGCCGCGCTTGACCTCGGTCGTGACCTCGAAGGGCTGGAACCAGTCGGCGCTTTTTGCCCCGGCGCCTGGCTCGACGCCGAGCTTCGCGAGCTGATCGCGCACGTAGTCGAGCGAGTCGCCAAGGCCCTTGGTTCCGACGCCGCGACCTTCACGCGCGTCGTCGGCGAGCCACTTCACGTTCTCGGAGAACCGGCGTGCCGCGGCGGTCTCGGGCGCTTCGACCTTGACCGGGCCGTCGACCCACTCGGCGAGGAAGACGTTCGTGTCGTTCTTGCCGGCGAGCTGGCCGGTCGCGCGGTAGTTGCCGTTCGCGTCGACGTCGCGGCGGTTCGACGAGAATGCGAGCGTCTTGCCATCGGGTGAGAACACCGGAAAGCCGTCGAAGCCCGGGTACGACGTGATGCGCTCGAGGTTCGCGCCATCGACGTCGACGGCCCACAGGTCGAACTCCGCGCTGCGCGGGTTCAGGTGGTTCGACGAAAAGATGATGCGCTTGCCGTTGGGATAGAAGAACGGCGCGAACGATGCGCCCGCCAGGTACGTGATCTGCCGCGCGTCAGAGCCGTCTGCGTTCGCGACGTAGAGGTCCATCTTCCCGGGCTTCACGAGCCGCTGCGCGAGCAGCGCCTTGTACTCCTCGAGGTCCTTGCCCTGCGGGCGTGACGAGCGCCACACGATCTTCGAGCAGTCTGGGGAGAAGAACGCACCGCCGTCGTAACCCCACGAGCTCGTGAGCTGGCGGAGGTTCTTGCCGTCGGCGTCCATGCGCCACAGCTCGAGGTCGCCGGTGCGATCGGACGTGAAGATGACGCTGCCGTCGACGGCACACACGGTCGCTTCCGCGTCGTAGCCCTTCTCACTCGTCAGCTTGCGCAGGTTCGTGCCGTCGGCGTTCGACTTGTAGATGTCGAACTCGAACAGGCCCCAGAGATATCCCTTCGACATATCCGGTGGCGTCGGGCACTCGGGCGAGACCTCGTGCGTCGAGGCGTAGACGATCTCCTGGTCACCCTTGAGGAAGTACGCGCACGTGGTGCGGCCTTTCCCCGTCGAGACCAGCTTCGATTGGCCGCTCTTGATGTCGAGGACCTCGATCTGGTCACACTTGTACGGCTTGTGGTTCGTCTGCAGGACCAGCTTGTCGCCCTTGAACGCCCAGTACGCCTCGGCGTTGTCACCACCGAACGTCAATTGACGGACGTTCTTGAGGTGAGCTTCGTCCGGCTGCGCCATGTCCCTAGACACGTAGGGGTCGCGCTGAGTCGTGGTCGTGGTGGTCGTGGTCTTCGCAGGCTCCGGCGGGCAGCAGCTCGCGACACCCAGGAGCAAGAACAGCCGTTTCATGCAGCGGAATGTACCGGAGTTCGGGTTAAATCGCCCGATGCGCCTGTTACCGACGTTGCTCGTCGGGCTTCTATGTTCGACGGCACACGCGGATCGCGTCCTGCTCTCTCGCGAGGCTCCCGGCTCGATGGCGAATCCCGCCATCGCCGAAGCGATCGCGCGCGAGGCGCTCCGTGCTCGGCTCGGCCTCGCCGAGGCGGACTTCGTGCTGGTCTCCAACCACACCGACGGTGACATTCGATCCGTCGGCTTCGTGCAACGGCACGCGGGACGCCGCGTCGTCGGCGGTCAGGTCAGCTTCCGCTTCAAGGCGGATCGGCTGTTCGTGATCGGCAACGAGGTGTTGCCCGACGTGCAGGTCGATCTCGCGCGGCCGCGGATGGCAAAGGCGAGCGTGTTCGGGCGTGCGTCGGATGCGCTGCGCATGACGTTCGGCTTGCCGCACGCGTCGGTCACGCAGCCCGGCGACGAAGTGATCTATCCGCTGAAGAACGGCAAGGGCTACCGGCTCGCCGTTCCGATGACGATCGATGGCGGCGCCGACGGCAAGTGGCGCGCATACATCGATCCGAGCAGCGGCGAGATCATCGACACCGAGTCGCTCTTGCACTACACGACCGGCACGGTGCTGTTTCGCAGCGTCGATCGACATCCGCTGCGCGGCCGCGTCGACAAGCCCGCGCCGCGCCTGCGCGTGAAGGTCGATGGCGTGGATCAGACGACCGGCGCCGACGGCACGGTGACGTGGAGCTCGATGGTCGCGGCGACGGTCGTGACGTCGGTGGTCGGCGATCGCGTCGAGATCGTGAACAAGGGCGCCGCCGCGCCGATGACGGTCTCCACGATGCTCTCGGTGCCGCCCGGCGGCCAAGCCGTGTGGGACGCGAGCGCGAACACCGAGGACGACGCGCAGCTCGTGACCTACGTCGCGGTCAACACGGTGAAGGACTACATCCGCAACTTCATCGACCCTCAGCTCCCGCTGCTCGAACAGCAGCTCAAAGCGAACGTGAACATCCAGAAGTCGTGCAACGCGTTCTTCGACGGCGAGACGATCAACTTCTTCACCGCGAGCATGTCCTGTCAGAACACCGGCCTGCTCGAGGACGTCGTCTATCACGAGTTCGGCCACGCGTTTCACAGCGCCGAGATCATCGACGGCGTCGGGCGCTACGACGGTGCGATGGGCGAAGGCGTCGCGGACTTTCTCGCGGCGAGCGTCACCGGCGATCCGGGCATGGGCCGCGGCTTCTTCTACAGCGACGAGCCGCTGCGCCAGCTCGATCCACCGGGCGACGAGTTTCGCTGGCCCGAGGACATCGTCGAGATTCACGGAACCGGGCGCATCATCGGCGGCGCGCTGTGGGACCTCCGCAAGGCGATGATCACGAAGCTCGGCGAGACGCCGGGCATCGCGATCACGAACAAGCTGTTCCTCGGGGCGGTGCGACGCTCGATCGACATTCCGAGCGCGTTCGTCGAGGTGCTCGCCGCCGACGACAACGACGGCAACATCGAGAACGGCACGCCGAACGAGTGCACGATCCGCGACGCGTTCGGGCGACACGGACTCCGCTTCGTGACCGGTACGGTCGACGCGCCTGACAAGCTCGTCAGCACGGCCCCGACGCAGCAGATTCGCTTCAAGCTGACCGGCCTCTCGACGCGCTGCACGTCGGACGCGATCGCGCGCGTGCTCCTGATCTGGGTGCCCGGCTCCGCGACCAAGGCACCGGCGGCCGGCACGGTCGAGATGACGCAGGAATCACCCGGCGTCTACGTCGGGACGCTGCCGCTGCCGAAGGACGACCTCATCCACTACTCGGCGCGCGTGATCTTCGACGACGGCTCGACGCTCGTGCTCGCCGACAACCTCGCCGATCGTTACTACCAGCTCTACAACGGCGAGACCACGCCGCTGTACTGCACGAGCTTCGACGAGGACCCGTTCGCGAACGGCTGGCGCACCGGCACGTCGAAGCCGGGCACACCGTCGCCGTGGAAGGTGGAGAACGGCGTGCTCGTGCAGGTGGGCAACTATCCCAAGGAGCTCACGACGTACGCCGAGATGCCGTCGGTCAACATCGGGCGGTGGAGCGACGTCCACCTCCAGTACCGACGCAAGCTCGCGGTCGAGGACAGCCAGTTCGACAAGGCGCGGATCACCGTCAACGGCGCGCAGGCGTACACCAACGCGAGCGCGAATCGCGGTGACTCGAGCGCGGCGCATCACATCGATCGCGAGACGCGGTTTCACGACGTGCGGATCACGGGCCTCACGACCGGGCACAACCTGCGCGTCGCGTTCGAGCTCGCCGCGGACGCCGGCCTCGAATTCGACGGCTGGAACATCGACGACCTGTGCATCGTCGCGAACGTCAATTCGGTGTGCGGCGACGGCAAGGTCTCGCCGACCGAGACGTGCGACGAGGGTGAGCGCAACGGCAACCACCCGAACACGTGCCGCACCTGGTGCGCGGCACCGCGCTGTGGCGATCGCATCGTCGACGACAAAGAGGAGTGCGATCACGGTCCCGGCGGCAGCAGCGAGTGCACCTCGATGTGCAAGAGCCTCGTCGACGAGGCCGGCTGTTGCTCGGCGCAAGGCGGCGGAGCCGCGGGCAGCGCCTCGCTCGCGCTGCTCGTGCTGATGATGACGAGACGGCGCCGAGGGCGAAGAGGATGCGGTCGGTAGTCGAGACCACGCGGGCCGTCATCGCGCGGATGCCACGGCTCGCGAGTGAGGAGGTCGAGCTCGCAGCGGCGGTCGGTCGCGTGCTCGCGAAGGACGTGACCGCGACGCGCCAGCTACCCGGCTTCGACAACTCGGCGATGGACGGCTACGCGGCTCGCTCGGCCGCGCTGCCCGGCACGTTCGCGGTCACGCAGGTCGTCGCGGCGGGGGATGCACCCGCGGCGACAAGCGAGGTGGTCCGGATCTTCACCGGCGCGCCGATGCCCGCGGGACTCGACACCGTCGTGATGCAAGAGGACACGCAGCATGACGGCGATCGCATCGTCCTCCCCGCGTCGCGGATCGGCGAGAACGTGCGCCGCGCAGGCGAAGACATCGCGGTCGGCGAGTGCGTGCTCGCGGCCGGTACGCGGATCCGGCCGTGGCACATCGGCGTGCTCGCGGCGCTCGGCGTGGCGCGAGTCGGTGTCGCGCGGGCACCACGCGTGGCGCTGCTCGCGACCGGCGACGAGCTTGTCGAGGTCGCGACGCAACCGAAGCCCGGCCAGCTCGTGAATTCGTCCGCGTACGCGCTGGCGGCACTCGTCGCGGAGTGCGGCGGCGTACCGATCTCGCTCGGCATCGTGCGCGATGACCTCGCCGCGACGCGCGAGGCGCTCTCGACGACAGCCGACGTCATCATCACGACCGGCGGCGTCTCCGTCGGCGATCGCGACTTCGTTCGCGAGGCGCTCGACGAGCTCGAGCTCTACAAGGTCGCGATGAAGCCAGGCAAGCCGTTCGCGTTCGGCCGCCGCGGCGAGACGCCGGTGTTCGGGCTCCCGGGCAATCCCGTCTCGACGCTGGTCGCCTTCGAGCTGTTCGTGCGCCCCGCCCTGCTCGCGATGCAAGGCGCGGCCATCACGGAGCGCCCGCGGCGCGCGGTCACCTTGCCAGGCGGCTATCGCAAGCCGGCGGGTCGCGCTCATTACGTGCGCGCACGGGTCGAAGGCGACGTCGCGCACGTGCATCCGAAGCAAGGCTCGGCGATGTTGTCGTCGGTGCTCGGTACAAATGCGCTCGTCGAGATCGCGGCGGAGCTGACAGAAGTCGCGCCGGGTGGTACTGCACCGGCCATTCTGTTGGAGCTCGTATGAAGATCACGGTCGATGCCGCGGATCGCGTCGATAAGGCGCTCGCGAAGCAATTTCCCGAGGCCGGTCGCCGCCAGCTCGCGCAGCTGTTCGACGAGGGCTGCGTGCGCGTCGCCGGCAAGCTGGCGAAGAAGGGCGACCGCGTCGTCATCGGCGACGAGATCGAGCTCTCGCGAGAACCGGTCAGCGGCGATGCGCTGCGGCCCTCTGCCGATCCGAACGTTCCGATCGTCGTCTTGCTCGAGCGCGCCGACATCGTCGCCGTGAACAAGCCGGCCGGCATTCCATCGCAGCCACTGCGCCCCGGCGAGCTCGGCACGATCGCGAACGGCATCGTGGCTCGCTATCCCGAATGCGTCGCGATCGGTGACGATCCGCGCGACGGCGGGCTCGTGCATCGCCTCGACATCGGCACGTCGGGCGTGCTCGTTGCCGCGCGAACCGTGGAGGCCCACCGCGCGCTCCGCGACGCGTTCGGCGCGGGATCGATCCACAAGGAGTACCTCGCGCTCGTCGAGAACCGGCCTGTCTCGCGCGAATGTGATGCGCCGCTCGTCCAGCGCGGCAAGCGCGTGATCGTCGACCACACCGACGGACTCGCCGCGCACACGGCGTTCATCGTCGAGCAAGCAACGGAGACGCACGCGCTCGTGCGCTGCACCGCGCAGAGCGGTCGCATGCACCAGGTTCGGGCGCACCTCGCGAACGTCGGCTCGCCGATCGTCGGCGACGAGCTCTACGGCGGCCAGCCGCTAGTTGGTTTCGAAGGCGGCTTCTTCTTGCACGCGGCCAAGATCGTGCTCGCGGACAAGACCGAGATCAGCGCGCCCCTGCCACCCCGCTTCGTAGCGGCCATACAGGCCGTCCAGCTGCGCGAATAGCTCGGGATAGTCCCAGCGCAGGCCGGCGGGATTCAGAAAGTACGTCTCGGTCGCGACCGCGAAGAGCTCGGCCTCGTTCGTCGCGCCGTACGGATCGATCGAGCACGGCAGGCCATACGCAACACGCTCCGTGACGTCGCGATACGCCGCGCTCCACACGCGTGCCCAGTCGGCGACCTCGCGCTCGGACCCGAGTGGCGGCGTTCCGTCGACGCTGCCGTCGGCCATGTCGATCTTGTGCGCGAATTCGTGCACGACGACGTTGCCGTGCGCGTCCCACTGCGTGCCCGCGATCACCGCGTCCCACGACAGCACGACCGGCCCATGCAGCATCGCTTCGCCGCTGATCGCGCGCGCGTGGCCGATCGGCGTGCGCACGGTCTCGAACATGAACGGCCGGCGCGGCGGCGTGATCACCGTGTTCGGGTAGAGCAGGATCGAATCGACGTCCTTGTAGAGATCGATGCCGCGATCCAAGACCAGCAGACACGCGTTGGCCGCGACGATCACCTGCATCTCTTCGGTCAGGTCGAGGCCGCTGCAGCCTTCCCAGGTCTTCTCGGCGATGAAGATCTGCACGAGCTCGCGTAGGCGCTGGCGCTCGGCGCTTTGAAGGCGCCAGGCCAGCGGCACGTATGCGTCGATGATCGCGTCCCACTCGCGCGGAAACGGCTCTGCCACGATCCGCTTGCGCCTGCGTTCCTTGAGCCAGCCGAACATGCATCAAAGCTAAGAACCGCCCGCAAAGCGGTCGACTGGGCCGTTCGGGCAGGCGCGATTACAGCTTTGAATCCGGGCAGTAGCGCGCGATCACGGCGAGGCCCTCGCCGCGGTTCACGGTCACGCCCTTGATCGCGACCACGGCCTCGCCGCACTTGCCCTGACGCGCGAGCATGCGCGCCGCGAGATCGACGAAGGCGTCGATCTGCTGCCGCGTCTCGGTGCCGAGCGCGTGCACGGACGCGACGTCGCCGCGCAACGCATATGCACGCAGCACGTGCTCGAGGCCGGGCAGCTTCATCTTCCACATCGGACCCGCGGTGGCGAGCTGCCTCGCGGCATCGAGGTTCGTCGTCGCGAGGCGCTCGACGACGTCGGTCGTCGCGCGCCACCGCGCCTCGCCGTCGATCGCGCCGAGGATCTGCTTCACCGCTTCGAGCTCGCCGGCATCGGTGAGATCGTGCGCGATCTTCGCGGCGGCGTGCTTGTCCTTCAGACGCTCCTTGACGAGCTCGATCGCGCCGTCGACCTCACCACGCTTCGCACGCGCGAGACCGAGGAAGATCCAGATGTCGTCGTCGTCGATCTCCTCGCTGTCCTTCTCGACCGCCTGGAGCGACTTCTTTTCGAACGCCTGCGAGCCGGGCTTGTCGTTCGCGAGTGCGTGGATCGCGGCGAGCACCGCGAACGTCTCCGCACGCTCGGCTGCTTCTTGCGAGTGCGCGAGCTTCGGGATGCCTTCGACCATCTTCTTCGCGAGCGCGGGTGCACCCGAAACCGCCGCCTCGAGCGCGACGAGGATCTTCTCGTCGGTTTCGCTCGCGAGCTTCGCGGCCTCCTCCACGATCGACACGTTCGGCTTGCCGGCGCGCCTCTCCTCCGCGGCGCGCTCGACGAGCACCACGACCGGCGCCTTGCCCTCGTTCGCTAGCAAGGCGAGGCGCTCCTTCGTGGACGCGTGCGTCAGGTGCGAGGCCGGCGACCGCAGCAGGCGCAGGATCGCATCGCGGTCGGGGTCTTTCGCGATCCGCGCGATTGCCTCGTCGAGAAGCTTCGCGGCACCGCCGGTATCGCCGAGCGCGTCGAGCACCTCGACGGCAAACGCGAGCGCCTGCGCGCCTTCGCGGCTGGTGTCGGCGCGCGCGGCCGACAGCGCCGCATCGAGGGTGGCGAGGGCCTCGGGCAGCTTCGCCACCACCTGCGCGTGCGCGAGCGCGACCCACGCGGTCGGATCGCGCCTACCGACGGCGAGCAGCTGCTTTGCCTCGGAAAGCGGCGTCGACACCGTCGGCAATGGCAGCGACGCGGTCGGCGCGGGCGCTTCTCGCTTGTCACCGCACGCTGCGAGCAGCGCGATCAAGACGAAGCGATTCATCGCGGATCGAACCGATAGAAATCGAGCAGCACGGCGAACAGCTCGGGATGCACGGACTCGAGCTTTGCCGGCTGCATGAAGTACGCCTCGGTCGCAACGGCGAAGAACTCGGCCTCGTTCGTCGCGCCGTACTCGTCGAGGAACGTCCGCTTACCGTCCTCCACCTTGTCTTGTAGCTCGAGGAAGACTTCACTGCAGACCACGGCCCAGGTGCGGAGATCCGCTCGATCTTCGAGCGGCGGCGTGCCGTCGACCGTGCCGTCGACCATGTCGATCTGGTGCGCGAACTCGTGGAACACGAGGTTGCGCTTGCCCTTGCCGCGCCCGCCCTGCAAGACGTCGTTCCAGGCGAGGATCGTCGGGCCCTTCATGTGCGCTTGCCCGAGGATCACGTCGCCGTCCGGCGTCTTCATCACGCCGGGATAGACGAGGATCGACTCGACGTCCTCGTAGAGCGCGTGCTCGCGTCCGAGCAACAAGAAACACGCCTGCGCGGACACGGTGACCTGCACCTCCTCGGTCATCTCGAAGCCGCCGCAGCCTTCCCAGTGCTTCTCCGCGATGAACACCTGGACGAGCTCGCGCAAGCGCTGCCGCTCCGCCTCGTCGAGCCTGCGCACCAGCGCGACGTTCTCCTCGATGTGGCCATCCCACGCGGCGGGCCACGGCTCCTCGAGGAGGCGCTTGCGACGGCGCTCGGTGAGCCAGCCAAACACCATTGCTACCCCGGCCGCGCGAGGTCGCACGCCTCGAGGAGCATCAGCATGCGGCCGGAGCGCAGGCGCTCGGAGCGGTCCTCTTGCATCTCGACGAGGTCACCCACGGATTTCTTGCCATCCAGGAGCTCGCACAGCTGCACGAGGCCTTTGACCTCGAAGCGCTCGGGACCGACGCGGCGCGTGCGCGATGCGCGCAGCTTCATGCTGTTGTTCTTCGCGATCCACGACTCGGTGTGATCGTCGGACTGTGTCATCGCGCCCGCGCCGAGGATCTCGAACGCGTTGAAGTCGAGCGGGAATGCTTCGCGCGGATTTTCGCGGCCGGCGTACCAACCGAACGAGCCCTTGTTCCACGTGCAGACGTCGATGATCTTCGAGCGCACCTGACGTGTCAGGTGACGGAACACTTCGAGCGGCTTCAGCAGGCCGAGGCCGACGAGCGTGTCGCCGAGCTTGCCGCCGTAGTGCGGCATCATCGCGAGCGCCATCGCGAGCTCGCCGTCGCTGAGCACGCCCTTCACGACGAGATAGTTGCCGAACAGCTCGCTCGCGACGTTCGACGAGACGTACTCCGGCTGACCGTCGCGGACGTAGATCTCTTTCTTGATGCCACCGACCGCAACGACGAGCAGGCCCGTCGCGCGCGCCGTCATCAGCCGGAACAACACGCGGAGCGGTGACGTCAGGCTGAACTCGCCGGCGTCGTCGGGAGGCTCGGCGATGTCGGCGAGCGCGGGCGGCGTCGGTGGCCGCTTGCGCAGCGCTTCCTCGGTGGTCGGCGGGCGAACATGCGAGCGCGGCGGAGGCTCGGTGAGGTCGTCGAACGCGCGCATCTGCGAGTCTTCGATCGGCTCGCCGAGATCGAGCGGATCGAGCGTGATCGCTTCGACGGCAGCGCTGATCGTGTCCGCGATCGGCACTTCGATCACGCCGCCCTGATCGTGCGGCTTCGGCGGAATCACGATCGCCGGGCGCGTGGTCGGGGCGGGCTTCTCGGACGCGCGCCCCGCGACGGTGTCGGCGCGCACCGACTGCTGCGCCGCTTGCGCCTGCGCGCCGAGGTCGGTGACCGAGACGGGCCGACCTCCACGCGTCTCGTCCTCGTACACCGACATGATCGGCACGCTATCGCCATCGTCGATCATGATCACCGGTGCGTCTTCACTCGGCGAGCGGCCGACGGCGAGGTCGTCGCCTCGTGGCACCGGGACGGGCTCGTTCGCCTTGTGACGGCGCTCGAGGACCGCATCGCGCAGCTCGAGGACGACGTCGGCAACGTGCCGGCTCGTCATGCGGTGACGATGCTCGAACAACCAGTTTGCGAGCGCATCGCGGAACGCAGCTGCACTCGACCAGCGCTCGTCGACGGGCTTCTTCAGCGCCTTGCGCACGATGTCGGCGAGCGTGGACTCGACGTCGGAGCCGTACTTCTCGAAGCGCTGCAGCTTCGCATCGCGCACCATCAGCAGCACGTCGAGCTCGTTTGCCGCGGCGAACAAGCGGCGGCCGGTGAGCAGCTCGGCGAGCACGACGCCGACGGAGAACAGATCGCTGCGCGCGTCGAGGTGGTGCTCGATCACTTGCTCGGGCGACATGTATCCGTACTTGCCCTTGAGCGTGCCCGACTTGCTCTTGTGAGCGCGCTCGGGGTCGACGGCGCGCGCGATGCCGAAGTCGACCAGCTTGACGTCGCCGCGCACGCTGAGCAGCACGTTCGACGGCGAGATGTCGCGGTGCACGACACCGAGTCGCGCTTGATCATCGCCGATCAAGTTGTGGGCGTAGTCGAGCGCATCGAGGACTTCGTGCGCGATCCACGCCGCGAGCTGTGGCGCGACGCGGCGGCGCTTCGCGGCGAACTCGCGAAGTAGGGCGAGGACGTCGATGCCATCGACGTGCTCCATCGCGATGTAGAGCTGGTCATCGACCTTACCGAGCTCGAACGTCTGCGCGATCTTGGGATGGACGAGGCGCGCCGTCAGCTTCGCCTCGTCGATGAACATCGCGTTGTACGTCGGGTCGCCGATGAGCTGCGGGAGCAGGCGCTTGATCACGACCTTCTTCTGAAAGCCGTGTTCGCCGGGCGACGTCGCCACGAAGAGCTCTGCCATGCCACCCAGGGCAAGCCGCTCGACGAGCTGATACCGGCCAAAGCCGAGGGGGAATTCGCCCACTTGGGGTCGATCGTATCACAGCGAAATGTTCGGCTCGACTCAGCTTCGGCGCATCAATAAGTGACCGGCGCGCTCGAGCGAGTGCGCGACGGCACTATCGATCCGATCGAAGTGCTGGAACGCGATGGAGCGCGCGCCGGCGAGCGTTGCCGCACGCTCGCGAAGTGGGCGCCGTGCCGTCGTCAGCAGCACCTGAATCGCGCTGCCTTCCGCCTGCTCTAGAAAACTCTGATAGCCAGCGTCGAAGTTCCGCTCGCCGATCTCGGCGAGGCCACCGCAATCGATGATCAAACACGGCGCACCGGTGCCGATCGCGAGCATCCACGCGCGCGAGAGCAGACCGTCGATCACCGACGAGCTCGGTGCACCGACGAGGAGCACCGCCGGCACTTTGGGGAGGATCTCGATCACGGGCGTGCCTACCTCGAGCTGCTCCGAGACCTTCTCGCGCATCGACTGCAGGCCCGACGACGCGAAGCCGTCGAGCGCGACGACGGTGAGCCACTCGAAGAGGCGCGTCAGCGCCGCTTGCTCCTCGGGTTTCGCGAGCTGCGCGACGACATCGCGAAGCTCGAGGAGGAGCGCGGCGATGTCGTAACCGGTCGCGCCTTCGCTCGAGAACTGCGCGCCGAGGAACGCGGCGCTGCGCTCGAGCTCGCGGGTCGCGTGCGAGCCCGGCAGCATCTCGCTCGAGGCCGCGACGCCGAGCGCCTCGACGAGGTTCGCGACCTGGGCCGTGTGCGTGGCGGCCTTGGTGGCGCGGCGAAAGCGCAACGGCGAGCGCTCGAAGCGGACGATCCAGCTCGCGAGAATCTCGCTGGACCGCTCCCTGATGCTCTCTGCAAGCGCCACCGACTGATCGTAGCAAGCCGATATCTTTGTCGCCATGATAGGATGGCTCTCGCGGTGAAGCTGACATCTGTGGCGCGGACCGACGTCGGGCGTAAACGGCAGATCAACGAAGACTCGTTGTTCGCCGACGACGCCACCGGGTTCTACGTCGTCGCCGACGGTGTCGGCGGCCATAACAAGGGCGAGATCGCGAGCCGCGAGGCCGTCGAGCAGCTCCGCATGTGGGTCTACGGCGCGACGCGTGATCTCGACCGCTTGACCGAGCGCATCCTGGCCGGCGATGGCGAGTGTGTCTGGGAAATCCGGCGCTTGCTCGAGAGCGGCGTCAAGAGCGCCTGTTACATGGTGTTCGGCATGGCCGAGCTCGACCCCGAGAAGAAGGGCATGTCGACGACCATGTCGGCCCTCCTCATCCGCGGCTCGCTGGCCTTTGCCGTTCACGTCGGCGACAGCCGCGTGTATCGCGTGCGCAAGCAGTCGGTGCTCCAGTTGACCGAGGACCACACGCTCATCAACTACAAGGTGAAGCACGGGATGATGACGAAGCAGGAGGCCGAGAAGGCCGCCGGCAAGAACGTCATCACACGCGCGGTCGGTCACAAGGACTACGTCCAGGTCGACACGGCCGACATCGACGTCGCGACGGGCGACCGCTTCTTGTTGTGCAGCGACGGTCTACACGGCTACTTCAACAACGATCGCGAGGTCGTGGACCTTTGCGGCGATGGCGCGCTCGACGAGTGCGCCGAGGCCGCGGTCGCGCTCGCAAATCAGCGTGGTGGCAAAGACAACATTACGGCCGTCGTCGTCGAAGTCTCCTAGACTCAGGGCGTGAGAGCGCTCGCCGTCCCTCTGCTGCTGGCTGCATGCGTGGCCGATCCGCAGTCGAGCGTCACGGTCAGCGGCATGGCCGCGCCGAACGTCGAGGTCGTGTTCAAGAATGGGGCGCGTGAAGAGGTCGCGAACGCGGGCCCCGACGGCAAGTACAAGATTGTCGTGCCCGCCGGGACGTATCGCGTGTTCGTGCGCGACGACGCGGTGATGTCGGTCGGACGCATGGACCGCGTGCGCTTGCCCGCCCTGCCGAGCGCGCTCGTCGCGGGTGCCCTCGACGAAGCGCTGGTGCCCGCGATCACCGTCTCGCGCGATACGATCGGCGTCGATCTCACCGTCGCGCGCGGCGGCATCGTGACCGGCACGGTGTTCGACTTCGACGCGCGACCGGTGATGGGCGCGGTCGTCTCCGCCCACAGCGAAGCGGCGCTGCGGCCCGCGCTTGGAAGCGACGTCGCGGTCTCGCGCTACGACGGTAGCTTCGAGCTGCGGCTGCCCGATGGCGAGTACCAGATCGCAGCGACACACCCGCAGTATGCGGACGCGACGGACGTCGGGCGCGTCGACGTCAAAGGCGGCACGCGGCATCTGTCGCTGACGCTCGAGCGTGGCTGCATTATCACCGGCAAGGTCGTCGATGCGGACGGCAAGCCCGCGGGCGAAGGCGCGATCGAGCGCAAGCTCGGCGCGAGCGATCTCGAGTTCGTACCGAACGGACGCAGTGACCCGGATGGCACGTTCCGCTGGACCACGACCGACGAGCGCGAGGTCGTGCTCCGCGCGTGGCCGTGGCATCGGCCACCGTCGACGAGCAAGCGGTTCGCGTGCAAGGACGGCGCGAGGTTTCAGGCGACGTTCGTCACGCCGGCGCGTGCGCCCGATCTCGCGGGCACGCTCGTCGACAAGCGCGGCACGCCGATGCCGTTCGTGCACCTCGACATCCAGCCGCTCGATCCCGGCGGGATCGCGCAGCAAGAGCGCACCGACGCGACCGGCGGCTGGGCCGTGTTCGCGATGCCGCCCGGCCGCTACATGATCAGCGCGAGCGCACGTGGCGGCGTGCTCGCGAAGACCGTGACCGTGCCGAGCTTCACGGAGCGGCTCGAGCTCTCGGGCAGCGGGCGCATCGAGGGCACGACGACACACCTCGTGACCGGCAGCTTCGAGCTCGCGCTCGCGGCGTGTCTCGACGGAACCACGCTGCAGCTGCCGCGCGATCGACGGCTCGTTCCGGTGAGCGGCGGGCGCTTCGTCGTCGAGGATGTGCCCGCGTGTGATCTGCAGTTCACGATCACGTGGCACGGCGAATCGCTGACCGCGCGCGCGACCGTGCCGAGCGGTGGCGCCGCGCGCGTGCAGCTCGATCTCGGGCTGCCGCGCGAGAAGCGCGTGCGCGGCACCGTTCGCGATCGCGAGGGCAACGCGGTTGGCAACGCGCGCGTCACCGCGATCTACAAGAAGGAATCGGCGTCGGCCGTCACCGACGAGGACGGCAAGTTCACGATCGGAACGTTCGCGGGCGCGACGATCAGCGTCGAACAAGGCGGCGCGCGCGGCGAGGCGAACGTCGGGCTCGCCAATGTCCCGCTCGAGCGCGCAGACATCGTGCTCAGTCGACGCTGATCCCGAACAGAAAGCCGCCCGACGACAACATGCCCTCGCGGTTGATCATGCCGGTCGTCAGCAGCTCGACACCGAGCCGCACGCGCTTGAGCCGCACGAAGTCGACGCCCGCACCGACGGAGAGTGCAGGTCCCGCGAGGCGAATGTTGCCGATCATGCGCGGCTGGCCCGGCTTCGATTCCAGCGTGACGTGATCGCCGAAGTAGCGACCGAACCCACCCGCGATGCGAAACCACAGCGCCGGGTTGGCGTAGACCTGCGCGCCGACGAGGAGGTTCGTCACCTGGTTCACGTACGTCGTGGTCGGGGCGTCGACGCCCATGCCTTCCTTGACCTGGTGCAAGAGACCACCGCCGACGATCTCGAGCGTGACGAGCGTGCGTGGCGTCGCGACGTGCGCGAGCCGGACCACGGCAGCGCCGCCGGTGCCGGTCGAGTCTCTGACACCAAAGCCGAGCGTGATCCCGCCGCCGGCGGCGAACGTGAACACGAGGCCTTTGCGCGTGGCCTGCGATTCGAGGTTCGCTTC
Source organism: Myxococcota bacterium (assembly GCA_030857175.1). Classification (GTDB taxonomy): domain Bacteria; phylum Myxococcota_A; class Polyangia; order Haliangiales; family Haliangiaceae; genus JABFXX01. The sequence goes on along the minus strand of JALZOJ010000007.1, from coordinate 60,828 downwards.
GCCGGCCTGAACGGCGGCCGGATCGGGCTTGGGCTCGGGCTTGGTCTCCGCCCACGCAGGGGTGGCGATGAGCAAACCGACGAGCGCGAGTTTCACTGGTCCTCGGGCATCAGCAGCCGCGTCACGGGCTCGCCGCCGACGAGATGTTTCTCGACGATCTCGGGCACGTCGGCGACCGTGACGCCGCCGTACCAGACTTGCTCGGGGTACACGACCACCGCGACTCCATGCTCGCATTGATCGAGGCATCCCGAGTTGTTGGCGCGGATCTGCTTCGAGAGCCCGCGCCGGGTCAGCTCCGCCTTGAGTGCGTCGCGCACCTCCACGCCGCCCCGAGCCTTGCAGCAACCCTTTGGATGATCTGCAGACCGCTCGTTGATGCAGACGAAGACGTGGCGCTGGAACTTCTGCACGCCGCGAGGGTAGCACTCGCACCTACGTGCGGGTGAGGCGCGGTTGCTTGAAGCAATAAAGGATCGGCGGCATCCTTTGAGTCCCGAGCTGGATGAGCGCGGAACACTTCACTACGGCCGATGACAGCTTGATCGGCTGCGTGCTCGGCAACTACCGAATCACGAACGTCCTGAGCGTGGGCGGCATGGGCAGCGTGTATCGCGCGCAGCACGAGCTGCTCGATCGTCCCGCGGCGATCAAGCTCCTGCGTCCCGAGCTCACCGAGAACGACGAGCTCGTGCAGCGGTTCTTCAACGAAGCAAAAGCGGCGACCGCGATCCGTCACCCGGGCATCGTCGAGGTCTACGACTTCGGATACACGGACGAGGGTCTCGCGTATCTCGTGATGGAGCTGATCGATGGCCTGCCGCTGTCGAAGGTGCTCGCGGAGCGCGGTCAGTTCCCGGAGCTCGAGGCCGCGCACATCGCGCGCAACATCGCGAGCGCGCTCAAGGCCGCGCACGCGAAGGGCATCATTCATCGCGACCTCAAGCCCGACAACGTGTTCATCGTTCCGGATCCCGACGGTCGCGAAGCGCGCGTTAAGGTCCTCGACTTCGGCATCGCGAAGCTCGCGAATCCACCGGCGAGCGATCGCCGCCGCACGCAGACCGGCGTGCTCATGGGGACGCCGAAGTACATGGCGCCCGAGCAAGCGCGCGAGGCCGGCACGATCGATCAACGCGCGGACCTCTACTCGCTCGGCTGCATCCTGTACGAGCTGCTCGTCGGCGCGCCGCCGTTTCTCGCGGATGGCGCGGGCGAGATCATCGCGATGCAGCTGTTCACCGAGCCCGAGCCGCCGAGCCGGCGCGCGCCGATCTCCGACGACATGGAGCGGCTCGTGCTGCGCCTGCTCGCGAAGGAACCGAGCGAGCGGCCCCAGACCGCGGCCGCGCTGATGGAGATCCTCGCCGGGATCTATCCCGAGTCGCGCAGCATGTCGGGACCGCATGGGACCGTCGACTCGCGCAACAGCGTCCGCGTGTCGGCCTCGACGCGCGCGCTGATGGACACGCTGCCGTCGACGCCGAGCGCGCAGATGATCAGACCGCCCGCAGCGGTGGCCGCGAAGCGCTCGGCGTTGCCGTTCGTCCTCGCCGGCCTCGCGCTCGCGGTCGCGGGAGGCACCGTCGCCTTCTTTCTGTCGCGGAGCACACCCGACGCACCGCCGGCCGTCGTCACGCCGCCCGCTCCCGTCGTCGTCACGCCGACGCCGACGCCGACGCCCACGCTCACGCCGGTCGCCGAGCCGCCAACGCCAACGCCTACGCCTACGCCAGCTGTCGTCAAGAAGAAGCCTGCGGCGAAGACCAGTGCGAAGATCGACACGAAGGGCGAGGTCAAGAGCGAGACGAAGGTCGAGACCAAGCCGCTCCAGACCGACAATGACTCGCCGTACGAGACCGACATCGGCGATGGGCCGAGGAAACCGAAAGTACCTTGATGCGTAGACTGGCTCACTTCGCGAGCGGGACCGCCGCTCTGATCGCGCTCGCGCGCGTCGCATCTGCGCAGGCACCCGCGCCCGAGCCGGCAGCGGGTCCACTCGCGACGGTCAAAGACGACAAGCAGCTGAACGAAGCCCTCGCCGTGATCACGAACGATCCGTCGGTGCCGACCGATGACCCGAGCGTCAGGCCGCTCGCGCAGGCGCTCATGATCGAGGGCGTCAAGCAGCTGCAGTCGAAGTCGTACGAGCAAGCGCTCGCGAACTTCCTCGAGGCGTACGCGAAGTTTCCGAGCCCGAAGATCCTGCTCAACATCGCATCGACGCTTCGCGACATGGGCCGGCTCGCCGACGCGGCGAACACGTACCAGCGCTACTTGCTCGATCCCGCGACCGGCGCCGAGCGCGTCGCCGAGGTGAAGGAGCTGCTGCTGCGGCTCGACGAGCAGCTCACGATCCTCACGGTTCGCGTGTTCCCGCGCGGCTCGTCGCTCTCGATCGACGGCGGTCCGTTCATTCCGGTCGGCACCACGCTGCAGACGCGCGTGCGGCCCGGCATTCACCTCGTGCGGATCCGCCAGTCCGAAGCGGGCAACGAGATCACGGTCAACGGCTTCGAGGGCGAGAACAAGGAAGTCACGGCGACGGTGCAGATGGACGTTGCGCCGCCAACACCGACGCCGACCCCGACGCCGACCCCGACCCCGACGCCGACCCCGACCCCGACGCCGACCCCGACGGTGGCTCCGAAAGTGGAGCCCCCCGAGCAGGTGCAGGCGTGGCTCTCGACGGGCACGCAGTACTCCTCCGACGGCACGGGCCGCTCGCGTCGTCCACGTTCGGGCTTCGCCGGCGCCGAGATCTCGCCGATCACACCCGCGTTCGACATCGGCGAGGACAACACCGCGATCATCCGCGAGCCCGATCGATTCGGGATCTCGTCGGGCGTGCTCGCTGTGGTGCGCGTCGACGGTGAAGGTCGCGGTATCGCGGGCGGCATCGGCCTCGCCGTCTCGCTCGGTCGCTGGGAAGGTGACCTCATGTACCTGCGCTCGAACCTGCACGGCGGATACGTCGGCGCGCGCTATCGCTTGTTCGTCGGCTGGCTGCGCCCGTACCTCGCTCTCGGCATGCCGGTGTTCATCTACGACGAGATGACCGACACCGGGACGTCGAAGCGCGTCGCGCTCGGCGTGCGCGGCGCCGGTGGCGTCGAGCTCAAGATCAACGGCCACCTCAGCGTCCACGCGGACGTTGGCTACGAACGGTTCTTTGCCGTCGAGGAAACGCTGTTCTACACGAACTACTTCATCCCCACCGTCGGAGTGATCGGCCGCCTATGATGCGCAGTCTCTGCCTCGTAGCGCTCGTCGCCGGGTGCATGCCCGAGACGAGCACCCCGAATGCCGCGCGCCACGTCGCGCCGGCCGTCGTCTGCACGAGTACCGGGTCCGGAGCCTCGGCGACCGGCGGCGACATCAACCTCAGCGAGACGGTGGTGACGCGCTCGACTCCGGTGATGGGCATGGTCACTGCGACCGTGACGCTGCAGAACGCGCACCCGACCGAGCCGCTCGAGATCCAGGCGTTCACGCAAACCGGCAGCAACGCGTGGAGCATGACCGCGTCGACGCCGTGCGACGTCCTGCCGTGCACGATCGCGCCGATGGGCATGATCCTCCTGACGTTCAACTTCGCGCCGATGGCGATCGGCGAGCTCGACGGGCTGATGACGATCGGCTCGTGCGATCCCGACGAGGGTGCCGCGATGATCATGCTCGAGGGCACGGGCCAGGGAACGACGCTCGGGCTGACCACCCCGGTCAATCCGCCCGTCTCCCTCGGCAGCGGCCCGATCGGCTCGCCACTTCCGTCGCAGACCTTCACGGTGCACAACATGCCGGCGACGCAGCCGCTCGGCGTGAACATCATGGTCACGAACACCACGGCACCGCCGACGTTCACCGTGAACATGGCAGGCGCGACGATTCCGACGAACGGGACGCAGGACATCGTGGTGACCTGCACGCCGCGCATCGCCGGCACCGTGACCGGCACGTTCATCGTGACCGGCATGGCGACGTTCGGCGATCCGGTCCAGTTCCAGGTCGAGTGCACGGGCACGAGCGGAACGCTCTCGGTCGTGCCGAGCACGATCGCGCTCGGTGACGTGCGCATCGACAATGGCGGGTTCCGCGTCGTCGAGACCGTGCTGCTCAACACGAACGGCCCTCCGCTGACGATCGCGGCCGGTCATCCCGTCGAGCAACCCGCGATCCCGCACGTCGCGCTGACGCCGGCGATGCCGCAGAGCATCGTGATGGGCCCGGGCTCGTCGTTCAACGTCAGCTTCGATCCCGGCACTGTCGAAGGTCCGGTCTCGACGATGATCAACCTGTCCGCCGGCAGCGAGATGGTCTCGATCCCGTTCAGCGCGAACGTGGTCCGCGCCGTGCTCGACGCGCCCGCGAACGTCAACTTCGGCAGCCTGTGCGTCGGCAAGCCGCTTCCGCCGCCACAAGAGCTGCGCATCAAGTCGACCGGCACCGCGACGATCCGCATGGCGCAGCGCCCCGAGCTCGAGATGATGGCGGGCTCGCCGTTCACGCTCGTGCGCGTCGCGCCCGGCGACGGCGGCTATCCGACAAACCTCGCGACGAACGACGAGGCGAGCGTGCGCGTCGCGGTCAAGCCCGGCCTCGCGGCGGGCAGCTATGTCGATCACGTCGCGTGGATGACCGACGCGACGAGCCCGCGCACGAAGCTCGACGTCGCGTTCGTCGACGACGCCGGTGGCATCTCGCCCGGCGCGGTGATGTTCAACGAGGCGGACGTGAAGCAAACGGCCGAGCCCGAGACCGTCACGGTGACGAACTGCGCGACCGGCGACATGACGCTGTCGATGCCCGTGTTCGATCCGCCGGGCGAGTTCCGGGTGATCAGCGCGGTGCCGACGACGCTTGCCCCGAACGAGAGCGCGACCCTCACGCTCGTGTTCATGCCGCAGGGCAGCGGCGTGCGCATGTCGCAGATGACGATTCCGACGTCGACCGGTGACCTCACCGTCGGTCTGACCGGCACCGGCCTCGGCGACCCGACCGCGCGTGGCGGCCCAGCAAGTCTCTATGCTTGCGACTGTTCGTCGGGAGACTCGGTCAGTGGCTTCGTGATCGTTTTCGCGCTGCTGGTTCCGCTGATTCCGCGCCGCCGCCGTCACTGATAGCTTGGAGCAATGGGTCGTCGCCGGTCTCGCCTGATCGCAACCGTGCTCGTGCTGTGCACGGGGGCGGGCATCGCGTACGGCGACTTCGCGATCACGACGAGCCCGACGTCGTCCGCGGGCTCGGGCCAGATGGGCACGCAGATGCGGACGGTGCTCTCGATCCGCAACACGAGCGTCGATCCGGTGACCGCCTCGATCGCACCGCAGACCGCAGCGGTCGCTTGCACGGGCATGGGACTCACCGACATCAACGGCATGTCCGCGCTGCAGTGGGCGTTCGGCGGCGGAGAGCAGCGTCAGTTCGTGATCTCGGCGAACTATTCGACGCCGGGGGTCCGCACGTGCTCGTGGGGCGTGACCGCGCCGGGCGCCGGGTCCGGATCTTTCATCTCGGAATTCAACGTCGGCAGCGCTGGGATGGGCGACACGCTCAACGTGCAGCCCGCCGCATTCGACTTCGCCGTCGCAGGCACCGACGAGACGCAGATCGCGTACGTCCAGAACTACACGACCGGGCCGTTCACATACACGTCGGTCACGATCAGCGACACCGCCGACGTGCTCCGCATCGAGGGCGGAGCGTGCGACGGCTTGAAGTCGTGCGCCGGCGTGACGATCCCGGCCGGCAGCTTTCAGACGATCGGCTTCAAGTGCACGCCACCGCCGACGGGTCAGGTCAGCGGCACGATCACGTACATGATCGGCGGCGGCGGCGGCGGGCGCACGCAGACGTTCACGTGCCGGCGCTCGGGCTCGCTGCCGTTGATCGACATCATGCAACCGTCGCTGACGCTGCAAGGCGCGTCGGGCGTGCCCGCGGCGGGGAGTGCGACCGTCGTCGCGAACATGCCCGACAGCTTGCAGACCGCGACGATCATCGGCACCGACGCAAACGCGTTCCGCCTCGTCGCGCCCACGCCGCCGTGCACGAGCACGCAGACGTGCACGTGGACACCGGCGCAGCCGATCGGCGGCAGCATCGGTCTCACCGTCGAGTGCACGCCCGGCACGACGCAGAAGACGGCGAAGCTGCGCGTCAGAGGCACCGCGCATGCGAACGACATCGACGAGGCCGATCTGTCGTGCGTCGCGGATAGCGGCGCGAGCACGAACCCGAGCGCGCTCGGCTTCGGCGACGTCAAGGTCACGACGACGAGCCCGCCCCAGATGTTCGCGATCACGAACCTCTCCACGACGCAGGCGACGTCGGTGACCGTCGACACCGGCCATCCCGACTGGATCGTGAACACGTGCAACGCGAGCCCATGCGTGATCGGCCCGAGCGGGATGCAGCAGATCGAGGTGCGGTTCAAGCCATCGGCACCTGCGCAGAACGATCGCATGCTCGGCGTGTTCGTCGGCGGCATGCAGGTCGCGAGCGTCGCGCTCAGCGGCAACGGCACCGGCTCGCGGCTGCGCGTCACAAATCAGATGTCGCCGTACATGATCGACTTCGGCACGATCGGCCTCGCGGCGCTGCGCACGCGCAGCGTCGAGCTCGAAGCCGACGGCAACCGCAGCCTCAACGTCGCGATCGGTACACCGGCGGCGCCGTATTCGGTGTCCGTGCCGGCGGTGGATCTGCCGGCCGGCGCCGACGGGATGTTCGACATCAGGTGTCAGTCAGCGACCCCCGGGATGTTCAGCGGCATGGTGACGCTGGCGCCCGGTCCCGCGGATCACGTCTACGCGGCCGACACGCCGAAGCTCGACGTGCGCTGCAAGGTCGCGAACACGCCGGTGCAGCTCTCGCCCGACGAGCTCGACTTCGGCGAGGTTCGTCGCAACACGCCGCCGCCATCGATCGCCATCGACATCAAGAACCCGAGCACATCGCCGATCACGCTCGACTACGTGCAGCTCACGAACACGACCGCACTCACGCTCTCGCAGCCAACGGACACCGTGCTCGATCCGAACGAGACGATCACGGTCTCGTTGACGCTCGCGACCTCGGTCGAGCTCACCGTCTCGAGCGCGCTCGAGGTCGGCGTCGGTGGCGAGCAGCTCGTCACGCCGATCACCGGCAAGATCGTCACCGCCTCCGCGCGCGTCACGCCGACGTCGCTCAAGCTCGGCAGCGTGTGCATCGGCACCGGGATCGACGAGCCGGTGAAGCTCGTCAACAGCGGCACGGCGCAGCTGCGCGTACAGCCGCCGGTCATGGACAATCCGTTCGCGATCACGTTCGTCAACCCCGTCAGCTATCCCGACACCGGCGCCCTGCTCTCGCCGCTCGACGAAGCGACCGCACACGTGCGGCTCTCGACGCAGAACGTGGGGCGCGTCGCCGGCAGGCTGATGTGGGACGTCGATGCGCCCGAGGCGCCGTTCGTGATCGAGGCGTCGGTCGAGGTGAAGAGAGACGGCACTGCGGTCTCGCCGCAGGCGATCGGCTTCGATCAGATCCGTGTCGACGAGCGCAGCGAGCGACGCACGGTGCGGCTCGAGAACTGCGGCGACTTTTCGACCGCGGTGCAGCTGCTCGGCGTGACGGCGTCGCGTGGTCGTGCCGACGCGTGGCAGCTCCTGCCGCCGCAGACGATGCAGATGCTCGCGCCGGGCGAGAAGCTCTCGATCGAGGTGTTCTTCGCGCCGAAGCGAACGGGCCCACACCTCGCGAACATCGCGCTCGTCGTCGAAGGTGTGCGCCAGGAGATCGAGCTCACCGGCGAAGCGGTCGGTGACGACCTCGATCGCCAGAGTCTCTACGGCTGCGACTGCAGCTCGGGCGCCCCGCCCCCGGTCATGCTCGCGTTGTTCGTGTTCGTGCTGCTCGTTATTTTCCGACGCCGGACCTGATCTTCTTGAGCTCGCCGAAGAACAGATCGATCTCTTCGCGCTTCGTGTAGAAGTGCGGCGCGATGCGAATGCCGGCACCGGGCCGGTGATCGCAGAAGAACTTGCGGCGATTGAGCTCGCGACAGACGTCCGCCGCGCCGACGAAGTCGAACACGACGCTGCCGCCGCGAACCTCGTTGGCGCGCGGGTTGTTCAGCTTCATGCCGAGCTCGTCGACCCAGTCGATGCACGCCTGCGTCATCACGAGGCTCTTCTCGCGGATCTTGCGCACGCCGATCTCGGCGATGATCTGCTGCCCCGCGCGCGCCTGATAGAGCGCGGCGACCGCGGGTGTGCCGCCCATGTAGCGCCACACGTTGTCGGCGTATGACTGCTCGGGCATCGTGAACGCGAACGGCGCTTCGTTGCCGAACCAGCCGGTCACGCGCGGCGCGAACTGCTCGATCAGATCCTTGCGCACATAGAGCCATGCGGCGCCCGGCCCACCACACACGTACTTCACCGACCCGCCGCACGCGAACGACACGCCGAGCTCGGTGACGTCGATCGGCACGGTGCCGATCGACTGATAGCAGTCGAGGACCACGTGCGCGCCGACCGACTTCGCGCGGTCGCAGATCTTCTTCACGTCCTGGATGTACGCGGACGAGAACACGACGTGCGAGATCGGCACGACGAGGGTCTTCTCGTCGATCGCCGCGCACATCGCGTCGGTATCGATCGTGGTCCCATCCTTCGACGGCACGAGCACGCAGTCCGCGCCGCGCCGCTTCTCCGCCTGCCAGACGTACGACACCGTCGGAAACTGCAGCGCCTCGTAGACGACCTTATTTCTCTCCGGCGTGTACTCGAAGCACGAGGCCACCGTCGCCATGATCTGGGACACGTTGTGCTGCATGATCACGGTGCCGGCGGGCGCCGAGATGATCTTCGAGATCCGCGCTGCCGCGCGATCGACCTCGGGCAGCCAGTCGCCCCACGCCGTGATCGACTTCGTCCGCCAGAGCTCGAAGAACTCGGCGAGATCTTCCTGGGCTTTCGCGGGCACGCAGCCGAGCGAGTGCGAGATGAAGTGGACGCACTCCTCGAGTGCCGGGAACTGCTTGCGGTACTCGAGCAGGCTATCCGCGATCGGGTCGGCCATTCCGGTGGCTTACCACACGCTACGGTGCAGCGTCGGAGACCGGCGCATCGACGGGAACGCCTGCATCCGGCGGCGCGGGCTGCGGCGGTGCCTTCGTCGGCTCCTTCGGTGTCGTATCCGGAATCTTCTCCCAGTCGACCGCCGTCGGCGGGTCCGACGAGGTCGTCGGCGCCGGTTCGTCCTCGGTGCCGAGCCACAGCGCGAAGCCCGCGATCAGCGCCAGGCCGAGGCCGACCGCACCACCCGCGATGAAGCAGTTCTTGTGGTCTTCACTCGCGAGCTCGCAGGTGACGAGCGCGGTGGTGCCGCCGACGATGCCCGCGGTGATCGCGGGGTGCTTGACCGCGAAGTTGCAAGACAGCTGCACGAGCAGCGCGCCGACGGCGACGATCGATAGGAGGCGTTTGATCATCCCTGTCGGCGTGTCTACCACACCGCGCTACGGCACACAGGCGTGGTGCAGCACGCTGACGGTGTCGGAGCCTTCGTTCGCCGCCGCGATGTCGGAGCGGCCGTCGTTGTCGAAGTCCGCGATCGCGACGCCCGACGGGAACACGCCGGCACCGAAGTCGAGCTTCGGCGCGAACGTGCCGGTGCCGAGGTTGAGCAGGACGCCGATCGCGTTGCCGCTCTGCGCGGCGACCGCGAGATCGAGCTTGCCATCACCGTCGATGTCCTTGATCGCGACATCCTGTGGCGACTGTCCGCCGATGTAGAGCGTCGGCGTCGTGAACGTTCCCGTCCCACTGCCGAATGCGACGCCGACCTGGTTGCCCGAGAGCGCGGCGTACGCGATGTCGAGCTTGCCGTCGCCGTTGACATCGCCGAGGGCGATCGCCTTGCTCTGCAAGCTCACCGACGACGTCTGGATTGGCTGGAACGTGCCGTTGCCGTTGCCACTGAGGACCGCGACGGAGGCGTACGCCTGGTAGCCAACGACGACGTCGAGCTGGCCGTTGTTCGTGACGTCCGCGACCGCGATCGAGGTCGGTGTCGACGACGACGCGAGTGGGAAGTCACGCTTCGGCATGAACGTGCCGTCACCGTTGTTCACGAACATGCTGATGTTGTGCGAGCCGCGGTTCGCGACGACGATCTCCGGCTTGCCATCGCCCGAGAGATCGCCGGTGGCGATCGCGGTCGGCGTGCTTCCGGTCGCGTAGTCGACCTTGGTCATCAGCGTGCCGTTGCCGTTGCCGAGCAGGACGCTGATCGAGGTCGCACTCTTGTTGACGACCGCGACGTCGAGCTTGCCATCGCCGTTGAAGTCGGCC
>JALZOJ010000007.1:22347-50472 GCA_030857175.1 Myxococcota bacterium | reverse complement strand
CGGCCGACGGTGCGAGTCCGGTGCCGGCATCGCGCTTCGCTTGAAACGTGCTGTTGCCGTTGCCGATCAAGATGCTGACGGTGTTCGCATTGACGTCGGCCGCGACGATGTCCTGCTTGCCGTCGGCGTTGAAGTCCCCGATCGCGAGGTCGGTCGGGCCGTCTGCGGTCGCGAAGTCGTCGCGCGTGTGGAACAGACCGCCCGGCCGTCCGAGGAGGACGGTGACGGTGTCGCTGCCGCGGTTCGGGACGACGAGGTCGAGCATGGCGTCGCCGTTGAGGTCACCCATCGCGAGCACCTGCGGAGTCGTGCCGGTCGTGTAGTCGACCTTCGTCGCGAACGTGCCGTTGCCGTTGCCCGAGAGCACGCTCACCGTGTTGCTGCTGGTGTTCGTGACGATGAGATCGCGCTTGCCGTCGCCGTCGAGGTCACGCGCGACCACGCCGAAGGGTGTGCCGCCCGCGAGGTAGTCCGTCTTCGCGTTGAACGTTCCGTTGCCGTTGCCGAGCAGGACGCTCGCGCCGCTCGTCGAGGTCGCGACGAGATCGAGCTTGCCGTCCGCGTTGAAGTCGGCCGCGGCGACGCCTTTCGGTGCCGTGCCGGTCACGTAGTCGAGCTTGGCCTGGAACGTTCCGTCCGCGTTGCCGAGGAGAATGCTGACCGTCGAGCTGCTCTGGTTCGCGGTGATGATGTCGGCGCGCGTATCGCCATTGACGTCGTCGAGCATCAGCGCACGCGGTGTGGTGCCCGCCGCGTAGTCGACCCTCGTGAACGTGCCGTTGCCGTTGCCGAACAACACGCTCACGTTCGAGCCGCTCGAGTTCGCGACGGCGAGGTCCTGCTTGGTGTCGGCGTTGAAGTCACCGACGGCGAGCGCGTACGGCAGCGAGCCGACGGTCGTGTCTTTTTTTGTTTGAAACGTGCCGTCGTCGTTGCCGAGCAGCACGCTGATCGTGTTCGAGCTCGAGTTCGCGACGGCGAGGTCGAGCTTGCCGTCGGTATCGAAGTCACCGACGGTGATGCCGACCGGTGTTACGCCCGTCGCGTAGTCCGCCTTCGTGCCGTAGGTGCCGCCGCCCTGGTTGAGGACGACGCTCGCCGTCGCGGCGCCCGAGTTCGCGACCGCGACGTCGAGCTTGCCGTCCTTGTTGAAGTCACCGACGACCGACGCGGCGGGCTGGAGTCCCGTCGACGGCCACGCGACCGACGGCAGTCCCATGCGCGTGCATGGCGGCGGCACGACGATGCTGCCATCGCCCATGGAGCCATCACCGTCGCCGCCATCGCCGAGACCACCGTCGCCGGTGGGGTCGTCGTCGCCGGTGCCCATCGCGGCTTTGCCGCAGCCAAGACAAAGAATGCTCACGAGCAAAAGGCGCGACATGTCCACACCGTCCGGACGCGAGCCCCCTAGATGGAGTCGCAGGAAATCTCTACGGGTCGACACGAAGCAGCGTCATCCCGCGTTCCTCGAGGAGGACGACCTGCTTGCCCGGCAACACGCTCCGGTCGAGCGGGTACTGCGCCGGCGTGAACACCACGTAGTGCGGCGGTTTGCCGGGCTGGACCTCCTCCCGGTAGACGTCCTGGACCGGTGCGCAGCGGCTGTACCAGTGGAGCTGGACCATCGTGCCGAGCACGCGACACGGCGCGCTCCCGGCGTCGCGCTCCATCGCGTGCGATGCAAGGACGACGAAGTGCGCCGGCGTGAGCTTGCGCGCGTCGCGATACGCCCACAGGAGCGTGACGCCCCACGACGCGAGCACGATCACGCCACACGCGAGCACGAGGCGTTTGCGCTCGGAGACGAATTGGCGCACGAGCTCGACCCCGAGCACGAGGAGCACGACCTGCGAGAAGTAGATGTAGCGAGACTGCGCGAGCGCGGTGAGGCCGAGGCCGATCACGCTCGCGATCGCCATCACCCACAACATCACGAGCCGGCGATCGCGCAGCCAGATGATCGAGACGAGCCCGAGCACGAGCAGCGGCGCGGTCACGATGCCGTACCAGCGCAGCGGCGGGCTCGTCAGGTACGTGACGAGGCCCGGCTCCGACACGGTCTGGATCATGTCCGTCGAGAACGTGATGATGCCGAACGGCGAGCCGGTCTTCGCGTACGCGAACAGCATGTGCGGCGTCAGGAGCGCGACGAAGACGCCGAGCGTCGCAGCGACGAGGAGCGGCCGCCTCGTGACGCCGCGCCAGCCGCCGATCGCACTCACCACGCCGATGATCGCGATCGGCAGCGCGCTGCCGTACCGCAGATACATCGCGGCGGCGAACGCGACGCCCGCGAGCACCATGCGCCGCCGCGGACCGCCTTCTCGTACGAGCTCGGTGACGAGCAACGCCGCGCCGGCGAGCAGTGCGGCCGCCGCGGGCATGTCACTCAGCAGCTCGGTGTTGCGCTTGACGATCCCGAACGAGGCCGCGAGCACGGGCACGAGCCACGCGGCGGTCGCCGGCGTCGTCGTCGTGCGCGCCAGGAAGTACGCGGCGGCGATGAAGCCGAACCCGAGCAACATCGGCAGTACGCGCAGCGCGAGCTCGCTGCCGCCTGCGAGGATCCCCGGGACCGCGATCAGCGTCGTCCCTTGCGAGAGGTACAGCCACCGGGCGGGGCGACCTGCGAGGAGGTCCGAGCCGGCGATGACGTATTGCGACTCGTCGTGACCGAGCGGGACGGCGGCGATCAGGGTGACGACCGCGATGATCGTCCAACCGAGCAGGCCGGCGCATAGAACCCACCGGTTCGACACCGTTAACTCATATATCTAAGCCGTCGACTTTACTAGTCTTATAAGATTTTTGTTAGCACTCGCCCTGAAGGGTTGCCAGGCGCGAGCATGGTGTTTATAGGTACCGCTCATGAAGATCCGCCCACTGCACGACCGAATTCTTGTGAAGCGTCTCGACGAGGAGACCAAGACCACTGGTGGCTTGTTCATCCCCGACTCGGCCAAAGAGAAGCCGATCCAAGCGAAGGTCATCGCCGTCGGCGCTGGCAAGCGCGACAAGGACGGCAAGGTCATCGCCCTCGAGGTGAAGGCCGGCGATCGCGTGCTGTTCTCGAAGTACAGCGGCACCGAAGTGAAGATCGACGGCGACGAGCACCTGATCCTTCGCGAGGACGATCTCCTCGCGGTCCTCGACTGATTACGCTCCACGGAGAACACAATGGCTGCAAAAGAAATCATTTTTTCGTCGAATGCGCGGAGCGAGATCGCGAAGGGTTTGAACCTGCTCGCGAACGCAGTGAAGATCACGCTCGGCCCTCGGGGTCGTAACGTCGTGATCGAGAAGTCGTGGGGCTCCCCGACGGTGACCAAGGATGGCGTCACGGTCGCGAAGGAAGTCGAGATCGAAAACAAGTTCCAGAACATGGGCGCGCAGATGGTGAAGGAGGTCGCATCGAAGACCTCTGACGTCGCCGGCGACGGCACCACGACTGCGACGGTTCTCGCTCAGGCGATCTACAACGAGGGCGCGAAGCTCGTGGCCGCGGGTCTCAACCCGATGGACCTCAAGCGCGGCATCGATGCATGCGTCGTGGCGATCGTCGCACAGCTCAAGGCGATGGCGACGCCCACCAAGGGCAAGGAAGACATCGCGCACGTCGGCACGATCAGCGCCAACGGCGACACCGAGATCGGCGAGATGATCGCCGAGGCAATGAAGAAGGTCGGCAAGGAAGGCGTCATCACCGTCGAAGAGGCGAAGACGATGACCTCCGAGCTCGACGTCGTCGAGGGCATGCAGTTCGACCGTGGCTACCTGTCGCCGTACTTCGTGACGGACAGCGAGCGCATGGAAGTCGTGCTGAACGACGCGTACATCCTCATCCACGAGCGCAAGGTCTCGAACATGAAGGAGCTCCTCCCGGTGCTCGAGCAGGTTGCCAAGCAAGGCAAGCCGCTGCTCATCATCGCCGAGGACGTCGATGGCGAGGCGCTCGCAACGCTCGTCGTCAACAAGCTGCGTGGCACCCTCCAAGTCTGCGCCGTCAAGGCGCCGGGCTTTGGTGATCGCCGCAAGGCAATGCTCCAGGACATCGCGGCCCTCACGGGTGGCCAGGCTGTCACGGAGGACCTCGGCATCAAGCTCGAGGGCCTCGCGCTGACGGATCTCGGTCGCGCGAAGCGCATCTCGATCGACAAGGACAACACCACGATCATCGAGGGTGCCGGCGCCAAGGACGGCATCGAAGCGCGCGTGAAGCAGATCCGCCGCGAGGTCGAGGACACCACCTCTGACTACGATCGCGAGAAGCTCCAGGAGCGCCTCGCGAAGCTCGTCGGCGGCGTCGCGGTCATCCGCGTCGGCGCGGCGACCGAAGTCGAGATGAAGGAGAAGAAGGCTCGCGTTGAAGACGCGATGTACGCGACGCGTGCAGCCGTCGAAGAGGGCATTGTCCCCGGCGGCGGTGTGGCGCTCATCCGCTGCATCTCGGCGCTCGACAAGCTGACGTTCGATGATGACCGCCGCTACGGCGTCAACATCATCCGCCGCGCGCTCGAGGAGCCGCTGCGTCAGATCGCGGGCAACGCGGGTGTTGACGGCTCGATCGTCGCCGCGAAGGTCAAGGAAGGCTCGGGCGGCTTCGGCTTCAATGCCGCGAAGCTCGAGTACGAAGATCTGGTGAAGGCCGGCGTGATCGACCCCGCGAAGGTCGTCCGCACGGCGATCCAGAACGCGGCTTCGGTGTCGGGCCTCATGCTCACCACCGAGACGCTGATCGCCGAGAAGCCGAAGAAGGAAGAGTCCTCGGGCGGCGGCCATCACGGCCACGACCACGACTAACTTCCCTTCGTGATCGCGAAGCGGCCGGGCTCGTCCCGGCCGTTTTTGTTTTCGGCTGGAATCGCACGCTCACTTCGCGAGCGGTGCATAGACGCGCGTCGTCTGCGCGTCCGGGTCGGGCGTGGTGATCGGGTTCGTCACGTAGACTTCCCAGCGCGGGCCGACGGCCGCGCGCTTGTTCGCGGCAAGCCACGCGTCGAGCTCGGCGTGGGCGGCCGCGAGCTTCGCGTGCGGTCCGCGAAACTCGACGACGGCGGCGCGACCCGCGGGCAGCGCCGCCTTGGCGTTGCGCACGGGCACGCCGACCTCGACGACAAACGTCTTGCCGCGCGCGAGGTAGCGCGCGAACGGTGGCCCTGTCACGACATCCGCGGCGGCCACGAGCCCGAGGATCGCCTTCTGCATCGCGGCCGCGAGCTCCGCCGGCTTCACCTTGATCGTCTTCGTGAGCGCCGGCTGCCCGGCGAGCTCTACGATCTTGACGTCCGCGCGCGCGACGCCGGCACACAGCGCGAGCACGAGCAGTGACTTCACTGCAGTACCGCGAGCGTCTCGCGCACGCCCTTGTACCCGCCGTAGTAGCAGAGCCACCAGGCGAGCATCATCGTGCCGTGGCCGATGAAGATGCCGACGTGGCTCCACATCTCCACGCGGTCCGCGCGCTGGCTCGTGTAGCGGCGCCAGTGAAACGCTTCGTCGACGAGACTGTACACGAACGACAGGATCGTCAGGATCATCGCGGGCACGGCGAGACCGGGACGATCGAGCGCGAGCACGAGCAAGAGGACGCTGCCGACCCCGCACAGAATCGTGATGTGGTGGACGAGCTGCTCGCCGCCCTTCAGCACTTCCTTGTAGATCGTACGGTGCCCGATCGTGTCGATCGCGATCGAGATCGTGAAGACCATCGCGCCGATCGGCACCCAGTACGCCTCCGCCGGCCACTCCACACCATGCAGGTGCCCGACGAGCACGAAGCCGCCCGTCGAGACCACGAGCCCGAGCATCATGCCGACCCAGGCGAGGTAGACGAACCAGTCGACGCGCTTGAACTCGCGGATCCGACCGACGTAGGTGACAAGCTCAGGATAGAGCGACATCGGAAAGCTCCAGGGTGCGGTGTGGGACGGCGGCGTGCTTCGCGAACAACCGCGCCGGTGACGTGATCGCGATGCGCGCGACCGCGGCGCCGACGAGCGCGAGCTTCTTCGCGCGCGGCACATGAGCGCGGCCGGCGGTGACGTCGTGGTCCTGCCGCGCGATCTGACCGCCGATCGCGGCGTAGACATCGCGCGCGACGCGGACTGCGATCGCGGCGCGCCACGGCAATGCGGAGATGCCGCGATCCGCCGAGCGGTAGTAGCGCTCCGCGAGCGCGAGGAGGTCGCGCAGCGCCAGGGCGATCGGAGCCACCGCGGATGCGGGCAGCGGTCGCTCCAGATCACCGGCGAGGCCCGCGGCACCATGCTGTGCGAGGAGCTCGTCGGGGATGTACAAGCGCCCGCGCTGCCAGTCCTCGGCGACATCGCGGCAGATGTTCGTCAGCTGCATCGCGATCCCGAGGTGCGCGGCGGGGATCAACGCATCCTCGTCGGAGACGCCGAACACGTGCGTCATCATCAGGCCAACGACGCCGGCGACGCGCCACGCGTATTCGATCAGCTGCTCGTGTGTCTGGTAGCGAACGGCGGCGACATCCATCGCCATGCCGGCGAGCAACGCCTCGGGATACCGCTGCGGGATGCCGCGCTCGCGCGCCACGTCGCCGAACGCGACCAGCACCGGATCGGTCGCGAGCCCTCCGTAGGCATGAGCGAGCTCGGTGTGTAGAACTGGTAACGCGGTCGGATCAACGCCGTCGTCGATCGCGTCGTCGGCGCGGCGGCACCACGTGTAGACGACCGCGGTCTGATCACGCAGGCGCGGACCGAGCAGCTTGCTCGCGAGCGCGAAGCTCTTCGAGTGATGCGCGATCGTCATCCGCGCGACCGGCGCTGCGAGCGCGAGTGCGGTCACGAAGCCGCCTCTGCGGCGACGAGCTCGGTCGCGACTTCGTCCTCGAGACCGAAGTCCTGCGCGATCGAGCTGAACGTCGCCTTCGCGCCGTTGATCACGCCCGGCACGCCCGCGCCTGGATGTGTGCCCGCACCGACGATGTAGAGGCCCGGGATCCGCTTGTCCTTGTTGTGCGGGCGGAAGTACGCGCTCTGCGTGAGCTTCGGCGCGACGGAGAATGCCGAGCCTTGATAGCTGAGGAGCTGTGTCTCGAAGTCGGCTGGCGTGAAGTGACGGCGGGTGACGATGTGGTCTCGCACGCCGGGCAGTAGCGTCTCGAGGGCGCCGAGGATGCGATCGCCGTACGCGTGCCCGATCGCGCTCCAATCGAGCGGCGCATTGCCGAGGTGCGGCACCGGGGAGAGCACGTAGAACGCACCGCCGCCCGGAGGCGCGAGCGACGGATCGGTGACGTGCGGCGCGTGCAAGTAGAGCGAGAAGTCCTCGGGCAGCTCGTGACCGTGGAAGATGTCGTCGAGCAGGCCGCGATAGCGCGGCCCGAACACGACGGTGTGGTGCGCGATCTGATCGCGATACGAGATGTCGGTCCCGAAGTAGAGGACGTAGAGCGACATCGACCAGTCCATCTTCTCGAGGCGCTTCGTCATCTTCGCGTCGCCGTAGAGCTTCGAGTACGTGTGATGGAGGTCCGCGTTCGAGACCACGAGGTCGAATGATTCGTCCGCGTGCGCGTCGGTGGTGACGAAGTGCTGCGTACCTTCGACGCGGACCCGCTTCACCGGTGCCTCGAGGCGCAACTCGCCGCCGAGCTCGCCAAGGAGCTTCACGAGCCCGGCGACGAGCGCGCCCGTGCCGCCTTTCGGGAACCACACGCCCCACGTGCGCTCGAGGTAGTGGATCAACGTGTAGATCGATGACGTCTCGAACGGATTGCCGCCGACCAGCAGCGAGTGAAACGACAGCGCCTCTCGCACGTGCTCGTCCTTCACGTACTTCGAGACGGTCCGATAGACCGAGCGGTCCGCGCGCAGCGCCGCGAGCTGCGGTGCGCACTTGAGCATGTCGGAGAACCGTGGGAACGGCGTGTGCGCGAGCTTCGTGTAGCCGGTGTCGAAGACCTTCTTCGAGTAATCGACGAACTTCAGATAGCCGGCGGCGTCGTCGGGGTTGCGCGCGCGAATCTGCGCGAGCATGTGATCACCGTCGCCGTCGTAGTCGAACGACGTGCCGTCGGCGGTCCAGAACAGCCGGTAGAACGGCGTGACCGGCAGCATCTCGACGTAGTCGCGCATCCGCCGTCCCGCAACCGTGAACAGCTCCTCGATGCAGTGCGGGGCGGTGATCACCGTCGGGCCCGCATCGAACGTATAGCCGTCCTGCTTGTAGACGTACGCGCGCCCGCCGGGCAGATCGCGCGCCTCGAACACGGTGACGTGAACGCCGGCGGCAGCGAGCCGGATCGCGGCGGCGAGGCCACCGAAGCCAGAGCCGATCACCGCGGCGCGGCCGGGCGCGCGCAGGGCGCGAGATGGACGATCAACCATAGCTAGTCTCCATGCGCGAGAGCTCCGCGCCGATCATGTCCGTGACCCTGCTCGTACCGACGGCGGACACGAGCTGTGCGAGCGCACCGTCGAGCGCCGCGCGAATGCGAGCACGCCCCTTGACGCCGATGCGCTCGACGAGCGCGGCGGCTGTCACATCGATATCGCCGATCGCGGCGACCTCCGCGAATGCGGCAGGATCTTCGGCGAGCCACGCCCACGGCCAGGTCGGGCGGCGCTCGCGCAGATCTTCGCGACCCTTGTCGAGGCGCGCGTCCGACGTCAGCGAGCCGAGGTCGTCGAGCATCTGCAGGCCGATGCCCATCGCCTCGCCGAAAGACGCGATCGCAGCGCGCTGCGCGCCACCCGCGGCGAGCGCACCGAGCTCCGCGCCGAAGCGGCAGAGGACGCCGGTCTTGAGGCGCGTGGTCGCGGCGACGACGGCCGGGACCTCCTCGATCGCGAGCGTGTCGATGCGCGTCGCGAGATCGAGCGCCTGTCCTTGATGGCAGCGCACGAGCGTCGACGTGGCACAGCGGTGCGCGGCGAGCTCGATCTCGGGAGCGAGTCCGAGCTGCGCGAGCTCGGCGAGCGCCCAGAAGTACATCCACGAGCCGGTGTTGATCGCGAGCGGCACGCCGACGAGGCGATGCAGCGTCGGTGCGCCGCGGCGCTCGTCGGAGCCGTCCTCGACATCGTCGACGATCAGCGATCCCGCGTGCAGGATCTCGATCACGAGCGGCAGGCGATCTGGCATCGCGTCCGGCGCTCCGCCGCCGAGCAGCCAGCCGGCCGTCACGATCGTCGTGCGCAGCGCCTTGCCGGGCCGCGCGAGGAACTCGACCGCCGGGCCCGAGAGCGCACGGCGCCAGACGTGTGAAGGCACGGTCGGGTCGAGCGCGCTCGCGCCGTCCGCCGACAGGGCGCGGTCGAGTGCAGCGATCATCGCCGGGCGCGCGCGGTGCTGGAGCTTCATCGTGCCTCCAGCGCTGCGCGGAGCGAGAGTCCGCGCGGCGGACGACCGATGATGATGCGCGCGCGATCGAGCGCGGTGAGCTCGAGCGCGTAGAACCGGCGGATCACGGCCTCGGGCAGCCGATAGAAGCGCTGCAGCACGTGGAATCTGTGCTCCGGCCGGAACCAGTGAAACAGCATCTTGTTGAGGCGCAGCGCGAAGCCGAGCTGGCTGTTGTGCGTCTCGACGAGCTCGTCGAGCGCGCCTTCGTAGAGCTGCGCCGCCGGCACGCTCGCGATCCGCGCGGCGAAGCGCGCTGCGATCGGAAACGAGTAGCCGGTCACCGGGTGAAACCAGCCGCCCGCATAGCCGCCGACGAGCGGCGCGGTCGCGGCTGCCGCCTGCGTTTTCCACGGCAGCGGCAGCACGCCGGTCTCCTCGCGGTCGACGCCGACCACATCCCAGCGCCGCGCGTATGCCTCGATCTCGACACGCAGTGCGGCAGCGTCGAGATACGCGGTGTCCGAGAAGTACGTGTCCTCGACGAGCACGCGATCGGGCGCGAGCGGCAGCACGTACATGAAGCGAAAGCCGTCGGTCTGCGGCAGCGTCGCGTCCATCAGCATCGGGCGCTCGAGCCCGTGCGGTGCCGCGAGCCGGAGCTCTTGCCCGAGGAACTTCTGCCAGCCGCATGCGGTCGGCGTGCCGTGCTCGGGGCCGCGGGCATCGATCACGGCTGCCCCGACAAACTCGTCGTCGGCGATGACCCGGTTCGCGCCGACCTCGGTCGCGGTCGCGCAGACATACTGATCGACCGCGGACAGGACATGATCCGCGAGCCGCTCCGACGTCACGCACGCATACGGCGAGTCGACGCGGCGGCGCAGATCCGGAAACGCGACGTCATAGCCGTCCCATCGGGTGGCAACGATCGGATCGATCCAATCCATCTCGGCGCCGACATCCGCTGCGTGAAAGCACCACGTGTGGTTGCCGCCGGGGCGCGGACCACGGTCGATCATCACGATGCGTGCGGCAGGTTGTCGCGCGCGGACCGCGAGCGCGACGAGCCCGTTCTGAAGGCCGCCGCCCACCAAGACATAGTCGGCTTCTACGCGCACGAACCTTGGAGAACAGCGGCGTGGCGTTGGTTACGCTGTCGCACGGGTCGCGTGTTGAGGACCGAGACACCTGTCGGGTTTCTTCACAATCGGACGCGCGTAACTTCACAGAGGCGAGGCACATCCAGGGCATGTCCATTGCTAACCTTGGCCGCCGCAGTGAGCAGACTACGTACCGTCGTTGCCGTGATGTTGTTGGGCGCGAGTGTCGCCGCCGCGCAGCCACCTCCATCACCGGAGCCGGAGCAGCTCGACAAGCAGTTCACGATCACGGGCCGTGTGATCGATGCACTGGGTCGGCCCGTGCGCGGGGCGGTGGTCGCGATCGAAGGACGGACCACAGGGACCGTGAGGACCGACGGCGCGGGTCGCTACAAGATTCGCGCACCGCTTGGCGCCACGATCGTGGTCGAAGCAGCAGGCTTCAACGCCGGGCTCGCGACGATCGCGGGCCTCAGTATCGATGACATCGTGTTGCTGACGCTCGAGCAGACGAACGAGACGATCGAGGTCTCCGGCGAAGCGCCGGCGGAAGCGCCGGGTGCCGCACAGCTCGATCGCGAGGAGTTGCAGCGCGTCCCAGGCACCGGCGGCGACATCGTGCGCGCGCTGACGATCATGCCAGGCGTCGTGAACTTGCAGATCCCGCTCGGCTACAGCGGCGTCGTGATTCGCGGATCGTCGCCGCAAGACTCGAAGGTCTTGATCGACGACTTCGAAGTGCCGGTGCTGTTCCACAACATCGGCTTCCGCGCGATCACGCCGGCCGAGACGATCGCCACACTCGACTTCATCCCCGGCGGCTTCGACGTCGCGTTCGGTCGCGCGACCTCCGGCATCGTCAAGCTCGAGACCCGCGCGGGCAGTGACGACCGCAGCACGCAAGCGGAGGTCTCGTTCATCGACGGCGGGCTCGTCGCGCAAGGACCGCTCGGCAAGAAGACGAAGTACATGTTCGCGCTGCGGCGGTCGACGATCGACTTCGTCTTGCCCGCACTGATCCCCGACGATGTCGATCTCTCGCTCACGACGGTCCCGCGCTACTGGGACTCGCAGCTGCGCATCGATCACGAGCTCACGAACAAGTGGAAGCTGACGCTCTCGACGCTCGGCACCGACGACACGTTCGAGCTATTCGTCACGAAGAACGAGGAAGCCGACGAGAAGCGGTTCTTCAACCGCACGCGCTTCCTGCGCACGACCGCCGCGGCGCGCTGGTCCGACGGACCGTGGAGCGCGAAGCTCGCGATCTCGAACTTGCTCCAGGAGTTCACGTTCGAGATCGGCCGCTATCAATACATCCGCACGCGGTTCGCCTCGATCACGCCGCGCGCGGAGGTCACGCGCACCGCGAAGAAGGCCGCGGGCCTGACCGACGTCACCTGGCGCACGGGCGGCGAGGTTCAGGCCGGGCGCTACTCGATCGATCTCGCGTTGCCCGTCGAGCCGCGTGAGGGCGAGCCGATGCCGGAGTTCGACCCCGAGGACACCAGCGAGCGCTTCAACGACTCGGTCTGGACGCCCGACTTCGCGGCGTGGAGCGTCGTGCAGGGCAACCTCGACAAGCGCATTCGCGCGACGACCGGCGTTCGCGCAGAAGTCTTCGGACGCGGCGAGGAGCTGTCGATCCAGCCGCGTGGCGAGCTGCAGGCGAAGGTCGCGCCGGCGTGGACCGTGCGGCTGTCGTCGGGCATCTTCCGCCGCCCACCGCAGTTTCAGTCCGAGCTGCTCACGAAGAGTCTCGCCTCCGAGCGTGCGTGGCAGAACATCCTCGGCTTGCAGTACGAGCCGCGCGAAGGCGCGCGCGTGCAAGTCAGCGGCTACTACAACGATCGCAGCGGCCTCATCACGCGCAACGAGGATGGCTCGCTCGGCAACGATGGCCGCGGCTTCACGTACGGCGGCGAGATCCTCGGCACGTATCGCGGCGGCCCGTGGTTCGCGTGGCTGACGTATTCGTACTCGAAGTCACGCCGTGTCGATCAGCCCGGCATGGACGAGCGCAAGTTCACGTTCGATCAGCCGCACAGCATGAATGCCGCGCTGTCATGGAAGTACGGCAAGTGGATGTTTGGCGGCCGCTGGCAGCTCTACTCCGGTCTGCCGTACACGCCGCCGCTCGGCGCGGTGTTCGATAGCGACCGCAACATCTATGTGCCGATCTACGGCCAGCCGAACTCGGAGCGCGCACCGATTCACCACCAGCTCGATCTGCGGATCGATCGCTCGTGGAAGTGGGGCCCCGTCGAGATGACGGGCTTCCTCGACGTGCAGAACGTCTACATGAACGACAGCATCGTGACCTACTTCTACAGCTACGATTATTCGCAGAAGAGCGCGTTCCGCTCGCTGCCGATCATTCCGTCGCTCGGTCTCCGGGGGATCCTGTGAAAGCCGCGATCTTTGTCCTCACACTCGTCGCGATCGGTTGCGACGGCGATCTAGATCCCGCGTGGGAGCTCGATCACGACCGCATCATCGCGGTGCGCGCCAGCCCGCCCGGCATCGTCGACGGCGAGCGCTCGGAGCTCGATGCACTCCTCTCCGCGAAGGGCGGCGCGACCTCGCTCGCGTCACCACTCGCCGCGCAGGTGATCTCGCCGCTCTCACTCTCGAGCGCGCTCGAGAACGACGCCGGCAAGTGGGTCGTCGAGATGCCGACCGCGGCCGCGCTCGACGCCGCACGCACGGAGCTGAAGCTCGCCGCCGATGCGCCGGTGCCGCTGCGCGTCGGCGTCGGCTACATCGTCAACGGCGTCGAGCTCGCCGCGCTCAAGACCGTACTACTCGGCAAGAGCGTCACGAATCCGCTACTCGCCGAGATGATCATCGACGGCGAGTCGCTCGACTCGAAGAGCGAGGTCGTCCTGCCGAAGCTCATCGACGTGCGATTCTCGGTCTCGGCGATTCCCGACGACGATGTCAACTGGCTGACGAACGTCGGCGAGATGCACGACTTCGATCTGCCGCAGTCGTACCTGCGCGTGGAGAAGGACGAGGACAAGCTCGAAGGCGAGCTCGTCCTCGTGCGTCGCGATCCCGAGGGCGGCGTGGTCTGGCGAATCTGGCCGCTTCGCGTCGAGTAACTGCGCTACTCGCAGGTCCGCGGCCGAGTAGTGGCTAGTAGCGCTTCACGAATTCCCACGCGGGATCGTGCGCGAACATCACTTCGGGCTTGCGATCCGCGTGGTCCTTCGACCAGCGCTCGACGATCGCCTTCACGGGGCTGTCCTCGGGCGCGTACCAGTGACATGTACGATGACCCGGCCTGGTCTCGCGACCGAAGTACACGGCATGCCCGCCCAGCGCGGCCGCGAGCGCATCCTCGAGCGCGTTGAGCTGTTCGGCATCGGCGTTCGTCGGCAGGCCGTGCTCGTTTTGATCGAGGATCGCGACGTCGATCGCGACGTGCTGCGTGTGCAACAGATGATCGATGCGCTTGAGCGCGAGGTTCACCGTGACGAACAGCGGTTCGCCGCTCTCGGTCTCGCCCTCGAAGATCGCGAACCGCTCTCCGGTCGCGTCCTTGGTGAGCTGATCGACGGCCGCGCGAAACTCCGCGAACGGCTTCGTGTCGGTCGCGTCGTCGAGCACGTCGACGCCGCCGAGCCAGCGCTCGACGCCGTCCTCGCCGAATTCTCCGTCGAGGAGCAGGAACAACGCGACGCCGCGCCCGTTCTCGTCGAGCTTCGCGAACCCCGGATGAAAGTACGAGCCGTGCACGCGCTCGCGCGCCAGCTCGACCTCGAACGTGACGCGCAGATCATCGGCCGGCAGCACGACGTCCGCGAACTTAAGCGTCGTGCCGCGCCGCGGTTGCCGCGCCGGGAAGTACGACCACTCCTCGTCGGGTGCGGGCCCCATCGATCGCCACAGCTCGGTGACGAGCCGGCCCGCCGGATCGCCCTTCGCCGACAAGAAGAACGCGTGCCGCGAGGTCGTGCCCGCGCCGAGCTCCCAGTCGAGATCGCCGATCGCACTGACGTGAGTAGAAATGTCCTCGACGAGGTCTTCGCCGAACGCTCGGTCCACTTCGATCGCCTTCAGCAGGCGATGCCGCGCGGTTGCCCACCAGGTCCAGAAGGCTCGGATCCCTTCCACTGCTTCCATCCGCGGAACATATGCCGTGGCCGGCGGCTCGCGTTGCCGGCTACGGCACCGGTCTTCACAATTCGCGCAATTGCGGCGGCACGAAGTCTGATGCAACCGCGTTCATATGATGACGCGAACCGTCCTACTCGCAGCGGTGCTGTCCGCCTGTACAGGCTCCACGTATTATCCGTCGGGCCAACCACAATACGCGCAGCAGACGCAGACCACGCAGTCGGCGGACGGGACGCAGACCTCGACCAGCACGTACACGCACTCGAGCTACGACCAACCGGCGCCCCCGCCGCCCGAGCCGCAGCCCGCTTCGTACCAGCCACCACCGCCACCGCCCGATGGCGGTCCGCGCTGCGACGCGCGTGACAACCGCGAGATGTGCATCGCGCTCGGCGTGATCTACGACGTCGGCCGCTTGCTCTGGCGCCTCGAGGAGCGGTCGTGCGGCAAGGCAGCACGCGCGCTCAACCGGTACGCGGACGATCACGACCGCGAGATCGAGACCATGCTCTCGCTCGAAGAGACGCAGACTGCGCCTCGCCTTCGTCAGTTCCAGCAGCGTCACCTCGCGGAAGTCACCCTCGTGATCGACCAAGCCCTCGACCTCGACTCGCGTTGCGGCGGCGACGACCGCTTCGATCGCGCGATGCGTCGACTCGGCTTCCGCGGCTTGATCGGTACCCGTTAGAGCGACCTGCTGAAAATTTGCTCCCTGCGCGCGCGCGTTCGAAGATCTGCGCGATGCGCCAGATCATCTGGACGTGCGTCGTGGTGTGGCTCGGCGCGTGCGAGATCCCTCCCGACGTGAAGTCGCAGATCGCGTGCACGACGATCTGTACGTGCTTCGGTCAGCCTGATGTCGAGGACTGCACGAACGAGTGCATCGAGGAGGGCGACCTCGGGCAGCTGCCCGAGGACTGCTTCGAGTGCATCCAGACGCACGCGAATCAGTGCTCGACGCTCGAGGAAGACTGCGAAGCGATCTGCGCGCGCCCCGAACCGCCAGTCGAAGATCTATGACGGAGGAAAAATGAAGACATGGAAACCGATCCTGGGTCTCTGCCTCGCGGCCAGTACCGCCGCCGCGCAGACGCCCGAGCCGCAGCCTCCGCCCAACCCCGATCCGCCGCCCGAGCAGACCGCGCCCCCGCCACCGCCGCCGGCGAAACAGCCCGTGTTCGTCGAGACCGCGCCGGCGCCGCTCGCTGCACCGATCGATGACTACCGTCCTGAAGGCTTCTCCGTCGGCATCGGCTTTGGCTACGTGCTACCGAACTCGCTCGAGACGCCGAACGTCACGAGCGCACGGTTCCGTCTCGGATCGGGCCTGACGTTCGAGCCGGTGCTCCGGTTCCAGCAGTCGTCGGTCGAGGTCGATATCGGCATGAGTGCGGAGGACAAGGAGACGACGGTCGAGATCGGCGCTCTCGCGCGCTATCCACTCAAGCGCCGTACGCGCGTCGACTTCGTGTTGCTCGGCGGCGCGTTCGTCGAGAACGTCTCGACGCAGCCCGAGGGCGACAACATGGACACCGCGACCACGCGCTTCGAGGCGCGTTACGGCATGGCCGTCGAGTTCTGGGTCTCGCAGCACTGGCAGATCAGCATGAGCGCGCTCAACACGGTCTTCCGCACCGAGCGCGTGAGCCAGGAGATGGGCGCGTCGACGGAGACGGTCACCACGACGTCGACGTTCGGAGCGATCTACGATCCCGTCATCAGCGCGATGGTCCACCTGTACTACTGAGGTATACGAACGGCGTGGACCGTTCTCGCGAGATCGCGGATGCGATCGTCACGCATTACCAGAGCGTGAAGCGCGACCTGCCCTGGCGGCGCACGCGTGATCCGTACGCGATCTGGGTCAGCGAGATCATGCTGCAGCAGACGCGGGTCGCCACCGTGATCCCGTACTGGGAGCGCTGGATGGCGAAGTTCCCGACGGTGGCGACGCTCGCGGCCGCTCCGCTCGACGACGTGCTCGCCGTCTGGGCCGGGCTCGGTTACTACTCGCGCGCGCGCAATCTGCACGCGGGCGCGAAGGTGGTCGGCGATGCGCTGCCGCGAACCGCGAGCGAGCTGCGCGGCGTGCCCGGCATCGGGCCGTACACCGCGGGCGCGATCGCATCGATCGCGTATGGCGAGCGTGCGCCGCTCGTCGACGGCAACGTGTCACGCGTGCTCGCGCGCGTGTTCGCGATCGAAGACGACGTGAAGTCGACGAAGGGCACCAAGGCGCTGTGGATCAGAGCGGGCGCGCTGATGACGGCGCTCGCGCCGGCGGCCGAGCCCGGCGAGCTGAACCAGGGCCTGATGGAGCTCGGCGCCACGATCTGCACGCCGACGAGCCCACGTTGCCTCGTCTGCCCACTCGCGGCGCTGTGTGCGGCCAAGCGGCTCGGCCGACAAGACGAGCTGCCGGTGATGCCCGCGCGAAAGAAGCAGGAAGACCTGCCGCTGCTCGCGCGCACGCACGTCTGGATCCAATTTGACGACGAGATCGTCGTCGGGCGCCGGCCGGCCGAGGGTCTGTTCGGTGGGCTCTGGGAGCTGCCGGATCTAGACGCGGCAAAGCGGCTCGGCGTTACGATCGATCGCGAGCCCGTCGCGTTCCTGTCGCAGATCCTCACGCACCGCCGGCTCGACGTCACCGTCGTGCGAGGCCGCGGCCTTGCTCGCGACGCGGATCCGGGCTACGAGGCCATCAGACGTATTCGAATCGCCGACGTCGAAACGCTCGGTGTCGCAGCGGTGACGGTGGCGATTCTGCGCAAGTATCAGGACAGTCCATGGACCTCAATCCCAAGGCCCTCGCTCTCTTCACCGAGGGCTACACGAAGATCCTCCAAGGCATCGGCGTTCTCGGCTTCGACATCAAAGACGACAACTTCGCCGACACGGCCGCGCGCGCGGCGAAAGGCTTCCACGAGCTTGTCCACGATCAAACACAGGCCAAGGCCGAGATAGAAGCGCTGCTCGCGAAGACGTTCTCGGCGAAGTACACCGAGATGGTCATCTCGAAGCACAACACGGCGTTCGGGATCTGCCCGCACCACTTGCTGCCCGTCATCTACCGCATCTCGCTCGCGTACATCCCGACGGCGAAGGTGCTCGGCCTCTCGAAGCTGTCGCGCCTGGCGCGGCTGATCGCGCGCGGCCCGCGGCTTCAGGAGGACCTGACGCACGAGCTCGCCGACATCATGCACGACCAGCTGCAGAGCCAGGGCTCGGCCGTCTACATCGAGGGCCTGCACATGTGCATGGCGGCGCGCGGCGTCGGTGCACACGAGGCGCGCCTCGTCACGAGCGGCGTGCGCGGCGTGTTCCTCGAGCTGGCCACGCGCGAGGAGTTCTTGAAGCTCGTCCTCGCGCCACCGACGACGCTCGTGTGATGCAACTTCGCGCGGCGGCGGCTGTCTCATGACCATGCGCGCCGCGATGCTGGTCGTCCTCGTCGCATGCGGCTCGCCGGCGAAGCCGCACGTGTTGCCCGTGCCGCCGGCGCCTGTCGTCGTCGCGCCGAAGCCCGCGCCGCTGTGGCCGGTGCCGATGCGCGTGATGACGTGGACGCCCGACGGCCTCGTGCAGGTCGGCGTGTTGCCCGATGCACCGCCCGCGCAGCCGCCCGCGACGCCTTGGTATGTCGAGCCGCTCCACACGCTCGACGAGTCGACGTTCGAGAAGATCGTCGACGCGGTTCGCAAGCAGCACGTGCCCGGCCTGTCACTGCGCGCGCAGCCGGTGACGCCGGCGTGGCTCGCGAAGCTGCATGACCTGCCCGAGTTGACCGCGCTCGTCCTCGACGACAGCGATGTCGACACGACGGCACTGCGCATGGCGCGGCTCTCGCTGAAGCGGCTCTATCTCGCGGGCACGCGCGTCGACGACACCGCGATGACGTGGCTCGCCTCGGAGCACGCGCTCGAGGTCATCGACATCGAGGGCTGCATGATCGGCGATGCCGGCATCACCGCCCTCGCATCGATCCCCTCGCTGCGCGCGATCAACGCGTCGGGCACGCGCATCACCGATGCGGGCGGGGCGCAGCTCGGCAAGCTCGCGCAGCTCGAGGTCGTGGATCTCGGCCGCACGCTCGTCGGACCGAAGACCGTCGCCGCGCTCGCACCGCGCGCACTCCATCAGCTGTTCCTCGACAAGACGCACGCAGGCCGCGCCGTCGCGAAGCTCGCGGGCATGGCGCCGCGGATCGAGCGCATCGATCTGTCGTCGCTCGTCGGGTATCGCCCGACGGATGTCGATCTCGGCTGGCTCGCGACCGCGCCGAACCTCGTCGAGGTCGGGCTCTCGAAGTCGCGCGTGAGCGACAAGGTCGTCATCGCGATCGCGCAGCTGCCGCGCCTCGAGGAAGTGCGGCTCGCGGGGACGCAGATCACGAGCAAGTCGATCGACAAGCTGGCACTGCGCAACGAGCTCGAGGAGATCGATCTCGCCGATACCGCCGTGACCGATGCGAATGCGGCCACACTCTTGAAGCTTCCGAACCTGCGCGTGCTCCGGCTCGACAAGACGGGCGTGACCGATGCGGGCCTCGCCACGCCGGGTCCTGCGCTCGTCGAGCTCTATCTCTCGAGCACGAAGGTCACCGACGCAGGCCTGGCGATCCTCGACAACACGCCGAAGCTCGAGGCGCTCGCGCTCGGCTACACCGCTGCCCGCGACGCGACGATCGCGCGGATCGCGAAGCTGTCCGCGCTGCGGACACTCGTGCTCTCGGGCACGCGCGCGGATCACGAGGCGCTCGTGCAGCTCGGCAAGCTCGCCGAGCTCGAGCGCCTGTACCTCGACGAATCGCGCGCGGACACCGCAACCGTGCTCGCACTCACGGCGCGCGGCCTGCGCATCCTGCACCTCTCGACGACCAACGTCGGCGACGACGCACTCCCCGCGCTGCGCAGCTTCAAGCTGCTCGAGGAGCTGACGCTCGGCGATACGCGCTTGACGCCTGCGATCGCAGACGCGGTCGCCGCGTGGCCCCGCCTGCGCACGTTGTCGATGGTCGGGCTCGAGCTCGGCGATGCGCAGCTGCCGCTGATCACAGGTGCGAAGCGGATCGAGCGCCTCGATCTCTCCGCGACCGACGTCACGAATCCCGCGGCGCTCGGCGCGCTCGCGAATCTGATGGAGCTCGGTCTCTCGCAGACCAAGCTGACGACCGCTGGAAAGACCGCGGCCAATGCGCTCGCGAAGCGCGGTGTCGTGGTAGTTCGATAGAGCGTGCGCATCGCCCTCCTTCACGGCTTCGCGAACACGCCCGAGGTGTGGGCCGGGATCGCGGACGGTGCGCGCATCGCGCTGGCGGGCCACGGTCCCGATCCGGTGCGACCCACGTGGGACGAGAACCTCGACGCGATCGCGAAGCGTGTGGGTGAGGTCGACTGCGTTGTCGGTTATTCGCTCGGCGCGCGGGTCGCACTCGGGCTCGTCGCGACCGGGCGCATTCCGCACGGCGTCTTGATCTCGGTCAACCCCGGCATCGACGACCATGCGCGCGAGCCCCGTCGCGTCGGCGATGCGGCGTGGGCGCAGATGCTCCGCGAGCGCGGCATCGAGCCGTTTCTCGCAGCGTGGGAAGCGCAGCCGCTGTTCGCGACGCAAGCGCGCGTCGATGAAGCGCGGCGATCGGCGCGGCGTGCGAAGCGGCTCGCGCTCGATGCCGAGCAGCTCGCGCGGAGCCTCGAGGTGATGGGCCTCGCGGAGATGCCCGACTATCGCGGCGCGGTCGACAAGCGCGTCGCGCTGATCGTCGGCGCCGAGGATCAGAAGTACCTCGCGATCGCGGGCGCGTACGACGTGCACCGCGAGGTGATCGCGGACTCCGGTCACGACCCGACGCTCGAGCAGCCAGCGGCGCTCGCGCAGGCGATCGCTAGTTGCCTTCAGAGCCTGCGCTGAACAGACCGCGTAGCTCGTCGGTGATTCGCTGGGGCCGGCCGCTCGTGAGCGAGATGAAGGCCCACGTCGTCGCCGCGCGCGCGACGACCTGATCGCCGCGACGGATCTCGGTGCGCCGGATACACGAGGCCGGGCGCCAATCATCGACCCAGGTCTCGGCGACGAGCTCCTCGCCCTCGCGGACCTGCGCGACGTAGTCGATCTCGTGGCGACGCACGACGAACACGGCGCCGTAGGCCTTGTACGTGTTGTGGTCCCAGTTGAGCGAGCGCGAGTGCGCCATCGCGACGTCGAGGACCCACCTCATGTAGACGAGGTTCGAGACGTGGCCGAGCTCGTCGATATCGGCCGAGCTCGCCGTGATGGGCATCGAGTACTTCGAGGACACCGCGCTGGAAACGACTGTACAGTAGTTCGGACATGGTCGAAGCCATCGCGGGTGATACGAGCGCCAAGCAGCTGCGCATCCGGCTCGAGCACGGCGAGGCGACCGCCGCCGACGCGCTCCCCGTCCTGGCCGTCGCCGCCCTCGAAGCGCCCACACGCATGGCGCGCCTCGACGCGTGCCGCCTGCTCGGAGACCTCGCGGGCCGCGCGCTCGGAGCCGAGTGGGACGTCGCGGAGCGCGCCGCGTTCGCGCTGCTCGAAGCGGCGCGCACCGCAGACACGGCGGCCGATCGGCGCGGTGTGCTCGGCGCGATGGGCCGCGGCTTTCGAAACATCTGGCTGATGCCGTTCGTGCATCGCCGCCTCTCCGACCGCGATCCGACGATCGCCATCGCCGCCGTGCACGCGGCCGGCGGCCTCGGGTTCCCCGCGCTCGAGGAAGCGATCGCGAACTTTCTCGGCGACGCGACGCCCGCCCCGCTCCGTCGCGCCGCGGTCACCGCGCTCGGCCGTATGGGCGCGATGAGCGCGGTCGATCGCATCGTTCCACTCGTCCTCGGCGATCCCGCCGAAGCCGCCGCGGCGCTGACCGCGCTCACCGAGATTCGTTCGGCCGCGGGCCGCGACTCCGCGATCGTCGTCCTCGAGCAAGACCTCGAGCCCGAGGTGCAGATCGCCGCGGTCCGCTACCTCGCCGAGCTCGGCGCACTCGAGGTGCTCCCCGTACTGCGCCGGCTCGCGCGTCACGACGACGCCGAGATCCGCATCGCCTCGAGCATGGCCTCGCGCGCACTCAAGGCCGAGCGCTCGCGCGATGCCGCGGAGCGCTTCTTGATCGCGCTCAGCGAGCCCGATCGCGCCGTGCGCGCGGTGCTCGCACGCAGACTGCGAACGTTACCGGTCGCCGAAGTCATCGAGCAAGCCGAAGTGCTCCTCGGCGAAGACGCGGCGGGCGTCGTGCAGATCCTCGGCGAGCTGCGCGACCCCGACATCACGCGCTGGCTCCTCGAGCTGGCGAAGCGCGACTCCGTGCCCGCACCGATCCGTGCGCGCGCCGTCGGTGCCGTCGAGGCCGACCAGATCTGGGAGCGCGCCGCACTCGCCGAGCTCGCGCACCAGAAGGACATCGACGAGCCGCTGCGCGCCGCCGCCGTCCAGGCAATGGGCGCGTTCGCGACGAGCGTCGAGCTGATCGATCGCATCGGAGATCTCGCGAAGTCGCCGTCCGCGCAGATCCGCGGCGCCGTGCTCTGGGCCTTGCAGCTCGCCGGCGCCGGTGCCGACGGTGGCCCCTCCGCGCGCATCGTCGCGCCGATGCTCGACGATCCCGATCACGTCGTGCGCCGTCGCGCGGCCTATGTCGCCGGCAACCTCGGGCTCGTCGAGCTCGCGCCCGCGCTCGTCAAGCGCTGCGCGCAGACCGAGGCGCCCGATCTACGCCTCGCCGCCTACGTCGCACTCGGCGAGCTCGGCATGCCGAACGTCACCGTCGAGGTCGCCGCGATGGTGAAGCGCGAAGACGATCCGCGCGTGCTCGGCGCCGCGTCGAACGCGCTCGTCTCCGCGAACCCGAAGGCCGCCGATCTCGCTGCCCTCGCACCGCGCATCAGCCAGCTCCTCGCTGCACCCGACGCCCGCACGCGCGAAGCCGCTGCCGAGATCGCCGGCCTCCTCGGCGGCGCGGTGCCACCGTCGGCGATCGCACCGCTCGCGAGCGACCCCGCACCCGCTGTTCGCGGCGCCGCCGTCTGGGCGCTCGGCAAGCTGGCCAAGATCGATCCATCGATCGAGGCGACGCTGCTCGCCGCGTTTCGCGACGACGATCCCGCAGTCCACGAGCGCGCAGCCGCCGGCCTGCTCCGCCTCGGCACGCCCGCCGCACTCGCGCAGGCGCTCGCCTTCATCTCGAGTGATGGCGATCCCACCGCACGCGGCGCACTCGCTGCCGTCATCACGATCGCGCGCCCGCACGCCGCCGAGCTCGCCCCCGCGATCGACAGCGCGCTCTCGAAGGTCGATCCCGACGACCCCGCATTCGAGCCGCTGCTCCGCATGAAGATCGAGACCGCGTCGGCCGCCGACGACGCGCCCCCGATCAACGTCGACGCCGAGATCAGCGCCGTGTTCCCCGCGTTCGCGCAGATGACGAAGCTGCCCGGCTTCGACTCGATGATCCGCAGCCTGCGTACCGCCGAGTCACTGTTCCAGACCACGGGCAAGACCACCGACGCCGACCTCTCGCCGCCGATCACGCTCTGGATGAAGGTCCTCGAGAACTACGTGCACGCGTGGCTCGGCCCGCGGCTCGCCGGTCTCCAGCGCGAGCCCGCCGTCCTCTTCGACTACGTCGATCGCGCGATCGGCAGCGGCTGGTCTGGCTATCAGCGCTGGCTCGAGCCGAAGTGGCGCGACCCCGCCGAGGTCGGCGGCGCGAAGGTCGAGATCCC
The DNA here is from genome assembly GCA_030857175.1 of Myxococcota bacterium. Taxonomy (GTDB): domain Bacteria; phylum Myxococcota_A; class Polyangia; order Haliangiales; family Haliangiaceae; genus JABFXX01. The sequence goes on along the minus strand of JALZOJ010000007.1, from coordinate 27,182 downwards.
GCTGCGCGCGATCCCGAATGCCGTGCGCGAGCTGCAAGAACACCGGCGCAAGCGCCTCGATTCGCCGCTCTCGGTCACCGAGTGGGCGCGCATGCTGGTGCTCTTCGCGGTCGATCACCAGCCGACAGGCTTTCGCAACTTGTTCAAGCTCGGCGCTGCGAACGCGCCGAAGGCAGCCGAGCGCACCGTCTCGCTCGCGCATCGCCTGCACACGCTCGCCGCCGTCCGCAACCTCGTCACGCACCGCGCGAGCGCGGGCACGAACACGCTCGCGGCGTTCCGGCGCAGCTACTACGCCGCGTTCGAAGATCTGGTCGCGCTCGCGTAGCTCCGCAATTAAATGGTGCGACCCATTTCCTCGGGTCAAACAGTGCACGGTAGGTACAACTGCTGTACCGAAAGGTACAAGCCCGACGAGCCGCTCGACACTTAGGTCCGCTCGGCGTCGGCTTGCTCGTTGCACAAACCCGCTGCATGCAGCTTCCTCGCTGGCAGCGTCATTGGTGGGAGTGGGCGGCCGAGCCTCTCAGCTCGTTCGTCGACGAGCCGAAGGTCTGGGTCGATCCCAGCCTCTACATCGAGCCGCTGCCACGCCCGCCGCGCGCATCGGGAACGATTCCGCCGCCGACGTGCATCGGCCCGCACTCGACGCTCCACAACGAGCGCGCCGAGACCGAAGGCGACACGCCCGTCGAGCCGACTGAAGGCGACTAGCGGCTATGCTCGCGCGATGCGAACCGCTTCGTGCTCGTGCGGACAGCTGACGATCCGTTGCGCCGGTGAGCCGATCAGGATCTCGATGTGTCACTGCCTCGCGTGCCAGAAGCGCACGGGCAGCGCCTTCGGCATCCAGGCGCGCTGGCCATCCGATCGCGTGACGATCGAAGGGCACGCGCAGGAGTACGTGCGCATCGGTGACGAGGGCAGCAGGACCACGTTCCGCTTCTGCCCGACCTGCGGCGCGACCGCCTATTTCGACAACGACACGATGCCCGGCATGATCGCGGTCCCGGTCGGTGCGTTCGCCGACCCGACGTTTCCGCCGCCAGGAATTTCGGTCTACGGTGAGCGGCGCCACCCGTGGGCCACCACTGCCCTCACGATCGACGAGCTCGACTAGGCGACGCGCTCGTCGGTATCGAGCGCGATCGAACGCGAGGCCGGCGGCATCGCGGGCTGACCTTCGGGTGTGATGGCGCGAACGGGCGGCAGCTGACCGATGTCGCCGGTGATCAGCCGCGCGCCGCGCTTGAACGACAGCCACTGCCAGCCCCAGTGCCACATCGCCATGATGCGGTTCTTGAAGCCGACGAGGAACATGATGTGGACGGCCCACCAGAGCAGCCACGCGATGAACCCGTGGTGTGCGAACCGCTTCGTCGCGATCACCGCGGAGGCGCGGCCGATCGTCGCCATGTTGCCCTTGTCCCAGTAGGCGAAGGGTCGGCGCTCCGGTTTGCCGCGGACTTCACTCGCGATGATCTTCGCGACGTGTTTGCCGCCCTGCAGCGCGCCCTGCGCGACGCCGGGCACTTGCTGGCCGTCCTTCATCATCATCTTCGCGAGGTCGCCGATCACGAAGACCTCGGGATGGCCGGGCACCGAGAGGTCGGGCGCGACCTCGACCCGGCCTGCGCGATCGCGCGCCGCGCCGAGCGTCGCACCGAGCGGTGACGCCTGCACGCCCGCGGCCCAGAGCACCGTGCGCGCACCGATCTGCTCACCCGTGTCGGTCGTGATGCCGCGCGCATCGATCGCGGTGACGCGCGTGCCGAGCCGGACCTCGACGTGACGCCTCTCGAGCGACTTCTTCGCCGCATTCGAGAGCTTCGCAGGATACGCGGAGAGCACGCGGTCACCGGCCTCGAACAGCAGGACCTTCACGTGCGTCGGGTCGATCGTGCGGAAGTCTTTCGCGAGCGTATGCAGGCCGATCTCGCCGAGCGCGCCGGCGAGCTCCACGCCCGTCGGCCCCGCGCCGACGACCGCAAACGTCAGCCACTGTTGCTGCACCCTCGGATCGGCTTCGCGCTCCGCTGCCTCGTAGGCGAGGAACACGCGGCGGCGAATCTCGAGCGCGTCTTCGACGGTCTTGAGGCCGGGCGCGAGCTCGCCCCAGTCCTTGCCGAAGTACGAGTGCGTCGCGCCGCTCGCGACGACCAAGTAGTCGTAGTGAAGCAGGCCGTCGTCGAGCGTGACCGTGCGCGCGGCGACGTCGATCACCTTCGCCTCGGCGAGCAGCACGCGCGCGTTGCGCTGCTTGGCGAGCACGGCGCGGATCGGCGCGGCGATGTCACTCGGATTGAGCGCGGCCGTCGCGACCTGATAGAGGAGCGGCTGGAACAGGTGGTGGTTGCGCCGGTCGATCAGCGTGATCGTGACCGGCGCCTTCGCGAGGCTGCGCGCTGCGGAGAGTCCGCCAAACCCGCCACCGATGATGACGACATGCGGCCTCTTCATGGTCTTTAGATGCAGCTCCTCCCCGCGACGGTTCGTCACGGTACCATGCAGCGTGGCCTTTCGAGATTCGTTCGACCAGTGCCCTCGCTGCGGAATCACCCTCGAAGACGCGCAGTCTGCGCGCGGTTGTCGAGGCTGTGGCGGCTTGTTCATCGAGGAGCCCGTGCTCTCCGAGATGATCCTGGAGATGCTCCCGCCGCCACCGCGCGCCTGCGGCCCACTCGCACTGTCCGAGGTGAAGCGCACCGGCGCACAGCTCGCGTGCCCGCAGTGTGGCGACGCGATGAAGCCGACGACGATTCACGAGGTCGAGCTCGATCACTGCGCGAAGCACGGCGTGTGGTTCGATCAAGACGAGCTGCGCCTGACGCTGTATCGCGTCGCGCTCCCCGATTATCCGCCACCGTTTCGTGAGTGGGAGCCTGCAGCCCCACCTGTTCCATTCGCGAAACCTCCGGCCAAGATCGACCCCTCGGCACGACGCCTCGTGTTCGTGATGAACGGCGAGCAGATCGCGACACAGGTCGGCGTGATCAAGATCGGCAAGCTGGCGACGGCGACGCTCCAGATCGACGATCCCGCGGTCTCGCGACTTCACGCCGTCATCGAGGCGCATCGCGACGAGGTGGTCTTGATCGACCTCGGCTCGACGATCGGCACCTATGTGAATGGAAAGCGCGTGAACAAGACGAAGCTGCAAGCGGGCGACACGATGCGGTTCGGCACGACCGAGGTGCAGATCCTCACTTGACGATGCGCAGGTCGACGGCGCTGATCGCCACGCCCACAGGGAGCGTCGTCGCATTGATCGGCTTGTTCGGATCGACGGGCGGCGTGTAGACCGCGAGGTCGCTCTCGATCGACAGCTCGTGCTCGCCGACGAACGGCGCCTGCAGCGTGAACCCGATCTGGTTCCAGCCGGGCTTCAGGTCGCCGTCGAACACGACCTGCTCGTTCCACGAGACCTTCGCCTTCGTTGCACCCGCGGGCGCGATCCACACGGTCACGTGCTGATCGTTCGGCATGATGTTCGGCACGAGCATGCGAACGTGCTTGTCGAGCGTCCACCGGAACCAGCGGTCGCCCTCGCGTGCCCCGGTGAACCGGCCGATCAGGTACGGCTCCGAGCCGGGACTGCCGAGCTTCCAGCGCCCGCTGACGTTGACGAGCAGGTTCCTCGAGAGCTGCTCGAAGTTCGGCACGACCGCGTAGTTGCCGACGGCGCGGTCCCAGCGCTGGATCTCGACGCCGTGGCTGATCGCGAAGATCGCGTTCGCCGGAAACTGGAACGGATTGCCGATGCGTTCGTAGACCGCGCGGAACGTGGGCTGCATCCACCGCGGGCCGCGGTCGCAGCACGTCGGTGCGAGCCCATCCGGCGCAGCCCTGCCCTTGCCGAACAGAAACACGCGATCGAGGTTCCACAGCACGAACGGCGCGATCACGAGGACGGCGACGCCGTGCCACACGCCACGCGGCACACGCGGCACGCGCGCGACGAGCCGGCCGCAGCGCCAGACGAGCGCAGAAAATCCGACGACGACCGGCAACGTCATGCTGCACAGGCGGCGCGAGCCGAACGACGCCTGGCCCCAGTAATCGAAGATCGTACTGTTGAGATAGATCTGCAGCAGCAGCGCGAGCACGAGGCCGGCCGTCGCGAACCGCGCTTCCTTCGGCACGAAGAACAAGCCGATCACACCCGCATACGCGACCGGATGCGAGACGAACCAGCCGTTGCGCGCCGACCACAGGAGCTCGAGGACCATCGGCGTACCGAGCCGCGTGTACCCGCCGCCTTGCGGTGCATCGAACCAGCCGCCGTAGACGACCTTCCAGAACGCGAGCTGCGGCGTGAACATCACGAGCGCGATCGCGAGCACGATCGCGCCGCGCGCGAGGACACGGACGTCGCGCTTCTTCACGAGCGTGGTCACGACCTCGAGCGCGACCACCACGCCGAGCCCGAGCTCTTGCATGCGGATCAGCATCGCGAGCCCGAGCAAGAGGCCGAGCAGGATCCATCGCTTGATGTCCGCGCGGCCGATCGTCAGCGTCCAGTACGCGAGAAACGCGGACGACGCGAGCGCATCGAGCGCGTGGTTGTAGCTCGGCATGTGCGTCGCGTAGTAGGTGAGCGGCGTGGCCAATAAGCCTGCGAGCCCTCCGTACGTGATCGCCCAGCGGCCCATGCCGAAGCGCCGCGCGACCAGCATCGCGAGCGCGATCGCGAGGCACGCGCCGAGCACGCTCGAGAGGAAGACGAACCGCTGGTGAAACTTCGTATAGCCGTGCGCGGGAATGTCGGCCCCGAAGACGTTCAGCACCTTCGACGCACCGTGCGCGACCCAGATCAGCGGTGTCCAGACGAGCGC
>JALZOJ010000007.1:0-22247 GCA_030857175.1 Myxococcota bacterium | reverse complement strand
CACGTGCGCCTCGTCGCGCTGCTACTCGTCGGACTCGTAGGAACCGCGTCGGCACGACCGGTCCGGGGAATCGTGTTCGACGACAAGAACGGCGATGGCAAGCGCACCGAGGACGAGCCCGGCATCGCGAACGCGGTCGTCGCCTACGACGTGAAGAAGTTCGTCCAGGCGAACCAGGCCGGCGCGTGGGAGATCGATGTCCCGCCGGTCGGCAACGGCATCATCTGGGTCCGCGTGCCGAATGGCTTCACGCCCGGTCCGGTGTGGGCGCGCGTGCCGCAGGACAATACGCCCGTGATGATCGGCCTCCGCCGCCTCGCGCGCATCCAGAACGGACCGATCACGTTCGTGATCTCCGCCGACACGCACCTCGAAGCGGTGCAGCCGTTCGCGAACGACCTCGGTGCCGTCGTCGCGGATGCAACGGCGCTCGATCCGCCACCCGCGTTCTTCACGATCCTCGGCGACATCACGCAGAGCAACACCCCGGAGCAGTTCGATCTCGTCGACGCGAGCCTCTCCGGCCTGACGATTCCGTACGTGCCGGTGCCGGGAAATCACGACTGGTACGACGGCGGTCAGATGTGGTTCCAGCGTTACGGGCCCGATAACTACAGCTTCGACATCGACCGCACGCACTTCGTCGTCTGGAACATGTCGATGACGACCGAGGACGTCTTGCTCTATCTCGGCGCGGAGCTCGCGCGCGTCGGGCCCGACATGACCGTCGTCGCGCTGACGCACGCGCCGCCGATCCCCGCGATCCTCGCGATGCTGCGCGACATGGGCGTCGACTACGTGCTCAGCGGTCACACGCACACGAACCGCGCCGTCGATCACGGCGGGCTGATCGAGCTGACGACAGAGCCGCTGCTGATGGGCGGGCTCGATCTGATGCCCGCCGGCTACCGCGTCGCGACGCTCGATCGTAGCGGCATGATGTCGACATATCACCGCACCGTCGTCGACACGCCGCAGCTCTCGGTGATCGCACCGTCACTCGGCTCGTGCATTTCAGCGTCGAATGGCAGCGTGATCGTCGCCGCTGAAATCGATGCGAGTAGCGCCGCGCTCGAAGCACGCGTCGACTGCGCGACTCCGATCGCGATGCGCTACGCGGGCGGCTGGAACTGGCGCGCTGACCTGCCGCGCCTCGAGCCCGGGCCCCACGTGTTGCTCGTCGACGCGCAGACACCATCCGGCGTTCGCGCGTCGAAGCTCGTCGCGTTCGATGTCTGCGCGACACCGGCACCCACGATGCCGACGACCGACTGGACGCAGCTCGGCGGTTCCGCGCGCCACGATGGCGCCACCGCGCACCCGGTCGCACCGCCGCTCGAGTTGCGCTGGGCAGGGACGGTCGGCGGTCAGATCCTGCATGCCGCGCCGGTCGTCGCCGGCGGCATGGTGTTCGCGAGCGCGACCGATCTCGGCGACGGTCATAGCGGCGGCGTCGTCGCGTTCGATCTCGCGACCGGTCAGACCCGCTGGCGCGTCGCGACCACGGCGCCCGTGCGCGGCAGCCCCGCCTTCTCGAACGGCGTGGTCGCGGTCGGGCAGCTCGACGGCACCGTGCTCGGGCTCGACATGCAGACCGGCGAGCAGCGCTGGCGCTACGAGCTCGGCGCCGGCATTCCCGCCGAAGCCGCGAGCCTGTTCGCCGCGCCCGCCGCCGATGCCGGCGATTTCCTCGTCGGTAATCAGCGCCAGCTCGCGGCGCTCGCGAGCGATGTCGGCGTCGCGCTGTGGACCGCGAGCCCGGTGCCGAATGGCACGTACAGCCAATCGCTCGCCGCCGTGGCCGTCGGTGACGGCATCACGGTTGGTGTGTTTCACCGCGAGCTCGGTGGCGTGATCGCGTGGGACCGCGCGACCGGCATGGAGCTCTGGCGCCAGAAGGGCATGCTCGCGACGGCGATCAACGCGACGCCGGTGATCGGCGGCGACACCGTCTACATCGTCAACGGCATGACCGAGGTCATCGCCCTCGAGCTCGGCACCGGCACGGTGCGCTGGATGACGAAGCTCGATCCGCAGGGCTTCGACTGGGGCAACGCCACGATCGGCACGCCCGCCCTCGCGCACGACATCCTCGTGGTGCCGACGATGTATCGCGATCTCGTCGCGCTCGACGCGAAGACCGGCGCGGAGCTGTGGCGGTATGCGGGCACGCCGAGCCCGATCCGCACCACGCACTATCGCGGCGCGAACGAAGCGGGCTTCGAAGCCTCGCCGGTCATCACCGGTGACATCGTGTGGACCGCCGACACCGGTGGCCGACTCTCGGCACTCGAGCTGTCGACGGGCAAGCTGCTCTGGTTCACGGACCTCGAGACGCCCGTGCTCGCCGGGCTCGCCGTCGCCGGTGACTGGCTCGTCGTCGCGTCGTACGACGGCAGCGTACGCGCGTTCTCGCGGGTCACGCGCACGCCGACGCCGCCCGTCGACAAGCCGCCCGGCTGCGAGGTCGCGGCGCCCGCGGGCTGCTGCAACGTGCGTGGCGAGCCGTCGCCGGCTCGGCTGCCGACCATGGGCCTCGCTGCCCTCGTCGTCGCGCTCTACTTGCGGCGGCGGAGGAGGCCGAGCAACACCACGATCACGAAGATGCCGGCGCCCGAGCCCGCGTTGCACGTGTAGTAGCTGCGCTCGCCGGTGAGCCCGCCGTCACCGCCGCCGAGCGCGGTCGCGAGCAAGTCGACGCGCGTCGTCGTCGCTCCGCTCGTCACGACGAGCGCGCCGATCTTCGCACCGGGTGTCGTCGGATTCGCGATCACCGAATACGTGATGCTCTCGCGCGGCTGCAGCGTCACGAGCCGCTCGGCCTCGGCCGGCAGCACGATCGCGAACTCGGCGCCGTTCACGCCTTCGAGCGCGACGCGATCGATCGTGATCGCCGCGGCGCTGCAGTTGCGGATCGTCGTGCTGCGCGCCGTCGATGCCGCATTCTTCAGAACGCCGCCGAAGTCCAACCCCGACGGTGTCGCACCGACGCCGGGCGGCAAGACCTCCGCGGTCAGCTTCACCTTGTGCGCAGCCGCGCCGGGAATGTCGGTGTTGAGCGTGGCTTCACCGTTCACGGTCATGTTGCCGGCGACCGGTGTGATCGATGCGATGAGCTCGAGCTTGTTGCCCTGGTTGCCCATCACGTTGCCCGGAACAGTCGTGCCCGCTTTCGGCGCGAGTGTGAACGGCGCCCCCGGAGCGGTGATGCTCATCAGCGTGAACTCGCCCTCGGTACCGCCCTTGACGTCGACGTCCTTCATCTCCGTCGTGCCCACGCAGACCCCGCCGAAGTCGACGCTGTCGGGGAAGACGGCGAGCGTCGTCTCCTTCGCGCCACCGTTGATCACGATGTCGCGCATCTGGTTGTTGTCGTGGTTGATGCGGAGCTTCGCGAGCTCGGTCGTGGCCTGCTTCGCCGTCGGCGCGTACCGGACCCTCACGATGGCGCTCGAACCGGAGCCGAGCGTCGTACCGTTCGGGGGTGCCTGCGTGATCGTCACCGGCACGCCCGAGACCGTCGGCACGATCGTGATCGAGTTCAGCGTCGAGAAGGAGCCGAAGGTCTGGATCGTCACGTCGATCGTCTTTGGCTCGTTCACGCGCGTCGTCAGATCGCCCGGGCTCGGGGTCACGTTGAGGTTCGAGTTGATCCCCTTGCACTGGAGGTTCACGGTCTGCTTGCCCGCGGCACCGCCATCGACGGTCAGCGTCGAGTCGAACGTCCCGACGCTCCCCGGCGAGCAGAACACGCTCGTGCCGATGGTGACGTTCGGCGGGATCGCGGATCCGATCTGATTCACCGAGTACGACGTCGTCGGATTGATCGAGATGCCGGCGAGCGTCAGCGAGCTCGAGCCGGTATTGCGGACGGTCAGCGTCTGCGATCCGGTGTTGCCGACGCGAACATCACCGAAGTTGATGCCGCCCTTCGGCTGCACGTCCATCGCGAACGCTTCCGCGAGCCCGTTCGCGAGCGCGAAGACGTCGATCGAGCCGAACGACGCACCGGAGATCGTGATCGTGCACGACGACGAGCCGGCCGCCGTCGGTGTGTACGAGACGCCGAACGTGTAGTTCGTGTCGTTGCAGGCAACAGTCGGGTCCATCGACGAGCCGGATCCGGTGCACGTACGCGCGACGACCGCGGGCAAGCCCGCGAGCTGCAGCGCCCAGCCCGGGCACGGACCCTTCGTGATCATCTCGATCGTGTCGCTCGAGCTCTGCGATCCCGCAGCCGGCGTGATCGTGACCGAGCCCGAGCCGGTCGCGCCGATCATGATGTTGCCGAGGTTCACGCTCCCGCCGTTCTGCACGACGATCGCTTGTTGCTCCGTCGTCGACAGCGTGGGCCCGAGACACGCCGCGATCGTCGCGACCGCGACCACGACACCAGCAGCGATCACTCGCCTCTTCCGCACGACCCCAGGATCGCTGCGCGCCGCCCAGCATGTCAACGCGAGCCGCCGTGCGTGAAAGACCTACACGAGCGTGTCAGAACGTGAAGATCGCCGCGCCCCACGTGTAGCCCGAGCCGAACACGCTCGTGAGCACACGGTCGCCGCGCTTCAGCTTTCCTTGCTGGCGCCAGTAATCCATGGTCAGCGGCACCGTCGCCGCAGTCGTGTTGCCGAACATGTCGATCGAGTTCAGCGCCTTGCCCGGGGGAATCCCCGCGACTTCGATCACCTTCTCGTTGATGCGAAGGTTCGCCTGGTGCGGAACGAACCACTGGATGTCATCCCACGTCATGCCGGTCTTCTGTAGCGCCGCGTTCGTCGACATCACCATGCCGCGCACCGCATTCAGGAAGACGCGCTTGCCGTCCATGTGCGGATACATCATCTGATTCTCTTCGCGATTCTTCGGGTCGTAGTTCACGTACGGCGCCTTCGCGATGTCGAAGATCTTCAGATAGAGATCGTTCGCACCGCTGCCATCCGCATGCGCGCTCGTGTAGATCACGCCGGCGCGCGGATCGTCGGTGTCCGTCGGACCGAGAATGACCGCGCCCGCGCCATCACCGAACAGCACCATGACGTCGCGACCTCGCGTCGAGAAGTCGAGCGAGTGGCTGTGCGTCTCGGCACCGACCATCAAGATGCGCTTGTACATGCCGGTCTTGATGAATGCGTCGGCCATCTGCAGGCCGTAGACGAACGCGCTGCACTGCTGGCGGATGTCGAAGCACGCGCAGCTCCCCTGCGAGATGCCGAGCTTCTTCTGCAGAAAGACCGCGGTGCCGGGAAAGTGAATGTCGGGCGAGAGCGTGCCGAGGATGATGCAGTCGATCTCGTGCGGCTCCATGTTCGCGTCTGTGAGCGCGCGCTTCGCCGCTTGCAACGCGAGGTCACTCGTTCCAACGCTGCCGTCATTCGGAACGTAGCGCCGTTCCTTGATGCCGGTCCGCTTCTGGATCCACGCGTCATCGGTCTCGGTCTGCTGCGTCGCCTGGACAACGTGCTTGTCGTCGAGGAACGGGATCTCCGAGTTCGGTACGACGCGATCGGGGACGTAGCTCCCCAACCCCAGAATCTTCGTGCGGATCATCTGCCTCGGATATGACACTCGACCCGTCGCAGACACAAGGCCGGCGGACAGGGCTGGCGTAACCTATCGCTGTGCGGCAGCCTGTGCGCGTGCGCCTCGGTAGCTTCGTGACCCTCGCTGTCGCGCTTGTCGCGCTCGCCGCGTGGGGTCCATCCTCGATGCCGCGCCCCACGCCGCAGCAACTTCCGGGATGGCAGCTCTATGACAAGCTCTGTCTCGCTTGTCATGGCGAGGCGGGCGATGGACGCGGCCCCGCGGCGACCTACACGCGTGGCCTGCCGCGTGACTTCACGAAGGGCGAATACGCGTGGCGCTCGACGCCGCTCGGCCAGGGCCCGACCGACGACGACCTGCGAGCGACGCTGCGCCACGGCGCGCCGGGCACGTCGATGCCGGGCTTCGAGCTCTCGGCGCAGCAGATCGATCAGCTGATCGACGTCGTCAAAGCATTCGGCCCGATCACGGCCGGCACGCCGATCAAGCTCGTGCCCGCAAACAGCAAGCCCGGCGCCGAGCTGTGGACGAAACACGGCTGCACGACCTGTCACGGCACGGGCGCAGGCGATACGCCCGCCGCGAAAGCGATGGCGATCGCGCCGTACGATCTCACGCGCGAGCCACTGCACCGTCCGCGCGCGACCGATACGGCGGAAGCGCGGCGCGTCGCAGCGGCGATGTCGATCGCGACCGGCATCGCCGGCACGCCGATGCCCGGCTACGCGGGCACGATTCCCGACGAGGACATCTGGGCGCTCGCCGACTACGCGCTCTCGCTGCGTGTGAAGGAAGCGAAGATCGATCGCAGCACGATGGATGCGCGCGCGATCGAGCGCGATCTGAAAGCGCGCACGGAAGCCGGCGTGTGGCTCGGCACGAACGCCGACGAAGCGAAGTTGTTCGGCGGCGCGATCGCGCTGCAGGGCACGCCGCCCGCCGCGCTCGCACCGGCGCAAGCATCGCTGCGCGCGAACCAGTGCGCGCGCTGCCACAACAAGCAGTTTCGCGAGTGGGGCACGTCGCTGCATCGCGGCGCGACCTCGCCCGGCCTCGCAGCACAGATGTGGGGCATGTCCAAGACCGAGGCCGCATCGTGCCTTCGCTGTCACGCGCCACTGCCCGAGCAACAGGAGGACAAGACGCTCTACGCCGACGGCGCATCGTGCGCGGGTTGCCACGTGCGCGACTGGACGCGACACGGCCCGATGAACGTCGCGCCGTCGCTGATGCCGATCGCGGGCTATCCGCTGAAGACGCTCGCGATCTACGAGCGCGCGGATTTCTGCGCACCGTGCCACCAGCTACCGACGCGCTCCGAGGTCGCGGGTCGCCCGCTGCTCAACACGTACAAGGAGTGGCTCGAAGGTCCGTACATGAAGCGCGGCATCCAGTGCCAGCACTGCCACATGCCGAACCGCGAGCACACGTTCAAGGGCATCCACGATCCGCAGACGTTTCGCGAGGGCATCGCGATGACGGCGCGCGCGCACGTGAAGGACGGCGCGGTGACCGTGGTCGCCGAGGTCGCGAACGTCGGCGCGGGACATTATCTTCCGACGACGCCGACACCCGCCGCCTGGCTCGAGATCGCGGTCCTCGACGGAAAAGGCAAGCAGCTCGCGACCGCCAGGCAGCGCATCGGCCGCGATATCTACTATGACGGCGAGTGGCACGAGCGAAGCGACACGCGGATCCCACCCGGCGAGAAGCTGACGATGGCGAGGGGCTGGCGAGTCGCCGGTGCCGTGACGGCCCGCATCACGCTCGAGGTCCATCCCGACGACTACTACGAGCGGCTGTACGAGTCGCAGCTGAAAAAGGCGCTGCCGGCCGAGCGCAAGAAGCTCTACGAGGAAGCGCTGGCACGTGGCCGAAGTAGCCGATACGTGGCCGAACGTCGCGAAGTCGCGATCACGCCCGGCTCACGCTAGCCATTGCGGCAGGTCGATCCCGACCTATGATGGCCGTTCCATGATTCTCGCGTGCGCGGGCTGCGACAGTCGGTACGACGTCACCGGGTATCCCGTCGGGCAGCAGTTTCGCTGCCGGTGCGGCACGGTGACGAAGCTGCAAGCACCCTCGCAACAGGCCGGCTTGCTCGCATGCCCACACTGCGGTGCGGGTGTCGCGCCGACCTCGAAGTCGTGCGAGCACTGCACGCACCAGCTCTTGCTCAAGGCGTGCCCGCGCTGCATGTCGCGCGTGTTTCACGGGCACAAGCACTGTCCCGATTGTGGCGCCGAGCTCTCGCTCGCCGCGTCGGTCGAGACGCACGAGGATCGCAGTTGTCCGCGCTGCGATCAGCAGCTCGGCGGCCGGCTCGTCGGTGACATCGTCGTCGACGAGTGCGTCGCGTGCCACGGCCTGTGGATGGATCACGTCGCGGTGAAGCGCGTCGTCACGGATCGCGCACAAGCACGCGCGGAGTCGCTCCTCGGTGCGCTGCCGAACGCGCTGAAGTACGAGATCCAGCCGGCGGGCAAGATGTACATCAAGTGTCCGGTCTGCCGCGTCGTGATGAATCGCAAGCTGTTCGCCGCCGGCTCGGGCGTCGTGATCGATGTCTGCAAGAACCACGGCTGCTTCTTCGATACCGGCGAGCTGCCGCGCATCATCGAATACGTGATGGAAGGCGGCCTCGAGAAGGCACAGCGCAAGGAGATCGATCAGGAGAAGGCGCAGGTCGCGCGCGAGAAGTTCGCCGCGCGCGCCGCGGCCGCGGAGAATGCGCGCGCCTACGCGCAGCAGCAGACGCGCGGAACCGCGTTCGTCGACTTGCTGCTCTCGATCTTCCGCTGATAGCCACGACCTATCACACGCATCACGATTCGCGTGTCGCCCTATCCGATCGGCGAGCCTATGGTGTGGGTATGTACAAGACGCCGTCGAATCTCTCCGAAGCCGCGCGCACCGATATCGCGCGGATGCTCAACGACCGGCTCGCCGACGGTCTCGACCTCCACAGCCACATCAAGGTCGCGCACTGGAACGTGCGGGGTCCGCAGTTCCCGTCGCTGCACCCGTTGTTCGAGCAGTTCGCGACGCAGCTCGCGCTCCACAACGACGCGATGGCCGAGCGCGCCGTCACGCTCGGCGTGCTCGCGGTCGGCACCGCCCGCCAGGTCGCGAAGGGCTCGAAGCTCCCCGAGTATCCCGTCGACACCACACGCGACCTCGACCACGTGAAGGCGCTCGCCGAGCGCATCGACATCTACCTCGGCGGCATCCGCGAGGGTCGCAAGCTCGCGGCTGACAAGCAGGATGACGAGACGATCGATCTTCTGACGCAGATCCTGACCGAGTTCGAGAAGAACGCCTGGTTCCTTCGCGCAACCCTCGCGTAGTTGCGACCACACCGTCACCGAGGCGTGCTGCAATAGCGTGGATGCGTCTCGCGGCGGTGTTGTTCCTGGTCGCGTGCTCGAGCCAGCCGAAGCCACCGGCCCCGACCCCAGCGCCCGGCTCCGCGACCGGATCCGCGCAACCCGCGAGCATCGAGCTCCCGCCGGCGAAGGCGCCGAAGCTCGTCGTGTTGGTCGTCATCGATCAGTGGCCGCAGTGGGCGTTCGTGGAGAAGCGGCCGCACCTGACGAAGGGCTTCGCTCGCTTGCTGCGCGACGGTGAGTGGCACACCGGCCGGCATCCGTCGGCGGCGACGCTCACCGCTCCCGGTCACGCGCTGCTCGGGACCGGCGAGCCGACGGCGACCTCGGGCATCATCTCGAACGAGTGGTGGAGCCGCGAGGGCGCGCGCGTGATCAAGGCGGTCGAGGCACTCGATGGCTCGATCGGCGCGCATCACCTGCGCGTGCCCGCACTCGGCGACGCGATGGCCGTCGCGAACCAGGGTGCGAAGGCTGTCGGTGTGAGCCTCAAGGACCGCGCCGCGATCTTGCCGATCGGCAAGCCGGGCCTCGCGCTCTGGTACGACAAGAAGACCGGGAAGTTCACGAGCAACAAGCCGCCGGCGTGGCTCGCGAAGCTGCCGTCGATCAAGTCGCGCCTCGACGAGCCGTGGACACCACTCGACGCCGCGAAGCAGCTGTCGAAGACCACCGACGATCAGAAGGGCGAGGTCGGAATGAAAGGCTTCGGCCCGACGTTCCCGCACGCGGCGAAGAAGACGAAGGAGGCGCTCGACGCCGTGTTCGCGATGCCGCTCGGCAACGAGATCGTGTTCGAGACCGCGCTCGCGGCGATCGATCACGAACAGCTCGGAGCCGACGCTTCGCCGGATTTACTGGTGCTCTCGCTGTCCGCGCATGACTACGTCGCGCACGGCTGGGGCCACGAGTCGTGGGAAGCGTGGGACATGACGCTGCGCCTCGACGAGCAGCTCGGCAGCTTCCTCGAAGCGCTCGACACGAAGCTCGGCGACACGTGGGCGATGATCGCGACGAGTGACCACGGCGGCGCGCGGTTGCCCGAGCGCACCGGCGGCGGACGGATCGCGTACGAGGACATCGAGGACGCCGCGAATCGCGCCGCCGCGCTCGAGCTCGGCGCGGGCAAGTGGATCGTGAGCGCGAAGTATCCGAGCGTGGTGCTCGCGCCGGCCGCGCTCGCGCACAAGAAGCGCGATCAGGCGGTGAACAAGATCATCCTCGCGATCAAGGCCTTCCCCGGCATCGAGCTCGCGGCACGCACCGTCGACTACGCCGGCAACTGCGACAAGCGCACCGGCGACGCGTTCGCGATCTGCCTCGCGCTCGACATCGAACGCTCCGGCGAGATCTTCTATCTGCCGAAGCGTAACTGGATCCTCGAGGAGCGCGACGAGCGCCTCGCGACCGCACACGGCTCGCTGCACGACTACGATCGCGACGTGCCGGTGATCATGCTCGCGCCCGGTCGCGTGTCGCACGCAGCGCAGACCGCACCGTCGAACGCGACGATCCAGATGGTGCGCATCGCGACGGTGATCGCGCGCTGGCTCGGCGTCACGCCGCCGTCGACGCTCGCGCGTTTGCCGGCGCCGTAACTACTTCGCTTCGACCCACTTCTCCGTCGACGCCTTGCGCAGATCCGGCCTCGAGCAGTCCTTGTAGGTCGGGTGCACCGATCCCATGTGCCACGGGCCCGAGCCTTTACACGGCACGTAGCTGTCGAGGCGACGCGGCGGAAAGCCGACGATCGGCGGCATCGCCGAGCGCGTGCCGACGAGCTTCTCGAGCCACCACGCGCTCGGCCACTCGATCGTCCACACGACCCACGCGCGCATCGGTTTGCCGCTCGCGTCTTTCGCAGGCTCGAACTCGAGCTTCGTCACCTCGCGCGCGGCGATCTTCTCGAGGTCGTAGCCGGGACGCTGGAGGAACTTGTAGCGGAGCACGTGCCCTCGCTCGTCGATATCGAGCAGCATGTGCGCCTTGGTCCACGCGTCGGAGAGCACGGCCTTGTCGCTGTACGGCGGCGTCGCCTTCGGCTTGTAGTTCTTCGGTTTCGGCGGCACGGGCGGCGTGATGCGATCGCGGATCACGATCACCTCGCCCATGACCGCGTCGAGCGCACCGTCGAGCGTTGCTTCACCCTCGACGACAACGCGCCCGCTCGTGCGCGACTTGCCGTGCACGAAGATCACGTTGTACGTGCCGGGCACGAGCGCGGTCACATAGCGACCATCGCCGTCGGTGTTGAGCGTCGCGACGAGTCCGCTCGGGCCGGAGATCATCACGAGCGCGCCTTCGACCGGGACGCCGCTGGTCTGGTCGAGGACACGACCTCTCAACTGCGACAGGTCATCGGCGGATGCGATGGATGAAAACAGCAGAGCGACGGCGATCGCTGTGGCGCGCATGAGGACCCGCCGAGCAAATGACATGCCTCGCGATCGCATCGGGCTCGCAGCGCTTGCGCAGAATTCACGTAGCAAAGCGTTGCCGTTGCGCCACACCCGCCTGCGATTTTCGCAGAGCTTCTCCCACACCGCCCACATGGCCCCGAGGTCTCACGCCTGTACCGCATCTGCGCGATGACGCTCGGTGTACGCTCCTGACTAGTGGCTGTCAGGAGCCCACGTTCTCGATGAGGGTCTGCACGCAGTGCGGCCGCACGACCGATGCGACGGGCGACTGCCCGAGCTGTCACGGTTCGCTCATCACGATGACCAGGCTCGAGGTCGACGGCAACGCCGCGCTCGCTGCGCAGCCCGAAGAGGAGTTGATTGCCGGCACGAAGGTCGGCGACTACGAGATCGAGAAGCTGATCGGCAGCGGCGGCATGGGCAACGTCTACGGTGCCGTCCATCCGCTGATCGGCAAGCGTGCGGCGATCAAGGTCCTGAACGCGCGGTTCTGCGCGGACCACGAGGCCGTGCGCCGGTTCGTGCGTGAAGCGCAGGCCGTCAACAAGATCGGCCACGCGAACATCGTCGACATCTTCTCGATGGGCGATCTGCCCGACAACCGCGCGTACCTCGTGATGGAGTGGCTGCACGGCGAGACGCTGATGGATCGCCTCGAGCGCGCGCCACTGCCGGTCGAGCACACCGTCGCGATCTTGATCTCGCTCACCCGTGCACTCGAGGCAGCACATGCCGCGGGCGTGGTCCACCGAGACCTCAAGCCCGAGAACGTCTTCCTCGTTCCGGAGGACGAATCGTTCCGCGTGAAGCTCCTCGACTTCGGCATCGCGAAGCTTGAGACGCGCCGCGCGCCGACGCGCAAGACGGCGACGGGCATGACCGTCGGCACGCCGCTCTACATGTCTCCCGAGCAAGCGAAGGGCATCGCGATCGACGGCAAGAGCGACGTCTACTCGCTCGGCGTCCTCGCGTACGCGATGGTCTGCCGCACGACGCCGTTTGAGGACGAAGCATCGCCGGTCGAGGTCCTGCACGCGCACATCAGCAAGACCCCGAAGCCGCCGCACAAGCACGTGAAGGACGTGCCGCCCGCGCTCGACAACCTGATCCTCCAGATGCTCGAGAAGTTGCCCGAAGACCGACCGGCGATGCCGGAGATTCGCCGCCGGCTCAAGGCACTCGACGGCGGCGGCTTCGAGACGTTCACCGGGGAAACTCGGTGGCCGATCACGCCGATGTCGGGGACGCCCAAGCTGCCGGCGAAGCGCGCGCGGTGGCCGATCGCGGTCGGCATCGCAGCGGTCGTGATCGGAAGCGGCGTCTTCATGATCGTGCGCGCAAAGACCGCCGAGGAGGCGAAGCCGGTCGTCGTCGCGCCGAAGGTCGAGCCGCCGCCCGCGCCGCCCGCGGCGCCGGCGAAGGGCACGCTCGAGCTCGTCGTCGAGCCCTCGACGGCGACGGTCCTGGTCGATGGCGAGCCGGTCGTGCTCGCGAAGGGACGCGCGAAGCTCGAGCTTCCCGTCGGTGACCACGCGATCGCCACCAACGCCACGGGCTACCGTGCGACCGAGCAGTCAGTTGCGGTAACGTCGGAGACCGTGACGCCGGTAGCGATCAAGCTCGCGAAGCAGCAGCGCAACGGCGGCGCTCGGCCCAGACCTCGCCCGACCAAGGACGTCGACGCGGTGGTCGATCCGTTCAACAAGAAGAAACCGCGATGACGCGCGCCTTCGCGTGCGCGGTCGCGATGGTGCTGGCCGGCGGCGCCGCTTCCGCACAGCCCAAACCCGACGAGACCCAGAAGGCCGCGTCCCTCTACGACAAGGGCAAGCGCCACTTCGACATCGCGGAGTACGGCGCCGCGATCGCCGCCTGGAAGGAGGCCTACCTCCTCTCGAGCGAGCCGCTCTTGCTGTTCAACATCGCGCAGGCGCATCGCCTCTCCGGAGATTGTGCGCAGGCGAACCGCTTCTATCTCAACTACAAGCGCGTGCAGCCGCGGCCGCCGAACCAGGCGGAGCTCGACAGCGCGATGGCCAAGTGCGCCGGCATCGCGCCCGCGACCGGCGACACGACACCGTCGGGCACGACGCAGGTCAACATCGAGCCCGCGCCAGCACCCGCGCCCGTCTCCGGCACACCCGAAACCGTCGAGGTCGATCAAGGCCGCACGCTCCGGCTCTCCGGCCTCGCCGTCGCGAGCGCGGGCGGCATCGCCGGCATCATCGCCGTCGTCTACGCCGTGCGTGCGAGCGAGAAGGCCGACGACATCGCGGGCCGCCCCGTCGGTACGATGTGGACCAACGAGCTCGAACAGATCGAGGCCGACGGTAAGTCCGCACAGACCCGCGCGCGGATCTTCGGCGTGATCGGCGCGCTCGGGATCGCCGGCGGCGCGGCCGTGTGGTGGTACGGCCGCACGAAGTCGAACGTCAGGGTCGACGTCGCGGTCGCACCGCACGAGACGCAGGTGAGCCTGTCATGCGTGTTCTAGTGCTCGTGTTCCTCGTCGGTTGTTACGACCCCGGCGTCGAGGACTGCCAGTTCCGCTGCGGCGGCGGCATGCTGTGCCCCGACGGTAGCGAGTGCCGCGGCGGGTTCTGCCGCACGACCGACGCGACTCAATGCGCGAACGATCCGTGCGCGAACACGCCGGATCCGCCGCCGAACTGCGGCAACAAGTTCCCGCTGCTCGACGCAGATGGCTGCGGTGTCGTCTGCACGGCCTCGGCCACGCACGACGAGGTGCAAGGCGAATGCTCGCCCGGCTGGCGCGCCGGCATTCTCGACTCGCGCACCGAGCTCGACACCGTGCCGATCACGACCGGTCGCTTCTGGGTCGGCGCGCAGCGCGTGAACGCGATGTTTCAGTGGTTCAGCGGGGCGCCCGTCGACCCGTCGGCCTGGGACAGCGGCTTCCCGAACTTCAGCGGCAGCTCGTGCGTCTACCTCGAGGGCACGCGCCACCGGCTGCGAAACGACCGCAGCTGCTTCGACGACCAGCTCTATATCTGCACGTATCCCGCGACGAACTAGATCTCGTGCGGCATCGGGCGGCGCGGCGCGCGGAAGTACCGCAGCGGCGAGTACGGCCCGAAGTTCGACACGCGTGACGTGTAGAGGTCGGCGTAGTCGTTCACCTGCTCGCCGAACCGCGAGTTCTCGTTGCCTTCGCGCAGGCACGAGCCCCAGTGCGTGTTGTACGCGCGATCGATGCGCTGATCGAGCGAGTCGACCTCCGCATCCATGAGGTTCGCGCGCTGGCGCAGCGTCTCGATCGACGCGCGCATCTGCTTGCGCTCCTCCTCGAGCCGAGAGCGCAGCGAGACGTTGGTCGCCGGATCATCGAGCACGCGCGCGATCTTCTTCAGGCGCAGCGACTGGAAGTCGATCTCGGACTCGAGGTTGCGATGGCGGCGGTCGAGCAGCTCGAGGTCGTTGATCTGCGCCTCGAGGCGATCGCTGACGCTGATCTCGCGCTCGAGCTCCTGCAGCACCATTGCCGTGCGCCACATGTGCTGCTTGCGAAGCCGCAGGATGTCGCCGTAGATGTGGTCACCGATGTAGAGGACCTGCTCGCCCTTGATGCCGGTCATCTGCTCGAACGCGACGACGTTGCCGCCCTGATAGACCTTGTCGCGCGAGAGATGCTTGATCTCGCCGTTCGTGACCGGCGCGCCCGTCGCCGGATCGATCTGCACGAACGGGCGCAGCTCGTTGAAGAACGCCGGCTTCGCACCACCGACGAGGACGATGTCGAAGTAGTTGCGCCACGACGGATACGCCTTGCGCTCGCCGTCGAGGAGATACGACATCACGAAGCTCGTGTAGTCGTAGAGCGAGTTCGTCAGGAGGAAGAGCTTCTTGCCGCTCGAGCGAAACTTGTGGAGTGCCTCGCCGAGCAGCGGATCCTTGACGATGTACGACGGCAAGTCCGCCTTGATCACGCTCTTCAGCGTGTCGTCGCGATGCGCTTCGTCGATCGCGGTGCGGATGTCGCCGAACAGCTTGTCGTAGTCGACAGTGCCGGTCTGGCGATCGCTCCAGTCGACGAGCGTCGTGTACATCACCGCCTCGGGCAGACCGAACAGCGTGTCGATCCACTCGAAGCGATCCATCGAGAGGTTGATCTTCTCGTTGCGGTAGGTCGCCTTGCGCTCGTCGTGCGTGAGCTCGCGGAAGCCGTGATAGCAGCGGCCGACGTA
This sequence comes from Myxococcota bacterium, assembly GCA_030857175.1. Taxonomy (GTDB): domain Bacteria; phylum Myxococcota_A; class Polyangia; order Haliangiales; family Haliangiaceae; genus JABFXX01. The sequence goes on along the minus strand of JALZOJ010000007.1, from coordinate 6,692 downwards.
GCTGTGGCGATCGAGCTTGAAGACGTTGCCGAGCTGGCGATCCACCATCACGCCGCGGATCGCCCACCGCGGGTCGTAGTGAAGCTCGCGGATCGGTTCGGGATATCCGTGCTTCTCGATGAGCTTGCCGAGAGTCAGCTCGATGGACAGCCGCTCGAGCCGGTCCTGGTGGTACAGCGCGAGCGTGTAATCCATGTCGAACCCGATCATCTCGATCGAGTCCATCCTGATATTGCGGTTACAGAACACGCGGTTCTTCCGCGGGACGTCGATCTCGGTTGTCGTTTCCCCCAGCAGCGCCGCGACCTGAATGTCGAGGTCGTTCGTTGCGACCATTCGAAACAATTGTACCGTGGATCGGCTCCGCCGCAGCGCGGCAACAGCCGCCTGGGATACATTCGGGCTATGGCCGCGCCGCCGCCAAGCTGGAATCGCACCCAAGAACCGTTCAAAGAGCTCATCTCGGCCGAGGCCATCGCGGCACGGGTCGGGGAGCTGGGCGCACAGATCACGAAGGACTATGCCGGCCGCGCCGAGGACATCGTCGTGATCTGCGTTCTGAAGGGCTCGGTCATCTTTGCCTCGGACCTGATTCGCCACATCGGCCTACCGATCTATCTCGACTTCATCGGCATCTCGTCGTACGGGGACTCGACCGTCTCGTCCGGCGTGGTTCAAATCACTCAGGACCTCTCGCGCCCGATCGAAGGCAAACACGTGATCGTGGTCGAGGACATCGTGGACACCGGCCACACGGTCCACTACCTGCTCGAGAACTTCGCGACGCGCCGCCCCGCCTCGATCAAGCTCGCCTCGCTGCTCCACAAGCCCGAGCGCGCCGAGCGGCAGATTCCGATCGACTACCTCGGCTTCACGATCCCGAACAAGTTCGTCGTCGGTTACGGCCTCGACATCGCGCAGCAGTTTCGCAACCTCCCGTTCATCGGGTACCAGGGCGCCTGACGGATGGACGAGGAAAGCCTGGAGAAGCTCCCAGCCGCACTGTTCGAGATCGGCAAGCTCATCGGCTCCGACCTCGATCCGGGGATTCTCCTCTCGCGGATCGCCGAGCTCATCTGCGGGCTCATCGACGCGAAGGCGTGCTCCGTCATGCTCCTCGATGCGGATCGCAAGCGCCTGCTCGCAAAGGCGGCGTATGGCTTGCGCACCGAGCGCATGCACTCGCTGTCGTTCAAGGTCGGTGAAGGCGTCGCGGGCTGGGTCGTCGAGCGCGGCGAGCCCGCGCTGATCTCCGACGTCACGCAGGACGCGCGCTTCATTCCACTGCCCGCGAACCAGACGCCGATCGCCTCGATGCTGTGCGTGCCGCTCCTCGCGAGGGGCGAACGCGTCGGTGTCGTGACGGCGACCGCGGAGCACCGGAGCGCGTTCAACGCGAACCACCTCGCGCTCGTGCGGTTCATCTCGATGACGATCGCGCTCGATATCGAGAACGTTCGGCTCCACCGCGTCGCGGTCACCGACCCGCTCACGGGCGCGTACAACCGCGAGTTCCTGATGCAGCGCCTACCGCAGGAGATCGAGGCCGCGATCGATCGCGATCGTTCGCTCTCGGTCGCGATCGTCGACGTCGATCACTTCAAGGCGGTCAACGATCAGCACGGTCACGGCGTCGGTGACGTCGTGCTCGCCGAGGTCGCGCGCCGCTTGCGCAGCGCGATCCGCGGCGGCGACCTGCTCGTCCGCTACGGCGGCGAAGAATTCCTCACCGTGCTGCCAAAGGCCGACGCCGGGCGCGCATGGGAAGTCGGCGAGCGCATGCGGCAGCGGGTCTGCGAGCGCGGGTTCGACGTCGGTGATGGGCTCGCGCTCTTGCTGCGCGTCTCCGTCGGCATCGCGCAGTGGCGGATGGGCGAGACGATGGCCGATCTGATCGAGCGCGCCGATATCGCGCTCTACGATGCCAAGGAGCGAGGTCGAAACCGGGTCGAGGTCGCGCCGTGACGCCGCCGCCCGAGGACGATCCGCCGCCGCCGAAGCGCCGACGGAGGCCGCCGCCGAAAGGCCTCGAGGGCTTCGATACCGGCTATCCCGAGGAGACCGAGGAGCCGTCGCCATCCGGCGGCGTCCGCAAGCCGATCTGGACCGACTCCGCGCCGGTGGCAGCACCGTCCGAACCCGTGCCCGAAGCGGCGCCCGCGCCCGAGGCGTCGGTCGTCGTCGATTCGTCGATGGCCGCACCTGGGCCCACCGATGCAGCCGCAGGTGGTGCCTACGGCGGCAGCTACGGCGGAAACTACGGCGGCAGCGCGAGTGGTGCGTATGGCAGCAACTACGGCGGCCACTACGGCGCGACCGATCCTTCGACGTTCCCGGCGCTCGCACCGGCCGCCGCGTCGGGGCCGATCACCGCGGCGACCCTCGATCGCGACGAGCCGCTCTCCGCCGCCGCGAGCGATCCGGATCTGCGCGAGGCCGTTGGTGCGAAGGCGAAGAAGAAGAAGTCGAAGCGTGCGCGCACGCCCGACATCGTGCACAGCGGCTTCGACGAAGATGACGACGAGCTCGGCGGTGGCCGGCGACGCTCGCGCAAGATGATCGTGGTCGCGATCATCTCGCTCGTCGTCGGGCTCGGTGTCGCCGCGCTAATCTTCCTCGGCCGCACGAACAGCGCGTGGTTCTACCTCTCGTGCGAGGCCGACAAGATCGTCGCGCAGCAAGGTCGCTCGTTCCCGCCGTGGGGCGAGTCCGAGCGCGGCGGCAAGCAGTGGGCGGCGATCAAGATCCCGCCCGAGGCCGAGTGCATTCCCGTCGAGACCGAGAACGAAGACGAGCTCGCCGATCACTTCCGCGCGATCCTCGTCAAGCGCGCGTCGGTGCTGCTCACCGCGAAGGAAGTCACCAAGACCGACGAGGCGAACGCGCTCCTCGAGCAAGCGCTACTTCACGCGCGCTCGAACACGGACACCGCACGCAACGCGCGCACCGAGATCCAGCGCCTCCTCGGTGATGTCGTCTACTGGCGTGCTTCGCTCAAGATGCGCGATGCCTCGAAGGCGCTGCTCGAAGCTGCGAAGCAGTTCGACGCCGCCGCGCAGCAGCGCCCGCGCCACGTCACCGATGCATCGGCGTGGGCCGAATACGTTCGCAAGGTCGTCGGCGAGCTCGAGTCGGGGCCGTCGGGCTCGGTGCAGACGTTCCCGCCGACGCCACCGCCGCCTTTGCCGCGCACGCAGGCACCGCCGGGCGTCGCGCTTCCCGTCGAGCCAGGCAAGGGCAGCGCGACCGAAGAGCCGGCGCCGACGCCGCCCGATGCCGGTCTTCCGACCGGCGGCGTCCTCCTCTAGAACCGGTTCTCGGTTCCGGTTCCGCTTCGCCGTTCCCTATTCGGTCGCGGCGGTTCGCTCGCCCGGATCGCTCGGCGAACACCCGCAGATGATGGCGATGTCGTCTCATCCGCGCGGCCGACGCGGCACCCGTCGCTCGTCGCGACCGCAGACGCATGGCGATGTCGGTCGCTCGCCACGCCCGCCCCTGACGAATCGTGAATAGTGAAGCGGAACCGCGAAGCGGAATTTTCTATTCGCTATTCGGTCGCGGCGGTTCGCTCGCCCGGATCGCTCGGCGAACATCCGCAGATGATGGCGATGTCGTCGCCTTTCATCCGCGCGGCCGACGCGGCACCCGTCGCTCGTCGCGACTGCAGACGCATGGCGATGTCGGTCGCTCGCCACGCCCGCCCCTAACGAATAGTGAATAGTGAAGCGGAACCGCGAAGCGGAATTTTCAGATGGGTTCGCGACGTGCGTCGAGCACGTCGTCGATCGCGTTCGATGCAGCGGTCTTCGCGTCGTCGATCGCCTTCGACGCAGCGGCCTTTGCATCGCCCATGGCTTTCGACGCCTGGTCGAGCATGGACACCGGCGGCGGCGTCCCGACGGCGCTCGGGGTCGTGCGTGGGCGCGGAACGATCGTGGGCCACGTCTTGCCGCTCGGCGGATCGTGCAGCGTGACGTTGTCCGAATACACGCGCGCCGTGTTGTAGAGCTGGCGCATCGCGGTGGTGAGCGGCATCGTCTGGTAGCGCTCGGGATAGCGCGAGCAGATCACGTCACGCATCACCTTGCCGTGACGCGTGCTCGCCGTCGGGAACAGGTGGTGCTCGGTGTGGTAGCCGAAGTCGAGCGTGACCCACTCGAGCGCGCGCGGCAGCGTGACGCTGAGCGAGTTGACGAGGGGATCGTTGATCGGCGTCAGCGGGCTGAGGTTGTGGTTCGTCATGATGAAGGTCATGACGATCGAGTTCGCGACGACGAGCGGCAGCAGGTAGACGAAGATGAACGGCACGAAGCCGACGAAGTACGCGACCGTGCCCCAGAACAGCCAGCCAAGCGCGGATTCGAAGATCGCGCGGCGGTGCTGGCGCGGGGTGAGGAAGCCGCGGCGGCTCGCCGTCCACAACATCTGCGTCGACTGGCCCGTGTACCCGAACAGGAGGCTCGCGAAGCCCATCAGCCGGCGGCGACCGACGCCGAAGTAGTCGGCCATGATGCGAGAGGCGCGCTGCGTCCGGTACTCGTTCATCGTCGGGTACATGTCCGGGTCGACGCCCTCTTTACCCGTGTTGTTGTGATGGACGCGGTTGTGCCACGCGGTCCAGAGCACGGGCGACACGGTGAACGTGAGGAAGCCGAACCAGCCGACGATGCGAATCGCGAGGCGGCCGCGCACGACGCCGCCGTGCAGCGTTTCATGTCCGAGGAACACGTTGTTTGCGAGGCAGCAGCCGATCACGAGGGAGAACAGCGGCCACACGTAGCCGGGCACGCGGCCAGTCGCCATCAGCCACGCGAGCGTGGCGATGATGGCCGCGTTGACCGGGAGCCAGAGGACCCGCGAGCGCGCCGGTTCGAACGTCTCGGGCGGCAAGAGCGGGCGCAGCTCGCGCGCGTATGAATTCGCTGTCCGCAACTCCATGTCGGCGTAATGGAGCACGGTTCGGCGCGGACGGGAACACACATCAGGACGTTCCGACCAAACCGTGACGGAGTGTGACGATGACGCACGGGCTCGGCACACGCATTGCCTTTGCCCCGCGCATGCGGATTCGATTCGATCGTGGAACGTTGGTGCTCGAGGCGGAATGCGCGGGAGAAGATCCATCGCAGATTCCGGGAGCTACGTGGGATGACGGCCTTCGCGCATGGCGTGTTCCTGCCGATGCGCACGAGGACGTGATCGTCCGGTGTTCGGACAGCCAGATCCGGATATCGGACGAGATCGCTCCGATCCGGATCGTCGGCGAGTGGTCGCTGCCGATCTTGCGCTGGTATCAAGCCGCCGCACTCGCGCAATGGGAAGCCGCCGCGCGGCGCGGCGTGATCGCGTTACCCACCGGCTCGGGCAAGACGCTCGTCGCGCTCGCGGCGATCGCAAAGCTCGGGCTCGCCGCGCTCGTCATCGTCCCCACGCGCGTGTTGCTCGATCAGTGGGCGCGTGCGCTGGCGGCCGTCTGCCCGCATCCGATCGGCCGGCTCGGCGACGGAGATCACCAGATCCTGCCGATCACCGTCGCCACCTACGCGAGCGCCGTGATCTGGGCGCCGCGCATCGGCGATCAGTTCGGGCTCGTCGTCGTCGACGAGGCGCACCACGTCGGCTCGTGGTGTCCGGGCGAGGTGCTCGAGATGTTACCCGCGGCCGCGCGGCTCGGGCTCACGGCCACACCGCCCGAGCACATGCGCGCGCTCGAGCGGCACGTCGGCCCGGTCCTGTACTCGCTGTCGATCGATGACCTGTCCGGCGACGCACTCGCACCCTACGAGCTGCGCACGGTTCCGATCGCGCTCGAACCCGCCGAGCGCGCGCGTTACCGCATCCTGCGCGCGCGGTTCGCATCCGTGTACGCGGACCTCGCGCGGCGCAGCGGGCGCGGCGACTGGAACGACTTCATGCGCCTCGCCGCGCGCTCGCCCGAAGCACGCGATGCGCTCGAAGCATGGCGTTCGTATCGATCTCTACTCGCGTACCCCGAGGGGAAACGCGCCGCACTCCGCGACATCCTCGCGCGGCATGCCGGCGAGCGCGCGCTCGTGTTCACGGGCGACAACGCCACTGCGTATGCGATCGCGCGCGAGCTGCTCGTCGTGCCCGTCACGCACGAGATCACGCGCGCCGAGCGCACTCTTGTGCTGAAGAAGTTTCGCGACGGTGAGATCACCGTGCTCGTCTCGTCGCAGGTGCTCGACGAAGGGCTCGACGTCCCGGATGCGGACGTCGCGATCATCGTCGGCGGCACCGCGAGCGCGCGCCGGCACGTCCAGCGCATCGGCCGCGTGTTGCGCCCGCGCCATGGCAAGCAAGCCATCATCTACGAGCTCGCGATCGGTGAGTCCGCCGAGGCGGGCTACGTCCGTCGTAGACGTGCCGGGCTCGGCGAATCACGTCGCGCTCAGCATGGAGGTGCGCCGTGATCGCCATGCAGCCCGATCAGTTCTCGGACGTCCGCTTGTTCGATCACGACGACGTTCCATGGATCGTCCAGTTGCTCCAGATCGTCGAGCGCTCGCTCGGCGAGCCGTGGCGCGTCCTCCTCGAGCGCATCGAGCACGCGCCGCTGCGCACCGGCTCGCGCCCGGTCACGCCCCGCATGCGGGACGCGATCACGAGCGCGCTCCGCCGCGTGCTCGGTGGCCGCGCCGAACGCTCGCGCATCGCGCGGCGGCTTCGCG
>JALZOJ010000057.1 GCA_030857175.1 Myxococcota bacterium | reverse complement strand
ACCTTGGCCCCACCCGACACGAACGACAGCATCTTGCCGTTGGCGTCGGAGATCGCGAGTCGCAGCTGCGCCTCGACCTCGATATGTGTGCCGGCCGTCACGACGTCGAGCTTCACGACCGACAGATCGAGGTGACGCGCCGTCAGGCTCTTCTTCTGCGCGTCCTCGGCGACCGTGGACAGCATCGGATTGGCGCGGAACTGACCCATCAAGAAGTTGCGGAGGATGTCCGCGTTCGCCCGGCGCGTCTTCTTGTCGGCCTTGCCGGGCGAGTCGTCCATCGAAGAGTTGATCGCCACATATGTATCGGCGCCCGCGGGCTCGATCGCGCGGGGCTCGCTACCGAACCCGGCCTTGCTCCGCTTCTTCTTGGCGACGGGGGCCTCGGCCGTCGCGGCTGCCTCGGCCGCCCACGGCTCCGGCAGCGCGTTCGCCTTCGCGATCGAGATCGCCGCCGACCGTGCCTGCGAGCGAACCGTCTGGTCGAGGTCATCGTTCGCGCAGTTCTTGAGCTGCGGCAGCGCGGCCTTGTGACCGAGCTTGCCGAGACCCGTCGCGGCGACCGCGCGAATCTGCGGATTCGGATCCGAGAGCGCAGCGACCAGCGGCTTCATCGCGCGCTTGTCTTCGAGCTTCGAGAGCGCGACGACCGCCGCGAGCCGCGTCTTGTCGTTCGAGCTCGTGGTCAACACCTTCGCGAGATCGTCAACGCGATCGCCGGCGAGCACGTGCGTCGGAGCGACGACGAGCATCACGACGATCAGCAATCGACAAAGCCCTCTCATTGCCGTGCCCCGATTAACCACGAATCGCGCCCGAGCCGTCAACGTTTTCTCGTCGCGTGTTTCGCGCCAACTACTCGTAAGATGTATGTTGGTATCAGTGCCGCCGATCTCCGACGCTCAGTTCCGGTTGGGTGTGATCGCAGGTGCGATCGTGCTGGGTCTAGGCATCGGTACGGTCAGATTTTGCGGGAGCGTGTCATTGGCACCGAAGCCACCGCCACCGTCGGGCGCGTATGGCACGTCGACGCAACTGCTGACGAAGTCGACGGGCGCGCCCGCCGTTTACCAGGATTTTCTCGCGCGAGACGCGGCGGCTGCAGGCGTGATGACACCTGCGTACGAGGACATGACACGCAAGCTTGCGTTCCGCGCTGACGATGTTCGCCGCGTCCTCGAAGTCGGAGAGCCCTCGATCGAAGTTGCGGGTCTAAAGCTCACCGCCGTGCTCGCGAACGAGACACTGGCGCTCGAGATCGTGAACGTCTCCGGCGCGAACCTCGCCTACTTCATCAAGACGACGCCGACGCCGGCCGTCGCCGATTGCGTGAAAGCGCGACCTCTTCCGTTCAACGCGATGGTGATCGACAAAGGCGCGAAAGAAACCCGCGTCGAGTGCGTGAAGCGTGAAGGTCTGGCGATCGTCGTGACGAAGGTCGAGACGGTCGAGGTCACTCCGCTCGCCGCCTTCTACATGCGGCAGGTTCCACCCGCGTTGGTCGGGGTCGAAAGTCGCGTCGCGCGAGGTCACGTGGCCCCGAAAACGAAGGAGCCGTGCAGCCCGATCTTGTCCCAAGCGGTGCGAACCGGATTCGAAAGAGGAGAAATCGGCTGGAGAGATCTCGCGGACTTCTATAGCCGTCACCGGTGCCAAACCTACTCATTTCCCTTGGGATACCGAGCGTTTACAGAAGACGCTCAGCGCCAGATCCCCGCCACGGGATCTGGCATGTAACTGTTTCTACGTCTTTTGCTTGCGTTCCGTCTCTGCTCGCCCGTACCCTAAGTCATTACTTACGCGGAGTTACGGGTGACCAAGTCCGAGCTCATCGAGAAAATCTCAGAAACGTTGAAGCTGCCGGCTGGTAAGGCGGAGGCGATCGTCAACACCATCTTCGATTCCATGGTCAAAGCCTTGGAGCGCGGAGAAGGTATCGAGATCCGCGGCTTTGGCAGTTTCACAGTTCGCAAGTACAAGGCCTACGAAGGTCGCAACCCGCGCACCGGCGAGACAGTTCATGTCGCCGAGAAGCGGCTGCCTTTCTTCAAGGTCGGCAAAGACTTGCGGGAACGTGTCAACGCGGGCCTCGGCACGCCACTACCGGCCGACAAGCCCGACGAGGCCGACGATACCGATCCGAACGACCCCGAGCTCGACGACGAAGACTGATTCCTCGTCGGGAAACTGGGCTTTAGACGATCACGCGACGCTCACGACGTCGGCGTCGATCGTCACGATCATTCCGTCTTGCAGCAATGACCACGCGTCTTTGCAGCCAACGACGAACGGCACGCCGAGCTCGCGTGCGATCGCTGCGCCGTGATCGAGTGGACCTCCGGTCTCGCTGACGATCGCCGCGCAACCAACAACAAACACTGCAAGTGCTGGTGTGATCGCACGCGTCACGATCACATCACCACGCGTAACTTCCATCGCGCGCGCGAGTGACTCGAAGCGAACGACGCGACCGGAGATGCGCACGCCGCTGCCATGTCCGCGAAGTGCGGGGCGATCGTCGATGACGTCGTCGCCGATCACGAGGGGCATCGCCCACTTCGACGAGCGGTCGTACGCGGCTTTTGCGGCCGATGCCCGTCGGCGAACGTCGTCGGGATCGAGCTCGGCGCCCAGATCGTCGAGGGAAAGCCAGCAGATATCTCCCTCGTCGACCCCGAGCTCGGAGGCTCTGGCGAGCAACGCCCGCCTCACGAGGCGCTGGGCCTTCGCGAACCAGAGGTCGTCGCGTTCGGCCAAGTCCGCGGCTGCTCGTATAACCTCGTTGCGCTCGTCGCGATCGCTCGCGCGACTGATGTGCTCGATATCTTTCGCGCGCGCGATCGCAGCACGAATGATCTCCGGTCGTTCGCCGAACGTCGGCACCGCAACGTCCCAAGTCGGTGCGAGCGGTGCGAGTCGTTCGATCGCCACGTCCTCCCCGATCTCGCCGCGCGCGGCCGCGAGCAGCGTCGCCTCGACCGCCGACGGACGCGCACCGACGAGCTGAGCGGGCGTCGCGCCGCGCCTCGCTGCCGCAATCAGCGGCACCAGCTCGCGCGCCCAGACCTCGTAGAACGCGAGGTAGCGCGCGCTGGCGGACGCGACGTCGAGTGCGTCATCGGTGTCGACGATGTCCGCGACGCGCGCTTCGATCGCGGCGGCGCGTTCATGAAAGTTAGCCGCGTCCGTCAGCCGCGACTCGAGTGGCGTCGAGTAGAGGTAACCGGCGCACACGCGCATCGACCATGGCGCGATCTGCGCGCGCTCGACGCGCTCGACGAGCGAGGTCTGCGCCGGCGAGAGCGGATCGGGATTGTGAGTGACGTCCCAGGTCCAGCGCCGCCCGTCGGCGACGAGCGCGCCGAGCAGGGCCGGCGGGGGCGGCCGGCGCGCGGGTGGCGGCGGATGCACGATCGGTCGCGCCTGGACGATCCACAGCGCGCCTTCTCGATCGATGACGAGCTCGACGTCCGCGCCGCGTGTTGCCGCGATCGCGTGCTCGGCGCGCAGCGCGAGGGCGACGAACGGATCGACGTCGTCGCGCTGGTACTCGCGGACGAATTCTCCGCGTTGCGCGACGAGGTGCTTGCCATCCGGCGCACCCGGCGGCCGCGTGTAGATCGTGATGCGCTCGCCGGCGATGAAGCGCTGCACGATCACGCCGATCGCGAGTGGCCGACCGCGGCCATAGGCAGCGGCGAGTGGCGTGAGTGCGCTCGTCCACACCGCGCGAATCGCGGACCACACATCGCGCGGCGCGACGTTCGTGACGGATGCGAACACGCCCGCCGCGCTGCCGCTCGCGCTGTCCTCGATCGCCGCGCTCGACCGCACCGCGAGCACGTTGCCGAGCTGCTTCGCCGCCTCGACCACGTCCTCCATCGACGGTGCGGCAGCGATCTGCGCGGCGGCATGCTCGAGCGCATGGCCGACCTCGTCGAGGGCCGCGCGCTCGCCGACGATCGAATCGAACGCGCCCGCCTCGATCACGAAGCCGGCTGGCACGGGCAACCCCGCCGCGATCAGGCGCGCGAGCCCGACGGCCTTGCCGCCGCACGAGGCATCACTCTTGGCAAGCGGGCGAACCCACATGGCGAGGTTGTACCTTGCGATGTACGATCGCGGTCGTGCGAGCGCTGTTGATCCTTGTCGCGCTATCGAGCGCAGCCGCCGCGAACACCAGCAAGCTGGCGAAGGAGGACGTGCCGCTGCAGAACAAGGTCATCCTGCGCGGCAAGAACAAGCTGTGCTGCGGCTATCCGCTCGTCGACGATAACCAGTGGGCGCTTCGCTTCTACTGGCTCGCTCGCGAAGAGGACTACCAGGACAAGGAAGCAATGCCGCGCGCCGGTCGCGGCAAGGACGTCCCGCTCAACACGTGGGTCGAGCTCTACACGCGCGAGGGCTACTACATGGCGCGCGTGCCCGAGCGGTTCGCGTGGGCGCTCCGCCTCGAGGGCTCGGGCCTGATGATGGACGGCCGCGTCGTGAACTACAAAGGCGCCTGCAAGTTCGGCTACGGCACGTGCTTCGAGCAGCTCGACATTCGCGAGCACCCGTTCGGCCGCGGCGCCGGACCGCGCCCGCTGATCCCGTTCAAGTCGGTCGCGGTCGATCCGAAGGTCATCAAGATCGGCGAGCCGCTCTACATCCCCGAGTTCGACGGCCTGCTCCTCCCCGACGGCTCGATCCACGACGGCTGCGTGCGCGCGGACGACACCGGCGGCGGCATCAAGAAGCGCAAGATGGACTTCTTCGTCGTCACCTACGGCAACTTTCGCTTCCTGCTCGACCAGCTGCTCAACGTCACCTGGATCACCCCACACATCGAAGCGCCGCGCTGCGAGTACATGCGCGACCTCGAGTAGTGCTACACCGGCGCCGTGCTCGACGGTCTCTTCGTCACGCCCGCAGTCACCGCGATCAGCGAAGCCCTCGGCTCCGCGAATGCGGAAGGTCCGATCGCCGTCGTCGGTAACGCGAAGCTCGCCGTCGCGCTCGCGACCAAGCGCGAGGTGATCGCCGTCGGGCTCTCCGCGCGCGCCGCCAAGAAGCTCACCAACACGCGCGACGACATCGCGACCCTCGACGCCGCCTCGCTCGCCGCGGTGATCGGCGTCGATGTCACCGACGACGAAGCGTGGCCCGCGACGCTCGCGACCTGGACGCGCGCCGTGCGCGATGGCGGTGCGATCGTGTTCGTCGACAAGGGCCGCGCCGCCGAGGCGTCACGCCGCGCGCTGTGCGCGGGTCTGTCGGAGCTCGAGCAGCGTCAATCGGGCCGCACCGTCATCACGAGCGGCCTCGTCACCCACCTGCGCTAGATATCGGGTCGATCGTCTGCCGCGTCCTTTTTCGGCGGCGCGCGGAAGATCAGGCTCATCTGCGGACCGCGCGATCCTTTGCTGTGGTCGCCGCGATCCTTCGCATTCACGCCCGGCGGCACCATCCACGGGATCTCCGGGTTCGGATAGTTTCGCGCCGCTTCGTACATGTAGCGCGACCACAGCGGCACGACCGTCATGTACGCGGCGTCGGACTTGCCGAGCGCGCGCTCCTTCTTGTCGTCGCCCATCCAGACGAGCGTCGTGAACTTCGAGGTGTACGCGATGAACATCGTGTCGTGCGTCGCGCTCGATGTGCCGGTCTTGCCGGCCGCGAACACGCCGGTCGCGCGGAGGACGTTCGCGAAGCCGTAGATGACCTCGTGCGCGAGGAGTCGGTTCATCAAGTATGCGGTGCGCGTGGGGATCGCCTGCGGCGCCGCGACGCCCACGGTGGCCGCGACGCGATCGAAGCGGTCGGCGGCGGGGAGCTGCGGATCGTCGGCGAGCGTGTTGTCCTCGACGGTGTTGCCCTCGCGGTCGACGATGCGGCGCACGTAGACCCAGTTCTTTTCCTTGCCCTGCGCGCGCGGCCACCAGGTGCCGTTGCGTGCGAACAGCGTGAACGCGCGCGCCATCTCGTCGAGCTTGCTGCACGATGCGCCGAGTGCGAGCGCGTCGTCGGCGAAGATCTTCGTCGAGAAGCCGAGCTGGCGCGCCCACGTCTCGACGTTCTTCGCGCCGAGGCGCTTGAACAGATCGACCGACGGGATGTTCTTGGAGAACACGAGCGCGTATTCGAGCGTGACGTCGCCGTCGAGCGTGTCGCCGAGGTTCGCGGGCGACCACACCTCGCCGGTGTCCTGATCGACGATCTCGACGGGCACGTCGTTCAGGATCGTGTCGAAGCCGAAGCCTTGGTCGAGGCCAAGCGCGTAGTAGATCGGCTTGTAGGTCGAGCCCGGCTGGCGACACGCCTGCACCGCGCGGTTGAAGACCGAACGGTCGTAGTCGTAGCCGCCGACCATCGTGACGACGTTTCCGTTGTGGTGGTCGGCCGTGAAGATCGTGGTCTGGGGATGCGGGACTTGCTCGAGCTGCACGACCTCGGTGTGCTTGCCGTCCCACGCGTGCTGATCGTCGCGGCCGCGCCACGACGGGTTCTTGGTGTCGGGCAAGTGCCAGTCGCGGAACCGCTCGCGCGTTCGGATCTCGCGCGAGACCCAGACGACGTAGCCGGGCTTGAGCACGGCGTTCGCGCTGTCGACTTGCTTGTCGTTCTCTTGATTGCCCTTCTCCCACTTCGACGCCCAGCGCATGTTGCGCAGCGGCAGGTCGAGCTTGCGATCACCGACGAGCACCGTCGCGCCGTCGCCCTTCACGCTGTCGACGTACGCGAGGTACCGCTTGCCCGGCACGAGCGGCCCCTCGCCGTAGAGCTTCTTCTGCCGCGTGATGAACATGTCCTTCGCCGCACCGTCGAGCCGCCACTCGGGGCCGCGCCAACCCTGGCGCTTGTCCTGATGGCGCGCGCCGAAATCGGCGTTCTCGTACGCGGACGCTTCCCACGCGGGCTCGGCGGCGGTCTCGATGCGCATGCCCGCGCCGAACAGCGCGTTCGTGCCGTAGCGCTCGTTCATGTAGCGGCGAACGTGCTCGGAGTAGTACGGCATGCGATCGGGGAACACGTCGCGGTAGAGGTCGAGCTTGATCGGCTCGGCCTTCGCGGCCGCGATGTCCTCGGGCTTCGCGAAGCCGAACATCTGCATCTTGTCGAGGACGACGTTGCGCCGCTCGATCGCGAGCTTGGGCTGCGCGATCGGCGAGAACCGGCTCGGCGCCTTCGCGAGCCCGGCGATCAGCGCGGCCTCGGCGAGCGTCAGCTCTTCGAGCTTCTTCTGGAAGTAGCGCTGCGACGCCGCCGACACGCCCCACGCGCCGGCGCCGAGGTAGATGTGATTGAGATAGACCGCGAGGATCGCGCGCTTCGAGTAGCGAGCCTCGAGGCGGCGGGCCATCACGGCTTCCTTGCCCTTGCGCGAGAGCGACTTCTCGGCGCCGAGGAACTGCTTCGCGACCTGCTGCGTGATCGTCGAGCCGCCCTGCGCGAAGTCACCCGACGTGATGTTCTTCCACAGCGCGCGGCCGATGCCCTTGTAGTAGATGCCGCGGTGCTCGAAGAACTGGTGATCCTCGACGGCGAGGAACGCATCGACGAGCTTCTTCGGGATCCGCTCGTACGGCACGATCTCTCGCCACTCCTTCGCGAACTCGCCGAGCAGCGTGCCGTCGGCCGCGTACATCCGCGAAACGCCGGGCGCGATGTTCGCGTAGCGCTCGAGGTTCGGCACCGGCGGTGCGCTCAACGAGAAGTGGCTGTAGATGATGATGCTCGTGAGCACGAGCACCGACACGATCACGAGGCCGGCAAATCCGAACAGCTTGCCGACCCAGTAGAAGTATCCACCGTCGGCCGGGTTCGCGATCACGACGCGCGAGCGCTCGGCGGTACTACTCACAACGGCAGTCGTCACGGCGACGGATATCTAGCCACGACGCGCGCACGACCGGCAAGTGCTAGGCTCTCCCGTGATGGGCGACCGTGCGCCATTCGTCGTCGGAATTTTGGCGATCGTGGCTGTTGTCGCGTGGTTGGTCCTGCGTGGCGATGGCGCACAGGAGGCACCAAAACCGCCTCCGGCACCTGTCGCACGGGGATCGGCCGCTGCGATCAACGCGCCGGCGGGTCCGTCACTCGGCAGCGAGACAACGCCGCGTCCGGAGCTGCCACCCGCGCCCGAGAATGGACCGACGGCCGAGGACACGTTCTCCGGAGAAGACCGTGACACCGCCTGGGCCACGAAGACCGAGGCCGAGATCACGAAACGCTGGAAGCAAGTGCGCGGCGGCAAGCTCGAGAGCAGCGAATGTCGTCAGACGCAGTGCCGGCTGATCGTCGCGGGTACCGAGACCGATGTCGCGACCGCGATCGCCGACCTCGAAGGTCCGCGCGGCCTGCACGGCTTTGCGGAGAACGTGCTGCTGACGAATCCGGCCAGGAATGCCGACGGCACGGTCACGCTCAGCATCTACGCGAAGTTCGATCGCTAGCGCCGAAAATGAAAACGCCCGCTCGAGGCGGGCATCTTCAACCAACGGGGGAGAGAGCGTTACGCGGCGGCGGCCGCGGCGAGATCGGCGATCGGAGAGTCGCCGGCGATGTTCTGCAGCACGCGGACGAGGTGCGCGCGAATCTTGTGCTTCTTCGAGTAGACCGTCTTGAGGCTGATCTGCATCTCGCTCGCGATCTCTTCGGCCTCGAGGCCCTTCTGATAGTAGAGCTCGACGAACGTGCGATCCTTCGCGGTGAAGTCGGAGAGCAGGCTGTTGAGGTGGTCCCAGCGCTCCTTCTCGATCAGCTGATCGAGCGGCGTGCGGTCGCACTCTTCGTGCGGATCCAGATTGCCATCGACCTTGTCGAGCAGCGGGCGGCGACCGGCGCTACGGAGGAAGTCGTACGCCGCGTTCACGGAGATCATGCCGATCCACGAGCCGAGCTTGGTGCCGCGGGCCGGGTTGTAGATGCGGAGCTTGTGCATGTCGTTACCGACGAGCTGCATCATCACGTCGGCGTAGATCTCGTCGAGGTCCGCGCTGCCGAGGCTCGGCGCGTACTTCAGCGTCACCTTCGTGATGCAGCGGTAGATCAGCGGACGAAACCGACGAATCAGCTCGGCCCAACCACGGGCGTCGCTCCGCAGGACACACTTGAGAAGGTCGCGATCCGACCAATCGGCAGAGTTCTTCGAAACGCGTTGAGCAAGAAGAGCCATCAGTACCTCCCGTAGGTCCGAGGCTGTAGAGCACCCCTTGTGCCACCACCGAACTATTCGGATCTATTAGCGGACTCGTAGAGGCTGGCGGCTCAGACCACCACTAGTTGGTTAAAAGCACCAAGGCAGGGAAGATGCTCCCGCAAGGAGTCGTAAGCCGCACTCCCGACAGGGCTTCCCAGCCGCGGGTAGGCGGCGCATCGCGTTACCGTCCGGCCATGTTCGGCCCGCACGATGGCGTTCGCGTCTCGGTTCATCCGTACCGCCGCATGATGTTGTTCCTCATGCGCGGCCGAAACGAATCGGCCGTGTACTTCGAGCAGACGCTCGATCTCGCGCGCACGCAGACGTGGCTCGCCGATCAACGCGTGACGCTCTTCCCTCTGATCCTTCACGCGCTCGCGTCGGTCTTGCACGATCGCGAGCGACTCAATCGGTTCACGGTCGGGCGCAAGACGTATCAGCGCAAGCACGTGCTGCTCTCGTTTGCCGCGAAGAAGGCGATGAGCGATGGCGCGCCGCTCGCCACGATCAAGCGCCGGTTCGACAAGACCGAGTCACTCGATGCGCTCGTCGCGTCGCTCGCAAGCGATGTCGGTGGCGCGCGATCGGACAAGAGCTCCGCGATGGACAAGGAGATGTCGATCCTGCTCGCGCTGCCGGGTTTCTTGCTCGCG
Source organism: Myxococcota bacterium (assembly GCA_030857175.1). Taxonomy (GTDB): domain Bacteria; phylum Myxococcota_A; class Polyangia; order Haliangiales; family Haliangiaceae; genus JABFXX01. Next base: position 38,445 of record JALZOJ010000057.1, on the reverse strand, counting down.
TTCCTGATCGGCGCACTGCGCTGGCTCTACGCGTGGGGCCTCGCGCCGCGTTCGCTCGTCGATACCGATCCGCTGTACACGAGCGCGTTCGTCGCGAACCTCGGCAGCATCAAGATCGATGCCGCGTATCACCATCTCTACGAGCACGGGAACTGCCCGCTGTTCGTCACGATCGGCCACGTGCAAGACGGCCGCTTGTTGCTCCGCTACACGTTCGATGAACGCGTCGAGGATGGGCTCTATTGCGCGAAGGCGCTGCAGCTGTTCAAGCAGCGCGTCGAGGATCCGGCGTCGTGGTTAGCCGAGGACGCCGGCCGCCGCATCGATGCCGGATAGCAGCGCGCCTTCCATGAAGCCCTGCCACTCGTAGAACGAGTTCGTGTGCTCGCCCGCGAAGTGGAGGTTACCGACGGCGGTGCCTTCGTTCTCGGCGATCGTCGTGAACTGACCGGGCCGATAGCAGGTGTAGCTGCCACGCGAGAGCGGGTTGCTCGACCATTGCTCGATGTGCGCGACGTACTTGCCCGAGACCTTCGTCGCGCGGGCCTTCGCACCCGGCAACACCTTGTCGAGATCGGTGAGGAAGCGGTCCGCTTCGAGCTGGACCTTCGTCGGATCGAGGCGCAGGCCGCGCGCGCCGCTCGCGTAGTCGGTGAGGACGGCGCGCGCCGTGGTCGCGTTCGTCGGGTTCGTTTCCCAGGTCGCCTGGAGGTTCGGCAAGTCCGAGTACGTGCCGCCATCGCAGCCTTGTTCGGCCCACACGGGACCGTTGAAGCCGATCATCTGCTTCGCGTTGTCGCCGTAGCCGAGCTGGTTGATCGCGAGCGTCTTCCACGCCGGCAAGCCGAGGCTCGCGTCGAGCGCGACGGTGCGCAGGACCGTGAACGGCAGCGCGAGCACGACCTTGTCATGCGTGCGCACGATCGACTGGTTGCCCTTGCGGAACGTGAGCTCGATGCGGCCGGCCGACGTCTTCTTCACGCGCTCGAGCACCATGCCGAAGTCGGGCTGGCGCTTCATCCGTGCGGCGATGCCGGTCGCGATCTTGTCGTTGCCCTCGACGACGTGGAAACGCTCGTCGGAGAACACGCCGAACGGCGTGAACTTCGAGCGCCGGTCCGCGTGGATGAACAGCAGGAAGTTGAGCGCGCTCTGCTCGCTGGTCTCGCGGCCGTATTCGGCGACGTATGCCTCTTCGAGCGCCTTTCGCGCCCAGTGGCCACAGCCGCGCGACGTCAGGTAGTCGGCGAGGGTCGTGCGATCGAGCGTCTGATCGGCGGCGTTGAACGCGTTCGCGGTCGGTGCACCGGTCGACGCGCGCAGATCGTCTTGCATCGTTGCGACGAACGCACGGTACTCGTCGACGATCGTCGACTCGGGCACGCGCTGGCCGTCGAAGTGATAGACGATGTCGCCCTCGACGCGGGTGACGTCCTCGCGCGTGAGGCCGAGCGTGTTGACCCACCCGAGCATCGTCTTGTGGAGGTTGTCGATGAGCTCGCCACCGCGCTCGGCGTTCTGCCCGGGGAACAAGCCGCGGAGCGAGAACTGCCGGCCGCCGACACGAGTGCCGGCCTCGTAGATCGACGGCGTCAGACCAGAGCGACCCAGCTCGTACGCACACTGCAGGCCCGCGAGGCCCGCACCGACGATGCCGACGTCGATCGCCGGCGGCCTCGGTGCCGCGATCGCGCGCCGGGTGACGGCGAACGCGCTCACCGCAGCGACACCGCCGAGGAACTTGCGGCGCGACAGGGCGGCCCGCTCTTGCTCCCGTGCTTCGTCGAGCGCTTCGGCCGACGAGATGCCGCGCGTGTCCGCGTCATCCCCGATCCTGAACAAACGAGTCAGTCGACGAAGCGCACCTGAACGAGCACCGATGGACATGGATACGCGCGAGTGCAAACGACATGCGTGGTCCGGCACACATGGATTCGGGAAGATGGGCGCGCCTGCGCCGGCTACTCGAGTAGCCACGTGGCGTCCGCCTTAGGGTGCCCGAGCCCTAGCGTTTGAACGCGCGCGTGACGCGATCGATCGTCGTCGTGAGCTCCGGGATCGGACGCGAGCCCGTCACGGTGATTAACACGACGCGTGGATCGTCGCAGATCAGGTAGAGCGTCATCGTCTTGCCGGGCACGACGAGCTGCGCCGAGATCGCTTGCGTTCCGATCTTCACGAGCTTCCCGGTGACCTGGAGATCCTCGCTGCCGAACATCTTCTTCACGATCGACGGCACGTCCGCATCGGTCACGCCCTGAAACAGCTCGCACTTCGCGGACTGCTGCAGATCGCGCGCCCCGATCCACACATTCTCGTCGACCGCCGCAAACAGCTTCGACGTCTTCACCGTCCCCGTCAGGTCCGGTTCCTCCTGCACCTCCCACGCGGCGAGCGGCAGCTCGAGCTTGATCCCGGAGAAGACCTCTCGCGTCTCCCATCCCGTCACCGGCTTGCGCAGCACGAGCGATGCAAGGAACGCCTTGCCCATCGGCTGATCCGGCCGCGCCGGCGTCTCCGCCAACCGCCCACCGGCGAGCACCGCCACGAACCAACCATGCGCGAGGTAGCCGTACATCGTGCCCACGCCACCATCCGGCGTCGTGAACGTGATGCCCGTGCTCGCCGACGCGCCCTCTTCCGGAGGCGCCGCCACGTCGACGATCGTCGCATCATCGGCGATGCCCTTCACGACGGCTGCGAGGCGCTTCTTGAGGCCGTCGATATCGCCATCGATCGCGAAGCGCGGCTCCGCGAAGATCGCGAGGACACCGCGATCGAGCGTGGCGCGGATGAACGTCAGATTCTCGGAGTCCTGACGTTCCATCTCGCTGTTCGCGGGGAAGTCGATCGTCAGGGGGAGCTCGCGGCAGCGGAACTTGCCGTCGGGCAGCTTGAAGGTCGTGCCCGTCGGGCATGCAGGGTCCACCGCTTCGACCGGCTTCTCGATGGTGGTGTTGGCCTTCGTCGGTGCGCCGCCTCCGCACGCGAACAGTGCGATTGCCAGAAGAACGGGTCGCAGAGCCACAGAGCCACAGAGCAGAAAAACATTTCGGGCTTCGCCCGCGAGCACACGTGCATTCATTGAATTGATCCTCTGTGGCTCTGTGGCTCTGTGACCGATCATGGGTCGCTATGCTTTGGCGACGGCGGCGTCCCAGCGAGCGAGGTGTTCCTTCACCCGCGCGCGATCATCCGTCGGCGTGAAGCGGCGCTCCTCGCGCCAGGTCTTCCGCACTTCATCCTGATCCTTCCAGACTCCCGTGCCCAGACCCGCCAGGAACGCCGCGCCCAGCGCCGTCGTCTCGACGAGCGCGGGTCGCGAGATCTCGACGCCCAGTACATCGGACTGGAACTGCATGAGCAGATTGTTGGCGGCCGCACCACCATCGACCTTGAGCGCGGTGAGCGATCGCCCCGAGTCGCGCTCCATCGCGCGCAGGATGTCGACGTTCTGCAGTGCGATGCCCTCGAGCGTCGCGCGTGCGATGTGCGCGCGCGTCGTGCCGCGCGTGAGGCCGGTGATCGTGCCGCGCGCATCGGGGCGCCAGTGCGGCGCACCGAGGCCGGCAAATGCGGGGACGACGATCACGCCGCCCGAGTCGCGGACCGACATCGCGAGCGCCTCGATCTGCGTGGCGGTCGTGAAGAACTGGAGGCCATCGCGCAGCCACTGCACGGCTGCGCCCGCGATGAACGCCGAGCCTTCGAGCGCGTAGCGGAGCTCGCCCGTCGAGAGTTTCCACGCGACCGTGGTGAGGAGGCCAGCGGTGGATGCGACGGGCTTGTCGCCCGTGTTCATGAGGATGAAGGCGCCGGTGCCGTACGTGCACTTCGCGTCGCCGGGCGTGAAGCAGGCCTGGCCGAACAGGGCGGACTGCTGATCGCCGGCGATGCCCGCGATCGCGATGCCGTCGGGGAGGCCGGGGACGCCCTTCGTCGTGCCGATCACGCCGGAGCTGGCGACGACCTCGGGGAGCAGTGCGCGTGGGACGCCGATCGTCTCGAGGAGCTCGTCGGACCATCGGAGCGCGTTGATGTCGAACAGGAGCGTGCGCGATGCGTTGGTGACGTCGGTCGCGTGGATCTGGCCGCCGGTGAGGCGCCAGAGCAAGTAGGAGTCGACCGTGCCGAAGGCGATCTCGCCGGCCTTCGCGCGACTGGCGAGACCGTCGACGTTCGAGAGCATCCACGCGACCTTGGTGCCGGAGAAGTACGGGTCGAGCGTGAGGCCGGTGAGTGCCTTCACGCGCGCCTCCTTGCCCGCTGCTTTGAGGGACGCGCAGTGTTCGGCGGTGCGGCGGTCTTGCCAGACGATCGCGTTGTGGACGGCCTTGCCGGTCTTGCGGTCCCACAGGATCGTGGTCTCGCGCTGGTTCGTGATGCCGATCGCCGCGATGCTCGCCGCGTCGATGCCGGCGAGTGCTTGCGCGAGTGCGGCGCTCACCGACTTCCAGATCTCTTCGGGGTCGTGCTCGACCCAGCCGGGCTGCGGATAGATCTGCGGGAACTCCTTGTAGCCGCGGCCTCGGACCGCGAGCTTCTCGTCGAGGACGAGGACGGTGGAGCCGGTGGTTCCCTGGTCGATCGCGATCACGTGGCGCATGTCAGGTCCTTCGTTGGGCGGGGCGCATTCGCGTAGCGGCGGATGAACTGCGTGACCTCTGCCGCGACGATGTCGCGTTCGACATCGATGGCAATCAAGTGGAAGCTCTCGGGCAGCAGACGGACGCGCACGGCGCGTGTGGCATCGGCGATCGTCTGCGCGCACGCGACGGGTGCGGTGTGATCCTGGATCGCGTGCAGCACGAGCACCGGCTGCGTCACGCGCGGTAGTGCGTCCTTCACGATCGGAAAGAACTCGAGGAGCTGGCCGAGTGCCTTCGTGGGGATCGCCGGGTAGCAGGGGTTCTCGCGCTTCGCGCGCTTGTCGCGCACGTCAGAGCCGCCGAACTTTGGAATCGCGCGCACGCGACGAAGCGCGCCCTGTGTGGTCCATGTCGCGACGCGGGCCGACAGACCTTCGAGCCAGAGCGGCGCTGCGAGAGACGCGACACACGCGACATCGCGCCGGTGCGATGCCAGGTGAAGTGCGAGCAGCCCACCGAGTGACTGCCCGACGACGGCGATGCGCCGGCAACGAACGCGCATCGAATCGACGGCGCGCTCGACCGCCTCGGTCCAGTCTTTCCACGTCGTCGCGTCGAGGTCCGCGAGCGAGGTGCCGTGGCCCGGCAAGAGCGGCGCGCGCACCGTGAAGCCCGCGCGAGCGAGCTGCTCGCCGAGATAACGCACTTCGTACGGGCTACCCGTGAAGCCATGGACAAGCACGACGCCGATGTCGTCGTCGTCTCCGACGAGATCGAACGCGTCAGCGAAGCCCACTCGGCCGGATTATCACACCGCTGCGTACATTGACAGAGCACGCACCTTTGGGCTCAGATCGAAAGTATCTCGACCGGTTGGATCGATTGAGCGAATGGAAAACACGCATCACGAAGGTTCAGGTCGTCAAACCGGCCAAGGAATCTGGCGAGGCGTGTCTGGTGCTCATCTATCCGCCGGGCCCGGATATGGGCAAGCGCTTCCCGCTCGCGCGTAGCGAGATCGTCGTCGGGCGCGGCGCGGACTGTGACATCCAGGTCGATCGCGACTCGGTCTCGCGCCGTCACGCGCGCGTCTATCGCTCGGGCGAGACGTGGTCGGTCGAGGATCTCCAGTCCACGAACGGCTCCTACGTCAACGACGTCCCCGTCACGAAGTCCGTCCTCCGCGACGGTGACTTCGTGAAGATCGGCGCCGCGATCTTCAAGTTCCTCACGGGCACCGGCATCGAGGCGAGCTACCACGAAGAGATCTACAAGATGACGATCGTGGACGCCCTGACCGGCGCCCACAACAAGCGCTACTTCCTCGAGTTCCTCGAGCGCGAGATCGCACGCTGCGCGCGCTACCGCCGTCCGCTCTCGCTCCTGATGTTCGACATCGATCACTTCAAGTTGATCAACGACAAGCACGGCCACCTCACCGGCGACTACGTGCTTCGCGAGCTGTCACGCCGCCTGCTCGGCCGCGTGCGCCGCGAGGAGCTCCTCGCACGGTACGGCGGTGAAGAGTTCGCGGCCGTGTTGCCCGAGACCGACATCACCGGCGCGCGCACGTTCGGCGAGCAAGTCCGCCGGCTCGTCGGCGATCAGCCGTTCGAATACGAGGGCGACACGTTCGTGGTCACCGTCTCCGTCGGCCTCGCGACGGTCGAGGGCGAGGACGTCGACGTCTCGCAGTTCATCAAGATGGCCGACGACAATCTCTACAAGGCGAAGCGCGAAGGCCGTAACCGCGTCATCGGTTAGAGGATCTTCTTGCGCTTCATGAGCCATAACAAACTGGCGACGATCACGACGACGGCGATCCAGAAGTACAGGTAGCCGTACTTGAACGTCTTCTCGGGCAGCACGTCGAAGTTCATGCCGTAGACGCCGCACAGGAACGTCAGCGGCAGGAAGATGATGCTGACCGTCGTGAGCCGGCTCATGACCGCATTGGTCTTGTGCGCGACCATGGACATGTAGTTGTTGAGCGCGCCGTTCAAGATGTCGCGATCGACGAGCACGTCCTGGAGCACGCGCTCGATCGTGCCGACCATGTTGTTCAGGAACGGCTGCGTCGCCTCGCTGACGAACGGCGACTTGCGCGTCGAGAGATCGGTGAGGACCGAGCGCGCGGGCAGGACGACCTTGCGTAAGTGGAGCAGGTCGCTCGTCAGCTCGGAGGCCTCGGCGAACACGGCCTCGTCGACTTGGCCGATCAGCCGGTGCTGCACTTCCTCGACGCGCTCCTCGAACTTCTTGTGCACCGCGAGGTAGTTCTCGATCAGGTGATCCCAGAGCTCGTAGAGGAGAAAGCTCGGGCTCTTCGCGAACCGCTGGAAGTCTTTCACGTACGAGCGCCGGACCGCCTCGAGGAAGAGAGGCTGGCCCTTGTGGAGCGTGAGGAGGAAGCCTTCCCCCATGATCGCGTCGACGCGCTCGAGGTCGAACTTGTGACCGGCGAGGCGGCAGCCCGAGAGCACGAGGTGGATGTAATCGTCGTAGCGCGCGATCTGCGTCGCCGGCTCGCGCGAGAGCGCGTCCTCGATGATCTCGGGCGCACACAGGCCGATCTTCGTGAGCAGCGTGCGCGCTTCCTCGGTCTGCGCGACGTCGACGTCGATCCACACGAACTGCCCGGCGTACATCGCGGGCTGGACGTCGTCGACGGCGAGCTTCTTGTGTTCCTTGGTCGTGAAGTCGAGCGAGACGCACGAGACCAGTGGATCTGCACCGAGCGTCGGCTGCGACGCCGACGGGAGAGGTTCACTCGCACCTGCGCTCGGATCCGCCACGCTGCGATGTTACTCGCGCGGCTTGTCGCCGGGAATGTCTTGCAGCTGATAGTCGCGCGGATCGACGGCGGCCTGCTCGCGGAGCGCCTTGTCGCGGATCCGCCCGTCGAGGAAGTAGTCGCGGCCGCGCCAGAACTCGGCGCCGACACCGATGACCGAGACCACCGCAGCGGCCGCGGCGAAGTAGGTCGCGTACTCGGGGACGAGCAGCGCGAGGCCGAGCAGGCCGCTGATGCTGAGGACGCGGCTGCCCCACGCGAGCGACTTCGTCGCCTTCTTGTGATGCGACATCAAGTTGTCGAGCCCGCCGACCGCGAGCTCGAGCGCGAGGATCGCGAACACCGGCCACGACGGTGCCGGCGTCTCGACGAGGACGGCGAACAGCAGGCACGGCATCGCGAGCCCGCCGAGCAGGCGGACCGCATCGGCGCGGTTGAAGTCGCCGTGTGCGCGCAGCTTCGGCCAGCCGACGATGATGTAGTCGAGGCCGCTGATCCACGTGATCGCGACGACGGCGAGCATGATCCAGTTCATCGAGAGCTGGATGTCGCCGTAGAGGTGGAGTGCGAGGATCGGTGCGACCGAGCCCGACATCACGAGCGCGCCGCGCCAGAACTTGCGCTTCACGACGAAGAAGTACGCCATCACGACGAGCGGCGCCGCGGTCAGCGAGCCGAGCAGCCACGTCAGTGCGGGGCGGTTGTCGGCGAGCAGCGGGAACAACAACAACACCCCGATGCCCTGCATCTGCGTCCACGTCTTGACCTTCGCGATGTAGCTCGTCTTCAGCGCGAGGCCGCGTTGCTCGTAGATCGAGCGTAGCGCCGTGATGAAGAACTCGCGCATGAACATCAGCGCGCAGGCCCACGCGGGCACGAGCGCGATGCTGTCATCCGCGAACGGGACGTACGCGAACGCGATGAAGATCTTGTCCGCGATCGGGTCGAGCAGGCCGCCGAGCACGGTCGGTCCGTACTTCCTGGCGAGCATGCCGTCGACCCAGTCGGTGCAGCCGATCAGCGTGCCCGCGATCAGCGCGCTCCACATGTACCAGTTGCCCCCGTATCCCGACTCGGCGCCCTTGTAGAGCAGCCACGCGAGGAGCGGCATGGGAATCAGGCGCGCGACCGTGACCTGGTTCGCGGTGATCCATGGCTTGCCTACCGGCGAAGGGGGCTTACCCGGGCTCGTCACGCGGGGAAGCTATATCACTACTGGAAGGGACCGGAAGAGTCGGCTGTAACGCAGCTTGCCTTGACACGAATGTCGGGCGTGGGGGCCTGCCCGCCGCGGTCGATCGCGAGCTTGAGGTGCGGGCTCGTATCGGTGTACGCGCACTCCGTAGGGGCCTCCTCGATCCTCCAGCACGGCGTCTGGCCACTGCCACACGCGGGGAGAGTGCGCAGCTCCTCGTCGGGCGCGTTCGGATGGCGGCGGACTTCGGTGACAGAACAGTCGTACTGCGCGCCCGGCTCGTCCGCGTCGACGTCGGCAAGCTCGTAGTCGAAGCACGCGTCGATGATCGTCTTGCGGAGCTGGATGCCGATCTGCTCGAGCCCGTCGGAGAGGTCGGCGTCGCAGATCGTCGTGCGCGCGGTGTTCGGGAACTGCGCGAGGAAGTTCGCGGTGCGGACGGCGGGGAACGCGAACTGCTCGCCGGTGGGGCCGTTGTACGTGCAGGAGCGGCCGAGCACGTTGGTGGTCACCATCGGCTTGGTCACGATCTCGAATGGCTCCGGATCGCCGAGGATGCCGGCGACGATCACGTCGCGCGCGTCGGACTTCTTGGTCTTGAGGAAATCGACGTAGCGCGAGATCGGCGCGATCGTCGTCGAGTCCTCGCGAGGATGGCAGTCCTCGCGGCGTCCTGTCGCCATCTCGAACGGCGTCGCCGGCGTGTCGCAAGCGACGCCTTCCTTGGTGCAGCGGAAGTTCAGGATGTCGCCGTTCGTGGTGCCGCTGAACAGCGTCGCATTCGCGAGCGAGCAGTCGTCTTCGTCGGCGATCAGGATCACCGCGAGGTAGGCGCCGTCGCGCACGAAGCCCGCGTTCACCGGATTTCCGTCGAGCGCGCGCTTCGTCGCCTCGAGGTGCTGCTCGATGCCGCAACCTGTGGAGCCAACATCCGCGAGCTGCGAGAACGCCTGCGCGAGCGTCTGCGCGCCGTAGTTCGTGTCGCGACCGCCGCCCGCGCGCGCGACGTCACGCAAGAAGCGCGGTCCACCCAAGCCGAGCGTGCGGAGCTCGCCGCGCTCGTTGTCGGAGTCGAGGCAGTTGCCGATCTGCGGCCCCTTGCTGCCGTCGATCGCGGTCACGCCGAGGTTCGGCGTGATGACGCCGATCTGGACGTTCGGCAAGCCGCCATCGAGCGACTCGAGCACGCCGATGAAGCGCGAGAAGTTCGCCCGCAGCGAGTCTTGCTCTTCCTTCATCGATCCCGAGTCGTCGATCACGAACAGGATGTCGATGTCCCTTCGTGGCACCCCTGGAATGTCTTTGGTCTCGACCTTGCCCTGTTCTGGCGTGACACCCGTGACCGTTCGGTCCGGACATCCGCAGAGCAGGGAGAGCAGTACACAGCTCGTCTGCCGCATCAGTACCTCCGTTTTCTCGTCGGTGCCGATGCGCGCGCGTTTCCGTCACCGAAAATGAAAACGCGCTCCAGAGGAGCGCGCCTTCATCGGACGGTCACGTAGAAACTAAATCACGCTTCGGTGACGCAGTACGCGATCACGTGCGTATCCGGCGGTGGCGTCGTGCCGCCGCGCTGGATGTCGAGGATGAACTGGTCGCCCGTCGGGCACTTCGCTGGATCCTTGCTGATGCGCCAGCACGGCGTGTTCGAAGGCGTCATCGGTGCTTCGTTGTTGCAACGCGGCAGCACCACCTCGCTCTGGTTCGGCTTCAGGTAGTTCGCCACGTCGGAGACCGAGCAGTCGATCGGCATGGCGAGCTTGCCTTCGATGCACGGGTTACCGAGCGCGGTCTTCAGGAGCTGCGCGATCTGCTGCATGCCACCGGAGAGGTCGGCCTGGCAGATCGTCGTGAACGTCGAGCGGTTCGGGAACTGATCGAGGAAGAACTTGAGGCGGGTCGGCGGATCGCCAAATTGAGTACCCGTCGGTGAGGCATAGGTGCACGAGTGCGCGAGCGCGACCTGGTTCATGCCGTTGATCTGGCGCTGCTCGATCGCGAACGGCTCCGTCGTGCCCATGATGCCGGCGACGATGACCTTCGACGGGTCCGTCTTCAGGCCCTTCAGGTACGTGACGAACCCCGAGACCTTCGCGAGGTACTGCGAGTTGTCGTTCGGTCCGCACTGATCTTTGACGCCGACGACGTTCATCTGATCCGTCGTGGCGCCGCCGACCGCACACGTGACGCCGAAGCGCGTGCAGCGGAACGACGTGAGCGGACCGAGCGGCCCGGTGTCGCCAGCGGCGAGCAACGAGGGGGTCTGCATCGAGCAGTCGTCTTCATCCGCGAGGAAGATGACGGCGAGGAACGCGTCGGGACGGAGGAAGCCCGGGTTCGCGGTGGTGTTCTGCAGCGAGCGCTGCATCGACCAGAGGTGCTGCTCGAAGCCGCAACCCGTCGCGCCGAGGCTCGCCATCTGACCGAACACCGCATCGAGCGCGCCGGTGTAGTTCTTGAGGCGCGTGCCGTCGGTCTGCTTGATGTCGCTGATGAACGTGCTGCCCGCCGAGAGCGATGCGCCGCTCGTGAGGAGCTTGCCGTCGTCGCCGGTGTTCGCGCAGCCACCTTGGCCGACGGTGCCGACGCCGGGACCTGGCGCGCCATCGACGCCCTTGGTACCCATGTCCGACGAGATCACGCCGATGTGCACGTCGGGCAGACCACCGTCGATCGTGTTCAGGACGTTGATGAAGCCACCGAAGTTGGCTTTCAGGTTGGCCTGTTTGTCGGCCATCGATCCCGAGTCGTCGACGACGAACAGGATGTCGATGTTCCGGTTCACGGTCACCGGGATGTCCTTGTACTCGACGCGTCCCTGGTCGGGGACGACCTTCGAGACAGTACGGTCAGGACAACCGGCGAGCAGCGCCGCGAGACCCACAAATGAGAACAGAGAAAGCTGGCGCATTGGCACCTCCAAAAGCTTCGTCACAATAAAGCAACTCGGCGACCAGGATCATCTTCGAGCAGTTTCAATCGCTTACTTTTCTAGCAAGGCCACCGAGCTGCCAACAATGTTGGCATTCCCGATCGATCGTTGGCAATCGGAATCGAGTCATTTCGAGCGGTTGATCCCCTCGATCACGACCTCATAGAGCGTTGTCGGTTCGTCGGGGTTGTCCGGGTCCACGGTGATCCACGCGTGATCCTCACCGCGCATCGCCAGTCCCTCGGGCTTCTTGTCGACGGGCAGCGGCGCGGTTCGCACGCCGTCGCGATCGTACACGCCGATCACGCGTGCGAGCACCACGCCATCGTCGATGGCGTTCGGAGACGCTTCGGCGGCGGCGATGAACACGACGTTGTCACCGACTGCGCACGCATCCGTGAAGCCGATCGCGATGCCTTCGGCGCGACCGAGGTCGACGCGCTCGACGTCGCGCACGTTCCACGCGCGATCGACGCGAACGATCGCCGGCCCATCATGCTCGCTCGTGTTGCCGCGATGAAAGAACCACAGCGCGTCACCGATGAGCGCGACGCCTTCGATGTTGATCGCGCCGCCGATCGCGTTTCGTAGTCGCGCGTAGAGCACCGGCTCGTGATCGACGCGCGGCGTGCCGTCGAACGTCATGCGGACGACGTGCTCGCGGATCGGAATTGTCCCCGAGCCGAAGGCCCAGAGCTCGTCGTCGATCACTACACACGACTCGAGGTCGAGCTTGTCGAGCTTGTTGCCGATCCGCGCCTCGAAGCGGCGGCGGCCGTCGGGGCCGCGCGGCAGGGCGATCGACGTCACCTCGTCGCCGCGCACGCGCGCGATGAACCCGACGTCGTCTTGCACGATGTAGAGCTCGTCGCCGCGCGCCGCGATCGCGGAGGCCGCGCGTACGTGAAAGGGCCGATCTTCGACGTCGGCGACGCGATCGGTGTAGACGAGCGGGCGTGCCGACAGCACGCGTGCACTCAGTCCTCGTGGCGAGTCAGGCACTCGATCTCGAGCATAGCCTCTTCGGGGAAATCGACGCGCGGCTGCCGGATCGAGAACAGGCCGGCGGAACCGTAGCTTGTCGGGCACCACCGATGATCCTCGATGATCTCCCAGCACCGGCCGTTGATCCCGCCGGTGCACGGCCGCAGGACCTCGCCGCCGATCGGAAAGTCGAACCACACGGCGCACGCAGACTGGAGCCCGGGCGTGGTCACCTCGAGATCGAGGAGCGGGCCCTCGATGCACGGTGCGACGAGTGAGGTCCGAAAGCTCTGCGCGATCAGCGCGAACACCTTCGAGGCCCAGTCCGGATCGTCAATCGCCGCGCGCGTGCTGCGATACGGAAACCGATCGACGAACGCATGGAGCTGCGGGGTGTCGCCGAGTGCACCGCCGACGATCACCTTCGACGGATCGCCATGCAGCTGCTTCAAGAACTGCTCGGTGCCGGCGACAAGGTCGGCGCGATCGTCGCTCGCCGAGATCACGAACACGCCGGTGTATGCGTTCGTTCGCAGGAAGCTGCTGTTCGAGGGATTCTCGAACACGCGGCGGACCGCGGTCAGCGGCGCAGCCGTGCCGCCCGACGTGCCGACGTCGCTGAGGCGCTCGAACACCGCGGCGAGATCGCCCTCGTAGTTACGAACGCGCTCTCCGTCGGGACCGACGACGTCGATGACAAACGTGCCCGCGAGGGCCGACGTTCCGCGCAGCGTGCCGTCGTCGGTGATGTTCGTCGTGACGACGCCGAGGCGCAGCCCGGGGAACCCGCTCGGGTTCGCGCGCAGCGTCGAGATGAAGCGGCCGAGGTTCGCGCGGACGTTTTCGATGTATGGCGCCATCGCCGGCGAGTTGTCGATCACGAACACGACGTCGATGTTGCGGTTCGCCCAGATCGGGATCTGCTTGCGGACCACACCGCTCGTGACCTGCGGCTCGACCGGATCGCCGTGTTCTGCACAGCCAAGGACGAGTAAGAGCGGCAACAGCGACCGGTACATGCACCCTCGATAGAGCAAACGTGCGGCCACCATCACACGACCGAGATTCTCGTGGGATGGCTCCACGCCCTTGCCAACGCCGTTGGCGAAACGTGGTGACTCTTGGCTTGCGTGGTAACGTGGATCCTCGTGACGAGCGGGATCACGAAGGATACGGGTGTGCAGGCGCCCGTCGTCGAGCGAGTGTCAGATCGCTGGCGCAGCGGGAACTCGCAGCGTGTGGTGCTGCTCGGTCCCGATGACGACGAGCGCCGTGCCCTGCACATGATGCTCGACCGCTCGGGCAAGCAGGTCGCGGCGATGGCGGATCTCGAGAGCGCGCAGAAGTATCTCGCCGCGCACGAGTGCGATGTCGTGATCGCGTCGGCCGAGCTCGCGCCGCGCTTGCGCGAAGGCACGACGATCTCGGTGCCGGTGATCGCCGTCGTGCGTTCGCGCGATCTAGATGTCGCGATCGTGTTGTTCGACGCGGGCGTCGACGATGTCGTCACCGAGCCGCTCGACGAGCTCGCGCTCGCGGTCGCGCTCCGTCACGTCGGAAACGTGCCGCGCCGAGGCGTTGCAATGCCCGCGGCGCCTTCGCTCGTCGGCGAAGGTGAAGCGATGCAGCGGCTGCGCGCGACGATCGATCAAGTGGCGCGCACGAAGTCGACGGTGCTGATCCTCGGCGAGAGCGGCACCGGCAAGGAGCTCGTCGCGCGTGCGGTGCACGATGCATCGCCGCGCCGGCATCGCCGGTTCGTCGCGGTGAACTGCGCCGCGATCCCGGCGACGCTGCTCGAATCAGAATTGTTCGGTCACGTGCGCGGTGCGTTCACCGATGCGGTGCGCGACAAGGCCGGCCTGTTCGAAGACGCGGACGGCGGCACCCTGCTCCTCGACGAGATCGGCGAGCTCCCGCTCGCGCTGCAGTCAAAACTGCTGCGCGTCCTTCAAGAAGGCGAGATTCGTCGCGTCGGCGAAACGCAGTCGATCAAGATCGACGTACGGCTCGTCGCCGCGACGCTGCGCGACTTGTCAGATGATGTGGCAGCCGGCCGCTTTCGCGAGGACCTGTACTACCGGCTCAATGTCTTGCCCCTGCGGATTCCGCCGCTTCGCGAGCGCACCGAGGACATCCCACAGCTCGCGCGGTTCTTCGCGCTGCGAACCGCACAGCGCCATCGTCTTGGAAACATCGAGCTTTCCGACGAGGTGCTCGAGGCGCTGGCTCGCCAGCCGTGGCCGGGCAACGTGCGCGAGCTCGAGAACGTCATCGAGCGCGCGCTCGTCCTCGTCGACGGTCCCTCGATCGAGCTCCCATTTCTGGCCACCGTGATGACCGTGCAGGGCGGTGAGGTTGCGTGCAGCGACGACGGCGACGAGCTAAGCATCAAGAAAGCCACGCGCGAGCTCGAGGCAAAGCTGATCGAGCGAGCGCTCGGTGTAACCCAGGGGAACCGCACGAACGCGGCCAAGCTCCTCGAGCTCAGTCATCGTGCGTTGCTCTACAAAATGAAGGAGTATGGGATCTCCTGACTTACTGAAGAGAACAGCTGGCGCCGGGATCGAAGAAGAAGCGCTGGCGATTTTTGGAGATCCGGCAAAGCCGGCCTAACATTATTTGGTTCGCAGAGGCGCTTCGCCTCTCCAAGGTCACATGGCGAAACAGTGTATCGGGCTCGACATCGGCTCTAGCAGCGTCAAAGCAGTTCAGCTGCGACGTAAGGGCTCTGGCTGGGCACTGCAAGCTTTCGGCATGCAGCCCCTCGTTCCACAGACAATCGTCGACGGAACGATCATGGATCAGTCGGCCGTCGCCGATTCGATCCGGCAGCTCTGGAGTCGGCTGCGGCTCAAACAGAAGGACGTCGCGATCGCGATCGCCGGCCACTCCGTGATCATCAAGAAGATCGCGGTGCCGCAGATGACGCCCGAGGCCCTCGCGATGAACATTCGCGCGGAGGCCGAGCACCACATTCCATTCGGTCGCGACGACGTCGAGATCGACTATCACGTCACGAATCCGTCGACGGCGAGCGGCCAGACCGAGATGCTGCTCGTCGCCGCGAAGAAGGAAGTCGTGAACGACTACGTGCAGGTCGTGCGCGATGCCGGCTTGATCCCGCAGGTCGTCGACGTCGCCGCGTTCGCGAGTCAGAACGGCTTCGAGGTGAACTACCCGCTCGATCCGCGCGAGACCGTCGTGCTCATCAACATCGGCGCGGCGATCTCGAACATCAACATCGTGCGCAGCGGCGTCTCGCTGTTCACGCGCGACGTGACGATCGGTGGCAACGCGTACACCGAGGAGATCCAGAAGCAGCTCGGCATCGCCGCCGACGAAGCCGAGGCCTACAAGGTCGGCGGCAATCAGGTCGAGGACGGCGTCGTTCCACAGGAGGTCATCCGCGTGATGGAAGGTGTCTCCGAAGTCATGGCCGGCGAGTTCCAGCGCTCGCTCGACTTCTTCCTCGCAACGACCGCCGACGCGAACGTCACGCGCATCGCCCTCGCCGGCGGCAGCGCGAAGATCGCGTCGCTGCACCGCGCGATCGAGCGGCGGTCGCGGCTCCCCCTCGAAGTGGCAGATGCGTGGCGCCGGGTCGAGATCGATCCGACGCTCGACCGTGCGTATCTGCAGGCTCATTCTCCAGAAGCGCTGATCGGCGTCGGACTCGCGATGCGCGCGGCCGGGGACAAGTGAGGCAAGCGCGATGATCAAGATCAACCTCCTCCCGCAGAAGCGGGCAAAGATGAGAGCCGCCGCCGGGACGCCGAGTGCGTCCGCGGATCTCGGCACCAAGCAGTTCGCGCTCGGCATGGGCGCGCTCGCTGCGGTGGCGCTGATGGTGTTCTTCGTCGTCGACAAGCCGCGTCGCGACCGGATCAAGAACTACGAGAACTCGATGGGCGAGCTCAAAATCCAGATCGCCGAGAAGCAGAAGCAGCTGATCGGCTACGAAGACATGAAGAAGGCCAAGGTGGACGCCGAGGCGCGCGCGCATGCAATCACGCGCCTCATGCAGGCGAAGGTCGTCCCGGCGCACGTGCTCCACGAGCTCGGCGAGATCCTCACGCAGAACCGCCTCCCCGCGATGACCGAGGAGATGCGCAAGAAGGTCGGCAACGGCCCGGGCTCGGACCCGAACAAGCGCTTTCAGCTCGACTGGGATCCGACGAAGGTCTGGCTCTCCGGCTTCACCGACAAGGACGGGATCTTCAAGCTCGAGGGCGGCGCGCAGTCCGAGTCGGACGTCACGCAGCTGTCGAAGCGGCTCGCGGCCAGCGTTTACTTCCTCGACGTGACGCCGGCCGGTGGTGAGCGTGTCGTCGATCGCGAGCGCGGCATCAACTACTATCGGTTCACGATCACCGGAAGGGTTGCGTACTGATGGCGACCAGCGGTGCAATGGCAGACTTCGGACGGATGCCGAACAGCCGTAAGGTGCTCGTGTTCGTCATCATCGGCCTCCTCCTGGGCCTCCTTTACTGGCGCTTCATCTTCAAGGGGCTCAAGGAAAAGGTCGATCGCACCGAGGCGCAACACGCGCAGCTCGTGCAGGCGAACAAGCAAGCCGAGGCCGACATCCCGCGCTATGCGGTGTTGCGCCAGCAAATGGCGGAGCTGCAGAAGACCGTCGAGGAGAACCAGAAGGCGCTACCGACGGAGTCGGAGGTGCCGCACTTCTTCGAGACGATCGAACGCAAGATGACCGAGTCGGGCGTCGAGATCACCAAGTGGAAGAAGGGCACGGAAGAGCCCGTCGAGCAGTTCGTGCGCGTGCCGGTCGAGATCGAGCTCGTCGGCACGTTCCTCCAGCTCAAGCGGTTCTTCGCGTCACTCGTCGAGCAGAAGACGACGCCGGTCATCGACGAGCAAGGCGTCGAGGAGCGCGAGCGCATCGTATCGATCGAAAATCTGTCGCTCCAGCAGCCGGTCGTGCGCAATCGCGAGATCGTGCTGACCGCGAAGTTCACGGCGGTGACGTTCCGCCAGGACGACAAAGCGAAAGCCGCGCCGGCACCCGCCGCGGTGCCGTCGGGTGGCGCGAAGCCACTACCGCCGGCCAACACACCGGCTGGCGCGAAGGTGCGCACCGAGGACTCGATGAAGAAAGACCAGCAACGCGTCGACGACGCCGACAAGAAGGCGAACGACGCTGCGGGCAGCGCGAAGCTGAAGGAGGGGATGTGATGCGTGCCTATCTCGCCGTGCTCGCACTCCTCGTCTCCGCTTGCGGTGAGGACGAACCGCCACCGCCGGCGAAAACTCCCGGTTCACCGGGCGCCCCGAAGCCCGGCGCGAACGCCACCACCGGCAAGGGCAAGCAGATCACGCCGATGAACCGCGTCGAGGACCGCGTGGCCTGTCCCGCACCGAGCGATGCGAAGAAGTGTGATCCGAAGGTGCCGCTCTGCGCCGCCGGTCAGTACTGCATCCCCGCCGGCAACGATCACTACTGCGGTGCGTGCCCCGAGCGCGATGCGATCCGTCACACGTTCAAGCCGCGCGATTTCCAGGGCGTCGACATTCGCGATCCCTTCCAGTCGTTCGTGATCGTACCTGCGGGCCTCGGCATGGGGCCCGAGGGCAAGGTCCCGACGGAAGCGACACCGAAGTGCACGCGCAAGGAGCAGTTCGTCGCGACTTCCGCGAACTACCAGGCGCTGAAGATCATCGGCATCGTCTCGCAGGGCACGCAGCGCAAGGTGCTGCTCAGCGACGGACGCGTCGGTCACATCGTCAAGAGGGGTGACTGCGTCGGCAAAGAGAAGGCCGTCGTGAAGGACATCGGCGCCGGCTACATCACGTTTGCCGTCGAGGCAGCGGGTAAGTCGGATCCGATCGAGGTCTCGATGCAGCTCTATCCATCGCAGGTCCAGCTCGGCTCGCCCGACGCGATCGATCCGGGTGCTGCGAGCACGCCGATGATCGCGCCGCCGAGTGGCGCGGCTCCCGCACCGCAGCCCGCACCCGAAGGACCGACGACGACGATCATCCAGCAGAAGGGCACGACCACGACGACGCCGAACGTGCCGCCGCCGCCCCAGGCGCCGGTGCAGTTGAAGCCGTAAACGGTCTCGCGCTTCCATAAGCAGCACCCGAATCGGGTGCTGTTTTGCATTTTCGGGCCGCGAAGCCTTCGAAAATTTGTGGTGTGCGCTCAGGCGAGCGAAAATTTTTTCGCTCAGGAGTGTGCACCCAATGATCCGACCTACGACCTGGATCGCCTTTGCCGCAATCGCGACCGCGACGATGACATCGACGGCGTTTGCCGACGGCAAGAACGAGATCCGTGCGGTGACCTTCGACGAAGATGCGGGGACAACCCGCATCCACGTACGCGGTGCAGAGACACCGACGTTCACGGTCTACAAGCTCGAGCGACCCAGTCGTGTCGTGCTCGACATACCGCGAGCGCGTCTCGCCGATGTCTTGCGAGGACATGAAGGCGCGACGGTGATGACACCGAGTACGTGGGCGGTCAGTACGATCGCCGCACAACAGCTCGACGACGGCGGCCAGCTCGTGCGCGTGATCATCACGCTCGCGCGACCTGGACGCTACGACGTCAAGACCGAGGGCAACGCGGTCGTGCTGTTCATGACCGCGCGAGATGCGGCGCCGAAGACGACGAACCCGGCGGAGCTCGAGCAAGCGAAGAAGGCGGCTGCCGCTGCCGAGGCCGCACGTGCATCGGCGCAGGCGGAAGCAGAGCGACTCCGCAAGGTCGCGGCCGAGCAAGCCGCGCGCGCCGAAGCCGTACAGAAGGCGGCCGACGAAGCGAAGCGAACGGGCCAGCACGCAAACCAGGTCGAGCTCGCGCGTGCGAAGGATGAAGCAGCGCGCGCGAAGCAAGCCGCGCTCGCGGCGCAGGCAGCGGCGGATCGTGCACGTGCCCTTGCAGAGCAAGCGCAACGTGCGGCGGTCGCCGATGCGAATCGTGCGCGTGAAGAAGCGCGCGCGGCGAAGCTCGACACCGAGCGTGCGAAGCAGCAGGCCGAGGCAGCGAAGCAAGCGGCGGCGCAAGAGTCGGCGTCTGCGGCGCGGACGCGTGCCGATGCAGAGAAGACGCGTGCCGATGCAGAGCGCGTGAAGCTCGCGGCGGCGCGCGAAGCAGAGCTCGCGGCGAAGTCACTCGCGGATGCCGAGGCGGCGAAGCACAAGGCGCTCCGCGATGCAGAAGCAGCGAAGCTGCAGGCCGCACGTGAGGCCGACGCGGCGAAGCAGGCAGCGGCGCGCGAGACGTCGGCGGCGAAGCAGCAAGCGGCGCGCGAAGCCGAAGCGGCGCGCATGACGGCGGCACGCGAGGCAGAGGCGGCGCGCCAGGATCTCGCGCGTACGAAGGCCGAGGCCGAGACCGCGCGCAAGGAAGCGGCGCGTACGAAGGCCGAAGCCGCGGCGGCGCAGCTCGCGGCACAGAAGGAGCTCGAGGCGAGCCGCGGTGAAGCCTTCGCGGCGAAGGCCGATGCGGCCCGTGCACGTGCCGAGGCCAACGCGGCGAAGACGGCCGCTGCGGTCGATCGCAAGCAGGCGGAGGCGGCGCGCGTCGATGCAGACAAGATGCTGCGCGAAGCGAAGACGCAGCTCGCGGGGCTCGACAAGAAGACGCAGGCGATCCAGGCCCTCGAGGACAAAGCGCGTGCGGCGAGTGCAGCCGCGCAGGCCCGCGAGGATCAAGCGCGCGAGGAAGTCGCGCGTGCAGCGAACGAGCGCCTCTCTGCAGAGGCCGCGGCGAAGGCGGCAGCGGATCGCGCGGCGATCGCGGTGAAGCAATCGTCGACGCAGAGCGCGCAGCTCGCGGCCGAAGCAAAGGCAGCCGAGGAGCGGCTCGCGAAGGCGCGGCGCTCGATCGATGAAGCTGAGGAGCGTCGCAAGACGGCGGAGTCCGCGGCGACCGGCGCGAAGAAGCAGCTCGATCAGACGCGCAACATGCTGACCGCGATGGAGCAGCAGCGCGCGGCGGCAGAGACCGCGGCGACCACGGCCGCACGCAAGCGTGGCGAGGCCGAGGCAGCAGCAACGGACGCGACGCGCCGCAAGAGCGAAGCGGAGACCGCGGCCGCGCAGGCCGCCACGAAGCGCAAGGAAGCCGAGGCCGCGGCGCAGACCGCCGCGATGCAGCGCAGTGAAGCCGAGCGCGAGCGCATGACCGCCGAGCTCCAGAAGAACCAGGCCGAGGAAGCGGCGCGCGAAGCGAAGCGCGCGGCAGATGCCGCCGACAAGCAGCGCACCGTCGCGGAAGCGGCCGCGCGCGTCGCCGGCGAGAAGCGCAAGACGGCCGAGCAATCGCTGGCCGAGCTGACCCAGAAGCGCAACGCGGCCGAGACGGCAGCGGTCGAGCTCGAGCAGCGCAGCAAGGCCGAGGCCAAGGCGCGCGCCGAGATCGCCGCGGCCGAGGCACGCAAGGCCGGCGATGCCGAGCTCGCGAAGCACCGCGCCGAAGCATCGCGACTCGCGAAGGAGCGCAGCGTGGCCGAGGCCGAGCTCGCGGATCGCCGCAAGGCCGTCGCCGCGCAGCAAGCCGAAGCAACGCGCCTCGAGACCGCCGCGACGCAAGCGCGCGACGCGGCGACCCGTGAAGAGACGCGCCGCGCACAGCTCGCCGAGCAGCGCGCGCTCGAGGAGAAAGAACTCGCACATATCAAGGCGCAGAAGGCCGCGCCAACCAAAGCGTCAGCACCGATCGTCGTCGCGCAAGCGCCGGCACCGCCGCCGCCCGTCGCCAAGCCCGTCGCGCCAAAGGGCCCGGCGTCAAAGGTCAGCGACATCCGCTTCCAGGGCAGCGATGGCAACGCCGTCGTCGATATCGCGATGACGCCGAACGCGGCGATCTCGATCGGCGAGGTGACGTCCACACACGCCGAGCTGATCATCGATAACGCTGAGCTCGCGGCGAAGCTCGAGCGCAAGCTCGACGTCACGAAGTTCGGCAGCCCGGTTCGCGCCGTGTCGTCGTTCCGTGATCGCAAGACGCCGAACCGCGTGCGATTGATCGCCGAGCTCGCGCACCCCGCGACCCCGGTGTTCGCGCGCGACGCGAATGGCGGCAAGTGGAAGTTCATCGGAGACGGCGCCGTCGCGAAGACGCAGCCGGTGCAGAACATGCCGTCGCCCGTGGTGGGTGGCTTCGGCGCGACGTCGACGCCGCTCACGCAGCAGACCGTCTCGCAGCTCTCGCCGCAAGGCGGGCGCGGCCGCCGCGTCTATCGCGGTGCGACGGTCGACTTCGACTTCAAGGATGCGCCGTTGCACGACCTGCTTCGCCTGCTCGGCGACACCGGCCGCGTCAACATCGTCATCCCCGACAACATCGATCCGAAGGTCACCGTCCGTCTCAAGCGCGTCCCGTGGGACCAGGCGCTCGACGTGATCCTCCAGTCGCACGGTCTCTGGTACCGCCGCGACGGAACGATCTATCGCATCGCGCCGCGCAAGGAGCTCGATGCCGAGGACGAAGCCGAGGCTGCGCGCCGCGAGGCCGCGGTGAAGGCGGAATCACCGAAGGCGCGCGTCGTGCCGCTCAACTATGCCGACGCAGGCGAGCTGCGCACCAAGCTCGAGCCGATGCTCTCGCCGAAGGGCCGCATCGAGACCGATCCGCGCACGAACTCGCTGGTCATCGTCGACGTCGCCGGTAACCGCGAAGAGATCGAGCGCCTCGCGCTCAGCCTCGACACGCAGACGCCGCAGATCTCGATCGAAGCGCGCATCGTCGAAGCGCGGTCCACGTTCGTCCGTCAGTTCGGTATCCAGTGGGGTGGTCGTGCGACCGGCAGTGCCGCCGGCGGCAACGCGACGGGGCTCATCTTCCCGTCGTCGATCGACCTCCGCGGCGCGAACGAAGACGCGCAGACGAACTCCCAGGGCATCGTGGCTCCGTCGGACTTCGCGGTGAACATGCCCGCATCGACGGGCTCCGGCGAAGGTGGCGCGATCGGCCTCTCGCTCGGCTCGATCGGCGGCAACTTCGCCATCAACCTCCGCCTGTCCGCGCTCGAGGACACCGGCACGATTCGCATCATCTCGGCGCCGAAGATCACGGTCCTCAACAACAAGGCCGCGACGATCAGCCAGGGCGTCTCGATTCCGATCTCGGTCATCTCGGCCGCCGGTACGCAGACGCAGTTCGTGCAAGCGGACCTCTCGCTGCAGGTGACGCCATACGTCTCGCAGAGTGACTGCGCGATCGCGATGAACCTCAACGTCACGAAGAACGAGCCCGACTTCGTCAACGTCGGCGCTCGTGGTGACCCGACCATCCTCCGCAAGGAAGCGCGGACCTCGATGCTCGTCGCCGACGGCGAGACCTCGGTCCTCGGCGGCATCTACACGCGCAACTCCGGTCTCGCGTACAAGAAGGTGCCGTTCTTCGCGGAGATTCCGGTCCTCGGCTGGTTCTTCAAGAACCGTCGCGAGAACGACGACCGCACCGAAATCCTCGTGTTCATCACGCCGAAGATCACGAACCGCGCGCGCCTGCGCTGCCAGTAGCGGCCGTCCGCGGCACACTCGAGCGTATGCCGCTGTTTCTGATCGGGTTCATGGCCGCGGGCAAGACGTCCGTCGGCCGTGCCCTCGCGGCGGCGACCGGGCGCCGCTTCGTCGATCTCGACGATGCGATCGCGGCGACCGGCGTCAGCGTGCAAGAGCTCGTCGCGCGCGACGAACGCGCGTTTCGCGAGGTCGAGGCGAAGACGCTCGGGACGCTGCTCACGGCCGACGCCGTGGTCGCGACCGGCGGTGGTGCGGCGACGTTCGGCGACAACCTCGAGCGCATGCGCGCGGCCGGTCTCGTCGTCGCGCTCGGTGTCGATGCCGGTGAAGCGCGACGTCGCGCCGCTGGTGGGCCGGCGCGGCCGCTGCTCTCGAATGCCGAGGCGCTCGCGGTCGAGCGTGCACCGATCTATCGCCGCGCACACGCGGTCGTCAGCACGATGGGCAAGTCGATCGACGAGGTCGTCTCGCACGTGAAACACGTCGAGCGCGTGTTCGCGAGCTTGCGGGCGCGCGACGCGAACGCCGGGACGACGATCGTCGCGCTCGGCGAACGCAGTTATGCCGTCGTGACGACCGCCGCGATCGATCGCGCGCTCGTGATGTCCCAGCTCGGATCTCCGTCGAAGATCGCTGTGATCACCGATCGCAACGTCGCACGGCATCACGCGTTCGCGGCCGACGAGACGATCGTCATCGAGCCCGGCGAGGCGAGCAAGTCGTTCGCGAAGTACGAGCAGCTGTCGTCGGAGCTCGTCGAACGCGGGCTCGATCGTGCATCGGCGATCGTCGCGCTCGGCGGCGGTGTCGTCGGTGATCTCGCCGGTTTCGTCGCATCGACGCTGTACCGCGGCATTCCCATCGTGCAGTTGCCGACGACGCTCGTCGCGATGACGGACGCCGCGATCGGCGGCAAGACCGCGATCGATCTACCCGCGGGCAAGAACCTCGTCGGCGCGTTCTGGCAGCCGCGGCTCGTCGCATGCGCGACCGACACGCTCGCGACGCTGCCCGCACGCGAGCGCCGCGCGGGTTTCGGCGAGCTCTGGAAGTACGCGCTGCTCGACGGACGCGCGCTCTGGGACGCCGTCGCCGCGTGCGCCGCGTGGGCTGCGGGTCCCGATGGTGTGGCGCCGCCGCCGAGGGAGCTAAAGCAGGTGATCGACCGCTCGATCGCTTTCAAGGCGGAGATCGTCGGGCGCGACGAACGCGAGGTCACCGGGCAGCGCGCGCTCCTCAACCTCGGCCACACGGTCGGCCACGCGATCGAGTCCGCCTCGGGCATGTTGCACGGGGAAGCGGTCGCGCTTGGCCTCGTCGCCGCGTGTCGGGTCTCCGCCGCCGTGCTCGGCACACGGGACCTCTCGCAGGAGGTCTCTGCCGCGCTCGCGTCGAGCGGCCTGCCGGCGGACCCAAGTCCGTGGTTTACCGACGAGGTGCTCGCGGGGGTCAAGGTCGACAAGAAGCGGATTGGTGCGAATCTAAGGTTTATCGCCGTGAGGGAGGTGGGCGCGTGTGAGCCCATCGAGATCGCGGTCACCGATCTCTCAAGAATTTTGCGTCCCGTTGCGGGCGCTTGATACGATTTTCAATTGGAGGACGCGGATGCATCGCCTCGCCTTGATACTGGTACTGACAAGCGCCTGCGTCGCCGGAGCCGGCGACGAAGGATTTGGAATCACGCACAACCTCGCGCCCGGGGATAACTGCTCGATCGCTCCGGGTGGAGCGTTCCTCGCACGCGGCCTCATCGACAAACAGTCGCCGAGCCCGTACCTCCTGACGCCGGAGATCGTCAGCTTCATCACGACGACAGATGGCACAGCCGCGCAGCGCACCATCGCGCTTCGCGGTGCCAAGGTCGAAGTGTTCGACGCGACGGGCACGTCACGCGTCTCGAAGGGCAAGTTCACGTCGCTGTTCTCGGCGTCGCTCGAGCCTGGCGGCAAGACAAGCGTCGCGTTCGATATCATCAGGCCCGACATGCTCGCGGCAGCGCCGGCGAGCGGCACGATGCGCGCGCAGTACGTCGCGAAGATCACGCCGTTCGGTGTGGTCGGCGGCGGCGGTGACACCGTCGACGGTGTGCCGTTCGAATATCCCGTCACGATCTGCGACTCGTGCGTGGCGAGGATCCTCGGCGCGTGTCCCCTCCCGTTCGGCACCGCGATCGCTCCGAGCGATCAAAACGCCTGCAACACGTTTCAGGACGGCTCGGTCTCGTGCTGCATGAGCGCCACCGGACCGGTCTGCCCGGCGACCATCGACATGCAGCAGTTCGCGCTCACCGTCACAAAGGCCGGCGCCGCTGCCGCGACCGCGACGGTGTCGTCGACACCCGCGGGCATCAACTGCGGAGCCACGTGCACCGCGAGCTATGTAACGGGCACGAGCGTCACGCTCACCGCGACCGGCGCCACGACCGTCATGTGGACTGGGATCAGCGGCTGCACGACGGGGCCGACGTGTGTGGTCACGATGGACGCGGCGCGCAGCGTCACCGTCACGCTGCAATAGGTCCTCCGTGCGCTGGCGCGGCCGTCAAACCCTCCTGTAACGTCAAGACATCGTGTTCGCCGAAACGCTCAAGAGAATGGTCGACAACGTCGACGGTGGAATCGCGGCGGTCGTGATGGGCCTCGACGGCATTCCGGTCGAGACCTACGTGAAGCAGAGCGACCGCGTCGACATGAACACCGTGGCGATGGAGTTCTCCTTCATCCTCACGCAGGTTCGCAAGGCGGGTGATTCGCTTCAGGTGGGCAGCCTCGAGGAGCTGAGCGTCAAAGCGCAGCGCCTCGTGCTGATCTGCCGGATGATCTCGCCGCAATACTTCGTGGCGATCTGCGTGACGCCCGACGGCAACTTCGGCAAGGCGCGCTACCTCGCGCGCGTGTCGGCGCCGACGCTGGCCGCACAGCTTTGAAACACAAGATCCTCGTCCTTCACGGACCGAACCTGAATCTGCTCGGGACGAGAGATCCCAGCGTCTACGGCACGACGACGCTCGCCGAGATCGATGCCGAGCTCGTGCGCCGCGCGAAGAAGCGGGACGCGAAGGTCCGCTCCGCGCAGTCGAACCTCGAGGGCGAGCTGGTCGATCAGATCCAGCAGGCCAAGGAATGGGCCGACGCGATCGTGATCAACCCCGGCGGCTACACGCACACCTCGGTCGCGATCCGCGATGCGCTCGAGACCGTCGGCCTGCCGACCGTTGAAGTTCACTTATCGAACATTCACGCCCGAGAACCGTTTCGACACGGCTCGATCACGGCCGCGATGTGCATCGGCCAGATCTGCGGTTTCGGCGCACAAAGCTACTACCTGGGACTGGACGCAGCGCTCGCCCACGTGGAAGCTACCGCCCGCGATGGCACGAAAGACAACAAAGGGCGCAGCAAGCGCTGACAGCGCCGCTGCGGATCCACTTGTCACGATGGCGCGCGGTCTCGCGGAGATCGTCGCCGAGCACGGCCTGTCCGAGCTGATCGTCGACACGAAGGAAGTCACGCTCACGGTTCGTCGCGGCGGGGTGGTCACCCAGAGCGCGATGCCGATGCAGCTCCAGATGCCGGCGATGCAGATGCCGGCACTCGGCTCCGCGCCGCACGCCGCGCCTTCGGTGACGGCAGCCGCCGTCGATGACAAGACGCACGCGGTGACGTCGCCGTTCGTCGGCACGTTCTATCGCAAACCGAATCCGGACTCGCAGAACTACGTCGCGCTCAACGAGCGCGTCGACAAGGGCCAGGTGCTCTGCATCGTCGAAGCGATGAAGCTGATGAACGAGATCGAGGCCGATGTCGCGGGCACGGTCGTCGCGATCCTCGTCGAGGACGGCTCGACGGTGGAGTACGGGCAGCCCCTGTTCAAGATCGCGCCGTGACATGTTCAAGAAAGTCCTGATCGCCAACCGAGGAGAGATCGCGCTGCGCATCATCCGCGCGTGTCGCGAGAACGGTCTCGAGTCCGTCGCGGTGCACTCGACCGCAGACACCGACGCACTGCACGTGAAGTTCGCGGATCAAGCCGTGTGCATCGGCCCGCCGCCGTCGAAGCAGAGCTACCTGAACGTCCCGATGATCATCTCGGCCGCCGAAGTCACGGGCGCCGATGCGATCCATCCCGGCTACGGCTTTCTGTCGGAGAACGCCGAGTTCGCCGAGGTCTGCAAGAAGTGCAAGCTGACGTGGATCGGTCCGCCGCCCGAGGCGATGCGCCTGATGGGCGACAAGATCCGCGCGCGCGAGGCGATGTCGAAGGCAGGCGTGCCCGTGCTGCCGGGCTCGGCGGGGCTCCACAGCGAGAGCGATGTCTTCGAAGCCGTCGAGAAGATCGGCTATCCGATCATCATGAAGGCCACGGCCGGCGGCGGTGGTCGCGGCATGAAGATCGTCTACGAACGGGAGAAGCTGATCGAGTCGTGGGCGATGGGACGCACCGAGGCGCAGGCCGCGTTCGGCAATCCCGAGATGTACATGGAGCGGTACTGCCAGAAGCCGCGCCACATCGAGATCCAGGTCGTCGCCGACAAGCACGGCCACTACACGCACCTCGGCGAGCGCGAGTGCTCGATCCAGCGCCGGCACCAGAAGGTGATCGAAGAAGCACCGTCGGCGGCGCTGCCCGACGAGACGCGACAGAAGCTTCAAACCGCGGCGGTCCGCGCGATCGAAGCGATCGGCTACACGAACGTCGGCACGCTCGAGTTCTTGCTCGACTCCGACGGCAGCTTCTACTTCATGGAGATGAACACGCGCCTGCAGGTCGAACATCCGGTGACCGAGCTCGTCACCGGTCTCGATCTCGTGCGCGAGCAGATCCGCATCGCGGCGGGCGAGCCGCTCTCGTTCACCGAGCGCAAAGCGCGTGGGCACGCGATCGAGCTACGCGTGAACGCAGAAGACCCGAACACGTTCGCGCCGTGGCCGGGCAAGATCACCGCGCTGCACATGCCCGGTGGCCTCGGTGTACGCGTAGATACGCACGTGTACGCAGGCTACGTCGTACCGCCGAACTACGATTCGCTGCTCGCGAAGGTCATCGTCCACGATGTAGACCGACCGGCGGCGCTCAGGCGCGCACGCCGCTGCCTCGACGAGATGGTGATCGAAGGGATCCGGACCAACATCCCGTTCTTGCGCCGGATCGTGAACAACCCCGACTTCATCCGCGGGGACTTCGACACCGGCTTCGTCGGTCGCCTGCTCGCCGCGAAGGCTGCCGCCGCCTGAACTACATCGCGCTTTCACGCTCCAGCACGTGATCTCATGTCGGGCGCACAGTCGCTGCAACGCGTGAGATTCACACGTGGTTTTCCTTGACCCACAGCCGCTAGCACCCGTAGGCTAGTTCGAGGCTGTTGTGATGCGCCGCACCTGGAGGATCTGACCACTCGTGGCCTTCAATAAAGAAAAGGTCATGGATGCGGCGAGGAAGTTCGTCGACAAGGGTCAGATCGATAAAGCGGTCAAGGAGTACCTGCGCATCGTCCACGAGGATCCGAAAGACGTTCGGGTCTGGCTGAAGATCGGCGATCTCTACGCGAAGAAGGGATCGAAGCAGGACGCGATCGAGACGTACCTGAAGGTCGCGCGCTTCTATCACGACCAGGGCTTCTTCCTGAAAGCGGTCGCGGTCTACAAGCAGATCCTCAAGCTCGATCCGCGCCTCGTCGACGTGATCCTGAAGCTCGCCGAGCTGTATCGGCAACTCGGCCTCATGTCCGATGCGATGCAGCACTTCGAGAGCGTCGCCGCGCATTTCCATCGTGAAGGCAACACGAAGGAAGCGCTCGCCACCGTCAAGAAGCTCGTCGATCTCGACCCCGAGAACATCGCCACGCGCATCAAGCTCGCCGAGCTGTACTCGAAGGAAGGCATCGTCGAGGACGCCGCGAACGAGTTCTCCGTCGCGTGCGAGCAGCTGCGCCGCCAGGGCCGCCAGGACGACTTCGTCAAGGTCGCCGAGCGCTTGCTCTGGCACAAGCCCGACAATCACGGCCTCAATCGCGAGCTCGCGGGCCTCTACTTGCGGCGCAACGATCCACGCCGCGCGCTGCAAAAATTACAGGCGTGCTTCAAAGCGGACCCGCGCGATGTCGACACACTCGCGCTGCTCGCACAGGCGTTCCAGGCGCTCGACCAGAAGGCCAAGACGGTCTCCGTGCTCAAGGAGCTCGCGCGCATTCACCTCGAGAACAAGCACAAGAGCAAGGCAGCAGAGGTCTTCCGCAAGATCCTCGAGTTCGTTCCGAGCGATCCGGATGCGAAGGACTTCCTCGGACCGGCGGCCACCACCGCACCCAAGCCGCCACCGCCGCCGCCGATGCAGCAGCGCATGCCCACGCCATTGCCGGCGCAGGTGCGCGCGGCTACGGGGCAGCCGCAGTTCAACATCACCACCGACCTGCCATCGCTCGCGGGCGCCGGCATGGACGCACGCATGACCGGTTCGATGCCGCTCGTCGACGAGCAGAGCCTGTCGGGCGTCGACTTCGCGCTGCCCGAATACGACGGCGACGACTTCAGCGCGGACATGGAGCCCGCGCCGGATCCGCGCACGGTCAACACGGCCGGCGAGCAGCACGCCGAGGAGATCTCGAAGATCCTCGCCGAGACCGACGTCTACGTGAAGTACGGCCTGCATCAGAAGGCCGTCGATCACCTGCGCCGCGTGTTCGGGCTCGATCCGGAAAACGTCGAAGCACACGAGCGACTGAAAGACATCTTCATCTCGCAGGGTCGCGAGCAAGAGGCGGAGGTCGAGCTGCTCAAGCTCGCCGAGCTCGTCGCGCCTTCGGATCCGGATCGCGCCGAGCAGTATCTGCAAGAGCTGCTCGCGATGAACGGCACTCACACGGGCGCGTTCGAGATCGCGCGTCGCTTTCGCCTGCGCGTCGCACGCACCGGCTCGGTCTCGTCGGAGGTTAGCTACTCGCTCGGTGATGGCGGCGTCGCGCCCGTCGACGTCGAGATGGAAGACCTCGAGCTCGCCGCACCTGCGCCGCGCCCCGTCGGGATCGCGCGCAGCAAGCGCGACTCGGTCGATGATTTCGATCCCGACGAGCTGATCGGCGACTCGTATGGCATCGCGCATGGCAGCCCCGCGCCGCCGCGTCCGTTGCCGGTGCCGCCGCGTCCGCCGCCGCCAGGGCCGATGGCCGCGGACTACATGGACTTCGACCCGTCGCTCTCGCAACCGACGCGGCAGATGTCGCCCGAGCACGTCGACGCGCTCGCGAATCACACGCCCGAGGAAGATCTCGACGACGGCGTGATCGTCGACAGTCCGCCGCGCTGGGACGAGCACAACGCACCGACGCGGTTCGATGCGAAGGCAAATCGCGCGCTGCTCGACGCGGTCGATCGCCACCTCGACGAGGATGAAGCGAGCGACCTGCCGTTCGATCCCGACGAAGCGCGCGCGTTCGACGCGGCCGTGCACGGCAACGTGCCGAACACCGACGCGGTCTACGTCAGCGGCTTCGACGAGACGGCCGGCGCACCGGATGCTCACGGCGACGTCAGCGACGATCCGTTGAGCGTGTCGGGTAGCTACGACCCGTACGGCACCGAAGCCGTGCAGACGCCGCCATACGATCCCACGCAATCACACGCGCTCGACACCAGCGTCGGCGCGGTGCCGCAGCCGCGCGCAGAATCCAGCGTCGAGGACGAGCTCGACGAGGCCGACTTCTACTCGGGGCAGGGCATGTATCCCGAGGCAGCCGAGGTGCTGCGCAACTTGCTCGACCGCTACCCGGGCCATCGCATGGCCACCGCGAAGCTGCACGAGATCGACTCCATGGCGGGCGGCGGCCACATGCCGATCGACGAGTCACACGAGGTGCCGTCGGAGTCCATCGAGCAAGAGATGCTGACGGAAGGCACCGACGCGATCGATCTCGACGAGATCGAAGAGCTCGACGACTTCGAGGCGATCGACAGCTCGGTCGAGGACAACCCCCTTCCGGTCGGCAAGAAGAAGCGTGGCCCCACGGTCATGCTGGAGAAGCCGCTCGCGGACGACGACTCCGACACACACTACGACCTCGGTCTCGCCTACAAGGAGATGGGCCTCCTCGACGAAGCCGTGAAGGAATTCGAGAAGGTGCTCCGCGCGCCCGGCCGCGAGGTGCAGTGCCGCGTGATGATCGGCCTCTGCTACCGCGATCTCGGCAACGCGTCCGAAGCGATCCACCAGTTCAAGCAAGGCCTGCACGCCGAGCCCTCGGATCGCGAGCGCCAGTCGCTGTACTACGAGATCGGCATCACCTACGAAGCGATCAGCGACTACGCCGAAGCGCTCTACTACTTCGAGATGGTGATGAAGCGCGACCCGAGCTTCGCCGACGCGGCCGCCCGCGCGAACGGGCTGCGCGCACGCGGCACGCACGCGACGCCCGACGACGACGACATTTGATCTGTGACCCTATTCCTGAGCTTCGCCCGTCATCGGCACGAAGCGAACGTCGAACAGCGTCTCTGATGTCGTGCCCTTGGCATCCTTGATGATCACCTTGAGCTGTTGCTCGCCCGCTTTGCCGACGGGGATCACGAGCCGGCCGCCGACCGCGAGCTGCTCGACGAGCGGCTTCGGGATCTCGGCGGGCGCGGCGGTGACAATGATGGCGTCGAACGGTGCTGCTTCTGGCCAGCCTCGATAGCCGTCGCCGATGCGCAGGTGCAGCTTCGTGTAGCCGAGCTTCGCGAGCAGCTCGTGCGTGCGCTTCGCGAGCGGCTCGACGATCTCGATCGAGTAGATGTCGACGCCGCCGAGCTCGGCGAGCACCATCGCCTGATAGCCGCTGCCGGTGCCGACCTCGAGGACCTTCTCGCCGGCCGAGAGCTGCGCCGCCTCGGTCATCGCCGCGACGATGTACGGCTGGCTGATCGTTTGATCCCAGCCGATCGGCAGCGGCCTGTCCTCGTACGAGTGCCGGCGAAGCTCTTCCGGCACGAGCTCGTGACGGGGCGCGCGGCGCATCGCCTGGATCACGCGCTGATCGCGCACGCCACGCGCGGCGATCGTGTGCGTGACCATGACCGCGCGCTCCTCGGTCCAGCGATCGACGGGACCGGGGATGGGCTGCGGCTGCGGCGTGTCCTGCTTCTCCGAGCGGCACGCGATCAGGGCCATGAGCAGCAGCCAACGCACACTCACATGGTAAAGCACGATCATGGCCACGCGCACCGAGACCGATAGCATGGGCGCGATCGAGGTCGACGACGCGCGGTACTGGGGCGCACAGACGCAGCGTTCGCTGCAGAATTTTCGCATCGGCCTCGAGAAGATGCCGCGCGAGATCGTCGGTGCGCTCGCCACGGTGAAGAAGGCCTCGGCTCTCGTGAACCAGGCGCTCGGTCTCTTGCCCGCCGACAAGGCCGACTGGATTGTCGCCGCCGCCGACGAGGTCATCCGCGGCGACTTCGACGCCGAGTTCCCGCTCGTCGTCTGGCAGACCGGCAGCGGCACGCAGACGAACATGAACGTCAACGAGGTGATCGCGAATCGCGCGAGCGAGGTCGCGGGCGGCACGCGCGGCACGAAGAAGCCCGTGCATCCGAACGACGACGTGAACATGTCGCAGAGCTCGAACGACGTGTTTCCGACGGCGATGCACCTCGCGGTCAGCGCACGCATCGACGCGCACCTGTTGCCCTCGGTCGCCGCGCTGCGCGACACGTTGCACGCGAAAGCGCAGGCGTTCGCGGAGATCGTCAAGATCGGCCGCACGCACCTGCAGGACGCCACGCCGCTCACGCTCGGCCAGGAGATCAGCGGCTGGGTCGCACAGCTCGACTTCGCGATCGCCGCGATGCGCGCCACGATGGCCGGCCTCTACGAGCTCGCGCTCGGTGGCACCGCCGTCGGCACGGGGCTCAACACGCACCCCGAATACGCCGATCGCGTCGCGGCCAAGCTCGCCGAGCTCACCGGCCGTCCGTTCACGAGCGCGCGCAACAAGTTCGCCGCGCTCGCAGGTCACGACGCGATCGTCACCGCACACGGCGCGATCAAGACGCTCGCGACCGCGCTGTTCAAGATCGCGAACGACATCCGCTGGCTCGCATCGGGCCCGCGCGCCGGCATCGGCGAGCTGTTGATCCCGGAGAACGAGCCGGGCAGCTCGATCATGCCCGGCAAGGTCAACCCGACGCAGGCGGAGGCGATGACGATGGTCTGCGCGCAGGTGTTCGGCAACGACGTCGCGATCACGATCGGCGCTGCGAGCGGCAACTTCGAGCTCAACGTCTACAAGCCGCTGATCGCGAACGCGGCGCTGCAATCGATTCGCCTGCTCGGCGACGCGTGCACCTCGTTCGACGAGCACTGCGCGCGCGGCCTCGAGCCAAATCGCCCCGAGATCGATCGCAAGCTGCGCGCGAGCCTGATGCTCGTGACCGCGCTCGCGCCTCACGTCGGCTACGACAAGGCGGCCAAGATCGCGAAGCACGCACACGAGCAAGGCTCGACCTTGCGCGAGGCCGCCATCGCCCTCGGCTTCGTCACGGCCGAGCAGTTCGACGAGTGGGTCAAGCCCGAGGACATGGTGCGGCCCGCGCGATAAGCTGGCGCGGTGAGAATCCTCGCGGTCGCGCTCCTGTTCGCTTGTTCGCCGAAAGCCGACAAGCAGCCCGCGCCGGCGCAGCTCGACAAGCTCGAGGTCGCGATCGACGGCAAACGGATCGCGATCGACCGCGCGTTCCTCCGCCATCTCTCCCCCGACGTTTTTGGTGTCGTGCTCGGCGCGGGCAAGGGCTCGTGCACCGAAGACGGCAACCTCGGCTTCACGATCACGAAGCGCCTCGCGACGACTGGCCACGAGTCGTACGTCATCACCGACCTCTACTCGCGCGATCACGACCTGAAGCTCGGCGAGCCCATCAAGGTCACGCTCGCCGGCACGAAGCTCGCGTTGCCGCGCGCCACGATGGGCAAGCTCGTGATGGGCGGTGAGGCGGATCTCGTCGATTGCCCCGCGCCGGCGCCGACCGGGGTGGGCGTACCGAAGGTCACGCCCAAGTCGACCGGCAAGATCATCGTCGCGGGCAAGGCGCTCGCCATCAGAGGCGTGACCGTGCAGACGCGTGCGGGGGTCGCGGCGACGGACCTGCCGAACATCACGATCTCGACGAACCTCAAGGACTGCTCGTCGGTCACGCTGCCGGCGCCGGTCATCCTCGAGCGCATCGATACGAAGTGGTCGATGCGCGGTACCTGGTTCGAGGGCACGCTGGAGGGCGCGGCAGGCGATCTCGCCTTCAACGCGAACGCGTTCGGCAAGACCGTCGACGGGCCAACGCTCGAGCTGCAGTTGTTCGGCAGCGCCAAGCTCGGCGACTACACGGTCAAGCTCGAGGGCAAGGCCGAAGCGATCGAGTGCGTGCGCTAAGAGCTGTCCGGCGTGTCCGACAAGTCCGACTGAATTCTAGTGCGCCGAAATCACACGGCGGACATGTCCGGCTAGGACTTGCCGGAGAGCTTGAGCGACAAGTTCGTCGCCGTGATCCGATGCACGATCACCGTCACGCAGCTCGGCTTGAAGCCGTCGAACACGACCTCGAGCTCGTCGAGCCCGTCGAAGTGCAGGCGATCGGCGGTGAGCACGACCGGGCCGAGGTGCACGTCCTTGATCGTGGTGTCGATGCTACCGATCGTGCCGCGCAGGACGCCGGGCTTACTGTCGTTGATCGCGCCCGATACCTTGAGGTCGACCATGCCGGGCGAGTCGTCGCCGCCGAACATGATGAGGCCACCCGCGGCGTCGACGGAGCGCGGTGCGACGAGCGAGAGCGCGATGTCGATCGCGTCGAGCGAGAGTGACTTCAGGACGCCGCCCTTGTTGTCGCTCTCCGGGGTCTTCTTCTTCGTCCGGAAGTCCGCGAGCGACCGCACCGGGACGCGGCCGAACGACGCGAGTGTGGTCGCCTCGTTGTCGAGCTTCCACGAGATGAGGTCGCGCGACGAGCCGACGATTGGCACCTTCCACGTGATCGCGAGGCGGTCATCCTGGTGCTTGATGTCGAGGAACGCCCCTTCGAGCCAGTCGAGGCTGTTCTCGAGTGCGCGGTAATCGAGCGAGCCTTCCTGCACCGGGACGCGCAGCTGCTGATCGAGCGTGCGCTTGCCGATCACCGGCAGGTCGAGCACGACCTTCACGGTCAGATAGATGCGGCCGGTGAGGGAATCGAGGAAGTGCAGGTGGTCTTGCCGCAGCGATGGCGCTTCCGACGCGAGCGGCACCATCTTCGGCGTGCTGCTGAACGGACCCTTGATCGTCATCTTCATCTCGCTCAGCGAGACGTGCGGCGCCATGATCTCGACGCCGCGATCCGCGCGCGTGAGCATGATGCCGCGTGGCATCTCGATGCGATCGACGACGATGTCGTAGCGGCCCGCATCGTCGCGCAGCCACGCGCCGCCGATCGACATCGCATCGGACGTCCAGCGAAGCGTGTCGAGCCGACCTTCGAGGCCGTCGAAGATGAGGTCCTTGCCGCCATAACTGACGGCGCCGACGCGCCCGGTGACGTTATGAGTGACGGCGCGCGGAAACTTGAGGCGGCGGCCGTCGTCATCCGCGATGTACCCAAAGCGTTGGACCGAAACATCCGATTCGACGTTGTGCGCCATACGACGGTAGGTGGGAGCCTAACCGCTCATTTCGGCGGCTGTATTCACGGTGGCAACAAAAGGAGCCACCCACGTCGATCCGAGTTTCGGGTCTGCCCGTACAGGGGCACACAGCCAAGAGGGAGGCCAAAGATGGCCAAACGAGCTCTAGCTGCTCTGACTTCAGCGCCACTCGCGCTGGTCGGATGCGGCTCGTCGTCCGAGACAGATCTGCCCACTGATCCGCCCACGCAAGTCACCATGGTTGCATCCGGAGGGTTTCAAAGCCCGACGGATGCCGTCGCGAGCCCGGACGGTAAAACGTTCTACTTCGCGGCGTACGACGATCTCAAGGAGCCGACGATCTACAAGGTCTCGTCGGCGCCCGGCAGTGCACCCGAAGTGCTCGCGGTAGGTGCGCCTCTCGAGACGCCGATCGGACTCGTGATGTCTTGCGATGGCAAGACACTCTACATCGCCGACATGGGCGGCGAAGACGGCGCCGTGCTCGCCCTCTCGACGAGCGCGGGCGGAACCCCGACGAACCTCGGCGCGAGCGGCATCATTCGCCCGAGCGGTCTCGCGATGCGCGCGGACTGCAAGACCATTCACGCGAGTGGAAGGACGGAGGCCGGCGCACCCGCGCTGTTCTCGCTGTCGTCGCTCGGCGGTGCAGCCACGATCATCTACCAAGGTGAGCCGCTCGTCTCTCCGACGGGTCTGCACGTCGACAACGACGGCGTCTCGTGGCTGATGGATCACCGCGCGAGCGGCGACCAAGGTGAAGGCGTGCTGTGGGCGATTCCCGCCGACGGCCGCGCCGCCACCGCAGTCATCAGCAACCTCCGCATGGGCACGACCGGTGGCGTCTCGCTCACCGCCGGTGGTGGCACCGCTGTGATGCCGACGAAGGACGCCCTCGGCAACTCGCAGCTCACCTCCGTCAACATCACCACCGGCGAGACCGTCCAGCTCGCTGCACCCGACATGACCGATCCCTCCGGCCTGCGGACTGCCCGTGAAGCGGGCGTGTTTGCAGTCGTCGATTCCGAAGCGGGCGCGATCTATCGCGCCGAATAAAGGAGCCAGCCAATGAACAAACTCATCGCATCTGCACTCGCAACTCTCACCGCTGGCGCCGCGATCACGTACGGCGTCCGCAGTGAAGCCTCCAGCCACCGCGAAGCGCCCGGCATCGCCGAGGATCAATACGCGGATAACACGGACGTCTACACGTTCATCAGCCCGACCGACGACAACAAGCTCGTCATGGTCGCGAACTTCGTCCCGCTTCTCATCCCGTCGTCCGGCCCGAACTTCTACAAGTTCTCCGACGACGCTCGCTACGAGATGCACATCGACAACGACGGCGACGCGCGTGAAGACATCACGTACCGCTGGACCTTCGAGAACCAGACGAAGAACGGCAACACGTTCCTCTACAACGTCGGTCCGGTCGACTCGCTCGCGAGTCCGAACCTCAACGTCACGCAGTCGTGGCGCCTCGAGAAGATCGTCCACAAGACCGGCCAGAAGACGAAGGTCCTCGACGGACAGACCGCACCGTGGCACGTCGGCAAGCGCTCGTTCCCGAACTACGAGAAGGTCGCCCTCGAAGCCGTCAAGTCCAGCAACGGCACCTCGGCGTTCGCCGGCCCGCGCGACGAGCCCTTCTTCGTCGACCTCCACGTGTTCGACCTCCTCGGCGTCGGCGGCGCGCCGACCACCGATGGCATCAATGTGATGTCGCTCGTGCTCGAAGTTCCGATCACCGAGATCGCGAAGGACGGCACGCGCCCCGCGTCGACCACCGCGAAGGAGTCCGTCGTCGGTGTCTACGCGACGACGTCGCGCCCGCAAGTTCGCATCCTCCGCAAGAACCGCCAGTCGGACGACTTCGGCAAGTTCATCCAGGTCTCGCGCCTCGGCTGGCCGCTCGTGAACGAAGTCATCGTCCCGCTCAAGGACAAGGACAAGTACAACCGCAGCGAGCCGTGGAATGACGTCTCCAACTTCGGCGCGTACATCCTCGACCCCGAAGTGCCGAAGCTGCTCAACCTCGTGCTCGGCGCTGGTTGCCCGGCGACGCCCACCGGCGGCCGCACGGACATCGTCGGTCTCCTCGCGCCGAACGGCACGACGGCTGCGGACCTCCTGCGCATCAACATCGGTTACGGCCAGACCAACACGCAGTCGCACTTCCCGAACGGCCGCGCGCTCGCCGACGACGTGACGGACACGCTGCTCACGGTCGCGTGTGGCAAGCCGGCCGCCGGCGGTGGACTCACGGCGATCGGTGACGGCGTCAGCGCGAACGACAAGGCCTTCACGACGACGTTCCCGTACCTCGCGTCGCCGCACTCCGGTAACCCCTAATCTCGAGGAGCTGACCATGAACCGCATCCTGCCCATCGTGATCGTGCTCGCCGCGTGCAGTGCAGAAGACCGGCGCTCGCCGCCTCCTGCCAAGAAAGCGCTGCAGTCGATGAACGCGACGCAACACGACCTCGCACTCGAGCTCGACCGCGCGGCAGAGAACGGAACGTGGATCGAGCTCCGCCGTCGCTGGCAGGGACAGAAGCTGCAGTGGACGGTGACTCGTCAGCGCATGCTGTGTGCGTCGGCAGAGCGGTGCAACGTCGCAGCGTTTCCGATCAAGAACCACGCGACGCACGGGTGGATGCCCGAGCTGAAGTTCGCGCCGGGTCAGTACGAAGCGCTCGCGGCGAAGTGCGGTGATGCCGCGCAATGCGAAGTGACGATCGAGGGTGTGGTCGCGAAGCTCGAGGCGTCGGATGAATCGCCGACGCGCATCGTGCTCGACGGTGTCAGC